>JAGXRK010000045.1 GCA_018335755.1 Ignavibacterium sp. | reverse complement strand
AGTATATGGCGTAGTGTCTATAAGAAGGCTAATTCGATGTGATCGATAGTAATAAATACTGATAAACTTATAGATCTCATAAATTAGATTATAGAAAAACTTAGTACTTACAATAAAAAGCATAGCTAAACTTAATCCCGAAATTATTCCTGCCTTTCGTATCAATCCTGGAGTTAAGTTTATAGTTTTGTCGAGGATAGTGTTAATAGTTAGATCGATTTTTTTGTTTATTGCTTTTTCAATCAGGTTGATTATTCCATATGCACTAACAATAGATAAAAAGGGCACTACAAAACTCAAATTTCTGAAATCCGAACTAAATTTGAACATCCAGATAATAATAGGCGGTACCACCATTATTATAACTATACAACGGCTTTGTTTTACAATAAGAGAGCTAATAATTGTAATAATTAAAAAAGCAAAAATCGGTAATCCCCAGTTATAATACATTAAATTAAAAGCTTTAATAAATATCAGACCGTAATCTGTTCCCACCCATTGTGGTTGATGTAATCCTGCAACCATTGTCGTTGGTTTTAAAAAATACCAGAAATGACTTATCGAAATAATGACAATTACGCTGAGTGCAACAAAAAATAATTCATGTTTCTTAATGGATTGCCAGTATAGAATAAGTATGTACAGTGAAAAGACCGATGCCACTGCAAAAGTATAAAACCCGGCTAATTTTGTTGCTGCCGCAGTAGATGCAAAAAGAAAGAAGATTATTCGATCAATTAATAAAAATCTATTACTATCTATTTTTAAATAAGTGTAAAAGGTCAGAAAAGCAAAAAAGGAAACAGGTAAATCAGCACTTCCATCGGAAATAAATACTAGGGAATAAATAACCGGGGCAAATAACCCATAAATTATTAATCCTACTAGATAAATATGATTTCGCTTGGAAACAGCGAGGTCAATAAACATCAAAACATTTCCGAAGAAGAATAAGGGCATAATGAACTTTGGAAACATCTGAATATTATTTTCTCCAATTAATAAATATGCGATAGACCAGTTTGCCGGAATAAGCTGTGGAAAGTGCGATGTCTGCTTAGGAAGCATATTATTAGCAAAATCCATAGCCCACGTATTTAAGTGAATCAAATAGGCAGGATCTACAAAATAAAATATTGTCCCTGCATTGGAGATAATTAAAGAAAAGTAAAATAAGACAATTAAACCAGTAACCAATAACAGATTTTTCTGGATTTTGTTGGCTGACTTAAATAATAAAATAAAATCTTGCAAATATTCTTTAAAGGTTTTTAAAGATAATGAAACTAACCCGCTTTGTCTGTGTAATAAATAGATTAAAAACAATTCACCAGCAATGAGCGTAAAGACTATTGCTTGCTTATAAATACCAAAAAGAGTGAGAGTGGTGACAAAAGAATAATTCAGGAAAAGACTAAATGCGAAAATGTAAATAATCTTTTGAATAGTTGTCATATCTTTCAGTCTTAATAGACTTAAAAGAATTAGACCAGGTAAAAAAGTTATTTGAATAAACGAGAGAACGCCAAATAGCAGCATTTTTCCAGATAGATAATTGAAAAATAAATTCCAAACCTAATAAATTTTTAAATATTAATATTTTAATTTACACATACTGGTATCAAAAATTTAGTTCCGATATGTTTTTGTTTCTAGCAGTAATCCAGGTTAGGCTAAATGGCTGGAAAATCATCCCGCTCGCCAATTTTTACAGGTAAATACCGACAAATAATACTTTCGATTGTTATGGTCTGATTAAGGCAGATAGCTTTAGAACCTAGCACCCATTTATTTCTTTAAGTAAAAACTTTTCTAGCAATATTAATCCTGATGATTCTAGAATATGAAAAAGAGTAAACTTTCTTACCGGTTGAGTAATAACCACCGGTAATATTTACTTGAAGTATCTAAATAAGTAATTGCTTTTTTCGTTTGACGGTAATTTTAGGATAAGTACATAGTTTGGCACAGATTTATATAACATTATTACCGTTGTTTTTTGAAATTGTGGTAATTATTTTCGACTTAGTACAAATGGATTAATATTTAAGTCTCCTAGTAAAAATTACCTGTAAAATTTACTTAACTTTAAAATTAACAAAAAATAACGCATTTTGTAGTATTATTAGAAAACATTAAAAATGACTAGTAAATTTTTTGAGGATTCAGTATGGGCCAACAGCAATTACTACTAATTGTTCTAGGTGTTATTGTGGTTGGTATAGCCATTTTACTTGGAATATTATTATTCAGAGCTTCGGCAATTGAAAATAAGCGTGACATATTAATAGTAGAAGGTACAAGTATTGCAGCTGTTGCACAGCAATATTATCGAAAGCCATCTGAAATTGGTGGTGGGAGCAGAAGTTTTTTAGGTTGGGATATTCCTCCCAGCTTTAGAGTTACAACAAATGGTTATTATAATGCTGAAGAAATAACTGCAGATCAGGTTGTAATTATTGGCACGGGAAATGAAGAAGTAACAGGCGGGGATTCTATAAAAGTAAGAATAACAGCAACTGGAACAAATATACTATCTGAAGTAATAAATTAAATAACAAGTTCTAATTAACCTATAAACACAAATAAATAAAGGAGACTCAAATGGGTCAGCAACAATTGCTCTTAATCGTTCTTGGCGTTATCATAGTTGGTATCGCAATAGTCGTTGGTATTAACTTATTCAACGCAAATGCAGAAGAATCTGCAAAAGATACTCTTGTGTCTGAAGGCACAAATCTGGGTGCAATGGCTCAGCAATTCTACAAGAAACCAGTAGCACTTGGTGGTGGTGGAAATTCATTTACTACTTCTAATGGTGCTCCAAATGATTGGACCATTCCAACTAACCTTATCAATACAGCCGGTGGATCCTGGGCTGAGACGGTTGGTGCTGATGAAGTTGTTCTAACAGGTACTCCCGACGCATCTTACAACTACGCTTGGACAGTGGAAGTAACTGTAACACCTACTTCTATAACATCAGAGATACTGTAACACCTACTTCTATAACATCAGAGATAGTAGAATAATACAATACAGTATAAACTGAATTGAACTAATAGATTCAGCAAGATTGTAAAAGTCGATAAAGTGTGTTAGCTTTATCGACTTTTTATTTTAAATGAAAAAACCACCGCCTACGGCGGTGGTAATTTACAGATGGCTAAGCCGGTTAAAAATTATTAAATTATAAGTATGTGAAAATATAAAAGCTTAGTCATTCAGTATATTGCTTTGATTATCATATAGTCTTTGTTCCTGAGTATCGGCATCGGCTGATGGATTATCCGGAGTTAAAAGAAGAAGTAGAAAGAGGTATAGAAACAATAAACCAGTCGTTAGTGTGTGAGATAAAAGAGAAAAATGTACAAAAAGATCACGTTCATTTGATAGTGAGTATACCACCAAAGATATCAGTGAGCAAGTACGTGGGAACAACAATAAAGGGAAAAGTAGCAATAAAGATATTCCAAGTATTTAAGGGATTAATGGAACAGAAATATTGGGTCAATCATTTTGGGGCACGAGGGTATTTTGTAATTACAATAGATAGGAATAAATGAAGAGATGATAAGGAGCTACGTAAAATATTAAAAGAAAGAAGAAAAGAAAGAAGAAGAACAGAAAGATAAGTTTAGCCTATTTTAAGAGATAAGAAAAAAAGAAAGCCACCGCCTGTGGCGGTGGTAGTTTACTTTATTTAAGCCCCAACTGTTTTCCATCCTTCAATTATCAACTCTGTAAAGTCTATTGATTTTAAATTTAAGTGTCTGATAATTTTTCAGGCAAATGACTCTAAGTTTATTTCAATTATTTTTTATGAAGAATTTTTTACAATTCCTGTAATTATTTCCAGTTTAATATTTCGAAAGTACATACCTTTGAATTAATCCTCATTTATTGCTAAAATTAACATAAAAATTTTGGAATTATATTTGCTCATTACAAAAAGTTAATTAATAAAGAGTGATAAAATGGTAGAATTCAAATTTACAGCACAAAAGAATAACGGACAGACTATAAGCGGCACTCTGTCTGCAGATAACAGCGGAGAGGCAAAAAAGAAGATTAATCTGCTTGCTGAGAAAAATCAATTAAAAATACTAAGCACTGAAAGAAAATCTACTTTTCTTTATAAAGCTGCCCGTGGTAAAGAAAAACCTATAAGAGGTGAGCAGAAAGCCTTTAATAAAAAAGAAGTTGAAGAAGCCCTTACACGACTGGGCTACACTAACTTTTCTGTGAATAAAAAGCTTCTTGATTTTGATGCTAAACCGCCAGTACAGGAAATTGTTACTTTCGTAAAGATTAGCGCCGAGCTTCTTGAGCAGAAGCTGGCTTATGGTGAGGTACTTACATTATTAATTAATGATACTCAGAATACAACCCTTAGAAATACCCTTCGCGATATTAATAATGATCTTAAAAAAGGTGCAGACAGCCAGGCGACGTTCTTAAAGTATCAGAATGTATTCGGGAAATTTACTGCTTATATGCTGGGACTGGCATCCAAGTCGGGTAATATGACAGAGATTTACAAAGCAACAGCAAAATTCCTTGAGCGCAGACAGGAGTTTAGAAAAAATTTACGTTCTGCTCTGATTACTCCACTGGTAACAGTATTTGTTCTTTTTCTCGCTGTAGTTTTCTATGTAGCTTATATATTCCCTGAAACCGCAAAACTGTTTGTTCGATTTGGCATTGATCTACCACCAATGACTGCATTTACTCTTACAATGAGTGATTTTATGGTAGAAAACCCCTGGTTAATAACGGCATTTTTCGTTGTGCCGCCAATAGCCTTTTTCTATTATTCAAAAACAACAAAGGGGGCTTATTTAATTGATAAGTATATGCTAAAACTTCCTATGATTGGGCAGCTAATTCATAAGACACTTATAGAAGTTTTCTGCCGTGTTTTTTATACGCTCTACAGCGGTTCAGCAGAAAGCATTGAGCCAATAAGAATTGCAGCGGAAGCTACAGGTAACAAATATTTTGAAGACAGAGTAAAAAATGTTTCAATTCCATTGATGATTAAAAAAGGCATTGGAGTTACAGATGCTTTTGAAGCAGCAGGAGTTTTTACTGATACGGCTTTATCCCGTTTCCATTCTGGTGAAGAATCCGGAACAATTAAAAACACTGCATTGCAGTTAGCTAACTACTATGAAGCAGAAACAGTTTATAAACTTAAAAACCTTATTGAAACAATACAGATATTCATAGCAATGTTCATTATGATTGTTATGATACTGCTTACACTTGTTTCAGCAGAAACTGCTACGGTAAGACCTAAGACACCGGGTACGGTTTCGAATACGCATACGGAGTTGAATGTTACTTAGGGAAGCGATTGATTGGTTGATTAGATGACCTGCTTCTGAAGTTTGTTGCAAAACTCTGAAAGTGTCATTTCGAAGGAGTGAAACGACTGAGAAATCTTTAAATATATCACGAATAAGATTTCTCCCTTTGGTCGAAATGACAATTATGTGACTTCTGCAACAGACTCGATTAGATTGTGTGATTGAATGGTTGAGGGATTGGTTGATTGGAAGATTGAATGATTCTAGTATGATGACATAGAATAATTATTTTGTATTAAATTAAAGCCTTCAGATTGGTTTGCTAAACTGGTTTGAAGGCTTTTATTTTTTAATTTTCTTTTTTTTTGTAAAAAACAGTCGGGAAAAACTGACTTATCTATTGCGAGGTTGTCTCAAAAGGTTCTCTCGATACATTTCATTACTCGAGAACCTTTTATTGCGGCCGGTTTTCGAATTTTTTCTGTTGGAATCAGAAAAATTATCGAGAAAACATTACTTTTTAGTCAACCCCTTGCTTTGATTTCATTCCCACATTAAAGTGCCGAATGCAAAAACCCACATCCCGGTCAATTTTTACCGGATCAAACTACTTTTTTACCAATGATGATTCTAATTATAAACATTTAAAACTCATTCTTTGAGTTTGTCACAACAAATTCGTATTCGGAATAATAATTGCAGAAGCGGTAAACAGCAACATTAAAGTTCTTTGATATTTCGTCCCTGACGGTGACTGTGGGATAAATGTCATTTCGAAGAAGTGAAGCGACTGAGAAATCTCTTAGATCTCTCCTCATTCCAATCGTCGAGATGACAATTGCACTCCTGTCATTTCGACCAGAGGGAGAAATCTAAAGAGCTGCTATGAGATTTCTCACCCGATAAATCGGGATTCGAAATGACAAACAAGCCCTGTCATTTCGAACGAAGAGAGAAATCTTGTAAACGAACAAGATCTCTCCTCATTCCAATCGTCGAGATGACAAAAAGCATTGTCATTTCGACCAGAGGGAGAAATCTAAAGAGCCGCTAAGAGATTTTTCACCCAACTAAAGTCGGGATTCGAAATGACAATAATGGTTTTGCATCATCCACCTTTAGAAACATAACACTGGTAAAAAATCGGCAACCCCAAAAACCAGAGTTCTGTAGGAACGAAATAAAAATGATATTCTAAACAGTTCATAAAAAAAAATCACAAAAGATATTATTAAAACTTTTTTGTATGTTTAATTCTGATAAACAGAAAATTTTTAATCGAGGATCTTAATTGAGGACAATGGATGATTAATCATTATAACACTCAATACTCAAGTCAATCATCCAACCTGCCGGCATACCCTCGTTACATAAACCGTTTGGCAGGTCAGCAAATAATTCAATCTTCAATAAACGATTCTTAATTACAAATTGACTTTACAACTGATAAAAAAAATAAAAACAAATAATGTAGCGATATGATGGATACGAATCTTGAAATGACTGATAAGATCGGTTATCTCCTTTTTAAGAAGGGTATAATTGATGGAAAGACACTTGAAAAAGCTTTACAGGCGAAGAACCATGATAACGGCAAAGGAAAAAGAAATCTTGCACAGGTTCTGGTTCAGGATTTTAAATATGATCACGATATAATATTCCGTGAAGTTGCAATTTTATATGCATTCCGTGAATTGGATATTCGTCCTGAAGAGATACCTGATAACCGTCTTGAAGCTATAAAGAATATGGTAAACGGGGCAGGGGAAAGTCTTAAAGAGATAATGCTTGAAAACAGCATCATACCATTTATGTATGATGAAAGAATAAAAGATAAACTTATAATAGCCGCAACTGATCCAACCGAGCGGAACATTCCTAAAGTTGCATTTGGACTTAATGCAAAAAAATATGAAGTCGTCTTTATCCGGAAAAAAGATTATGATAAGATCATCGAGATAATCTTCCCGCCTGAAAATGTATTTCTAAAAGCAATGGCTGAAGATGATGCAGAAATGCACATTGAAGAAGATGAATATCTCGATGAACAGCAGCTCGATGCTGAAATAAATCGAAGCGCTCTTATAAATCTTGTTGAAGGCGCTTTAATCGAAGGTGTTAGAAAAGGCGCAAGCGATATTCACTTTGTTCCTAAATCCAGCACACGAACAGAAGTGCTTTTCAGGATTGACGGTAACCTGCAGCAATGGCATGTTCAGGAAAACACATTACCGGAAGCTGTGCTTGCAGTTGTTAAAGACCGATCTAAAGGCATGGACAGATTCGAACGTGAAATGGCGCAGGACGGATTTATACAAAGGGAAATAGACGGATTTACTATCCGTTACAGAGTTTCAATTCTTCCAATGGTAGGAACAGAACTTCGTCATAAATTTGAATCTGCCGTAATAAGAATTCTTGATGACAGAAAAGTTGTTAAGGATCTTGATAAGCTTGGTCTTGTCGGTTATGCAAAGGATTCTTTTGTTAAAGCGATTAACGAACCACAGGGTATGGTGATAATGACTGGTCCTACGGGTAGCGGTAAAAGTACAACCCTTGTAGCAGCATTGTACCAGGTTATTACTCCGGAATATAATGTGCTCACTGTTGAAGATCCCGTAGAGTATGTAATTGAAGGTGCGCGTCAGCTTAAGATTGGTTATAAAATGAATTTTGAGCAGGCAATAAGATCAATACTTCGTCACGATCCGGATATAGTTCTTGTTGGTGAGATGCGTGATAAAGAAACTGCTGAAACAGCAGTCAAACTTGCTAACACCGGTCACTTAACATTTTCAACACTTCACACTAACGATGCACCCAGTGCAGTAGCTCGATTATATAAGATGGGAATTGAGCCTTTTCTTATTGCATATGCAATAAATGTAATTGTGGCACAAAGATTGGTCAGAAGATTGTGCCCTAAATGTAAAAAGAAGGTAGTCAATTATGATGAAATTTACATGAAGGCAATAAAGCTTGATATAGCAGAATGGAGAAATTATACAATATATCAGGCGGCTGGATGTCCTGAGTGTAATAATACCGGTTATAAAGGACGAATGGCAATACACGAAGCCCTTTATTTTACAAAAGAGATACGAGAATTAATTGTCAAATCCGGGGATGAAGTTGATGAAGAGGCAATAAGAATTCAGGCTCGTAAAGATGGTACTCTTTCTTTGAGAGATTCCGGTTTAGAAAAAGTTAAAATGGGGTTAACATCTATTGAAGAGGTTGTTGCTAATACATCGGAAAGTTAGCAGCAAATTTATTTTTATAATAAATTATTATTACGCTGGTTCAAAGGCATAACTGAAATAGCTAGGAAAACTAAGTATTACTTTATAATTCTAAATTTATAATTAAGCGACGGTTATATTTTCCGATGAACCCGTAAATATTACTATATATTTAAAGAAATTTTACATTTTTAATTGAAAATGAATTATATTAACCATAACAATTCAGAGGCACAGGGAATTAGTTCATGTTGATCGAAGAAAAAAAGATTCTCGAAAATTTTGCGCGCACTATTCCCCAATCTTTATTCGGACCGGATAGAGTAAATTACGTCTTAGAGAATATTGATAAGCTCAGCGAAAATGAAAAACTGGCATTAAGGAAGTTTTATAATAAACTCCTTACAGAAATGATTGAACGTGAAGCATCCGATATTGAGGTAGGCGGACACGGAAACGGCGGATATGTCTGGATGCGTATCTTCGGTAATAAAGAACGAGTTAGAGAACTTCCGCAATTTACTACTGATGAATCGGCAATTTTAATCATTAATCTTCTTAATGTAAACCAGAGAAAGTTTCTTGAGCAGGAACGAAATCTCGACTTCAGCTATACATTTTTTTACGAACGCGGGAAGATTCATGTAAGATTCAGATCAGATGCATATTTTGATCTTGATACTCTCGCCTTAAATATGAGAGCCATTAATCAGACGATCAGACCTCTCTCATCACTGGACTTTCATCAGAATGCTACCAGATCAATGAGTCACGGCTATATTAAATTCGGCTTATCTCTTATTACCGGAATCACCGGTTCAGGTAAATCAACAACCCTTGATTCAATAATAGATCATCATAACAAATTTGATCCCGCACACGTAATTATAATAGCCGCACCAATTGAGTATGTGCATACTTCAAATGTTTGTCTTATTAAGCACAGGGAAGTAGGCAGGGATGTAATGTCATTTAAAGAAGGCATTGTGCAGGCATTACGTCAGGATCCGGATATTATAGTTGTTGGTGAAATGAGAGATCCGGATACTATTATGGCAGCTCTGGAAGTTACAGATACCGGACACAAAGTTTTTTCCACCCTGCATACCTCCTCTGCCACTGAATCAATTGACCGTATTATTGCTGAAGTTCATCCAAATGAGCAGGAACGCGTAAGAAACCGACTCGCAGATGTGTTAATTTCTGTTGTTTCACAGAAATTAGTGCCCAGTCTGGACGGAAAACGAGTCATGGCAAAAGAAGTGCTGATTATGACCCCAAGTGTAAAAGCTGCCATTAAGAACAATAATACCAGTGAAATTTACATGATGATCAACCAGGGCGGGCAGCAGGGTATGATTACAATGGAACAGGATTTGAAGCGATTATATCTATCGAAGAAAATTTCGCTTGAAAATGCAATTACTTATGCAAATAATAAAACAAGAATTCAACAAATATTGGCAACTTGATTATGAAACCAATAGTTTGCTTATACTGCGAAGGAAATGATACTAAACTTGCCGTTCTTGATCATGATAAGTCACTCGGCAAAATTAAGGTATTAAGAACAGCATCAGTTGATGTTGTTGCATCCGGATCTAAAATCGGTGTCGATTCAGGATTTAGTCTTGAGGGGGAATCCCTTGAACTATCCGGAGTTGAGGGCAGTACAACAGAAATATTAAATGAACCGGATACTGCAAGTATTAGCGCTTTAAGCGGCACGTTAACCGGTTTAAATCCTAATAACACCTTATACATACCAGCTCTTTCTGAACCTGCTTTAATATATCACACCTTTGAAGGTAAAAGAGATGTTAAAGATTCAAAACTGGTTCAGGAACTGATTGAAGATATAAGGGAAACAAAGAGTGTTAATGTTGACAAGGAAAGTATTGATTTTACGGAACTTTCTGATGGGTCGTTGCTTGCCGCATTTGTGGTTGGTGAAGTCGGCTGCGTAAGTCTGCTTAACTCGGTTGCTCAGCATTTTGGTAAAAAATATTTCCGTGTACCTACCATTAAAAGTGCAGATACCACCCTTGCATATTACGTTGCTAAAAGGAAAAAATTCTTTCCGGATGATCAAAGTCTTGTGGTTTATATCGGCAAAGAATACAGCAAGCTTATATTTCTTCATGGCCGAAAAGTAAAGCACATAGGTACAACGCTTGATATCGGTACTCTTAACCTGCACACTTATGATGTCTACTTCTCCAAAATACTTCTTGAGATGGAAAACGGAGGCATTTCTGCTTTAGATAATATTATTGTCTGCGGAGAAGATGACTCGGAAAATTTAATTCTTTCATTTTACGGAACCTTCCCTGAAGCCAATGTTAGTAGGCTTGAATTTGATGATCTTGATCTTTCAATACTCGATGAAGAGTCCAGACAGAAATTCTCCTCATACAGTGTACCTGTTGCTGTTGCTACGGAATACTTTGATGAACAGGCGAAGGAAACAAAAGGGATAAATATACTTCCAAAGTATATCCGTGAAGAACAGAAATTTTTCCAGTTCTCCTGGCATTCCTTTATTGTTTTGCCTTTCCTTTTTATTGCAGCATTTTTAATAACATTAAAAGTTTTACAGAACTCAAGAGAGATTAGTGATCTGGACAGCGAAATTACTCAGAAAACCATTATTGCTCGTCAGAACCAGGAAATGCTAAGTAAAATAGCTGAACTTGAAACAAGGATTTCTACTTTCGACCAGACTGTTGCGATACTCGATTCCGCTTCTGCCGGCTCGGGTGTATTTAAATCGGTATTAAAAGAATTTTCCGATTTCGGTGCAAGACGCCAGGGTATTTGGCTGTCTAAACTTTCGAAGGAAGACGATAGGATAGCTTCACTTGAAGGCTACTCATTGTCCCGATATACACTTACAGATTTTGCTTACTCAATTCTGGGAGCAACACTTAACAGTATGCTTAATGAATCATTAAGAGATAAGAACGCTTATAAATTTAATATAACATTTGATATATCTTCATATCCGAAGAAAGACAATGAATAAAAAATTACGAAGCACATTAGTTCTTTTAGTTCTGCTTATTCTCGTTCTCGTGCTGGGCGGTATTTATATATTTGCTGTTCAGGGCAGTGAGATCGATGAAAAGAAAGAACAATTAAAAGAGCTTAATGCAAACGCCATTGATCCTGTAGAATTGGCGCAGCAGTATGAGCAGCTTGCAGAGCGCTCGGCAATGCTTGACTCAATTCTTGCAAACAGGAAATTCAATATTCCTCAGAACCTGTCATCTATTAAGTTCTATAACTTTATTAACGATGCGGTTACCGGTTATTCCGGAAATACCCAGGTTAATATTGAGTATGCAGAACAGAAGCAGGATAAGGAATTTTTCTATCATCTTTATAAGCTGAATGGACAGGGCTATTTCAATGATGTCTATAAGCTTATATACGCAATCGAAAGCAGCAAGGAATTGAAGAAAGTGCAGACTGTATCTTTCGGAAATCTTGTTAAAACAGATTCGGAAGATGGTGTTCCGCAGTTCCTTGTAAGTTTCGCCATGAATGTTCAGGTTTATTTCTCGCAGGATTCCCGTTTTGCACCTGCAACTTATGTGGAAAATGACCTGAGCACCGGATCAATATACGATATCTTCTATCCGCTAATTAGAAACGAAATACCGCCTAATATTGACGGATTGCTTGATGTTCAGGGAGCAAAACTGCTTGCATTAATCCCTGAAGGCGCATTCCTTGCAGATGATAAGGGTAATACCTACCTGATATGGGAAGGTGAACAGGTTTACCTTGGTTATTTAACAAAGATAGATTATAACAACAGTTCTGTAAGCTTTATATTGAATAAAGGCGGAATTATTGAAAAAGTTGATCTTAGCTTATCAAAATCAGAAATTAAGAAATAAAGTGAGAAGTAAAATGAGAACTTACATATTAACTTTAGTGACAATACTGCTATTTGTCTCACAGGTTTTTTCTCAGCAGTACTGGGAACGCAGATTTAAAACTTATAACAATCCGGATGAGCTGGTAACTCTTGCACAGACATTGCCGTTCAATTCAGCTCTTGAATTGTTGAGCAAGGTAAGTGAAAGCACCACAGGAAAACGGATCGTAAGCACTGTCGATAAAGAGGACCCCATAGGCATAGAAATAGAAAATATGCCTTATGATAAAGCACTATTAATTATTGTCCAGTACAGCGGGTTCATTTTTGAAGAAAAAGAGGACGTTATAGTAGTAAAACGTCCCGGTAAAGATCCCGCGGACAGTAGAACTCCGGAAACTTATGCTTCTGTTAATTCACGAGAAGTAAAAATATCTGCAGTATTCTTTGAAATGGATGTAAACGCATCTAAACAGAGAGGAATTGACTGGAAATTCTTGCTGTCTGGGAAGGGTTTTAATGTTGGGTCTCAAATCATATCAGAATCTCAAAGATTAACCGGTCAAGAACAGTCCATACCACCAAGTTGGAGGCTCGGCTCATCTTCTGAAGGACAAATTGGTAATTTCTTCGGTGAAGCCACTGCAGTATTTAAATTCTTTGAGCAGGAAAATCTTGGAGAGATATTAGCCAGTCCTAATATTATAGTGCGTGATAAAAACCAGGGAAGAATACAAATTGGTTCAGATTTTTCAGTTAGAACCAGAGACTTTGCAGGTAATACTATTGAAAGATTTTTCCCGACTGGTACTATTATAGAAGTTATGCCTCATGTTTACACTGAGGAAGGTATTGACTACTGCTTACTGAATGTGATGGTTGAAAGATCTACTTTCCAGACAAGTGAACTTGTTACAGAAATCAGAAAAACCACTGCAAATACACAGGTGCTTATGTTCAACGGTGAGGAAACCGTGCTTGGCGGTTTGTTTGTTAATGAAGAATCAGTAGTTAGAAGCGGCATTCCAATTTTGAAAGATCTGCCATGGTGGTTCTTTGGTCTCCGCTATATATTTGGTTCTGATCAGAAAATAGTGAACAAGAAAGAACTGGTAATTTTACTTAAAGCTGAAATTGTTCCTACTTTGAAAGAAAGATCTCAGAATCCTTCTGCAAAGAATCTTATACAGGAACAGCTTAATGACAATAAAAGGCAGATTAAATTCTATCAATTAGATCAGAGTGATTCACAGTTAAAATACTAAGGTTATAGATGGAAGTTATTCTTGTTGTTGATGATGATATTAACCTTTGTACCGCTCTGAAAGATGATCTTACTGAAGTCGGTTATGACGCATCTTATGTAACTAACGGCTTTGATGCAGTAAAACATCTTTCAGAGAATAAAGTTGATCTTGTCCTGCTTGATTTAAAGATGCCGGATATGGATGGATTCGATGTGCTGAAAGAAATGGAAGAAAAAAATTTAAATTCTAAAGTGATCGTTTTAACGGCTTATGCCGACGTTAAAAGCGCTATTGATTCTGCCAAAATGGGGGCAAGCGATTTTATCAGCAAGCCTTACGATTTTGATGAACTTTTAATTACGATTCGACGGGTACTGCAGAGAGAATGATGAACGATGAAACTTTCCCTCAGAATACTTTTTATTAACTTTGTAATAGTTCTGCTTATTCTCGGCAGCTCTGCCGTTGCTATTATTACTACAATGCAAAGAGTCCTTAACACACAAAGGGCTCAGAATATTCAGAATTCCGCATCCAACTTTTCTTACGTTTATTCGAACATATCTCAAAAATCAGATTACGAATTTGCCGCCTTAATTGAATCTGACCTGAATGCATTTATGCTTCGCGGAAATCTGTTAAATGCAGAGAATGATTTTATAATCGAACTAAGAAGTAATGGCACAGAAAGAATCAACCGGCTTGTTCATTCACCCTCAGTAAATCTGCCAAAAGGCGAATTAACATTAAAACAGTTTCTTGAATATAATCCTTATGCAATTATTAAATCCTTCAAAGATAAACAGGGGAAACAATTTTATTATGGAAGAATACTTACTCAGGATCTGCTGGATGATTTTGCTTTAAGGATAAATGCAGATATTGCCATTGTTTGGGATAATACTGTCGCTGAAGTATCGGATAAAAAGACAAATGAAAACATTCTTTATGATCTAAATAATGCTGTTGATTTTTTTAATCAGCAAAGTGAAAGTAAAGTTTATTTTGATGCTTCCGCTGCTGATGATGTAACGGCAACACTTGCTTCGCCGTTAAGCGCAACCGAATTGAGCAATAATCTGTCATTCCTTATCTTTAAAACCAATCCGGAATTGACCCAGATCAGAGAGGCATTAAAAGTGATGTTCCTGATAATTGGTCTGGCGGGCTTATTCCTTTCTGTTTTACTTACTTACATATTTACAAATAAAATGCGAAGTCAGATCACCGATCTTAGTAATGCAACCAAAGTTGTAAGTGAGGGTGATTTTAACAGAAGGATCAGCATAAGAACAAAAGACGAAATCGGGCAGCTCGGCAGAGCATTTAACCTCATGCTTGATGAACTTCAGAAAAATCAAAAAGCTAAAACTGAATACGCGGAGTTTATTACGCTTATTAACCAGAATCCGTCACTTGTTGAAATATCCAATGCGGCATTAAAAAAGATTATCAGCGCATGCGACTTTGTTGTGGGTGCGTTTTATTCTGTTGATGAAGGTGAAATAAGATTGATAAGTTCATACGGACTTAAAAAACGAGACTCAGATTATGAAACAAACGAGTTTTACCAGCGCGTTATCAGCACTAAAGAGCAAATTGAAATTACCTCGGAAGATCTGCTGCCGGTTATTCCTACCGGAACAGTTAAGCTGTGGATAAAACATCTCCTGATCATTCCTATTATCTATAATAATAAGGTTACTGCCATAATTGAATTTGGTTCTGTTGATTCACCATCAGATGAATCGAGGGAGTATCTCAGTAAGATTAAAGAACAGTTAGCAATCGGGTTGACCAATGCCAAAGCACTCGTTCAACTTGAAAGTTTCATTAATGAATTGAAGCGTTTAAATGAAGATTATCAAAAACAAAACGTGCAGATAAAAAAGCAAAATGAAACTCTGGTTCAACTGCATAAACAGCTTGAAAGAAGAGCTGAAGAACTTGAGATAGAAAAACAGCGTGCTGAGGAATCTACAAAACTAAAATCACAGTTTCTTGCAAGTATGTCGCACGAACTTCGTACTCCAATGAACTCTATTCTGGGGTTAACCGAACTGATAATAGAAAAATCACATCTCAACGGAAAGAATAAAGAACGTCTTGAAGTGGTTCTGAAAAGCGGCAGAAGATTAATGACATTAATAAATGATATTCTCGATCTTTCCAAAATCGAAGCGGGCAAAATGGAAATTCGCGAAGAGGATAATCTGCTTGAAGAAATACTTGAAGAAATATATAATACTATTAATCCGCTCACTATTGAAAAAGGTATCGGACTGGAAATAGTAAGAGTCTGTAATACCCGTATAATCATAACCACTGACAGAACAAGATTATCGCAGGTTCTCATCAACCTAATGGGCAACGCTGTTAAGTTTACAGAAAAAGGTGCGGTTAAATTACGTGTCTCTCAAACAGAAAATGAAATGCTGAGGTTCGATGTTATTGACACAGGTATTGGTATAGATGACCAGGCACAAAAAATAATATTCGAAGAATTCCGCCAGATTGATGGATCAACAACAAGAAAATACGGCGGTACCGGACTCGGACTTGCAATCTGCAAGCGTATTATTGACATGCTTGGCGGTACTATTTCCGTTAAAAGTAAATTGGGTGAAGGATCTAATTTCTTCTTTACTATCCCTCTTAAATTCGGACAGGAAAAACAAAACCTTGCATCTCAAAATGTTAATGTTGAAGTTTTAAGAAAGAATAGAAAGAATCCTATTCTGGTAATTGATGATGATGCCGAAATAAGATACACAATCGGTCAATATCTGATATCGAAGGGATATGAAGTTATCTTTGCTGAAGATGGTGAAATAGGTCTGAAGTTGGCAAAGGAAAAACAGCCATTTGCAATTACTCTTGATGTAATGCTGCCGCATAAGGATGGATGGACTGTGCTGAAGGATCTGAAGGAAGATCCAAATACAAAAGAGATCCCGGTTATTCTTGTTTCAATTCTTGGCGATAAGAAAATCGGCTATGGTCTAGGTGCATTTGAATATTTTGTTAAACCTATTTCATCAGAAAAATTAATTTCAGCTTTTAACAGACTTGAAGGACTTGCTAATAAACAAATACAAAAAATTGTTATAGTGGATGATGATGAACTGGAGTTTGAAAAGTTCAAACTTGAATTTAAAAATGAAAACATAAGGATTGATTATATCCAGGACAGCGAATTTGCATTTAATAAAATTTCCGAAATTCAGCCGGACCTTATCATTCTTGATCTCATGATGCCTAAAATTGATGGCGTTACTTTATCTTATAAACTGAAGTCCAGTCCGCAAACAAAACATATTCCGATAATTATAAGCACAGCAAAAGATCTCACACAGGAGGAAATTAAATCTCTCAATACAGTTGTTGAAAATATAACAGTAAAATCCAGGGGACATCAATTGGACGTACTCAAAATAGTCAGGGATAGAATAAAGCAGCAGGAAGAAGGAATAATTATTCAGAATCGCAAAGAAGAAAAAGCGGAAAACCACGGGACGGCTGAATCACCTGTTGTTATTGATGAAGAAGAGATTTTGGAAGACTATCTGGGTGAAGTTTTAATTGTAGATGATGATCCGGATACATTGTTTACTTTGAATGAAATGGTGCAGGCGGCAAATTGTAAAACTCATCTTGCAAGAAACGGCATTGAATGTTTAAAGATTCTTGATCTTATTAAACCGGATTTGGTGTTACTTGACATAATGATGCCTGAAATGGACGGCTTCCAGACTTTGAAAAACATCAGAGCAAACAGCAAAAATCACGACCTTGTTGTTTACGCTGTAACAGCAAAGGCAATGTCTGGTGACAGGGAAGTTATTTTAAAGCACGGCTTTAATGATTATATTCCTAAACCGGTAAACTCCGCAGTAATTACTGCTAAGATTGAACAACACTTATCAAAATTAAGATCAGTTTAATGAAGAGAATACTTGTTATTGATGATCTGCCGGAAAATGTATTTATGCTTCAGGATCGTTTAGAGCATGAAGGATATGAAGTACTTACTGCTTATGATGGAAGCACAGGAATTGAAAAAGCTGTTTTAGAACTGCCCGATTTGATCCTGCTGGATGTTATGATGCCCGACATTACAGGTATAGAAGTATGTAAAACCCTGGTTGCAAATCCTAAAACAAAAAATATTCCCATAATACTTGTAACCGCTAAATCCGGTGCTGAAGATACTAAAGAAGGGCTTGAAGCAGGAGCATTTGATTATATTAAAAAACCTTTTAACAGAATTGAGCTTCTTGCAAGGGTTAACTCAGCCCTAAAATTATCCGACGCTCAGAAATCTTTACTTGAATCTGAAAAGCGGGATACTTTTTTTGCAACTGTTGTAACAGCAAATCACAAAATTAAGCAGCCACTTACTTTGCTCAGTCTTTCTTCATCAGCAATAAAAAGAGAACTTAGCAGAGACGAATTATCAAAAGAAGCTATACTTAAGCGGGTAAATTATATTGAAATTGCAGTTAAAGAAATAACAGCGGTTCTGGATCAATTGAATGCTATAAAAGATCCTGTTATCTCAAACTATACAAAAGATATAAAAATGATTAAGGTAGATGATGAGAGACAGGATGAAGAAACTAAATAAGTTTTTGTATTGTTGACAGCATTGTTTCAAAATCGTAAGGTTTTGTAAGTTTACTTTTTATATCATACTTCCCAATATCAATCTCATCAACTTTAAGACTGCCGGACGAGAGAATTATCGGCATATCAAATTTAAGCTTTCTTATTTCAGTAATACATTCAATTCCGTTCATCTCCGGCATATTATAATCAATAATTAGCAAGTCCACTTTTATTTCTTCAGTAAGAACCTTTAAAACTTCTTTTCCGGAGGTAACACGAACAACATTATACCCGTTCAACTCAAGCAGCTCAGCAAGAAGCTCACTTAACATTTCCTCATCATCAGCAAGCATAATAATTTTATTGGCAGCAAGCGTCTTATCAGTTTTTTGAGGTTCATAAGCAGGCAGGTAAACATCGAATGTGGTTCCCTTATCTTTAGAGCTTGTCACATCAACAAAACCATTATGTGCTTTGATTATACCATAGGTGACATAAAGTCCAAGTCCCGAACCGGTATCTTTTTGTTTTGTAGAAAAATAGGGATCGAAAATTCTGGTTATATTTTCCTCCGGTATTCCGCTGCCGTTATCAGTTACGGAAAAAAGAACATAATTCCCACGCTCAAGCAGAGGATAATTTCTGATGTTATCATCATCAATTGTAACATTCTTTCCCGAAAGCATTATTTTGCCTTTACCGTCAATTGCCTCTTTGGCGTTAACACAAAGATTCAGCAGTATCTGATAGACCTCTGTTGCATTGCCAAGAATGTTGTAAAGTTTATTCTCAAAGTTCTGTTCGAAAATAATATTGTGAGGAAATGTTTGCTGGATTACTTTAGAAAGTTCTTCAAGCAGAACATTAGGTAGAACGAGTTCTTTGCGTTTGGCAGTGGGTTTGCCGAATGATAATAAGCCCTTTGTTAAGTCCCTTGCTCTTATTGAGCAGGTTTCAATATTGTCAATTAATCTTATTACATTTTCCGATTCAGGAACTCTGTTTCTTAAAAGATTTACACTTCCGAAGATTCCGGATAACAGGTTGCTGAAATCGTGTGCCATACCGCTGGATAGTTTTCCAATCGTTTCAAGTTTTTGAGCCTGGAGCAGACGCGATTCAAGAGCAGTGTTAAGTTCACGGGTTTTTATATTACTTATTGCAAATGAAAGGAGTATAGAAAATTGTTCTAAATTGTTAATCTCAATAGAACTGTAATTGCCGGATTTTTTACCAAGAATCAGCTTTGCCCATAGTTTATTTTCAAAATAGCAGGGAGAAATACAAAGCGACTCACAATTAACAACCTGGGTGAGTCCGTATCCGATATTGTTATATTGATTTAACGCTAACAGTGGTCTTCTGTTAATATCGAGCCATTTGTTAATGAAAGAAGAATTATAAATTATACTTTTTTCAACTTCACTGCGGTTTTTTATATGGTTATTATCATCCACATAAAGAAAGCTTTTTATTTCATTATTTTCCTGAAAAACAATAAAACCAAAATCACTTCCGGTCAACGGAATACATCTGAGTAAAATCTCTTCAGAGATAGGATTAAGAGAATCTTCTTTTACCAATAAAGTAAGTATGTTCTGAAGTTCATTCTGAAACCGGATGTTTCTTTCAAGAAAATCTTTACCAAGCTTATCCTGCTGCTGGTCTATGACAGGAATAAGTTCAATAAAAAAGGTGTTGGAATGATTCCTTTTAGAAACAGGGATAGGAGTTAAAATAACGTTTATTCTTGAATCAGGTAAAGGAATTACTAATGATTTATCCGAACTGTTTTTATCAAAATCCGGGGGCAGGTTTATTCCGAAAACAGAATTAAGGGAGGCGCCTTTAATTCTATTCGCTCTGCAGTTTTTTTTAAAGTCTTTATTGTACCAGGTTATCTTTAAATTCTCGTCGGCAATAGCAATGGAAGAATTCTGTAATTCAAGCAAATCATAATCATATTCGGCAGACGAAATTTTATTTGCACACATTAAAAACTAATTCTGTTTTATTTCATACTTCTTGATTTTTGTATAAAGGGTTTTGGGACTAATACCAAGTTGTGTTGCTGTTTGCATTCTGTCCCATCGGTTAGCATTCAGTATGTTTGCTATGTGCCATTTTTCCAGTTCTTCCATACTGATGATTTCTCCGGGGATATCCACAGAATTTCCGGAAGACTTTCTTAAGCGGGGAGTAGGGAGATTTAAATCATCAATGCGTATTGTATCGCTCTCGGCAAAAATTATTGCACGTTCAATAATATGCTCAAGCTCTCTAACATTTCCTGTAAAATTATAGTTCTCTAGAATTTCCGAAGCTTCCGGTGAAAGACGCTTAGGTGATCTGACAGATGATTTTGATTCAAGGAAAAACTGTGCAAGAATCAGTATATCATCTTTTCTGTCTCTGAGTGGAGGGATAGTAATAGTTATAACATTTAACCGGAATAAAAGATCTTTTCTGAAATTTTTATTATCAGCTTCTTCAAGTAAATTTCTGTTGGTAGCGCCGATTACTCTAACATCAGAAGTTAAATTGGTAACACCGCCTATTCTTCTGTATTCACCATTTTCCAGAAAGCGAAGTAATTTCGGCTGAAGCGATAAACTAAGCTCACCTATTTCATCCAGAAATAGTGTGCCGCCGTGAGCAATTTCAACTAATCCTTGTTTAGTAGATTTTGCATCTGTGAATGCACCTCTTTCATGTCCGAACAATTCACTTTCAATAAGCTGATCCGGTAATGAAGCACAATTTATAACTACAAATGGTTTATCTTTTCGATTGGATTGCTTGTGAATATATTCGGCAAAAAGTTCTTTGCCGGTGCCGGTTTCACCCTCTATTAAAATATTTGAATCTGACTGTGCAGCCTTCATGGAAAGATTTAGTACACGCTGAATTGCTTTGCTTTGTCCAATTATATTTCCGGAATGTTTCTTATTAACTTCTTTTGAAAGCAGCTGTGTTGTAACAAGCAGTTCGCGGTGTTCAACTGCTCTGTTAACAGTGAGTATTAAGTCTTCAAAACTATATGGTTTTGTTATATAATCATAAGCTCCGTTCTTTATACAGTCTATCGCTTTTCTCATTTCCGATTGCGAGGAAAGAATTACAGTTTGCAGAATAGAGCCGTATTCCTTAACAAACTTTAATACTTCTTCCCCGGAAACTTCACGCATGTTAAGGTCAAGAAGAAGCAGATCATAGTTTTTACTTTTAATGGCTTCAATTGCAAATTTACCATCATAAACAGTATCGACTGAATACCCTTCTTCAATTAACTGTTCTTTCAATAGGTAACAAAGGGTCTCATCGTCATCACAAACTAAAATTTTTGCATTTTTAGGCATAAAAGTATCTGATATTTAGTTGTTCAAATTTGGAATAAAAATCCACTATTTATATATTTGTTGCTCGATTTTCAGGGCGCGTAGCTCAGGGGTAGAGCATCTGCCTTTTAAGCAGAGGGTCGGTGGTTCGAGCCCACCCGCGCTCACAATCGAATTATAAAGCCACTTTTTTGTGGCTTTTTTGTTTTCCTCAAAAGTAAAAATAACCTATGTTTAATTATACTATATTATCCCTAAAACAGCAAATTTTACCGATACTTAGGTATCTTTGACATATTATGCTAAATTTTAAAATTATTTCAATAAAATGTTGATTTTACATGGGTGAAATTGTTTACTGGACCATAATTAGAACCGCGGTGGTTCTCCCTTTGCTTTGGCTAACAAGGGATTATATTGATGAAAAGTACTGGTGGATTTTCAGTCTGCTTTGTATTACACTTTTTATTATTTATCCTGCATATTTTTCATATAGGAAATTTGTTGAAAAAAACCAGAATGTAATCTCGGAAACTTTATGTGCAAGTTGTAAACATTTTGATCAATCAGCGGTACTTTGCATGAAATATGATAAGCATCCAACGGAAAATTATATCCCCTGCGAAGGTACTGATTGGGAACCCAAATAATCAGTTGAGCATGAACTTTGAATGAGCAAAAGATTAAAATCAATCCCACAACTGAGTCAGCTGATAAAGGTATCCGTACTACTTTTATTGGAATTATTGCAAGCATTATACTAGCGGCAATAAAAGGCTTGGCCGGATATTTTGGAAATTCTTATGCATTAATTGCAGATGCAATCGAATCAACATCGGATGTTTTTACTTCTATTATTGTTCTTACAGGATTAAGGATTGCAAAAAAACCTGCGGATCATAATCATCCCTACGGTCATGGCAAAGCAGAGCCAATTGCAGGAATGCTGGTAGCCGCTGCGTTATTTTTTGCCGCTATAATTATTATCGTTCAGAGCATTCACGAAATAATAACTCCGCATCATTCACCGGCGCCATTTACCCTTATTGTTTTGGTCTTGGTAGTTATTACTAAAGAAGTACTTTTCAGGTATGTTATAAAGGTTGGAAAATCTGTTGACAGTATTGCGGTAAAAAATGATGCCTGGCATCATCGGAGCGATGCAATAACTTCAGGTGCAGCATTTATCGGAATTTCTATTGCACTTATAGGCGGAGAAGGATATGAAGCCGCAGATGATTACGCTGCTTTATTAGCATCAGGTGTTATTATTTTTAATGCCTACAGACTCTTCAAACCTGCACTGTATGAATTGACTGATGCAGCACCTCCACCGGATGTTATTGTAAAAGTACGAAATACCTCATTAAAAATTCCTGGTGTCCATGCAATTGATAAATGCTTTGTCAGAAAAATGGGATTCAGTTATTTTGTAGATATTCACGTTATTGTTGATGGCAATATTACGGTTTATGAAGGGCACGATATTGCTCATGCAGTGAAAGATGGTTTAATGGAAGAATATTCCAAGATATCAGATGTGCTGGTTCATATAGAACCCGCAACTGAAGAAAGATTAAAGAGACAGCACAATATTTAATGAATATGATAAAGCGGCAACTTATATATTCTGTTTTTCCTTTTCTCGAATCCGAAAAATTTTCAGGCATTGAAGACTTTGAAAAGTTTGGTATTTCATCAACAATACTAAAAGGAAAAATTATTTCAGTTGAAGGGGATAATTGTATCTCTTTTCCATTTGTTGTAAGTGGAAAAATCAGAGTTCATAAAAGCGCTGAAAGCGGAAGAGATATTACTTTGTACAGACTTGAAAGAGGGGATTCCTGCATATTAACAGCATCCTGTATTATTAGTAAAAAGAAATTTCCTGCCATTTCAGTTGCTGAAACTGATACACAGGTTATTTCAATTCCATCTGAGTTGATACTTGAATGGATAGAAAAATATGATTTCTGGAGGAAGTATATTTTTGATCTTCTTTCATCAAGACTTGCCTCAATTATTTCGGTTGTTGAAGAAGTAGCTTTCAGAAATGTTGATATCAGACTGGCAGATCATCTGTTTAAATTATATGAACAATTCGGTAAAGAAATAACAACTACCCATCAACTGCTGGCATCAGATCTTGGTACATCCAGAGAAGTAGTTAGCAGACTTCTGAAAGATCTTGAAAACGAAGACATTCTTTTAATATCCAGAGGCAAAATTAAAATTCTTGATGCTGATAGCTTAAAGAAGAAATCCTCTCTGTGACTTTGTCACATACTTGCCATAAATATTGTTATATGTTTGTTATGAAATTAAACTAACAAATATTAAGGAAAAAAATGAAACGTAATGTGGGAAGTGTGGATAAAGTAATCAGGATAATTTTTGGTTTGGCTATAATTGCACTGGGCTTTTACTTTCAAAGCTGGTGGGGTGCAATTGGTATAGTCCCTTTGTTTACAGCTTTTATGGGTGTTTGCCCCGCATATTCACTTATTGGTGTATCAACCGATAAGAAGATAAAAACAGAAAAATTGAAAGTATAAAAATTATCTGAAGTCAAGGGAACAGTTTCTCCTGTTTCCTTAATCATATTATAAAGATTTTATTAAAAACAGTATCAATTCTGCTTTTCTGCTTCCGGCTTTTTGGTCATTAGACCGGGAAGCATCATACCTATAATAATACCTATTGCGAAAACTATAAAAAGTAAAAATATATGTGGAAGCGAAATAGTCCAGAACAGAATATCTGTCTGAACATCTCTTACATTCTGAATAATTATTATCAGAATAGCTATACCCAGCACGAGACTAACGATTACTTTTGGTTTCATATTTACCTCGTCAAAAATATTTATCTTAATAAAATCAACTTCTTTGTTGAACTAAAATTACCTGCTTTTAACTCATAAAAATATACCCCGCTTGCAAGCCTTGAGGCGTCGAATTCTATGCTGTGTTTGCCAGCGGATCTGAGCTCATCAACTAAAGTTGTTACTTCATTACCAAGAACATCAAATACCTTTAATGTTTGATGACTGCCGACCGGTGACTGCCAACTGATCATAGTGCTTGGATTAAAAGGATTAGGATAATTCTGTTCGAGCATAAAGCTGGAAATCACAGGAACATCAAAATCATTTATATCTGTTATGATTGATTGGAACCTGCTTCTGGCGTTTGATACAGCGGCATCAAGTTCAGCTTTTGTGTCAGCAGCTAATATTGCGAATGCAACTCTTATTGTATCATTAGCCGGAATGGAATAAGGTCCGCTTGATAAAACGTGAGAAATATCTCCCGGACCAGCATCAGGTTTGCTAATGCCATTTGATATTGCCTGCCATTTTTCGTGATCTGCGAATCCATCATAAACACCAAATCCTCCGTCGCCGCTGTCGTTTTTAATTGCATAAAATCCAAAGTTCTCAGCGGAGACAAGTGCAACACCAAGGTAGTTATTAGGATTCCCGCCATTTCGGTAAACGAAGCCGTAATTATTAGCATTATCCCAGCTGGTTATGTCGCTTCCGGCATCTGCAAAATCCCAGTCGAAAAATAAACCTGAGAAAAAGTTTTCTATCGAAGTGCTGTTTGTATTTACAAAACGATAATCAAGTATCATAAAGTTTTTATAATGTTCGGAAGAGAAAGTATAGGAATTTAAATATGCATTAACACCAATTTTATTTGCACCGGCATTATTATCATTAAAGATTCCTGAACCCTGAACATCTGCAACGGTTCCGGGAATTGAAAGTACAAAAGGTTGTACAACTGAAAAATCATTATTCTGAAAGCTTTGATTACTTCCTCTGGCAGCATCAGAAATCCTTGTTGCCGATGTACCTAATATCAGCGCTCCCTCAAACAATAAATCACTTCCGCCCTGATACCGGAAACCAATACCCTGATTATTATTAGGATAATCGTTGTAGCCCTTGGTTCCCTTGCTTGTAATTGTCATAGCAACATCATTTCCGAATTGTGTCGCATAAGTAGGGTTGGCAATTATGCTGATCCATTGAAAATCATTGTAACTTACATCAGAATACTTAAGTTGAAAGTGCAGATTTGTGTTTTGCGGAGTGTTGTTAGCTATGCTGAACGTAAACTTATTTGAGTGATTATTAAATTCCTCTAAAGTTGCTTTACTCCCTGCGCTGAAATTTCCGTTTATTACAGTTGAAAAATTATTTTTCTTTTCGAGTTCAATGTTCAGAGAAGACGTAGGATTGAGATAATTAATAAAATTCACACCAACAGTTATAGTTTCACCGGGCTGAAAAATTCCATCACCATTTCCGCCGGGGGCTTCATCACTGAATACAACTTCAACCGCACGCACTGATCTTGAGCTTAAATTAGATAATGTTGAGTGTGCATTGATCCTTCCATATCCTAAAAGATCAGCAAGGTTAGAATTAACAGAATTAATATTATCAGAATTAACTCTTATCTGTTCGCCAATCTGAACCGGATTATAAGTAGGAAAATGTGCAACCGTTAGTGCTGCCAGACCTGCAGCTAAAGGAGATGCCATTGATGTTCCGCTAAGTGTTGCATAGGTATCATTCTGCCAGGTATTATAAATGTTGCTTCCCGGTGCAGATACATCAATATATCTTCCGTAATTCGAAAATCCGGATTTGGCATCTGTTGAAGTTGTAGAGGCAACAGAAAAGACGCCCCGATAAGCTGCCGGATAAAACTCTTCTATGCTGTTACTGTTACCGGCGGCTGCAACAACAAGCGAGCCTTTTGATAAAGCATAATCAATTACCAGTTGACCAAACAACGAATAACCTCCGCCGCCCCAGCTGCAATTAATTACCCGGGCACCGTTATCTGCCGCATAAACAATACCCTCATAGCCGAAAATTACATAAGGTCCGCTTGGACCCCGTAAATCATCTCTTGTAACTTTTACAGCCATTATTTTAGAGTTGAACCCGATAGAAGCAACACCAATTCCGTTGTTTGTTACCGCAGATGCAATACCTGCAACGTGTGTCCCGTGATCGGGTCTGTCTTCCATTGGATTGTTATCAGGTGTGCCATTCAAACCGCCGAAATCCCAGCCCCTTATGTCATCAATAAATCCGTTTCCATCGTCATCGATTCCGTTACCGGGAATTTCATTCCAGTTCATCCATATATTATCTGCAAGATCGGGATGATCCCAGTCAACACCAGTATCAATTATTCCGATTACTACGCTCGTATCGCCTTGAGTTATATCCCAGGCTTGTGCTGAATTTATTTTTGATAGTGCGTATTGTGATGAATAACCCGGATCATTAGGAACAAATGAAATTTCATAAACAAATTTTGGTTCTGCCCATTCAATGTCAGAGTGATTTTTAATTTTTGAGGATACATAGAAAGGATCAGCATCGGAATCATACTCTAAAATAATAATTCTGCCAAGCTCAGAATTTGTTTCAAGCACTTTATCTGTAAAAACAGCTCTTGAGGATTTTAATCCGAAAGAAGACATTGTTTTTTCAATTGAGGATGGTAAAATAACAGTTCCATCAACTGAGGATGCGATTGGCTGATTGAATTTTACGAGAATTGTATTAGAAAGATATTTAATATTTCCTTTCTCAATTACATAAATGTTTTTATTTGAAGGATGGAATCCGAATAAGAGTATTGAGATAAAAAACAAAACTACACTAAAACGAAAAACAGAAATATTATACATAATTACGGATCCTGTGTTTTAATTATTGAATATCTCCCCATGAACTAAAATTATAAAATTGCTTCCAGTGATTCTTTATGTGCTTTAATTGTCTGATCCAGATCTTCTTTAGTATGAACTGTGGAAACGAACAATGCTTCAAACTGAGCAGGTGCAAGATACACACCACGCTTTAACATTTCGTGAAAGAACTTGCCGTAAAGAGCAGTATCAGATTTTACCGCACTATTAAAGTCGTTAACTTTTTCTTCAGTAAAAAACATGCACATCATTGAGCCAATACGATTCATTGCATAGTTTTTACCGACTGATTTGAGATTATCCTTAAATCCACTTTCAAGATAAAGAGAAATCTTTTCAAGCTGAAGATAAATTTCGGGATGCTCTTTAATAAAACTCAATGCAGCATATCCTGCCGACATAGCAAGAGGATTGCCGCTTAATGTTCCTGCCTGGTAAACCGGACCGCTTGGAGCAATCTTTTCCATAATTTCTCTTTTACCGCCAAATGCACCAACGGGTAATCCGCCGCCGATTATCTTACCGAAAGTAGTTAAGTCAGGTTCTATTCCTAACACTTCCTGTGCGCCTCCGGCAGCAACTCTGAATCCCGTCATAACTTCATCAAAGATCAGAACAATTTTTTCTTCATCGCAGATAGCTCTGAGCTCTTTGAGAAAGTCGCCATCTGAAACCACAACGCCCATATTGCCTGCTATGGGTTCAATTATTATTGCTGCTATTTCATTCTTATTTGCAGCAGTAAGTTTTTTGATTGATTCAATATCATTATAATCTGCTGTAAGAGTATCCGCCGCATTGCCTTTTGTAACTCCGGGACTTGTAGGAACTCCAAGCGTAAGAGCACCGGAACCTGCTTTAATTAAAAAATAATCTGCGTGACCATGATAGCACCCCTCAAACTTTATAAATTTTTCTCTGCCGGTAAAACCTCGGGCTGCGCGTACTGCACTCATTGTAGCTTCTGTACCGCTGTTAACCATACGTACCATTTGAACTGATGGAACAAGCTGTGTTATAAGCTCAGCCATTTTAATTTCCATCTCTGTTGGAGCGCCGAAGCTTGTTCCGTCTTCTATTGCATTAAGTAATGCTTCTTTTATAAATGGCGGATTATGACCGAACAAATGCGGACCCCAGCTTCCGATATAATCAACAAAACTGTTGCCGTCTGCATCAATCATTTTTGAACCCTCGCCGCGAGTAATGAATAAAGGATCGCCGCCGACAGATTTAAATGCTCTTACCGGTGAATTAACTCCCCCGGGGATATATTTTTTTGCCTGCTCAAATAATGCTTTGCTTCTTGAAGTATTCATAAAAAACATTTCTCTTTCGATATAATGTATAATAAAGATTGGGGCAAATTTAAGAATTAGTTAGGGATAAAATAAGAGGAAAAATGAGAAACTCACTTACACTCAATCATCATTATTGGTATAAAGAATAATTATTAAGTTGCTTTTTGATAATATTTTTATTGTTTTTCAGTTAAAGAATTTAGAATTTAATTAATGAAGCAGCCAGTTCTCTTAACTTTATAAGGAAAAGTAAATAAACAGATAAGTTTTTAATGAATAACCAGGCAGACATAATAATTTTCAGAGCAAGAAGAAGAAAATGTGAAAAGATACTTTTAGCTGTAATATTATTTTTGTTTCTTTTTACTCAATACTCCTGCGATACAGCAGAACCATTGCCGGAAGGCGGAGTTGGTTTAACTCTTGAAGAAGTCTCCTGCACAGAAATATGGTTAACACTAACAGTTGTAAACCTCTCACCCACTGCTTACATACAATTATATCAAAACGGAACTTTAATTAATACAATTGACGTAATCAGCATACATACTCCATTATTAATTGATTCACTCAGTCCGGGCACTGAATATATATTTGAAGCATTTTCCTCCCAGAGAGGGAATGAAATTAGAAGCAACAAGCTCATTGTAACCACCCTTGACACCACAAGCCATAACTTTACCTGGCAAACATTTACTTTTGGAGACCACAGCAACAGTATTTTAAGAGATGTTGTTGTTATTGATGAAAATAATATTTATGCGGCAGGAACTATTTATCTTAATGATTCACTTGGTCAAGTAGATCCACATCCTTATACAATAGCTTATTGGAATGAACAAAATTGGCTATTTAAAAAGATTTATGATACAAACAATCAATTAATCCCAAGTATTAGAGGAATTAAAGCTTTTAGTTTGACTGATATATGGCTGGCAGATGGTGGTATACACAAGTGGGATGGCATTTCAGACCAAGCAAATATTTCGTTTGATCGTATTTCATTAATCGGCGGTGAAGAAAATGGTCAGTCAGTTAATGGTTTTTATGGAACAAGTCCAGATAATTTATTTGGTTTTGGTTGGAAAGGAATGATTACTAAATACAATATTGATAGCTGGCAGAAAATGCAAAGCAATACAGAAGTAGATTTGCTAGATATTTGGGGCAACCCTGAAGGTACTGTTTGGGCTTGCGGTTATACGGGCGATTACGCTACTACTGTTCTTCTCCGTTATGATGGTACCATATGGAATAAAGTTTATGAGGGTAATTCAAGTAATCAGAATAATAACGAGTATATAGGACCAACTTCAGGTATTTGGACTAACTCAAAGTTTTTTACATACGTTGCAAGCTGGGGTAAAATATACAGGCAACCAAATGACAATATTCTTAATATAAAAAGACTCACCCCAAACTTCTCTGATGTTGCTTTCGCTATGCGAGGAACAGACCATAATAACATATTTATAGCCGGACAGGATGGGCTTGTCGGTCATTATAACGGTGTTACTTATACAGAATTTAACGAATTAAAAGAAAATGCAAAAAATTATCTCGGTGTTGCAGTAAAAGATAATATTGCAGTTGCTGTAGGTGTTAAATACGGGGGACTTTCATCTCAGGCAGTAATATCAATTGGAAACAGGTAAAGACACTTAATAAAAAATCGCTTCCCAATAAATAATTGAGAAGCGATTAATAAGTGAATATTTTAATGTGAATCAGGTTGAATAATTATAATCCATACCGCCAAAGAAGGACATTATGAATCCCCAAACAGCGGCAAAGAAAATAATCGCAAGAACGATCATAATTACTATCCACAATAAACTCGCCTGAGCCCAGGTTTTTTTGCTTGGATGTGTATCGCCTCCAAAAGCCCAAACGAAGAGCATAACTAAACCAACTAATGGAATTATCTGGATAAGAAAGGTGATCAGCCAGTCGCCAATAGTCATTGGTCTGTAATTTTGCTGTAAATTCAGTTGATCCATCGTACCTCCGGTAATTTTTGTTAAAGGTTACTTAAAATTAGATTAGAAAGCATAGTGTTGCAAGAAAAATCCCAAATTATTTCCCAATTCTCAACTATCGGCAAATAAAAATTATCAGCAATTTTTATTCTTAAAATTGGGAAATGCCTTAATATATATTTTTGTGATTGACAATGCGACTGCCTAAATATGCCGCTTTTATGCTGTTTTCAAGCAATTTGCATGGTATAGTTATTGGAAAAAACTGAGGACGAAAACAACCACGACTTTTTATAAAATTAAACGGTAAAAAAATGGAAAGAAAAAAAGTAACAATAGACGGAAACGAAGCTGCGGCGTATGTAGCATATAATACTAATGAGGTTATTGCAATTTATCCCATCACACCATCATCCAATATGGGCGAGTGGTGCGATGCCTGGGCTGCGGTTAATGAAAAAAATATTTGGGATATTGTCCCCTCAGTAAGCGAACTTCAAAGTGAAGGCGGCGCATCAGGAAGTGTACACGGAGCATTACAGACCGGTGCACTCACAACAACATTTACAGCATCTCAGGGCTTGCTGTTGATGATACCGAATATGTTTAAGATTGCCGGTGAATTAACATCAACAGTATTTCACGTTTCAGCAAGATCAGTTGCAGCACAGGCACTGTCAATATTTGGCGATCACAGTGATGTTATGGCTACACGCTCAACAGGATTCGGATTGATTGCCTCAGGTTCAATTCAGGAAGTAATGGATTTTGCATTGATTGCTCAGGCTGCAACTCTTGAAGCACGCGTTCCGTTCATTCACTTTTTTGACGGTTTCAGATCTTCTCACGAAGTTATGAAAATAGAAGAATTAACTAAAGAAGATATGCTTGCAATGCTGGATGAGGATTTAATTATTGCTCATCGTAACAGGGCAATGACACCTGATAAGCCGGTAATAAGAGGTACTGCACAAAATCCTGACGTTTACTTTCAGGGCAGAGAAACAGTTAATCCATACTACATTGCCTGCCCGGGCATAGTTCAGAAGTATATGGACAAATTTGCCAAGTTAGTCGGAAGACAATATAATTTATTTGATTATTACGGTGCACCGGATGCTGAGAAAGTAATTATTATGATGGGCTCCGGCAGCGAAGCCGCAGAGGAAACAGTTAATTATCTTACAGCTAAAGGAGAAAAAGTCGGTTTAATAAAAGTAAGATTATACAGGCCATTCTCAATTGATAATTTTATCAATGCTTTGCCTAAGACAGTTAAATCAATTGCCGTATTAGACAGAACCAAAGAACCGGGCGGTCCTGGTGAACCACTTTATCTTGATGTTGTGAATGCGATTTCTGAGAAATATATGGCTAACGAACTTTCATTCAGCTTTCCTAAAATTGTTGGCGGCAGATACGGACTTTCCTCAAAAGAGTTTACTCCCGCAATGGTTAAAGCTGTATTTGATAATTTGTCAGCCAATAGACCAAAAAATCATTTTACTATTGGAATAATCGAAGATGTTACAAACACTAGTCTGGACTTCGACCCTCATTTTTCAGTTGAAGCAAAAGAGACATTCCGCGGCAAGTTTTATGGTCTCGGTGCTGATGGAACGGTGGGTGCAAATAAAAACTCAATTAAGATAATTGGTGAAGGAACGGATTATTTTGCACAGGGATATTTTGTTTATGATTCTAAAAAATCAGGATCAGTTACAGTATCTCACCTAAGATTCGGACCAAAAGAAATTAAATCCACCTATCTTATAAACAAAGCTAAGTTTATTGCATGTCATCAGCAGGTATTTCTTGAGAAGATGGATATGCTTAAAGAAGCTGATACCGGCGCAACGTTTCTTCTTAATACCATTGTTCCAAAAGAACAGGTGTGGGATTCTCTGCCGGAAAAAGTTCAAAGAGATCTCATCGAAAAGAAAATGAAATTCTATATTATTGATGCTTACAAGGTTGGACACGATACAGGTATGGGCGTAAGGATCAACACCATTATGCAAACCTGCTTCTTTGCAATATCAAATATCTTTCCGCAGGATGAAGCTATCAATCTTATTAAAGATTCAATTAAGAAAACTTATGGCGCTAAAGGTGACAAGATTGTCCAGATGAACTTCAATGCTGTTGATCAGACAGTGGCAAACTTATTTGAAGTTAAGATCCCTGAAAAAGTTACAAGCAAATTACAATTACAACCTTTTGTTTCCGGTAATGCACCTGATTTTGTTCAGGAGGTTACAGCAAAAATTATTGCAGGTGAAGGCGATCATATCCCTGTAAGCAAAATGCCAATCGATGGAACTTATCCCCTGTCAACAACTAAGTGGGAAAAGAGAAATATTGCGCTTGAAGTTCCCGTTTGGGATATGGAAGTATGTATTCAATGTAACAAATGCGTAATGGTTTGTCCGCATGCTACTATCAGAGCAAAGGTATATGAAGAAAAAGATTTAAAAGGTGCTCCGGCAGAATTTAAGTACACTAAGTTTAAAGCTAAAGACTACGGCGATAATATGTATTACTCCCTTCAGGTTGCTGTTGAGGATTGTACAGGTTGTGCACTTTGCGTTGATGTTTGTCCGGCTAAGAATAAAAAAGAAGTTAAGCTAAAAGCTATCAATATGGCAGAACAGCTTCCGATACGAGAGCAGGAAAGAGCTAACTGGGATTTCTTCCTGAACATTCCTGAACTTGACAGAAGAAAAGTTGCTCTCACAAAAGTTAAAGATTCGCAGTTTCTTGAGCCGCTGTTTGAGTTCTCCGGCGCCTGCTCCGGATGCGGAGAAACGCCTTATGTAAAACTTGTAAGCCAGTTATTTGGCGACAGAACAATAATTGCAAATGCAACGGGTTGCTCATCAATTTACGGCGGAAACCTGCCGACAACACCCTGGGCAACAAACAGAGATGGTAGAGGTCCTGCCTGGTCTAATTCCTTATTTGAAGATAATGCAGAGTTTGGATTTGGATTCAGACTTGCAATAAATAAACACAATGCACAGGCAATTCAACTACTGCAAAAGCATGCTGATGAAATAGGAACCGATCTTGTGGATGCTCTTGTAAATGCAAAACAAAAAGATGAAGCTGATATACATGAACAAAGAGAAAGAGTTGATTCATTAAAGAAAAAAGTTGAAGACTTGTTAAAATCCGGTGCGAATGGCAAAACTCACGACCTTAAGCATTTGTTAAGTATGGCTGATTACCTTGTTAAAAAATCCGTTTGGATTATGGGCGGCGATGGCTGGGCCTACGATATCGGCTACGGTGGTTTGGATCACGTTCTTGCATCAGGGCAAAATGTTAACGTACTTGTTCTCGATACAGAAGTTTATTCCAATACCGGAGGACAGTGTTCAAAAGCAACTCCGCGCGGTGCTGTTGCTAAATTTGCAGCCGCAGGAAAACCTGCTGCTAAAAAAGATCTTGGCTTGATGGCAATGACTTACGGTAACGTCTATGTTGCTAAGGTAGCAATGGGTGCAAATGACGCCCATACATTAAGAGCATTCCTTGAGGCTGAAGCGTATGACGGACCATCACTAATTATTGCTTACAGCCATTGTATTGCACACGGAATAAATATGGCAACTGCAATGAATAATCAAAAAGCTGCTGTTGATACAGGTTACTGGCCATTATTCAGATTTAATCCTGAACTGGCTGCAGAAGGTAAGAATCCATTCAAACTTGATTCAAAAGGATTGAAGATGCCGTTTAAGGAATTTGCTTATATGGAAACAAGATATAAGATGCTTACTAAATCGCATCCAAAAGAGGCAGCAGAACTTATGAAAGCTGCACAGGAAGATGTTAATACCAGGTTCAAAGAGTATGAAAGACTTGCTGCCTGGGATCCTAAAAAGAGTGAAGAATAAAATATAAGAGAATAATCAAATAAGGATTTTAATATGGATATAACAACAACGTATTTAGGGTTGAAATTAAAAAGTCCGATTGTTCCATCGGCAGGACCTCTGTCACAGGATATTTCCGACATAAGAGAAATGGAAGATGCAGGTGCCGGGGCAGTTGTTTTTTACTCATTGTTCGAAGAGCAAATTGAGCATGAATCCCTGGAACTCGACTGGCATACTTCCGCTCACGCTGAAAGCTATGCTGAAGCAACTTCATATTTCCCCGAGCCTTTCGAATATAAGCTTGGACCAGACGAATATTTAAATCACATTCGCAAAGCTAAAGAAGCTGTTAACATGCCGGTTATTGCAAGTCTTAATGGTAAATCTTTAGGCGGATGGACAGACTATGCAAAGAAAATGCAGCAGGCAGGCGCTGATGCAATTGAACTGAATATTTATCTTCTGCCAACAGATGCTCAGAAATCAGCTAACGAAATTGAAAAAGTTTACATTGATATTGTCAAGTCTGTAAAGGGTGCTGTTAAAATACCAGTCTCTGTTAAAATGCATCCATTCTTCAGTTCAACTGCTAATATGGCAGCACAGCTTACCAACGCAGGTGCAGATGGATTAGTTTTATTCAATAGATTTTATCAGCCTGATATTGATCTTGAAAAACTTGATGTTGTTCCTAATGTTATTTTAAGCACTCCAATGGCAATGCGATTGCCATTAAGATGGATAGCTATTCTATATGGAAAAGTTAAAGCTGATCTTGCTGCAACAAGCGGAATTTATACTGAAGAAGATGTGCTTAAAATGATTATGGCAGGTGCAAATGTTACAATGATGCTTTCTTCTTTATTGAAGTTCGGAATAGGACATATTGCTGATGTTACTACCAGAATGAAAACCTGGATGGAAGAGCACGAGTATGAATCAATTGAACAGATGCGCGGCAGTATGAGCTATATGAATGTTCCTGATCCCGCCAAATTTGAACGTGCTAATTATATGAAGGTATTGCACTCGTATAAATAATAACCAGTAATTTATTTTTAAGCCATTGTGAAGAATGAGTATTTCTATGCAATGGCTTTTTTTGTGATTGTTATGTGCTGTCATTTCGATCCCAGAGTAAGCCGGGTGAGAAATCTAAAGGGCATTCATAGATCTCTCCTCATTCCAATCGTCGAGATAACTATAAACATACTGTCATTTCGACCGAAGGGAGAAATCTGAAGAGCTTCCTGGGATTTCTCGTCGCCCTATTGTCCTCCTCTTCCGGATGAATGGCTTCAGCAGAAATGACAAACAAGCCCTGTCATTTCGACCAGAGGGAGAAATCTATTGAGCCGCTATAAGATTTCTCACCGACTGAAGTCGGATTCGAAATGACAATAAGTATAAATCTGTAAATTATTTTCAGACAGTGATATTGAAATGATCTTAGATTAAATGATTAAAATCACAATATTTAACCTGTATTATGCATCTCAATTGTATTTATATTTCTGTCATCCCCATATTGAACCCATTAATTTTGAATTTTGTTTATAAATCTAAAAAAGAGATAATATGTTCTGGTTTTTCACAATATTCTTTACAGTATACACAGCGCTTAATTTCTACGTATTTCTAAGAGGGTGGCAGGTATTATCATCTTATGCTTATTTAAAGCCTTACTATGTAATCCTCTTTATTCTTATAGCTTACGGATACGTTTTTTCTAAAATGTTTTATAAATTCCTCCCGCCGCTGGTTTACGATATTTGGCTGGGTGTAGGAGCAATCTGGTTTGCCTTTTTGGTTTATTTCATACTTACACTTTTATTGATTGATATTATCCGGCTGTTTGATTCCTGGTTTCAATTTCTACCGGCATTCGTTAAAAGCAATTATGAGTTTACAAAGAAAATAACTGCGTTGATTGTAATAGCTTTAGTTGGTTTGATTGTATTACTTGGCAACCTTAATAAAAGAGATGTAATCATTCAGACGCTTGAACTTGAATTTCCAAGAGGTGACGGCAAGCTCACAGAACTTAATATTGTTGCAGCTTCCGATTTACATCTCTCCCCGATTGACGGCGAAAGATTACTGACAAGAATAATTGATAAGATGAATTCGCTCAATCCGGATATAATTTTATTAGCCGGAGATATAGTTGACGATAAAGCGGAAATACTTGATGCGAGAAATATTGGTGAGTCATTCAGAAGATTGAATCCCCAATATGGAATTTATACCATTAACGGTAATCACGAATTTATAAATGAAGTCAATGCTTCTGTGCAGTATGCAGAACATCTCGGTATGCAAGTACTGCGTGATGAATATGTTCTGATAGACAGCAGTTTTTATATTGTGGGAAGGGAAGATACTTCGATGATACAGTTTACCGGAATACATAGAAAAACATTAAAGCAGATTGTTGAAACAATAAACACTGATTTTCCGAGAATACTGCTTGACCATACTCCATACAAATTAGAAGAAGCACGTGAAAATGATATTGCACTTCAATTTTCCGGACATACACATCACGGACAAATATGGCCTGCGAACATTATTACAAGTATGATATATGAGCTTAGCTGGGGCTATAAGAAAACCGGAAACACTCATTACTACGTTACATCCGGGGCAGGCACGTGGGGACCGCCTGTACGCACTGGCAGTAAATCTGAAATTGTGAATTTTAAAATTAAGTTTGTTGAATAATAAGAATACATTCTAAACAATTGTGACAGTTATAAACTGTTTATAACTGTCAAGTAATAATTCTCAAAATTTAATTTGACTCTATAAAAAATTTTAATTACGATTGTAGTGACCATTAGAAGGGTAAGCTGATTGCATTTAACCTGGCACGGTTTTTATCTCTCTCTGTTGCGCGGGGGATGGGGTGAAAACAATTATAAAAATATTTTCATTTCCTGTTACTGCGGTTATAAATGAACTCTGTGAAACTAAAACAGTTTCAGAGAAGTTTTATGCATTTCAGTTTTATTGCTATCCCACTGGTTTTACATAGCTTAAAAATTATTCTATTTTTTTAATTAAGGAGATAATATGAGAATAATTATTTACACAAGCTTGATTTTTTTATTGTTTACAGTTACTGTTTTACCGCAACAACCAAATTTCCTGCCTCTCGAGATTGGAAATGAATATCAAATTAATAATGGAATTAGTTATTTCTTTGGAATAATAGAAAGGGATACAGTCTATCCAAACGGAAAAACGTATTTTACACTTCCTAGACCAATTTTTGAGTTTGATGATACAAGAGTCGATGAGTTTGGTAATATTTATACAACTGTTGTTCCATTGACTGGAATTACAGGTACGCTTGATGAGTATATGATATTTAAGGCAGATGCACAAGATGGAGAAATTTGGCCTGTAGCTTGGGGGTTACCTGTTATTGATACATTATACGCTGAACTAATTATTACTGAAACTTGGTATGTTTTTGATAGATTGAGAACTATTAAGGCAATTTTATTATACGCTAATTCGGGTCCACCGTACGTCTATGTACTGGCAGAAGGTATTGGCCAAATCAGGGAGGACTGGGACGATGGAACAACAGTTTTGTTAAACTATGCAAAAGTTGGTGGTACAGTATATGGAAATATAGTTGGAATTGATGATGATGATAACATCAATAATTTAGCATTTAGTGTATCCCAAAATTATCCTAACCCATTTAATCCATCTACTGTGATCAGCTATCAGCTTCCTGTTGATTCAAAAGTACAGTTGAAAGTATATGATATACTGGGAACTGAAATAGGTTTACTTGTTAACGAAACAAAACCTGCAGGAAAGTATGAAGTAAGTTTTGACGGATCAATACTATCAAGCGGAACATACTTCTATACATTAATTGCAGATGGACTTGTTCAGTCAAAAAAGATGATGCTGGTGAAGTAATTTTGATAAATTAAATCGTGGATAAGCGGCAATCCGCCAACGGCGGACTGCCCCACAATATTAAAATACAAACGTAACACCAAACTTAAATTGGTCAAATGCAAGTGGTGCTTCGCTGCTGAATGGCCAGTTCATCTTTTCCTGTCTTAATTCATAGATGCCGTAAGCAAGTGCGTTCTTTAAAACAAAGTTTACAATCGGACCTGCTGCAGGTGACGACTTGAATATTTCATTTATAAAAGTATCGAGCAGTCCCTGTGCTGCGCCTTCAATTACTGCACTGCCAGCCCACTTCCAGAATAAGTGTCTTTGAAATACAATTGCTCTTTCATAACCGGCTTCAATAGCTATATTATCAATAAACTGAATTCTTAATCCGCCTTCACCGCTGCTTCCGAAACGGAAAGATTCATCATATAGATTGATGATATCAGCGTCAGGGTCTGGCAATAGAGTTAAAACATCCGGTTTTGTAAAATCCACCCTTGACCAGTTTAATGTGTAAGTGTAATAAGGTATAATAGCAGCAGATTCAGATAACTTATATCCGTAACCTGATGATCTTCCGAACCCGAATTTCCAGGTATCTGTTGCTAAATTATCAACTGTTCCTTCTTTACCGGAAATATCATTTGAAATGTTGGAAAGAAATAAATACCTGAAATTATGTTTTATAATATCATCTCTGCCCCAGGCTTTTTTGTCTTTAATATATCCAAGCTTTAATTCAAATAAAGCAGGATCCGCAATTGAAGTACTTAAGTCTTCACGCTGCATTTTGGAAAGACCGTATTGGAGTGAAATAGTCGGTTTAGATTTTCTTAAACTGAAATCCAGATCATCAAACTGCCATTCCCATCTCCATTTTTTTTCTTTGTCTTTGTCCTTCTCTTCATTTTCTTCCTGGGCTGTGACATGTATTGTTAGAAAAAAAATAAAAGCTGCCAATAGTATTAAATTGAACTTCTGCATATTTCCTCCTGAAAAATTTAGTTTACAACTCTGTTTTGCAATAACAATGTTTTTAATCAATAAAACTATCTTATAATTTCTGGTGTAAAATTATACAGCAAATCTTTCATTCGTTTTGGTAAACATCACAGCAGCAGCAACAAAATGATAAACGTGCATCATAATGGATGTGCGGTAATTAAAATCCATTTATATGCTGCTTTGAAACTTAAATAATCAGGCAAATGTTAATGAACACATAGAACAGCGTTAATAAATTCATTACTTTTTATTAAGTTAATTACCATAATTGAGGAAATTCTGAGAACCTGAGATGCAATCAAAAGAGAAATTATTTAATATAGCAAAACTAAGCAAAAGCTATCCTTTTTATGATGAAATAATGAAACGACATAAAGAGGCAATTATTAATAATCAAGATATATACATAGATCCTGAAACTGAATTCACTGTTCTTACAGCAGAATTCCTTTTAAAAAGAGGTTATTGCTGTGAAACCGGATGCAGACACTGTCCGTATTACACGAAGTAAAGTTCAAGAGTAAGAGTAAGATTGAGAGCAAGAGTTCTTTCAACATTTTTAAAAAACTCTTTACGCTCAGCTCTCTTCCCTCAGCGCTCTACACCCCGCACTTTCCACATCTTATTAAATCTTTTATTAGTTTTGTACATAATAAGAAAGGAGTAAATATGAAATCATTTATATTTCTTTTAGTTATGTTTATAACCTTGCCATTATTTGCACAGGAAGTTAAGGTATCCGCAAGAACCGGTGATGCCGATATTGACATGCACCTTGACGAAGTTAATAAATATGGTAAGGCCGAATTTGAATTCTTCAAAAATGATGTCGCGTTAAAGTTTGGCGTTAAAGCCGGGGAAATCAATGATTTGTATTACAAAGAGAAAATAGAACCGGGCGATATATTTTATGCTTATACACTGTCTTCTATCGCCGGGAAGCCGGTACGAGGCATTATTGATCTTCATAAAAACAAAAAGGGCTGGGGAGAAATTGCTAAACAGCTAGGTATAAAACCGGGCTCAAGAGAATTCCATATGCTTAAAGGTAAGTCCCTAAGTGGAATTGGGAAAGTAAAAAGCAAACATATTGACAGTCGTAAAGGCGGAATACAAAAAGGAACTCCCCAAAAGAAACGCTGATTGAATATTATCAGGGATTTGACCGGATATTTAATGATCTGATCAAATCCCTGAATAACAAACTATCGTATTAGAATCATTTTCTTTGTCTGAATAAACCCATCAGCTATAAGCTTATAAAAATATACTCCGCTGGATAATCCGGAAGCGTTGAACTCGATCTCATAACTGCCGGCAGGTTTATATTCATTAACAAGTGTTGCAACTTCCCTTCCAAGGACATCAAATACTTTTATGACTTGATGACTGCCGACTGATGACTGCCAACTGATTTTGGTTGTCGGGTTAAACGGATTTGGATAGTTTTGATCCAACAAAAAAGAATGCGGAATATTTTCATCCGCTTCAACATTAGTTATCTGGTCAGTCAGTGTGATCTTTCTTCCAAATATTGTAAAAGGCTCAATGCCTAACAAAGAAAGATCAATGTATTGCGATGGTATAACATCCTGAACTATCCAATTGCCAGGTGCTATCCATACTGTATCTGGAAGGTTTATCAACTCGATAGGAAATGGTCCTAAGAATGTAGAGATTGTCCATTCAACAAGAAACTTTTTACAATTAAAATTTCCTAGTACAGTTTGAATTGTTTGATCTGCCTGTCTTATTGCAGAGTATCTGAATCGTAATTGATAAGTTGAAATCAGAGTATCTACAGTAAGTAAAGTGTATCTTGATCCAACATTAGCGCCAAGCCTGTAAACCGAGTACCAGTCCTGGAATGAACTGAAGAAATCTACAAAGTTGAAATTAGTATCGATACCCATTGAGTCGAGTCCCACAAGAAAAGGTTCGATATTACTGATGCTGAAATATTCATATCCATCAGAGCCCGAAGTACTGTAAAATAATGAATCAGTGTAAGGCTGATTATAAATGGTTTCTAAAGGGCCGGTTTTCGATGTTATAATGTTTGCATTACGCCCCTGATAATTACTGACTACATTAAAAGAATCTCTTCTGAAAACAGTTAGTTCGTTAACCGGATTGTTTAAGGAATCGAGAGGGGTAACGGCATAATTCCATAAGAACCCTGTTTGAGAAGGGAAGTAGTCGCTTGCCTGCTGTGTATATACTTCGCAAGTAAGTATAAATACACTTATTAAATTTACTATCAGTTTCATAGTAATACCTCTTTTACTTTTATTAAAAAATTCATCATTAAACCAACTGATAAAATGTTTATGCACAATTTTACAGGATCAAATTAAACCCGAGCGAGTAATTTCTAATTGGTCTTAAATTACCAATTAATTCAACATAATTGTAGTTAAAAATATTTTTTATGTTCAGATAAATATTCACAGGAATTCCTACAGATATCAGCTCGTAGCTCAATTTTGCATCTGTAACATAAACCGGAACTCGCAGTTCACCGTCAGTGACTATACCAAGATTAATAAGGTCATCATCAATTTCTTCCACTTTGCTTGAATATCTGAAATAAAGACCAACTCCAAAACCTCTGGTTGCAAAATCTATTCCTCCTGTAAAACTATGCCGCGGACGATATTTTAATGCTATTTTATTTTCAATATCTCTCGCCCACAAGTAGGTATAACCAAGATTTGCTTTAAGATTACCAGGGATAACATCAAGAACAGTGTTGAACTCAAATCCCTGTATTCTGGCTCTTACCACATTATTAAATACTGCAAGTCCGTCTGTGGGATCTATTTCGGGTTCAATCATATCATAATACTCATTATTAAAAACAGCCAGGTCAATTTCAATAAACTCAACTGGCAAATAGTTTACACCAAACTCAAACGTAACGTTGTTTTCCGGTTTTATATCGGGATTCGGTTTAACAGTTATTCCACTTGTTGATGTTGATGTAAATGCTTCTGCAAGAGATGGTGCTCGGAATCCGGTTCCTAAAGATGAACGGAATATTAAGTTATTGTAAAGTTTATAATTTAAACCGAGCTTAGGAGAGATTGCCCCTGATGCATCAAGCGAGTCAAGCTTTGTATAATCGTAACGTAAACCAACACTGGTTATTAGTGGGAAGTCAAAGGTAAAGTCTGTTACTGCATAAAAGCCCGTACTGAATGCCGTTGGGTTACCGAATAAACTGGAGTTAACGTTTGAAGGAATTGCTTCCACGCCGGTAGTAAGCATTATAGAATTTGATAGACTAATATTAAACTGTACTTCCCCACGGTAAAGGTGCGAAGTTGATTCGTTTGAAGGATTTCCATTATCCTTAAAGTTATTTCTGTAATAACTTGTTTTAATGTTCATTGCTGTGTTATCATTCAGAACATTTTTAAAGATCAATCCAAACAAATATCTGTTAGTATTAATACGATTTACGTCAACATTATCAGAAGTAACTAAGGCATTTCTGGAATCTTTCCAGTAAAGAAAGCTGCCGCCTCTTTTGTTGTATGTATTTGCAATAAGAGTTAGTGATGAAGCCGGAGTAAACTGATAAGCAGCTTTTATGAAACCTGTGTACTTTTTTGAAAAATCATCTCTCTTGTATCCCTGATCTTCTAACCTTTGAAATGAAAGATTAAATCCGAAATCTTCGATTTTCTGCGAGTGGGAAACTGAAATACCATTAAAGGGTCGGGTGCCGTTTGACCAATTCCATTCATCGAATTGTGGTTTATCATAAAATCCGTAAAAAGCATTAACAATAGTTTTTGGTGTTTCGGAAATATCTCCGGTCAAGCCGCTGATCACCCCGCCAATGGCAGACGAACCATAAAGTGAACTGGCTGCACCTTTTATAATCTCGATTCTATGAAGCTGTGTAACAGGAAGCATCTCCCAGACAATTTCGCCGGTATCGCCGGTATAAAAAGGAATTCCATCAAGTGTAAATAAAGCTCTTGCTCCAACGCCTCTTCCATAACCGCTTGAGCCGCGTATGCTTACCTGGTCTTCAGTCATTGTTATACCGGGCACATACCTCATTGCATCTTCAAGGTTACTGAAATTTCTTTCAAGCAGTTCGCTGCCGTACAAAATTTCTGTACTCACCGGAAGATCAGATTTTTTCTGTTCATACTTGCCGGCTGTAACAATTACTTCATCAGTTTTTATTGCCTGAGGTTTTAAGATAATATTCAGAGTTACAGAACTATTTGATATTATAACTCTGTTTCTCCTCTGCTTTTCAAATCCTATTGCAGAGAATTCAATTCCATAAACGCCGGGGGAAAGATTTTTAATTTCATAATTACCATTTAAATCCGTCGCAGTTCCTAATGTAGTATTAAGCAGAATAATGTTAACACCAGGAACAGGATTGGATTGCTGGTCAATTACTTTTCCGGCAATACGATAGGATTGTGAGTAAGTCAGTCCAGCAAATAATATAAAAATCAGAATTAATATTTTTTTCATCTGAAATACTGTACTTTAATTAGTAGAAGAAAATTAATTTCCACCCGGAGGCTGAGGCGGGGGGTTATTGAAATCGCAATTTATATTAATGTTTTCAACCATTCTATCCTCAGGAACTAACATTATGCCGGGAGTTGATGTATTTCCATTGGAATAATAAACTCCGGATACAAACCAGTCCCTTCTTGCAAGGGAAAGATTTTCGGTCGCCTGATGAGCAACAGCCACATACGCATATTCACCCGGTTCGAAGGGTCCCGGAGCTGGTGGGATAACTGCAGAATCAAGCGAACTGAAGTTATACGTTAAAATGCCAAATGGAATTTCATTGCTGATGAATCTTAAATTAGTAACGACAAAATCGGATGCCTGAAGAAGCGGGTTCTTAAATATCACAATGTGTGTGCGCTTAATGCTGTCTGGCCATTCTCCGCTAAAGGTTACACTGCCTTTGAAGCCGGATATTTGTTCAAAATCCGGTTCGGGTTTGGGCTCTATACCGCTGTCACAGGAAATGATCAGCAAAAATAAAAATGGTATTAAAAGTATTTTATTAATTTTCATTTTAAGTAGAAATTCATTTTGTTGGCATTAAGTTAGAATATATGATATTAATTCACAATACTGGTAAAGCAATATATAAATTAATGCTTATTAGAGCTTTTCACCACGAAATCTATTACCAATTAAAATGAAAAAGAATTTTATGCAAAATTACCTGAAACCCAGAATTGATAATGTTATTGAAATCCTTAAAAAGGATATTGATCTGATAGCAAAAAAGAAAAAAGACGACGAATGGAAGCGAGATCACTATAGGTACACGTTTACGGTATTTGTTCAAAGGATGTATGATCTGCTTAATTCCAATCTTACAGGAGAAGAGATGCTGCCCATAAGTCAATCAACGAAAAAAGAATTATCAGCACTTCGTAAGAGGATTGATAAGATGCTGCTTTAATACTTACGGCTTAGTTTTCAAATGATTTACTTAACTCACCCATATCTTTAGTTTTACCAAGTGCGAGCATCAGCTTTATTCTTGCCTTTTGTCCGTTTAGAAAATCTGAAAATAAAACACCGAGATTATGTAAATGTACGCCGGCACCTTCGTAACTGTAAACGTAATCTGTTTCACCGGCAGGGCAGCGTGAAACCAGAACCACTGGAATTCCTTTCTCTACTGCATATTTTATTCCGTAAAAAGCTTTAGGCGGAACATTGCCGATGCCCAAAGCTTCAACAACAATTCCATCTACTCCGCTGTCTGCAGAAAACTTGAAGAACTTATCATCCATTCCGGCATACACTGTAATCAGATCAACATTGGTATTGATGTTATCTGTTTCAAGAATTTCAAGTTTACGCGGAAGCCTGTTGTAAATAACTTTTCCATTTTGAACAAAACCGAGTGAACCAAAATCCAGGCTTTGAAAGGTATCAACAGAATCAGAATAAATTTTTGTTACTTCGCTCGCTGCGTTTATTTCTCCGTTTAAGCAGACAAGTACACCAAGATTTTTTGAATTATCATTAAGACAAATATGAATTGCATCAAGCAGGTTACGTGGACCATCCCAATCAGGTTCTGAACTATTCTTCATAGAGCCAATAACAACAATCGGTTTTTCTGTTTTGATTGTGAGATCGAGCAGATAAGCTGTTTCTTCTAGTGTATCTGTTCCGTGAGTTACAATAACCCCACCATATTTTCCGGTTGATAGAAATTCTCTTATCTTTTTTGAAAGCTGAAGCATTAGCTCGGGAGTTACGTGCGGACCCGGATATTTACCGAAATCAAACGTTTCAATTTCCGCAAGCTGGAATGCCTCTGGTATCATTTCCATCAATTCATTTCCGGAAAAATGAGGCACAGCGCCGCCGGTTTTATCATCAATTTTCATTGAAAATGTTCCGCCTGTAAAGACTATTAAAATATGTTTCATTAATTAAGTTTTCCTTCAATAAGACTTTAAGTTGACCCGACTTTTAAGTCGGGTATATAGTTTATTCTTATGATCTGGCTTTAGCCAAACTATTTAAGATCAATTTGGCTAAAGCCCCAACCTCTAATTTATACATACAGGGGTTGTCTCAAAAGGCTCTCTCGATACATCTCATTACTCTAGAACCTTTTATTGCGGTCGGTTTTCGAGTTTTTTTCTGTCCCGATGCATCGGGACAGAAAAATTATCGAGAAAACATTACTTTTGAGTCAGCCCTCTATTCTAAAACATTAAAAAATAATAATGGTAATATTAGATAAATTAAAAATAAATAATGTGGAATTTCTAACGAAATTTGGATGTTATGGCTTCAAACTGACTTGCAGAGCAAAATTGCAAAGTTTATTTTTGAACTAACAATAAATTACAGAGGTACGGTATGTTAATGGTAGAAGATGTTGATTTAACCCCAAATCCACACGCATTAAAATTTATTCTTAATAAAAAGTTATTGAATAGCGAAACAAGACAATATCCTGACAAAGAATCTGCTCAGAGCGATCCGTTTGCAAAAGGTATTTTTGATATTGACGGAGTTGTTTCTGTTTTTTACATGGATAAGTTTGTAACTATTGAAAAATCCTCCGATGCAAATTGGGCACAAATACAAAGACCGTTCATTAATTTCCTGAAAGAGTTTAATCCTGATCTTATCCCTGAAGAGAAGGAAGTAACAGTAACAGAGGAAGAATCCGACGAACTGCTCAAAAAAGTAAATGAACTTTTAGACCAGAAAGTTAGACCAGCACTTGCCGGCGACGGCGGCGGACTTCAGGTGCTTGGCATTGATGGTTTTACTGTAATGATAAGATACCAGGGTGCCTGCGGAAGCTGTCCAAGTGCAATAAGCGGAACTTTGATGGCAATTGAAGGTTTGCTAAGAAGAGATATTAATCCGTCTATTACGGTTGTTGCGGCTTAAGGAAGCCCCATCCCCGGCCCTTGCCCAAAGGGGAAGGAAGTTATGAAAAATCATTTAAAGGCGATTCTTATGAGTCGCCTTTTTTATTCTCACTTTCGTTTCATCTTAAAATAACTTTTCATATTTTCGGAATGAAGTTTCACTTACACGAAAAATGTCTGCTAATTTATTCTACGCAATAGAGAACATTTCCAAATTTAAGATTGCTGTTGTGGCATCTGAGCAGGGAATAGAGCAAATACACATCAATCCTAAAACCCCATATTCATTCAAGGAAAATGCAACCAAGCTTCAGCTGGATGATCCTTATCTTTTTAATGTGTTCCGGCAGTTGAGAGAGTATTTTAACCGCAGCAGAACTAAGTTTGATGTACCCTTAAATCCGAGCGGAACCGAGTTCCAGAAAAAGGTATGGAAAGAAGTAAGTAAAATTCCTTTTGGAAAGACTAAAACATATAAGGAAATTGCTTTGAAAGTTGGTGATGTTAAAACCATTCGTGCGGTTGGTAAAGCTAATGGCGCTAATCCGATTCCTATTATCATTCCCTGTCACAGGGTTATCGGTGCGGACGGGAGTATGACCGGCTATGCAGCAGGAATTGATGTAAAAGAAAAACTGCTTGCACACGAAGGAGTTTTTCCGCTTGAGTTATTTGAATAAGCGGTGAAATTTCTTATATATACTGCAAACAGAAAACATTACCATAACTCCTTGAACTTTTTTTCTTCACTTTCCTTCTTTTGCTGTAATAATTCCTGGAATGAATAGTATTCATTTAACCACTTATCAACTTCAAACTTTATCAGGTAACAATAAAAATAAAATGAAGCAAGTGGAATAAGCATTAGTCCTTCATAAACGAACTCACCCTTGAATAAAATATGTGCAAGTAAAAGTGGAATTATTATCATTGCAAAGAAAATTGCAATCCACCCAAATCTCTTCTCCTTTATCAATACATAAAAAATGTATGGTGTAAAAAGTATTGCAGCAACGGGTATTATTGCAAGTGCAATAAAAATAATAGTCATCATGATACTAGTTATTCCAGGCCAAATTCTCGGAAGAAAAATATAAAGTATTAAAAGTAAAAATATTGTTGAGTTGGAAATCTGTCTCTGGTAGAACAATATATCCCTGAATCTTTGTACCGTATCAACATCTTTAATTAATCTTCGGTTATTTGTATTTCCTTCGTTCATTTAGCTAAAATGGCAGGTTTATTTTTATGTTTTCTTTAGCTTTCACAGCTTCTGCTTCTTGTTTTGCCTGCAGCCTGTAATACCGGCTTAGCCACGTATCTATAGCAGACTTTAATAAAAGACAGTAAACCCCATAGAACAAAACAGGGAAATATGCACCCATCATACTAAAGAAGAACTGCTTAAATATCATATAGGTCAAGATGAAAGGTATTACAACAAATATGAAAAATGATAAAATCCATTTTGTCTTCTTCTCTATAAAAAGTATATAAAGAAAATATGGAACAATTATAATTGCAGATGAGATTATAGCTATAAAAAGGAAATTTAGGTAAGGTTCCAGAATACGACTCTCAAATAGTATGATATTCATGTAACCTAAAACAAATGTAAAGATTAAAAACGGAGTTAATATTTTAATGTATATCCGAAAAATAGTTTGGAACTGTTTTACGGAGTAAAAATTCAAAATGGAGCCAGAATTTTCAGACATATAATATTAATATTTTCGTGTTATCCAAAAGTAAAATTAGCAATTTTTCCAAATGGATAATACTATACTAAGCTGCTTATTCCGACTAAGACTGGTAAATTGTTTTTAATTTGCCAATGCCTCTCAGCCTTAACTAACCGTCCCAATCTTCAGATGCTTCCGTAATAAAGTTTTCCTCGGACAGAACATCGAAGAACATTTGTCCGTGTTTGGCTTTTATAATCATATCAAGTTCATCTTTGTAGAAAAACTTCTCTTCACCGAATGCTGGTTTAAGATCATTAAGCCATTTTGCGTTTTCATCATACTTTGCAAAGAAAGGACGTTTTACCCAATCGGGATTTCTGCCCTGAAGCATTGTGAGCACAAAAACTTTTTCACCTTTTATTTCTGCAATACCTTCAACGGCAACTTTTCCCGGCAGAGCAGACATTGAAGGACCTCTCACAGTTCTGCACAAACCAGAAAGACCGCGAATTGCCTCACGATAGATTTCATAAGCACGGTAAAGCGGAATTGAGAAATAATCCTCTGCACCTGTATTGCGTTCAACGAAGAAGTAATATGGAATCAACCCAAGGCTTAATTGATCTTTCCACATTCTTGCCCATATAGCAGGATCATTATTTACGTGTTTGATTAAAGGTGACTGAGTTCTTATCTGCGCGCCTGTATCTCTTATTTTACTTATTGCCTCTTGAGCAATATCTGTTGAAAGTTCAATCCAGTGATTGTAATGTCCCATTATTGCAAGATGTTTACCGGATTTTACAATCTTCTCAAATAGTCTTAATGTGTCATCGGAATCTCTGTCGGTTACAAATTTATATGGCCAGTATGCAACTGACTTAGTTCCAATTCTTATATTCTGAATATGATCGAACTCAGGTTCCAATAATGGTTCAATATAAACAGCAAGATTCTTTGCGCTCATAATCATCGGATCGCCGCCTGTGAAAAGCACATCTGTTACATCGGTTTGGTTTTGCAAATATTCCTGAAATCGTTTTGATTCATCAGTAGCAAATTTTAAGTCCGTCATTCCAACAAACTGAGCCCAGCGGAAACAGAAAGTGCAGTAAGCGTGGCATGTTTGTCCTGAAGAAGGAAAAACCAGAACTGTTTCTCTGTACTTATGCTGAACACCGGGGACAGGCTCATCATCAATTTTGGGTACATTGTAAAGTCTTTGTCCGGCAGGATGGGGATTAAGTTCTAACCTTATTTGTTCAGCAGTTTGTTTTACTTCTTCAGGCGAGGCATCAGATTTTTTAAGCACATCAGCCATTTTATTGAATTGTGCATCTGTCAGCATTTCTTTCTGCATAAAAGTAAGCTGATATATGGGGTCGTCGGGTATATTATTCCAATCGATCAAATCTTCAACAACATAGTTATTCACACGGAATGGTAATACATTCGATACGACTTTAATACTAAATCTTTCTTCATCTGTTAGTAGTTTCAATTGAGGGATATCATCAATATCCTTCAATCCGTAGAATTTCATTTTTCTTGGTTTAATCATTTATAAACCTCCTTGATTGGTGAAAAAAATATGCCCCCTTAAATAGTGAAAACAAAAATGCAATAAGAAGTCAATTTGTTAAATTTTAATTAAAATAATATTTTTTATTATTAATGCAAGTTAAAACGGAAAAAAGATTAAAATAGACGGGTATGCAGCAGGAAAAGAAATAAAAAAAGCGGTTTCAGACCGCTCTTTTTATTATTTAATATCTGATACTTTGCTAATATCGGAAAGCTTTACATACTTTTCGTTGAATTTGTAAGTGCCTTTTTCTGATTTGACAGATTTTATAACCTTTACTGTAACACCTTCAACTTTTTTCTTTCCTTTAGCTTTATCTGCAAAGGACTGCTGTTTTGCCATCTTCTACTCCTGATTAGAATTATTTAGGGCACAAATATAAGCTTTGGGACTTATAAATAAAAGAAAATTATTAGTATAGATAAATCACTGTTTTTTCATAGTTTCGCAGGTAATTATTTAGATTTATATGGAAAAAACTTCCCAAACTAACTCATATTTACAAAGATATCCGGAGATCAAATATAAAGTTCTCGGGAAGACTGGCTATACTGCATCGATCTGTGGATTTGGTTCATATAGAATAGACATTGGTGTTAAATCCCACGAGATTACATTGTCAAAAGCTCTGCTTTCAGGTATTAATATAATAGATACATCCGCAAACTATTCAGATGGCGGCAGTGAAAAGCTTATTGGCAAAATTGTAAAAGAATTGATAGAAACAGATAAGATATCCAGAAATGAAATTTTAATCGTTTCAAAGGGTGGATATATCCAAGGCAGCAACTTTGATTTAGCGTCGCAAAAAGAAAGCAGCGGAAAACCATTTCCGGAAATAACAAAATGTGCACCTGATCTGTGGCATTGCATTCATCCGGAATTTTTAGAAGATCAAATCAAACGTTCTCTCGAACGTCTGAATCTTGAAAGGATTGATATTTATCTTCTTCATAATCCGGAATACTTTCTTACTTATTCACAAATAACAGAAGATGAAAGAAGAAAGAAGGAATACTATCGAAGAATTGAACAAGCATTTGTTCATCTTGAAAAAGAAGTAAGTTCAGGTCGTATAAATTATTATGGAATATCTTCCAATACTTTCGGGTTACCGTCAGATAAGTCCAACTTTACTTCTCTGGAAAAAGTTATAGCAATTGCAAACAACATATCGGACAAAAATCGTTTTGCAGTTGTTCAGTTTCCTTTAAATTTATTTGAACAGGGCGGAACATTAAATAAAAACAACGTTAACGGTACTAAAACGTTTCTGCAATTAGCTGAAGAATCAAATCTTGGTGTACTTGTCAATCGTCCTCTTAATGCTATAGTAAAAAATCAATTGATACGTTTGGCAGATTTTCCTGTAACTGAAAACAGAAATGAAAATGAAATTATTGAACTTATGGATGATCTATCCAAACAGGAAGAGAATCTAATTAATAAGTATGCAAACTTTATTAATGTTACTACTTCTGAAAGAAAGAATCTTATAGATTGCTTGTCACTTGCTCAAATTCTAAAGGTTAACAGGCATAGTTTTACAAGTGCCGGTAATTTTAAGGAAGTTAAGATTTATCATCTCATCCCGAGGGCAAATTTTGCAATAAATATTCTTGGCAAATACTTTGATGATGAAAATGCTGTGCGTTCTTTGAGAAATTATGCTGTTACCGTAAATATTTTACTTGATTCCATTCAAAGTTCCTTAGCAAATAAGCAAAATGAAAAGAACAGGCATATTCATCAAAAGCTGGATGCTTACTTAAAAGATGAACAAAAGAAGTTATCTTTATCTCAAAAATCAGTTCTTATGCTGAATTCACTATATGGTGTCTCATCCACTTTGGTTGGAATGCGAAATGATAGTTATGTAGATGATATAATTGGATCAATTAAGTCTGGTTTTATTGAAAATCCCTCAGAATTTTGGGGAAAAGAGTTTATTAAAGGTTGAATCTATTTGATAGTGGGTGAATCTTACAATTGTAGTTTAAATATTATTGTTTCTTAAATAATAATTATTTAGGTTTATGCAGTTTTTATAGGATATTTTAATGTTTTTATTGGCAATAATTGTAATACTTTCTTACCTGGTAGGGGCGATCCCGACAAGTATTATAGTAAGCAAAGCTGTTAAGGGAATAGATATCCGTCAACATGGCAGCGGTAATGCCGGCGGAACAAACGTGATGCGTGTACTCGGCTGGAAACACGGTGTTATGGTTATTATTCTCGATGCTCTGAAAGGTGTACTTGCTGTTATAGTTGTTGCAAGACTTCATTATGGCGGCCTGCCATTTGCAAATATTTCTCCTTTTGATGATTTTACTTTAATCCAGATTATTGCAGGCATTTCTGCTGTTATTGGTCATATATGGACAGTTTTTGCAGGATTTAAAGGCGGTAAGGGAATAGCAACTGCTCTCGGTATGCTTTTGATGATAGTTACCATTGATATGCTAATTGCTGTCGGCGTGTTCTTTATAGTAGTTACAATTTCAAGATATGTTTCACTTGGCTCAGTACTAGCCGCAGTAACTGTTCCTTCAGCAATGTTTTTCAGGGAAAATGTTTTGCACGATAGTATAACGGGTTATAATACTTTGCTTCCATTTGTAATTGCTGTATCTCTTCTTGTGATATACACGCACAGAAAGAATGTTGTTCGTATTCTTAACGGAACAGAAAACAAACTCTCTTTCAAAAAGAAAAATTAAAAATGAAAATTTCAGTTCTTGGAGCCGGAGGGTGGGGAACCACTCTTGCGGTTCTGCTTCATTTTAACGGACATAATGTTACTCTTTGGGAATATAAACGCAGTTATGCTAAAGAACTTCTCAAGAAGCGAGAGAACACACAATACCTTCCTGGATTAAAAATACCAAATGAAATTTTAATTACTCACGATCTTGACGAAGCATCGGATGATAAGAATCTGATCGTAATGGCAGTACCTTCCCAGTTTTTACGCAGTGTTGTAGATAAAATTAAATACAGCGATATAAAAAACTCTATTCTTGTAAGTGTATCCAAAGGAATTGAAAATAAGTCTCTGCTTACGATGTCTTTAATGCTTAAAGATATTCATCCCCTAATTGATGATTCACAGATTGGAGTTCTATCAGGTCCTTCACACGCTGAAGAAGTTAGTAAGAGAATCCCGACTGCTGTAGTGGCTGCATCAAGAGATCACGATACCGCAACTTCTATTCAGGCAGCGTTTATGACTTCTTACTTCCGTGTTTATTCTTCTACTGATATTATTGGTGTGGAGCTTGGCGGTGCATTTAAAAATGTTATAGCCATAGGAGCTGGAATTATTGACGGTGCAGGATTTGGTGACAATACCAAAGCGGCTATTATGACAAGAGGCGTCGCAGAAATTTCCAGACTTGGTTTAGCACTCGGTGCTCAGCCCGAAACTTTTGCAGGACTTTCCGGTATGGGAGACTTAATTGTAACCTGTATGAGCCGGCACAGCCGCAACCGTTATGTTGGTGAACAAATTGGAAAAGGAAAAACGCTTAAACAGGTTTTAAAATCTATGGACATGGTTGCTGAAGGTGTTGAAACAAGCCGATCAGCATCGCAGCTTGCAAAAAAATATGAAGTTGAAACACCAATTACTAATGAAGTTTATAAAATACTCTTTGAAGATAAAGACCCCATTAAAGCCACTACCGATCTTATGACCCGCGATATGAAAACGGAAGGGAATATTTAATCGCAATAGAAGACAGAACCCGCGTCATCCACATTTTTTTTATTCTGTGATTTTTGATCCCGGTAATGATATTCCTTTTATCTTTCTGAACAATGATATTGCAAATGAGTCCGTCATACCGGACACAAAATCTATTATCATCAACATACGTTCATAGATTTCTGTCTCTTTGTTTGATGAATTAAGAATTCTTTTGGGCAGGAGGTTGACTATTGTTCGGTTCTTTGGACTTAAGTTCCCATCAAGCCATTCATTAAATGCAGTTATGAAAGAATCCAACAATCCGCTCAGGACTTCATATCCGGCGGCTTCTCTTTCAACAACACTTCGATGACGGTATATTTTTTCAATAGATAGTTTTTCAATTTCCTCTAACCCATTTGCTCCTGGTATTAACGATATCAGTTCTTCTTCAAGTTTAGCGTTCAGTATATCATCTTCATTATCCAGGAAAACCTGAGCAAGTTCTTTTATAAGTTCATTAATTGATTTTGCACGAAGGTAACCAATCCTGTCAGATTCATCTCTTTGATAGTAGTCCTTAACAATATCGACACGTATTAAATTTTTTAATAGTTCTTCTGTCTCTCTAAAGGATACTAATCCAAGACGGAAGCCATCTTCAAGATCCATAATTCTGTAACAGATATCATCTGCAGCTTCAACAAGAAAACTTAAAGGATGACGACACCAGAAATTTTCTGAAGGGTTGAATTTTATCAATCCGGTATGCTCAGCAATATCCCGAAAAACATCCTTCTCTGACTGGAAGAATCCGAATTTCTTATAAATCTTTTTTTGTGAAGCAGAATTATTTGTTAATGACTCCTTTGGATATTTTGTCAAAGCAGCTAAAGAGGCATGAGTTAACCTAAGTCCTCCGACAACCTTTGGATTCTGAAGCTTTGTTATAATCCTGAAGCCCTGTGCATTGCCTTCAAACTTTGTAAGATCGATCCATTTCTTTGTGTCGGTAATAATGCTCTCAAATCTTTTTCCATTTCCGCTTCTGAAATATTCGGAGATTGCATCTTCACCTGAATGGCCGAAAGGCGGGTTACCTATATCGTGAGCAAGACAGGCAGCAGCAACAATTTCCCCGAAATGGAATTTTGTAAAATCGTTCTCTAAATCTGAATGTCTTTTAACAATCTGTTCACCCACAAGATTACCAAGCGATCTTCCAACAACAGAAACCTCAAGACTGTGAGTTAACCTTGTATGAACAAAATCACTTTCCGGAAGAGGGAAGACCTGCGTTTTATCCTGAAGTCGTCTGAAGGCAGGAGAAAACACTATCCTGTCAAAGTCTTTCTGAAACTGACTTCTGCCGTCAGGTTTTCCTGTTTGTGAAATATTTTCTGTTCCAAGCTGGGTGTCTGATAAAAGTTTTTGCCAGTTCAATTCATAATCCTTTTATAAATGATGTAAAATTTAACAAATTATTTAATTATACATTATATAAAGGTGTACTTGCTTATTGAGTTTGCTCGTCCCTTAAACTATTTTTCACTTAATGATTTCCTCAAAAGAGAAAATACTCGAAAGCTCGGTTCAATACATTAAGTCGGTTGGACCAAAGCGTGCAGAATCATTTCATAAAATCGGAATTAAAACTATTCGTGATCTTTTATTTTACTTTCCTTCTCGTCATTTAGATCGAACCACAGTTCTTACTGCTGCTAAAGCTTATGGTTATGTTATAAACGGTTACCCGGGGGAAGTTACAATCATCGGAAAAGTTGAGGATGTTGAAAGGATAAGATTCAGAAAAGAATTACTTAAAGTTCACTTCCGTGATGCAACCGGATTTTTTGAATGTATCTGGTTTCAGGGAATAAAATATTTTGAAAAAGTATTTAAACCGGGAGATATATTTGCAATCTCTTCTAAACCGGAAATAAATTATAACAAACTTCAGTTTGTTCATGCGGATTTCGATAGGATAACAGAAGAGGAATCACAGAGTTTTATTAATACCGGCAAGATCATTCCTTTTTACAGAATTCCTAAAGAACTTAAAGCCAGAAACATTGGTGATCTGTCATTGCGAAGAATAGTAAGCTATGCAGTTGAAAATTATGTTGATAAACTTGAAGAAACATTACCATCCTCAATAATTAAAGATGAAAATCTTATTGATATAGTAACCGCTGTTAAAAACTATCACTTCCCCGAATCCAAAGATTTATTCGAGAAGGCTAAACATCGTTTCAAGTTTGAAGAAATGTTTTATATAGAAACTCTTGTTGCACTCAGAAAACATAATTATGAAACAAAACTAACCGGTAATTCACTTTCCATAAAAACAAAACTCATTTCAAATTTTCTTAAAACACTTACGTTTGAACTTACAAAAGCCCAATTAAAAGTTTTAAGCGAAATTAAGAATGATATGCTGTCGGAGAAACCAATGAACCGTCTGCTTCAGGGGGACGTGGGAAGCGGAAAAACAATAGTTTCACTGATTGCAATGTTAATTGCTATAGATAACGGATACCAGGCAGCGATTATGGTTCCCACAGAAATTTTAGCAGATCAGCATGCAAAAAATATTTCTGTGATGATGAATAAACTCCACGAAATTCATAAAGAAAGAAAAATTAAAGTCATTTTATTACTTGGCGGACAGAAAAAATCTGTACGCGATAAAAACCTTGAATCAATAGAATTTCAGGAAGCAGATATTATTGTTGGTACGCACGCCCTCTTCGAGGAAAAAGTTAAGTTCAATAATTTGGGATTAGTTGTTATTGATGAGCAGCATCGATTCGGAGTTAGACAGAGAGCGAAGCTTCAAAGCAAAGGGAAAACTCCCGACGTTCTTGTAATGAGTGCAACACCTATTCCAAGAACTTTATCAATGACGATTTATGGTGACTTAGAACTCTCAGTAATTGATGAAATGCCGAAAAACCGTAATCCAATCAAGACGGTACTTCGTGGTGAGAATAAACTTCCGGAAATTTATAAGTTCGTTATCGATAAAAGCAAAGACGGATATCAATCATTCTTAGTTTATCCTTTAGTTGAAGAATCTGAAAAGTTAGAGCTTAAAGCGGCAACAACTTTGTTTGAGGAGCTCAGTAATTCTTATTTAAGAGAATTGAAGCTGGGATTAATTCACGGGCGAATGTCCTGGCTGGAAAAAGAAGAAGTGATGCTCAGGTTTCTTAAAAAAGATTTTAATGTTCTTGTTTCAACAACTGTAATTGAAGTAGGCATTGACATTCCTGCTGCAAACATCATTTTAATTAATGATGCACAGCGTTTCGGACTTTCACAGCTACATCAGTTAAGGGGAAGAGTAGGAAGAAGCAGCAAGCAGGCATACTGTATTCTTGTTGCAAAAGATTCTTTGGTATCAAAAACCAATCAGCATGAACTTGATCTTGAATATTTACCACCGGCTCAAATTGAAAAGCATAAATCTTCAGTCCGCCTTCAAACTATGGTTAAGCATACCGATGGTTTTAAAATTGCCGAGATGGATTTGAAGCTGCGAGGTCCCGGCGATATATTCGGAACAGTACAAAGCGGCTTCCCTGAACTGAAGTATGCTGATATTATAAATGATACTCAGATCATAATCGATGCAAAACAAAAAGCTTTTGCCATTGTTGATAAAGATCCGAAGTTCATCCTTCCGGAAAATCAAATCATTAAACAAAACTTATTAATACAATACAGTGAAAGTCTTAAGTACGCTACTATAGCTTAGTGATAGGCTTGGGATAAGGCTGAGGTATAAGAGCATTGGGCAAAGTAATTTTATAAGAATAAGTTGTTGATATTTATTAATAATCATTAATAGGTGTTTATAGTCATTCGTAGCCATTAAGTTGTCTTTAAAACATTCAATAACCCTGCCTTCACCGGTAGATAGTTCAATCCTTCAATCATTCAATCAATCATGCATTCCAGCTCTTGATCTAACTGCAAAAATATTTTTATAAGCTTAAAATATTTGTCTTCTGTGCTTCTTGAAAAATTCTTTTAAAGATTTTCATTCATGAGTTTTAAAATCATGACTGAGAATTTTTTTTTCATTGAAGTTGTAAACACTTGCAAATGAATTTTTAATAATTATATTTGTTAAAAAAAATTATAAAAATTTTTAAGGACAAGTTATTCTATCATCAGAGTTCAATGTTAGACTTAATGTGGCGTTAACATTCAATGTTAAACCTGAAAGTGAAAACACTTTCCCCGCAATCGTATCCCCTAACCAGAACAATCCATCATCAAACACACAACCCTCTACAGATACTTATGCTGAATGGGATACTTGGGAAACAATTAATGAACTTAAATATGCTCTTGAACAGTTTCATGATGTTACTTTGATTGAGGCGAACGAAGATGCGTTCGAAAAGTTCAGAGAAATAAGACCTGATATAGTTTTTAATATTGCTGAAGGAGCTTATGGTGTCAGTCGCGAAGCACAAATACCAGCGATGCTCGACATGCTTCAGATACCTTACACCGGATCAGATGCACTTACACTTGGAATTTGTCTTGACAAGGCACGAACAAAAGAAATATTAACCTACTACGGAATACCGAATGCAAAATTTAAAGTTGCAGATAGTATAGATGATGTGAAAAATCTTTCATTTGATTTTCCATTAATGGTAAAACCTGTTTGTGAAGGATCAAGCAAGGGAATTTATTCTTCTTCCTACGTTAGAAATGAAACAGAACTGTATAGTGAAGTGAACAGAATTAAAAACGGATACAATCAATCAGCATTGATTGAAGAATTTCTTCCAGGCAGAGAGTTCACAGTAGCAGTATTAGGAAACGGAATCGAAGTACAAACACTGCCGATAATTGAAATTGTTTATGATCGTTACCCGGAGGGCATCATTCCGTTATACTCCTTTGAAGCAAAATGGATTCTTGATACCAAGGAAAATGATTTTAATGTTTTTGATTGTCCGGCGAATATTGATCCGGTTCTTGAAGTAAAAATTAAAAAGATAGTATTGGATACCTACAATGTTCTTAAATGCAAGGACTGGAGCAGAGTTGATGTGCGATTAGATAAGAACGGTGAGCCGAGCATTATAGAAATTAATCCTTTACCCGGCATAATGCCTGACCCAACTGAGAATTCAAGTTATCCTAAAGCAGCAAGAGCAGCGGGAATGACTTATGAGCAGATGATTAATACTGTTCTGTATGCAGCGGCAAAAAGATACAACCTGGTAAAATGAAAGAATCTAAAATACTGGTATGTTATAATGCCCCGGTAAGTGTGTTCTCTTTATATAATGGCCGACCTGAAGACAAAGGTCAGGGTAATAAAGATCTTTCAGAAGAAGGTTTTACTAAAGAGATGGACTACATCATCAGCAGTTTGAAGGAAAATTATACTGAAGTGAGGTTATTCGCTGTTGATAGAAGAGTACAACGAGTGGTAGATGAAATAAAAAGCTTTAGTCCGGATGCGATATTAAATTTTGTTGAATCTGTTGAGGGAATAGCTCATTATGAATATTGTATGACAGCTCTGTATGAATTGCTGGGCTATCATTACACCGGAAACTTACCCTCAACTCTTGGTAATTGTTTGGATAAAGAGAGAGCAAAAAGGATTTTAAATTCATTTGGTGTAAATACACCGGGTTCTTTGACATTAGATGTACATAAAAGATTTTCGGAAAGTGATATTGATCTCCGTTATCCTCTTATTATGAAACTTCTTGATGAGGATGCCAGTATTGGAATTTCTGAATATTCGGTTGTTAATACCTTTAAAGAGCTGAAGAAGCATTATAAGTTTTTGTCAGAAACTTATAATAAAAGTATTCTTGTTGAGGAATATATTGATGGCAGAGAACTTAACTGTGCTGTACTGGGAGATATAGTTCTGCCACTATCAGAAATTGTTTTTGATGGATTACCTGATGATTTGCCGAAAATTGTTACTTATGATGGTAAATGGATTGAAGGCAGTACTTATTATAATTACACAAAACCAAAATGCCCGGCTGAATTGACAAAGAGACTGAAAAAGAAAGTTGAAGATTTAGCACTTAATTCTTTTAAAGCTCTTAATTGCAGAGATTATGCCAGAGTTGATATAAGATTGGATCAAAAAGGCACGCCATTTGTTATTGAAGTTAATCCGAATCCGGATATATCACGGGATTCCGGATTTTCCAGAGCTGCTAATGCAGCAGGTATTTCGCACAAAGAATTGCTGTTTACTATAACGGGTTTTGCACTGAACCGGAAGGAAAATGATAAGAAGACTAAAGCAATCTGATGTTGATAAGTTAGAAATAATGTTGAAGAAAATTTCTGCTTTTAGTGAAAAAGAGGTAGAAGTTGCAATGGAATTGATAAATATTACCGCTTTTAACACTGATCAGACAGATTATAACATCTTTGTTTATGAAGATGAAGGAAAAATAATCGGATATCATTGTACCGGTAAAAGACCATTAACGGATGCTGTATATGATCTTTATTGGATTGTTGCTGATCCCTCTGCAGGGAAAAAAGGTATCGGCAAAAATTTAATAGAGCATGCTGAAAAGTTTGTTAAGGATAGTAAAGGTAGATGGCTTTTAGCAGAAACCTCTTCGAAAGAAAGTTACGCTGCTACAAGAAATTTTTATTTAAGAAACAAATACAGCATAGTATCTCAAATAAATGATTTTTATTCATTCGGCGACAACTTGTTGGTGTTCGGTAAGTATTTTAATAACAAGAATAATTGAGGACTCGTTATGGAACTCTGGCAGCAAATGATACGCGATAGTGTTCACACTGTCGATCAACTGGTGGAAAAATTCAGCATAGACCGTAAAGTTGCGGAAGATCTGGATGAATTTTTCCAGGCACGTATCAACCCATATTATTTAAATCTGATCCGCTATCCCGGCGATCCGATCTGGCGGCAGTGTGTTCCGGATAAAGCAGAACTGGAAGACTTTGACGCTGAGGAAGATCCTTTGATGGAAGATGCGATGAGCCCTGTACCCAATATTACTCATCGTTATCCGGATCGTGCACTTTTCCTTGTCACAAGTCAATGTGGACTTTATTGCCGCTTTTGTACAAGAAAAAGAAAAGTTGGCGATTACGAAAAAATTTCTATGAAGGGATTGGAAAGCGCATTTAAGTATCTTGAAGAGCATACCGAAATCCGTGATGTGATTTTATCCGGTGGCGATCCGCTTATGCTTACCGATCAGATGCTTGAAAAAATACTTCAACGGCTGAGGAAAATTCCCCATATCGAAATTATTCGACTTGGGACAAAAATGCCATGCGTTCTGCCGCAGAGAATCACTCCCAAGCTCTGCAATATGCTGAAGAAATATCACCCGATATATTGCAACACGCATTTTAATCATCCCTGGGAAATTACTGCTGAAAGTTCTAAAGCCTGTGAAATGCTTGCAGACGCAGGAATACCTGTAGGTAATCAAATGGTTATTATGAAAGGCGTTAATGATGATGCCGAGGTTGTAAAAGAACTTGTACAGAAACTTTTAAGAATACGGGTTCGTCCTTACTATATGTATATGGCCGATGAAACTAAAGGAGCTAACCATTTCAGAACATCTGTTGAAACCGGATTGAAAATACTTGAAGGGCTAAGAGGTCATACAAGCGGACTCGCAATTCCGCATTTTGTAATTGATGCTCCGGGCGGTGGCGGAAAAATTCCTCTTGTTCCTAATTATGTGCTGCATCATGATGAAGAAAAGATTATTCTCAGAAATTATCAGCATAAAATTTATTCATATAAAAATTATGCCGATCAGAATAATCCTGATGGTTTCGGTTCTAAAAGTAAATCAAACGGTAAGGCAAAGAAAAAGGTTAAGGAAGAAATCAAACCTAGAAGAGTAAAACTTCCTGTATTAGAAGAAGTAGAAAACTAAGATAACTCTATTTTACAAATGATAATGTCAGCGCTGATCTTCATTTGAAAATCAGCGCTTTTTATTTTTAAACTGTTACTATTTTCCTGCTGACATTCCGCCATCAATTGGAAGAACGACTCCTGTAGTCCATTTAGAATCATCTGAAGAAAGATAAAGTATTCCTTCAACCACATCATCTGGAGTTCCGATTCTTCCCATAGGGTGAAGCGCTTGAGAAACTTTAAGGGAGCTTTCAACACCTGTTAAGAAATTAGCCATTGGAGTGTCAACTAAACCGAGTGCAACAGCATTAAATCTTATTCCGCGCTTTGCATAAGTTATTGCTGAAGATCGTATCATTGCTTCAAGCCCGCCTTTAGCTGCAGATATTGCTTCGTGATTTGTAAGTCCGGTTGAACCGGCCACTGATGAAACGACCACAATTGATCCGGCTTTATTTTTTAACATTCCATTCAGCACAGCCTTAATAGACAGAAAAGGTGAAACCAGATTAAGCTCTAAAGTTTCTCTGAAAATTTCCTCAGAAGTTGTTTGTAATGATTTTAGAACAATTGACCCAACCGCATTTATTAAAACATCAATTTTACCAAATTCACTTTCGCCAGCCTGTACTGCTTTTTGAAGTTCGTCAGATTTAGTTGCATCAATGGATTGAATTATTGATTTTGTCTTTAAATCATTCTGCTGCAATTCAAGTTTAGATAAATCTCTAGCTACAAGTACCAGGTTTCCGCCTTCTTCAGATATTTTTCTGGCTGTTGCAGAACCTATTCCGCCCGTAGCACCGATTATCATTACAGTTTTATTATTAAATCGCATTTTACTCCTCTTTTAATGTGCATAACAAACCAGATAAGTAAAAAGTTTAATAAATAAACGGATTTGCCAATCTTTACTCTAGCGCTAATATCAAAAGTCTTTTTAAGTTTTCTTATATTTCGCATCATTTAGATAAGAAATCGGTATATGGACCCAATAAACATTATAATCGGATTAAATATCATCGCCACTTTCGGTGCAAACTATACTGGTGCAAAGAAAGGGGTAAAAACAAAAATCGGCGCTTACAAAGAAAAGCCAAAAACATTTCTTCAATGGCTTCCGCTTACTTTTTCAACAATAACATTGCTTTTGCTGATAGTATCGGTTTTTCAGGTGGGCACTCTTGAGTATGCTGAAGAATATCAAACCATTCGTTATATAGGATTAGCATTCTATTTGGTTTTTTCGTGGGTACAGATATGGGCATTCAAAACACTGGGTGAAAATTACGCACAGGAAATAATAATATTTAAAGATCATCAGCTAATAACAAAGGGACCATTCAAATTGATCAGGCATCCGCAATATATTTCACAAATGCTTCTTGATCTTGGTGCTGCTGCTGCAACATTAAGTTTTATATTATTGCCGTTTGCAGTTATTCAAATACCATTTTTATTTATGCGTGCATCATTTGAGGATAAGCTGATGGAAAAGCATTTAGGTGAAAGCTGGAAATCTTATAAACAAAAAACAGGATCATTTCTGCCGTTTATTGGTTAAATATGTTTCTAAATCAGAATAATGTTTTCATTTATTTTTTTTTAATGTTCATTTGGCTGTTTATTTCAATTACTGCAGCCCAGGAAATGAAAAACCTTACGGTTATAACTCCGGAAGGGACAAAGTACGTCCCTGTTTATACAAGAGAATCAACCATTTATGTTTCGTTAAGAAATCTTGCGGAAGCTCTTTCCATCAATCATTTTCAAAATGAACAGACAGTTAAAATAGAACTTAAGTTTGACAATTATCTTCTCAAAGCCACAGGTAAAAATCCCTATTTAATTTTAACAGATAGAGTTGACGGCACACAAAAGGTTTATCAGCTCCCTACTTCAACTTATGTATTTGACTCAAGAGTTTTTGCACCATTGCAATACATTCTTGAACCACTGGTGCTTGCATACGGAAAAGAATTGACTTTCAAATCTCCATCACAATTAATTGTAGGTAAAGTAATAGCAGACACTGACATACAAAAGGATGTTGTAACTGAAACTCCAGTTGTGTCAACATTTAATATCAGGGGATTTTCTCTTGATGAGCGGGCAAACGGAACTTTACTAAGAATTAATTCTAACATAAGAATTCCTTCGTATGTAAGTTCATTTAAAGATGATATTCTTACTCTCACTTTCCGTCAGGTAAATGTTGATACAGTGAGGTTTAGTTACTCGCAAGGTAAAGGATTGGTAAAAAATATTTCTGCAAGAAATGTTGGAGCGGATGCTGAAATAAAATTGACAATGGGCAAGGATTACACCACGAATGAAGTTATGAATGTTGATAATAGCAATGATATTCTGATAACTCTTCATAATAAGATTTTTGCAAGAACTGATGCTGTTGATAAAATGAAAGAAAAATGGAATTTTGATGTGATTGTTATCGATCCCGGTCACGGTGGAAAAGATCCCGGAGCAATTGGAATTAATGGTGTAAAGGAAAAGGATCTAAATCTTGCCATAGCTCTCAAGCTAGGGAAAATCATTGAAGACAATATGAAAGATGTAAAGGTTGTTTATACTAGAAAAACTGATGTGTTTCTTGACCTTTATAAACGTGGAAAAATTGCTAATGAAAACAATGGCAAACTTTTTATTTCAATTCATTGTAACTCGACAAAGAAAAGACCAACTGACGCTACCGGATTTGAGGTTTATTTGCTAAGACCCGGCAGAACTAAAGAAGCAATTGCAATTGCAGAAACGGAAAACAGTGTTATTAAGTTTGAAGAAAATCCGGGCAGATATGAAAAACTGACTGATGAGAATTTTATACTTGTTAGTATGGCTCATGCAGCTTATATGAAATATTCTGAAAAATTTTCGGAACTTCTTCATAGAGAATTCGACAGACATTCCGAATTAAAATCAAGAGGAGTGAAACAAGCAGGATTTTATGTGCTTGTAGGAGCATCTATGCCAAGCGTTTTAATTGAAACAGGATTTCTTACAAATCCTAAAGATGCAAAACATATTTCCAGCAAAGAGGGTCAGAAAAAATTTGCCGAATATACTTTCAATGCAATTAAAAAATATAAAGAATATTATGAACAAATAATGCAGTCTGAATGATTAAAAGTTTAAAGAGTTGCCTGAAACCTATTTAGTCAGCTAATCAAACAATTATTCAATCTTCGGCTTAATTTATAAGATTTATAAATTTTTTATTCCTTCAGTTTTTTGATTTCAATATCACCGCCTGAGGTTCTGGCAATAAGCTTTTCACCCCCGCCGTTTATATCTCCAATAATTTTACTTCTGCTCATACGCGAGTTATTGCTTAAAGTAATTTCTTTACTATTTACTTCACCGCCTGAGGTGGATAACTCAACGCTGGCTTTAATATCAATAGAAACCTTTATGTCAATGTCTCCACCTGAAGTTTTAAGTTCAATTCCCTTATTGCTGCCAGAATATTCGAGGTCAATATCACCACCTGAAGTTCTGGCATTTACAGGTGAGTTGGAAGTGAAAATATTAATGTCGCCACCCGATGTTTTCGTATCAACTGTTCCTGTACATCTATCAACCCAAATATCGCCGCCGGATGTATTTAACAGGATATTACCATTAACACCTCCAATTTTAATATCTCCTCCGGCAGTTGAAACTTCAACATTGAATGAGGAAGGGACCAATATTTCGTACTTAAGATTCATACTGGAAAACCAGCTCCATCCGCTGCCGTCCCGTTTTCCTGTTACTTCCACTTTATTGTTGTTTGCATTAAAACTAAACCGCATTCTTTCACGCGCTCTTTCATTACCAAGAATTTTAACCTCAACTTCCTCCTTAGCCCAGGGTGTAATTGTCACATCACCGGACTCTGTTTTTAAGATCAGATCTTTTCCGGAAGATATTTTAAATGATCGGTGATGAAGTGTCTCTAATGAAAGATTTCCAGGAGTAATTATTTCTGCAATAATGAAAGAATTAATAAAAGAGAGAAAGATTATAGTAAATACAAATGATTTCATATTAAACCTCAAACAATGATTTTTTTATTTAGACTCCGGTTGTGACATAAAGGTTACTTTTTGAATATGTGAACAATTAATAATTCTCGATTGTAACCAAAGGAAAAGAAATGAAACGAGTGACAACACTATTTTTTGCCGTATTTTTTCATTATTTCGGTCCACTCCTCAACGCTTAGCTGCTCTGACTCTTCTATCAGCATAATAGGAATGTCATCTTCGATTCGATATCTTCTTCTGGTTTCTTTATCGGTTGACACCAGAAAGTCGCCATCAAGAACCAGGTCGGCTTTTGTTTCCGGACAACATAAAATATCAAGCAAATCTTTACTCATCATATTATTACCTGTTTTTATTTCAAAAATAAGTTAGAAATAATTAAAGTGAAAGTATTGAAGCGAAACGCCAAAGATTTTTAACTGATAACTTCATCGAAGAATTATTTGTATCATTTTGTAAATTCAGATTGTTAATTATTAATATTTTTTATGCTGACATTCACTTATCCGTTTTATACCAGGATTATTTACCGGTATGGAAATATTACCGCAACTTTATTGCTGCTGTTTTATCTCATTCCAATTGTAATTGCTGTTGATGAAAATAAGTACTTACTTATACCATTGGCAGCTTCATTATTTCTGATTTATTTTATTAATAAAAAATTCCTGACTCTTTATAAGGTTATACCTTACAAAATTGAAGCAGATGAGGATAAACTGATATGTACCGATTTTGTTTTTTCTAACCGGGAATTAGTTGTTTATTTTAAGGATATTAAATCTCTTTCAGGCGGAATATTCGATGGCAGGCTTCGCGGTGTGATGAAAGTATGTGATGGTAAAAACCAGATATGTATAGGCTTTTCAGATAAAATTAAAGATTCGAAAAAACTAATGACTTTAATATTGAGCAAAGTTAAAAAAGAAGTTTATGATGAGGTTATAGAAAAATTGCAGGCATTAAAAAAATCAAAGAATAAGTAATATGAAAGTTGCGGTATTATTATCAGGCGGAGTGGATAGCTCGGTTGCTCTTCGGCTTCTTAAAGAAGAAGGACACAATTTAACTGCATTTTATCTAAAGATCTGGCTTCAGGATGAGTTTTCGTTTCTCGGTGATTGTCCCTGGGAAGAAGATCTTGAGTTTGCTCACGCAGTTTGTAAACAGGCAAATGTTCCGCTTGAAATTCTGAATCTGCAGACAGAGTATTGGGATACAGTGGTTTCTTATACCATTGGTGAAATTAAAGAAGGCAGAACTCCTAATCCGGATATGTACTGTAACTCACTTATCAAGTTTGGTCAGTTTTATGATAAGATTGATTCATCATTTGAAAAAGTTGCTAGCGGGCATTATGCAAAAGTGGAAAATTTAAACGGAAGTTATTTGCTTAAAACTTCTCCTGATCCGGTTAAAGATCAGACCTACTTTCTTGCATATTTAACTCAACAGCAGTTATCTCGTGCATTTTTCCCGATAGGTGCGTTTACAAAAAAGGAGATAAGGGAACTTGCACATAAATATCAGCTACCGAATATGGAAAGGAAGGATAGCCAGGGTATTTGCTTTCTGGGGCAAATTAAGTTTAATGAATTTGTAAAACACCACCTTGGTGAACTGCCTGGTGATATTGTAGATATTGAATCAAATAAACTTATGGGAAGACATTCAGGATATTATTATTATACGATAGGACAAAGATCCGGATTGCGTCTTGGTGGCGGACCCTGGTATGTAGTTAAAAAAGATATTGCTAATAATACTGTTTACATTTCGCGTGAGAATGTCACCAACAGAGCCAGAAGCAGTTTTCGTGTCGGCAAGTTTAACTGGATAAATGAAAAACCAGCAGAAGGTAAGGATCTGAAAGTAAAGATCAGGCACGGAGCAAACTTATATAATTGCACTTTATCTTTTGAAGATAACGAAAATGCAGTTGTAAGAATGAATGAATCGGATCAGGGAATTGCCGCTGGTCAGTTTGCTGTGTTTTATAAGAATGATATTTGTTTGGGAGGAAGCGTTATTCTGTAGCAGCTTTTCAGACTTCAGCGCCGATGTGATTGTACTCTAATGAAGATTTTTCATTTTTTATAGAAATAAGTTTATTACACTTCATACATATATAAGCATACCTGACACCAATTACAGAATCCAGTCGGGCTTTCCAAACTTCATTCAATTCTCTACCGCAACCCGGACATTTAAGTTTTAATTTTATTTGTTCGATGGATTTTATCATAAAAATTATTTTAAGTACTTATTAGACTATAAATAATATAGAAATGTTACAACCTCATTCAAAATTTATACAAAATCAGGAATAATAAAAAGAATGTTCTCAATAGATATAATTAAGGGTACGAAGATCAGAACTGTTAAACAAAATGATTATTCAGCCGGATTTTTTGTTAACCATGTAAACACCAAAAATGATCAATGCCATTCCAAGTAAGTGCAACAGAAAAAAACTTTCACCATCAATTATTCCCCATACAACTGCCATAATAGGTATCAGGTAAGTAACGGATGAGGCAAATACTGCTGTTGTTCGTTGAATTAATTTGTTAAATAATACTAATGCAAATGCAGTACCTATTGCTCCAAGAAGAAACAGGTAACCAAGCGATATCCAGGCTTCATTATTTGGTGAAAATCTTGATACGAAATCGGAGGTAAGAAGAAGAACTATAGAAAAAGGTCCAACGGTAAACAGAGCAAGTGCGGTTAATGTCACAGGATGAATACCAGTAAGATACTTTTTGATAAAGTTACCGCTGAAACCATACATCATCGTAGCTAAAACAACAAACAATGCATAGTAATTAAATTCACCAAGTTCGCCTGCACTGTTAATAAAACCCAAAGCAAATGAGCCAATGAATCCAACTATCAAACCAAACACCTGTAGAATTTTAATTTTTGTTGAAAAGAAAAATACTCCGGCTATAAAAGTCATTATCGGAGTTAAAGCGTTCAGTATTCCTGCAAGTGAACTGCTTATACCGGTTTCTGCAGTTGCAAACAGAAAAGAAGGAAACAAATTAGCGAAGAAACCGATAATTATTATTTTTCTCCAGTAGTGTTTAAATACATTGGTCAGACTTTTAAGTGCAAATGGAAGCATAACCAGAAATGCAAAAGCAATACGTATTGTTCCGACCTGAAGAGGCGAAAAAGATTCCAGGCCTTTTTTAATAAGAATAAAAGAGGTGCCCCAGATAAATGCAAGCACTATTAGCAAAATCCAGGAAAGAAACGGACCTTCATCATTTAGTTTTTCTCTTAGCTTCTTCATTGAATTTTTGATTTCTAAAATAAAGATAAAGTAATATTGGAGAAATTTTTATTTCATCAGAAATAAAAAAAGGCTAAGAAAACAATAATATTATTCTCTCAGCCTCACCGTTTTAATCTGCCCGAATTAAGAATTATTCTTCGTGTTTGGTTTTGAATCCTTTAATCATCCATTTCCTGGCAAGCAATAATCCTACCGGACTTACCATAGCAATAAATCCATATATAAGCCACATCATTTCAGTATTCATTTCAGCCGGAGGTGTATCAGCTGGGCAGTAATTCATCAGAAACCAGCCGGAATATAAACTTGTTATGACTTTTGTAAGGAACCAGGGAAACTGGCCTATTCCCATATAAATTCCGGTCATATTCTTAGGAGCGATTTCAGCAACCCATTGTAAAAATCTTGGCTGCCACATTGCTTCACCAAAAGTCATAATGAATAGAAATGCCAGCAATGTGTATATGCTTGGACCAAGTGCCAGCAAAAAGGTTGGAGCTGCCATTACAAAAGTTCCGATTATCATCATATTGTAGGTGTTCTTCTTTGAAGTCAAGGCCGTAACCATAGGAGCAAGTATAAAGATTAGAATAGGATTAAGATTAACGAAGAATTCAAAGTTATCCTGAACAAAACCATCAAAAGCCCTGCTCGTGTATAAGGGAAGTGTTAGCCAGTTGTGTGCAAATAATGTTTGGACAAAAATTAGAATGAAAATGAAATATAAAAACCTGAAATCCCTCAACGGAAAATTCTTTATATAAAATTTAAGTTTTTCCTTACCAGTCATTTCGGATTCTTTAGCTTGATCAGCGGCTATTTTTTCTTTTGTTTCCTGACTGCTGTCTTCGATTGCTTTTTGTACAACCTTTTTTGTGAGGATAAAATAAACAACCATAATACCAACTACGGTAAGTACTACATATACCCAGAATACACCTGTAATACCAGCTGCTTTTCTAACAGGGGGAGATATTAAACCCGGAAGAAATCCGCCGAGATTCATAATGGCATAAAGCATTGCGTAACCCATTGCAGCGGTAGCCGGCGTTGTAAATTTTTTCACAGCAGCATAAGCAGCCGGCTGATATATTCCGTAGCCAATAATAATTCCAAGAATGCCAAGCATTGAGAAAATATGAGCAGCATTCCATAAACCCGTTGGTCCTAATTGCGGAGAGAGCGTTAAAATAGTTCTTCCTATAAACATAATTGATAAAGCAATTAGTAAAGATTTACGAACTCCTATCCAATCTACGGTAGCACCAAGAAAAAGCATTGCAAGTGTAATACCTGCAGTTTGGAACCCAACCATTCTTCCGGCATCAATATCGTCTAGTCCGATAAAATCATTAAAGAAAATTGCCAGAAGCCCAACCATACCAAAGTATGTTAAACCTTCAAGCAGATAGGAGAGGTTAACTCCCCATAAAGCTCTTGAAGCGTGGATAAGATCAACAAAAGGTTGAATTAATTCTTTAGTAATATTTTTAATAAAGTTCTGGTTTGATTCAGGAGTTTGTTCCATAGTTTAACCCGTTTTAACAGTTATTAGATGTTTGTATTGTTATTAGGTAGAATAATTTTAAAAGTACTGCCGGAACCTTTTTTGCTTTCAACAGAGATCTGTCCTCCGTTCCTTTCGATAAATTCTTTGCTGATAGCTAATCCAAGTCCGGTTCCTGATTCGTTATTTGTTCCTTTAAGTGAAAACTGCTGTTCATAATTAAAAAGTTTCGTTAGATTCTCCGTAGAGACTCCTATTCCATTATCCCGCACATAAATATAAGTGAGATCTCCTATTTCTTCAGCTGATAATGAAACACTGCCGCCCGGATTAGTAAATTTAATTCCATTTGATACAAGATTCCGTAACACAGTTTCAAGCATATACCTGTCGGCGAATATTTCGATATTGCTGTTATTCTCGTTGATAAGAGTTATTTGTTTTTTGTCAGCATATTCGTTGTAAAGATTAGCAACATTATTCAGAAGGTCATTAAGTTCAATTTTACTTCTTACAACTTCAAGCTTTCCAGACTGAACCCTTGCCCATTCCAGCAGATTAACAAGAAGGTTATATACATTTTTTGCTGCCGTGTGAATATTTGATGAAGTTTCTTTTAGCTCCTGCTGACTTAGCTCTTCGCTATACATCGATAAAAATTCTGATGCGCCAAGTATTGTGTGAAAAGGATTTCGCAGATCGTGAGATATAATTGAGAAAAATTTATCTTTTGCTGAATTAATGCTCTTTAACTCTTCCGCATATTCTTTTAGCTTTTGTTCTGCTGCCTTTCGTTGAGTAATGTTCTGGAATATTGCAATAAAATAGAGAGGATTCTGTTTATAATCTTTGACTAACGTAATTGATGTTGAAGACCATAGAATATTTCCGGTTCTGCTTTTTAAACGATATTCGATCTTCTGCGGTCCTGCAAGTAAATTTTTAAGTAAATAATCCAGTATTTGTTTTACTTTCGGGTAATCGTCCATCAAAGAAACATCATCAAAATAGAGCTTGAGAAAATCGTTCAAAGTATATCCAGTCATATCACAAAAAGTTTTGTTAACTTTTGTAAACCTTGCATCAGGACCTAAAATAGCCATACCAATTCCGGCACTTTCAAAAGTGCTTCGGAATTTTTCTTCACTTTTTCTAAGCGCCTGTTCTGAAAGTTTTCGCTCAGTAATATCTGTTGTAGCTCCAATCAATCTTTCAGTTTTTCCATCTTTAGATTTAATAAGGTTAACCTGAGTGGATACCCATCCGACGGTTCTGTTTTTGCGTATAATTCTAAAATCCAGTTTATAATACGAATCTTTACCAGCAATGAACTTTTGAAACATTTCCTGAACAAGGATCAAATCTTCAGGATGAACCAGGTACAGCCAGTCCTCTACCTGGTTAGATAGTTCAAACTCTTCATAACCAAACAGGTTTTTAAGATTACTGTCATAAGAAATCTGCCCGGACTCAAGTGAAACCTCCCAAACAGAAGTATTACCAGCTTCAAGAGCAAGTTCGTATCTTTTCATAGTTTGCTCAAGCTGAATTTTGGTATTATGATTCACCAAAGTAAGATCAATTATGCGCTGCAGCTGTTCGCCATCAAAAGGTTTGTGAAGATAGGCAGAGGGGTTGGTTATTTTTGCCTTTTGAAAAGTATCATCATCGCTATATGATGTTAGGTATATTATCGGAATGTTTAGTGATTTATGAATTTCTTCGGCCGCTTCTATTCCTGTCATTTCGCCTTCAAGCTTAATGTCCATAAGAATAATATTGGGATTACAAATACCTGCAAGTCTGATTGCTTCCTCACCGCTGGAAGCCAGACCGGCTATAGTGTACCCGGCTTTAGATAAACGGTTCTCTAAACTTTTAACAATGATTGCTTCGTCTTCAACGATCAGGATCTTAGCATTTTCATGCAGAATTGTTTTAATCATTTACAGCAAAAACTTATTTAATGGATCAAAATGTAATAAAAAAATATGTTACTTAAGAGTTAAGAAAAAGCAATGATTAAATATAATTAGAAATTTAAGGGAGCACCTTTCTTTCTTTTAGCCCTTCAAGTCCTTGTAAACCGCCTGTGTGCAGAGCAATAATGGTAGAACCTTCCGGTAAATGATGATTATTAATCATATCATAAATACCAAAAAACATCTTGGTAGTATAAACAGGCTCAACTTTAATATTTGCATGACTCTCAAATTTATTCATAAAATTTATTAGTTCAGGTGTGAACTTTGCATAACCCCCGAAATGGTAGTCCATTTTTATTTCCCAGTTATTCAGGCAGTTCATATTATACAAGCCAAGTAGTTTTTTTATATCCTTGTTAAGGAACTCAGCGCCCTTTAACACTGCAAATCCAATAGCTTTTTGTCCCTTCTTTAAACCAGAAATTAAACCCGCAATTGTCCCTCCTGTTCCGCAAGCAGTGCATATAGTATCAAAATGTATGTCTAATGAATTAATAATTTCAGCACAGCCCTTTAATGCAAGTTCGTTTGTGCCTCCTTCAGGAATTAAATAAAATCTTTCGAATTTTTCTTTTAACTGAGTGATAACCTGATCAGTAGTTTTATTTCGATAAGTACTCCTGTTCATATAAACAATTTTCATTCCGCAGTTTTTTGCGAATTTTAAGGTTGGATTTAACGGCAGACGTTCTTCCCCACGGATAATTCCTATTGTATTGAAACCGAATCTCTTTCCTGCCGCCGCAACTGCATAAATGTGATTTGAGTATGCCCCTCCGAATGTGAGCAAGGTTTCGTGATTATCTTCTCTTGCTTTTAACAAGTTGTATTTAAGTTTATGCAGTTTATTCCCCGAAAGTTCAGGATCATTCAGGTCTTCTCTTTTTACATAAAGGTTTATCTTGTGTCTAAACAGAAATTCATCTTCAATTTTTTGAAGAGGCGTTGAAGGTATTCTAAAAAGGCTTTGTATGTCTTGCAATGCTCTTGTTAATGTAAGTTAATCTTCTATTACTGTTTCACATCCTGAGTCAAAAAATAATTATATTAGTATATAATATCATCACATATAATTTAAAGAAATGGACAAAGAACAGCGGCTTAAAGAACTTAAGGAACATTCATCCGAAATATTAGAACAAGGTATTACGGAACAGCAGATTTTTGAACAATTGGAAGTTTTTGAACGCGGTGAGTTATTTACAGAAATAGTTAAACCGTGTGTAAAAGGAGATGGTATTTTTGTTATAGATGATTCACATTCTAATGAGCTTCTCGGAAATTATCGTTCAGCAGCAATGTCGGGAAGGCTAACAAAATTTATTCCGGCGTCAGGTGCTGCAACCCGAATGTTTAATCACATTCAATCATATCTTATTAATTCCGAACCTATCTCAATTGGTGAACTTAAAAAAGAAATGAATTCTGATTCAGATGCAAAATCCGTATATGAGTTTATAACCAATATAAAGTATTTTGCTTTTTATGAAGATCTGAAATCTTTACTTTCGACAGAAAAGATTGATTTAGATAATATCAGCGATGATGATGACATCTCCATAATTTTACGAAAAGTCCTGGATAGCAGCGGACTTAATTATTCTTTTTATCCCAAAGGAGCAATCCTGTTTCATAAATATAATGGGGAAAAGAGAACTGCGTTTGAAGAACATATTTATGAAGCAGTTGAATTACTAAAAGATCAATCAGGTAATGTAAGAATTCATTTTACACTTTCTGAAGAGCATGTTGAATTGTTTAAGGAGATCATTGAAAAAGCCACTAAGCATTTTCAAAAACAATCTGTTCAGGTTAAAGCAACTAACTCATTTCAGAAAAAATCGACCGATACTATTTCCGTTACACTCGATAATCAATTATTTAAAGATTCAAACAAAAAACTTGTTTTCAGACCTGCCGGACATGGTGCCCTGATTGAGAATTTAAACGACCTTGATGCTGATATTGTATTAATAAAAAACATTGATAACATACTGCCTTCAACTAAAAATGCGGAATCTATTAAATCTAAAAAAATATTGACGGGATTTCTGATAAAAATTCAAAAACAAGTTTTTAACTATCTGAAAATTATTGACAGCAAGGATGTTAATGAAATCATTATAAATGAAATAAAAACTTTTGCATCAGATTTTCTTTCGGTTCAGCTAACTGATTCGTTTGAAGGAAAAACTACAGATGAAAAAACTGATTACTTGTTTGAAAGATTAAACAGACCAATAAGAGTTTGCGGAATGGTTAAAAATGAAGGACACCCTGGAGGAGGACCATTCTGGGTAAGAAATAAAAATGATGAGGTTTCAATACAGATAATTGAAGAGTCTCAGATAAATAAAAGGGACAGGAGTAAAGCAGATATATTTGACGCATCCACTCACTTTAATCCTGTGGATATGATATGCGCAGTAAGAGACTTTAATAGCAAAAAGTTTAACTTGAAAAATTTTGTGGACGAAAGCTCCGGCTTAATAACAACAAAAACCTTTGAAGGAAAACAATTAAAAGCGTTAGAACTACCCGGATTATGGAATGGCGCTATGGCTTATTGGAACACCGTATTTGTAGAAATTCCGGCTGAAACATTCAATCCGGTTAAGGAAATTAACGACCTGTTAAAGCCCCAGCACAGATTGTAGATAGACTAATCACTTTCAGTTTTTATAACAATAGCAGTTATATTATCATCGCCTCCACGCAGCGCAGCAAGATAGACTAATTGTTCACTAGCAGTCTCAGGTGAGAATCCGGAAACAATATCGATAATATCATTGTCATGAATAAAATTTGTTAGCCCGTCGGTACACAAAATAAAACTATCACCACTTTTAATAGCTTCGGCAGGAGAAATGTCCGGTTTGCTTAATTCATTTATTCCCAACACCCGTGTAATTACGTTTTTATCTGTCATATCACTTGCTTTTTTGTAACTGATATTTAATTCATCCATAAGCTGCTGAACGCGGGAATGATCTTTAGTAAGTTTTAATAACTTATTATTACGCAGAAGGTAAACTCTGCTGTCGCCAAGATGAGCAGTCATGAACTTATTATCTTTGATTAAAAGCAGTGCAACTGTTGCTCCCATCATCGAAAGATCAGGCTTTTCAATTCCTTCTTTATTAATTAAATCATTAGCAATCTTAAAAATATTTATAATTTCTTTGGAAGGTTCAAAATTTTGCGGCAGAGAGATGAAGTTATTTATTAGTGTGTCCACAGCAATTTGTGCGGCAACAGCACCACCCTTATATCCGCCCATGCCATCACATACAATAGCAGCTATGCCATAATCGGTTTCAATAAAACCAAACCTATCCTCATTATTGCTTCTTATGGGGCCTTTGTCTGAACACCCCTTTATAAAAAATTTCATAAACTGTTATTAGATTTATAACTAATGAACAATTTAACCAAATAATGCCAAACCGAAAAGTTGTTAAACGGCAATAAAAACCCCGCTGACATAAGCGATGCATTACTGTCATCGGGGCGGATTCAATAACCAATCTAAATCAGTTTGACGCTGATATGTTTTTGGGAGGGTTATGAACAATTTTTCTGATGGTATCGAACTGGAGGTAAGGGTATTCCTCTCTTAAAGCGTCAATTGCATCTCCTGTTCTTACTTTTTGTGAACGGAGTATTTTAAATTTTTTTCGGATCCTGTAATCACGAACCGAACGCTCATTGATTAATCCTCTGCTTTCAAGTATTTCATAAATCTCATCACTGATAAGATCAGACAGGGGATTAGTTAATTCTTTTTTTAATTGAAGGAGTTCCATATTTCCTCCCTTTCATCAGTTAATAATATTTTGAGTTTAATGATGCGGTTCGATAAAAACAATCAAACCAATATTCTCAGTTGTAAAACTAAAATGTTAGCGCTCGTAATCAACTGCATATCTATGCGGTTCTTGGGATGAATGGTCAATAATAAGGTTGGAGGCAGGCACAATTATGTGGTTAGCACATCAGATGATCTTTTTTCTTATGGCCTTAGCTACCGCTTCTGATTGAGAATGTACGTGAAGTTTTTTGTAAATGTTTCTTATATGATGCCTTACAGTATCAACACTGATGAATAAGGAATCAGCAATTTCCTGGTAATTATAACCATCAGCTAAGAGTGACAGAACACTTTTTTCGCGTTCACTTAACAACTCGTAATCGGATTTTTTTTCATAAGTGTTTTTAGATTCCTTAAAAGCCGTTATAACCTGTCTTGCTACGTTTGAACTCATAGGTGATCCGCCTTCATAAACATCTTTAATTGCTTCAAGAAGTTTTGCCGGAGGAGTTTTCTTTACCAGGTAACCGCAGGCACCTGCACACAGTGCGTCAAATACTTTCTCACTGTCTTCATACACAGTAAGCATCAGAATATTCATATCAGTTTTTTTTTCTAATGCCAGTCTAACTCCCTCTATTCCATTCATGCCCGGGAGACCTATATCCATCAGTACAACATCCGGCTGAATTGTTAAAAGTTTGTTCAGAAAATCCTCACAATTTGAATATGCCCCGATACAAGAATAACCGGTAGTACCATTAATAAGTGCTCCAAGTCCTTCCCTGATCACATTGTTGTCTTCAACAATTGCCACATTGATCATATCTTACTCTTAATATTATTTATTTAATAATGATTTTATTTTATTTATCCCAGATCTTTTTCCAACAAATCTGATCGATGTTCCCTGATTAGGAGATGATTTCCATTTTACTCTTCCACCAATCGATTCTGCCCGCTGTCTGATGTTCTTCATTCCGTTTCCCAAACTGATTTTGTTTTCATCCAATCCAACCCCGTCATCCGTTACAGATATTTCAATGAAATCTTTTCTTGAATTAGCATCTAATTGAATTACACTGCACTTACTATGCTTAATTGAATTATTTATTGCTTCCTTTAAGATCATGTATAAATTTTGTTTAAAATCTATGGGCAGTTTTATATCCTTTAGTTTTTCGAGATTTGAAACGCGGAAAGAAATACCCAGGGAATTTAATGTTTCACTGTACGAATTTTTCAACCTTACTATCAGGTCGTGAAGTGAATCGCGTTGCGGATTAACAACCCAAACAATATCGCTCATGCTATCGATCAACAGGCGTGAAAGTTCACTTATAGTCTTAAGTTCTTTTTGAGAATCGGATTTGTTACTATTAGACTTGAAGGCGGCTAATTCGCTTAATATAGATATTTCGGTTAAACCCGAACCTATATTATCATGCAGATCAGCAGCAATTTTAGTTTTCAGTTTTTCAATTGCAAGCAGATTTTTTATACGTAATGTGCTGATATAATAAATGAGAGAACCAACCGTAATTAAAACCAGAACTATGAACCACCATCTTTGCCAGAAGGGAGGAATTATCTCAAGGAGAACAAGAGCTTCATTGGCACTCCAGAATCCATCACTGTTAGATCCTTTAACTCTGAAAGTATAAGAACCGGGAGGCAGATTGGTATAATTTGCAATTCTTCTTTCCGATGTAGTTTGCTGCCATTCTCTGTCAAAACCATCAAGAATAAAAGCGTATGAATTTTCTTTCGGATTTGTAAAATCCAGCGAAGCAAATTCAAAAGTAATAAAGTTCTTATCGTATTTCAGGGAAATTTCAGAAGGAATACCTTTAACAGGCTCATTCTGAACGCTTATTGATGTTATAACAACTGAAGGCAGAAAAGTACTGCTTTCAATACTGTCCGGATAAAAATAATTCAATCCATTTATTCCGCCGAAAAATAACTCACCACTTTCGGATTTAAAGTAACTTCCGCCATTGAACTCTTTTGACTGAACACCATCGAGAATGTCATAGCGTGTAATTTTTTTCGTTTGATAATCCATAGTGTAAATACCGTTATCAGTACTTAACCAAAGATTTTTTTTATCATCCTCAAGTATTCCATAAACTACACGGGTTGTAATTCCATCCTGCATCGAGAACCTTTTAAATTTTCCGGTAGCGGGATCAAGTCTGTTTAGTCCGCCGCCAAAGGTTCCTATCCATAAATAACCATCAGAATCCTCCACTATGCAGAGTATTTTGTCATCTGCAATGGATTCATTATCAACAGGATTATAGCGATAACTTTTAAATGTACCGTCGATCGGCTCGAATTTATTCAATCCGCCGCCGAAAGTTCCTATCCATAAATTATCTTTAGTATCTTTGAAAACTTTGTAAACCCTGTTATCACTTAAAGAATTTGGATTTTCCGGATCATGAACAAAATTGAAAAATTTTATTTCCTCATTGAATGGGTTTGCAACAGAATTGTAATAGTTTAATCCTTCCCCGAAAGTGCCGATCCAATATTCATTATTATCAATATAAATGCTTTGAACCTGGTTTGAAGTGAGCGAATGTTTTATATCTGGATCATTACCTATTCTTTTAACTTTACCGGTTCTCTTATCAATGAGGTTTAATCCTTTATTATATGTACCGATCCAGAGATTACCGAAACGATCTTCAGTAATTGCCCGAATATGGTTACTGCTGATAGAATTTACATTATTAGAAGAATGCTGAAAGTATGTAAACTGATTTTTACCTCTGTCAATTTTGTTAAGTCCGCCGCGATAAGTTCCGACCCAAAGATTTTTACTTTTATCTTCATATATTGACCAGATAACATTATCAGATAATCCATTTTTATCATCGGGTCGGTGCGTATAAATATTAAACTTAGCCCGGCTTTTTTGAATCTTAGTTATTCCAGCGCCTAAATGCGAACCTGCCCAGATAATACCAGAGCGTTCAATACTTAATGAAAGAACATCATCATCTGCAAGTGAACTTTGATTGGTTGGATTGTGTCTAAAGATAGTGAACGTTCGTGTATTTATATTGTACTTATTTAATCCTGAACCAAAAGTACCTATCCAGATATTTTGCGATTTATCCTCAATGAGAGCCATAACAGTTTTACTGGAAATAGAATTACTTTTAATACTTGGTTCGAACCTTACAAATTTAGTCTCAGAGGGTGCTGAGTTTTTTTCACTTTTTGGTAATAAATTCAGACCGCCATAAAAAGTACCTATCCATAAATTCTTTTCTGAATCCAGTAATAAAGTAATCAGTTTGTCATCGGATAATCCGTTTTTATTTTCTGGTGAAAAATTATATGTGCTAAATGAATATTTGCCATTTTTTTGCTGACATTTCAAAAGACCTTTACCAAAAGTCGCTGCCCAAATGAAATCATTCTCATCCCATACAAGTTTTGTAATCCTGTTCGTTGGAATTATTGATGAGGAAGAGTTATTGAAATAAAAGTGATTTAATTTATTAAACTCCTTATCAATATTAAAAATACCATTGCCCCAGGTGCTAATCCATAAATTACCCTCGGTGTCTTCAATTATCGAGGTAACTGTTGAGCTGTGGTTCCTTGAGAACGAAAGGGGATAGTCGTAGTAATCCTGTTCCTCAATCATCCTCTCACTTAATAAAGAAGCTATATGAATTGAAGTGAACGAATCCGTTTCTCTAATATACTTATTAACATTTCCTTCAATAGATCCGACCCAAATGGTTCCATCGCTGTCTTCAAAAAGTGCTGATATTACCTCACCGGCAATTGAAGTTGAATCATCGGGATCATTTAAATAGACAGTAAATTTATAACCGTCATATTTATTTAATCCACTTGAAGTTCCAAACCACATAAACCCAATTTTATCCTGTAAGGAAGCAAACACAGTACTTTGTGATAGACCATCTTCAATTCCGTACTGTCTGAATGAATAATCCTGTTCTGTTGAAAATAGCAGCTCAGGTATTAATACACTGAGAGAAATTAAATATTTGATCAAAATATTAGTCATTATCATATAGCAAATTAAATTCATACGTATAATAAGTTAATTTAGGTATAATGTCCACAACTCAATTGGGTGTTTGAAGTTGTTGTGAGACGTTAATTTTGAGGACTTGACAAATTTCGTGTTATAACATATATTTGAATTGAAACTAATTTTTAATTATAGAGATATGTATGAATAAAATAATTCTAGAAAGAAAAAGTATTAAGAAATATTCTCAAATTGCTGTTGAAGATGAGAAAATTCACTTGTTATTTAAAGCCGCTTCTCTCGCTCCTTCGTCATACAATGAGCAACCCTGGTCATTTATAATGGCAAGGAGTAATGATTTGCAGAATTTTAATAATCTGCTTTCGTTGATGAGTGAAAAAAATAAGGAATGGGCAAAAGATGCACCACTGATTGTGCTAGCAGCAGCAAAACGAAATTTGACTATCATTGATAAACCAAATAAATACTATTTTTACGATGTAAGTAGCGCTGTTGCTAACTTGACATACCAGGCTTTAAGTATGGATTTGTATGTACACCAAATTGGCGGTTTTGATGTACATAGAGCAAAAACAGCTCTAAATATTCCGGATGAATACGAACCGGTTGTTATGTTAGTTATTGGATACAATGCTGAACAAGTTACTAAAACTAATATTCATTCTAGAATCAGAAAGCCAATTAGTGATTTTGTTTTTGAGAAGAAGTTTGGAAATCCGGCTAAAATAAACAATGAAGTATTATTAATTAGTTCAGGAGATAAATGATGAAAACATTAGTTCACAGAGCAGAGGATAGGGGAAAGGCAAATTATGGCTGGCTTGATACCCGTTACAGTTTCAGCTTTTCACGATATTATGACCCAGATAAAATGGGTTTTGGGCTTTTACGTGTACTGAACGATGATATTGTAAAAGAAGGAACAGGTTTTGGCACACATCCGCACGACAATATGGAAATAATAACTACTGTACTTGAAGGTGCATTAGAACATAAAGACAGTATGGGTACGGGAGCTGTAATCCATAAAGACGAAGTACAGGTTATGTCAGCAGGAAGAGGTGTTACTCATTCTGAATTTAATCCATCTGAAACCGAACCGGTTAAACTTTTTCAGTTATGGATATTTCCAAAAGAAAAAAATATTGAGCCGCGCTACGATCAAAAAGCTTTTCCTGCTTCTGAAAGAATTAATCAACTGAAAACAGTTGTATCGGGCTATAAAGAAAGCGGATCGTTATACATTCATCAAAATGCAGAAATAAAGTTTGGTAATTTTACTGAAAAGAATACTTTAAAATATAAAACCAGGGATGCCGTTAACGGTGTTTATCTGATGATTATTGATGGCCACATTAGAGTTAATGGAGAGGATCTTTATAAAAAAGATGCAGTAGGAATTTTTGAGACAATAGAGTTTTCTTTTGATATAGATGAAAACACAAAATTTGTTTTGATTGAAATTCCGATGCAGTAGGTATAATTTACCTAGTTGATGACAGGAAAAAATAAAGGCGAGTCTAAAACCCGCCGTTTATTTTAGAGATAGGATTCTAAATGTCTGATATAATTGTCTGCTCCGCCGGGCTGGTAACCGGTTTTAGCTACTGGCTGACCCGTACTATTAAATAATAGTATTGTTGGAAATCCCTGAATTCCATATTGCTGTGCAAGCTGCTGATTATACATTTTGGTTTCATTGGTTTGTTCTATCTTCCGTGGAAAGTCAACCATAACCAGAATTAAGTTTTTCTTAGCATAATCTTCAAATTCTTTTTGTTTAAAGACCTCATCACTTAACTTAAAACACCACTGGCACCAGTCTGACCCGGTGAAGTTCACAAGCACTGCCTTATTTTCTTTCTTTGCCTGCTGAAGAGCGGTTTCTAAATTAGTTCTCCAGTCAAGATTATCACTGCTTCCGCTTTTTCCGCAGCTAAGTAAAAATGCTGTTAATAAAAACAATACTCCAATTCGTATTTTCAATTTATTCTCCTTTTTTATATAGTTGTTTGATTCAGGAAAAACTAAACAGATTCGGAGTATGAGAAAAACATCTAACTCTGCTTAGTCGAACAAGCACCATATTTAAATATCCAAATTACAACCAGATTCTACTTAATAAATATCATATGATAAACCAAGATGAAACTAAGTTTAAGAGTTTGTATTTTGTATTTTGAAATTATTTGTTATTTGATGCTTGAATTTTAGAATTTTAAAATTAAGCTTCTTCCGTTACTATTTTTTTAGCATTCTTAAGCTTAGCAGGACGCTCATAAAGTTGAGTTAGTCCATAATACTTTAAATGCAGATCATCAGTTATCTGATCCCAGGTGAATCTCCACATCCAGTTACCCCCGAGTTTACCGGGGAAATTCATTCTTGCTTCTCCGCCAAGATTAAGAATATCCTGTATAGGAACAATAACAATATTTGCCACGGAGGCGTATGCAATTCTAATAAGTTCATAAACAATATCATCGCCGAAATAATTCAGATATTTTTGACAATGTTCAAATATATCTGAGTTTTTATCCTCTTTAGCCTTTTCAAAAAATGCTCTCGTTGTATCATTATCGTGGGCGCCAGTAAGTACAACACAATTCGGAATATAATTATGCGGAAGAAATTTCGTTTCCATATCAGTACCAAACGCAAACTGAAGTATTTTCATTCCTGGAAAGTCAAAGTCATCTCTGAGCTTTTCAACTTCAGAGGTGATGACTCCAAGATCTTCTGCAAGTATTGCGACATCGCCCAAATGTTTATTTATTGATTCGAATAATTTATCCCCAGGCGCTTTTACCCATCTGCCATTTATGGCAGTTTCTGCATTACCGGGAATTTCCCAGTATGCCTCAAAACCTCGGAAGTGGTCTATTCTAACAATATCAACCATCTTAAAGAGATTTGCAAACCGACTTCTCCACCAAAGAAAATCATCTTTTTCCATAATCTTCCATTTGTAAAGCGGATTACCCCAAAGCTGTCCTGTTTCACTAAAGTAATCAGGTGGTACACCAGCAACGGTTTCAAGATTTCCGTCTTTATCGACTGAAAACAGATCTTTGTTTCCCCACAGATCAGCACTGTCATAAGCAATAAAAATCGGCATATCGCCAATAATTTTAATTCCTTTTGAATTAGCGTATTGTTTTACTGACAGCCACTGATTGAAGAACTCAAACTGAACGAACTTTTGATAGCGAATATCATCAGATAATTTCTTACTCCAATCGTACAATGATTTTTTATCACGAAGAACAAGCCCTTTATCCCAATCCTTCCAAACAATTCCGCCGTGAGCTTCTTTTGCTGCCATAAAAAATGCGAAGTCGTCAAGCCAATCTCTATTTTCTTCGCAAAACTTGTTGAAGTCTTTTTCAAACTTATTAAGATTTAAATTGAAGTTTATGAATGCTTGTTTAAGCAGACTTTTTTTGTAATCAATAATCTGTCCGTAATCAATCTGAACAGGATCATGATCGGGAATGTTATTTAAGTCATCTTCATTTAATAAACTTTTTTCTTTTAATTTATCGGGACTGATCAGATTTGGATTTCCGGCAAAAGCTGAAAAGCATTGATATGGAGAATCTCCATAACCGGTTGGACCGAGTGGAAAAACCTGCCAGAGTTTCTGTCCGGCTTTTTCTAAAAAATCTATAAACTTATGAGCATCATCTCCAAGATCGCCAATTCCATATTTACCGGGCAGGGAAGTTGGGTGAAGGAGTATTCCGGCATTACGTTCGAAAGTCATATTATCCTCTGAAAATTTTTTGATGTGAAAAATAAAGAAAGGATGTCGGAAAAAGAATGAATAATAGCAAAATAAAAATCCCGCTTTGTATAAAGCGGGATTTACTCATATTATATTTTTTGAAAGTCTTAGTTTAAAGCAAATTTATATGCAACTCGAACACCAAGATAGTTTAAATCAGAAATTACATTAAACATTGCATTAATATCTACAGCACCTTTTGGTCCTACAGGTATTTCATAACCGGCACCAGCTGCAAAAGAAAATTCTGTTTCTGATGCACTGCTTGATGTTTGAAAACCAAAAATGTCAATTTCTACATCAACAGTAAATAAGTGAAATCCTGCCTGACCAGCAGCATAAAAACCAGAGCCGGGTGTAAAGAAATATTTAACACCAGCCAGAATTGGAATTGCTGAATAATCAAAAGAACCACCAACAAAATCTTGTTTTCCACCCCACATAAGGTATCCGGCAGTTACAGTGCCAAGAAGATTTGGGCTGAATTTATGCTCATACGATGCGGTTCCGCCGAAGCCTATATCTGCAGCATCTGACCAATCACCAATAGGTAAGGCCAGATTACCACCGACGCTTATGCCCGGCATCTGAGAAAAGGTAATGCTTGAAAAAAGCAAAAAAACGAACAAAAAAGAAAGTGTTTTTTTCATTAGTGTCTCCTATTATTTTGATATTAGTTAGTACCGAATTATTTCGGATAATCAAAGATTAAATTAAAATTTAACTTTGTCAAGTTTCTTTACGATTTAATTTGTTTGCTGGTACAAAGTTAATAGAACCTTTAGCGATTAAAAATAAAAAGAGTTTATAAGTTATTTAAAAAATATTTAGCTGGTTGTTCTCTTTCAAACAACCAGCTATAAATTAATTCTAGTTTAAAAAGCAAAACTAGCGGAAAGATATGCAAATGATTTTGTACCACCGCCAACTAAGTTAAAACCTTCTCTCAGTACATCATCATTAACAGTAGCATCAAGAGTAAACCCACCAAACCTGAAGCCAACACCAAGTCTAACATCACCTTCGCTAAACCGGGTTCGTGTATTTTCATCAAAGGTTGTAGGTGTTGCTGTTGATTGCGAAGTCTCAGAGAATGTACTTGCTACGTAACCAGCTCTACCAACTAACCATTCTGTAAAATACCATTCTGCTCCAAGATTCCATGATGGAAAGTACATTCTTGAATCTTTTAGTTCCGGGTTAACGTTTTCAACTGCAGGAAATGTGGTTGATTCATAAGTAAAAGCCGGTCCACCAGAAATAAGAAGATTTCCATTTCTGTAACTAAGACCTACACCAGCAAGAATACCCATCATAGATGGATAATCAACTGATTGTCCTGCTGATTTAACAGTACCTGATGCATTGTAGAATGCAAGATTTGGAACTAAAGTAAAATGCTTGCTAAGGGTAATGAAACCTCGAGCATTTGCTAACATAAGAGTATTAGAACCTTCCAGTTTATCTCCTGTACCGGGCTCAAAAGTTCCTGATGGCAATGCTATTGAAAATCCAAAATCAAATTTAAAGGTAGGAGAGATATATCCTAACAGACCTAAATTAGCTCCAATTTGTGAAGCAGTGTTTTTATCTCCGCTACCTGTTGCTGGCTGAAAATCATTTGTGGTAGAAGCATAAGCAACGCCTAATCCAAGAGCTAAATCCCCCAATTCATAAGAAAAATTTAACTGAAGGTTGTTATTTAAAGGAACGATATTAGCACCAAGGCCATTAAGACTATTAACTAATCCCATCGGGTCTATACTGCCAATAGATGTTGAACCAAAATCATCGCGGGTAAGCAATATTCCTAAGGTAACATCTCTATTTAACCCGAAATTAAAACCGACAAACTGGCCAGTGCCATTATCGGGACTAAGGGTTGAAGCACCAATGTCACCCCACAAGAAATTTGCATAAGATGATATATATGCCGGATTTGTTTTAATATTATCCGGATCAACGATATAGGGGTTGTCTCCCATGCTGTGTAATCTTGCAAATCCACCATATCTGCTGTCTTTTACTCCATCATCTTGAGCAAATAAAAGAACAGAAAAGGATAGAAGAAATACTGCAGCAAAGAACATAGTAGCTTTTTTCATAATGAGCTCCAATTGTTATTGGTAAATTTATTTAGACGAAAAAATTCGACAAGTTAATATTGCACAAAAATAACTGATTGTCAATAGGCAACTCAATCTATAACTTATTTTATTTAAGTGGGTTATAGCATTCATTTAACAATATGCTCTAAATCACTACTTAATATTTACAATTTGTATACCGTAATTAAACATTTTAGATTTTTCCAAAAACCCAATTTTACTTATGTTTGCACCTTATTAATGTAAAAAGCGGATGAAAATTTTAAGAAAACTTTACGACTGGGTCCTTCATTGGGCTGATACACCTTATGGTGCGCCGGCTCTCTTTATACTTGCTTTTGCAGAATCTTCATTTTTTCCAATTCCACCCGACGCATTATTAATAGCTTTAGTTTTGGGCTCTACAACAAAAGCTTTCCGTTTTGCCTCTATTTGCACTATAGCTTCTGTAGCAGGGGCTCTGTTAGGATATGCCATAGGCCACTTTTTATGGTGGACTCCGGCTGGAGAGTTCACAGGAATTGCAGAGTTTTTCTTTGCAAATATTCCAAGTTTTACATATGATACTTTTTATAAAATAGAAGAAATGTTTAAAGCTTATGATTTTTGGATAATTTTTACTGTTGGCTTTACTCCGCTGCCTTACAAAGTAGTAACAATTTCTTCGGGTGCCTTTAATATAAGTATTGCAATGTTTATTATAGCCTCTATTATTAGCAGAGGTGCCAGATTTTTCCTTGTTGCTTTTCTTATATGGAAATTTGGACCCCAAATCAAGAGTTTTATTGATAAATACTTCAATTGGCTGGCAATTGCCTTCACAATACTGCTATTAGGTGGATTTTTTGTAATTAAATATTTTGTATAAGCGGGTAATTATAATTTCTTATTGTTCCTGGAATTAGCTTATATAAATCTGCTTTAAACTGCGATATAGCAGAATCCTGTGTTTAGTCCCCTCTATCATATGTATGTTAAACGACAAATAGCAAACACATATCATCATTTGCTAAATATTCATCATCGTTGAGTTTTAATTTTTCATTTCTTACATTCTAATTGTTCTTTCCCAAATTTTCTTTTTTCATAGTGTGGGAAAAAAATATCCATACAGAAAGGAGACATTTATGAAAACATTCATTCTTCTTACAAAGCTGTCCTCAGAAACTTCCAGGCAGATAAAAGATAGGGCAAAACTTGGCAGAGCCTGGCTCGATCAGGTTAAAGAAAAATGTCCTGAAGTTAAATTCATCTCTCACTATGCACTACTAGGGGAGTATGATTTTATTGATATTTATGAAGCTCCCGATGAAGAAACCGCTGCTAAGGTTTCTATAATTAGTCTTTCAAACGGAGCTTTTCAGACACAGAGTTTACTTGCAATTCCTTATAAAAAATTTCTTGAACTAACGGAAGATATTTCCAGACAAGGAATAATAGTTTAATAAATTGAAAGGAGATTGTTATGCCATCTCAAAGATTAATGGATTATTTGGATCAGCACAGTATTAAGTATACTACTATGCGGCATTCACTGGCTTATACAGCTCAGGAAATTGCCGCAGCATCACACATTCCGGGAAAAATATTTGCAAAAACGGTAATGATAAATGTTAAGGGCAAGCTCTCTATGGCTGTACTGCCGGCTTCCTATAAAATTGATTTTGATCAGCTTAAAAAAGCTATCGGCTGTGATTCTGTAAGGCTAGCACACGAAAAAGAATTTCTTAATCTTTTTCCGGATTGTGAAGTCGGAGCAATGCCGCCGTTTGGTAATCTTTACGGAATGGATGTTTATGTTGCTCAAAGCATTGCTGATGAGTCAGAAATTGCATTTAATTCCTGTACTCATTCTGAGTTGCTTCAGATGAAATACATAGATTTTGAAAAGTTAGTTAAACCGAAAGTAATAAAATTTTCTTTTCAATCTAAATTATAATATCTATCACTGTATCGATTTGTAATATTTCAACTGAAAAATAATTTTGAGTCCAGTTTCTATACTTTAAACTATGATTATGAAAAAAGAAATAATATTCGCAGCAGCAATATGGTTTTTATCCACCATTAGTCTTGCACAGAATAAAAAAGATTTGGAAATACTTGCTGATTGGATGTGCGGATCATTTAACAGTGAAGAACAATCATTACAAGACTCAACATATTATCACATCTCTCTGGAAATGCACAGAATTTGGGAAAACCACTCCGATGGATTCTGGATTTATGTTGAACAAGCAGTTGCTGAAACTAAAGATAAACCCTACCGACAGAGAATATATCAAATAATTGAATTTGATGGAGATTTTAAAAGTATAATTTTCTCTATTCCTAATGAAGAAAATTATGTCGGGGGATATAAAGATATTTCAAAATTTAATTCTCTTACTCCTTCACAGCTTGATATAAGAGAGGGTTGTGAAGTTATTATTAAAAGAAAAGATGAGAATACATTTATAGGCAGCACAACAGATGATAATTGTTTAAGTACCCTGCGGGGAGCCGTTTATGCCACAACCAAGGTAGTAATAACTAAAAACTCAATGATGAGCTGGGATCAGGGATTTAATAGTAATCATGAACAAGTTTGGGGTGCAGTAAAAGGCGGATATATTTTTAATAAAGTAATAACTCATTAGAAGAGGTGGAATTTCTTTTTTAAGTAAACATATTCCTATAAGCAGTATTTCTAAGCTGAATATCCAGCCTAAAGAATTCTTTTGTTATTAACATAATTAATCCTATTTTTGAACACTCGATTCGCCCTTTATGGGCGTTTTTTGTTATGTATGAATGAACTAGCAAAAAAAATATTTGAAATTGCCGAAAAATCAGCTCCTGAGTTCGGGTTATTTCTTATTGATATTCATCTGAGAGGTAATGATCGAAATAGAATTGTAGAGATTTATGTTGACGGAGAAAAAAATGTTTCCGCTGAAAATCTTGCTGAGTTAAGCAGAGTTATTAACGACCAGATAGAAGAAAATAATATAATTGAAGGTTCATACAGACTGGATGTTTCTACACCGGGAGTTGAAAGACCATTAAAGTTCTTAAGGCAGTTTCCTAAACATATAAATCGAAAATTTGATTTACAGTATAACTCAGGTAAAGAGGAATTAAAAATAAAAGCCAAGCTTGATTCTGTTGAAGCTGATAACCTGATTTTTACCACAGAAAAAAATTTGATTAGAATAAATTTTAAAGATATAATAAGTGCAAAAGTACTAATAAGCTTTTCTTAGCGGAGGAAAAATTAAATGAACTATGATATAGTTGAATCCTTTGCCTCAATGGTAAAGGAAAAAGGCATCGACAAAGATGTTTTGGGCGGAATTCTCGAAGAAATTTTCGGGCTGCTGATCAGGAAAAAATATGGTGAAGAAGCAAAATATGATGTGGTTGTTAATACAGATCGCGGTGATATAGAATTATTTCTTGAAAGAGAAATTGTTGAAGAAGTTGAAGATCCTAATGCTCAAATCAGCATTGAAGAAGTTAATAAACGGGGTAATGATGAAGATCTTGAAGTTGGTGATGATTTTGTTGAAAAAATTGAATTAGCATCTCTTGGCAGAAGACTTATTGTACTAGCTAAACAAAGTTTAAACCAGAAAATAAGAGAACTGGAAAAAGAAATAATCCACAATGAATATCAGGAGTTACTTGGTGAAATTGTTGTGGGTGATATTTACCAGATTAGAAAAAATGATATTCTTATAAACCATAATAAAAATGAACTTGTTCTCCCGAGGTCAGAACAAATACCATTCGAGCGGTATAAAAAAGGCGGTACTATCAGAGCAATTGTGAAAGAAGTTAGAAAAGGACCAAGCGGACCGGTTATAGTTGTTTCACGCTCAGACAATATGTTTTTAAGAAGATTGTTTGAAATAGAAATTCCTGAGATCTATGACGGAATAATTGATATTAAAGCAATTGCCCGTGAACCCGGTGAAAGAGCTAAAATTGCTGTTGAATCACAAGATGCTCGAATTGATGCAGTAGGTGCCTGTGTTGGTATGAAAGGCGTTAGAATTCATGCAATTGTAAGAGAATTAAATAATGAAAATATAGATGTTATTAACTATTCTGAAGATCCGATAACATATATTCAAAGATCACTTGCCCCCGCAAAGCTTAAGAGAATTGAGCTTGATGAGGATGATAAAAAAGCAGTTGTTAATGCCGATAGCGACCAGGTTTCTCTTATTGTCGGAAGAAATGGTGTTAATATCCGTTTGGCAATGAAATTAACAGGATATGAAATAGAAATAATTAGAGAAGAAAAAGCCTTTGAAGAATATGACGAAGATATAGAACTTATTGACCTTAAGGAGGAACTAGGTGCAGAGGTTTATGAAATTCTTATAAATCATCGTTATGATACTGCACTTGAAGTTCTTACTGCCGGTGTCGAAAAGTTACTGGAAATTGAAGAGCTTGATGAGGATAAAATCAATGAGATTATAGAAATAATTAAATCTCAGTTTGAAGAAGAAGAGTAATACAGAAAGAACACATTAGAATGTCCGAAACAAAAGCAAAAAAACAGCGAATATATAAGTTCGCATCTGAACATAATCTTTCAGTTGATAACCTTATCGAATTTCTGAAAGAGAAAGGATATGAGATCAAATCTCATATGTCTTTGCTTACAGATGAAATGCTGACCGATATACAATTGCATTTTAAAAAGGATATTGAAAAAGCTGAACAGCATTATAAAAAAATTGCCGAGTTTCAGAAAAAACGTGCCGAAAAAATTGAAGAGCCGACAGAAATAAAAGTTGAAGAACCGGTTGAAGATCAAATAGAAGTTAGTGAAATAATAATCACCGATGCAGCAGAAGTTGATAAAGAAAGTACCGAAGACGTAGCATCAGGATTGACCGAACCAGTTGATAAAGACATTGATTTGAAGGAAAATGAGACAACTGAAGATGTTTCTGAAGAAGTAAAAGTGCCGGCAGATGATGAAGATTCCAAATCTGATTCCGTTAAATTCCGGTCTCCTAAGGATGCAGAAGTTGGTAAAAGAAAAGGACTGAAAGTTGTAGGAAAGATTGATTTAGGTGAGAAGAAGAAAGAAAAGGTTGTTAAAGAAATTAAAGCCGAAGAAACTTCCAGGGAAAAAACTTCCGATGCAGAAACAGCTAAGAAAAAGAAAAAACCACGCACCAAGAAAAAAGCAGGTGATGCTGTAGTAGAGGAAACTCCGGTTGTAAAGAAGAAAAAGAAAATTAAAAAATTTGAAATAGATGAAAAAGATGTAAAAGCTGCTATTAAAAAAACTATGCTTAGCATGGATGATACTGTTGCTTCGGGCAGGGCTAGTTCCAGAAAGAAAAAGCGAAAAGAAAGAGAAGCTGAAGAAGAAAGACTCTTAGAAATACGTTCTAAGGAAAAAAATGTACTTAAAGTTAGTGAATACATTGCAGTAAATGAGCTGGCTAATCTTATGAGTGTGCCTGTTGGCGATGTAATTTCAAAATGTATTGGATTAGGATTAATGGTATCAATTAATCAAAGACTCGATCTTGAGACTATAACTTTAGTTGCAGATGAATTTGGCTTTGAAGTTGAGTTGCAGGAAGAATATGCTGCTGAAGCTCTTGAAGATACACCGGATTATGAAGAATTACTTAAAACCCGGCCTCCTGTTGTTACAATAATGGGTCATGTTGACCATGGTAAAACTTCCCTGCTTGATTATATAAGAAGCACTAATGTTGTTGCTGGTGAATCCGGTGGAATCACACAGCATATTGGTGCATATAAGGTTGAGGTTGGAGATGGAAAAGAAATTACTTTTCTTGATACTCCCGGCCACGAAGCATTTACAGCAATGCGTGCACGTGGTGCGCAGTTAACAGATATAGTTATTCTTGTAGTTGCTGCAGATGATGCCGTGATGCCGCAAACAGTTGAAGCGCTTAATCATGCTCAGGCAGCCGGGGTGCCAATAATAATTGCTATAAACAAAATTGATAAACCAGGATCAAACCCGGAAAGAATTAAACAGCAGCTTGCTGATAGAAATGTTCTGGTTGAAGATTGGGGAGGCAAGTACCAGATTGTTGAACTCTCTGCTAAACAAGGATTAAACGTTGATCAGCTTTTAGAAAAAATTCTTCTTGAAGCTGAAATCCTGGACTTAAAAGCCAATCCGGATAGAATAGCACGTGGTGCAGTTGTAGAAGCAGAACTTGATAAAGGAAGGGGTATTACAGGAACTATTCTTGTCCAAAAAGGGACACTAAAAATCGGTGATCCGTTTGTTGCTGGTATCCATTACGGCCGCGTCAGAGCAATGTTTGACGAAAGAGGAAATAAAGTTAAAGAGGCTCCTCCGTCATCACCTGTTCTTGTACTTGGATTTGAAGGTGCTCCTCAGGCAGGTGATAATTTCGTTGTAATTCCCTCTGAAAGAGAAGCTAAAGAAATTGCTAATAAACGCTCTCAATTAAAACGCGAACAGGATCAAAAGCAGATACACCACATAACACTTGATGAAATTGCTAAACAGATTAGCATTGGAGGAGTAAAAGAACTTCCGCTTATCGTTAAGGGTGACGTGGATGGTTCAGTAGAAGCTCTGTCCGATTCACTAATGAAACTCACCAACGAAGAAGTTGTTGTAAGAGTTATTCATAAAGGTGTTGGCGGAATTTCTGAAAGTGATGTGCTTCTTGCTGCTGCATCTAACGCAATTATTATTGGTTTTCACGTTCGCCCGAATATTAATGCAAGAAAGCTAGCAGAAAAATCCAAAGTGGATATCCGCCTTTACAATGTTATTTATGATACAATCAATGAAGTTAAATCTGCGTTGGAAGGATTATTGTCACCAGTTATTTCTGAAGAAGTTACAGCCACGGTAGAAGTCAGGGATACATTTAAAGTTCCTAAATTCGGAACGGTTGCCGGCTGTTATGTTCAGGATGGTAAAATCGCACGAAATAATAAAATTAGATTAGTTAGAGACGGAATTGTTATTCACGAAGGTGATATTTCCAGCTTAAAACGCTTTAAAGATGATGTTCGTGAAGTAGATTCCGGTTATGAGTGCGGATTAAGCATTGCTAACTTCAACGATATTAAAGTTGGCGATATAATTGAAGCATTTAAGCTCGTTGAAACCAAAAAGAAACTTTCATAGGTAGTTGAAAAATATTAAAACGGATTTTTTATGTCCTATAGAGTTGATAAAGTTGAAAATTTGATTAAAGAAGAAATCAGCCTTATTTTCCTGCACAAATTAGATGAATTGCAGCTTGGATTTGTAACTATAACTAATGTTAAAGTAAGTCCTGATCTCAAAATTGCAAAAGTATATCTTTCCATCTTTGAAAAAGAAAAAAGAGAACTTGCACTGGATAGGATACAACATAAAACAGGATTTATCCGGTCGGAACTTGCACATAGAATACGGATTAAATTTGTTCCCGAGCTTAAGTTTTTCCTTGATGATACTTCTGATTACATTGAAAAGATAGAAAGTCTGATTAAGAAAATTCACGAAAATGATGATAACAAAGGAAACGACTGAGTTACAAAATCTTGATTACCATACCGGCCAGACAATTCTTATTGATAAACCATTTAATTGGACGTCATTCAAAGTAGTTGCTTTGGTTCGGAAATACTGCGGGGCAAAAAAAGTAGGACATTCTGGTACGCTTGATCCCTTGGCAACGGGGCTGTTAATAATCAAGACCGGTAAAAAAACCAAAGAGCTTGAAGATTATATAGGTCTTGAGAAAACATATACAGGTACTTTTATTCTCGGAAAGTTTTCAAAAACATTCGACCTTGAAGGAGAGGTTCAGGACGTTCAAATTCCGATTGGGGTTGATAAAAATAAAATTTTTGAAATAAAGAATAAATTTATCGGGGAGATTTACCAAACTCCGCCGATGTTCTCGGCAAAAAAAATAAAAGGAAAGCGTCTTTATAAATTTGCCAGAAAAGGTAAAGATATAACCGTTGAACCAAGGAAGGTTACAATGCACGAATTTGATCTAACATCTGTTCAAATTCCTGAAATTAGCTTCAGAATAAAGTGTTCTAAAGGAACCTATATCAGAAGTATAGCCGCTGATTTCGGTAAAGAGCTAGGCACATCAGCTGTTCTTGGCTCGCTAAGACGCACTAAAATTGGTGAATATGATGTTAAAGACGCACTGACCGTGGATGAGTTTTTAGATAGAATTGGTGTTCATAGTAAGGATACTGAGTAGGTAAATAACTAATTTTTTCTTTTACTGGTTAATTAAACTATATTTGAAAGCTTTTGTTGTAAAACTGTGAGTATACAAGTATTTAGAAAACTATCAGATATCAAATACGATAAGAATACTGTTCTTACACTTGGAACTTTTGATGGAATTCATTTAGGACATCAGCAGATTATAAGTGCTGTGGTTGAAAAAGCAAAGAAGAACAAAATGCGTAATTTTGTTCTTACATTTGATCCTCATCCACGTAAAGTTCTTTCAAAGGATGATAAAGTTTACCTTCTCAGCTCTCTTGAAGAGAAAGTTGAAATATTCACTAAACTTGGTGTGGAAAATATTTTTGTTATCGAATTTACAAAAGAATTTTCGCAGCAGCCGGCAGAACAATTTATAACCGATTTTTTAGTGAATGGAACGGGGGTAAGTGAAATTGTTATTGGCTACGATCACCACTTCGGAAAAGGACGAGGCGGAAATGCTGATACACTAACTTCAATAGGTTTAGAAAGCGGTTTTAAAATTAATATTATACAACCTTACAAATTGAATGATATAATTTTAAGCAGTACAAAAGTTCGTAACACCCTTTCAGAAGGAGACGTTGCTTCAGCCGTAAAAATGCTTGGTAGAAGTTATAAATTTGCGGGTACCGTAGTTGGAGGTGATATGAGAGGCAGGGAATTGGGCTATCCAACGGCAAATATTCAGCTTGATTATCCTGAAAAATTGCTTCCTTTAATTGGAATATATGCGGTAAAAGTAATTCTGCATAATCAAATATATAATGGATTGCTGAGTATTGGCCGACGGCCTACTTTTTATGAAGATGGTGAAGTAGTCTCGGAAGTTTATATATACGATTTTAATAGGCAGATTTATGGTGATAAAATATCTATTGAGCTTGTTGAAAGATTAAGAGGGGAAGAAAAATTTAATTCAACAGATGAGCTGATAGCTCAGATGAATAAAGATAAAGAGAACGGAAAAAAGATCTTAAACAATTTAAATAATTAATCCCGGTTACTGCAGTTAAAAGGCAGGTATTCTGGGTTTATATTAATAATCTAATACAAGGAAATGTCACAATGACAAAAGAAGAAAAACTGGAAATAGTTAAAAAATTCGGAAGTAATGATAAGGATTCCGGAAAAACAGAAGTTCAGATCGCTTTAATTACTAAACGAATAAATGATCTCACTTCTCACTTTGACTCCCACAAAAAAGATCATCATTCAAGAAGAGGATTAATGATGCTTGTTGGTAAAAGAAGAAGACTGCTTGATTATTTAATGAAAAAAGATATCAGCAGATACAGAGAAATTATAAAAGAATTGAACATAAGAAAGTAAAGGTTTAAAAATGATCGTTAAAAAAGAAGTAGAAATTGGCGGAAAATTATTTTCATTAGAAACAGGACGATACGCCAGACAATCTAATGGTGCTGTTATGGTTAGGCATGGAGACACAATGGTTTTAGTTACCGCTGTTGCTTCTGAACAGGCAAAGGAAGATCAGGATTTCTTTCCGCTGCAGGTTGAATATCGTGAAAAAACTTCTGCTGCAGGAAAATTTCCTGGCGGATACATTAAGCGTGAAGGCAGACCAACTGAAAAAGAAATACTTAGTGCAAGACTGTGTGACAGACCAATCAGACCACTTTTTCCTGAAAGTTTCTTAAATGAAACACAGGTAATTGCTTTTGTTCTTTCATATGATGGTGAGAATGATCCTGATGTTCTGGCCGCAACAGCTGCATCTGCCGCACTTGTTGTTTCCGATATTCCATTCGATGGACCTATGGGCGAAGTAAGAGTTGGAAGAGTTAATGGCGAATGGATCGTTAATCCCACTCACGAACAGGTTAAATTAAGTGATATTGAGCTTGTTGTTGCCGGAACAGCAGATTCGATTATGATGGTGGAAGGTGAATCTAAGGAAGTTAGTGAACAGGATTTACTTGATGCCTTGAAATTTGCACAAGGCGAAATAAAGAAAATTGTTGAACTTCAAAATGAGCTCAGAGCTGAAGCCGGAAAAACAAAATGGGAAGTGGTTGAAAAAACCGGTGATGAAAATCTGAAAAAAGATATATATGAGTTAGCTGAAGCAAAGTTCAAAGAAATTGTTTATTCAATCCTTACAAAGGAAGAAAGATCAGCCAGGAATAAAGAACTGAACGAGTTTGTTAAAACATCACTTGCTGAAAAATATCCTGAACAGGAAAAAGTAATTGGAAATATTCTGCACGACATGGAAAAAGATCTTATGCGTGAAAGAATTTTAAAAGAAGGAATCCGTTTAGATGGAAGAGATACGAAACAGGTAAGACCAATTACTATAGAACTTGGAGTATTACCCAGAACTCATGGTTCGGCATTATTCACGCGAGGTGAAACGCAAAGCTTAACAAATGTTACATTAGGTACAAAGAATGATGAGCAGACTGTTGACGGCCTATTGGATGAATACAGCAAACGATTCTATCTTCAGTATAACTTCCCTCCTTTTTGTGTTGGTGAAGTAGGGCGAATGATGGGCGTTAGCCGAAGAGAAATTGGTCACGGCAATCTTGCTGAAAGATCTTTGAAACAAGTTTTTCCTGCTGAAGATGTATTTCCATACACTGTTCGCATAATTTCAGATATTCTGGAATCCAATGGTTCATCTTCTATGGCTACTGTATGTGCCGGTTCGCTTTCTATGATGGATGCAGGAGTGCCTATTAGTAAAGCAGTATCAGGAATTGCTATGGGGCTTGTTAAAGAAGGTGAACAATATGCAGTGCTATCAGATATTCTTGGAAATGAAGATCACCTTGGTGATATGGACTTTAAAGTTGCGGGTACAAAAGACGGTATTACCGGTTTTCAGATGGATATCAAAATCCAGGGAATCTCTTTTGAGATAATGGAAAAAGCTATCTTCCAGGCAAAAGAAGGCAGAATACATATTCTTGAAAAAATGAATGAGGCCATAAACGCCCCTAAAGATCAGTTATCTCCTTATGCTCCAAGATTATTATCAATGAAAATTGAAACCGATCAGATCGGTTTGGTTATTGGTCCCGGCGGAAAAACAATTCAGGGAATGCAAAGATTATTCGGTGTGGATATTAATATTAATGATGACGGAACAGTAAATATTGCATCACCAAATAAAGAAAATGCACAAAAGTGTAAAGACTATATTAAAAAACTTACTGCAACTCCTGAAGTTGGTGAAGTTTACGATGGTGTAATAACTAAAATAATGGACTTCGGCGCTTTTGTTGAAATACTGCCCGGTAAAGAAGGTCTGTTGCATATTTCGCAGATTGACAACAAGCGAGTTGAAAAAGTAACAGATTACTTTAAACAAGGTGACAAAGTGACTGTTAAGCTTCTTAAGGTTGAAGGCGGTAAATACTCATTAAGCAGAAAAGAGTTGCTTAAGGATAATGGAAAAAGCGAGAAAAAGGATAAATCATCCAATAACATTGCAGCCGAGTAAATCGTTAAAAGGTACTTAGTTTAATTTTATTATATAGACAATCAACTAAGGCTATTTAATCCTATGTAACACAGGATTATTAGGGTTGATATAATTACTGAGTGAAAGTTTTATTAGCGGACTTTAACTTTTTATTTAGTTCATAAAAATGGTTTTTGTATTAATTCAAGGCTCACAATGAATTTTTTATTTAACATATATGAAAGTATAATCATTCTGCTTTTTGATGTCCGTGTGGAAGCCGCGGAAGTCAATTTGGGCCTTGAATATTATGAATTTGGCAGAATGAAATATTCACTTTCACCAAAAGAGTTTCTTACCTATGATAAAGGAAATTATAATAAATTCATCTTCAAACCAGACTCGTGTTGCTATAACAGAAGATGGAAACTTAGTCGACTTCTTTGTCGATTACCCTGAAAACAGAAGAATGGTGGGGGATATATACCTTGGTAAAGTTGCACGTGTTTTACCAGGGATAAGAGCCGCGTTTATAGACATCGGTATGAAGCACGATGCCTTTCTGCATTTCTCTGATATCGGCGAACGTACTCAACAGTTTCAGGATATCATTGGAGAAGATGATTCCGATATTGATGAAGAGGATGACGATGATGAATCATTACGCGGAAAAAACACTGTTGAAAATAAAAAACCTGAACCCCCTGTAATACCCAAATTACGTAAGGGCGATGATATAATAATCCAGATAACTAAAGAACCTGTAAACAACAAAGGTGTGCGTGTTACATCATCAGTTTCGCTTCCGGGTAGATTTTGTGTTCTACTGCCGTTTGATAATAAAATTGGTGTATCCAAAAAAATTTACGATTATAAAGAACGAAGACGCCTCCGCAGTATTGCGCGGGGAATTCTTCCTAAAAATTGTGGCCTGATAATTAGAACAGTTGCAAAAGATCAGACAGAAGAAGCTCTTAAAGATGATCTGAACAATTTAATCCGTTCCTGGCAGAAAATTGAATCCGCAGTAAAAACGGAAAAACCACCAGCACTGATCCATCAGGATCTGAGCACTACGGCAAGCGTTATTCGTGACCTGCTAACACCCGACATTTCAAAAGTTTTTATCGATTCAAAAAAACTTTACAAGCAGATAAAAAGTTATGTGCAGCTTGTACAGCCGGAATATCTTGATAAGATAGAGCCTTATAAATCTCAGTCGCCAATATTTGATTCGTTTAAAATTGAAGAGCAGATAAAAACACTGATGGGACGAAAAGTTCCGATGCCAAGCGGTGGATACCTCATTATTGAACACACCGAAGCAATGGTTGTTATAGATGTAAACAGCGGAAGGTATGCAAAAAGCAAAGAACAGGAACAGAACTCATTAAAAACTGATCTTGAAGCCGCCCGTGAAATTGCCAGACAGTTAAAGCTTAGAGATATCGGCGGAATTATTGTGGTAGATTTTATTGATCTTGAAGAAGAAAAAAACCGTAAAAAGATTTACGATGAATTAAAAAAAGAATTCCGTAAGGATCGCTCTAAAGTATCTGTGCTTCCAATGTCTGAGTTCGGGTTGATTCAAATTACCCGGCAGCGTGTAAGGCAGAATATCATGCAGGCAATGAAAGATGTATGTCCTGTTTGTATGGGTGCAGGATTTCTTACGAAAGAATCCCATCTCACCTATGATATTGAAAGCTGGCTTAAAAAGTTCCGAAGAAATTCCCGTGAAATTGGATTGATAATTAAATGTCATCCATTTCTTGCAGAAAAACTCAAAGCTGGTAAGCTGGGTTCTCTCTTAAAATTTCAATTAAAGTATTTTGTAAGACTTCATATAGAAGAAGATGAAACTGTTCCGCAGGGAAGATTTAAATTTATTTCTAAAAAAACAGAAACGGATTTAACGGATAAGTTTCTTTAATTTTAAGAAAGATTTTTTTATTTAATAATACGGGTATTGTAATGAAACTCACTAAGTTCAATCAGATTCATAAAAAGCTCGGGGCAAAGATGGTTGAATTTGCCGGATATGAAATGCCGATTCAATATTCTTCTATAATTGCAGAACATAAAGCAGTCAGAAATTCAGTTGGTGTTTTTGATGTTTCACATATGGGAGAAGTGTTTGTTTCGGGAAAAGACGCAGAAAAATTTGTTCAGTACATAACTGTAAATGACGTTTCAAAATTATTTACCGGCAGGGTTCAATACTCGGCAATGTGCTATCCCGATGGCGGCATTGTTGATGATCTTCTGGTCTATAAAATATCTGATGAACATTTTTTACTTGTTATCAACGCATCCAATATCAATAAAGACTTTAAATGGATGAACGAAAACAATCAGTTTGAAGCTAAGCTTTCTAATCAAAGTGATGAGTATTCGCTATTTGCCATTCAGGGTCCAAACGCACTTAAAACTCTTCAGAAATTAACTGACAAAGAAATAAACCTAGAATACTATCACTTTTCCCGGATGAATATTTCTGGAATCGAGATGATAGTTTCAAGAACCGGTTATACAGGCGAACTAGGATTTGAGCTTTACTTCAAGGGTGATGAAAAAGTAGCAGAAGATCTATGGAATAAAGTATTTGATGCCGGAGAAGAATTTAATATTAAGCCCGCAGGACTTGCGGCAAGAGATTCTTTAAGGCTGGAAATGGGTTATTGTTTATACGGAAATGATATTGATCAAACCACTAATCCGTTAGAAGCAGGACTTGGATGGATTACAAAGCTAAATAAATCGGAGTTTGTGGGTCAGCAGGCATTGCTAAAAATCAAAACAGATGGTATAAAAAGAAAATTAGTTGCAATAACTTCAGAACAAAAAATTTTCCCAAGGCACGGATACGATATTTCTAAAAACGGAAAAACTATTGGTCATATTACTAGTGGAACTGTAAGCCCGGTAACTGAAAAGCCCATTGCACTCGGTTATGTTGAAAATGAGTTTTCCGATATTGGTACTAAAATAAATTTTATTATCAGGGATAAAGAAGTTCCTGCTGAGATTGTTAAACTTCCATTTGTGAAGAAGTAAAAATTATCTATGAAAGTAAACGTTCTCTTTTCACCAGTCAATGCTGATGAGTTATACTTCACTAACAAAACAACTGTTGTTATAGATGTTTTAAGGGCGACTTCTGTAATTACTCAAGCTATTAAGAATAAAGCTAAAGAAGTTATACCCGTTGGTACTATTGAATTTGCTGTTAAAGTATCGGGCGGAATGTTTGGCGGGCAAACTTTACTCGGTGGTGAAAGAAATACTAAAAAAATTGAAGGTTTTGCTCTTGGTAATTCACCTTTTGAGTATGTAAAAAAAATTGTTGAAGGTAAGTCTATAGTTTTTTATACTACAAATGGAACTAAAGCAATTGTTAAAGCAAAATTTTCAGAAAATCTTATCATTTGTTCGTTTCTAAATTTATCAACAGTTGCAAAGCATTTAGTTGAATTAGGCAAAGATATCGAAATTTTATGTGCGGGAAGAAATAATCTTTTTTCACTTGAAGACTCCGTTTGTGCCGGTAGACTTACAAAAGAAATTATGATATTGAATAAGGAACTTATCCTGAATGATTCTGCACTTGCCGCATTTTCTCTTGATGATAAATTTGGTTCTGATTTAGTTGAAATGATGAAACAATGTGAACATGGAAAAATTTTACTCGAAAATGGATTTGAAAAAGATATTGAATTTTGTGGTCAGCTTAATTCAATGGAAATAATTCCAATATTTAAAAATGGAACGGTTAAAGCTTTGTCATAAAAGAAATGACTTGAACCTGAACTTTAGAAACTATGCCTCTAAGAAAAAAGAAAAATACTAAACGTAATGGTGCCGATACCAAAAATCCCAACGGAAGCAGTTACTTCAACTTATCAGGAGATAAGAAAAAAAAGATAACAGGTATACTTATCATCCTTTTTTCTGTTTACTTGTTTGTTAGTATCCTTACATTTGATCGAAGAGATGAGGCTCTTCTTACTAATTACTTTGATGATATAAGTATTTCGTTCAACACGAAGATAGATACTTACAACTGGCTTGGAGTAACAGGAGCACATATTTCAAAATTTTTAGTAAAGGATGTGCTGGGATATTTATCAATTGCAGTGCCATTCATATTTTTTCTTTTTGGTTTGTTCTTCTTCAGAAAGATCAGCTTCAGGACGTTTGTACATATCTCAAACTTTGCATTACTGGCAGCACTGATAATTTCTGCATTCTTTGGAGTGCTAAGGACTAATTATGAGGTATTGGCTTCTACATTTGAGCTTGCTGGCGGTATAGGTGATATTCTCGGCAATTTCTTTGCCGGAATTCTTGGTGGAATTGGAAGTATACTTCTTTTAATTGCTTCCTTTGTTGTGCTGATGATAATTTCTTTCGACATAAAATTTGAAAAAATCTTTTCTTTCATTAAGGGGTTGTTCGTAAGCTCTGTTGATAAAGTTAAAGACGAGTGGGAGAAATCATCAGAGGATAAAGATGAAAATCTGGATAAGATTAAAAAACTAGGTGAAGAAAAGAAAAAGAAACGCAAGGATAAAAAATCCGGGTCAGAGGTTTCTGCGGCAGAATTGATGGAAAAGGAAGTTCAAGAACAAACTCAGATAAGAATTATTCGAAAAGATGATACCCCGGCAGAACTACCGGAAACACCTGTTCTAAAGGATGAAGTTAAAAAGGTTGACCTGGAAAAGACGGGTGAAGTGGCAATTAGAGATACTGAAAAAGAAAAAGAAGCAAAGCTGCCTGATCAGTGGGATGAAAAGATAAATTATAAAATGCCGGGCTTTGATCTGCTTGATCCGATACCTGAAGAATCTTATCAGGTTGCAGAAGAAGAACTGACTCATAATGCGGAGCTACTTAAAGAAAAATTAAAGTTATTTGATATTGAAATAAAAGATATTTCTGTAACGCCAGGTCCAGTAGTTACATTGTATGAAATTGTTCCGGCTCCCGGAGTTAAGATCAGCCGGATAGTTGGTCTTGAAAATGACATCGCACTTGCACTGGCAGCTCGCGGAATCAGAATCATTGCTCCTATACCAGGCAAAGGTGCAATTGGTGTGGAAATTCCTAATGCCAAAGCTTCAATTGTAAATGCCAGATCGGTGCTTGGTAAAATATCCGAATCAAAAGCCGAACTGCCGCTATCACTTGGAAAAACAATTAGCGGTGACGTTTATGTAACGGATCTCTCTAAAATGCCGCATCTGCTTATAGCTGGTTCAACCGGTTCTGGTAAGAGTGTCGGTATAAATATGATTGTTTCTTCACTCCTTTATTCCAAGCATCCATCAGAAGTTAAGTTTATAATGGTTGATCCTAAAAAGATCGAACTATCATTTTATAATAAATTAAGAAAGCATTATCTAGCAGTATCACCGGATCTTGATGAAGAGATAATAACTGCACCGCAGAATGCAGTGTTGATGCTGAAATCTGTTGAATATGAAATGGAGCAGCGTTATGATAAACTTGCAAAAGCCGGGGTGAGAAATATTGTCGATTACAATAAAAAAGTATCTGATCCTAAAACCAAACCGCACGATACAGAAACAATAAAACATCATCCGGTACCTTATATAATTGTTATTGTTGATGAGCTTGCTGATCTTATGATCACAGCTGGTAAAGAGGTTGAAGAGCCAATAACAAGACTAGCACAGCTTGCAAGAGCAGTTGGTATTCATTTAGTCCTTGCCACTCAGCGTCCTTCCGTTAATGTTATTACCGGAGTTATAAAGGCTAATTTCAGTTCAAGAATTGCATATCAGGTTGCAACTAAAATAGATTCGAGAACTATTCTGGATATGAATGGTGCTGAGCAGCTTCTTGGAAGCGGAGATATGCTGTTTTTACCAACAGGGTCGCCAAAGCCAAATAGAATTCAAAATGCTTTTATTTCAACCGATGAAGTTGAACGGCTTACAAATTATATTAATTCCCAGCCGGCATATTCAAAACCTTATTTTCTGCCTTCTTTATATGATAAGAAAAAAGACTCAGCTAAAGGTTATTTAGGCGATCTTGATCCTATGTTTGAAGACGCAGCCAGAGTAATTGTTAATCATCAGCAGGGATCCGTATCATTGTTGCAGAGAAGATTAAAGCTCGGTTACTCACGTGCAGCCAGAATTGTTGATCAGCTTGAAGAGGCTGGTGTTGTTGGTCCTAATGACGGTAGTAAAGCACGCACAGTTCTCGTTGAAAATGAAGAACAGCTTGAAACTATTTTAAGAAATTTATAATTCCCGTTTGTATTCAAAAGCAAAAAATTACAAACTCACAAAATATATTTGAAAATTTCCGGGAAGGAATTGATGCCCTTGAAAAAGATGGTATTCATCATATATTGGAGTTATAATTATTCGAATTCAATTATTTGATGTTTTATTTTAATATCAGCTTAGAAACTTTTAATAATTGAATAAGTCTAAATGCTTAAAAGAACTCAATATTTATCAGAATTAAAAAAAAATACTTAACATTTTGGTATGAAAAAGTTTAATAAAAAAATTATTTTAATAATATCTATATTACTTATAACTACATCCTTAAATGCACAGAACAATGCTGAAGCCTATCTGAAATCTCTTCAGTATAAATTTAATACCATTCAGGATTTTACCGCAAATGTAAACCAATCAATTGATGGAAAGTCTGTGCTTTCAGGAAAAATATTCTTTAAAAAAGAAAATAATTTCAGAATAGAATTCGGCAATTTAACTATTGTTTCGGATGGTATTACTTCCTGGAACTTCAATAAAAAGGAAAACAAAGTTATAATAACAGACTATGAAGAAGACGGGTCTCTTTTTTCTATTAACTTTTTAGTTTACCAGTTTCCATCTCAATGCACACTTGCTGGTGAACCTGATGGTCATCTGAGGAAATTAACTTTAACCCCTAAAGCCCGTACGAGTAATCTGGGTGAAGTAAATTTATGGATAAATAAAGATGATCTGATTGAAAAATTACAGACGAACGACCCTACATCAGGATTGATGGAGTTGAATTTTTTAAATATTGAACTCAATCAAAACTTACCTATCTCTAAATTCCAATTTACACCCCCACAAGGAAGCAGGATTATTGACCTCAGGTAAAGCAAATAAAATAATCACTTTCAGAAGCATTATAAATTTTATCCTTTCTGTAGCCTTAGCGGCAGTCTTTTTATATGTTGCCTTTTATAATGTTAACTTTTCAGATGTATGGTTTCACGTTGCAAAGGCCAATTTATTCTGGGTTATAGTATTTGCAATACTTGTATTATTCGGACATTTTCTTCGGGCATTAAGATGGAAATATATTCTACATTCTGTTAAACCTGATGCAAAACTGAAAAATCTTTTCGGCTCACTCATGGTAGGTTACGGAGTAAATTCAGTTACTCCTAAACTCGGGGAATTAACAAGAGCAGTGCTAATGGGAAGATGGGAGGGGATTTCGCGTTCATCAATGTTTGGCACAGTTATATTAGAGAGAGTAATTGATATCATATCACTGGCATTTGCAATTCTTATTGCTGTATTAATTTCATCAATTAGTTTGTATGAGCAATTTCCCTGGCTTAAAACAACTCTTTATACATCAGCAGCTATAATTATCTCAGTTCTGATGCTCATCTATCTTGCTGTGAGGTTCCAGGAAAAGTTCTATACTGTGATAATAAAATTATTCGGAAAAATATCAGGTTCAGTTGCATTAAGTGTTGCACACATCTTTAATATGCTTACAGAAGGATTTAATAGTCTTAAAGGCACCCGGAATTATTTCTTCACAATAGTATTAACTGTCCTTATTATGTCCGTTTATGCATTCACTTCCTATATCGGGTTTTTAATGCTTGGTATCACAGAGGTTAATTTCGGAATGGGATGGGTCATTATGAGTATAAGCGCTATTGGCGTAGTTATACCAACTCCGGGTGCAACCGGATCTTATCACACACTTGCTAAGTCAACTTTAGTATTAGTTTACGGATTTACTGAAGTGATAGCACTTGCATATGCATTTCTTACTCATATTATATCATACTCAATAGCGATAGTCGGTTCAATAATATGCTTTTTTATTCTGAATAAACAAAAAACGAAGCCGCTTAGTAATAATCAAACGGAGTCTGAAAAATGAAAATATTCATTGCAATAATGCTCTTTATTCCAATCACCATATTTGCACAGAATAATGAACTGAGTGCTACCATGGGTATTGATTTTATGAGCACGCCATCTTTTAGAGATTATATAAACCAGAACTATGCTGCTGGCGAAGAAATGAGTGATTTTAATTCTGCAGTTCAGTTTACCATTAAGTATGGAAGGATGATCAATCCTGAATTTATGCTTGCCGGTGAGATAGGATATCAAATATATTCTTACAATAATTTTTTTAATCTGGGTCAGTATGACATCTCAACAAATAATATTATGTCTAACATACTTGCATACTATGTTGTTAGCGGAGAAGGTTATAACTTTAAATTAGGCGGTGGTACCGGACTTAGATTGCTTTACATTACTGAAAAACTTCCTGGTGATGCCAATTCAACCGATTATGTTTCAACAGGGTTAGGATTTTTATTAAGAGGTGAAGGTACAACCAGAATTGACGGGAACTTGCATGCTCATATTGGCGCGGATATAAGATATGATCTGGGTGGCAAACCGAAAAGCAGTAACAATAATCTTTCAGTAAACAAAACATTTGAACAAGTAGAGTTTAATTCTTTGATTGTGGGAGTCAGACTAGGGCTTTCATATTATTTTTAGGAGAACCATTTGAGTGTTATAGAAGCTATTTTTTTAGGAGTCATTCAGGGGATAACAGAATTTCTTCCGATCAGCAGTACCGGACACTTAACAGTGGCAGGTAAACTGCTGAACCTGGTGTCCGAAGAACATCCGGAGCAATGGACGGCATTCATAGCGATTATTCAATTAGGAACTTTACTTGCAGTATTTGTTTATTTCTGGAATGATATATTAAACATCCTTAAAGATTTTTTTAGGGATAACCTGATTAAGCATGTTAAGTATTCAGAACAAAATATTAATTCAAAGCTTGGCTGGCTTATAATTATTGGAACAATACCGGTTGTAATTATCGGATTAGGTTTTAAGGATATTATTGAAGGTGCACTAACTAAAAATTTATACATAATAGCTTCCAGTTTGATTGGTCTGGCCATTATTCTGGCTCTGGCTGAAAAAGTTGCGAAGTTTAAAAAAGACTTAAAGGATATTTCAATTATTGATTCACTTATTATTGGAACCGCACAGGCAGTTTCTTTAATACCCGGATCATCAAGAGCCGGAACAACTATTACCGCAGGTTTATTTGTTGGGTTAAAACGGGAGACCGCTGCAAGGTTTTCATTTTTATTAAGCATTCCCGCTATTTTTGCAAGCGGAGTTTTACAACTATTTGAAGCTCTGAAATTCGTTGATCAGTCTATGGTTGTTAATCTTATTGTATCTACTATTGTATCTGCAGTAAGCGGTTATCTTGCAATAGATTTTTTATTAAAATATCTTAAAAAAAATTCTACTTTTTTATTTATTTATTACCGGATAGGACTTGGAATCCTGATAATTATTTTTTTAATAACTAATATCATCAAACCTTAGGAGGTAAAAATGAAAAACCTTATGTCTCTTTTTTTTGTACTGATTTTATTTATCAGTTGTATGAATGGAAATTCTAATAATCAAACACCACAACAAGAACAGGAAAAACCAGTTATGAATGATTCAACAGTAGTTGCAGTAATTAAAACTAATATGGGCACAATTGAAATCGAGATGTTTGAAAAACAAACACCCAGAACAGTTGGGAACTTTGTCGGATTAGCAGAGAAAGGTTATTACAATGGAGTAATCTTTCACAGAGTTATTGACAACTTTATGATTCAGGGCGGCGATCCTACTGGAACCGGCAGAGGCGGCGAAAGCATTTACGGTGCAAAATTCGAAGATGAAATTGTGCCTTCTTTAAAACATGATGTGCCGGGCATTCTTTCAATGGCTAATGCTGGACCAAATACAAATGGAAGCCAGTTTTTTATTACACTTGTTGCAACTCCCTGGCTGGATGGTAAACATACTGTATTTGGAAAAGTCATTACAGGAATGGACGTTGTCAGTGCAATTGGCAAAGTACAGACTAGCAAACCAGGCGACAAACCATTGCAGGATGTTGTAATGGAAAGTGTAACAATAGAAAAAAGATAAAAGAAGTAAAGAAGCCTCCCTCTGCCCCCTCCTAGGAGGGGGCAGTTTTAAAATAGTATAATTTTTTTTAAAACCTATATGAATAAAACAATTCGTATAAATCCTTTGAAAGCCCTCATCTTAGGGAAGGGGTTGATTGGGGCAGGCTCTTGAAACAGCAGGAATTTTTCTCATCCCGTTGGGCTCTTATTATTGCAACAATAGGCATTGCAATTGGAACCGGAAATATCTGGCGGTTCTCCAGAATTGTTGCACAGAATGGCGGCGGATCATTCCTGATTCCATGGGTAATTTTTCTTCTGATCTGGTCAGTTCCTCTTATCATAGCTGAGTTTGCAATCGGCAAATCAGCCAGATATGGACCGATAGGTGCAATAAGCAAAACGGCAGGTAAACAATTCGGATGGATGGGAGCCTTTATTGTTTTCGTTTCAACTGCCATAATGTTTTATTATTCTGTTGTTACCGGCTGGTGCTTACGCTACTTCTTTTCCGCTGTCTCCGGAGATTTGTTCAGTACTTCTGATCATCTCATTTACTGGAATGAATTCTCATCGGGTTCAGGACCCCTGATATTCCATTTCATTGCAATGTTTCTGGTTGCTTTTGTTGTTCTTAGAGGTGTTACAAAAGGTATAGAAAAAGTTACGAAGCTATTAGTACCGTCTTTATTAATCATTCTGTTAATTTTATTTATTAGGGCAGTAACACTTCCCGGTGCATTTGAGGGCATTAAATATTTTTTCACACCTGATCTTGATGTGATGCTAAATTATAAAGTGTGGTTAAATGCTCTCACTCAAAATGCATGGGACACTGGTGCTGGTTGGGGATTGATAATGACTTATGCTATTTATATGAGAAAAAAAGAAGATATTTCATTAAATGCTGCACTTATTGGTTTTGGAAATAACACCATATCTATAATTGCCGGCATAACAATATTCTCAACAGTGTTTGCTCTCAGCTCCACAGATGCAATGATTCAGGTTTCACAATCAGGTCCGGCAAATACAGGGTTAACCTTTATATATCTGCCATTACTTTTTTCCAATATATCATCAAGCGGTTTGCTAAACACTGTTTTTGCCGCAATGTTCTTTCTTGCTCTGTTCTTTGCTGCCGTTACATCTTTGATTTCAATGGTTGAAATGGCGACCAGGACTATGATCGACTTTGGTATGAAAAGGAAAAGAGCATTAATTTTAGTTGCGTCTGTTGGAATGCTGCTCGGCATTCCTTCCGCAATTGATTTAAAAGTACTTTCAAATCAGGATTGGGTTTGGGGAGTAGGGTTACTTCTTAGCGGCGCATTTATCTCATTTTCAATTATTCGTTATGGTGTTGATAAATTCAGAACAGAGGTTATTAACGGATTCGGATCTGATGTTAAGATCGGAAGATGGTATAATTTTGTAATCGGAATTCTTGTTCCTGTGCAGGTTATAGTACTCATTTCCTGGTGGCTGATTTCATCTGTTTCGTGGGACCCCGAATGGTGGAATCCTTTTCATGCAGAGAATTTAGGTACGGTTTTATTTCAATGGGGAATTGTTATTGGTATCTTTTTTCTCTTGAATAAGATAATGGTAAAACACATATTTAATGAAAAATCTGAATCCAAATTATCGGAATCCAAATAATTGTTATGGAAATAATAACTATAATTACTGCACTAATTGTTCTTGGCATTGTTTGGGGCGGATTATCGTTTTTTATTATACGCGCCGTTAAATATGAAAAATTAAAAATCGAAAATGGCAAAGAAGAAAGTTAACATTCCTTCGATACTCGAAGTGAATAAAGAATTAAAAAAAAATATGATTCTTCCGATTTATTATTTATGCGGCGAAGATTCTTATAACATTGATGTTGCACTGGCTAGTATTCTGAAAAAAGCCTCACCATTTATTGCATCCGATTTTGATAAGGAAACCATTTATGGTGAAAATAAAACTTATCTGGAAGTAATAGATTACGCACAGGCGTTTCCTTTCGGGTCGGAGAAGAAACTGATTATCTTTAAGCAGGCAGAAAAACCTAAGGACAAAAAAGAGCTGATCCGTTATTCTGAATCGCCTGCTGATTTTACAATTCTTGTTTGTGTTCACGATGGTACCATCTTAAATCCGGAATCTGAACCTTATAACACATTGTTAAAAAAAGGGTATCTTTTTGAAGCAAAGGAACTCAAAGGGAAGCATCTGATAGATTGGTTGATGGCAGAAGTTGAGAGACGGAATAAGAAAATCACCAGTGAAAATGCCGCTTTAATGATGGATATGGTGGGTGAGAACAAACTATTTCTTGAGCTTCAACTGGATAAAATATTTTTATTTCTGGGTGAAAAAGATGAAATAACTCTGGAATCAATTATTTCTCTTTCAACGAAACTTAAAGAGTATTCTGTTTTTGACTTACAAAATGCAATCGGTAAAAAGAATAAAGAACTTGCGCTGAAGTATGCTTATAATCTCCTTGAAAAAGGAAATGATCTTGTTATGATTCTTGGAATGCTAACAAAATATTTTACCGGACTTGCAAGAGTTTCTGAACTGATTTCTACCAATGTTAATGAGTTCCAGGCAGCAAGAATTGTAGGTACTCATCCGTATTATTATAAAGAATACATTGAAGCAAGAAGACGATATTCAGATAAAGATATAGTGGAAGTTTTTCGTGCATTGCTAAACGCAGACTTAGCTAATAAAACAACACAAACTGACCAGAGAACCATAATTACACTTCTTATTGCAGAAATTATAGTTTAAAAATATTGCAAGTTTAATTATAATGCTAATAAACATTTATTATGTTCAAATATAATTTCAGAATAACTAAAATTATTTTTAGTTTGACAAGCGATTCTTAATAACATTTTGCAGGAATTTCTGATGAAACACTTTTTCACTCTTCTTTTCGTACTAATTATAACTTCCAATGTATTCTCACAAAACTACAAGCAAGTTAGAATTTATTTTAATAATCCTGAGGATGCTTATCTGCTTCAGCAGGCAGAACTTGAATTTGACCATTTTGAAATGGAGAAAGAAAATTCAATAATAACATATATAAGTGACAGCGATTTTTTAAAGCTGCGTTCTACCTCACTGAAGTATGATGTATTAATTGATGACTGGTTCGATTATTATGAAAAACTTCCTGTTCTTTCTTCTCAGGAAAGATCCGATTTTATATATCAAAGCAAACAGAATTTTAATGTAGAAGGATTTGGATTTGGCTCAATGGGCGGCTATTACACTCTCTCAGAAATTTATGAGAAGTTGGATTCAATGCATTTACTCTATCCGAATATAATTACTCAGAAATTTCAGATAGGCACAACAATTGAAAACAGGCCTATTTATGCAGTAAAATTATCTGATAATCCAAATATTGCAGAAAATGAACCTCAGGTGTTTTATAACTCGCTTATTCATGCCCGTGAACCTGCTGCAATGATGGCAGTGATTTACTATATGTATTACCTTCTTGAAAATTATGGAACTGATCCGGAAGCAACATACCTGGTTAATAACAGGGAAATATATTTTGTCCCGGCTGTTAATCCGGATGGATATGAACACAACCGTTCAACCAATCCAAATGGCGGGGGAATGTGGAGAAAAAACCGAAGAAATAATGGAACTTCATTCGGTGTTGATCTTAATAGAAATTTCGGATTCCAATGGGGTTATAATAATACCGGTTCGAGCAGTAATCCGAGCAGTGAAACTTACAGAGGAACTGCGCCATTCTCAGAACCGGAAACACAGTCATTCAGAGATTTTTGTAATACAAAGAACTTTAAAACAGCCTTGAATTATCATACATACAGTAACCTGCTATTATATCCCTGGGGTTACATTAACCAACCAACTCCGGATAATGATATTTTTGTTGAATATGCTACAGATATGACCAGGTTTAATAATTACACAATTGGTCAGCCGCCCACAATATTGTATGATGTAAATGGTGCAACCGATGACTGGATGTATGGTGAACAAGTTACCAAACCGAAAATATTAAGTTTAACTCCTGAAGTTGGAAGTTCATCTGACGGATTTTGGCCTCCTCAATCCAGAATTTTTCCATTAGCACAGGAGAACCTGTGGCCGAATATATACTACACCTGGGTTGCTGGTGCTTATGTCGGATTATTGAATGCGGGCTTTAGTCAGCAATACTTTAATCCCGGTGATGTTGTAACAATGAATAGCACATTCAGAAATAAAGGATTGTCTGATGGTGAAAATATTGAAGTTCAATTAACATCGTTGAGTCCATATCTAAACGTTAATAATGGAACAGCTTCATTTGCATCCATTCCTGCACGCGGTACTGTGGCTGTTTCAACACCATTTTCATTTACCGTATCTTCATCTGCGCCTGTTGATGTTGAAGCAAGTTTGTTAGTTACTATTTCCTCTGATAATGTTGTTATGAACAGCGACACATTAAAACTTTATTTAGGAACACCGATTTTTGTTTTTGCAGATACAACAAATAACCCTTTGAATTACTGGACTGTAACTTTCACTCCATCAAGTTCACCAAAGTGGGAAGCCACCACACAAAATTTTTACTCCTCACCTGTTTCCTACACAGATAGTAAAGATGGTAGTTATGTGAACAACGCTGCTGTAACAATGACATTAACAGATCCAATTGATTTATCAGGATTAAATAATCCACGATTAACTTTCTGGACCAAATTTGATATTGAAGGCGACTGGGATTACGGACAGGTTAGAATTTCAACAAACAACGGTTCTACATGGGTGCCTTTAGCAGGTCAGTACACAGAACCCGGCACAGGGTCATTTCAGCCAAATGGTCAGCCTGTTTATGATGGAGTTCAATCCAACTGGGTTAGAGAAGATATTCTGTTAACCGGTTATACAACTTCTCAGGTTAAAGTTCAGTATCAGCTGCGAACAGACGGATCAGTCACTAGGGATGGCTGGTTCTTGGACGATATTGGTATAATTTATTACGGTATTATTCCTGTGGAACTTTCATCCTTCACTGCTTCCTATTCTGATGATAAAGTTTTATTGAAATGGATTACAGCAAGCGAGCTTAATAATCATGGTTTTGAAGTTCAGCGTTCTGTATTCAATGAAAAGACTGCTGATAACAGAGAATGGCGAACAATGGGTTTTATTGAAGGTAATGGAACCACCACCAGTATAAATAATTATTTGTTTGTTGATAGTGAACCGCTAACCGGAAAAAGTTATTACAGGTTAAAACAAATAGATTTTGATGGAACTTTCAGTTACATAAATGAAATTGAGGTAGATTATCATGGCGTAAAAGAATACTCTCTTGACCAGAATTATCCTAATCCTTTTAATCCGACAACTACAATAAACTATCAATTATCCAGAAGTTCTATTGTTACAATAAAAGTTTACAACGTTCTTGGTGTTGAAGTAGCTTCTCTGGTGAATGGACTTCAAACTGCAGGAAAGTACAAGGTTGAGTTCAATGCTCATGATTTAAGTTCCGGTATTTACTTTTACACAATTAAAGCCGATGAGTTTACTCAAACGCGCAAGATGTTATTTTTGAAGTAATATTTTTTTAATTACAGTTTAATTAGGCGGTTATTTAAACCGCCTTTTTATTATTGCTAAAAAGTAAATAAAATTAGTTTGTTTTCCACCAGATGAGAAAATTTAAAAATATTATACTTGCTGCAGCTATCTGTCTTGTAATACCAGCAGCACTTAACTTTATAAGCTACTATGGATATGTTTCAACATATCCAGCGAAAACTTTTGATGTAGAATCTTTTAATGAAAACCTTGGGTATGGAGTTTATCAGCACAGAGTTTTAGGCAAAGCTCTTCTAATGTATTTAAATGAAATAGTTGCATCGATCAATTTTCCCCAAAACATAAATACATTTAACAAGATCCGGGAATTTCTTGATGTTGACTCACTTTCGCTGTATCACAGCTTTTTTATTCTTAATACTTTATTCCTTTGTTGCACGGCATTTGTATTATACTTCATTTATAATCTGAGGTGGGTAAGACTTTCTGAAATGGAAAAGATACTATCTGTACTTACCATTACAGCTATTATCAGCATATCACAATTTGTAATATTGCCATACGATGTTTTATCTTATTTCTTAATATCACTTGCTGTTTTATTACTACTCGTTAAGAAAAGTATTTTTACAACTATGCTCCTTACAGCAGTATTGGTTTTAGGTGCATTAACAAGAGAAACAATCGCACTAATTTTCCCGCTCTATATCGTGATTCTCTTAAGGAAAGATGAATGGGAATTTAATGTTAATAAGAGTGAACTTTTTTTGTTTATAATAATATTTTCTGCCATTTATCTTGGTTTAAGAATTATTTATGGATTCGAATCGTCTTTTAGCGGAAGGATTTCATTCCCCGATAATATAATCAGTCCGCAAAATCTGATCGGGTTTCTTTTTATGATTTGCACCTTATTGATTTTTTTGTTTAATGAACAGACCAAAAGACCAGCCTTAATATTTCTTACTCTCTCATCTCCTTATTTTTTACTTATTCTTTTAACGGGAATAATGTTTGAAATCAGACTGTTTGTGCCGGTATTTATTTTACTGATGATAATTATGATGATAAGCAGGTCAAAATCTGACGCTTTAGATAACGATATGACAATAAAAAAGGAGTCTATTCAGACTCCTCATTAATAGTAAAATTAACTTAAGAATTAATAAATCTCAGCCCCTAATCCTCTTATCTGGTAAATGGTCATAGGACCCGTAACAGTTGATTCATCAAATTCCTTTCCTGCATCCTCAGCCATATGTTTAAGATATTCAACAGCTTCCTCCTGAGTAAACTCAATAGTATAAACAGTTCCCTCTACCAGGGCAGTGCTGCCGGTTGCTTCAACAGGAAAAACTATTTCACCATCCTTAACTTTAATACGTATTTCACCTTCTTTATCACTCTTTAATTTCATCCAACAGCCGGCCATAGTGCATACGTCGCCAACTTCACCTTCAACGAGCACAGTTTTTCCTACAAAATCAACCGGATTGGCGAGTATCTCCGATATTAGAGTTTTTTCTGTTAGCTCAATATCTTTTCCGTATTTTTCACTTTGTGCAAAACTGAGACCAGAAAGAAGAAAAAAACCAAGCAGATAGATTAATGTTTTTTGCATTTTGACTCCTTATTTATGTTAAAAAATTTACGGGCAAAAATATAATTTATTTGTTTAAATAATCAATTCATTTTTAACGGAATTTAACATTTACCTGTTCATTAAACTCAATTTTAATACCTTCAACATCTTTAGTTAATTCTCTGAATTCATCAAGTGATTGCGGTTTTTGTGAATCGAGTGCTTTTACAAGATCATCATCCAGAAGAATATTTGCAAAATCAATTTCCATCATAGTAATGTTATTATCTTTAACAAAAGATGCATTCGTTTCTTCAATTTTACCATTTACTTTTAGATTAACAGAAATCTTCATCCCTTCGAACATATTCTTAAACATATCATTCATTCCGGCATCTGTTGTATCTGCTTCAACCGTTTCGGTTGTTTCATTATTCTCAAAGTCTGGTTTTGGGAAATTTATTTTCAGCTCAGAGGGATTTCCTTTATTAAAATTAAAAGTTACAAATTCACGTACTGGTTCAGATTCCTCCTGAACTTCATCTCCAATATTAACTTTATTGTCGGGACTAGGATCAATTTTTAATTTATTTATATCACTAAAAGAGTAAATTACTTTGTAACCTTCCCAATCCGGTTCAGATAATATCTGTCCGCTTTTAAAGACCACACCTTCTCCGTAGTCGCCTGCCTTATTACGCTGTTCATCTTCTTTGTAAAAAGTGAATTCTTCTGCTTCACCGTTTTCATCAAAAGCAGAAGTAAATTGTCTTATCATATCTAAAACAGCTTCCTTCATAAACACAGTTTCTTCAATAGTACCCGAACCATCAGGATTAAGATTTATTGTAGTGTTTACCCGAAGGCAGCCTGTAAAAGTTATTATTAATAACAGCGAACTAAAGAGTATTTTGATATTTCTCATAACTTCCCTCAAAAAAAATGTTAATGTTGTTTATTAAATTAAACTCAAATGAAAAGGCAGCAAATCTTAATTGCTGAATAATATACGTTTTAGAATGATAATATTGTAAAGCGCGATTGTAATATTATCAAAATCTTCAAGCTATCAAAACATTAAAGCAGATTACTTGCCAGCTCTGCCAGTTCCGAGCGTTCGCCTTTTTCAAGATTAATATGAGCATAAAGTCTTTGACCTTTGAATCTATCAATAAGGTATGAAAGGCCGTTTGACTGCCCATCAAGATAAGGGTGATCAATCTGATAAATATCACCAGTGAATACAACTTTTGCACCTTCACCTGCACGGGTTATGATTGTCTTAACTTCGTGAGGAGTAAGATTCTGTGCCTCATCAACTATAAAGAAAATTCTCTGCAGGCTCCTTCCTCTTATGTATGAAAGAGGCTCTATAACAAGTTTTTCTTCTTTTATCATTGTATCAATTGCCTGATGATATTTATCATTTTCAGGGAACTGATCCTGAATGACTTTTAGATTATCCCAGAGGGGCTGCATGTATGGTGCAAGCTTACTTTCTACATCACCTGGCAGATAACCAATATCTTTATTGCTTAGAGGAACTATCGGTCTGGCTATAAAAATTTGCCGATATGATTTTTTAACGTGCAATGCACCAGCAAGTGCAAGCAGCGTTTTTCCCGTTCCCGCTTTGCCGGTCATTGATACAAGTTGAATTCGTGGATTGATAAGTGAATCAACGGCAAATGATTGTTCGGCATTGCGGGGGGTGATTCCATAAACAGTGGTCTTATCAACTTTGCGAAGCAGTTCTTTATTCTGATCAAGGTTTGCCAGCACTGATCTGCTTTGATTACGCAGTATGTAATATTTATTAGGAAGTGCTTCACCATTAAGTCTCTTTAAAAGTTTTGCGGTAGACACTTCATATGGAGGCTTAAAGAGCTTAATTAGAACATCATCATCAAAATTTTCAATAATTCCTTTACCGCTGTAAAGTTCTTCAATGCTTTTTACGCGATCAGTTGTATAATCTTCCGCAAGTATGCCGAGTGCTTTTGCTTTCATTCGCAGGTTAACATCCTTTGTAACAAGAATAACCTGAGATTTTTCTTTTAGCTTTTCCTTCCAATCAAAAGCAACACTTAAAACACGATGATCAGGAGTATCATCTTTGAAGACGTTTTTTATTGAGGGGTTTAAACCTTTAGCGATTGCAATACGAAGCTTTCCCCGGTTTTTACCCATTGAAATCCCGCCATTGAATAATGCCGATCCGGTCATTGAATCCAATGTTCTGGCAAACTCACGCGCATTAAGATTTATTACCTGGCTGCCTCTTTTAAAATGATCGAGTTCTTCAATCACAGTTAGAGGGACAATTACATCATTTTCCTGAAACATATTAATGGAAGATGCATCGTGAAGGATAACGTTTGTATCAAGTATGAATGTTTTAGGAGCTTTTTTAGATGAAACCGATTTTTTAACCGCCATATTTGCTTCTAGATTATTTATGAATTTTTATTTAATAAAAACAGAAAGGCATTTGCCTGAAAGAACCCGTAGAAATGTATTTGTGGTTTGTTCAAAATGTGAATAATACTATTAATTGATTCTAATGCAAAAATGAGAAATTAGATTATCAATTTCAAATTAAGAAATTGTGACTGTAAGTGTAAATATAATGAATGAGGGCGCGCAGTACGCCCTTAAAATTTTTATGTGGCTTTACCCTGATTTGCAACCGCAGCGGCTGCTTTAGCAATTTCTTCCTGGTCACCCAGATAGTAGTTTTTTATAGGTTTTAAATTTTTATCGAGCTCATACACGAGAGGAATTCCTGTCGGGATATTAAGCTCAACAATTTCATTATCAGGTATATTGTCAAGATATTTTACCAGCGCTCTTAAACTATTGCCGTGTGCAGTAATAAGAACTTTTTTGCCTGATTGAACTGTTGGTGCAATAGTCTTTTCCCAATAGGGGACAAACCTCGTTACAGTATCTTTCAAACATTCAGTTAATGGAAGTTCATCATCACTTAAATCTTTATAGCGGAGATCAAAACCGGGATAACGCTCATCAGTTTTATCCAATGCCGGCGGCTGTATATCATAACTGCGTCTCCAGATTTTAACCTGTTCATCCCCGTAATTTGTTGCCGTCTCAGCTTTGTTCAATCCTTGTAATGCTCCGTAATGGCGCTCGTTTAATCTCCAGTGTCGGATTACCGGAATCCACATTAGATCCATTTCATCCATTGCAAGCCAGAGAGTTCTAATAGCTCTCTTTAAAACGGAGGTGTACGCTAAATCAAATTTAAAGCCTTCAGCTTTTAGAGTTTGACCAGCTTTTTTTGCTTCTTGAATTCCTTTTTCAGAAAGATCAACATCTGTCCATCCGGTAAATCGATTTTCTTTATTCCAGGTGCTTTCACCATGTCTTAATAATACAACTTTATACATTTATTTCTCCTGGTAAATATTGTTTTGAATTTGACCGTACAAAAATAGATAAGTCGATGAACTATGAAAAGTCATAAGTGATTTGTAACAAATAAATTAAAAATGTTTTAAAAGCAGTCTTATTATTCTGATTTTTTCAGTATCATCATCTTAAACCCAATATATCTATCTGCACCAAGTTCAAGGTATGCATTCGATTCGTGACTTATTTTATTTAGTAATTTCTTGTAGTGACTTTTTTCTTTATCAGAAAGTTCATTAATCACATCCTTCAAAGACTGTTTGGCTGTTTCATAAAAGTTTTTCAAGGAGGAAGATAAATCTTCACTATACATCATTTCAAATTTTCTTTCTATAAAATATTTTTCACAGCTTTCGTGAAGTAAAGGTGAAACATCAGAGGATTCAAATATGTCTCTTACAAATGTTGGATAATCTTTTTCTTTAGCTGTAATTTCACCTGTGCAAAGAGTTCCACCCGTTTTAAGAATTCGTTTAACCTCTTTAACTATTTTATTTCTGTTTGTAGTGCTTATAGATGCCTGTGCATAAACAAGATCGAATTCATTATCATTAAAATCAGTGTTATCATAATCCATCATCTTTGCAGAAACTTTATTCTGGACTGACAAAACAAACCGTGCGTTTATTAATGACTCATACTCGTTAACTATAAAGCTGACACGAGCGGCACCAGCTTCCAGCATTTTAAATGCAATTTTTTCACTGCCTGAGCCAATGACTAAAACGGATTTATCGGCAATTACATACTTTGATTTTAGGATTCTGAACTGCTTAAATCCACCGGGGAGAAAAATATTTTGCGTATCTGCCATCTTTTTGTAAAAATTTTGTAACAAAGTTAGCAATAATGATATTAAGTTTAAATTTTATGCACAGCATAACGCTTTACTTTGCCTTTCGATTGGGTAAACCGTATTTTTTAGATCATAAATTAATAATTCTTTAGAGGCACCGATGAAAAAAATCTTCTTATTACTTTTCTTTTTCTCCGTAACTGTTTTTCCTCAATCCAAACGAGCAATTAGTGTGGATGACCTTTGGGCAATGAAAAGGATTGGCTCTTATGATGTATCGCCCGACGGGAAAACAATAACATTTTCATTAACCAGTTTCACATTTGAAGCAAATAAAGGAAACACGGACATTTATCTTATTAATTCTGACGGAAGTAATCTTAGACCTTTCAAATATTCAGATAAAAATGAAAGTGAACCAAAATTCTCCACTAATGGAAAACAGATTGCTTACACGATGGGCAGACAGATTTATATTGCCGGTCTTGACGGAAAAGGTGAAAGACAATTAACAAATATTTATACAGGAGCATCGGGATTTAAGTGGTCATCCGATGGAAAGAAGATTTTGTTCGTTTCTTCTGTTTATCCGGATTGTACTACCCAACAGTGCAATGAAGAAATAGATAAAGCAAGAGAAGAAAGTAAGGTTAAAGCTAAAGTTTTCGATCAGCTTATGTACAGGCACTGGAATGACTGGCGGGGAGATAAACGCAGTCATTTATTTTTACTTGATGCAGAAACCGGAAAATACACAGATCTGACTGAGGGATATAAAGAAGATGTGCCCCCGCTTTCTTTAGGATCAGCAAATGATTATAATTTTTCCCCCGACGGAAATGAAGTTGCTTTTACAATGAATCCTGAATTTAGCTCTGCAATCAGCACAAATAATGAGATCTATTTAGTAAGTTTAAAAGCACCATCATCACCAAAACTTATATCGGTAAGTAAAGGTGTTGACTGCCAGCCCGTTTACTCCCCGGATGGGAAGTATCTTGCATGGACATCAATGAAGCGGGAAGGTTTTGAGGCAGATAAGAAGGATATTCTTATATATGAGAGAAAATCCGGCAAGATGAAAAATCTTACTGAAGATGCAGATTTATCTGTTGATGATTTTGTCTGGTCTCCAAATTCACAATTCATTTATTTTAACGCTGATAATGAAATATATAAATCAATTTACAAACTTGATGTCGAATCCGGTAACGTTGATTTATTTCATAAAGAAAATTACAATACAAGTCTTTCAATATCACAAGACGGCAGCACTTTATATTTTCTGAAACAAAGATCAAATATGCCAGCTGAGATATACTCAATCAGTACCGATGGAAAAAATACTTTAAGACAGGTCACCTCTGTGAACAAAGATGTTCTTGCTAACCTTGAAACTAATTCTATTGAAACCTTTTGGAGTGATGGTGCTGAAGATGTAAAAGTTCAATCAATATTGGTTAAACCTCCATTCTTCAATCCTGATAAAAAATATCCGATGATATTTTTAATCCACGGAGGTCCTCAGGGTTCGTGGAGCGACAACTTCCATTACAGATGGAATTACCAGATGTTTGCATCTCAAGGTTACGTGGTTGTTGCACCCAATCCAAGAGGTTCAACAGGATATGGACAAAAATTTACAGATGAAATTTCCGGTGACTGGGCAGGTAAAGTATATATCGATCTTATGAATGCCTATGATTATGCTGTTGAGAATTTTTCGTTCATTGATGGAGATAATACCTTCGCTGCCGGTGCATCTTATGGCGGATATATGATTAACTGGATTGCCGGCCATACAGACAGATTCAATGCATTAGTATCGCATGCAGGAGTGTTTAACCTGGAAAGCATGTACGGCACAACTGAAGAACTCTGGTTCCCCGAGTGGGAATACGGCGGTACACCATGGGATAAACGAAAAATTTATGAAAAATGGTCGCCGCACAGATATATTCATAATGCCAAAACTCCGGTACTTGTTGTTCACGGCGCTTATGATTTCAGAGTTTCTGAAGAACAGGCGTTTCAGTTATTTACATCTTTGCAAAGGTTAGGTGTAGAAAGTAAGTTTTTATATTTTCCTGATGAAACACATTTTGTAGCAAAACCTCAAAACTCAAGACTGTGGTGGGAAACAGTCTATGGCTGGTTTAATAAGTTTTTAAAGTAGGAGATAAAAATGAAGGAAAGAAGTTTTGATATTGTATCTCCCGATGACGAAATATTTGAAAATATGGGAGATCTTGGTGCATTTAATTTCGGTGGAAGAAGTGAAAAGAAAATTGAGGAAGATTATAGAGAAAAAGCAGACTATGTTGAGGATAATCTTTGGGTAAAGCTCGAAAGGGTCGGCAAGAAAATATCTTTTGCTAAAGATATTATTGCTCTCTTCAATTATATGACAGACCCGCTTGTATCATGGCATCGTAAAGCAATTGTGGTTATGGGTCTTATTTATTTTATTTCCCCGATTGATGCAATACCGGATATCGCTCCGCTTATCGGTTACATGGATGATCTTGGAGTTGTAACTGCTCTGTTGAAATTTCTCGGAAGTGAATTGATTCCTTATTACGATAAAGGCTATCGAAGATAATTCTTATTACAGAATGCCGGACTTGTTCCGGCATCTTTTTTAATTTACAATTCTGCATATACAAAAAGATTTTTATGAATTTTAAAGTAAAGAAAAGTGAAATATTATTCCGTGGTAAAGTGTTTGATCTCAAGGTTGATGAGATAAACTATAATGTATCAGGTAATAGCGGAATAAGAGAAGTTGCCGTCCATCCCGGTGGAGCAGTTGTTATTCCTGTAAAGGAAGACGGTAAAATCATTCTGGTTAAGCAGTTTAGATATCCAATACAAGACTGGCTCATAGAATTTCCTGCCGGCAAACTTGATGCAAATGAGAATCCTTTAATCTGTGCAACACGTGAATTGGAGGAAGAAACCGGCTATAAAGCCGGGGAAATCACAAAACTCGGTGAGATATTAACAGCACCCGGATACTGCACAGAGATTCTGCATATTTATATGGCTACAGGATTAGTACCCGGCAATCACAACCGTGAAGAAGGTGAAATTGGAATGGAAATTTTTGAGTATTCTATTGATGAAATTAATAAAATGATTTTAAATGGTGAGATAACCGACGCAAAGACAATAGCGGGTATGTTTTACCTGCAAAGAAAGTAAGATTAAACAAACTTATTAATTTTAGTTTTTTGCTGCAATTAATAATTCAAATCCGGAATAATTATTAAAACATGATTTTTGACGATAAAAAATTACGTTCCAGTATAAAAGAACTTGGTTATCTGCTTGGTGAAGTTCTTATTGAACAGGAAGGTGAACAGCTGTTTGATACTGTTGAAAAACTGCGGGCTTTAACAAAAAGTCTAAGACAAAAAAACGATTTATCATCAGTAAAAAAAATAAAAAAATTAATTTCTAAACTTACCTTAACAGAAATTCACCAGATTATTAAAGCTTTTTCAATTTATTTTATTCTTGTAAATGCTGCTGATGAAGTTAATAAGATCCTATTAAACAGAACATCGAGTAAAAGCCGCGATACAACCAATTCTTTTCTGGATGAATCATTTTATGAAATAAAAAATATTAATTCTGATAAAGCGTTTATAGAAAAAATATTTTCAAATCTTGAAATATTTTTGGTGTTTACAGCACATCCTACCGAAGCAACACGTCAAACAATACTTAAGAAAATTCTCAGAATCAGCAATCTTATTATAGAAAAAGAACTTGGGTTGATAATTGGCTCTGAAGATCCGGGATTAAAGAGAAAAATCAAAACAGAAATAACTTTACTCTGGCAGTCGAATGAGATTAGATTTAGTAAAATAACCATTACAGATGAAATTATAAGAGGTCAGTTCTTTTTTAAGGAGAGCATTTACAGAATATTGCCGTATTTTTATGAGTCATTGAATATATCATATTCTAAACATTACAACAGTAAATTAAAATTTGATATACCGATTATAAAATTTGGCTCATGGATTGGCAGCGACCGTGATGGACACCCTTTTGTTACTGAACAAACTACAATGGACACATTTAATCTTCACAGAAAGGAAATAATAAAATTATATCTTGATGACCTTAATAGAATTTATGAACATTTAAGTATTTCTGATAAAATCAAAAATGTACTCCCTCAATTAAGAAAATCAATCGAAACCGATAGAAAAAGGTTAAATGTATCACTAACGGATAATAAATTAAGAGAACCTTCCGAAGTTTACAGAACCTGGTTGTACCTGATTTATAAAAAGCTTGAAAACACAATAGATAGAAAAAATCTTTATTACAGGAATACGGATGAATTTCTTTCTGATATTGAATTAATTGCGAAAAGTGTTCTTAAGAATCAATCTGAAATTGTCTATAATGAGCTACTGAAACCTTTAATCATTAAAATAAAAACATTTGGTTTTCATTTCGTTAAACTTGATATAAGGCAGAATTCAGAACAAATAATAAATGCTATGTCAGAGATATTTAAAACAAATTTAAATATTGATAACTATTTAGAGCTTCCTGAAAATAGCAAAATTGGTCTGATCACCGGTGAGATAAGAAAATCTTATGACTTCCATAAAATCAAATCTGGTTTGAACGATAAAACAATTAAGGTTGTAAATGAAGTTGCACTCATCAGATGGGCTAAAGATAATATATCACCCGAATCAGCTGATGATTATATAATAAGTAATTGTTCTTCAGTGTCTGATATTCTTGGTGTTTTATATGTAGCAAAACTAGTTGGTCTTGTGAAGTTCAAAAACGGCAAGGTGATTGGTTCCGATATTGATATACTTCCACTCTTTGAAACTATAGAAGATCTTCGTAACTCAGCTTCAATTATCAATGATCTTTTGAAGATCGATTTATATAAAAAACATTTGAAGTCAAGAAATAATTCTCAAAAAATTATGCTTGGTTATTCAGATAGTAACAAAGACGGTGGTATTGTTACTTCTAATTTTGAACTTTATAAAACTCAAATTGAACTGGAAAAACTCAGCAGAAAAAAATTTCATTTGATCCTGTTTCATGGAAGGGGAGGAAGTATCTCAAGAGGTGGAGGACCTGTAAATCGCTCTATTCTGGCGCAACCGCCGAATACAATTAAGGGTAAAATAAAAATTACTGAACAGGGGGAAATGATCTCATCTAAGTTCCTGCTTCCACAGATTACAAAGCAAAGTCTGGAAACTGTTTCATCAGCAGTATTGCTGAAAACCGCGCAATCATTCTCAAATCTTCACAGATCCGAAATTAATGACCACATATTGAAGTTTGAAAAAATCTCTGAGAAGGCATATCAGGCATATAATTCTTTGCTTCAGAATAAAGATTTTATCTCATATTTCAGATCGGTAACTCCAGTCGACATAATTGAAAAACTTGAAATTGGCTCCAGGCCAGCATCCAGAAAAAAGACTAATGATATCAGATCACTCAGAGCAATTCCCTGGGTATTTAGCTGGACACAAAACCGCCAAACAATATCCGGCTGGTTTGGATTCGGTACTGCAATATTCGATTCAATTAAGAACAAAGATATATCTATTCCAGAATTACGCAAGCTTTATAAGAACTGGAGATTCTTTAACTCATTGGTGCAGAATATTGAAATGGTATTATTCAAAACTGATATGCTGATTGGAAATGAATATACTTTATTAAATAAAAATAAATATTCAAAAGAGATTTTTAATTTAATACGGAATGAATACAATAGATCAGTTGAAGCTGTGTTAAAAATTACAGGTGAAAAGAAGTTATTAGACCATGACAAATTACTCCAACGGACACTCTCTCTCAGAAATCCTTATCTGGACCCTATCAGTTTTATGCAGGTAGAATTGATCAGAAAATACAGAGCATCGGAAGAATCTGCCTATAAAAATGAGTTGCTGAAAATATTAAGATCAAGTGTTAATGGAATTGCTGCCGGGATCAGAAATACAGGTTAATTCTAATTAAATGGGATTTTAGAGTATTTCATTTCTTTATTCTCTAAATCAAAATTCCTATATTGAATCATCATTTAAGCATTCTTTATGAAGATTTATAAATATTTACAAAATACAATACAGGAAAAGGGTGCAGCATATCTGATATTGCTGGATCCAGATAAACTTTCCGAAGAAAAACTTATCCCATTTGTTAAGCATTGCGAAAATTCCGGTGTTGACGGATTTCTAATCGGCGGCAGCCTGATGGTTAACAATAATATGGACAGCTTTATTGAAATGGTTAAAACCTCTTCCTCGCTGCCTGCAATTATTTTTCCCGGAAGTGTTAACCAGGTCTCATCCTTTGCTGATGCAATTCTATTTCTTTCAGTTGTAAGTGGAAGAAATGCCGAACACCTGATTGGTAAACATGTTTTAGCTGCACCGATAATAAAAAAAACTGGAATAGAGCCGATTTCAACTGGATATATTCTCGTCGAATCCGGTTCAACAACCACGGCAGTTTATATGAGCGGGAGTTTACCAATTCCGAGAAATAAACCGGAAATTGCCGCATCAACGGCTCTTGCTGCAGAATATCTTGGTATGAAATTAATTTATCTTGAGGCCGGCAGTGGTGCAGATAATCCTGTGCCTAATGAAATGGTAAAAGCTGTCAGCCAACTGGTTTCAATTCCCGTTATTGTAGGAGGCGGATTACGAAATCCTAACACAGCAAGAGAAAAGGTTGAAAACGGTGCTTCAATTATTGTAACAGGTAATTTTTTTGAGAATGAAGATAACTGGGATATGATAAAAGAATTTGCTTCTGCAATTCATATTAAACAAGGTCTTTTGGTTTAGTAATAATGGATGTAAATAAATTCATAACCGACTCTCTGAATGAAAGTTCTGAGACAAAACTTAAAATAAAAGAGTATTGTTTTGATGACATAGTAAAAGCAATTGATCTTTTAGTTGAATGTTTTAAGACGGGAAATAAATTGTTGTTATGCGGTAATGGCGGAAGTGCTGCTGATTGCCAGCATATTGCAACTGAATTGATGATAAGATTGAGTCATCATATAAACCGTCCGGCTTTACCTGCAATTGCACTTACCACTGATACTTCAAATCTTACTGCCGGAGGTAATGATATAGGTTTTGAAAATGTATTCGCACGGAGTGTGGAAGGACTCGGAAACAAAGGCGATGTTCTAATAGCAATTTCTACCAGCGGTAACTCTAATAATGTAATTAAAGCAGTTGAAATGGCTCATCAAAAAGGGATGAAAGTAATTGGATTTCTTGGGGGAAGCGGCGGTAAATTAAAATCACTTGTTGATCTTCCGTTAGTTATTCCTTCCTCCAATACACAGCGAATACAGGAAGGGCATATTACAGTTGCTCATATTGTTTGTGAGCTGGTTGAAGATAAGTTATACGGATAATCTAAACTATTCAACTTTGTACAACAATGCCGCTTTCTCAGCGGAAGTAACAATTCCCTTTATCATAGAAGAGCTAAATCCATGATGCTCCATCTGGTTTAATCCTGATATAGTACAACCGCGGGGAGTGGTTACCTTATCAACCTCGCCCTCAGGATGCGATTCAGCACTTAATAACAATGCGGCGGCGCCTTTAGCTGTTTGTGCAGCCATTATCAGTGCTTCTTCCGAGTGAAATCCTATTTCTATCCCTCCCTGAGATGCAGCCCTGACAGCTCTTAAGAAAAACGCTATGCCGCAAGCACACAAAGCAGTTGCAGGTATCATAAGTTCTTCATCAATTATAAGAGTTTTACCAACCTGATTAAAAATTTCTTCGGCAACTTTTAATGATCCGTTCGTTTTAGTGTCTGCACAAATGCAGGTCATAGATTCCTTTATTGCTATAGCAGTATTCGGCATTGCGCGGATAACTTCAACTTTATTTCCAAGATGATCTTTAATAGCTTTAATGCTTGCACCAGAAACTACAGAAATAATTAAATGTTTATCAGATTTTAGAACGGGTTTTATTTCTGCAAGCAATTCGTTTAATTGCTGCGGCTGTAAAGCAATAATTATTATATCAGATTTACTAACAGCTTCTTTATTATCAGATGTTACTTTAAATCCGGCAATGCTAAGATTCTCTAACAGTTCGATTCGTCTTCTTGTCACATAAATATTTTTGTTCTCAAAAAGATCTGAGTTTTCCAAACCTTTTGCTATTGAAATTCCAATATTTCCTCCGCCAAGTATTGCTATATTTTTATTTGATATCATAACTATTCTTTATATGTTTTTATCAATTAGATTACTTTCGAAAAAGTGATTTTTGACTTTTTACAGTCTCGTTCCCATCCAGTTTATTTTATCACCCGGTAAAATGTTGTATTTGTCACAAAATCCGCCTACCACTTCCACTACGTAAATAGCTGGTTCAGAAGAGGGATAACTTTGATGGGAAAGGGGAGTTGTATTTTTATGAATGGTAACAATTTTATTTTCTTTATTAACAAACATTATATCCAGTGAAATAAGTGTGTTCAGCATCCAAAAAGACTGTAGTCTCTCTTCATTAAATATAAAGAGCATTCCCTGGTTTTCTTCCATACTTTTTCTGTTCATTAAGCCCAGTTGACGTTTGTACTCTGTATCTGCTATTTCAATATCAATTTTGATCTTTTCTGCACCCAGACTATCCGAAAAAACCAGCACTCCGTCTTTTGTGAATGTGTAATATTTCACTTCAGGTTCGCTATTATTAATTAAAAAATTATTGATAATAAAAAATGCAGCCAATGCAAGAATTAAAATTATTATTCCAAATTTCTTTGCAGCTGCTTTTTGATCTTTTGGTTTACTTTGTATCTTTTTCTTTTGAGCCATTTTTTATTTTCCGGATATTTGTGCGGCACAAATATAAATAAATCAAAGAAGTAAATGAGCAGAATAATTGAAAGAGAAATTGTTCAGTTAAATAAACCGCAGCAGAAAATGATAATCAGCGGGTGGGGTGATGAGGTCATTCAGAACACGACCCTTGAAAAAATAACTTATGAATCAGACGGATTGAAAGTTAAAGGTTATATTTCTTATCCAAATGACGATAGCAAAAAATATCCCTCCATAATCTGGTGCAGAGGAGGAATTGGTAATGCCGGTGTAATTGACAAATTCACTGCACGAGGAATATACGGACAGCTCGCAAGCTGGGGATATTGTGTATTTGCTTCGCAGTATCGCGGTAATGATGGAGGTGAAGGTAAAGATGAATTTGGCGGTGGTGATCTGAATGATATTCTTAATCTTATTCCATTAGCTGAAGAAATTCCTCAGGCAAATAAAAATATTTGGGGAATTGAGGGTTGGAGCCGCGGCGGAATGATGACTTACCTTACGTTAACCAGATCTGATATTTTCAAAGCTGCAGTAGTGTTGGGAGGAATTGCCAATCTACGCTGCAACTCCGAGGAAAGCAGATTTATGCGGAAGCTTTACGAGCAGACAATGGGTAAGTACGGAGAAAAAGATTTTAATGCTAAATGTGAATCCAGATCAATCGTTAACTTTCCGGAAAAACTTTCTAAAACCACTCCGCTATTAATTATTCACGGCAATGAAGACGACAGAGTTCTACCGCACGATTCAATAGATCTTTCATATAAACTTCTCGACTTAAAGATTCCCTTCAGATTAGTAATGCTGGAAGGCGGTGATCATTTTATGAAAAAGCATCGTAAGGAAGTTGATTATATGAGAAAAAACTGGTTTGAAAAAAAATTAAAGAAGCCCCACCCAACCCTCCCCTAAGGGGAGGGCTTTGGTGTAATTAATCATTTGATTAAAATTAATTTTTTAGTGTCTGTAGTTTCACCTGCCTGCAATCGGTAGAAATAAGTTCCACTTGGAAGGTTCGAAGCATCGAAAATAACTTCATAACTTCCAACCTTATGATACTCATTAACAAGAGTTGTAACTTCATTTCCAAGTACATCATAGACTTTTAATTGTACATTAAGATTTTTCCCTTCGGTCGAAATGACAGATGGAATATGATACCTGATTTTTGTTGAGGGATTAAACGGATTCGGATAATTCTGCTCCAACACAAATCTATCCGGCACTCCAATCTCAATAGTTTCGGCAAGATTGTAAAATTTAAATGTGCCATCAAAATCTATCTGCTTAATTCTGTATTGATATGTTCCAGGTGTTAATCCTTTATCAGTAAATGAATAACGATTTACTTCTGTTGTTGTCCCCTGTCCTTCAATGAATCCAATAACTTCATATTTAGAATTGCTGACTGAAGACAGTGTACTGAGGTCTTGCCTTTCAACTTCAAACCCTCTGTTATTTATTTCGGATGCAGTCATCCAGTTAAGTGAAACATCATTTCCGTTAACAGAAGCTATAAAGGATGCAAGTTCTACAGGTACAATCTGAAAAAGGTCACCGCGCTTCATAAATATATCACAGATAACCACAGAGTTTCTTACACCGCCGGGTGCATAAAAGATTGCAATATCTTCTCCGTTAGTAATAACCTGGGAAGAGTTTCGTGTTACATACTCTGATGTAATATCAGCAATCTTTATTGTATCACTAAACACTTCGTTATCAGAGTACAACAGATAAAACCCTCTTCCTGATGCGGATTGACTTGATTGATAGGTAATATAAAGTCTGTTTTGATCATCTATTTCCATCGATTGTATTCCGGCAGGCAGCTGATTCAACGGACTGATTTCTACCGGAGTTGAGAATGTACCTCCGACATTATTGATGTAATTAAGTCTTGAACTGGTTCTGTATACGATGTGAACATTATTATTAGAATCAACTCTTATTCTCGGGTAGCTTACACTTGCTGCAACACCTGTTGGTACTTCCTGAAATGATCCGGAAGTATTATTGAAATATTTCAAAGGTCCGGAAAATAAAGTTGTTCCGCTTCTTCCGGCAATATGAACTTTTCCGTTTGAGTCAATATCAAGTGTAGCTTCAAAGTCGCCGCCCGCTTCACCGTTTGACAGAAAAACTTCAGGACCTAATGTACTGGTTCTCAGATCATAATTTCTGTAATAATAGTTATCAGATCCTTCTGTATAAGTGTAATAAACAAAATGTATAACACTGTCGGGACCAATCTTGCCAAAAGGAGTAGCCTTGTTTAAGCCTCCCTGCGTTATTTCTATCGGAGCACTGAAGCTGCCAAATACATTGTGCATATATCTAATTTGAAAAATTGAAGGGTCGCGTGCTTCATATGAAATATGCACTTTATCATTCTGATCAATTGATAACGTTGCATAGTTATCATCCACAGCATTGCTTGTTAAGTTAACTGTGGAAAAATTTCCCATAGCATCTTCTTCAACATAATAAATTTCATTATTGCTGCTAACTGTTCCGAGTCCGCTGGTATAAGTTAACCGGAGCAAACCTTCTGAATTATATGCGGCAAACATACGGTTATTGAACCTGTCATTTCGTGCAATTGTATCCTGCGGGAAAGGGATTTGTGCAAAAATGGTTGAAGTAAAGAAAAGTGTTGTGGCAAGTAGTAGTAACATATTTTTCATCGGATTCTCCTAAATGAGTGAAAAGCTCTGTTTAAAGATGAGAAATATTTATAAAATTTCAAGTAAAAAAGATTAAGATTAGAAGTTAGAATGTTTTTCCTTTCTCTGCGACTCAGCGGTGAAGGAATTTTAACCGCAGAGGCGCAAAGACACAGAGTTTATTTTAAAATTACCATCTTCTTAGTTTCAACATAATCTCCTGCCTGGATGCGATAGAAATAAACACCGCTTGACAATCCGGCAGAATTGAATTCAACTTCGTGATAACCTGCATCCTTATACTCATTAACTAAAGTAGCAACTTCATTTCCAAGAATATCGTAAACCTTTAGTGTTTGCCAACTGCCTACTGGCGACTGCCATCTTATTTTTGTGGTTGGGTTGAATGGGTTTGGATAGTTTTGTTCTAATAAAAAAGTATTGGGTCGAGTGAAGTTATTTTCATCTTCAATAAAGGTTACGCCGCCGTTGGTGGTTTTAAGAATTGTACCATTATATCCCACAACATATCCTGTATCTGATCCAATGAATTGGATTGAATGGAGCTGACGACTTGCAATTGAAGATTGAACATACCAGTCATCTCCTGCATTAGTTGTTTTAAGAATTACACCACTACCAACTGCATATCCTGTATTTGCATTCGTAAAGTAAACTGATTCTAAATAGTAGGGCACGTTATTTAATTGCCAAGTGTTCCCAGCATCTATGGTCTTTAATATCACTCCCCATAATGAGCTCTGATCACCAACTGCATACCCTGTGTTGGCATCGGTGAAAAAAATAGAGCTTAATTCTGAATTTGTACTGCTGTCAAGTAATTTTATTACCCAGCTATCGCCTGCATCAGTAGTTTTAAGTATTAACTTACTACCATTTCCACCTCCATGGTTAACTATCCCACCGGCACAATAACCTGTGTTCGAATTTGTAAAATATATATCCCTGATCGTCAGTGTAGTGCCGGTGTTTTTTTGTACCCAGTCCAGTCCGCCGTTTGTTGTTTTTAAGATTGTTCCACCGATTCCTGTAACGAAACCAATATTATTATTTATAAATTTTGTTGAGAACAAGTGAACGGATGTTCCACTTGCAAGTGTATGCCAGTTATCTCCGCCATCAGTTGATTTGATAATTACACCGTTACCTCCAACAGCATAAGCGGTGTTAGGACTTGTAAAATATATTGAGGATAATATCTCTGTAGTGCCGCTGGAAACTTCTGTCCAGTCATTTCCCCCATTTAATGTTTTAAGAACAGTGCCGTAATTACCTACAACAAATCCAGTAGTATAATTAGTAAAATAAACAGATTCTAAAGTTGTAAGGTTACCACTTGATTTAAATATCCAATTATCCCCACCATTAGTTGTTTTGAGAATCCTGCCATCATTCCCTACAATAATACTATTGTTTAGATCTATCATCTGAACTGAAAATAGGGACATATTTGTACCACTAGTTTGACTTATCCAGTTATTTCCTCCGTTTGTGGTTTTGAAAATTTTCCCAGGATAACCTACAATTACTCCATTGTCTGCATCCACGAAAAATACTGATCGGAAAATATTATTAATTGGATCTAAATATTGTAATGACCAATTAGTTCCTCCAGTAGTGGTTTTATAGATCAGGCCATTGTTTCCAACAATGAATCCAAAATTTTCATTAACAAAATGTACCGAATAAAACGTATAGCCTTCTGACGAAATAGGTATGTCTATCCAATTACTACCGCCGTTAGTGGTTTTCAATAAAGTTGTTGACTGACCAACCACATAACCAATGGTCGGGGATATGAAAGAGACTCCGAGTAGCCTTTCTGTTGTTACGCTGTTTTGAGAAGACCAATTCTCCCCGCCGTCAGTAGTTCTCAATATCAAACCAAAATTTCCAATAACGGTAGCATTATTACTGTCTGTAAGTGAAATACCATTTAAGTCTGTCGTTGTTGTAGATCCACTTGAAATGCTGAACCAGTCATAGCCACCATTTGTAGTCTTAATTATTGTCCCACCAGCCCCTGCAGCCATCCCAATGTTAGCATCCATAAAAGATACACTCGTAAGATCGCTTGAAACCCCACTCTCTTGTCTGACAAAAGTGTTGCCTCCATCCGTAGTCTTAATTATTGTTCCAGCATTTCCCACAACCCACCCCACCGAAGAATCCACAAATGACTCTGAGAATAAATCATTACCCTGTGGCAGTGGATTCTGCCAAAACCATCCGCCTTGACTTGTCAATGGCGAGACAGGTTGCGGACATACCTGTACGGAAGTTGTTATAAGGAAAGCGATAGTAAGTATTATTCTCTTCATAAAAGCCCCTGCGAATAAATAATGATGAAATAACTGTTGCCAAATAGCGTAATTAATTACACAAAGTCAATACTGGAGATTAAGATTATGAGTAAGAGTAAGAAAATGAATACCACCAATCTCAATCACACTAGCAAAGGCTATCCTTGTTATTCAGCGTCAATTCTTGTATTTTTTCACTCCAATTTTGAGCATAGAAACAAGCCAAAGAAACCAAATTATAGCAGTTGGTTAGCAGTTAAATGCTTATTTTTGTCAAAAATCGAAATTATTTCAGATAAGGATATTTTATGAGTGATCAGGTAAAAAAGGATCAGAATACAGAAGAAACAGAAACCCGTGAGTGGCTTTATTCACTTGATTATGTTTTAGAACACGGCGGTCCGGAGCGTGTAATCGAACTTCTTCAGCAGTTGCAGATCCGTGCACATAAATCCGGTGTTCATGTTCCATTCAGTGCTAACACACCGTATATAAACACTATTCCAAGAGAAAAACAGCCGCCTTTTCCCGGCGACCGGGAAATTGAAAGACGTATTAAAAGTCTTATCCGCTGGAATGCTATGGCAATGGTGGTTAAAGCTAACAAACTTGAAGGCGGTGTGGGCGGACATATTTCCACTTATGCTTCTGCGGCTACTTTGTATGAAATCGGTTTCAATCATTTCTTCCACGGCAAAGGTGAGGGATATGAAGGCGATCAGATATATTTTCAGGGTCACGCCTCTCCCGGTGTCTATGCGCGTGCTTATCTTGAAGGAAGAATAACTAAAGAACAATTAGTCAATTTCAGAAGGGAACTCAGACCCGAAGGCGGACTTTCTTCTTATCCCCACCCATGGCTTATGCCGGACTTTTGGGAGTTTCCTACTGTGTCAATGGGTCTTGGTCCGCTTATGGCAATTTACCAGGCAAGATTTAATCGTTATTTAGAAGATCGCGGACTTAAAAAACCCGGCGGTAAAGTATGGGCGTTTCTTGGTGATGGTGAAACTGATGAACCCGAAGCTCTGGGTGCTATTACTCTTGCATCAAGAGAAAAGCTGGACAACTTAATTTTTGTCATCAACTGTAATCTGCAAAGATTAGACGGACCTGTTCGTGGAAATGCAAAAATCATTCAGGAGCTTGAAGCAATTTTCCGTGGTGCGGGATGGCATGTTGTAAAAGTAATTTGGGGCAGTGACTGGGATCCGCTTCTTGATAAAGATTCAGACGGTAAACTTGTTAAACGTATGGGTGAAGTTGTCGATGGTGAGTATCAGAAATATTCTGTTGAAGGCGGCGAATATATCAGGAATAATTTCTTCGGTAAAGAAGATGATTTGCTTAAGATGGTTGAAAAAATGAGTGATGACCAGTTAAGAAAAATGAAACGAGGCGGTCACGATCCTGAAAAAGTTTTTGCAGCTTATAAAGAAGCTGTTGAGTATAAAGGTAAACCAACAGTTATCCTTGCAAAAACAATTAAAGGTTATGGACTTGGTGAAGCCGGAGAAGGAAAAAATATTACCCATCAGCAGAAAAAACTAAATGAAGAGGAAATGAGAGAATTCAGAAGCAGATTTGGTATTCCTATTTCCGATGATCAGATTGCTAATGATCCTTTCTTCAAACCGGATGAAAACAGTGATGAAATAAAATATCTTAAAAAGAAAAGGGCAGAACTTGGCGGATCAGTTCCTTCACGCAGAACAGATGTTCGTCCGATTAAAGCTCCACCGGAATCAATCTTCGAAGAATTTTTTAAAGGAACCGAAGGAAGAGAAGTTTCTTCTACTATGGTGTTCGTAAGAATACTTGCGAAACTTCTTAAGGATAAAGAGTTAGGAAAGTATATTGTTCCCATTGTTCCTGATGAAGCAAGAACGTTTGGTATGGAAGCGTTGTTCAGACAGGTAGGAATTTATTCACACGCCGGTCAGCTTTATGAACCGGTAGATAAAGATTCATTACTTTATTACAAGGAAGCAAAGGACGGACAGATACTTGAGGAAGGTATTACTGAAGCGGGATCAATGTCTTCTTTCATTGCTGCAGGAACAGCTTATCTTACTCACGGAATAAATATGATTCCCTTCTTCATATACTATTCAATGTTTGGAATGCAAAGAGTCGGTGATCTTGTCTGGGCGGCAGGTGATATCGGTGCAAAAGGATTTATGCTTGGCGGTACAGCAGGAAGAACAACTCTTAACGGTGAAGGATTACAGCATCAGGACGGACACAGCCATTTACTTGCTTATCCGGTTCCTAATCTTGTTACTTACGATCCTGCATTTGCTTATGAACTTGCAGTTATTATTCGTGATGGTATTAAGAGAATGTATGAAGACCAGGAAAATATTTTTTACTATATCACTCTGATGAATGAAAACTATCCAATGCCTGAAATGCCCAAAGGTGTGGAAGAAGGTATTCTTAAAGGTATGTATAAATTCAAAGCATCAGATAAAAAGAATTTAAAGTTAAAAGCCCAATTATTCGGAAGCGGAACTATTCTGAATGAGGTTATAAAAGCAGCACACATCCTTGAAGACGATTATCGTGTTAGCTGCGATGTTTGGAGTGTTACCAGCTATAAAGAACTACGACGCGACGCACTTGATTATGAGAGATGGAATCTTCTCAACCCGACAAAGAAACCCAAGAAATGTTATATTGAAAAATCTCTTGAGAAAGAGAATGGTGTATATGTAGCTGCATCCGACTATGTTAAAGATTTACCGGACTCAGTTTCTAAATGGTTTCCGGGAAGGTTATACTCGCTTGGTACAGATGGTTTTGGAAGAAGTGAAACTCGTGAAGCATTACGTGACTTCTTCGAGGTTGATGCTAAACATATTGTCTTTGCAACTCTTGTTGCATTGTTCAAGGAAGGTAAGATTCAGGATAAAGCTGTTGAGAAAGCAGCAAAGGAACTCGGTATAAATCCCGATAAACTTAATCCGGTGATTTCATAGTTTAAATTTAAATTGCCCCGACTTTTAAGTCGGGGGACAAGATCAAAAAAATAATGGGCTTTAGCCCGACACAGTATTTGGCTAAAGCCAATTCATTAAAAACTATTATTCTCCACGACCTAAAGGTCGTGGCAATTGAAAACTGAAATTTGATTTAAGGTTAAATAATGGCAACAGAATTTAAATTACCCGATCTGGGTGAAAACATTGAAAGCGCTGAAATTGTAAATGTACTTGTCAGCGAAGGCGATACGGTTGAAAAGGAACAAGGTATCATAGAAATTGAAACTGATAAAGCAACAATAGAAGTACCTTCTTCGGTTGAAGGAAAGATCACAAAGATGCTTGTGAAAGCCGGAGACAATGTTAAAGTTGGTGCAACGATAATGGTTGTTGAAGAGGGCGGAAAAGTAGGGGAGAAAAAGGCTGAGGCTAAGGCTGAAGCAAAGAAGCCGGAAGAAAAAGGCAAAGAAGAAAAACCAGAAGCTAAAATTGAAAAGAAAGAAGAACAGAAAAAAGAGAAAGTAGAGAAAAAGGAATCAAAGCCTTCCGGAAAAAATGAAATTGTTGAAGTTAAACTTCCCGATCTTGGAGAGAATATAGAATCTGCAGATGTACTTAATGTACTTATCAGTAAAGGTGATGCAATTGAAAAAGATCAGGGCATACTTGAAATTGAAACTGATAAAGCTACAATTGAAGTTCCTTCTAACATTTCAGGAAAAGTAATTGAGGTTTTAATAAAAGCGGGTGATAAGGCCAAAGTCGGACAGGTTATACTAAAAGTTGAAACCGGTGATGTTGAGGTTGAATTAGAAAAACCGGCGTCAACCAAAGATGATGTTAAAGAAAAGGCTGAGGAGAAGAAAGAGACTAAGACTGAAGACACAAAGCAAAAAGGTGAGAGAAGTGCGGTTCATCCCATGGAACTCGATGAACAGCCTCCAATAAGTCGCGGTGCTGCTCCTGCTGCTCCATCAGTCAGAAGAATTTCACGTGAGATCGGAGTTGATATTAATAAAGTTCCGGGTACAGGTCCGAACGGAAGAATTTCTATGGATGATGTGAAAGCATATTCAAAGAAACTTCACGAGTCACGTTCAGAAGGAGTTGGAATCGGAATTAAAGCACAGGCTCTTCCTGATTTTTCCAAGTTCGGTAAAATTGAAAAAGCTGATATGACAAACATCCGCAAAAAAACTGCGGAACATCTGAGTTATGCCTGGGCAACCATTCCGCACGTTACTCAGTTTGATAAAGCTGATATAACCAATCTTGAAAAGACTAGAAAAGAATTGTCTAAAGTAATGGAGAAAGAGGGAACCAAATTAACCGTTACCGGTATTCTTGTTAAAGTTCTTATTGAAGCTCTGAAGAAATTTCCTCAGTTCAATTCTAGTATTGATATGGAAAAGAAGGAGATCATTTACAAAAAATATTTTAACATTGGAATCGCGGTTGATACTGAACACGGATTGATTGTCCCGGTCATTAAGAATGCAGATCAGAAATCTTTTACGGAAATTTCTGTTGAAATGAATGCCCTCGCTGAAAAAGCACGTAATAAAAAAATCGGACTTGAAGATATGCAGGGCGGAAGCATGACCGTTACTAATCTTGGTGGTATTGGTGGTACATATTTCACCCCGATTGTAAACACACCGGAAGTTGCTATACTCGGCGTATCACGTGGTGCTTATGAACCTGTTTGGAACGGTCACGGAGTTTTTGAACCAAGGTTAATGCTGCCTTTATCATTGTCTTATGATCACAGAATTATTGATGGCGCAGATGCGCTTAGATTTTTGAAATTTGTGGTTGAAGCATTAGAGCAACCAATAAAATTATTAATGTAGAAATAGTACACTGATTGTTATGATGATTAAGATTAGTTATGATCTTAATAAATCATAAAGAATCATAATAATCAGTGTCCCATTGTTTTAAGGAAATTTTATGAGTGATAAAATAAAATTAACAGTAATCGGCGGCGGACCCGGCGGATATGCTGCGGCATTTCTTGCCGCTGATCTTGGAATGGATGTAACATTAGTTGATCTGGAAAAAAATCCGGGAGGCGTTTGTCTTTACCGCGGATGTATTCCGTCGAAAGCATTGCTTCATGTTGCAAATCTTATTAACGAAGCTGAACATGCAAAAGAATGGGGAATTGAATTCGGCAAACCTAAAATTGATATCGACAGACTTAGAAGTTTTAAGAATAAAGTTGTTGATAAACTTACCGGCGGAATGGGTATGATTGCCAAACAGCGAAAGATCAATTATATCCAGGGTCGTGCAAGTTTTATAAATTCTTCAAAATTGAAGATTGAAAAGACTGATGGTGAATCAATTGAACATAATTTTGAAAAAGCTATTATTGCAACAGGTTCGGTTATTGCAACTATACCCTCCATTAATATTCAGTCTAAAAGATTGCTTAATTCTACCTCTGCACTCGATCTTCCAGAAATTCCCAAGTCATTATTGGTTGTTGGTGGCGGATACATAGGATTGGAACTTGGTTCAGTCTATAAGGCGCTTGGAACAAAAGTATCTGTTGTTGAAATGCTCCCAGGTTTACTGCCCGGTGCTGATCGTGACATTGTCAATTTTCTTGTTAGAAAAATAAAAGATACTTATGAACATGTAATGACAAACAGTAAAGTAGTCGACATGAAGGAAGTAAAGAATGGGATCAGTGTTAAGATTCAGGATGAAAAAGGTAATACATCCGAAAAAACTTATGATTATGTATTGATGTCAATTGGTAGAAAACCTGAAACACGAGGGCTGGGATTAGAAAACACAAAAGTTTCTACAACTGATCGCGGATGGATTAAAGTTAATAAACAGCTTCAGACAACTGATCCAAATATTTATGCTATTGGCGATATAGCCGGCGAACCAATGCTTGCGCACAAAGCTTCACACGAAGGAAGAACAGCCGTTGAAGCCATTGCCGGTCATAAAGTTGCATTTGAACCACTTGCTATCCCTGCAGTTGTTTTTACTGATCCGGAAGTTGCCTGGGCGGGATTAACAGAAGAGCAGGCAAAGAAAGAAGGAATTAAATACGAAGTAGCAAAATTTCCCTGGGCGGCAAGCGGAAGAGCAATTACCTTAGATAGAAATGATGGTGTTACAAAATTAATTATTGATCCAGATACTCAAAGATTAATTGGAATTGGAATCTGCGGACCAAATGCGGGTGATTTAATTTCTGAAGGTGTGCTTGCGATTGAAATGGGTGCTAATGTTACAGATCTGAAATTAACTATTCATCCTCATCCGACTTTATCCGAAACTATAATGGATGCAGCGGAAGTCTTCTTTGGTCAGAGCTCACATTACTACAAGCCAAAGAAATAAAAAAGAGGCTGTCTTATAACTCTTTTTTTATTGTAGCCGCAAGCTTAAGAGTCTGTTGCAGAAGTCACATAATTGTCATTTCGACCAACGGGAGAAATCTTTTTCGTGACATATTGAAGGATTTCTCAGTCTCCCGAAGGGATGCCTATGGCAGAAGACTCCTTCGAAATGTCACTTTCAGAGTTATGCAACAGATCCTTCAGCTTGCGAAAATATAACAAATACATAACTTGAAAGTTACGGCTACTTTGTATTTAAGACTTTTGAGACAACCTCTAATTTTTACTTTTTAGATTTTGGCAGGATCTTTTTAAATAACCCTCCTATACCTTTTTTACTTTTTTCCTGTTCTTCAGTGGTTGAATCTTCTGAGGATTGTTTTTCCTTAAGAAACTGATCCTTTACTTCATCCTCGGATTTTGTTTTATAGATAGTAACAAAAGCCTGATTTATAAGATCATTTTCCGGTTTCATATCAACTCTAATTCTATTTATCTCTTCAGAAATATTTTTAGCGTCAGAGAGATCAGGTGATCTGGTTATTACTTTTTTTTCTCCTTCTTCCAGGTACATCTTTGCATCTGAGCCCGAAACCGCAAGAAGATCAGAAATTTCATCTATAGTATATTTTTCAAAATAATGAAGCACCATTACAATTCTTTCATTCTTCGGTAGATCAAGAATTACTTTTTCCAGGTGATCTTTAGAAGGTAGCTGAGAGGCCTGCTGAGGTTTGGGGTTATCATTTTCTCTTAAATACTTCAGGCACTGGTAAACAGTAATTCCGGTTATCCAGGATGAAAATGTTGCATCTTCTCTGAGATATTTTATTTGTTTCCAGGCTTCAACAAGAACTTCTTCAGTAAGTTTTTCTGCAGAACTGAAATTAGATGTAAGTCTGAGAGTTAGAGTATAAACCTTGTTAAGGTTCATACTAAATAGCTGCTCTAAAGCTGAATTATTTCCCCTCAGAGAACTTTGAATGAGTGACCGGATGAACTTATTGTCCTGATTCAAGTAAACTCCAATTAATAGTTATTAAAAAGTACCTAAAATTAACATTAGTCCTAAAAAAAAACTACTCATCACCTTTATTAATTAACATTAAAGCATCATCGATATTATAGACCGGCATATTACAGGTAAAATTTTCACAAATATAAATTGTCAATTTTCCTTTTATAGCCTTATTACCTGATAAGTAAGGAATAATATTGTATAACTCTGATTCATCATTATTATATATGAAAATCTTATTCGGCAGGAAAATCTTTCTGATTCTTTTTACTGCATTCATTGTTTGTTCAGACTTTTCATCTCCGGCAGCTACTATTTCATAAGACTTATTAAGAATAAAATCCAGACCAATTAAAAATTGTGAAAAAATAGATGGGTAATTATTAACCTGTCCAGAAAAACACTCAATCATTTTTTCCGAAGCTGAATCATAAATTGAATTAGCTGTGAACTTGCTCAGCCGGATTAAATTAGAAAGCATAACAGAATTACCGGAGGGGTACGCTCCGTCATAAAGGTCCTTTTGTCTTGTTATTAATTCCTCAGAATCATCGGATGTAAAGAAAAATCCGCCGTTATATTTATCCATAAAATGATTGAATAAAACTTCCTGAAGCTCAATTGCAATTTTCAGATACTGCGGTTTAAAAGTTAATTCAAAAAGATCAAGCAAAGCCTGAATAACGAATGAATAATCATCAAGATGCGCTGGTAAACCGGCTTCACCATCTCTGTAACGATGAATAAGCTTCCCGTCAGAATTTCTAAGCTTTGTTAAAATAAAATTCATAGATGTTTCTGCAGCATTTTGGTAAGTGTCATCATCAAAAACTCCAGCAGCTTTTGCAAATGCAGATATCATCAAACCGTTCCAGTCAGTAAGTACCTTATCATCTTTATGCGGATGAATTCTTTTTTCTCTTACCTCAAATAATTTTTTTCTGGTTCTCTTTATAAAATCATCTAAATTGACTTCTGTGAATAAATCTGACTTTTGTAAGCTGTTAACAATATCTTTCAAGTGAAGGATATTGGTCCCCGTCATCATTCCTTTTGATTCATCAATCCAGTTTCCTCCATCTTCCACATTGAAGAGTTTGATAAATAGTTCAGCATCATCTTTAAGTATTTCACTTATCTCTTCAATTGTCCAAAGATAAAATTTACCTTCCTCTCCTTCGCTGTCGGCGTCTTCAGCAGAATAGAAACCTCCATCCGGATGAGTCATATCTCTCAACACATAGTCAAGAATTTCCTGAGCAGTTTGTTTGAATAATTTATTTTGTGTGATCTGGAAAGCTTCAGTATAAGCCATACAAAGCATCGCCTGATCATACAGCATTTTTTCAAAATGGGGAACGAGCCACTCACGATCGGTTGAGTAACGTGCAAAACCAAATCCGACATGATCGTAGATTCCGCCTAATCTCATATGAGTTAAAGTTTGTGTAACCATTTCCAATGCGAATTGATTCTTAGTCCGGTGATAATATCTCAACAAAAACATAAGGTTATGCGGCGATGGAAATTTTGGTGCATTTCCAAATCCTCCAAAAGTCGAATCAAATCTTTGCTTATAACTTTCAAATGCTCTATCAAATAATTCTTTATTTAATTGCGTTTTATCTTCGGGAGCAGAAGATTTTCTTAACGAATTAGTTATCTCTTCAGCAGATTTATTTATATCATCACGTCTTTTGAGCCAAACTTCTTTTATTCTCGGAACTAATTCCATCATTCCGATGCGATTAAATTTTTGCCTTTTAGGAAAGTAAGTTCCTGAAAAGAAAGGTTTTTTGTCAGGCGTCATTATAATTGTTAAAGGCCAGCCGCCTCCGCCTGTCATCATCTGGCAGACTGACATATAAATCCCGTCAATGTCAGGTCTTTCTTCTCTATCAACCTTAACAGAAACGAACGCATCATTCATTAAAGCTGCTACTTCTTCATCCTCAAATGATTCCTTTTCCATTACATGGCACCAATGGCAGGTTGAGTATCCGATTGAGAGGAAAATCGGCTTATCTTCTTTTTTTGCTTTTTCAAATGCTTCCTCACCCCACGGATACCAATCTACCGGATTGTATGCGTGCTGAAGTAAATAAGGACTTTTTTCATTTATCAGTTTGTTTGGATTTTGCATTAATTCTGAGTCTTTTTGATTAAATAATATAGGAATTGTACACTGATCATTATGATTATAGTTCAATAAATTCTGATATCAATTTCAGTTGTTAAAATTTCACTTTTTTGATATGTTGCATCGCAATTTTGTTAAGGAAATTTTAACTATATGAATAATAAAAATAACCTAATAGTTCCATTTTTAATACTCGGATTAAGCATTATTATCGGAGTTTTTATTTTTGTCAGTGCCTGGAAATCCAACCAGAGCGCCAACCAGACAATTACTGTAACTGGATCAGCTAAAAAGGAAATTGTTTCAGATCTCGGATTCCTTCGCGGTACTTTGATGGTTCAGGCAGCATCACCGGAATATGCCTTCCGCGAATTGAACAGGCAAAAACCTGTTTTATTAAATTATCTGAAAAACAAAGGATTTCCATCGGATAAGGTTGAATTCTTCACAATGAATAATTATCCTGTTTATGAAATAGGCAGTCAGGGTTATAGCACAGGAAGAATCATTGCTTATGTTTATAACCAGCGAATGCAGATCAGTTCGGAAGATGTTAATAAGATAAAAGAAATTTCATTAGATATTGCATCACTCGTTGAGCAGGGAATTAATTTTAATGTTGAAATGCCTGAATATCACTATACAAAGCTTGCAGAACTTAAAATTGAAATTCAGGCAGAAGCAGCTAAGGATGCAATGGTAAGAGCACAGAAAATTGCTGAAGCAACAGGACGGGATCTTGGTCCAATGCGTACTGCAAGAATGGGAGTATTGCAGATAACTCCAAAGTTCTCAAATGTAATTTCTGATTACGGAATTAACGATTTGAGTTCAATTGAAAAAGAAATTATCGGTGTAGTAAACGCCTCATTTGAAATAGAATAATTTATAATATTACAGAGAAATGAAATGACAAAACCTCAGATTTGGGTAACTATAGTTTTAGTTTTATTTATCGGTTTGTTTATGCTCGCCCGTTTAACAAAGGAAGAACAGGTTCATTCAGATTCTTCAATGATGGGTAATATGCCTGTAACAGAAGAACCGTTAGGTGAATTATCCGGTATGCAGTTATTGAGTAATTTTGGCTGTCTTAATTGCCACGGCAGTCAGCTTGAAGGATCTTCGATGGGACCAAAGTTAACCGGACTTGCAGAATTCTGGAACAGGGATCGGCTAATTAATTATTTACGCAACCCCGGTTCTTTTATGAACTCAGACAGATTTAAAGAGTATAAGAAAAAATATCCCAATATGATTATGCCTGCTTACGGCAATAAAGATGTTAAAGATCTTGGAAAGATAGTTGATTATTTGTTAGAGTTATAACTTTTTGCTCTGTGGCTCTTCGTGACTTCTCTGTGGAACTCTGTGTAATTAAATTCTTTCACGAAGAAACACGAAGAGTCACGGAGTACCGCAGAGTTTGAATATTTTAAACTAAATCAGGAGAGTATATGAAATTCCTGAAACTTATCCCGCTGCTTATTCTCATCATGATATCCTGTTCAAAAAAATCAAATGATGGAACAGAGTTAAAGCATTTTCCTCTCAATAACATTGACGGTGTAATTACTCTATCAGGAGTTGAGCTCGATAGCGTAATTTCATCAGATGGAAATGGATCCCTTAAAATAACTACTGAAGCTCCAACTATTGTACAACTTTACAAAACAGGTAATCTTGATGTTGAAGATGCAACAATTAATTTTTCTGCGAAAGTAAAAACAGAAAATGTACAGGGACAGGTTTACCTTGAAATGTGGTGTGTGTTCGGTGAGTCAGGTGAATATTTTTCACGCGGACTGGACAGATCAATTGCAGGTTCTAATGACTGGACTTCACTTGAAACGGATTTCTTTCTTAAATCAGGTGAAAATCCTGATAACATAAGACTGAATATTGTTATTGCCGGCACCGGCACTGTTTGGGTTGATGATGTAAGGCTGGTGGAGAGATAAAAAGGATACTTGTCATTTCAAATCCCGACTTTAGTCGGGTGAGAAATCTTTGGGACAACCTTTAGATTTCTCCCTCCGGTCGAAATGACAGGACTCACGTGTCATTTCGAGGATTTTACGACGAGAATTCTGGTGGAGGCTACTTTTGGATTTCTCCCTCTGGTGGAAATGACAAAGATTATTTTTTGTCATCTCGACGATTGGAATGAGGAGAGATCTTGTTTGTACACGAGATTTCTCTCTTCGTTCGAATTGACAAGGAACACTTATGAAAGTTTAAGGCGAATCAATTCGACTCGCCTTTTGTTTTGCTAATTGTAAAAAATATTTACGCTACCGTAATTTCCTTAGCAAGATATACATCTTGAATAGTATTCAGGAGTTTAACGCCATCAGCCATAGGGCGCTGGAAAGCTTTGCGGCCTGAGATAAGTCCCATACCGCCTGCACGTTTATTTATTACAGCAGTTTTAGCAGCTTCAGCAAAATCATTTTCACCGGAAGCGCCGCCGCTGTTGATAAGTCCTGCACGACCCATATAATTATTAATTACCTGGTAACGTGTAAGATCAATTGGATGGTCGGTAGTTAAATCGGTATATACTTTTTTATGAGTTTTGCCGAATCCTTTAAGTGCATTGTAACCGCCGTTATTTTCGGGAAGCTTTTGTTTTATAATGTCTGCTTCAATGGTGACACCAAGGTGATTTGCCTGTCCGGTTAAATCAGCAGAAACGTGATAGTCTTTATCTGATTTGAAAGCGCTGTTACGTGTGTAGCACCAGAGGATAGTTGCAAGTCCCATTTCGTGAGCATACTGAAAGGCTTCACTAACTTCAACAATCTGCCTGCTGCTTTCTTCAGAACCGAAATAAATTGTAGCACCAACTGCTGCCGCTCCCATATCATAAGCTTGTTCAATTCCGGCAAACATTATCTGATCGAATTTATTCGGATATGTAAGAAGTTCATTGTGATTTATCTTAACAATAAAAGGAATTTTGTGCGCATATTTTCTGGAAACTATTCCAAGTACTCCGAGTGTAGAAGCAACTGCATTACAGCCGCCTTCAATCGCAAGTTCAACAATTTTTTCGGGATCAAAGTAAATTGGATTTGGCGAAAATGATGCACCTGCACTGTGTTCAATTCCCTGATCAACAGGAAGGATTGATACGTAACCTGTTCCGGCTAATCTTCCATGCTGGAACATCCACTGAAGATTTCCAAGCACACGGTTGTTCCTGTCGGTCTGCATAAAAATCCTGTCGATAAAATCAGATCCCGGCAGATGCAATTGGTCTTTAGGAAATTTTGCTTTGTAGTTAAGCAGTTCATCGGCTTCGCTGCCTAACAGCTCTTTAATTTTATTAATCATTGTTACTCCATTGTTTTAAGTTATTATAGTTTTTGTATTCCGGGTTTAGCAGGTATTTAGAAGTTCTAAAACACTAAAATCAGACTTTCAAAGATACTTTAAGCAGAACTGCTATTCAATGCTAGAATATATTTAATCATTGTATATATATATATCGACTTAAAATTTCATCTTGAGAATTCAATTAGATAAATGAAATATTTGAAACAACTAGAGGCGGGTGAAAAATAATACATATGGAAATAACTCATGTTCTTTTCTTGGCGCAAGAAAAGAACCAAAAGAACATGCACTCTAAAATAATTGCTAAAATTTCCCTCCGCTGCACTACAACAAAATAACTCGTCCCGCCAAAGTTCTGATAGCAGCGAGCGGGACTCAAACAGATTTTGTTGTAGTCGTTTCGCTCCGGTAAATTTTTTTAACGCAATTCTTTTGATGAGCCGACACGCTTTTCTCACAAAATTTTTGGCAAAATCGAAACAATCACTTTATTTAAATATGGTTAAATATCTTCGCAGCATGATCCCTCGAATTTTCAATAAACCACTTATTCGTTTCCATGCCGCCGCATACTACTCCGGCAAGGTATAATCCTTCTAAATTCGTTTCATAAGTATCCGGATTAAACTTTGGAACCCGGCTCTCATCTCCTGAAACATCGATTCCGATTTTTGAAAGAAATTGGTAATCCGGCTGATATCCTGTCATCGCAAAAACAAAATCGTTTTTGATTGTCATCATCCCAAATGGTGTTTGAATATCAATTTCGGTTTCTCTTATTTCTTTCACTTCAGAATTAAACAATGCTTTAATTGAACCTTCTTTTATTCTGTTTTCTATATCAGGTTTAACCCAGTACTTAACACTTTCCTTAAGAGATGGTTCACGGACAACCATCGTAACCTTGCTTCGTCTCCTGAAGGTTTCAAGTGCCACATCAACTGCAGAATTTCCTCCGCCAATAACTGCAATATTCAGATAAGCATAGGGATGAGCTTCAGAAAAGTAGTGCATTACCTTTGGTAAATCTTCTCCGGATATATTCAGGTTATTCGGGTAATCGTAAAATCCGGTTGATACAATTACATTCTTTGTACTGTATTTACTTTTGGATGTGTGAACAGTAAAGATTCCTTGATTACTGGTAATATCTGTTACTGCTTCATGAGTATGAATATTCAGATTCCAGGAGTCTGCAACCCTTCGATAATATTCAAGTGCTTCTCTTCGTGTTGGTTTATCTCCGTGTGATACGAAAGGAATGTTTCCGATCTCCAAACGATCTGATGTTGAAAAGAAAGTCATATTAGTCGGATAGTGGAATAGAGAATTAACAAGACAGCCTTTCTCAATTATTAAATGAGATATATTTCGTTTAACAGATTCAATTCCGCAGGTTAATCCAATAGGACCAGCACCAACTATTAATACATCAAAGTTATTCATAAAGATTTGTTTTGATTGTGTATGTAAATTTAAGAAAAGAAGGAGAAACCAGAACTGATAAAATTATAGTACACATTATTCAGTAAAACCTGAATCAATAAAAAAGCGGCACAATAATATGCCGCTCTTAGTAAAATTTTATTTTAAATTACTTTCGGATAATTTCAATCAATGCACTTGCGACAGTTCTGTCTCTGTCGTCGAGAAGAAATACACGATAGAAACCGGGTTCCTCAAATTTAAGATCGCTGTCATCATTCTTAGCGAAGAAAACATAAGCCATATCAGGCTCAACCGTGTAATCAAATTTTTTGTAATACTCAAATTTTCCATTTCTTTCGTTGTATTTGTCGAACTGTATTGAAACATCGTCAAGTTCTAGTGCATAATCGCATTTTACCATAACCGTTAGATATCCGGTGGTAAATCTGTCGCTTACACCTACTTCACCGTTTCTTCCATATTTCTCACAGAAATAAAGGACTGGCTCTGCCTGAGCCAAAACCGAAGAACTTAATAGAAAAAAAACGCTCAAAAGTAAAAAGGCAAACATTATTTTAGTTTTGCTCATAAATGAACTCCTTGTTAATTAATGATAATTGTTAATTAATTGATTCGAAAAATTGTGCCAGAAAAATTTCTATGGTTAACAAACTTACAGTATATTTTCTATTAAACTAATCGGAAAAAGTCGGTTATAAGTGCTCAATCTTTTAACCCCCGAAAAATTGCGGTAATTTATATATATAAATCAATAGCTGATAAAAAAATATTACCGGTAAAGTTGTAATATTTTTATCTTGCATCTTCATTTTTGAACAGTATTAAATGGAAAACTCGCTCACGAATAATAAAGAAAATAGTGATATTTGTTCCTGGTGCGGACAAATTACACAGGTTATCTGGGTTCATGGACATGGCCAGTGTTCAAATTGCGGATATAGTATTGATGAATGCTGCAGAGGTGAATCCTGCGAAAACCTAAAATCAAAGGAAATTACCGAAGAGGATAATAATTGAAACTCAAACATTTATGCTTCGATCTTGATGGCACTCTTGTCGATTCAAGCGAAACGATTTATAAGTCTACAGTTGCAACACTGGAAAAATTAAATATTAAATTTGGCTTCACTAAAGAAGACCTGGATAGAAGAATAGGTCAGCACTTTGTTGATATCTTTAATGAGTTCAATGTTCAGGTTACAGATTTCGAGTATTTTATTAAAATTTATAAATCACTTTACTTTAATTTCATAGATGATTCAATTCTTTACCCGGGAGTCCTTGATACGATTGAGCATCTCAAAAAAAACGGTAATACAATTTCACTGCTGACCACAAAGGCACAGGATCAGGCTGATTTGATAATAGATCATTTTTCTCTTCGTCCATATTTTGATTTTGTAATGGGAAGAGTAAATAGTATTCCGCACAAACCTGCACCCGAACCACTGCTGATGATTTGTGAAAAACTTAAAGTGTTACCGATCGAAACAATTATGGTTGGTGATACCGAGCTTGATATTCAGTGCGGTAAAAATGCTGGAACCAGGACCTGCGGCGTTAGTTACGGCTACAGAACAATAAAGCAGCTTGAATTAAATAATCCTGATTATATCATTCATTCAATTACTGAATTGACAGAAGTGATTAGTAATGAAAAATTATTTTAAAAGCACCATCTTTTTCGTTTGACTTAAATCTCCCGCTTGCAATCTATAATAATAAACACCGCTTGGAAGTTGTGAGGCATCAAAATTAACCTTATAACCGCCGGCTGATTTTTCTTCGTTTATGAGTGTCGCAACCTCTCTTCCAAGTAAATCATAAACCTTTAAGGTTGCAAAAGTGTTGTTATTTCGAGGAGCCTGCGACGAGAAATCTCTAAGATTCCTCACTTCATTCGGGATGACAAATTGTATCATAGTAGAAGGGTTAAACGGATTCGGATAATTCTGATACAGCTCAAAGTCACTGACAAATATATTTTGATCGTCTTCAACAAAAGATGGCTGGGCAGGGAAGAAGTACTCCAGCATATTATCTAAAGTAGCCCGCCACAAACCCCAGCTGTGCCCTTCAGGCTGTTCAAGCCAGTCAATTTTATAATTATTAGCAATTAAAAAATCTCTGAATAATCGCATGTTAGTAAATAAACTTTCATATGTTCCCCATATTGAACTCCATTTAATCTCTTTTACCGGACCGGTTGTAATTAAGTTATATGCTTCATAATTGTTCGGCCAGAAAGCTGCTGAATGAAGCCCGCACAATCCAAACACTTCCGGATGATTATAACTAATTAGTGCGGAAATATTTCCCCCGAACGAATCACCAAGAACTAATCTTTGATTAGCGTCTCTTTTAGTTTTAAATAATGAATCAATGTAGGGAACAAGCTCATCAACGAAAAACATTCTATACTGATTTCTTTTTGAACCGGCATATTCATCATTACGATTATTTGGTCTTACAAATACTCCGATAACTGTTTTTATTTTACCGCTGTCAATAAGATTGTCGAGAACATTAACTGCTCTGCCAAGGCTTATGTATTCAATTCCATCCTGAAAATATACTGTCGGGTAAGTCATAGAAGATAAAGAATCATAACCCGGAGGCAGGTAAATATTTAACTGGTAATTTGTGTTTACATTAATGCTGAATATATTCCTTGTTAATATTGTCCCATGCTGGATGTTTGGATAAAATTCTATTTCCCATGGCTGAACATAATCGGGCATTGACAGTTCGGAATTCGGTCCAAAACCTCCTGCACAGGTATTTAGATTTCGCGGATCAAGAATCCAGGTACTGTCGTTTAACACAAATTTGTAGTCAAGTCTTGCATCCATTTCAAATAATTCAGAACGGTACCAGAAGTTGGTTCCGCTTAATTTTAATAAGGGTCTGCTTGTTGCACTCCATCCATTGAAGTCACCGGCAACAGTTAATGTATTTATATTGCCTCTGTAAATAAAATTTGCTGTTGAATCCTCAATAAACGGAATTCCCTGAGTTACGGCGTAATTCATAAAGCTATCTACAGCAGCAGCTTTTTCAGAAGAGTCTGATAATGAATTTACATAGTTGATAAACTGCTGAAACTGACTTTGGGCAGGAATCGATGATGTTAAGGAAAAGATAAAAGCAAGAATAATTCTTTTCATAAAGTTTCCATATTTTCGAGTAGAAGATAATGAAACATTCTATTGAATTAAACTGACTGATGAATATCAATTTTTAAATATTTGATTCAGATGAATTTCAATAATAGATTTGTTCATCAATCATTCAGCATTAATCAAAAATGAATAATTACCGTTTTAGATGAATTTAAAAATTATTAACAATCTAGTTCTCCTTTTTCTAATCCTGAATTGTTTTGAAAGTATCCCTCAATCCCTTGATATTCAGTTCACTAATGTCGGTATTGAAGATGGACTTTCAAACTCAACAGTTTATTCAATTATCCAGGATAAAAAAGGGTTTATGTGGTTCGGTACACAAAACGGATTGAATAAGTATGACGGTTATAACTTTACAGTTTTTAAAAATATTCCTTTCGATTCAACATCATTAACTGATAACTGGGTACTTACACTGCTTGAAGACTCTAAAGGCAACATCTGGGTTGGCACTCACAGCGGCGGAGTAAATATGTATGACCGCAGTCTTGGTCATTTCATAAATTATGTAAATGATCCGGAAGATACTAACTCTCTCGTGAATAACAGGGTGTGGTCAATCCGTGAAGATAAATACGGCTTTATCTGGATGGGTACTTCTTCAGGACTGGATAAACTAAATCCTGAAACCGGTGAAATAACTCATTATCTGAGCGGCGAAATTATTTCAAGACTTAATAATGCGGTTAATTCCATTTACTTTGATAAGAACGGCATTGTGTGGGTAGCGACCTGGGGTTCAGGATTATTCAAATTAAATTCAGATGGTGAAATAATTGCCAATTATCTGTTTGATGATCATCCCGATAAAAACATTAAAGCATCAAACAAAATAAAAGTTATTTATGAAGATAAGGATGAAATTCTCTGGCTTGGTACTAACCAGGACGGATTAATAAGGTTTGATAAAAAAGACGATAGCTATAAATATTTTGTTAACAATCCTTCTGATCCTAACTCACTCAGTTTTAATTCAATCCTTTCCATCATTGAAGATAAAAAAGGTAACCTCTGGATTGGAACTCACAACGGAGGATTAAACAGGTTCAACAGGAAAGACGAAAAATTTTACAGCTACCAGAATGATGTTAATGATCCATACAGTTTAAGCAATGACTGGGTTCCGGCATTATGCGAAGACAGGGGCGGCACTATCTGGATCGGTTCAGACAGAGGCGTTGACAAGTTTATGCCCGATAAACTTGTATTCAAAAACCTTAAACATATCGATAAAGAGCCAAACAGTCTTTCGTCAAATGATGTTCATGCAGTATATGAAGATTCTGAAGGGATGATCTGGGTCGGTACATGGAGAGGCGGACTTAACAGATACGATCCTGTAAAAAAGCAGATAAAAAAATTCTTTAATGATCCTAAGGATAATTCTTCGCTTCCAAATGATATTGTTCTTGTAATAATGGAGGACAGCCTTAACAATTTGTGGATCGGTACATATAATGGTCTTGCCAGGTTCGACAGGAAAACTGAAAAATTTAAAGTATTCAGACAGGATCCTGATGATGAGGAATCAATAGGATATAATAATATCTCGGCAATATGTGAAGACAGTTATGGATACCTTTGGGTTGGAACCTGGGGCGGCGGTGTGCAGAGAATGGATTTGAAAACCGGCAAGTTCAAAAGATATTATTATGACGTACATAAATCTAACGGACTTACAGATATGATAGTGACATATATTTTTGAGGACAGTAAACGGAATCTTTATTTCGGTACTGCAGCGGGAGGATTGAATATATATTCGCGTGAAGATGACAGGTTTCAAAGCATTCAGTTTGATGCTGTTGATAAGACATCAATAAGCAGCAATAATGTTTCCTGTATTGTGGAAGATAAAGACGGTTATGTATGGATCGGTACGCTCAATGGTGGACTCAATATGTTCAATCCTCAAACGAAGGAGTTCATTCATTATACAGTAGCAAACGGTTTACCGGAGGATGCTGTTATGTCCATTCAAATTGATTTTGATGGTTACTTATGGATTAGTCTTGTTAAGGGCATTTCCCGCTTCAATCCTACCTCTAAGCAATTCACAAATTATGATTATAAGGATGGTTTAGGGAACAAAGAGTTTATCTCAGCATCAGCCAGAGGTAAAGATGGTAAGTTATTGTTCGGGGGTAAAAACGGAGTAACTTATTTTTATCCTACTCATGTTGTTCAGCCGCTGGTTAAACCAAATTTATCAATCGTAAACTTTAGTGTATTCAACCAGCCCCTAAAGTTACCGGAAGATATTACTGATATTGATACAATTGAAATTAAATACAGCGACAATGTTTTTTCAATTGACTTTGTAGCATTAGGTTATGCCCGTCCGGATAAAATATCTTATGCATATATGCTTGATGGATTTGATAATGATTGGATTCACTCTAAAAATCGCAGAACAGCTTATTATACAAATCTTAATCCGGGAATCTATCACTTTAAAGTAATGGCTTCTTCCGATAATTATAACTGGTTTTATATTGATAAGCCTTTAGTCATAACCATCATTCCTCCTTTCTGGCAAAGATGGTGGTTTATATTATCTGTATTTGTTTTTCTTGTTGGGATAATATTACTTGCCTATCGTTATCGTGTAAATCAATTGCTGAAGATGGAAAGGTTAAGAGTCAGAATTGCACAGGATCTTCATGATGAACTTGCTTCAAATCTGAGTAGCATTGCTATGTTCGGAAGGATTATTCAGGATACACCGGCCAGTGATGATAAAGGTAATATAGCAGGCGATATGTTGGATAGAATTATTACTCTTTCCCAGCATTCGGTTAATTCAATCAGAGAAATTATCTGGGCGTTGGATCCGAAGACAGGAACATTGTATGATCTGTTATTAAAAGTCCGTGACTTCATTGTTAACAATGCACGAGCAAAAAAGATAAACCCTGTTATCAGCATTCCTTCCAAAGAAGATCTTCCGGTGGCAAATCTTTCACCGGAACTTAGAAGAAATTTGTGGCTTCTACTGAAAGAAATATTTATGAATTCTGTAAAACATTCGGACGCGAAGAATATTCATTTCACGGCTTCATACACACATAAAATGTTAAAGATAGAAATCAGGGATGACGGAAAGGGTTTTGACGTGAATGGCAATTACGATGGTCATGGTTTAACCAACATTAACAGAAGAGCGAAACAACTCAATGCGGATGTGAAGGTTGAATCGGGTGAAGGCGAGGGCACTAAATACGTTATAAAAACAGATATCTGAAATAGAACAAATGTTCTATGGAAGTTTCTGTTTTTTTGACTGAGATTTGATAAAACTAAGGAAAAATTTATGCCCATTTCAGTGGCTTTAGTTGAAGATAACAAGGATTTGAGAATAGGTACAACTTATGTACTAGGGTCTGCACAACAATTTGAAGTTGTTGGAGCGTATGAAACCGCAGAAGAACTGATTGAATCCTATGATGATATTCAGCCGGACGTTATAATAATGGATATTGAACTTCCCGGTATGAATGGAATAGAGGCAACACGTCAAATTAAAATTACACATCCAAGTGTTCAAATAGTTATACTTTCTGTATTTGAAGATGATGAAAATGTTTTCCAGGCAATTTGTGCCGGTGCATGCGGATATATAACAAAACCGGTGTTACCCGATCGTCTTCACGATGTTGTAGAACAGGCATTCGGCGGTTCTTCTCCAATGTCACCGCATATTGCACGAAGAGTTTTGGAAATGTTTAAACAGTATATTCCGCCTCCTAAATCAGATTATAACCTGACACAAAGGGAGATAGAAGTACTCGATTTTCTGATTCAGGGTTTTGATAATAAAGCAATAGCAGAGAAACTTTTTTTAAGTACCTATACTATCAGGGCACATATACGCAATATTTATGACAAGCTGCATGTACATTCAAAGTCACAGGCTGTTGCCAAGGCATTGAAGGAAAGACTCGTGCAGAAATATTAACAAATGCTGAACTAAGCAGAGTTTGGCCGAAGTTTATTAACGAAGTAAGTATTAAAGTAATATTGCAGACGTTACTTATAATTAAATTTAAAAAAATTAAATTCCTTCCTCCCGCATCTCTTCAAAAAAATTATTAAGTTTCCCTAAGTCGAATTTCAAATTAGGATAAAAATGAATCTCAACCGATTTTTAGTCAAACCAAATTCCAAATTAGACCTCTCTAAAATTGATACTGCTTATACAGCAAATCTTAAATCCAAGGGTGAAGGAAAAAAACTACTTCTGGAAAACATAAAAAAAATGAGGGAACTTCAAAGTCAACTATATGCACAGGACCGGTATTCACTTCTGCTTGTTTTTCAGGCTATGGATGCTGCCGGAAAAGATGGTACAATTAAACATGTGATGTCCGGAGTTAATCCACAGGGAACACAGGTTTACAGCTTCAAGCAGCCCTCTGCAGAAGAACTTGATCACGGATATTTATGGAGAATTAATAAAGCACTACCTGAACGAGGCAGAATAGGAATTTTTAACCGATCGCATTATGAAGAGGTTCTTGTTGTTCGTGTACATAATCTTATTAAATTTCAAAAACTGCCAGAACAATTTGTAAATGACAATATATGGGAACAGCGATATCGTCAAATAAATGATTTTGAAAAGTATTGTTATGAAAGCGGAATAATTATTCTCAAATTTTACCTTCACTTATCTAAAGAAGAACAGAAGAAAAGATTTCTTTCAAGAATTGATGATCCTGCAAAGAACTGGAAGTTTTCCTCTGCTGATCTTAAAGAAAGGGGTTTTTGGAATGATTATCAGAAAGCATATGAAGAGGCAATCTCGGCAACCAGTAAAAGACATACCCCCTGGTTTGTTATTCCTGCTGATAAAAAGTGGTTTATGAGGTTAGTTGTCTCGGAAATAATTGTGGATGCAATGAAAAAACTTAAATCTGAATATCCAAAGCTTTCCAAGGAACAAATAGAGCAATTGAAAAAAGCTAAGGAAGAATTGTTGAAGGAAGGGTAGGACGCTACTATAGACCAGATGTAATATTACAGAGTTTGTTGCAATGAATTAAAGCTAAATCATATTATTTGATAGTCATCGGTTATCATTATTAGTCATTAGATTGTATTGAAAAATCAATCATCCAACCTGCCTTTGCCAGCAGGCAGGTCATTAAATCAATTAATCTGTTTAACAAATGGCAGGTCATTTAAAGTTTTAAAAACGATGCCAATCTTCTTAAATGAAACTAAAAAAGTTCGTTGATCCTTTCCGGCGGACGGGCAAGAATAGCTTTATCTTCTTTTTCAACAATGGGTCTTTGAACAAGGTTTGGATTTTCAATCATCAGGTTAAGTACTTCTTCTTCGGAGTAATTTCTGTTTTTCAGATCAAGCTCCTTGTACTCTTTTTCGTTTGTTCTGAGAAGTTCCGAAGGCTTCATTCCCATTTTCCTTAAAAGAGATTTTAGTTTTGTCTTAGTGAACGGGTCGATAAAGTAATTAACTTTATTAAAATCCACCCCGTTTTCTTCTAATGCTTTTGCAACTTTTCTGCAGGTTGTACAGGTGGGTTTTTCGTAAATAGTGATTTTTGACATATATCTCCTGATTTTGCGGGTAAAGTTAAGCTTTTTACCAGTTTTATTAAAAATGAGGCGGAATAATTTATGACAAATTCATGGTTTGCTTAAAACCATTAAATTCCCAACACTTCTCAAATTCCCAATATTTAGTTATTTTTTCAAAAAGATTTGAAACATTATTCACTTTCGGAAAGTATAAACACGGCTTAGTGGAAAAAGATTTACACCAGTTTAGTGATGAAGAACTGATTCTTGAATTCCAGCAAAACGGAAATGAAGAAGCTTTTGAAATTCTCATTGAACGATTTAAAAATCCATTAATGAATTTTGTTTATCGTTTTCTAGGTGATTATGAGTCATGTACAGATGTTGTTCAGGAAACATTTATTAAAGTTTTTAGGTACAAAGATTCATACAGCTCGTTAGCTAAGTTTAATACCTGGATTTATACAATAGCCGGTAACCTTGCACGAAGCGAATACAGACGAAGAAAACGAAGAAATTTTTTTTCAATAAATGATTACGGCGAAGACCATCAGACTTTCGATATACCGGATAATAATTATAGACCGGATGATGTGACTGATAGTGGAATTAAAGATGAGATAATTCAGAAGGCGCTGCTCAAAGTGAAAGAAGTTTACCGTGTAGCGGTTATTTTAAGAGATATTCAGGAATTATCTTACGAAGAAATTTCAGAGATTCTCGGCATTGAAGTCGGCACAGTAAAATCAAGAATAAACAGAGGAAGAGCACAGCTTCAGAAATTGCTAAAACATATATATAAAGATTAGGTTGAAAAATGTATTCCGAAAATGATGAAAATAAGCACAAGAATTTGATTGATGATTTAAAGAATCTGAAAAGAATAGATGCACCTGTTGGTTTAGAACAAAAAGTTTGGAACAAAATAAATTCATCAGATACTCAGGAAAAACAATCGTTATGGAAAAAGTTATCTGTAAGACTTGTTCCTGCATTTGCAGTTGCTGCAACTGCTGTTATTCTTTTTGTTGTAATTGAGAATAGCGCTAACGAGTACCAGGATCCGTTTATGATTGAGCCTGAAGAAAGAACCGATCTGATTTCATTCTCCACAGATGACATACAACTACTTGAATCCGAACCATCTGCAATAACAGAAGAACCGCAAGTGCAAACAGAGGAGAAAAGTTCTGTAAGATTCAGAAAAAAAGAAGTCGAAGCTCCAAAGGCATTATCTCTTGAAACTCAAATTACAGGCAGGAATGAATTAGATATGGATGAAGAATCACCTGATTCTATAACCCACGAACTGCCAATAGCTGTTTCATCGACAACAGATGAAACAGCTATTAGTGAAGGGATAGTTGCCCCTGCTCCATCCAACGAGATGCAGCAGAATTTAAACTTCAGACAGGTTCAATTATCTAAAGAAGAGCAGCAGGAGATAATTGAACTGAAATCCAAAACTTTAAGATCAGTTCAGAATAAAGAAAAAATAAAATAAAGTTTTTACCCTAAAATTTTCTGCCTTTTTTAACCATTGCGTCACCTCTATAACCAAGAGCCTCCCAATCCATTCGATCCGCACTTCGGCCATGACAATTTGTGCATTTAAGAGCTTTATCCTTTGACACAACCATGTGGTTAATGGGCCAGTACATTTCTGTCTCAACAAATCCGTATTCACCGGAGTAATCAAGATCAATTTCTTTCATTCCATTTTCAGATGCAAGATTCCAGTCAAATGTTTTCCAATAACCGTTTTCACCAAAAAGTTTAGGAACAATCAAATAACTATTTTTTGAATCATAAATTTGTTTGCCGCGCATAACCTTGAATGGTGCTATTTTTGAATTAGGATCTTTTATACTGCCTGTTAATTCATTTAACAAAACAGGTTTTGATGGCTCAATTTTATCTCCGAAACGATAATAGTTGGCCTGTCCATTATACCATTTATATGTTGGCATTACATTTTTTGCCCAAACAAATTCACCTTTCAACTTACTATAAGTTTCCCTTCCATATTCATCTTTTGCCTCCAGTCTATCCTCACCGGCCAAAGACCAGTCCCAAAAGGTTTTGGTTGGAATAACTCTTGCAAATTCCGGAATATGACATGTTTCGCAGGCAACTGCCTGAACATGTTTATTAAGATTTGCACTTTTATGCACTTCTTCATCATGACAATCTGTGCAATAAATATGATTTTGGTTAGCGGCCATTGAACCATGACTCGCCCCCATTATTTTATGTTCATTAGTTGTGTGGCAATCAGTACAAACAAATCCTAAGACTCCCATATGATAATCTGTTTCAGATTCAGGATCGTATAAGCTGTCATCCAGATCACCGTGCTTAACTCCTGTTCCGCCACCGCCATCAAAATGACAAATCCCGCAGTTATTGCGAGAAGTTTTGCCTACACTTTGTGCAACCAAAAGAAGGTCTACACTTTCATCGGGCATTCCCGCGCCTGTAGGGATTTTTTTATATGTTCCGCTGTTATCGTGACAAACAAGACAGTCAACATTATCTTCATTGCTAAAATCGAATTCTGCATCGTTCCAGCCGTATCCGGCATGGCAGCTTGTACATCTGGGATAATTAGAAGGAACTGCAATACAAAAATTATTTATAATATTCTGTTTACCGATCCGTACAGTCTCATTTTTTTCAGTTGTGAATTCTTCATTCAGCCAGGTCCAGTGATTGGATTTCATTATTTGCTGTGCGGCTTCATCGTGACACATAAGACATGTTTGTGTAACCTTCTGAGGCGAATTAAAAGCATCTGAAATAAATTCGCTATGATCCTGTGATTTGACGTTAAAATTAATTAGAAAAAGCACGAGAAGGGTAAGAAGTATTTTCATAATAAGAATCCTTATTTATTTCTTTCCTTAAGAGGAAAATTAATTATGAATCACATTTAAACTTATTGAATCATACAACAAGTTAAAATTTTGAAATAACCATGCACCCAAAAAATAAAAATCACTGGTATGACGGTTTGTTTTACGATATTGTAATTGCACCAAACCAGGATAAGTCTTTCGGTCTTGTAAAAGAAATAATTAAACAAAATTCCACCTTACTGGATGTTGGCTGCGGCACTGGCAGACTTGCATTTCAAATTGCTGATAAATGCAGTCAAGTTGATGCCATTGACCTTTCTCAAAGAAATATCGAACTTGCTAATAAAAAACTCAATAAGAGCCCTAAAAAAAATATTAAATTTATACACGCAGATGTGTTAAATCATTTAAATGAAAACTATATTAAATATGATTATGCCGTTCTCTCTTTTGTTATACACGAAATTGATGAAAGTTTAAGAGAACAAATATTATCGGAACTTTCTAAGTTTTCTAAAAATATTATTCTAATTGACTACCTTACTCCAAGAACAAAAGGAATGTGGAGCCTGCTCAATGAAATAGTTGAATATGCTGCCGGAAAAGAGCATTACTCAAATTTTAAAACTTATATTGCCCAAAATGGTTTAAAGGGATTATCTGAAAAAACCGGATTAAAAATTTTTCAAGAAATAAAGAACAATCCCTCAACAAGTCATCTTGTTGTTTTAAGTAAATAATTTAACCGCATCTTCTTTCTAAATATTTTCAGGCATTTGTACCGCAACAACTTTTCCTTTTGCTGTTACCTTTCCGTTTGCTGATAACGTAATTTCTGAAATAACTTTTTTCCCTTTCAGCTCAATCACTTTCCCTCTTAGTTCAAGTTCAACACCAATCGGAGTTGGTTTTAAGTAATCAATCTGGAGTGATGCTGTCACAAATCTGAACGCAGGAAGAGAGTCAAAGTCCTTGTTTTCAGAACGATAAGCTGCTAGTGCAGCTGTCCCAGTTCCATGACAATCAATCAGCGATGCGATCAATCCCCCATATACATATCCGGGAATTGCTGTGTGATAATCTTTGGGCGTAAATCTTGCGGCAGTTTCATTGCCATCCCAATAACTTTTTATTTGATGACCATACTGATTTAATTTGCCACAGCCGTAACAATGTGCTACATCATCGGGATAAAAATCCTGAACAGCTTTAATTTCCATAATATTAGATTCCTTCTAATTAAAATTTAAATTATTTTCTACAAATTTAGTTGCTCACGATTAATTAAGGAATTCATTATTTATCAATTCAAGGAAGTAGTATTGCCGCAGCGATAACAGTAGTCCAAATTCCTGTTTTATCACCTTCAGCGGATTGAGTGATGTTAAAAGTTTTAACAATTTTACCCGACATTTTAAAAACCTGTTCTCGTTCATTCCAATCTACATCCGAGTTAAATTCGACTCCCAAAGTAGTAGCTAGCATTTGAGCTGCAAGATCTTCGGCATAATCCCCTGCATTTTTTTCTGTAACTCCATATGGATGATATTCAGAAAGGTAACCATACTGAGTATTATCGGCAGGGATTGCTCCTCCAATCGATGCTGCAATTAATCTGTTCGGTTCACTAGTTGAATTTCTTGCCATTACTGCGAATGTTATTTGTCCGGGTTTTAACTCCTTCAAACCTTCTTCTCTGCTTACCCGTTTGCAGGACGGTGGGAATATGCTGCTTACAGCAACTAGATTACATATTTCTATTCCAGCGCTTCTAAGAGCGAGTTCAAAAGAGCTGAGGTAATCTTTATGTCTTCCAACTCCTTTTGTCAAAAAAATCCTTGATGGTATGTACAATTTATTTTCCTCTTAATTAGCATGAAAGTATTAATAATTAAAGCCGATCGTTTGATGAGCTGGCTGTTAAATAATTTATCATCCAATACTAGCTTTAATCATCCAGATTTCATTTTACATCTTTTGCTTTTGTTTTGATAAATAAATGTTAAGTGCTTCTTTCACATTTAAATTTTCTGTTAACTGATCATAAATTTTTATATTACCTTTTTTAAGGGCTTCTTCAGCCTTATCGCCAACATGACCTGTTAATAAAACGGATGCTCGTTTATTAATAATAATTTCCGCTGCCTTTGGACCAGCTCCTCCTTGCATATGTTCTGCAGGATTTTGAAAAGCCGCAAAATTCATTGTATCCGGATCTATTATTATGAAGTATCTGCATCTGCCAAATTTTTCACTTATTTTAGAATCAAGTGTGTTGCCTGTTGATGTTATAGCTATTATCATAAAGTAACCTTTTAGTTTAAAACCATTAGTTGAATATCATTCCAGATCGATTTGAATTTTTCAAAGTACAAAGGATTATAATTAATTATTGATCTGGAGCTTTGAACTGCTTTTATAAAGTTTTTGTCAAAAGGAATTTTTGCAAGAAGTTTAATTCCTGCTGAATCAATAAACTCTTCTATGCTTTTACTAACTTCATCGTTGATGCTGTGCTTATTTATTATTACTCCGCTTGGAACCTTGAATAAATTTAATAATTCGATTAATCTCTTTAAATCATGAAGACCAGACTGAGTTGGTTCAGTTACTATTACAACAAAATCAACTCCTGATAGACTGGCATTAACGGGACAGCCAATTCCGGGTGGTCCATCAATAATTATCCATTTAACATTTTCTTTTGCCTGTTCATAAGCTTTCTTTTTAATTTCGCTAACAAGCTTGCCGGAATTTCCTTCTCCGGCTAAAAGCTTAGCAAAGTAAAATTTAGTTTGATCTTCCATTTCACATTCTGAATAGACTCCTGATTTTGATTCATAAAATGAAATTGCATGATCCGGACAAACACGAAAACAAAATCCACAACCTTCACAACTTGCCCTGTTTACTTTAAAATCTTTAATAGCATCAAATCTGCAAACTGTTTTACATAATCCACATTTTGAACATTTATCCTGATTTATTTCCGCTTTCTTTCCTCCGTAATAATCATACTCAGAATTGATGTAATAATTGAAAACCAAATGCATATTGGCGGCATCAACATCCGCGTCTATAATAATTTTGTTTTCGGCTATTTCAGATAAAGCTGTGGAGATAGTTGTTTTACCTGTGCCACCTTTACCGCTGAGCACCGCAATTTGTAAATTATTTTTATAAGGCAAATTCATTTTCAAGAATTTCGTTTTGTACTTTATCAAAAAGATCTAATATCATACTCTTATAATCTTCAATAATTAATGTTGGTAAATCCCCCGTGGAATAGCTCTCAGCAACATCCATTCTGAACGGAATTTTTAATAAAAGAGTAAGTTTGCTATCGTGGATGTATTCATCAAGCTTTTTGAATTGTTCATCATACTTATTTATAACTATTCCGAATGGTATTTTTATCTGTCTTAAAACAATTATTGCAAGTTTAAGATCATTAAGACCAAACGGTGTTGATTCTGTAACAAGAACACAGTAATCCGAATCTTTAACAGCTTCAAACATTGAACAGGAAGTGCCTGGAGGGGAATCAAGAATAACCGTTCTATTTCCTTTATATGAGTTTTTTATTTGTTTTATAAGCTGAGCTGCTGATGATTCACCAATTCGCAGAAATGCATCGAAGAATAAAGCGTTATTATATGTTTCACCAATTCTTAATTTACCAGTTTCTCTTTTTACTTCTGTAATTGCTTGATGAGGACAAAAGTAAGCACACGCTCCACAGCTATGACAAAGTTCATTTAGAAAGTAAATTTCTGTTTTCAGATTAAGAAGCGCATTAAATTCACAAACCTCAGAACACTTATTACAAAAATCGCATTTATCATGGTTGATTTTTGGAATTAGTTTATAAGCCGTCTCTTCTTTTTTAATTTCAGGCTTTAAAAGAATATAACCATTTGGTTCTTCAACGTCACAATCAATATAAGCGCTGTTTGGAATAACCGAAGCAAGTCCACACGCAACTGTTGTTTTTCCAGTTCCGCCTTTACCGGATGCAATTGATATAATCAAATTTAACCTCAAACTTTAATGATGATGTCCGTGATTGCAGGTTTCATAACCCTGCAATTCACCATTAATGTATCGATTAAATGCATCTTCAAATGAGAGTCCTGGTGCTGTAATAACATCTATTCCAAAGCCGAGAAAATTAGTAACTGCTTTTTGTCCCATTCCACCGGCAATAATGGTGTTTACATTAAATTGCTTTACATAACCGGGAAGCTGGCACGCACCGTTATGTTCGCCAACAAGCGGGTTGAAATAGATTTCTGTTTTAATTAATGATTTGTCTTCAGCAAGCTCACAGACTTTAAATTTGCTGCATCTTCCAAAATGTTCAGCGACTGTTTGCCTGCCATTGCTGTGTTCTTCAATTGCTATTGCTATTCTGCTATTCATATTTAGTTCCATTTTTTGTTTTGATTATTCAGTGATGTGTTATTGGAAAATTTTCTTCCAAGTCTTCTTCTCCATCTTTGAGGATAATTGTTCACCATATTCTCCTGTATTTCTTTTAAGTTACCCTCTGAGAAAAGCCTCAGCGATTCTTCCGCGTTACAGTTTTCACACAAATAGACTTTTACTTTGAGTGAATTAAAAAACCTTAAAGTATTAAATCCAATAAATGTGGTAATTAAAGTCTCAACATTTCTTTCAATCAGAAGACGTGCAGATTGAATACCAGCACCGCCTAATTCTGATGAATACGGATTGTGAATAAACTCTGAAGCATTCATTTCTGAATCAAATAGTAGGAAGTATTCACTTCTCCCAAAAGCATCAGAAAGTTCTGCTGACAAATCCGGTTTTTTAACTGAAACTGCAATCAGCATTTCTATTTACCAAAAGTCTGATTTCTGCCGTAACCTCTTCTTCGTCCCTGTCCTTTTCCGAAGCCCCCGCCTCCACGTTGTCTTCCACCGCGTCCCAGTCCATATATTATCTCACGGCTTTCTTCAGTCTTCTTTAGTGCTTCAGATTTTTCAGATTCTTTACAGCGTCCTCTTCTTCTTCCGGTTAAGGGTCCTTGTCCTTGAGTTCCGGTTCCATCTAAGTTTGGCATAATATACTCCTTCCTTTTTTAGTTCTTCTTATAAAAAGTGTTTCCGTCGTACTCAAGCTCTTTTATCTTTTCTTCATTAATAAGCTTTTTTATTAAATCCCAATTCGAGTTTGATTTAGATAAATAAGTTTCGACAGCATCTTTTCTCATCGGGTGAACTGCCATTATACTTATAAGTGCTTTTTCCGTCTCACCTACAGTAGAGAATTCGTTTCCTTCATATGCATTTAATAATTCTGTATTCGGGTAAATGGATTCAAATATTTTATATATGGATTCAGTTTTTTCTTTAACTGGACTGTGGATATTTTTTTCCGGTGTTGGTCTTGTTGGAATAGTCAAAAAAGCTATCTCGGGTTCTACCTTGACAATAAAGTGAGCAATTTTAATAATATCATCTTCATTATCATTAAATCCCTCAATCAGCATTGTTTCTGTCACAAGTTTACCAGAATAATTTTGTCTGAATTCTAATACTCCGTCAAGTAATTTATTTAAATTTAGCTTCGGTGAGGGACGATTTATTTTCCGCCAGGTTAATTCATCAGTTGTGTCAACTTTTATGGAAACATAATCTGCTGACCCCAATGCTTCCTGAACTTCTTTTTTCCAGATAAGAGATGAGTTAGTAAACACAGCTATTTTAATACCGAAATCCTGAACCAGTTGAATTGTTTGATCGAGATTAATGTCAAGCGTCGGTTCACCATCAGGAACGAATGATAAATAATCAACAAACTCATTTTTGATGTTTAATTCATATAAGCGATCTTTAATATTGGTATAAATCAACATCGGGGAATAAAATTCTTTACGTTCGGTTGAAAGATGAGTTGTTAAACCAACCTGACAATAAACACAGGAATAACTGCATACTTTAGGGGGTATGTTATTTATACCAAGACTTCTTCCTAATCTTCTTGATGGTATTGGTCCAAATAAAATTGACATTCAGTAATCCTCTCTTTTTTCTTAATTCTATTTAATATGATCCCAAATAACAAGAACTATTGCTCCGGCTTTTGATGTGAAAGATCCATGATCTTTATGTGCTGGTATGAATCTGTATGTCCCTGAATTATATTGTCTGCCTTCACTTTCATATTCACCCTCAAGTACAAGATGCTGTTCATTGTAAATGTGAGTGTGAGAATTGAGAATGAATCCGGGCGGAAGTTTCAATAATATTGTTTTTGAATCTATACCATCTCTTAATGTTTTAATTCTTGTTCCTTCCTGATATCCTTCGGCATTTTGCCAGCCTGTTTCGTCGTATATATTTTTGACATGTATCATCCTTTCACCTCCTCTTAAATTTTAACTTTTTAATTATATTCCAATCTTGTAGCTTCATCAGACAAAGTGGGGTTAGTCAATTTCTGCCATTCAAGAGTATTCCATGTATTTAGTGCCGTGTGTGTGTTCAAATACTTTTCAGGAATTGGATGAGTACCAATCACAACTTTTAATCCGAATTTTGTTTCAATAAATTTTTTGAAATAACAGATTCTGGGACAGGGCGGATAGCCAACTACCATTCCGGTTGCAAAGTGTATTGCTTCTGCTCCATTCTTTTTCATTTCCTCCGGTGCGTACTCAATATTACCGCCAGGACAACCTCCACAGGTTGTGTAGCCAACAACTTCAACTTCTTTGTTTTTATAAATATCAAATGCTCCTGCTCTTTCTTTAATTGCTCTGAAGCATTTTCCACCCGCGCATCCTTGATATCTGTCGCAGATGATAACTCCGATTTTTACCAAACCTTGCATAGAATTTCTCTCTTGATTATTAAGTTAGTACAAAAGCATGTTCATAGTGAATACTGATTAATTCAGATATAGATTTAAATGCTTTTGATACTTCACAATTTGGTTTCTCAAGTATAATTGGTTTGCCTTTGTCAGAAAGAATCCGTGTATCAATATCAATTGGAATGGAACCGAGAAATTGCACATCATAGTCAGCGGCTAGTTTTTCTCCTCCACCCGAACCAAAAATATCTACTATTGCATTACAATGTGGACAAACAAATCCGGACATATTTTCAACAATTCCAATCGAAGGAATTTTTAATTTTCTTGCCATATTAATTGCACGTTCAGCATCAATTACAGAAACCTCCTGAGGTGTTGTAACGATTACAGCGTAATCAGGTTTCATTTCCTGTGCAATAGTTAAAATCTCATCACCGGTTCCGGGTGGAAGATCGGCGATTAAAAAATCGAGTTCGCCCCAGTCAACGTCTGCAAGAAACTGGTTTATTACTTTTGATCTCATTGGTCCTCGCCAGATGATAGGTTGACCATGCTTAATAAGACTTGCCATTGAGATCATCTTTGCACCATATTTTTCAAATGGAATGATCCTTTCATCCAAGTATATTAATTCGCTGTTCACATTTAACATCTTAGGAACATTTGGTCCTGTTATATCAGCATCAAGAATTCCGGTTGAGAATTCCTCCACCTGAAATGCATAAGTTAGGTTTACACTTACTGTTGTTTTACCTACGCCGCCTTTCCCGCTAAAGACTGCAATTCTATGTTTTATTTTTGAAATTGTTTCAGTAATTCTTTTTTGCTCTTCTTCAAATTTTTGCTTTTGGTCATATTCGCTCATTGAGACTCCAAGTCAGAATTTTAGAATTTATTCTTTGTATCATACAACTATATAATAAGATGCCAGAGAAAAATTGTGTTTTTCTTGATTTTTGGAGAGATATTTTATTGCGATAGTGCAATATTGCAATGTAGCTGCACTAATCTTGCAATTGTGCAAATAAATTTATAGGTTTCTTTTCAGATTAAGTTAGGAGATAAAATGGATGAAGGAATTTTCATTGATATAAATAAAGAAGCCCTAATTGTACCGGATGGTATAATTGTTATCGGGAAAGAATATCAAATAATTGTGTTTAATGAAGCGGCTTCACGGATAACAGGATTTGTAGAAGATGATGTTATTGGAAAAGATTTTAAAATACTTTTTTCCCAAAGTGAAGACGATTCTAAACTAATTTTTGAATCGTTAAAGGAGAACAGAAGTTTTTCTAATCTTTCGATAAACATAACTGATAGTAAAAATCGAATAAAAAATGTTCTTGCATCTATCACTCCAATTCTTAAAGATAAAGAAGTGTTGTCTGTGGTTCTTGTATTCAGAAATACCAAAGAAATGCTAACAATGGCAGAGGAGATAGAGGAAAAAACTCTTGAACTGATTGATCAAAAGAACAAACTTGACGCAATATTCAATAGTAACATTGAGGGTACATTTACAATTGACAATGAATGGAATGTAACATCATTTAACCGGTCCGCCGAGAAGATAACCGGTTTTAAAAAGTCAGAAGCAATTGGCAAAAAGTGCTGGGAAATTTTTAAGTCATCAATTTGCAGAAATGGCTGTCATATGGAACAAACTATGATAAAAGGTAAATCAACAATCGGCAATGAACTTGAGATTATTAATAAGAAAGGAATGAAAGTTCCTATAAAAGTTAATTCTGGAATTCTGCTTAACAATAAAAATGAAAAAATAGGTGCGGTTGAAACTTTTATAGATTTGACCGAAATTAGAAACTTATCTAATCATCTAAAAACACAATTTAAATTTTCTAACATTGTCGGCAGCAGCAAAGAGATAGAGAAAGTTTTTACTTTACTTGAAAGTGTTGCTGAAACTGACAGCTCTGTTTTAATTACTGGCGAAAGCGGGACGGGAAAGGAATTAGTTGCAAGAGCTATTCACCTGAATAGTTCAAGGAGTAATGGCCCTTTTATTGCACTGAATTGCAGTGCGTTTTCTGAATCACTAATTGAAAGCGAATTATTTGGGCACGAGAAAGGTGCTTTTACCGGTGCAATTAATTCAAAAGTTGGAAGGTTTGAACTTGCTAATAACGGAACTTTATTTCTTGATGAGATAGGTGACATTTCTTTGCCAGTTCAGACAAAACTATTAAGGGTCTTGGAAACCCGTCAATTTGAAAGAGTTGGTGGAAATAAAACCATTAATATTAACGTAAGAATTATTGCTGCAACGAATAAAGATATTCTGGCTGAAATTAGCAAAGGAAGTTTTCGTGAAGATCTTTTTTACAGAATAAATGTAATGAATATTCATCTTCCGCCATTAAGAGAAAGAATGGGAGATTTTCCCCTCCTTTTAAACCATTTTATTAAAAAATACAATGAGAGATTTACTAAGACGGTTACAAATTTTTCACCAGAAACTTATAATTTATTACAAGATTACAAGTGGCCCGGAAATATCAGGGAGCTTGAAAATGTAATCGAGCATTGTTTTGTCCTTTGCAAATCAGATATAATTAAGACTGAACACTTGCCGGATAGAATTAAAAATAGTAGTTTATTCAAAGTCTCTAAGTCCAATAACTTGGTACAAGACGCTGAAGAAACAATGATTTTGAATGCGTTAAAAAAACACAGCGGTAACAGAACAAAAGCTTCTAAAGAATTGAATATTAATCCTTCCACGTTATGGCGAAAAATGAAAAAACTTGGAATTGATTTATAAATAGAGTAAAACAAAATGTATGCAATTGAAAAAAACATGCATTTTATGTACAAAATCCTAAGTTTTCACTGTAAAAATAGATTGGAATTAACATCTCAAAAATCTATATTTACAGCCATATTTTTGAATAATAGTTGTTAATTAATCAGGATTTTTTTATGAAAAAAGGTATACACCCGGAATACAGACCGGTAGTTTTTCAGGACGCATCTTGCGATTTTTCGATTTTAACCCGCTCAACAATTAAAGCTAATGACACCATTAAGTGGGAAGATGGAAACACGTATCCTCTTGTTAAACTTGAAATTTCCAGTGGATCGCACCCCTTCTTTACCGGAAAACAAAAACTTCTGGATTCAGCCGGTAGAGTTGAAAAGTTCAATAAAAAGTATTCCAAGAAGAAATAGTTTCTTTTACGGATATCGTGTGAAAAATGCCAGCAGATGCTGGCTTTTTTTATTGATTCTATTTTCCTGAACTTAATATATAATTGAATTGTTAAATGGCTGATGGCTAATAAAATGAAAAATAAAATTAAAGGATTGCTTATTGCAGCAGTCATATTAGTGGTTTTATTAATTATATTACTTCCTAAGCTGATCTCCTCCGGTGATGCTGCAGGTGGGAATGTTACAGCTTCAAGAATGAATGCTGTAATTCCCGTTAAAGCTCACATTGTTGAGCCGGAGAGGTTAAGTAATACTGTTATTTCTACCGGATCAATTATGGCAAACGAAGAAGTAGAATTAAGAAGTGAATCTTCTGGTAAAATAATCAGCATCAACTTTCGTGAAGGCAGTTTTGTTAATAAAGGTGACCTGCTTGTGAAAATAAATGATGCTGACCTTCAAGCACAACTGCGAAGAACAGAATCGAAGGTTAAAGTTGCCGAGGAAAAAGAATTCCGTCAGAGAACCCTTTTGGAACGTAATCTTATTAGTCAGGAAGAATATGATAATACCTTCAATGAATTTAATGCAAGCAAAGCAGACTATGACCTGATAAAAGCACAGATAGATAAAACTGAAATCCGTGCACCATTCAGCGGTATTGTTGGACTAAGGTCTGTGAGTGAAGGCAGTTTTGTAAATACAAATACCATAATTGCAAGACTGCAAAATCTCAGCAGTCTTAAAATTGATTTTTCAATTCCAGAAAGATATTCCTCAATGGTCAATGTGGGTGATGAACTGGATTTTCGTGTGAGCGGCAACAACGAATATTATACCGCTAAAGTTTATGCTATTGAACCTAGAATTGACCCTTCAACTAGAACTTTGCAGATACGTGCAATGTGTGGTCCTAAAAAAGATTTAATCCCCGGAGCTTTTGCAAACGTACAGTTAAGGTTAAAAGAAACAACCGGTGCTATGCTTGTACCATCGGTTGCCATTGTTCCTGAATTAAAAGGACAGAGAGTTTACTTGTACAAAGATGGTACTGTAGTTCCTCAAAATGTTGAAATCGGGATTCGTGAAGAATCAAGAGTTCAAATATTATCTGGAATTAATGTCGGAGACACCGTTATAACTTCAGGAATTTTGCAGATCAGACCAGGCGTAAAAGTCAGTATATCAGAATTAAATTAGTAGTAGATGTAAATGAGCCTTTCATCAGTAAGTATAAGAAGACCCGTTCTTGCAATCGTAATGTCGATTACAATTGTTGTTTTTGGCTTTATCGGTTATACTTATCTGGGTGTAAGAGAATTTCCTTCCGTTGATCCTCCCATTATTACTGTTTCAACAAGCTACATTGGTGCAAATGCAGATGTAATAGAAAGTCAGGTAACTGAACCGCTTGAAGAATCAATTAACGGTATAGCCGGAATTAAAACTTTAACATCTGTTAGTCGCGACGGCAGAAGCACAATTACTGTTGAGTTTGACATTGATGTAGATCTTGAAGCTGCTGCAAACGATGTAAGAGACAGAGTTTCGCGTGCATTGTTTAATCTGCCTCCGGATATTGAAATACCTATTGTTTCCAAAGCCGATGCCGATGCAATTCCAATAGTATTTCTGAATGTTCAAAGCGATACCAAGAATCTTCTTGAATTGACAGAAATTGCTAATAACATTTTCAAAGAACGGCTGCAAACAATTCCCGGTGTCAGTAATGTTCAAATTTGGGGTCAAAAAAGATATTCTATGCGTCTTTGGCTTGATCCGGCAAAATTGGCTTCATTTCAACTTACTGCTGTTGATGTAAGAAATGCTCTTGCAAGAGAAAATGTTGAGCTGCCCTCAGGCAGAATAGAAGGTGATGAAACTGAACTTTCGATCAGAACGATTGGAAGACTTAAGACAGAAGAAGAATTTAATAATCTTATCATAAAAGAAGCAGACGGAAATATTGTAAGACTTAAAGATCTCGGTTATGCTCAACTTGGTGCTGAAAATGAGCGGACAATACTTAAGCGTGATAGAATACCAATGGTTGGTGTGGTTTTAATTGCACAGGCAGGTGCAAATAACATTGCTATAACCGATGAATTTTATAAAAGACTTGAGCAAATAAAACCAACTTTACCTCAGGATATTCAGACGGGAATCGGCTTTGATGTTACAAAATATATTCGTGATTCCATTTTTGAAGTGCAGCAAACTATTCTTATTGCATTTGGATTAGTTGTTCTTATTATCTTTCTTTTTCTGCGGGATTGGCGAACCACAATTATTCCTGTTATTGCAATTCCTATATCCCTTATAGGCTCATTCTTTGTAATGTATATTGCAGATTTTTCTATTAATGTTTTAACTCTTTTAGGTATTGTACTTGCAATCGGTCTGGTTGTTGATGATGCTATAGTTGTTCTGGAAAACATCTATGCAAAAATTGAAAGTAAAATGGAGCCGTTTGAAGCAGCCAGGAAAGGAGTTGCAGAAATTTTCTTTGCAGTTCTTTCAACAACCGTTGCACTGGCATCTGTTTTTATGCCGGTTATTTTTTTACAGGGATTAACCGGAAGATTATTCAGAGAGTTCGGTATAGTTGTTGCCGGCAGCGTAATCATTTCTTCATTTGTTGCACTTACTCTCACACCTATGTTAAGCTCACGGATCTTAAAGAAACGTGAAAAACATAATAAATTTTATGAGGCAACTGAACCATTCTTTGTTAAGATTAATGAAACTTATGAAAAACACATCAGATATTTTATTGGAAGACGATGGCTGGTTTTTCCCGGAATTACTGCAATAGTAGTAATGATATATTTTCTTTTTATTTCGATTCCAACTGAGCTTGCACCTCTTGAAGACAGAAGTCGGCTTTCATTAATTGTAACCGGACAGGAGGGTGTTACATTTGAATATATGGACAGGTTCATGGATGAACTTGTTGAAGTTGTCGGTCAAGAAGTACCTGAAAATGACGGCGTTATTTCCGTAACATCACCCGGTTTTGGTGCTGCAAGTTCTGTTAATTCCGGATTTGTAAACCTGATTTTGAAAGAACCGCAATTCAGAGAAAGATCTCAGCAGCAGATTGCAGATCAGCTTACTCCTGTCGTTAATTCATTAACAGGCGCCAGAACTTTTATTACACAACAGCAGACTATCGGTGGCGGAAGAAGAGGCGGACTTCCAGTACAATTTGTAATCCAGGCACCAAACTTTGAACAGTTGAGAGAATATCTTCCGAAGTTTTTGGATGAAACAAGAAATTATCCTGTATTCACAATCGTTGATGTCAATCTTAAATTCAACAAGCCGGAAATTCAGCTTTCTATTGACAGGCAGAAAGCAAGAGCTCTTGGTGTTTCCACAATTGATATCGCTCAAACCATTCAGGCAGCATTCAGCGGACAAAGGTTTGGATTTTTCATTAAAGATGGAAAGCAATACCAGGTTATCGGTCAGTACGATAGAGAAAATCGTGACGCACCAATCAGCTTAAAGTCTACTTATGTGAAGAATAATCGCGGTGAAATGATCCAGCTGGATAATGTTGTTTTTGTTGAAGAGCAAAGCACTCCTCCTCAATTATTCAGATTTAATCGTTACGTTTCCGCAACTGTTTCTGCCGGTCTAGCTCCCGGCAGAACCCTTGGCGAAGGCATTAACACTATGTATGAAATTGCTGATAAAGTGCTCGATGATACTTTTGCAACATCTCTTGATGGCGCTTCAAAGGATTTTATGGAAAGTTCATCAAGTTTGCTCTTTGCATTTATACTGGCACTCGGACTCATATACCTTGTTCTGGCAGCACAGTTTGAAAGTTTCCGGGATCCATTCATTATTCTTTTTACTGTACCGCTCGCATTGGCGGGTGCACTTTTAACCTTATGGTACTTTAATGAAACCCTTAACATTTTCAGTCAGATTGGAATAATAATGTTGATTGGGTTAGTAACTAAAAACGGGATTTTAATTGTTGAGTTTGCCAATCAGAGAAAAGCTGCAGGTCTTGAAAAAACCGAAGCCGTTATAAGTGCATCAATTGCCAGGTTAAGACCTATTCTAATGACAAGTTTTTCAACAGTACTAGGTATTTTACCAATTGCACTTGCACTTGGAGCCGGATCTGAAAGCAGAGTATCTATGGGTATCGCAGTTATCGGCGGCTTGATCTTTTCAACCTTCCTTACATTGTTTGTTATTCCCGCGATGTATTCATTCTTCTCAAGAAAAAGCGCTTTAGTTTCCAACGTTACAGAACAATAGATAAACTCATTTTCTTCTGAGATTCTTACCTTAAAAAGTGTTAAATTTTAAATTATTAAATTGATTTAAATTTTATGCACATCTGCATTTTTGAAGATACCAGATATTCTGATTTTGAACCGCTGATATTCAGCAGACCGGTTTACGATCTGCTTTGCGGAACATTTACACTGAAGGAGAAGATTTTAAATTGTTTCCATAATCCCGACTATTCGCTTCACTGCAGAAAACACCTTCAGAAAATAACTGAAAGAGAAAATCCCGGTATAAAAGTAAACAAGTTTCTGGAAGAAGATTACCTTTTCATTAATGGGAGAATAATAGGCAATAAGGATTTAAGTACCATTCTTGATATTTCATATAAAAAGAAGAAAGTTTTTATAAAAGAAAATCAATTTGTTGCAGCATTTATTCCTCGTGAAGAAATGGGTACTATTAGTCATCTTCAGAATGAACCGTTTAATCTGGAATTTTTTAATGATTTCGAAAAACAGGAAGTCAATGTACAGATTGCAAACTATATTTGGGATTTAATCAATCTTAACGGGGATGAAATTAAAAAAGATTTTGAACTTCGTCTTTCAACCCATTCAAAACTCAATTATATTAATGAAGTACCTGATAATGCGCATCTTATAAATGAAGACCGGATTTTTATAGAAGAAAATGTTACAATAAAACCGGGTGTTGTTCTGGATGCTTCAGCAGGTCCTATTTACATTGAGAAGAATGCACTTATTTATTCAAATTCAGTTATTGAAGGACCTTTCTTTCTTGGCGAAGGTTCGATAATAAAAAGTGCCGCAACCATCTATCCAAATACATCAATCGGTAAAATATGCAAAGCTGGTGGAGAGATAGATCAGACCATTATGATGCCTTACTCAAACAAACAGCATGTTGGCTTTCTAGGCAGTTCATATCTTGGCAGCTGGGTAAATATAGGGGCGGGAACGAATAACAGCACATTAAAGAATAATTATGGTATAATAAAAGTTCAGTTCAATGGAAAAGAAATTGATACGGGTCTGCGTTTTCTTGGTTTGATGATGGGTGATCATTCAAAGTGTGCCATAAGTGTTATGTTCAACACCGGAACGATTGTAGGATTTGCATCTAATATTTTTGGAGCCGGCTTCCCTGATAAATATATTCCATCATTTGCGTGGGGTGGAGCAGAAACTCTGCAGACTTATAATATTAATAAAGCTATAGAGACTGCTAAGGTAATGACTTCAAGAAGAAAAATTGAATTTACCAGTGACGATGAAAAATTATTTGAGGATATTTTTAATTTGACAAAGAGTGATAGAGATAAGAAAGGATTTTAATTTGTGGAAGAATTAGAGAATAAAGAAACAGAATTACAAAATGGAATTAAAGCGGCTTCTGAAGAAGCACTTTCTGTGCATAATGTAAAAGACTTGTATGCTGGCGTTAGAGGCTTAGCTGTAAAAATACTCAATCGTGTTGAGCGCTCTGATTCTTATCTGGAACGTTTACTTGAAAACGAAATGAAGAATTCTGAATTAGTCGGGCCGGATAAAGCGTTGCTTTACGAACTTGTTCATGGTGTCGTTAGATGGATGGGACGGCTTGATTGGGTTCTTAACGGATTTTATAAAGGTCAGTTTTCAAAAGCAATCCCTAATCTTAAAAATGGTTTACGTGTTGCTTTATATCAAATTCTTTTTCTGGACAGAATTCCAGACCACGCATCAGTGAATGAAGCTGTTGAGTTTGTAAAGAAACTACAAGGACAGAAACCAGCCGATCTCACAAATGCCATTTTACGGAATATAATAAGAAGTAAAAATGCGATCAGATATCCGGATCCCAATGAAGATTTGATTGGCTATTATGCTGCTTTTTATTCTCATCCATCCTGGATGGTAAAAAGGTATGTTGCAAGATTCGGAGTCGAAGAAACTGAAAAATTACTTCAGGCAAACAATGAAAAACCTTACCTTACCCTAAGAGTAAATTTATTAAAAACTAATATTGAAGAATTCAAAAAGCTTTTAGCTTCTGTTGGATTGAAATATAGAAGCGGACATTATTTTAACGAGTTTTTACAATTGCAGAATCTTACTAACATTACTGCATGGGAATATTTTAGCAAAGGTTATTTTAATATTCAGGATGAAAGTACCGGACTTGCCTGCCGTTTACTTGATGTTAGCGAAAATATTCGGGTACTGGATTTGTGCTCAGCACCTGGAGGCAAAACCGCTTATATTACCGTTATGATGAAAGATAGAGGTGAGGTTGTTGCAATTGATAAATATGAAAGCAGGTTGAGATTAGTGGAGCAGAATCTGACAAGATTAGGTATCAAAAGTGTTAAAACTATTGCAATGGATGCTCTGGAATATGAAGGAAAACTATTTGACAGAGTTCTGGCAGACGTTCCTTGCACTGGAACCGGGACACTGTCAAAGAAACCGGACATAAAGTGGAAAAAAGATATTTTTGATCTTAGAAAAATGAATGAACTTCAATATAAACTAATTTGTAAAGCTGCTGAAATGGTAAAACCCGGCGGAGCTTTTGTTTACAGTACCTGCTCAATTGAGCCGGAAGAAAATTGGGACATTGTCAAGAAATTTTTAGATAATCACTCCGATTATATTTTAGATAAAGTTGATGATAAATTTTCTAAAGATTTAATAGATGAAAACGGGTGTATTCAAACTTTTCCGCATATTCACCAGATGGATGGTGCTTTTGCTGCAAGAGTATTAAGAGTAAATTAAAAAGATATAACAATGCTAGATAAATTTTCTGACGAATTAAGAGAAAAGAGATTGCAAAGCGGTATAACGCTGGAGCAAATGGCTAATAAAACAAGAATTGATCAAAAATTTCTAGAAGCTATTGATGAAGGTAATTTTGCATTTCTGCCCGAACTTTATGTTAAAGCCTTTATTAAACAATATGCAAAAGAAGTTGGACTTGATGAAACTGAAACTCTTAAGCGATATCAGTCTGCCAAAGAAGGAAAACTATTTCAACCCGAACAGGATATTTTACAACCCAATACAGAGCTTGAAAACAATCCTGTAGAACAATCACCAAAAATATCCGTTCCTTCTCCCAAAACTCAGCCCCTTAAATCCTATAACGATCCATCTGTAGAAAAAAGACAGGCAGAAAGTGATAATGTCGGTAAAGATAAAATTTTAATTGCTTCCGCAATAATTGGAATATTAGTAATAATTATTGCTGTTTATTTATTCTTTATCCGGGATACAAAAGAAATAATTGTGGCTGAGCGTCCGTTTGAAGAAGTGATTGAGCAAAACCAGCAAAGATATATTGAGGAAATACCTGATGCTGAAGATGATACTACCATTTTATCTTCAGATAGCTTATACCTCAAATTTATTTCATCAGAACCTTCCTGGATATTTGTAGTAATAGACGACATTAAAACAGAGGAGTTCACGCTTGCTCCGAACATTGAACACGTTGTAAGTGCTGGTAATAGTTTTAAGGCAACAGTGGGAAACTCAGGCGGCGTGAAAGTAATGTTAAATAATAACCCGGTTGAGTTTACCGGCAGAAGCGGTTCTGTCCGTCACTTTAGTATTGACAGAGATGGTTTCCGGTATTTAAATACTCCTCCAAAATTAGATCTTTAGTAATGGCTTCCGATATTGAAAAAAGAATAGAAGAATTAAGGGAGATCATAAGCGATCATGATTATTGCTATTATGTCCTGGCCGATCCTGTAATAAGTGATAGTGAATACGATAAGTTATATAAAGAACTGGAAAAACTTGAAAATGAGAATCCGCAATTAATAACACCTGATTCACCAACTCGGCGTGTTGGAAAAGATCTTACCAAAGTATTTAATCCTGTAACTCATAAAGTTCCGATGCTGAGTCTTGCAAACAGCTATAACGAAGAAGCTGTAGTGGATTTTGATCGGCGCGTTAAAGAATTATTACCTGATAATGAAAAAGTTGAGTATGTTGTTGAATTGAAAATAGACGGTGCATCAGTAAGTTTGAATTATGTAAACGGAGTATTAAAAACAGCCGCAACAAGAGGAGATGGAACTGTAGGGGAGGAAATCACTAACAACGTTAAAACAATTCGCTCGGTTCCTCTTAAACTCAAAATGACAAAATCAATTAAATATAGTATGAATGATTTTGAGGTTCGCGGTGAAATATTTATGCGTATTAATGATTTTCTGGAGCTTAACAGGGAAAGAGAAGAAGCAGGCGAAAAACTTTTTGCTAATCCGCGAAATTCTACTGCAGGCACTTTAAAGCTTCAGGATCCTAAAACAGTTGCAAAACGCAAATTGAATATTTTCCTTTATTCCTTGATCAGTCTTGAAGATGAATTAAAAGCTCAGGAAGAGAATTTACTGTTATTAAAAGAACTCGGGTTTAAAATAAATCCCAAATATAAAGTATGTAAAAATATTGAAGAAGTTCTGGAAGTCTGCCGGGCTTTTGAAAAAATTCGTGATAATCTTGAGTATGAAGTAGATGGAGCCGTAATTAAAGTAAACTCTATTATTCAGCAGAAAATTTTAGGGAGCATTGCAAAATCACCTCGCTGGGCTGTTGCTTATAAGTTTAAAGCAAAACAGGCATTTACTAAAGTAAAAAATATTACCTGGCAGGTTGGAAGAACAGGCGCAGTAACTCCGGTTGCAGAGCTTGAAGCAGTTTTTCTTGCAGGTTCAACAATAAGCCGGGCTACTCTTCATAACATTGATGAAATAAGAAGAAAAGATATAAGAACTGGTGATAAAGTTGTAATTGAAAAAGGCGGCGATGTTATCCCCAAAGTGGTTTCTGTTATTCTTGATGAACGGCCTCTCAATACAATGAAAACTGATCCTCCGGAAGAATGTCCGGTTTGTAATTCTAAAATTGTTAAATTGGAAAATGAAGTTGCTCTTTATTGTGAAAACCCTGAGTGCCCCGCACAGATAAAGGGCAGACTTATTCATTTTGCTTCACGCGGTGCTATGGATATAGAAGGACTCGGCGAAGCGTTGATCGAGCTTTTTGTTGAGAATGGATTTCTTAAAACCTTCACCGATATTTATGAACTCAAAAAAAGAAGAAATGAATTAATACAAATAGAACGGCTTGGTGAAAAAAGCGTTGATAATCTTTTACAATCTATTGAAAAAAGCAAATCGCAACCTTTTCATAAAGTATTGTTTGCATTAGGGATAAGATATGTCGGTGCCGGTGCAGCAAAAAAACTTACAGGTCATTTTGGTTCAGTTAATAAAATGATCTCGGCAACAGAAAAACAAATATCTGAAATTCACGAAATCGGGCCAAGTATAAGTAAAAGTTTAAAACAGTTCTTTTCACAAAAGCATAGTCTTGAAATAATAGAAAAACTTAAAGCAGAAGGACTAATTTTTTCATCTGAAAAAAGAAAAATAAATAATAGTTTACTTACCGGAAAAACAATAGTTCTTACCGGAACTTTAACTTTGTTTTCAAGGGATGAAGCTGGTGAAAAAATCATAGCACTTGGTGGAAAAGTAAGTTCTAGTGTCAGTAAAAAAACAGACTACGTGGTGTATGGTGAAAATGCAGGTTCAAAACTGATTAAAGCAAAAGATATTGGCGTGAAACTAATTGATGAAAAAGAGTTTTTAAAATTGCTGAAAGAATATTTACAGAATGATTGAATTTATAAAAGAAAAAGCCGCAAAGTTTTTAATCAATAAAAAAGTTAAACACAATACAACTGAAGAAATTTCATTTTCTACAGCATTCAAACGCTCATTTTCTTTTCTGGTTGTTCTTCCCGATGATGAAAAAGATTTTCACGCATCGTTACACGTATTAAGATTTCTTGATGAACATAAAAAAAGTTTTCAGGTCGTTACAAGAGATTATAGAGTCAGTCTTCTTCCGCAGATTTACCGGACCAGAGTTATTGAAGTTGGTATTAATGATCTTACAAAGCTCGATCTTCCAAATCATAAACTTACTGACAAGCTTGAAATTATGCGCTATGATTCAATTATCGATCTTAATAGAACTGAAAACCTCTTTGCCATTTATATTCTGCAGGTTATTTCCTCAAATGTGAGAATTGGCTTTAAGAGGAAAGGATCAGATAAGTATTACAATCTTCAAATAGCAAATAATGAAGAGAAAGCAGAAAACTCTTATAATAATTTTTTAAATTGTCTTAAAATGTTTTGAGGATGTTTCATGAATTTTGAAACCAAAAAAATAGGTGATATTACTATCTTCAAATTGAATGAAAAAAGATTAGATACAAATATCTCGGGCTTGCTTAAAGGTGAATTTACAGTTCTGCTAAAAGTAGAGGGTGTTAATAAGCTTATAATTGATTTGAGTGAAGTGGAAAGCTGCGATTCTTCAGGTTTAAGTGCAATTCTTGTTGCAAACAGAATTCTTTCATCAAACAATGGCAAAATCAGAATTTCATCACCATCGGAAAAAGTTTTTTCTTTAATTAAAATAACTCAGCTCGATAGAGTTCTGCCTGTAACAGAAAATGTTCAACAGGCGGTAGAAGAATTGAAAGGAGTATAGCGTTTGGAAGCTGCTGTAGTTGATTATGTGATCATAGCAGCTTACCTGGTTGGAGTTGCAATTTTCGGAATTGTGTCCGGCGGAAAACAAAAATCAATCCAGGATTATTTTACCGGTTCACAAAAAATTCCCTGGTGGGCAGTATGCTTTTCAATTGTTGCCGCTGAAACAAGCGCATTAACTTTTATTTCCATTCCCGGACTTGCGTATTTAACCAATCTTAATTTTATACAGGTTACTATTGGATACTTGCTCGGCAGAATTGTTGTTGCCACAGTTCTGCTGCCTGAATACAATAAAGGAAATCTAAAAACTGCTTATACATTTCTTGAAACTAGATTTGGCGGTAAAACCAGATCATTTGCTTCTGTAGTTTTTATTTTTACAAGAACCGCTGCCGATGGAGTGAGATTATTTGCAACAGCAATTCCAATTTATCTTATGCTCAATATAGACCCGATGATTGCAATTGTTATTGTTGCAGTCGTTTCACTTGTTTATACCTACACAGGTGGAATCAAAGGTATTATCTGGGTAGATGTCATTCAAATGAGTATTTACATTGGCGGAGCAATTATAGCTGGAATTTTTATTATTAATCTTTTACCGGATTCGCTATCTTCAACACTGAGCAGAACTTCAATTTCTGAAAAGCTAAGGCTAATTAATTGGGGATTTGATAATGGATTTGCAGGATTCTTTGCTCAGCCATACACGTTAATAGGAGGATTGATCGGCGGGGCATTTTTATCCATGGCTTCGCACGGCACTGATCAACTGGTAGTTCAACGATTACTGGCAATTAAGGATTTGAGAGGAAGTCAGAAAGCAATTATTGGAAGCGGAGTTATAGTAATTATGCAGTTTGCTGTTTTTCTGCTGCTTGGTGTTTTACTTTATGCTTTTTATGGTCCAATGGATTTAAGGTCAGATGAAATATTTCCGAAATTTATAATTGAAGTTCTGCCAATAGGATTAACAGGAATTATTATAGCTGCCCTGCTTGCAGCAGCAATGTCAACTCTTGCCGGATCAATGAGTTCACTTTCATCTTCCTTAATGATGGATTTATATTTACCATTAACGAAAAGAGATCTTAACGATCAGCAGAAACTCCGCATTTCCCGTTTATTCACAATTATGTTTGGATTTTTACTAGTGCTTTCTGCATTTTTCTTTAAAGAAAGTTCTCAGGCAGTAGTTGAAATTGCATTAAGCATAGCTTCATTTACATATGGCGGACTGCTTGGCACTTTTTTACTTGGTATCCTTTTTAAAAAATCGAAACAGGAAGATGCTCTGGCGGGTTTTGTAACCGGAATATTTATAATGATAACCGTTATTTCTCTAAAATTAGTTGCCTGGACCTGGTTTACTTTTGTCGGGGTTATTGCAACCCTGGTAATAGGAGGATTGCTTTCTAAGTATAATGAAAGAGAATTTTAGAAAAGTATTTTAATATATTTAATAAGTTCTTTTGCAGCGTATTAAAATTTTATTTCAAATGATATTTAATTGATGAAATTCTTTTTAGAAAATCTTAACAGATTAAGAAATTATATCCAGCGCATAAACTTTGATTTTATTACAGGGAAAGATTCACTTGATGAAATCTATGGTGATAGTAAACCTTTTCTTTTCAGAAAAAGCGGCCAAATATTTTTATTAATTACTGCGGTTATAATAGGTGTTCTCGGTGCTTATGGCGCTATTTTCTTCCGTTATATTTATAAACTTTCCTATCATCTCTTCTTCTCCACAGATAGTTATGAAACAGCAATACTATATCAAATTCCCTGGTGGATAAGATTAATTGTTCCTGTTATTGGAGGACTTTTAATTGGACTAATAATTACACGTATAGCTCCTGAAGTTAAAGGTTCAGGTGTTCCGGAGGTAATGGAGGCCTTCGCAACAAAAGGTGGTATTATACGCTTCAGAGTTTTCATTGCTAAAGCTATAACATCGGCAATAACCTTAGGTTCAGGAGGGTCTGCCGGAAGAGAAGGTCCTATCGTACATATTGGTGCTGCAATTGGTTCAGCTATAGGGCAGCTTCTTAAGGTAAACACAAGGCAATTACGGACGTTTCTTGCATGCGGTGCTGCTGCCGGAATCTCTGCAACATTTAATGCACCAATCGCAGGTGCAATTTTTGCCATTGAAATTATTGTCGCTGATTTGCGTGTTGTTAATATGCCTCCAATAATTATTTCCTCTGTAGTTGCAACCGTTGTTTCCCGCTATTATCTGGGAGATTACCCGGCATTCATTGTACCGTCTTACGATATGCTTGATGCAAGGGAACTATTATTATATGCGGGACTTGGTATAGTTGCAGGATTAGTTTCAGTTGCTTTTATCAGGTTGTTTCTAAATACAAGAAAATATTTTGAATCTTCAAAACTCCCCTTATGGCTTAAACCAGCATTAGGCGGATTGGGTGTTGGCCTAATTGGTATATTTCTGCCGCAGGTTTTTGGTGTAGGGTATGAAACTATTAACGATGCAATTTGGAATAATTTAGAGTTAAAAATATTATTGATTCTTCTTATTGCTAAAATGATAGCAACCTCGTTTACGCTTGGTTCTGGTGGTTCCGGTGGCGTATTTGGTCCATCACTATACTTTGGTGCACTGCTTGGCGCTTCCTGGGGTATTATTGCTAATATGCTTTTTCCTGAATGGACAGCATCTCCCGGTGCTTATGCATTGGTTGGAATGGGAGCCATGCTTTCCGGAATTACTCACATGCCGATTACAGCAATACTAATGATCTTTGAGTTTACAAATAATTATCTGATTATCCCTCCCTTAATGATTGCCAGTATAATTTCAGTTCTTTTATCTAATCAGATTGCAAAAAAATCCATTGAATCAGCTGTACTTGAAAGTAAGGGAATTAACATTCACGATAAGAGAGAGGTGAATCTTCTACGGACAATTTTAGTCAGCGGTGTAATGGAGAAGGATCCGTCATTAATAGCGAGAAACGCTCCTTTCTCAGAAGTAATTACAAGTTTATTAAGCGGTAAAAATCATTTTGCAATCGTGGTTGACGAAAGAAACTCTTACGTTGGCTCAGTTGAGTTAAATGATATTCGTAATTTATTAATTGATATGGAATCATCATCTTCTACTTTAATAGCTAGTGATGTAGCAAATACTCATATACCGTTTGTTCTGCCTGATGACAACCTTGATTTAATAATGCACATTTTTGGCAGAGTGGAAAAAGATCATATTGCTGTTTGCAACAACTCACAAGAGAAAAAAGTAATAGGATACGTTTCAAAGAGTGCTGTAATTAATGCTTATAATAAAAGAATTTTTCAGGAAGATTTAACCGGCGGATTCAGTTCTTTATTAGATTCTACTGAGGACTCCCGTTCAATTGAGGTACTTGGTGGAATGCATTTATGTGAAATCGAAACTCCTTTATCCTGGGTTGGGAAATCAATAAAAGAAATTGATATACGCAACAAGTACCAGCTCGAAATATTGGTTGTGCATCATCCTGAAAGTCAATTGAAGGAAAAGGGCAGTCGGCCGGGTGAATTTCCATCTCCCGATTTAATTCTTGAACCCGGAGACAAATTGCTGGTGCTAGGTAAACCTGAGACCATTGAAAAAATTAAAAGAGTATAAACAGTATTCATTTAACTTTAGAAAAAGTTTTTTCAGTTTAATAACTGAATAATAATAGAGGAGATTGAATTGCATCTTATCGACTATCTTATCCTGATATTTTATTTCATAATTTCAGTTGCTATTGCAATCATTTATTCAAAGCGTGCAGGAAAGAGTACTAGTGAGTTTTTCCTTTCAGGAAGAAATCTGCCCTGGTATCTTGCCGGAATTTCAATGGTTGCTACTACTTTTGCTGCTGATACTCCCCTAGCAGTAACAGAACTCGTCTCTAAAAATGGAATTGCAGGTAACTGGATTTGGTGGAATTTTGTTTTTGGAGGTATGTTAACGGTTTTCTTTTTTGCGAAACTCTGGAGAAGAGCAGGAATAATGACCGAGGTTGAGTTTGCCGAGTTTCGCTACTCCGGCAAACCGGCAAAGTTTTTACGAGGGTTTCGTGCTTTATATCTTGGTCTGTTTATGAATGTTATAATTATGGGGTGGGTGAATAAAGCAATGGCTTCAATTATTCATGGAATATTCGGAGTTCCTGAATCCGAAGTAATGCTTTATGTTTTTCTTTGTATGCTTTTAGTTGCCGGCTACTCAGCTCTTTCAGGATTATGGGGCGTTGTAATTACCGATGCTTTTCAATTTATAATTGCTATGGCCGGCTGTATTATACTTGCCATACTGGTAGTTAATTCTCCTCAGATAGGTGGCATGCAGGGTTTACAAAACAGCCTGCCAGCATTTGCTTTTGAGTTTTTTCCAGAAGTAAATTCGGTTGGCGATGCAACCGGAGCTTTCGCATTAACTATATCATCTTTTCTTGCCTATATCGGAATTATCTGGTGGGCATCATGGTATCCAGGCGCTGAACCTGGCGGAGGAGGATACGTTGCACAACGAATGATGTCGGCTAAGGATGAAAAGCATTCATTATTTGCCACTTTATTTTTCCAGGTTGCTCATTATGCTATTAGACCTTGGCCGTGGATTATAGTCGGACTTTGTACATTAATTCTTTATCCTGAACTTCAGGGAGGAAATACAGGCTTAGGATTTATTTATGCAATAAATGATTTTCTTCCCGTTGGCTTGAAAGGATTGTTAGTGGCTGCTTTCTTTGCTGCATATATGAGTACAATAGCAACACATCTTAATTGGGGAACATCATATATAGTTAATGATTTTTATCAGAGGTTTATAAATAAAGGCAAAGATGAAAAACATTATGTTCTCATTTCACGTTTAAGCACAGTAGGACTGATGATCGTTTCAGTAATTGTAACACTTTTTATCAATAGAATTTCCGGTGCCTGGGAGTTTATTATGGAATGCGGCGCAGGAGTGGGATTAGTTCTTATTTTAAGATGGTTCTGGTGGAGAATAAATGCCTGGTCCGAAATTTCAGCTATGATTACTCCGTTTATAGTATATCCTGTTCTTCTTCAACTGGAAGTAAAATTTCCTGATACACTTTTTATAATAGTTCCAATTACCACAGTTGTATGGTTAACTGTAACTTTTCTTACTAAACCCGTTGATGAAAAAGTACTTTTCAGCTTTTATGAAAAAGTTCACCCCGGCGGTGCATTCTGGCGAAAAGTATCGGATAAATTACCGCACATTAAAAGTGATTCAGGTTTCCTGAGTATGTTTCTTAACTGGTTATTTGGCGTTATTTTAGTTTATTCAATTTTATTTGGAACAGGAAAACTATTATTCGGCGATTTTTTAATATCAATTATTTACTTTTCTGCTTCCATTGTTTCGATTTACATTATTTATAAAAATCTGTCCGATAAAGGGTGGAAAACGGTAATCAAGTAATATGTTATTTTCAAAAATCTTAAAAAATATTAAACTCGTAGTATTTGATGTTGACGGTACATTACTTAATGATGATGGAAAGATTGGTGAGGAAACAAAAGCTCTTGTAAAGGAATTAAAAAGATTCGATGTCCGATTCTCTTTTGCATCAGGAAGACTTCATTCGGCAATTACCAAATATGCTGAGGAACTTGATATCAATTTACCTGTAATTTCACTTGATGGTGCTTTGATAAAAAATATTAAAGACAATACAATTCTTTATGAGTCTTTCTTGCGTAAACATCATGTTAAAAAAGCTCTGGAACTTTCAGAAAAATATCTTATAAACGCAGCTTTATGTCATGCTGATGCAATTTATTATACGGATGGAAATTCAATTATACCACAAATTACTGATAAATTTGGCGCACTGTTCAAGGAAGTTAATTCTTATGATGAATACAATGATAAAACCCTTGAAGTTTTTTTTGCCGGCGATAACAGGCCATCAGTTTCATTTATCAGGGATAAAATGAGCTTTCCGTTCACGCTGGGTGTTTCTTCATCTTTTTACCGTTCACATTCGCACGAAAATATTTACTATCTTGAAATCAGAAAATCCGGATCAACAAAAGGAAATGCTTTAAAGCGGCTTTTAAATTCACTAAATATTTTAGAAAGTGAAGCTGCGGTAGTTGGCGACTGGTATAACGATATTTCTATGTTTAAAGGAAAAACCTTTAAAGTTGCAGTTAATAATGCTGTTGCTGAGCTGAAACGTAATTCTGATTATGTAACAAAAAAATCGAACAATGAAGATGCAACCGGCGAGTTCCTCAACCTTATCTTAAAATACAAGAAAGGAAATTAGATGGAGGGATATTTAAATATTGATACAAAAAAAGGAATCAAAAGAAAAATACTTATTGGCCTGATTACAGTAGTGCTTATTGTAATAATGTTCCCTAAAGGTGAATCCATTGAGCACGAGGTAACAGAAGGCATAATATGGATACACGATGATCTTATTGCACCATTTAGTTTTCCTATTATCAAAGATAAAGGAGTCTATCTGACAGAAGTTAAAGCAGCTGAAGAATCTGTTTATCCCGTTTTTGTAAGGGAAGAATCTAAAGGAGTTGATTCACTCCAATCCTATGCATCATATATGATTCAGGTAATGGATGATAACCTGAATAATGATGACGAGAATACTATTAATCCGACATTTCTCAGTTCAAAATCATTTGAAAAGTTTTTAACCATCCGCAAAATGCAGAGAAACATGCTAAGCAGAGGGGCCGGATTAAAAGATATTTTTTCCAGTCTGGTTTCAGTAATTGATAATGTAGAAAAAACAGGTATACTTAGCATTGATAGTGATAATAAGATAAAAGACAGTATAGCAATCCGTCAGGGAAATATTGATAGAATTGAACCTATTTCTGATTTTATTCCTTTTGATCAGGCTAGAAGGGATGTGCGTAATGGAATTCGTAATTTTAATTATAATGCAGAAACAGAAAATGCAGTGCTTGAGTTTGCAATGCGCTTTGTTTTTCCCAACCTTACATACGATACTTTACTTACAAACATTGAAATTGAACAGGCAAAAAACAGCGTTTCCAAATATTCAGGTATAGTAAATGAAAACGAAAGGATCATAGCTAAGCACGATAGAATAACAAAACAAGCTAAACTGAAAATTGAGTCATACAAAGAAGCCAAAGGGAATACAATAGGTCGGGGAGGTATGCTCCTTCAGGCATTGGGTAAATTTATTCATATTGGTTTTTTAATAGGTATCCTCTCTTTATACCTTTATTATTTTAGAAAAAAAATATTTTACGACAACACCAAAATTGTTTTAATTGCTATTGTTTTTATTTTCGTTGCATTTGTAACATTTTTATTAAGCCAGCTTTCGGTAAAAGCTCCAATTCATTTTTTAATTTTTGTTCCTGCAGCTGCAATGATATTTACAATTGTTTTCGATTCCAGGGTAGGATTTTATACAACAGTAATTTTATGCTTAATTACAGGTGCACTGCGTGGTAATGATTATACATTTATGACAATGAATTTTATTGCCAGCGGAATTGCAGTTTATACGGTTCGTGATATAAAAAACAGAACACAGATTTTCAGATCTTTTACTTACATTCTTATTGGTTACTTTGCTTCTATACTTGCATTTGGTCTTGAAAGATTTGCATCAGTTGAAACTATGCTTATTGAGTCAGCCTTTGCAGGCTCCAATGCATTGATAAGCCCTGTGCTTACATATGGTTTATTAATATTCTTCGAGAGGCTTTTTAAGATCACTACAGATTTAACGCTGATGGAACTTTCAAATTTTGACAGGCCAATGCTGAGAGATCTTGCCCGTAAAGCCCCGGGCACATTTAATCACTCACTTATTATGGGTAATCTTGCGGAAGCAGCGGCTGAAAAGATAGGAGCAAATCCCTTGCTTGCAAGGGTAGGGTCTTACTATCATGATATTGGTAAAACTATTACTCCGCTTGGCTTTGTGGAAAATCAAATGGGTAATCAGAATATTCACGAAGATCTTAAGCCTGAAGAAAGTGTTAAAATGATTATTCGTCATGTTAAAGAAGGTATAGATCTTGCAGTTGAAGAAAAACTGCCTGCTGAAATAGTTGATTTTATTCCAATGCATCACGGAACAACAACAATTACTTTCTTTTATGAAAAAGCTAAAGAATTGTATGGCGAGGGAAATATTAATGCAGATGATTTTCGTTATCCGGGTCCAAAACCGAATACAAGAGAAACTGCAATTGTAATGCTTGCTGATGGCTGTGAATCTGCAGTCAGGTCGATTACCGAACCGGACCAGCAGAAGGTTGAAAATATGATAAATAATATTATAAACGGACGCATTAAAGAAGGTCAGTTGGATGATGCTCCAATTACTTTCAGGGATATTACAGTTATTAGAAACTCATTTAAGACTATTCTATTAGGTCAGTACCATAAACGAATTAAGTATCCTAAGCAGGAAGAAATGGAGAAAGACAATTCTGCTGAAAATGCAAAGTGATGAAAGAATTTTTACAAGAATATTTAACAGTACTTAAACTGGAACGAAATCTTTCAGAAAACACATTATCCTCTTATAAAAATGATATTAAATCCTTTATTAACTTTCTGGAAAATAAAAGTATTAACGATTTTTCAGATGTTGATTCAAAAATTCTTGTTGGTTTTTTCAAAGTGCTGAAAGACAGCGGATTAACGTCGACCTCTGCAGCCAGGTATCACTCATCAGTAAAAGGATTTTTCTCATATCTTCACCAGAACAAATACTTAACATCTAATCCGGTTGATAAAATTAATCCGCCCAAACTCAGTCGAAAACTGCCGGCTGTGCTTAATGTAAATGAAATTGATAAAATACTTGACTCACCGGACATTTCAGATAGGTTTGGCTTAAGAGACAAAGCAATTCTGGAAGTGTTATATGCCTGCGGATTGAGAGTTTCCGAGTTGCTTCATCTCAAAATATCGGATCTGTATTTTAATGAAGAAGTACTGCGAGTATTTGGAAAAGGCGGAAAAGAGAGACTGGTGCCAATTGGAAGAAGTGCTTTAAAATGGACTAAGGAATATCTGAAAAAAGCCAGGCCCCTTCTGGAAAAAAAACTTAAAAGTCAGAACATAGTTTTTCTGAATACAAGAGGAACTAAATTATCACGTATGGGTATCTGGAAAATTATTGACCATTACTCAAAGCAGGCAGGTATTGAAAAAGAAGTGCATCCGCATACTTTCAGACATTCATTTGCTACGCATCTTATTGAAGGTGGTGCTGATTTAAGAGCAGTTCAGGAAATGCTGGGTCACGCGGATATTTCTACAACTCAGATTTATACGCATATTGACAGGGATTACATAAAACAAGTTCATAAAGATTTTCATCCGCGAGGTTAATGCTTGGAAAATATTCAAATCAGCGAAAGGCTTATTTCATTTTTGATGTTCATCCCGATATTTCTTCTATCTTTAACTGTACACGAACTTGCACACGCTTTCAGTGCTTTTAAAAAGGGTGACAGCACAGCAAAAAATGAAGGAAGACTTACTCTTAATCCCATTAAACATCTTGATATAGTAGGCTCAGTTTTAATGCCGCTTGCTTCGTTTGCATCAGGATTTTTATTAATCGGATGGGCAAAACCGGTTCCCGTTAACAGAAATAATTTTAAGAATCCGTTAAAAGATGATGCCTTGGTTTCTTTTGCAGGTCCATTGTCTAATTTGGTACTGGCAGTTATTTTCGCAATACTACTATCTATATTTGTAAATTATCAACCGGCTTCCTCGGGACTAATTATTAAAATTTTATGGTATGGTGTGTTTTTTAATGTGTTTTTATTCGCATTCAATCTATTACCAATTCCACCACTTGATGGTTCACACATTTTATTTGACCTGTTTCCCAACAAGTTAACAGCGAGGTATTTGAACATTGGTTTTTACGGCACAATAATTTTATTTTTATTTATATACAGCCCTTTATGGAAATACTTCTTTGCAGTGATAAATTTTATAATCGGTTTAATATTATCAGCAACAGGTATTAAAATTGATTAAAACACTTTTAAGCATCTTATTAGTTTCTGCTTTATTCTTTAGCTGCGGCGATAAATCGGACGAGCATTTGTTTGATTTCAGTAAATATGTTAAAAAGAAAAAATTTACAGAAACCGCTTTATTTTATTTTGTCGGTATTAATGAAAGCAATTCCAGCATTTACAAATACAATGTTGAAAAGAGAAAGGCTTCAGTCTTCTGGTATAATAGAAATCAACGAGTTATAGACCTAGCAGTTGCAGATGATTTTAAAACAGCTTTTTTTATTGCTGCCCATAGTTTTGGAATGCGAGGTTCTTTCCCTTTTATTGACAAAGCTAAACTTTACAGAATTGATCCTGAAACCCGCGAAGTTACGATGTTAAAAGAATTAGGCAATCTTATACAGCTTTATGCTTATTGGAGTGAAGAGGGTAACTATAACCTTATTATTAATTCTTTTGATCCCAAAGTAAATACTTACGTTATTCAGAATACTTTATTGTATAATAAGTTCGGCAGGCTGCTTTCAGATCACTCAGAAACTTCAGATCTGCTGATTAGCGGCTATCCTACATTTAAATTAAAAGAACTTCAAACAACATCTTACAATAACAGATACAGAATATATACTCTATCAGATTCAATATTTATGCGCAATCTTGTAAGTAAAGAAAAAATTTTTATTAAAGAAACAAACCACAGACTTAATCATGTGGAATGGATATCTGATAAATCATTGTTAGTGTTTTCCACAATAAGTTCCGGTAATGAAGAAAAAGATAAAACAGAAGACCCCGCATCCCTGGTTATTTATGATACATTACAAAAGAAAATAGCAAAGAGTTTTTCTGGTTCATCCCTGTATCGCTTTACTATCACCAGCGAATTTTTGATATTTGACCAAGGATTTGAAAGGAATTCAAAAATTAAAATTATAGACCTTAAAAACTTAAACACTTTTGATGCTATTAATATTAAAGGAGGCTGTGGATTAAGAAACATACCGCTTAATCCCTTCTGAAGTAATTGAATACTTATTTAAGAATACTAAATTATGTCCGCCCATATTGGAAGCACATTCTTCTTACATTTGTGTTTACATTCCTGTTTGCACTTCTGAACGGACTATCTGTTTATTTAACCATTCCTCTGCTGGATACTCTGTTCCAGGAATCAGCAACAAAACAGGTTGTAAGTGAGGAACAAGCACCAAGCCGAACCAGTATTTTCCCTGACTGGATACAATCAATTGAAAAAGATGTAACAACATCATTCAATGATTTTATTTTAAGCGGGGAAAAGTCCGACGTTCTTATTAAAATCTGCATACTGATATTAATTGCTTTCTTCCTTAAAAACATTTTTGGTTATCTGCAATCCTATTTTATGGCGGTTGTTGAATACGGTGCAATGAAAGATCTTCGCGACCAGGCATTTAAACATTTAAATAGTTTACCATTGAGCTACTTTAAAAAGGAAAAAACCGGCAACTTAATTTCCCGCTTCACAAACGATGTTAACATTGTGCAATCAAGCATCTCAGCTACTTTTTCAAATCTTATCAAAGAACCATTAACTATCATTGTTTTTCTTGGAATTGCCATCAGTATTAGCTGGCAGCTTACTTTGTTTGCAATACTTATTCTTCCTTTCTCAACCGGGATAATAATATGGATTGGCTTTAAACTGAGAAAGCTTACTTACGTTCTACAATCAAAGCTTGCCGATATAACAAGTGTTTTGCAGGAAACGATATCAGGTGTAAAAATAGTTAAAGCTTTCGGAATGGAGCCTTTTGAAAACAAGCGTTTTACTAACGAAACAAAAAGCTTTTTTAAAATGGTTCTTAAAATTGTAAGGATCAGAAATGCTTCCTCGCCTATTACTGAATTTTTAAGTGTTGTAATAGGCGTATTTATTATTTATTACGGAGGAATTTTAGTTTTAGAGGAAAATGTCCTAAGTGCAAGTCAGTTTCTGGGATTTCTGTTTGCAATATTTCAAATGCTGCCCCCAATTAAAGAACTAAGCAGTGTTAATAACAGGATTCAGGAAGCCAGCGCGGCAGGGGACAGGATTTTTGAGATTCTTGATACCAAGTCGGATATTATTAACCTTCCCGGAGCAATTGTGCTAAAGGAATTTAAAGATAAAATTGAGTTTAATAGTGTCCATTTCAGTTATGATGATTCAGATGAAAAAATTCTTACAGATATTTCTTTTCAGGTAAACAAAGGTGAAATACTTGCACTTGTTGGTCCAAGCGGCGGCGGAAAATCAACTCTTGTGGATCTTATACCAAGGTTTTATGACCCCACAGAGGGTGCAATATTTATTGATGGAACAGATATCAGAACCTTAACGCTCGAATCACTGCGTGCAAAAATGGGTATAGTAACACAGGAAACTTTTCTTTTTAATACTTCCATAAAGGAAAATATAGCTTACGGACTTATTGAATGCCCTGAAGAGAAAATAATCAAGGCTGCTAAAACCGCAAACGCGCATAAGTTTATTTCAGAAATGTCTAAAGGTTATGATACTATTATTGGTGAACGCGGTATAAAACTTTCCGGCGGACAGCGACAGAGGCTTACTATTGCACGCGCAATTTTAAAGGATCCGGAAATTATGATTTTTGATGAAGCAACTTCTGCACTGGATAATGAATCTGAAATTCTTGTTCAGGAAGCTATTGAAAGATTGATGGAAAACCGTACCACTTTTGTTATTGCCCATCGTTTAAGTACAATAAGGAACGCCAATAAAATTATTGTAATTGACCGCGGCAGAATTGTTCAGTATGGCAGGCACGAAGAATTAATTGCTGCTGAAAGCGGGCTGTATAAAAAATTATATGAAATGCAGTTCAGAGAGTAATGATTAGTATATGCAAATTACCTCCAGGTTCAATAGTAATATATCTTTAGTTCTGATTGCAGGATTATCTATAAGCTACGTCTTATCCCTTTTTTTGCTCCAGTTATTTGCTGTGTCGATTTTTCTGTTGTGGCTTTTCGAAAAAAACTCAGAAAAGAAAAAAGCTTTTGATAAGCTTACCTTTATTATCATTGCATTTGGAGTCATCCGGCTGCTTTCAATTTTTTTTTCCGAATATCCGGCTTCCAGCAATGAGTCGCTTTATAAAGAAGCACTATTTTATATAAGCTTTGCCGCATTACATTTTTATCTGAAAACTTTTGATAAAAAAATATTTTCAAGCGTTGTTTTATTATTTATCCTAGGAGCAGGCATTAATGCTCTGATTGCAATAGTAAAATTTAATTTTAGTATTGATGAAAGAGCCCAATCTTTTTCTTCGGGTTATGCCGCTTTTTCATCATATATTTTAGCGGCATTAGGACTCGCCTTATTCTATCGGCAAAGTATTCATAAAAAATATAATGATTATTTATGGGCTGTGATACTTTCAATGCTGATTGCTGCTCTTATAACATCATTAGGACGTACAAACATTGCTTTAGCCACTGTTATTATACTTACTGCAATAGTTCTTAAGCAGTTTTCATTTAAAGTAATCTCTGCGGTATTGGTTTTAACAGTTTTGCTGACTCTTTTATCTTTCAGTAATAATAAAACATCATCATTGCAAAGCAGGGTGGAAAGTCCCACGCAATTATCCGACAGAGATATAATTTTCAAAGGTGCTGAGGAACTGGCTTTTGAGCACCCGGTACTGGGGTTTGGTCCAAGGACATTTCACGATATTTTTCCCTTTAAAGATGAATTTGCTGATAAAGGTATAGGCACCTGGCATAATGATTTTTTACAGGTTTACTTTGAAAGTGGGGTTTTAGGACTGATAGTTTTCCTGATTTTAATTTTTTACTTATTCTATGTTTCAATAATAAATATCAGAAGTAAAAAATTAGATAAAGATTATAAAAAAATTGCGGCAGGGGTATTTGCCGCAATCTTTTTACTTACTGCCTCCGGATTAACAGCCGGATTTATAACTTCACCAGTGCTGTCAATTGTATTTGTTTTCCTAATTACTACTTTATCAGCTATTAATAATAAAGCATCAGTTAAAAAAGAATCTTAGACCTAGTCCGGCATTTACCCCGAAAGTTGTTGCCGGTATTATGTCGAGTATTGGAGCTATTTCAACAAAAACATCTATTGGTGCATTTCTTGGCAGCCAGACAATTCCAACCCCGAATCTGAAAGCCAATCTTGCATCATCGCCCTCAACAGTCTTTAAGCGGAATCCTGGTCCATAATAAAGTGCAAAATTTTCTTCAGCCTGGAAAACATTTTGATGATGAAATAAATAATCCATATGAAAATGCAGTCTTCCTTTTTTTACAAAGGAATATCCTAGTCCGAAATCAAGAGCATTTTGACTTGAAAGCCAGTATTTTGCACTTAATCCGGTTGGTTCTCCAACAATTATTCCTAATCCAAATCCCCTTGTCTGAGAGTAGGAAGATATTGATAACAATACAAATAATACAAATGTTAAAATAAATTGTTTTTTCATATATGATCTTTCTATTTTTTCTAAAAATATTATGCTATTCATTTAAGATAAAGTTATAATTTAGCTATTTAAGTATCAATGGTTAATTTTGCATAGTAATATAATAAAATGGAGTAAATGTAATGTCTGATAATAATCATAATGAAATTCTAAAACGAGCTAAAGAGTTGTCAACAGAATTTGAAAATTCCGGCGAGGTTTCAATTGTTCTGGCAGCTGGTCACGGTAAAAGAATTAAATCTCAAAAATCCAAAATGCTGCATAAGATATGGGGAATACCAACAGTGGAACGTGTTTACAATGCATGCCGGAATGGTATAGATGGTATTAATTCGGTTATTGTGGTTGGTATAAAAGCGCTTGATGTTATGGAAGTAATTGGCAAACGAAAAAGAAATGTTTTTGCCTATCAGGAAACTCAAAATGGAACCGGTCATGCCGTTCAGATTGCACTAAAAAGCATTAAAGGAAAACTAAGCAAGGGTATTGTATATGTGCTGCCCGGCGATATGGGTTTGTTAAACAGCAATACTATGGCAAAGTTCAGGCAGGATTTTATTGATTCAAAAGCTGATATGGTAGTGCTTACCGGAATTTTTGGAGGTAATCCTGCAGACAATTATTATGGCAGAATTATTCGGGTTAAAGAAACTGATGTGGATGGGAAAGATTCGGGTATTGATAAAGGTAATGTAATTCAGATTATGGAATACAAAGATATTATGGCTCTTGATAATAACAAGCCACACATAATTGACTACAAAAGCAGGCATTACTCATTTACCAAAGACGAACTGATTAAAAATAATGAGTTTAATTCAGGTGTTTATGCTTTTGATTATAATAAACTTATTGAACAGATTGATAATCTTACCAGTAATAATGTTCAGAATGAAATTTATATAACTGATCTGATCAATCTGTTTAATAAAAAAGGATATTCGGTAGCAGCTGTAGAACCGGAAGAACCTTATGTTGTTATGGGCTTCAACAATAAATCTGTTCTTAAAGAAATGGAGGCAATAGCCAGAGAAAGAATCTATAATAAGCTGAAAGACATTATTGAAATTGATGACCCGGAAGATTTTTATATTCACGAAAAAGTGGTAGAGAAACTTGTAGAACAGGATGCTAAAGGTGTTCCGCTTGATATTAAAATAGGCAAAGGTGTTCACATAGGTGCTGATGTTGATCTCCATTACAATGTTGAATTCCATAAAAACGTTTTTGTAGATGGTAATGTTGTTTTTGGAAAGAACTGTAAAGTTTGGGAGAATGTTCACCTTTCCGCTTTTCCCGGACAAACCCTTAAGCTTGGCGATAATGTTGAAATTCTCTGGGGCGATATAATTAAAGGTAATATTATTATCGGTGATAACTCACGTATCGAGTCCAGTGTTAATATGACAGGCAGTGATGAACATCCTTTAAGAATAGGAAAGCACGTTCTAATAAAAGGGACAAGTTACATATTCGGATCAGTTATTGAAGACGGAATTTTTATTGAACATTCAGTTATTATAAGAAAGAGAATCAAATCCGTTAAAGATGCACACGGTAAAGTTAAACCTGTTAAGTTCTATTTACCAACACCTAAAGGCAGTGAACTGATTGAGAATTTATAAAAAAAGTCCCCTCATTTTAAGAGGGGACTTTTAATAAAAACCTTACTTATTAAATATTACTTTATAAGCATCATTTTTCTTGTCTGAACAAATCCATTAGCTTCTATCTTATAGAGATAAACACCGCTTGTAAGATTTGTAGCGTCGAAGTTTATTGTATATAAACCAGCACTTTTAAATTCGTTAACAAGAGTATTAACTTCCTGTCCGAGTAAATTATAAACAACCAGTTTAACATTTCCTGCTTCAGGAAGATTAAATTTAATTGCTGTGCTCGGGTTGAATGGATTAGGATAATTTTGAGCTAATTCATAAACAGATGGTGTCGAAACTTCTACTTCAACAGAATTTGAGTATACAAATGTACCGTCAAAATCGATTTGTTTAAGTCTATAGCTGTAGCTTCCTGCAGAAACATTATTATCGATAAATGAATATTGTTTAGCTTCGGCTGTAGTTCCGTTGCCCTGAACAAATCCTAATGATGTCCAATCTGATGTTAAATTTCTTCTTTCTACTTCAAAGCCTGAGTTATTAACCTCAGATGCAGTTGACCAGTTAAGTGTAACAGCATTGCCGATTGAAGCAGCTGTAAATGAAGTTAGTTCAACAGGAACTACATCATCCCAAATTGTAAAAATTCTCAAGCCATCTAACTTCAAATATGGTCCGGATGCACTACCTCCTTGTCTGAAAGCATAAGAACCAACAGAAATATCCGCATTTGTTGGGTCGTCAATTGTAATTAACGATGCTGGTTCGGGGCCGGATAAATCAGGATTAACCCAAAGCTTAACTAAATCGTTTGTGGCACCGTCTACGACTTCGTAAGCTGCAACAATTAAATAAGTTGTACCTGCCTGGTAGATTGAATCAGTATAAACAGGAGGCACTGATGCAGAAGTCGATCCTTTCGACAATCCAAAAGCAAGGTTTCCATTTGCAGCTAACTTAACAAATACTCTTGATCTGAAGGTAGTACTTAAAGGATTAGGTCCTAGGTGGAAAAAGTAATCTCCGGCAATTCTTGCAGAGTCAACATTCACCAAAAAAGAGGCATAAACAGTTCCTGTAGTAACATCAGAGGCAAGTGTTTTATGTGCATCTTCACCGGTATTAACTAATTGAAGCATATTTCCTATTCCGGATGAAGGATAAACCGGATAAGATAAATTTCCTGAAATAACAGTTTGAGAATTTGTACCTGAACCACTATGAGCGGTGTAACCATTGCTGACTAAAGTAGAGCCAATTGCATAATCAAAATTTTCTTCAACCTGCGGGCCGCTCACGGTTTCGGCTGTAAAATTTCCTACCATCCCTGGGTGGAAAACACACTCATAACTATAGTCTCCAGCGACGGTAACCTCATAAACATAAGTATCTCCAACTCCGGTAAATGTATAATTCCAGGTAGCCGCTCCGGCTGGAATTGTCATTGAGGTAGTTGTATGATTTCCTTCCATTAAAGTCCATTTTACCTGGTCTCCAACATTTGCCGTAAAATTGGCAGGGCTAAAAAAATTATTCATAACGTTTACATAAACTGTATCGGCATTTATTTTTCCAATACATATAAATGTAAACACAAAGACGAAGAACAGTAAACCCGATTTTCTCATTATTACTCCTGAATAATTATTGATGTTAATTGATTTAACTAAAAATAAGATTTTCTTTTTAGAGGTCAAACCAAATCAAATAATAATTATTTGATTTTAATAATTTCTTAATATTATCCGGTAAATAATGCGATAAAATCAAAAAAAATCCTCTCTGCTTGGCAGAGAGGTTAAATAATATACAGTCAACCTATTTTAGTACGACTATTTTTTTTAACTCCCTTCCCCTTAGGGGAAGGGTTGGGGATGGGGCTCTTTTTTTTACTTTATCAACGTCATCTTCTTTACTTCATTGAAACTGCCGGATTCTATCCTGTATATGTAAACACCGCTGTTAAGTCCCTCGGCATCAAAGTTAATAATATGAGTTCCTGATTCAGTCAATCCGTTTACGAGCAATGCAACTTCCTGACCCAACAGATTGTAAACAGTAAGTTTAACAGTACCGGTTTCAGGCAGCGAGAATCTAATAGCAGTATTCGGATTGAAAGGATTCGGGAAGTTCTGAGCAAGCTCATACTTTCTGGGTGCGCCAAGATCCACATCAATAATTTTTGAATAACTGAAAGAACCATCATTATCAATTTGTTTAAGCCTGTAGCTAAGTTTACCGGAGTTAATGGAGTTGTCAGAAAAAGAATAGCTTTTAGGTGAATTGGAGTTACCATACCCTTCAACAAAACCTAATTTAGTCCAATCATTGTCATTCTGAGCGGAGCGAAGAATCTCAAACCCGTAATTATTAACTTCCGTTTCAGTTCTCCAGTTTAGCTTAACAGAAGAACCAATAACTGAAGCTGAGAAGGATGATAATTCTACTGGGAGGGGGTTATCTGTTTCCAGAGATACTCGATAAATCGGTTTAGAAGGATCATTATTTGAGATTTCCATCAATGCATTTGAATAATCCTGCAGGTCATGAGAAATATTTCCCTTTAATAAAGAATTAAAGTTTAACTGCACTCTAAAAAGAGCGCTGTCATTAGGAGAAATTGGTCCCGGAAGAGCTGTTAACAAAGAAAACATAGAGGAGTAGGTCCCGGTAAATACAACTGAACTAACAGTAAGGTTAGAATTCCCGTCATTCTTTAAATAATAATCTCTTTCAATCACAGTTGGTGGAATAGGATTGCCAAAATATATTATTGAATCCTCAGGGTTGTTTAACCTTGCGCAGGAACTATTAACACCGTCCATTCTCTTTAAAATTATATCAAGAGAACTATAAGTAGGTGCGTCTCCTGCAAATGCATCAGTGTTAATAAACCTCCAGTTTCCTTGAGCGTTGGTTCCATTCAAACCAGCAAGTAAATACTCGGGTTTATAAAATCCATTTGAATATGGTGGTGTTCCTTGTCTCCAGAATTGAGTTGCTGAATCTGTAACTGTTGCATTAGATATGTTGTCACCCGAGCTTCCATTAAATGAGAAGAGACAAACCCTATTATTGTTGGCATCGCTATGGGGTGACCATACCATCAACATAATATCAGAAACCCATGTATGACTTAAATTAATTCTTACACGTGCTTCAAGAATAGAATAACTCGTTGGAAAATTAACATTGGCTGATATTCCAGCTCCACCATCCGGTGGATTCCAATTAGTTAAACCTCTTGTTTCTGTCATAATATTTCCGACTGCATAATAACATAACGTATACGGATAAGTTGAAGAAGCATGTAACGGAAATGTAGTTAAGTTTCCCGTTGCGTCTTCGGCTTCAATATAATACTGAACTTCAGTTTGTCGACCTACTCCAGGTATTTTAAAGGTAAAAATATTACCTGCGTTAGATATTGAATATGAAGAAAAAAATGCTGACCACCCTGAACCGTTTTTGTTAAAACGATAATAAATTCTCGGCTGCTGAGGGCCGGAGTTTGGAACGGAAGCACCATTTTGATCTACAATTGTTGCTGTTAATAATGTTGGGTAAGTACTTGAATGAGATCGAATATTATTATGCACTATGGTCGGTGGTGTTACATCAACGCCCATTGCAAGCCTTACAGAGTTAAGTGCATTCACTCTGCCATAGCCAAAATATTCATTCCAGTATCCATAAGTTTTTACTGTTTTATATCCGACGTTATCTATTTTCTCACATCCTCTATATAAATAATCCAAAACCTGATCTCTGGTAAAATTAGGATTAATTGAAAATATCATTGCGGCAACGCCAGCAGCATTTGGGCAAGCAGCTGATGTTCCATTGAATGTAGAATAATAATCACCTGCTGTTCCAGCCGAAATGTTATAACCGCCAGTTCCTCTAATGTCAGTGGTGTAGCAAATCGTTGGTGCTACCAAATCTAAATCACCGTTTACATCCTCCCCATAATTCCCTCCCCACCACCATTGATTACCTGTTCCAGCCGCTTTTTTTTGATCATGCCTTGTTGAAGCTCCGACACATACTACTGATGCAAGATAAGAAGGATAAAAAGGAGGATTTCTTCCATCGTTACCCGATGCAAAAAGGACAACACAACCGAGTCCACCTCTCCCATTGTTAGACAGATTATTAATTGCATCGGTCAATGTTGCGTTTGGCGTTCCTCCGCCCCAACTGTTACTCGAAACGTGAACTCCAGTTGTTCGTGCAAGATTAAATGCATTTGCAAGGTTTGTATTTGTAGTAAATTGACCTTGATTATTAACCAGCTTAAAAGCTCTTATTCTGCAATTACTATTTAGTGTATTATCACCTCCTACAATTCCGGAAACACCTATTCCATTATTTGTTCTTGCGCCAATTATTCCTGCTACACAGGTGCCGTGTCCAACAGGATCTGTAGTAACGGAACCTGTATTATTTGAAGCGTCATACCCAGCAAGAAGATTTTGGTATAAATCCGGATGTGCTGAGTCAATACCTGTATCAAATACACCCACAACAACACTGTTGTTTCCTTTGGTGTAATTCCAGGCCAGATTAACGCTCATATCTGCACCTGGAATTCCTGCTGAACTTGTTAAATCACCTGCGGTTGAATTTCCTTCTGTTGGTGTCGACTGACCCGTATTGTTTAAGACCCATTGTGAAGCATAAAGAGGATCATTCGGTGTGTAATTAAAAAGGCAGCCTTCAGGGTATCCGAAATTTGGTTCGCAATATTCAAAATATCCGGTCTGAAAATAAATTTCAGAAAGCTGAAGAGCATTTAACCGAATACCATTCCTAGATTTTAATACAAAAGTATTTTCATCATTAATATTTTCTAATATCTCTATACTATATTGTGTATTAATTTGATCAAGTTTGGATTTATTATCTAAATCAAATAGTCTAACTATAAACTCATCGGACGCTATCTGAGTTACCTTTTTAGATTCACCATAAAAAACTCTTTCTGCGAATTTTACAATGATAGATTGAGAATTTAGATCAGATATCTTTTGAGATACGTATGCTTCACTTTCATTGGCACCAAAATTCAAAAGATATAAATTATCAGCTAGTTTTAATAGCTCCTGATTTGAACTGATATACGCTCCTAATTCTTCTCTAATCAAAAAGTCGCTTATACCAGTATGATTTAAAACTATAACTAGTTTATCTGTTCTGGGTTCAAGGTCAATTCGATGTCCGTCAACATAATAATAATTTATTTGTGAAATTATTAAGGCCGATTGAATAAACATCAACTTCAAAAGCAGAATCAAAAATTTCATAAAACACCTCTTGCATTACTTATTAAATAAGCGCGAATTATTCCCGAAATAGTCTGCAGAAATTTATGAGCTTCCCTGACATTAAATTAGTTATTATTAGTTTATAAAATCAATAATTGACTGCCAGGAAAGTTTAAATTATTGAAAGTATTTTTTGGCAAAAAAATCCCCTACAAATGAGGGGATTTTAATTTACTTAACTCCCTTCCCCTTAGGGGAAGGGTTGGGGATGGGGCTCTTTTTTTTACTTTATCAGCGTCATCTTCCTTACTTCATTGAATCTGCCGGATTCTATCCTGTATATGTAAACACCGCTGTTAAGTCCCTCAGCATCAAAGTTAATAATATGAGTTCCTGCTTCGGTCAATCCGTTTACTAGCACAGCAACTTCCTGTCCAAGCAAATTAAAAACAGTAAGTTTAACATTACCGGTTTCAGGCAGCGAGAATCTGATAGCAGTATTCGGATTGAAAGGATTCGGGAAGTTCTGAGTAAGCTCAAATTTCTTTGGTGCGCCAAGATCCAAATCAATTGTTTTAGAATAACTGAAAGAACCATCGTTATCAATTTGTTTAAGTCTGTAACTTAGTATACCGGAGCTAATGGAGTTGTCATTAAAAGAATAGCTTTTAGGTGAATTGGAATTACCATACCCTTCGATAAAACCGATCTTTTCATAATTGCCGACTTTGGACTGAGGACTGCCGACTTTGCGTTCTACCTCAAATCCATAATTATTCTGCTCAGTTTCAGTTCTCCAGTTAAGCTTAATAGAAGAGCCAATAACCGAAGCTGAGAAGGATGAGAGCTCTACGGGGAGGGGGTTATCAAAGAAGAAATCGTCTACCATAATTCGTTCAGTAGTACCATTTGCAGAAATTCGAATTTGAATATTTGATGCAGAAGTAATTGAATTCGGATAGTTAAATGCTTTCCAATCGGAAGAGTCGTCTAAAAAAGCATTATTTATAGTTCCTACACTTGTCCAATTATTTCCAGCATCTGAACTAAATGCAACATCAAAATCTGGGCTCGGAGATCCATCCCATCTCCTAACCTGAAACGAGAATCCATTTATGGAGGTAGCACCAATTGTAACTATCCACTCTACAGTATCAGTATTTTGCAATCTCCAGCCATAAGTTCCTAATGCACCGGGAAAACCATCCTGTGCTGTAGTTGTTTGTCGTAGAGCAGGACCACCCATAAAACTTACCGGAAAACCATTTATTGTATCAGTATATTGATGATCAACTTGATAGGAAGTAAGTCCCCCCCCACTGCCAGCTAACCATTTATCAGTCGTATCAAAATTAATCACCTGCCCAAAATTTGTTATAGATAATAAAAATAATAACAATATTGTTAACCCAATTTTTTTCATAACACCCTCATAAAGAATAATTTTTTAAATAAAGCTATTTATATATTTTTTTTTATTTGATAATAAAATTCAGGAGTACAGCAAATTTTTGGAGAATTACGGGACTAGAACCTTGGTCCTCGATTTTTACGCTAATTAAAAATAATTCTAAAATATCAAACTCTCAAGGTTGTATGTACAAAAAATTCTAAAAATCGCATCGTTCAATATATTTCACAGACACAGTCATAACCACTCATATACTCAAATAATTACCAAATTATATCTTAGAATTGTTTTATATTTGGCACTCAATTTATTAAGGTTAAATAGAATTTTTAATAAAAAATGTTCGGATTTGTAAACATAAACAGGAAAAAAGAACCAAAGGAATTTGATATTCGTAAGGATCAAAAACGCAAAAGATTGATATTAAACATTGTTTTTGCTGTTTTTGGTTTAGGATTGCTCAACATCATATTGTATGCGCTTACAAGAGTTTGAGAACATACTATATTTGTTTTTAATTGATTTTTCCGGAATATGATCGTATATGCAAAAGAATAAAGTTTACATAGAAACCTACGGCTGCCAGATGAATGTGGCTGATACTGAAATCGTACTCGGTGTGCTTAAAAATCAGGGTTACGTTGCTTCCGATAATGCAGAAAATGCAGATGTAATTCTGCTTAACACCTGCAGCATTCGTGAAAATGCTGAGCAAAGAATTTACGGCAGACTCGGCAACTTTAAAGCTTTGAAAACAAAAAAGCCTGAAGTTGTAGTTGGAATTCTCGGCTGTATGGCAGAACGTTTAAGAAAAGATCTAATCGAAGAAAAGAAAATTGTTGATCTTGTTGTTGGTCCCGATGAATACAGGCGTTTGCCCGAATACATTGATGTTGCATTCAATGGTGATAAAGGAATAGGCGTTAAACTTTCACGTACAGAAACTTATGATGATATTGAACCGCATCGTGAAGACGGACTATCTGCCTGGATATCCGTTATGCGCGGCTGTGATAAGTTCTGTACTTTCTGTGTTGTGCCTTATACCCGCGGACGTGAAAGAAGCCGTTCACTGGAATCAATAGTAAAAGAAGTTGAATCTCTTTCTGCAAGAAGATTCAAAGAAGTAACTTTACTCGGACAAAATGTAAATTCTTACAGTGATGAAAACTCTGCAACAGGCGGAGATTTTGCTGATCTTCTTGCCGCAGTTGCCAAGGTGGACAGATCAATGCGTGTCAGGTTTACAACTTCACATCCTCAGGATCTTTCAGATAAACTTTTATACACAATTGCAGAGCATCCGAACCTGTGCAACTATATTCACCTTCCTGTGCAATCCGGCTCGAATAGGATTCTCGAGCTGATGAACAGAACTTATACAGTTGAGCATTATCTTGAGCTGATCGAACGGGCAAAAAGAATTATTCCCGGTGTAAGTTTCTCAACAGATATTATAGCGGGCTTTCCCACTGAAACCTGGGAAGATCATTTCGCAACTCTCGATGTTATGCAAAACGTTAGATACGACGGTGCTTATATGTTTAAGTATTCTCCGCGTGAAGGAACAAAAGCGTACCGTATGGAAGATGATGTAACGGAAGAGATGAAAACAAAACGCTTGCAGGAAATTATAGAAGCTCAGCAGTCCATCTCGTTTGAAAAAAACCAGGAACTTATTGATAAAGAAGAAGTTGTTCTTGTTGAAGGTTACAGCAGAAAGTCAGATGACTTTTATGCCGGAAGAACAGATTCAAATAAAGTTGTAATTATTTCTGCTGATAAAGAAATTCAGCCAGGAACTTATGTTAAAGTGAAAATAAACAAAGCCACCCATGCTACTTTGTTTGGTAAATTTCTGAGTGAAGTTCAGATTGAAAAAGAAAATATTGTACTCAGTGCGTAATTCCAGATTGCAAGTTCAAGTAACGGAAAACCAAATAAGTTAGAACCGCGAGATCTTTTAATAGTCGTGATTGGATGATTGACTGATTGGTGTTTTTAACAAAGACTGACAATTGAATGACAATAATTGACATCGACTTAACCACTAAACTTTTGTACTAACCCTGAATTGTTACTGCAATTAGTCTGCAGACTTGAACCTGAACTTCCAATTAGTATTTGATTGAGTTTTGATTTAGGTTATTTTTGATCTATGAAATTTGCGCTTAAAATATTTTTCATTCCTTTTTTATTAATACCCTCGCTTATTTCAGGACAGGATATTGATATTATCCCTTACCTTAAACAAATAGAAGCAGGCGAACTTAGCGATGTTAAGGCAAAACTTCCTGAACTGAAAGTTAAGTTTCCCGGCAGTCCGGCAATTATGTTTTTAGATGGAGTGCTGACAGAAGATGGTCAGCAGGCGGTTGTAATCTATCAGCGCATTATAGAAAAATATCCGAATAGCAAATATGCTGATGCAGCAGTATATCGTGTGTTCTCATATTTTTATGCTCTGGGTTTATATGAAGCTGCCGAAAAAATGCGTAACAAATTATATACTGAATATCCTGACTCCCCTTACGGTAAGCTGGCAGAGGCAAATAAAATACCGGATTTTAAAACATCAACGCAGCCTGGCGAAACACCTAAAATTACCACACCGCCAACTACCCGGACAGATTACAGATTTACTATTCAGGCAGGAGCTTTTTCAAATACTGCTAATGCACTTAATCTGAAAAATGATTTTGAAAGAGCAGGTTACATTACAGAGATGAAAGAAAAAAACGTCGGCGGAACTAATTTTCAAATTGTTTATGTAGGTAAATTTGCTCTAAGAAGAGATGCTGAAGATTTTCTGCACATAATAGACTCAAAGTTTAATCTTAATGGAAGAGTAATTGAGATTACGCCTTGATTGAAATAACTCGAATCACCTTTACTGGTACAGGATCGGGGAAAGCGGCTTTAAATAGATTTCATTCATCGTTTGTAATTGATCATTCCGGATTCAGACTTCTTGTTGATGCAGGTGATTCGGTTTCACGCGCATTATTAAAATCCGAAATTGACTTCAACTCAATTGACGGAATTATCCTGTCACACTTTCATCCTGATCATATATGCGGACTGCCATCCCTGCTCATTCAAATGAAAATGAGTAAAAGAAAAACTCCGCTGAAAATATTTCTTCATAATACTCTGTTTGAGGATTTAAGGCGGCTGCTGGTTAAAACTTATGTAATACCCGACAGGTTAAACTTTGATCTTGAATTCATTAAATACGAATTTGAAAGTGAGTTCATTATACAAGATGACTTTATGATCCGGGCAATTCAAAACTCTCATCTTGATAAATATGAGTACTTTGTTAAATCTGAAAAGATAAGTCTGGCAAGTTCATCGTTCATTTTCAGTTTGTCCGGCAAGAAGATTTTTTATACTGGCGATCTGGGAGATGAAAATGACTTAAATCTTTTGGATGAGGTAAAAATTGACGTTTTTATTTCTGAGACCACACATATTGAACCGGGGCAGATTGTCAAAACGGCTGAGGATTACAAATCAAAAACTGTAGTATTCACACACATTAGCCCCGAAATAGAACCACAAGTAATCGAATTTGTTCAAAATCACACTGGAAAACCTGCAATTTTAACTGCTTTTGACGGTATGGAATTGGTCCTCTGATATCACGGAATCTTATCTTTTTTAAGCTAATCAAATAACATATATTTAGCCTTACCAATTAATTTTATTTGCCAAAATGACACGGGAAGAGTTTAAAGAGAAGTTCGGAGTTATCGGACGCTCAAAAGAGATCAATGATATTGTTGATGTGATTATGCAGGTCGGCAAATCCGATATATCAATTTTGATATTTGGTGAGAGCGGAGTAGGTAAAGAAGTTTTTGCCCGTGCAATTCATGGATACAGCAATCGAAGCAATAATCAATTAGTAAGTGTTAACTGCGGTGCAATTCCGGAAGGTATCCTGGAAAGTGAATTGTTCGGTCATAGAAAAGGTTCATTCACCGGCGCAATTGAAAGCCGTAAAGGTTATTTTGAAATTGCAGACGGCGGCACTCTTTTTCTTGATGAGATTGCAGAACTTCCGCTGACTACACAGGTTAAGCTGCTTCGTGCAATTGAAACCCAGGAGTTTATGAAAATCGGCGCTGAAAGCATCAGCAAGGTTGATATTAGAATTATTGCTGCAACTAATAAAGATCTGCAACGAGAAGTTGAATCAAAAAGGTTTCGTGAAGATCTGTATTTCCGCCTTAAGGCAGTTACACTTAGTATTCCCCCACTTAGAAAACGTAAGAGTGATATAGAACTTTTAGTTCATCATTTTATCAATAGTTATGCTTTGCAGAATAAAATTCAAAGACCTCAAATCACTGGTGAAGCAATTGAAGTATTGAAAAACTATACGTGGCCTGGAAATGTAAGAGAACTAAAAAACACTGTAGAAACAGCAATAGCTCTGAGCAGAGACGGAATACTAACTGAAGATTCTTTTATGGGTCTTTCAGCAATTGTGGAGGAGGAATATGCAACAAGAAATCTTCCTGTGTATTTAAGAAAAAGCAGTGAAGATGCGGATAGGGAACTTATGTATCGCGCTTTATTTGAATTGAAAAAAGATATTATGGAATTAAAAGACATAGTTCTGCATCAGGGTCAGGAAATGTTTAATCATAACAATAAACCGGATGATGAAATAAAATCGCTTGATGTTTTAGAAAAAGAGGCAATTCAATCCGCACTCGATAAAACACGGGGCAGCAAACGAACTGCGGCAAAGCTTTTAAATATAAGCGAGAGAACGCTTTACAGAAAAATTAAGGAATACGATTTAAGTGTCTGATCTTATGAAAATATCGGGAAAAACATTCCGGCATAAAGCGGGTTTTACAATACTGGCTTTATTGCTTGTCGGATTTAGTGTTCTTAATTTTACAGGGTGCTGCGGATATTCTTTTACCGGGGCTTCTGTTCCGCCGCATTTGAAAACTATTGCAATTCCTATTGCTGAAGACAGAAGTGGTTCGGGTGAGCCGGGTTTAAGAGAATTATTCACTGAAAAAATAACAAGATTTTTTATTGAAGATAATTCGCTCGAAGTTGCTGAACGTACAAACGCAGATGCTATTGTTGAATGTTCCATTATTTCGTTGACCTCCGGTCCGGCAGTTATCACCGGCGGAGAAACAGTTTCGAGCTTGAGGATTACTATTGGTGTTAAAGCTGTTTACCGCGACCTGGTTCAGCGAAAGACAATTTTTGATAAAAACTTTTCCAATTACGGGGATTATTCAGCAAGCGGTACTTTTGAAGACCGCCGTGCTGCAATTGAATCAGCATTAGACAAAATAGCCGAAGATATTTTATTAGAAACAGTTTCCGGCTGGTAAAAATTTTTTAAGGGCATTTAAACAAAATGGATAGCATAGTTTTAATAGGTTACTTTTTATCATTAACAATACTTTTTACCTTCGGTCTTCACGGATTTATTATGATTTACTATCATAAGAAGTACCGGCATAATAATCCGGTTCCCAGACCCGAAATGGACCATGATTCTGTTGTTACTATTCAGCTTCCGCTTTACAATGAAATGTATGTTGCTGAAAGATTAATTGATGCAGTCTGCAGAATTGAATATCCGAAAGACAAACTTGAAATTCAGGTTCTTGATGATTCTACAGATGAAACCACCTCTGTTGTTGCCGGAGCAGTTGAGAAAAAACAGAAAGAAGGATTTGATATCCATCATATAAGAAGAGGCAGCAGGGAGGGGTTCAAAGCCGGCGCTCTTAAAGCAGGTTTGAAAATTGCAAAGGGCGAATACATTGCAATATTTGATGCAGACTTTATACCCCACAAAGATTTTCTTAACAAAACACTTTCCTTTTTTAATAATGATAACATTGGAATGGTGCAGACAAGATGGGAACATCTGAACAGTGATTATTCTATCATTACAAAAGCACAGGCACTTGCTCTGGACGGGCATTTTGTAATTGAGCAATCTGTAAGAAATAAATCCGGTTTCTTCATCAATTTTAACGGAACCGGCGGAGTGTGGAGAAAAAGCTGCATTGAAGATGCCGGCAACTGGCACGCGGATACTTTGACAGAAGATCTTGATTTAAGTTACCGTGCACAACTTAACGGATGGAAATTTATTTTCTTAAAAGATTTCACTTCACCGGCAGAGCTTCCTTCTGAAATAAATGCACTTAAATCCCAGCAATTCAGATGGACAAAAGGCGCAATTGAAACAGCCAAAAAAATTCTTCCGCTTGTCTGGAAATCGAAAATACCATTGCGTGTAAAACTGCAATCAACTTTTCATCTTTCAAATAATATTGTATTCCCGTTCATTCTTCTGGCCGCAATTCTTAATGTGCCGTTGGTGTTTGTTAAGAACAGCGGTTCTCATGGATTGTATTTTGCAATGATGTCAGTTTTTGTTCTTGCATTCATTTCATCTTTTGTATTTTACCTTTACTCACAAAAAGATGTGCGTGAAGACTGGCGAAAGAAAATAGTTCTCTTTCCTTTATTTATGGCAGGCAGTATGGGACTTGCTGTAAACAATTCCCGCGCAGTATTTGAAGGATTACTTAACAGAAAAAGTGAATTTGTCAGAACACCTAAGTTTAATCTTGAAACAAACAAAGATTCATGGATTGGCAAAAAGTATATGGAAAAGAAACTTGGTCTTTCCGTATATGTTGAAGCTCTGCTAGCAATTTATTGCTTTATTGGAATTCTTGCTTCACTGTACTTTATGGAATTTGCCGCACTTCCGTTCCAGATATTGTTCTTTTTAGGTTTCTCTTTTATGAGTGTAACATCAATAAGACATACATACGGTAAAACTAATTTTGCTAATAAATGAAAAACCCTTCACAAATATTTGATCAGAAGGTTAGTCTTATTTATGAATATAATAAGAGCTCGCCTTTGTTTGTTAGAATAGCAAGCAATCAGATCGAAGCGAACAATCCTGATAAAGCCATAGAAATATTAAATGACGGATTAAATAGATATCCTGAATATCCTGTTGCATATTTTTTACTGGGCAAAGCTTACACGATAAAAGGGCTTTATTCGCAGGCATTAAAATATGTTAAGCGCGGCAGCGAACTTATTCACTCACCAAAAACTTACGATTATTACCTCCGTGAAATAGAAGCTATTAAAAAACAGCGTTCATTCTTTAAAGCAGCAAGATGGGATGACAATCTGAAGGAAGAACCGGTTCCGGATTCCCGTATAAAGGAAATAGAGGATTCTTTAAAAACTATGCCTCCTATTACTGAATCAATTAAGAAATTGAATGAAGAAATTATGGAGGCAAAAGAAACAATTCAGAAGGCAAAAGAAAGTCCCGCACCTTCTGCAAAAAGTTTTGCCGAGAGTAATATGATAGTTTCTGAAACTCTTGCAAAAATTTATGTTAACCAGGGTGAGTTTCAGGAAGCAATCTCGGTATATGAAAAGCTTTTAAAGAAGAATCCCGATAAAAAAGATTATTACGAAATAAAAATTGAAGAAATTAAAATCCGTATGAATCCGGATCAGCTCTGATTCATCTGCACACTTTTTCTATTCCCGTGTATAATGTTTAATACAGAAAACTTTACAATATTAACTAAAAAGTTCTATTCCAGACCTGTTTTATCGGTGGCAAGGGACTTGCTTGGTAAGATACTTGTGAAGGTTGAATCTGATAAATTGTTGACAGGCAGAATAGTTGAGGTTGAAGCTTATGATGGAAATACCGACCAGGCAGCTCATTCTTTTAATGGCAGGACTGAACGAAATGAAGTAATGTTCAGGGAAGGTGGTTATTTTTATGTTTATTTTACTTACGGTGTTCATCATTGTTGTAATATTGTAACTGGTAAAGAAAATCACGGAACCGCAGTGCTGATAAGAGCAATTGAACCAATTGACGGAATTGAAATAATGGTTAAGCGAAGATTCGCTAAAAAGAAACTAAGTGAAAAAGAATTATTTAATGTAACAAACGGTCCGGGTAAAATTTGTAAGGCGTTCAGGTTTACAAGAAAAGATTCCGGGACAGAACTAACAGGAAAAAAAATATTTATAATCGATCAGCCTAAGTTGAAAAAAAGTAAAACAGGAGTATCTGAAAGGATCGGAATTACGAAATCAAAAGAACTTAAATGGAGATTTTTTGAAATTGGCAATCCGTATTTATCAAGAAAATGATTAAGCCGAAAAATTTACTTCTTATAAGATCGGATAGAATTGGCGATGTAATTTTATCATTACCGCTTGCTGAGATAATTAAAAAACATTATCCTGATTGCAGAATAACTTTTTTACTGAGAGACTATACAAAGGATCTGGCGCAGTTAAATCCTTTTATTGATGAGATACTCGTTCTTAAAGAAATTGACGGTGAGATTGATATAAAATCTAATCTCAGTATGCTGAAAGAAAAACATTTTGATACCTGTATAACTGTATATCCTACTCTTAAAATAGCATGGCTGGTTTTCCGTACCGGAATCAGAAACAGGATAGGCTCAGGTTACAGATGGTATTCAATCTTGTTCAACAAAAAAGTTTTTGAACACCGGAAGTACGCAGATAAACACGAACTTGAGTATAACGTAAATCTTCTGAAAGAAATTGGAATAGATGAAACAATAACAAAAGACAATGTTCATTTTTTTATTGATATTGAAAAGTCTGTTGAAGCAGAAGTAAATAAAGTTTTACTTGATAACGGAATTAATACAAATAAACCAATAGTAATTGTTCATCCCGGAAGCGGCGGCAGCGCAGTTGATCTGCCGGTTGAAAAGTTTAAGCAGTTGGTTGAATTGCTGGTGAATTCGAATATTCAGGTTTTAGTAACCGGAAGTGAAAGTGAAAAAGCATTTTGTGAAAATCTGGTTGTTAACAGTTCGGTAAAAAACTTTGCTGGTAAATTTTCTTTGAAAGAACTGGTTGCTTTGATTAATAAGGCGGATGTATTCGTATCAAATTCAACGGGACCAATACATATTGCTGCAGCATTAAATAAACATACATTAGGATTTTATCCTCATCTTACTGCTTGTCTGCCTAAAAGATGGGGACCGTACTCAAATAAAAGTAAAATTTATATGCCCGAAAATGATTGTGAAGATTGCAGAAATAACCGCTGTACAAAAACAGAGTGTATGAATACTATAAATATTAAAAAGGTTCATTCAGATATAATTGAAATAATAAAGAGTTTTAATAAGGAGTGATAATGAAATCAATTAAATCAATAATAGTAATAGTTATCTTGTTTTCTTTGGCCGTCTTTGCAAATGACGACAAAGATGGTTTCAGAAAAATGGAGAACAAAGCATTTAAAGAAGGTGAGAAGCTTACTTTCGATGTTAAATACGGATTTGTAACCGCCGGCATTGCAACAATGCAGGTTCCTTCAATTAAAAGGATTTCCGGACGCGATGCCTACCACGTTACTTTTGAAGTGAACACAGTGCCAAGCTTCGATCTGTTTTACAGGGTACGTGACCGCTATGAAACCTACATTGATGTTGAAGGATTATTTCCCTGGCGTTTTGAACAGCACATCCGGGAAGGAAGCTATTCAAGGGATTTTGCCGCCTTCTTTGACCAGAGAAGAGGTAAAGCAAAAACCAGTGAGGGCTCTTATGATATTCCTAAATATGTTCACGATATAGTGTCCGCTTTTTATTTTGCACGAACTCTGGACTATTCAGGTATGCAGGCGGGTGACAGAATTCATCTTAAAAACTTTTATAAAGATAAAGTACACGATCTCGATGTAAAATATCACGGTAAAGAAACTATTACAGTTCCGGCAGGAAGGTTTGACTGCATAATAGTTGAACCGCTTGTGCGGGAAGGCGGACTTTTTAAGAGCGAAGGCAATATTATTGTCTGGTTAACCGATGACGATATTAAAATGCCGGTAAGGGTTAAAACAAAAGTTATTGTCGGCGCAATTGATGCCGATCTTACAAGTTATGAAGGATTGAGGGGACCGTTGAAATCAAAGCGGTAGAAGTAAAAATTTTACTTTAAAGAATAACAAAGTTAGGCAATACTTGCTACAGCGTTACGCCTCAGTAGTCTAATATATTAGCCGGGAAATAAAAAGGCGACTCTTCCGAATCGCCTTGAATAGTATTTTGTCATTTCGACCAGAGGGAGAAATCTCGTGAACGAACAAGATCTCTCCTCATTCCAATCGTCGAGATGACAAAACGCATTGTCATTTCGATCCCAGCGTAAGCCGGGAGAGAAATCTAAATCGAGTTCAAGGTTTTCTTATAATATGATTTGGGAAACATATTAGCCGGTTTTCAAATACATTCAAATGCAGGTACATCTTTCTGACTCCAAATAATTATTATACAATATTCGCCATTATTTTTTTAAATAGTTTAGCTTTTTCGAGTGCTGTCCAAAATAAATTTAAACTTTATAGAGAAATTCTGATTTTATTCAAAAGAAAAGAAATAAAATTCTTTTTTAATTGAATCCCTCATAAATAGTTTTTCTCTCTTATAGTTAACAGGTTTTGGAATTAAATGCGGCTAAAGCCCTTAATATCTTAGACTTTATAGTAACAGTTGGATAAATCCAACTGCAAAAGATAAAAAACACATTTTATCAGCATTTATTGCAGTTCACTTCAGTGAACTGAAAAAAAAATAAGAGCAGGGGTGGGCTTTAGCCACATAAATAAATTTATTTTGGACAGATGTGCTTTTTGACCTTTTAGGATAAGTATTTACTGCTTCTTTTTTTTAAATTGCTGTCACTTAATGAACCATTTATTCAATAACAGTTAAAAATGTTTAATGGAAGATTTTAAAAATCAGGAAAATAATCCCGGAAATACTTCATCTGAAGAAAATGCGTTACAGCAGGATAATTATGAGGGATTAAACCCAATCATCTCACCAATCCTTGCAGGGTTTATCGGACTAATAGGCGGATTTATACTTTACCAGTTTGTCGGCGGACTTTTAACTATTATTCTAATCGGATTCGATCTTGAGGGTGCATCCGTTTCAGCTTTGCGTTTATTGACTATGGCTGGTCAGATCCTGTTCATACTTCTGCCTGCTTTGCTGTTTGCAAAATGGTTTTATAATGACGTCGGTAAAATTATCCGTGCAAAAAGTACTTCCTTAAAAGAGGTTGGATTATTTTCTATCGGTATAATCATTCTTACTCCGTTAATGCAGGCATATCTGCATATACAAAATCATTTTATCTATAAGCTTGCAGAAAGCTCTGCTTTTGTTAATGCTTTTAAATCCTTTTTTGATACTCTTAATGAAATGGTTGAAAAAACTTACGGAAATCTTCTGCGTGCTGATAATGTTTTTGAAATGGCGTTCGTGTTTTTTCTTGTTGCTGTAATTCCGGCAGTTTCTGAGGAAGTTATGTTCAGAGGTTATGTTCAGAAAAGTTTTGAGCTGAAAATGAAACCGGTTAAAGCTATTATGATCACTGCTGTGTTTTTCGGTTTATATCATTTCAATCCTTATGGCATTATTCCGCTTATTCTGCTTGGGGTATTTTTTGGTTATGCCGCTTATAAAACCAATTCTATTATTGTCCCGATGGTTCTGCATTTTCTGAATAACTTTATTGCAGTGGCATTATTTTACATTATTGGTGATGATGAATTAATTGAAACGAAGGTTCAGCCAAGCACAGATCTCGGGAATTATATAAGTGCGTTTTTAGGTTTATGTCTGTTGTTTGCCGGGTTAATATATCTGATAAACAAGTTTTATGAAAGGAGAAAAAATTATGCAGGAATCTGATAAGAAAAATGAAGATTGGGTTGTGGTTTATAAAACCGACCAGGATTATAAGGCAATGTCTTTGAAGTCAAATCTTGAAAGTTCCGGAATTGAAGTTTCTATTTTGTCTCAGTCGGATCATAATTTCCCGGCAATGGGCAATCTTTCCGTAGTAAAAGTGCTGGTGAAAAAGAAAGATGAAGAAGCTGCACTGGAATTCATCAATGAAATAAATAAAGAAAGTGAAAACGAATAAAAATAATGGCACTCAGTAATACCGCCACACGTATTCTTGTATCTATTGTTGCTATACCGGCAATTGTAGCTGTAACTTATTTCGGAAAAATACCCTTTCTGATATTTGTTCTTGCAATATCACTGATGGCTTTTTATGAATTCCACTTAATGCTTAAGAATAAAAACTCAAACGTAAATTTATTATTAGGATTTATCGCAGTAGCATTTCTAATTGTCAATCAATATCATTTAATGATGAACTCATACGACTTTCTGATCATCTGGTTTGCTTTGCTTCTTCTGGTTGAACTTTTTAGAAATAAAAACTCCGCATTAAGTAATCTTGGCGGAACAGCACTCAGCGTTCTATTTCTTGGATTGTTCGGCAGTTCGCTGCTTGGAATCAGGGAATTCTATTCAATTGATAATGAGTTTTATGTAAACGGCGGATATCTTATCATATCAATAATGGCTACAATCTGGATATGCGATTCAGCAGCATTCTTCGGCGGCACAGCGCTTGGCAAACACAAACTTTTTCCAAGGGTTAGTCCTAATAAAAGCTGGGAAGGTGCAATATTCGGATTCATCTTTGCGATTATTACTATGGTGGCGGCAAAGTTTATTGTACTTGATTTTCTTGAATGGAAAGATGTTATTGTAATCGGTTTGATAGTTGGCATTATTGGTCAAATTGGTGATTTAGTAGAATCACTTATTAAGCGGGATGCAGGTGTAAAAGATTCATCCGCACTAATTCCCGGTCACGGAGGAATATTCGACCGGTTTGATTCACTTCTTTTCAGCTCACCGGTTATTTATTTTTATCTTAGATACTTTCTGTAAAGCATTCACTTTCAAATAAGGATTAAATGGCATATAAAGGCAAAGTATCGGTTATTACACTCGGATGTTCGAAGAATACAGTAGATTCAGAAAGACTGATGAGGCAGCTTCAGCTAAATAAAATTAAACTGACTTTTGATCCAAATCAATCAGATACCGTGATCATCAATACCTGCGGATTTATAGAAGCTGCAAAAGAAGAATCGATTAACACAATTCTTAATTCTGTTGCATTAAAGAATGAAGGAAAGCTTAAAAAAGTAATTGTTGCAGGATGTCTTTCAGAGAGATATAAAGATGATTTGATAAAAGAAATCCCGGAGGTTGATGTTTACTTTGGAACGGAAAATTATGAAGGTATTGTTAAGGAACTTGGTGGCAATCTTATGTATGAACTTCTCGGAGAAAGACTTTTAACAACACCGTCTCATACAGCATATTTAAAAATTTCAGAAGGATGCGATCATCCGTGTTCATTTTGTGCAATTCCACTTATGCGTGGTCTTCATAAATCAATACCAATGGACGAATTGATCAGGGAGGCAGAATTTCTTGCCTCAAACAATACTAGAGAACTTGTGATAATTGCACAGGACACTACCGATTATGGAAAAGATTTGTATGGTCGTCAGAATTTAGCTGAATTGCTGAATAAATTAAGCGAAGTTAAAGGCATAGAGTGGATAAGAATTATGTATGCTTATCCTTCTAAATTCCCGGATGACGTTATTAAAGAAATAAAGAATAACCCAAAAGTTCTTCACTATGTTGATATTCCGCTTCAGCACATTTCAGATGATGTTCTGAAATCTATGCGCAGGGGTGTTACAGCCGCAAGAACCCGGAAGCTTATTGAAAAATTAAGGAATGAAATTCCGGATATTACTTTAAGAACAACTTTTATAGTCGGTTATCCGAATGAAACTGAAAAAGACTTTGAGATGCTTTGCGATTTTGTAAAAGAAGTTAAGTTTGACAGAGTTGGAACATTTACTTTTTCTATTGAGGAAAACACGTCAAGTTTCATTTTAGGTGATCCGGTTCCTGCTGAAGAAAAGCAGAGAAGAAAAGATGTATTAATGGAACTCCAGAAGGATATTTCATTGGAGAAAAATTCATTTATGGTTGGAAAGGTACTCAAAGTATTAGTTGAAGCTGTGGAAGGAGATTTCTATATTGGACGATCATATAGAGACGCTCCCGAAGTTGATGGTGAGGTGCTTATAAATAAAAAAGGAATTAAATTACAGCCGGGAAATTTTTACGATGTTAAGATTACAGATTATGATGAATATGACATTTTTGGTGAGTTAAATAATTAGAAACGGAGAAATTATGAAAACTATATTTGCTTTTATAATAACTATAATATTTTCTACTATTTGTTATGCTCAGGTAGAAAACTATGAACAAAATTCAATTCTTACTGCTGAACCTGTTTATTACCAGGACTTTCTTAATTATCAGTCAAACAAGAAAGGAATGACAAGAGTTGATATATACATTCAAATTCCTTACAGAAGTGTTCAATTCTTAAAATCTCCTCAAGGATTTACCGCCAAATATGGTGTTACCGCCTCTGTTTATGATTCCAGTCAATCCAGGTTAATAGTTGAAAAGTCCTGGAATGAAACCATCAATGTAATGGATTTCAGTCAAACTACTGCAAAAGAGAATTATAATTTATCAATGCGTAATTTTGATTTAACCCCCGGTTATTATTTTATCCGTACAATGGTTGAAGACAGGGATTCAAGACGGGAGTTCACTTCAGGAAACATATTTAATGTGCGCGATTTAGATAAAGATATAAGTGTTAGCGATCTAATGTTAATTTCAGGCAAAAGATCAATAGATGGTGTGGATCAGCTAATTCCTAATATTTCCCGGAATATTATTGGAACCGACAGCACAATTCAGGGTTATATGGAAATTTATTCATCAGACTCAACTGAACAGAACGTTTCCATTGAATACACTATTCTTGACCCTGGTAAAAAAACAGTTTTCTTTCAAAAAGATGAACACATAATTGAACCTGGTAAGAATCAGATTACCGGTGCGCTTAGTAATGTAACTATAGATCTTGGCTCATATACTTTAAATGTTACCGTAATGGATTCCGACGGACTAAAGATCAGTTCATATGATAAGCAATTCTTCTCGCGGTGGCTTGGGTTACCGTCTAACATAGTTGATATTGATAAAGCCGTTGACCAGATGGTCTATATTGCGAGTCCCGATGAGTTAAGCTACATACAAAAAGCTGAATCAGCAGATGTAAAACTCAAAAGATTTCTTGAGTTTTGGAAAGCAAAAGATCCATCGCCGAACAATGATGAAAATGAAATGTTCACAGAATATTTCAGACGAGTGAAGTTTGCAAATGATAACTTTTCAAGCTACAGAGAAGGATGGAAATCCGATAGGGGAATGGTGTTTATTATTTTAGGACCGCCGAATAATATTGACAGGCATCCTTTTGAGTATTACTCCAAACCTTATGAAGTATGGGAATATTATACAATTAACAGAAGATTTGTATTTGTTGACGAAACAGGCTTTGGTGATTATCGTTTAACAACACCACTGACTGGAGATTTGTTCAGGTATAGACCTTAGCAAAAAGAAAAACACAAAGGGAATAATGATTTCCATATTACTTCATCTGAATCTTTTAAAATCGTTTGATACTGAAGTAAGGCATCTGTATTTACAAAAACTTCTGTTTGAAATTTTAATTAAGCTAGTTTATGATACTTATCATAACCCTCAATCCTCTTCTTGAACGAAGATCAACTTATAACAATGTCCGTTACGGCAGCGTAAATCGTAATCCTTCATTTGAATTAAAACCCGGCGGCAAAGGTATTAATGTTAGCAGACAATTAAAACATCTCGGGTTTTCTTCCTACAATTTGATTTTCAGCGGCGGAAATGACGGAAAACTTTACAGGAAGGTTCTACGCAGGGAAGGATTTGAGTTTTCATCTGTACAAACCGAATCCGAAACAAGATTTGCTTCTATTATTGTTGAGCAGGAAGCTGCACGAATCACTTCTTTTTTTTCTAATGATCCGGTTATAACCGAAAAAGAATGTGATGAGTTTGTAAATAAAATTGATAAAATGATAAAAAATTGTGAGATAGTTGTATTCTCCGGAAGCTCACCCAAAGGTGCCGAAAAAATAATACCCGCCTGCATTGAAATAGCTAATAAATATGATAAAATATCTGTGTGTGATACATACGGTTCACCCTTAGCCGAATCAATAAATGCTTTACCAACGATTATCCATAACAACTTTGATGAAATAAAAATGTCTTTAGGATTAAAGCTCACAGAGCAAAGTCAGATTATTTCTCATTTGCAGTCAATTTATTCTAAAGGAATTAAAAGACAATATCTTACTGATGGAGAGAGCCCATTCTTTGCAGCAAATTTTGATTATTATTATAAAGTGCACCCGCCTCAAGTAAAAACAATTGATTCAACAGGAAGTGGTGATAGTTTTGTGGCTGGTATTATATATGGCTGGCATAATAATCTTGTATTCGAAGATTCACTCAGGTTTGCCGCTGCTCTCGGAGCTATTAATGCTGCTTCATTCAATGTTAGTAATGTAAATTCCGATGAAGCACGTGCATTATGTGAATCTGTTATACTTGAGAATGTTGGTAAAAAAATAAAAACCATTGATGACTCACCAGATTAAATATTTTTTAATAATTACAGTTATTCTAATACAGGTCGGTTATTCCCAGGTAACTGATAAAATAGAAATATCCGGCAATAAAGTATTTTCTACCACAGAAATATTAAGATGGAGCGGGCTTCGCAAAGGACTGCAGTTTACCCCTGCCTTAGTTGACACAGGGCTTTCAAGAATTTCCTTAAATCTTGCACTGCTTGGTTATCATCATCCGGATTTTGATGGAACAACCTATCAGGTATCAGAAGACACATCATCAGCAAATATTTTAATTAATATAAATGAAGGTGAACCTACTTATATAAACGAAATTTATTTTGTCAAATCAGATTCTCTGTTAGAAACAAGTATTATAAAATCATTAGATTTTGTGAAAGAGCAGATATTCATTAAAGAGGCTCTTGAAATTCAGATTAACAACATTCTTAATGAATTTGAAAACAGCGGTTATCCCTTTATAAATGTTATAATCAGATCAGTTGATATTTTTAAAGACAGTGTTGATGACAAATATTATTCTGATGTTTATCTTGAAGTTGTTAAAGGATTTGAAAGTAATATCGATAAAATAGAAATAAGGGGTAACACATCTACTAAAGATTATGTTATTGTGCGCGAATTAAGAATTGAACGTGGAGAAAAATATTCGCAGAAACTTATAGAAGAATTTCCTAAAAGATTAAACCGGCTCAGATTTTTTGAACCCGTGAGCGTTCCGGGCTTTTATCTTAACGCTCAGAACGAAGGGGTTCTTTTAATTGATGTTAAAGAAAGACAGACAAATAATTTTGACGGTATAATCGGATACATTCCACCCAGAAATGATAATGAAAAAGGATATCTGACCGGATTAGTAAATATATCACTTCGGAATTTGTTTGGCACCGGCAGAGCCGCAGCTTTCAGATGGCAGCAGTTCGATCGCAACTCACAGGATCTCGAAGTAAAATATCTTGAACCCTGGCTGCTTGGTTATCCTTTTAATATAAATCTTTCTTTATACCAGCGAAGACAGGATACAACCTACGTTCAAAGAAAAATAGAAGGCGGCTTAGAATATCTTGCAACTGAAGATATTTCAGCTTCAGTTTTTGTATCATCAGAAACAGTTATACCAACTGAACAGGAAGTGCCAAGGTTTACAGTTTTTAATTCTTCTGTGCTTACAAGCGGAATCAGTTTCAGGATTGATACCCGTGATGATCCGTTTTCTCCAACAACCGGCTTATTATTTAATACAGCTTACTCTTTGAGCAGAAAAAAAATTAATGGTCCTGCCGATTTCATTACACCTGCATTAAAGACAAACATAGACCTTCAACGTTTTACAGTTAGTCTTAATTTATATTTTGAAATATTTAAACGTCAGATTTTAGCATTTGGTTTGAATGGAATGGAATTACGAGGATCAGATTTTGAGAACAGCGATTTATTCAGACTTGGGGGCACTATGAGTCTGCGCGGTTACAGAGAGCAGCAATTCCTTGGCAATAGAATTTTTTGGTCCAATTTTGAATTCAGGTCTCTTCTTACACAACGTTCTTATGCTTTCTTGTTTTTAGATACTGGTTACTATCTGCGCAAAGAAGAACCTGAAAGGTTGATTCTTAAGCAGGAAGAATTTAAAATTGGTTATGGACTGGGATTAAGTCTTGAAACAGGACTTGGAATTCTAGCCGTAAGTTTTGCCCTGGGTCAGGGCGATTCATTCAGCGATGGGAAGATCCACTTCGGTATTATAAATGAATTTTAAAATCAACTTAGCTCAAATGAGTTACTAATTAAACAGCTACATTAAAAAACAGAGGAGAAATAATAATGCAAAATTCAGCTTCCCCGGAAAATCCTGTAAGCAAGGTAAATTTTTATAAAGGCGGACCTTATATGATTGAAGGACCTTGTGTAATTGTTGACAGCGATGGAAGAGAAATTGTGAAAGAAGGAAAGATTTTTCTTTGCAGATGCGGACAGTCAACTAAAAAGCCTTTTTGCGATGGAGCCCACAAGAAGTATGAGTTTGATAAATAGATTTACTTAATCTTTTACTTATTGCTTTCTTCACTTATTTTGCAGCAGCATTATTGGCCACATATTCAAATAAATGATTAATTATTTAAAGTTAATACGTCCTCTAAATTGTCTTATCACTTTTATAAGTGTTTTTGTTGCTGCTTTTATTTCTGTCGGAGAATATCTTCCTTTTAATACAGTATTGTATGCAGCACTTTCAGCAGCACTTGTTGCAGCCGCAGGTAATGTTATCAATGATTATTTTGATGTTGAGATAGACAAAATCGCTCACCCCGATAGACCCTTGATTAATGGAAAAATTTCAAAGAAAAACGCACTAATTTTTTATTTTTTTCTTAACCTGGCTTCATTAATTATTTCATACTTTATCAGTACTATAGCATTTGGAATCGTTTTATTATCAATAATTCTTTTACTGCTCTATTCATACTCTCTTAAAAAGATAATTTTGTTCAGCAATTATATAATTGCCTGGTTGACCGGAATGGTTTTTATTTATGGAGGACTTGTTGCCGGGAATGCAGCAGCGGCTGTTATTCCTGCTCTTTTTGCTTTTCTGATAAATTTTATCCGTGAGATATTAAAGGATATGCAGGATATAAAAGGAGACCTTACAGCAGGAGTTGTTACTTTCCCTGCAAAGTACGGAAGTGATAAAGCACAAATTATTATTATTGCTCTTACACTAATACTTATACTTCTTACATTTCATCCTTTTATTTTTAGTTACTATAAAATTGAGTACTTTGTTTTTGTAATGGGCGTTGTGAATCCATTACTTGTTTATTTTCTTAAATCAATAAATTCCAACAAATCGGAGAAGAATCTTTCAAGGATGAGCATTCTTCTTAAATTGAATATGGTTTTCGGCTTAATTGCAATCTATCTCGGTAAATGAAAGAGTTTGATCTTAAATATTTATCTGATGATGTCAGGTTTATTGCAGGATGTGATGAGGCAGGCAGAGGTCCGCTTGCTGGACCTGTAGTAGCCGCTACGGTGATATTCCCGAATGATTATTATTGTGAAGAAATTGATGATTCAAAAAAGCTTAGTGAAAAACAGCGGGAAAAATTATTTCCTCTTATTTTACAAAATGCTGTTGCTTGCTCTGTTGCAAGTATATCTCATGGAATGATAGATAAACTAAATATTCTCAACGCATCTTTGCTTGCAATGAAAACTGCCGTTGAAAGGTTGAAATTTTCTCCCGACCTGATACTTGTTGATGGAAACAAAGCATTTAATCAATCTGTTCCTGTAGTACCTGTAGTAAAGGGAGATTCAAAATCATTCAGTATAGCTGCAGCTTCGATAATAGCAAAGGTAGTACGTGATAGGATAATGAAAAGGTTGGATGTTTATTATCCTGACTACAATTGGAAGAGGAATAAAGGTTATCCGACTAAAAAGCACCTTCAAGCTATTAAATTATTTGGGGTAACTCCACTTCACAGAAAAACATTCTTAAAGAAATTTTATGAAAGGGAAAGTCTTGTTAAATATTTCTATAACGAGTGGGGATAAAAAGAAGACTATATTGATGACAATTAGCAGTAAATTTTAATTAGACGGATTGCTCAATCGGAGCGAAAAGAAATATTTTTTATGGAACAAACGAATAAAAAAACAATCGGACAAGAAGGCGAGGATATTGCTGCAGAATATCTTGTTAATAATGGCTTTGAGATGATAACCAGAAATTACAGATACGGTCATGGTGAAATAGATATAATTGTTAAAGATAGATCCAATAACCACCTTGTTTTTGTTGAGGTTAAAACCCGGAAAAACCTTGAATATGGAGAACCGGAATACGCTATCACCAAAAGCAAAATAAAGCAGCTTAAGAAAATTGCTGATGCATATGTTTATGAAAAAGATATTAAGGAAATTGAATGCCGTTTTGATGTTATCGCAATCATCTGGAATCGTGAAACCAAACCGCAAATTACCCATTTCAAAAACGCTTTTGATTAAAATTCAAAAGTCAAATGATTATTAATCGGGAAAACTTAATAAATATGCTCATAATCCTGATCTCGGTAAAAACTTCGATTTAATTTCAGCAGTATATTTAATCCACAACTTTAAAAATCTTTGATAAAAAGACTTGAACTTGATGCTGAACTTGAACGACTTTGTTCCGTGTGATCGATCTAACTTTTATCATCATTCAAATTTCTTTATTTTTACTATTAATTAACAAGCAAAAATTCAAATCGTGAATTCTAAAAATTCAACAAACTCAAGATTAGTTAATTTCTATTTTAGAATGAATGAGTTTTTCATTATGGTTGGGGGACTCACTCAGTTCTCAATATCTTTTTTTAAAGAACTTTTCATCCCGCCGTATGAAGTAGTTGAAGTACGGAAACATATGATAGAGCTTGGTCTGAAAACCTTGCCTATTGTAAGCTTAACCGGGTTCATAATTGGTTTGGTACTTGCAATGCAGACTCAACCGGTTTTAGCGAGGTTTGGTGCGGAAGCATTTTTGCCTGGTTCTGTAGGTATTTCTATCGTCAGGGAAATCGGCCCTATTCTGACTGCATTAATTTTTGCAGGCAGAGTTGGTTCCGGTATTGGTGCCGAACTCGGATCAATGCGTGTTTCAGAACAGATTGATGCAATGGAAGTTTCAGCTGTTGATCCGTTCAGATTTTTAGTAGTAACAAGAATATTTGCCTGCACATTTATTCTCCCTATTCTTACTGTATATGTAATCTTTATAGCTTTGATAGGTTCTTATATTGCGGTAGTTCTTGTACAAAATATGACCTGGGCTTATTACACCGGTGCTGTTATTACTTCTGTTCAATTTGGCGATGCCATACCCGGCGTTGCAAAAACTTTTGTGTTCGGGTTTATAGTTGGTGTTGTCGGTTCATATAAAGGATTTACAGCAACAAACGGAACAGAAGGCGTTGGAAGGGCATCAACCACTGCGGTTGTTGTTTCATCGCTGCTGATTTTAATTTTTGACATGATACTTGTTAAAGTTACTTTATGGTTATGGCCGACAATATAAAAATGGTTGAAATAAAGAATCTTCATAAGCAGTTTGGCGATCTGGTTGTGCTGGAAGATATATCTCTTGATGTTATTAATAGCGAAAATTTTGTTGTGTTCGGCAGAAGCGGTACCGGAAAAAGCGTTCTTATCAAATGCATTGTAAGATTGCTGGAACCGGATTCCGGTAATATTAAAATTGATGACGTAGATGTAATAAGTCTCAGCACTAAAAAATTAAATGAAGTAAGAAAGCAACTGGGATTTTTATTTCAAAGTGCTGCCTTATATGATTCGATGAGTGTGAGACAAAATCTTGAATTCCCTTTGATAAGGCATTTTGATTTTAGTCCCGCAGAAAGAGAAGAGAAAGTCAGATCTGTTTTAAAGAAAGTTTCTCTCGAAGATGCTATTGATAAAATGCCGGCAGAACTTTCCGGCGGCATGAGAAAAAGAATTGGCCTGGCACGTTCTATAATATCAGAACCAAAATTAATGCTGTACGATGAACCTACTACAGGGCTTGATCCGATTACTGCTAAAGAAATAAGTTTACTTATACTTGAGCTGCAAAGATCTTTAAAAATGACTTCCATAATTGTTACACACGATTTACTTTGTGCCGAAATAATAGCTGATAGAGCAATTGTTCTAAACGACGGTGAAATTCAGTACGAAGGCACGATAAACGAACTAACTTCATCAAAAGATTCGTTCTTGAGAAATTTTTTTAGCCACGAAATTATAAAAGCGAATAACAGGAGCTTATAATGGATAAGACTTTAGCTAATGCAAAATTAGGGATATTTATTTTTCTCGGGAGTACATTGCTTGTAATAGGTATTTTTCTTCTGGGAAATAAAGACCAGTTATTTGCGTCAACTTTTACAGTTAAAGCCTATTTCGAAACTATTGAAGGATTACGAAACGGTGCCTCTGTCCGTTTTGGCGGTATAGATGTCGGAGCAGTTAAAGAAATCAAAATTCTTGACGATACATCCGGAAGAGTTGAAGTTTCGATGAGAATAAAAACAGATATTAAAAGATTTATCAGAAAAAATTCTGTTGCAACAATAGAAACAGAAGGACTAGTTGGAAATAAAATTGTTATGCTTACAATGGGGAGTGAAAACTTCGAACCTATAGCCGATGGCGGTACTATACAATCCAGAGAACCGCTCGGGTTTGCTGCAGTTATTGAAGAAACTCAGGGAATTCTTGCCTACACTAAAGAAATGACTAAAGATCTTGCTGATGTAATGAACAAAATTAACCGGGGTGAAGGAACTTTAGGAAAAATATTAACTGACGAAGAACTTTATAATGCTGCTACAAAATTAACTAAAAGTGCAGATAAGAGTTTAGTCAACCTTACCGATGATCTTAAAGACGTCCTGGAATTGTTTGATAAACTCGGTTCCGGTGTTGAAAATGTTGTGGAAAATGTAAATAAAGTAGTTGCGGATATCGATTCGCTTATGGTCGGAGTGCAGGAGGGTAAAGGTTTAATGGGCTCGCTTCTTACCGATAAAGGAAAAGAAGCAGAATCGCTAAACCAGATACTTGAAAATATTGTTCAGGTTACGGAAGAATCCAAACTTGGTGCATCAAGACTTGCGGAAAATATGGAAGCTTTAAAGCATAACTGGCTTTTTAAAAGTTACTATGAGAACAGAGGTTACTGGGATAAAGCTGAATTTGAACAGCAAATTGATGATAAACTTTTGGAATTGAACAGTAAAATGAAATCACTTGATGAGAAGATAGATGAATTGAAAATTTTAGAAAAAACTACGAAGTAAAATTTAGCTTGAAATAATCTAAGAATAATGAAATTTATTTTATACGGGTATAAATTTCGCTGTTTCCTACCTGTTATTCCTGCTCAGAATATTATTAAATTTATCTTCTGCAAATTCAACTATTTAAGATGCAACATTGTTCGTAATTGAAATTAATGCCCAAAATGAAAAATAATAGCAACAGAAAAAAAGAAAAGAAAATAATTGTAAAAGGTGCACGCCAGCACAACCTTAAAAATCTCAGTTTTGAAATTCCGCGCAACAAGCTGATTGTTTTTACAGGTGTCAGCGGAAGTGGAAAATCATCTCTGGTTTTCGATACTATTTATGCAGAAGGGCAGCGCAGATACGTTGAAAGTCTTTCATCTTATGCACGTCAGTTTCTCGAGAGAATGAACAAACCCGATGTTGATATCATTCAGGGGATTTCTCCGGCTGTGGCAATTGAACAAAAAAGCGGAGGGCGTAACAGCCGTTCAACTGTTGGAACTACAACCGAAGTTTATGATTACCTTCGCCTGATTTACGCAAGAATTGGAAGAACAATCTGCTTTCAATGCGGTAATGAAGTTAAGAAGGCTACAACCGGTACCGTTACCGACTGGCTCGAAGAACAGAACGAGGGTACTAAATTTTATCTGGCTTTTCCTCTGCCTGATCACGAAGGCCACAGCATCAAAGATGAACTTGGATTAATGAAAAAGAGGGGATTTTTTAGAGTGTTTCACAAAGGAAAATATATTGATCTGAATGAAAATAATATCAAACCATCTGATAAGAAGGATATTAAAATTGTTGTTGAACGCTTTAAAATAAACAAAGGTGAAGTTAGGGAAAGACTATCTGATTCAATCGAGGTTACTTTTAAAGAAGGTGATAACAGATTAGTTTTAATAAACATCGATACCAACGAACAAACTGAGTTTAATAAATTTTATGAATGCTGCGGAATAAGATACGAAGAGCCGGAACCGAGATTCTTTTCGTTTAACAATCCTTTTGGTGCCTGTCCGGTTTGTCAGGGTTTCAGTAAGGTAATCGGAATTGATATGAATCTTGTCGTGCCTAATCCTAAACTGAGTTTAATGGATGGTGCACTGGCTCCATTCCGTTCTGCAAAGTACAGCGTTCACCAGCGCGAATTGATTCAAAGCGCTAAAGAATTTGGAATGCCTCTTAATATTCCTTTTAAAGATCTTAGTGAAGAACAGACCAAAATGCTGCGATCCGGATTTGGAAAATATAAAGGCATCGATAAGTTCTTCGAAGACCTGGAGAGGAAAACTTATAAAATGCATATCCGTGTTTTACTCTCACGGTATCGTGGTTACACAACCTGTCCGGCATGCAAAGGTGCCAGATTAAGAAGGGAAGCACAGCAGGTAAAAATTGACGGCAAATCAATTCACGATATTGTAAAACTGCCGATTGAAAAATCGCTGCAGTTCTTTGAAGAATTGAAATTATCTGATTATGATTTTCATGTTGCTGAAAGAGTAGTGAAAGAAATTGTAAAGCGTCTTCAGTTTTTAAATAATGTGGGAATTGGTTATTTAACTTTAGATAGATTAAGCAGTACACTATCCGGCGGCGAAACTCAAAGAATAAATCTTGCAACATCACTCGGCTCTGCTCTGGTTGGAACTCTCTATGTGCTAGATGAACCCAGCATTGGATTGCATCCGAGAGATAATTCTAAACTGATAAACATCTTAAAAAATCTTAGAGACATCGGTAACTCCGTTCTCGTTGTAGAGCACGATGCTGATATGATGAGAGAAGCCGATTTGTTAATTGACATGGGTCCTGATGCAGGTATTAAAGGCGGTGAAATCGTAGCAATGGGTCATTACACAGAAGTAATGAAAAACAAAAATTCCTTGACCGGAAGATATCTGTCAGGACAGATTAAAATTCCGCTTCCTGAAAAAAGAAACACTAAGAAAACAAAAACTATTAAAATATTAGGAGCATCTGAAAACAATCTCAAACAGATTGATGTTGAAATTCCATTAAATAAATTTGTTGTTGTTTCAGGCGTAAGCGGTTCAGGTAAAAGTACTCTTATACATGACATTCTTTTCGCCGGAGTTGCAAAATATTTTGGCAATGCTCCTTCATCCATTGGCAGGTTTAATGATATAAAAGGTGCTGAATATATTGATGATGTTGTGATAGTGGATCAGTCGCCAATTGGCAAATCACCAAGATCAAATCCGGCCAGTTACCTAAAAGTTTTTGAACTGATACGTGAATTATTTGCTGCGACACATCAGGCAAGATCGAGAGGATATAAACCGGGATACTTTTCCTTTAATGTACCTGGCGGCAGATGTGAAACCTGTCAGGGGGACGGATTTATTAAAGTAGAAATGCAGTTCCTTGCTGATCTTTATCTGCAGTGTGAAGATTGCGAAGGAACAAGATTTAAAAAAGAAATCCGTGAAATAACTTACCGCGGTAAAAATCTTGTTGATGTACTTGGAATGACGGTTGATGAATCTCTCTCTTTTTTTGAAGGAAACGATAGAATTACAAGACTTCTAAAATTACTTGCGGATGTGGGATTGGGCTACATAAAACTCGGTCAGCCCTCAAACACACTTTCAGGCGGGGAAGCTCAGCGAATTAAACTTGCTTCATATTTAACTGCTCAAAGAGAACGCAGACATATTCTATTCATATTTGATGAACCTACAACAGGACTTCACTTCCACGATATTTCAAAACTCTTAAATTGTTTTAATCTTCTTATAGAAAGAAATAACTCAGTTGTAATAATTGAACACAATCTTGATGTAATTAAGTGTGCAGATCATATAATTGATCTTGGTCCCGAAGCAGGGGATAAAGGCGGTGAAGTTGTTGCAACCGGAACCCCTGAAGAGATGGTGGAAGAAAAAAACTCGTGGACAGGAAAGTATCTCAAGCCGTATCTTAATTAAAGATGAACTGAATCGTTGCTCAGATTTCGGCGTGAATATTGCCGTATATTTATAATATTTACTTAAATTATTCGAAAAGACAGAATATTTCTACTTAATAGTTCTATGTTATTATCACTCAAGAAAACATATTTCATTTCGATACAGATTGTTTTAATCTCTGCAGTAACAATATTTCCTCAAACAGGATTTGATATAAAACTCCGGGTGACAAAATGGGCAGACGATAAACAATCAGCATTTACCTTTTCCTTTGATGACGGATTTCTTTCACATTATTCTAATGCAGCCCCAATCTTGAACAATTTTGGATTCAAGGGAACATTTAATGTAATGCCGCCGTTCCTTACAGAGACCCTGCCCGGTATATGGCGCTATGGCACATGGCCAATGTTTCTTCAGCTTGCACAACAGGGACACGAAATAGCTTCGCATACAATGAATCATTATTATCTGACTTCTTTGCCCGTCGGTGATACTGTAACCCAGGGAACTGCATTATATGAATTATATCAGTCGAAGAAAGCAATAGAACAGAGAATTCCGGATCAAAAGTGTATTACTCTGGCATATCCATATTCTGACAGGAATGCATTAATTGATTCCTTAACAGCATTATTTTATGAAGCAGGCAGAAGTGCCGGGATTGAGCCAAACCATCACTCGCTTGATAGTTGCTTTGATCTTAATTCATACGTAGTAAATTTCAGTTTACCAAGAAATACTCTGGCCGATGACCTTGATGAGCTTTATGCGTTTATGAGCTGGGTACATAATTCAATACTGAATGAACAATGGGCAATAATGATGATACACGAAATGGTACCGCAATCAGAATTGCCGGGTTTAGTATCACAAGGATTGTATGAACCAATATCAAATGAATGGTTTACATTATTATGCGAGTGGATAAAATCAAAATCTGACATTAAAGAGATATGGGTAGAAGCCACTGCAAATGTTATCCGTTATATGAAACAGCGGGATAACTATCAATATCAGGTAGTTTCATCAACAACGGATGAAATTAAAATTAATCTCACCGATGAACTTGATGATGAAATTTATAACTATCCTCTATCGGTTTATCTTACCATACCTGAAGATTGGGACTATGTTTTGTTCACACAATCAAACCTTATTGATACGCTGACATCATTAGCGACAGATTCAGGAAAAGTAGTATTGTGTAAAATTATTCCCGATGGTGGTATTGCTTCATTGACAAAACTTAGTATAACCGGAATAGATGATGATCAGCTCCAACCTTTAGCATTTGAGCTTTACCAGAACTACCCAAATCCGTTTAATCCGACAACTAAAATAGTATATGTCATTCCGAACGAAATGAGGAATCTTAAGGATTTCTCGCCCCAAGCTCCTCGAAATGACAACGTATTCGTAACCCTAAAAGTTTATGACATACTCGGAAACGAAGTGGCAACACTCGTAAATGAAGAACAGGCAGCAGGTTATAAAGAAGTAAAATTTGATGGAAGTCATTTATCAAGCGGAATATACATTTACAGGTTAACTGCCAATAACTTTATTTCTTCGAAAAAATTGTCATTGATCAAGTAAAATGCAGGTATCGGTCTCCTGATCGATCCGGTGTATAATAATGGTGAAATAAAAAAACGGAACGGATGGCCTGTCTGAGGGCTGGGCAAACTGTCGGATCCTTTATTAAAAAATGTATACGTTAAATTAAGCGGAACGGGCGGGAGTCCGTTCCCTACTTTCTGTTACTTTTCGGTAGATAGTACTTTAAAATTTAAAGCTCATAAGTCTCCCCCTTGGGGGGAGATAAAGAGGGGGCTCCTATCACAAACTTCTGTGTTCTCTTCGTTCGCGGAAAACGGCTTTTAACTCCATCCTCATTTGCAATAGCAGTACCGAGCACTCTGCCTTTATATCTCATAACGTATTGTCCTGTTGGTATATCTGCATTCTTAATTTTCCATCCAGTAAGATAGTGCTTCAGTTCATCCTCATCCTTAATATCATAAACAAATTTTGTGATATGCTTTTCTAAGACCTGAGCGGCACTTGTATAAAAAGTTATACGGTTTTTCTTGTCTAGAGTCCCAAATTTGATTCCAACACGATGGAACAATCCCATTTCATATTCATTCCAGTTATTTGTTATGAAAAAAATATCCCGACCCTTTTCAATATACGTATAATCATAAAGCACTTCTTTCGGTATTCCGAAATGATCGTTGATGTATTCAAGCAGCGGTGAAATTTCTTTATGTGTTGGTTTTAATAATTTTATATGTTCTTCCTTTATCAGTCCCGGTTCAGAAGGTTCGGTATCCCCCGTCTTTCTCAACTTAACAAGAAAAAATCCATCAGAATTAATTTCCCAGGGAAGTATTCTGATAGCTTTACTTAATGATTCATTAAACTCTGTCCCATTGTAACTTGTAAATGCAATGTGAGTCGGGACAGGCAGATTTATCTCTTCAATTTCAACAGGATACTTTGAAAGAATTTTATCTATCACAATTTCATTCTCTTCAACCGAGAGCGTGCATGTTGAATAAGCTATCTCACCACCGACTTTAGCCATTTTTATAGCAGATATTAAAAGACGCATCTGAAGTTCCTGCAATCGTTCAACACGATTTATACTCCACCAGTTGCTTACCTCCTCTTTTTTCTGGATTATGCCAAGTCCGCTGCAGGGAGCATCAACAAGTATCTTATCAAAATGATTGTGATAGTATTTGCTGAGTATTTCTCCTTTTGAATGTATTATTCCTGTGTTTACAATGCTCATTCTATCAAGGTTGAACACAAGTGATTTAATTCTGTCAATTTCAATTTCATTAACGACGAGAGTTCCATCATTATTCATCATTTCCGCCATCTGTGTTGTTTTGGAACCCGGAGCAGAGCATAAATCCAAAACAATATCATTGGATGAAGGATTCAGAACAATAGGTGGAAGCATCGAGGAGAGTCCTTGTACATAATACAAACCGAGTAAATGCTCTAAGGTTTTTCCGATAAGCTCATTTTCATCTTTGATAATTTTCAGTGCGGTATCAAATCCTTGTATCTCTTCTGTATGGATAGAATATTTTTCTTTAAGGATTTCACCCAGAGTTCGCTTGTCAGTTTTTAACCTGTTAACGCGAATATATTGCGTTGGTTCTTCGGATATAAATTTTAAATAATGATCGGCAGAATCTTTGCCGTATAATGAAGACAGATAATCGTATATATTTGTGGAAACTTCTATTGGCATTAGTACCTGATGAGATTTAGGATTTTAAATATTTCGTTTGAGACCACCAGAAAGTTTTTGCTGTCAGGAAATTCCTTCTTAAACCCCATTTCAATTCTAGATAAAACAGAATCAACGTATGCCTCATACTTCTTTATGGCGGAGGTGATTGCATCTTTTAATACAGGGAGATAGATTCTACCGGAACGATTTCTTCCCGAATAAATTATATACTTGGCTTCGTTCAGATCGGCAGCCTGATAAACTGACTCACCCGAAGTAGTTAGCACTTCATAAGCTCCGAAGAATTCTTTACCGAGCATTAAGGTCTGTTTAGGAGTTTCAATTAAAATATAATCTTTAATCTCAGAAAAATCATTGGGGAATTTTTTTATTCCTTCGGAGTTCAGGAGCTTTGTCCATTTATTTATGAAATCTTTTTCTGACAAGATGAGAATTGGTTATAAAATATTAAAGTATACTTTCATAAAACTTCTCATAATGCGGAACCACTTTTGAAGTATCAAACTTTTCAACCGCACGTTTCCGGGCATTTGCAGAAAATAATTCATACTTCTTTTCATTGGTTAACAGATCGAGAACGTATTTTGCCATACGATCAATATCGCCGATTTCAGCAATAAATCCGCATTCATTATGTTTAACAAGTTCGGGCAATCCGCCAACACTGGATGAAATTACCGGCAGTCCGCAAGCCATAGCTTCCAGGGCGGCTAGTCCAAAACTCTCTGATTGTGAAGGAATTAAGAAAATATCTGAGGCATTCAATATATCAACAAGCGCCTCTTGTTTACCCAGGAACTTAACACTGTCGCAAATACCAATTTCACGGCATAATCTTTCACATTCAGATCTGTCAGGTCCATCACCAACCAGCAGAAGTTTACTTGGTATTTCTTTGTGGATTTTTTCGAATATTCTGATTGTATCTGAAACACGCTTTACAGGTCTGAAATTAGAAGTATGAACAAGAACCTTTTCACCGTTCGGTGCTATTCTTCTTCCAAACTCATTGTTGGGTCCGGGAGAAAACAATTTTGTGTCAACAAAGTTTGGTATTACTTCGATTTCCTTTTCAATTGAATAATTAGTGAGGGTTTTTTCTTTAAGAAATCTTGATACTGCAGTTACACCGTGACTTTTTTCAATACTGAATTTTACTAACGGAAGGAATGATGGCTCGAGTCCAACTAATGTGATATCAGTTCCGTGAAGAGTTGTTACTATCTTAAGCTCTTTTTCTTCTTTAAGAATTTCCATTGCAAGAAATGCTGAAGTAGCGTGTGGAATAGCATAGTGAACATGCAGTAAGTCTAAATTTTCATATCTGGCAACCTCAACCATTTTGCTCGTCAACGCCAGACTGTAAAGCGGAAATTCAAACAACGGATAACTGCTTGTTTCAACCTCGTGAAAAAATATGTTCTCTATATACTGACTTAATCTGAACGGCAAGGCATAACTGATAAAATGAACTTCGTGTCCTCTTAATGCAAGCTCTTTACCAAGCTCTGTTGCTATCACTCCGCTTCCTCCATAGGTAGGATAGCAGGTTATTCCAATTTTCATGCTTATTTGTTTTTCTTTAATTTTCTGATGAATTATGTGTCTAATATAAATGAATTTCGGGCAATATGGTATTCAAATTTAATGTGTGTGATTAACTTCAATATCTTAAACATCTTAGTCATGTAGATAATTCACTTTATGAAACTTCTTCTAATCGGACATAGTGTAGCAGACATAATCAGCAAAGATGATGAAAAGATCATTCAGCCCGGTGGCATATTTTATTCTGCCTCGGCAATAAAAGAGCTTTCAACAGAAAATGATTCTATCTTTCTTTGCACTCAAATAGATAATAAATATTACAATTTATTTGAGCGGGTATATGAAAGTTTTGATATTTCATTTACAGAAAAAGTTAAGTCAATTCCAATGGTAGAATTAAAAGTAGCCGGTCACTTTGAAAGAAAAGAACATTATAAAAATCTATCTAACAAAATTAAAATTGATTATTCCTTGCTCAAAGAATTTGACGGAATACTGATAAATATGATTACAGGTTTTGATATTGATGTAACCCAGTTAGAGGAAATCAGAAAATCAACAAAGGCATTAATTTATTTTGATGTGCATACACTTTCGCGAGGACTTGATGAAAAAATGCACAGAGAATTTCGTCTGATTCCTGATTTTAATAAGTGGGCTGAAAATATTGATATAATTCAATGTAATGAACATGAGATTTTTACGCTATCACAAAAGCAAAATGAAAGTGAAATCGTTAAAAAGTTGTTTGAATGCGGAGTGAAAATTGTATGTGTGACTAAAGGTGAATCAGGTAATAGAGTTTATTGTCAGAATAAATCAGAAGTTGCATCTTATTTCAGGACAACAAAAAAAATCAGCTATAACAATAAAGTTGGGTGCGGGGATGTCTTTGGGGCAGCTTTCTTTTATGGTTATATTTCAAGCGGAGATATTTTTAAAACTGCAGAATTAGCCTCTTCATCTGCGGAATTTATTGCTTCAATTAATAATTTATCAGAATTCAGAAATCTTAAACAAAATGTTATCGAGCGATATAGTTAAAAACAGAATACTTATTACCGGATCGAATGGAATGCTTGGGCAACGAACGGTTGAGTTTTATACTGAAAAAAAAACTTACGAATTATTGTGTCTTTCTGTTGAGGAAAAATCCGTTATCGATGGGGTAGATTATATATCCTGTGACCTTGCAGATAAAGATAAAATTAAAAAAGCAGTTTATGATTTTTGTCCGGATTCAATAATTAATGCAGCCGCATATACAAATGTTGACAAGAGTGAAACCGAAAGAGAGCTTGCCTGGAAAATAAATGTTAAAGGAGTTGAATATCTTGCTGAAACTGCAAGAGTGATTGATGCACATCTTGTTCACATTTCAACTGATTATATTTTTGACGGCAAAAACGGACCATATAATGAAACTGCCAAACCTAATCCCATTGGTTATTACGGGAGAACGAAACTTGCAAGCGAGAATGCACTTAAGATAAGCGGAATAAATTATACGGTTCTCAGAACAAATGTCCTTTATGGCATTGCAAAAAACAGCCGTCCGGATTTTGTTAAGTGGGTTGTTACTATGCTAAGAGAAGGCAAGCAAATAAGAATTGTAACTGATCAGATAAACAATCCCACATTTATTGATGACCTTGTGCAGGCTATTAACAAAGCCATTGAGTTCAGAAAGTACGGAATATTTAATATTGGCGGTTCTGAATTTTTATCCCGTTACGATTTTACCTTGCGTATTGCTGATTATTTTAATTTAAATAAGTCACTTATTCTTCCTATTAAAACCAGCGATCTCAATCAAGCTGCACGCAGACCTCTTAACTCAGGATTACTGACAATCAAAGCGCAATCAGAGCTTGAGTTTAAACCTCATACTATTGAAGAAACACTATTCCTTATGCAAAAAGAATTAGGATTATAAATTGTCCGATCAAAATCTTATCTATCAAAAATACAATTCATTCATTTTTGATCTGGACGGTACAATCTACCGTGGTGAACATTTAATTGAGAATGCAGATAAAACAGTAAACACAATTAAACAATCAGGAAAAAAAACAATCTTTGTATCCAATAAAACCACTGAAACAATTAATGATTACTTCAAGCTGATGACTGCATTCGGATTAAATATTTCAGAGGATGAAATCATCAATTCAACTCTTGTGTTAAAAAAATACCTTGCAAATAATTTTCTAGGAAAAGAATTTTTTGCAATAGGTGAGCAGAAATTTGTTGATGAAATTGTTGACTCCAGATTAAAATACTCCACTAACCCTGATAATATAAAATTGGTACTAGTAACACTTGACCGCACATTCAACTACGAGAAATTAGAAATAGCTGCCAGAGCAATTGAAAACGGTGCATCTTTTTTTGCTGCCAATATTGATGATACATGTCCCGTTGATAACGGCGAGGTTCTGGATGCCGGTTCAACTATCTCGGCACTGGAAAAAAGAACGCACCGCAAGCTTGAAATGCATTTCGGAAAACCATCCGACTTTATGATCAAAGAAATATCAGACAGGTTTAATGGTAACTTATCAAAAACTCTTTTGATAGGGGACCGTATCGAAACCGATATTAAAATGGGAATTACTATGGGTATTGATACTGCTTTGGTTAAAACCGGTGTGAAGCACTTTACGAACGGCAATGAAAACATAACTCCCACCTATCATATTAAGTCAGTCTTTGATTTAATTAACCGCTAATCACAAATTAAGCACTTCCCTCATTAATTCATCTTAGTTTTGTTTTGAAATAAATAATCCCGCAGTGGATACAACTTTTTTTAATATGCTGTGGTCTAATGAAACAGAACAAGGATGATTGAATGGCACCTGAAGAAAATCAGCTAATATTAAATGCACAGAACGGTGATATCCGTGCTTTTGAGGAATTGGTTTATAAATATGACTCAAAAGTCCTTTCACTTGCATTAAGATATGTGGGGGATGAAGATGATGCGAAAGATCTTTACCAGGAAGTATTCATCCGGGCTTATAAGGGTATAAAAAATTTTCAGTTCAAGAGTGAGTTCTCAACCTGGCTGTTCAGAATAACGACGAATGTTTGTTTTACATTCAAATCAAGGGATAGAAGAAAAAATAATATTTCCGTTTCTCCCGGTGATGAAGATGAAAATGTTCAAAATATTGAGCTGATAGATAACAGCAGCTCACCGGAAGTTTTAGCATCCGGAAGTGAATTAGGATACATAATTAAAAACGCATTAGAAACTTTATCGCCAAAACAAAAAATGACTTTTGTTCTGAAACATTATGACGGCTATAAAATACGGGAAATTGCCGAGATGATGGAATGTAACGAGGGAACTGTTAAAAAGTACCTGTTTGATGCAACAAGAAATTTAAGAAAGAAGCTCAGTTTTATTACTAACTGATACCAGAGGAAATTATGGAACACAGTGATTTCAAAGAAAAAATCTCACTATACTTTTATGAAGAATTATCTGAAAATGAACGTGTACTGTTTGAAAAGCATAAAGTTGATTGTGAAGAATGTGCCAAAGTATATAAAGAGGAATTGTCTTTCTTCCGCGAACTTCATAAAGAAAAATCACCCGTTGTTAACGACAGGATATTATCCTCAGCAAGATATCAGTTAAGCAGAGCACTAAGAGAAGAAAAGAAAGCGGAGAAGAGATCAGCGGTTGACAAATTATTTTCTTTCCTATTTACGCCATACAGATTCGCAGTTTCTTCTGCAGTTGTGCTATCCATAGGTCTATTAATCGGTTATACATTGTTCTCATTAGAATCAACCACACCAATAATTAAAGACGGTAATGGAGATTTTATTAATGCCAGTGACGGATTTGTATTTAATGATCAGGTATTAAGAATTTCAAACATTCACTTTATCGACGCGGATGCAAGCGATGGCGAAATTGAGTTTGAATTCGAAGCAGTAAAACCCGTTAGAATGAAAGGTTCAGTTAACGATCCCCAGATTCAGGCTGTTCTTGCGTATTCTATGCTTAACAATCAGAATCCGGGTTCAAGATTAAGTTCGATAAATGCCATTGAGACAAAACCACAGGTTAGAATTGACAGTGATACAAAAAATTCATTATTGACTGTCATGTTAACAGATGAAAATCCCGGTGTAAGACTTAAGGCATTAAGAGTACTTAAAAAACTCCCTTATGATGAGAGTATTAAACAATCTTTTCTGACAGTTCTTACTTCAGATACAACTTCTGGTTTAAGGATAGAAGCCATAAATGCTATCTCAGATCTTGTAGAACGGGGACTAACATTTTCTCAGGATGAGCTGACCTTTTTTAAAGAGAAATTTAATAATGACAACAACAATTATATAAAATTCAAAAGCAGAACTATTCTGCAGGAGTATAACTAAAATGAAAAGTACGTGTAAAAAACTGTTTCTTGTATTCTTTGCAATACTTGCAACTGCTAAATTAAACTTTGCTGAAGACGTTGAGAAAACCTTTAAAGTAAGCAAGCAAAGCACTCTTGACGTCAGCGTGAACTATGGCAATGTGAATGTTTTTACTTGGGATAAAGATGAACTTAAAGTTCTGGCAAAAAATGTTGACAGCGACGAACTCAGGAAACTTATAATTGAACAAAAAGGCTCCATGGTTAAAGTTGAATTTAAGGGAAGCGATTCACGAAAATTTTCTGTTGATATCTGGATCCCCATCCAATTTAATGTGACTGCAAAAACAGGCGGTGGAAATGTTAAAATGAATGACTTTCTTTCGGGTAGAGTATCGATTTCAACTTCCGGCGGCAATATCTCGACATCTAAAATTAATGGTCAGGTTGAAATTTCTACAAGCGGAGGAAATATTACCTGCAGCGATATTGACGGAGATATTGATGCTTCCTCAGGAGGCGGAGATATAAAACTGACGAGTGTAACAGGTTTGATTGATGTTTCAACGGCGGGTGGAAATATTACAATCGGTAAAGCTGGTAAGTCAGCGGACGTATCAACAGCCGGTGGAAATATTAATGTAAGCGATGTTGGTGGAAACGCGGATATATCTACTGCCGGCGGAAATATCAGTGTTGGTTATGTTAACGGAACCGCTGATATAAGTTCCGGCGGCGGAAATATAAATGTCTTAGGCTCAAAAGGAAAAGTAGAAGTTTCAACCGGAGGAGGAAACGTTAATCTGAAGAATATCGGCGGAGGTGTAGATGCAACTACCGGAGCCGGGAAAATCAATGTGGAATTATCAACGGATTTCAGACAGAGTAGTTCTATTTCAACTGCAGCAGGAGATATAATTCTAACTGTTCCTGATAATATAAAGGTTTCCATCATTGCAAGGGTTAAAGCAGGATTTATTGATAAAAGTGACAAAGGATATATTTATATCAAATCTGAATTTGATGGATTAAAATATGATGTTGATCATAGTAATCGTGAAGTTGTTGCAAGATTAGATCTGAATGGCGGCGCTCCGACAATCGAACTCGAAACTAATCTTGGTAAAATAGAAATTAAGAAAAAATAATTCTTGGTGGATGAATTTATGATAAAACTTACTATTTATATTTTGCTATTATTTGCAGCAGCAAATCTTTTAATTGCCGGATCACGGGATACGCTAACTATTATAAATAATGATATTAAGATTCGTGCACTGAAACTTGATGAACCAATTTTACTTGACGGGAAATTGAATGAAAGGATTTGGCAGCAGGCAGATAGATATGATAACTTTATTCAGCGTGATCCGGATGAGGGAAAACCTGCATCACAAAAAACCGTTGTAAAAGTTGCTTATGATGAAAATGCGCTTTACGTAGCCGCAATAATGTTCGATCAGCCGGATTCGATTATCTCCAGACTATCACGCAGAGATGAGTTCGTACAAACTGATCGATTTACACTTTTTCTTGATCCGTATTATGATAAAAGAAGCGGATATTATTTCTCCGTTACAGCAGCCGGCTCCTTGATAGATGGAGTTCTTTTCAACGACGGATGGGATGATAATTCCTGGGATGGTGTTTGGGAAGCGAATGTTTCTCACAACGATGATGGTTGGATTACTGAAATGCGAATTCCGTTTTCTCAGCTAAGATTTAAAAATGGCGGCGGTGAAATGCTATGGGGTGTGAACTTTAAAAGAGATATAGCAAGAAATAACGAACGCTCTTACCTTGTCTTTGTTCCTAAACATGAAACCGGATTTGTCTCTCACTTTGCAGATCTTACAGGCTTTGAAAATATTTCTGCTCCGGGTAGTCTTGAAATCAGACCTTACCTAACAACCAAAGCAGAATATATTTCACAGAAGAATGGTGATCCGTTTAACAATGGTTCAGAATATTCACCGAGTGCAGGTGTTGATATAAAATACAGTCTTGGTTCAAATCTTACCCTCAATGCTACTATGAATCCTGATTTTGGCCAGGTAGAAATTGATCCGGCTGTTATAAATTTAAGTGATGTAGAGTCATTTTTTTCGGAACGACGACCTTTCTTCGTTGAAGGATCTAGTACTTTTAATTTTGGCATAGGTGGAGCAAATAATTATTGGGGTTTTAACTGGTCCGGTGCAGATTTCTTTTACAGCCGGAGAATTGGAAGAACTCCACAAGGTGGTACTCCGGATGCTGATTATATTGACTATCCATCAGGAACAAGAATTCTTGGTGCCGGAAAAATTACCGGTAAACTTGGCAATAGCTGGAATATTGGTTCCATACAGGCATTAACTAAACGAGAATTTGCAGAAATAGATCAAAGTGGCAGCAGATCGAAATGGGAAGTTGAACCACTTACGTTTTATAGCATAGTTCGTGCACAGAAAGAATTTAATGAAGGAAGACAAGCATTAGGATTTATTACAACCGGAACAATCAGAGATTTTAATGATGAGAACCTGAAAAATGATATTAACTCATCTGCCTACAGTTTGGGTGTTGATGGCTGGTCTTTTCTCGATGAAGAGAAAAATTGGGTGTTTACAGGTTGGGCGGGATTAAGTCATATTACCGGAACACAGACAAGAATAACAAATCTGCAACGAAATTCACGCCATTATTTTCAGCGACCGGATGCAATAAACCTTAGTGTCGATTCGTCAGCCTCTTCACTAACCGGATATGCAACCAGGTTTTATATCAATAAACAGCGCGGAAACTTTTTTGTTAATTCCGCTTTTGGTATGATATCACCTTCGTTCGATGTTAATGATCTCGGTTTTATGTTCAGAGCAGATGTTATAAATGCACACATAGGTGCCGGATATGTCTGGAATGAACCAACTGATTTTTATAGAAACATTGAACTGGGTGCCGCTGCTTTTACAAATCATGACTTCGACGGCAACGCAACCTGGCAGGGAATTTTCCATTTCGGTTGGTTTCAATTCCTAAATTATTATTCAGTTAACTGGAATCTTGCTTACAATCCGCAAACAATCAATAACAGAAGAACGAGGGGAGGTCCGTTAACATTAAATTTACCCGGCTACCAGGCGAATTTGAACTTAAGAAGCGATAGCAGAAAAAACTGGGTCTTTAACACCGGGGTAAATACTTATCAGACTGAAAAATCTTATAATTGGAATATTTATGCAGGATTAGAGTTCCGTCCTCTTTCTAATATTATGATCTCCGTATCACCGCAGTTGAGCAGGAATTTTGAATATACCCAATGGGTAAATTCTTACAGCGATAATACTGCGGCACAAACTTACGGAACACGATATGTTTTTGCTGAAATGGATCAAACTACTATTTCAGCCAGTATCAGATTAAACTGGACGTTTACTCCTGATCTCAGTTTTCAACTTTATATGCAGCCGCTAATTTCATCGGGAGATTATAAGAATTATAAAGAGCTGAAAGCTCCAAAGACTTATGACTTTCTCGTTTATGGAACCGAAGGTTCTACTTTTAATTATTTAACAAATGAAGCTGATCCGGATGGAGATGGACCAATCACTGCTTTTAAAGTAGATAACCGGGATTACAACTTTGTCTCCTTAAGAGGAAACGCTGTTCTGAGATGGGAATACCTGCCTGGGTCTGTGTTGTATTTTGTTTGGACGCAGTCCCGAGCATTTTCGGAAGAAGTTGGTGAATTCCAATTCGGTAATTCATTCGACAGGATGTTTGAAGCCATCCCTGACAATATTTTTATGGTGAAACTAACATATTGGTTTAATATGTAATAACATTCAGCATACTCTCTCCACAAACCCGGTCAGCAATGATCGGGTTTTTATTTATATCCTCTTAACTGATTGAAAAGAATTAATAATTAAATGATTCATCAGCAAAACAATTAAATTGTTTTTTGAGTAAATTACTTTAACATAATTCGAAATTCATATTCTTACTCTGTGGATAAAAAATTTTTAATAAAGATATTTGTTGCATTAGCAGTAATTGTTTTGCTGTTTTTGTTTGTTTCTGTTTCAAGAAGTTTTGATGCAAGTTTATCAACTTTAATTTCCCGCACAACTGGTGAAACACAGCCGGATACTAATATTGTAATTATCCATATCAGCAGCGAAGATATTGAGCAGATAGGACCATGGCCTTTAAAGAGGAGTTATTATGCACTTCTTATTAATCAGTTAACTGGTTATGATGTTAAGAAAATTGGATTGGAGGTTTTTCTCAGTTCCAAATTCATAACACAGGTTATATATGATAATGTATTGCAGAAAGAAATAAGTAATTCCGGCAGAGTAGTATTAAGTTCTTTAGCAGGACAAATCACAGCACAAAATAATTTTTACATTACCGATTCGCTTAGTCTGCCAAGTCCAAAGTTGATCGATGAATCATTATTAACCGGTCATTTAAATTATTTTGATAGCTATGGTATTGAAATACCACTTGAACTTATAAACAGGGATCTGAAAGAAAAAGCATTTAGTCTCAATCTGGCTGGAATAGAAGAAAACTATCCATCTAAAATCAGAATTAATTTCTTGGCATCGTGGAAAAAGTATAAAACATATTCGTTGCTTGAATTTTTTGATCTCATCCGGATAGATGACAATGAACTAAATATTCTTAAAGACAAAATTATTCTTATTGGTATAAGCGATCCGCAAATATCATCAACGTTTCAAACAAATTATGATCCGGATTTACCCGGTGTTGCTCTGCATGCTTTTGCACTTGATAACCTGCTCAATTCAAGATACTATGATGACAAGTACTATATTCTTTCAGCATTTTTATTCAGCATAATTTTATTATTGTTAATATTCTTATTACAAAATCAAACCCGAAAATTTAGATTATACTTTTTAGCATTATCTATTATAATTACTGCTGCTTTCATATTTAACCGTTACCTGTATCTTGAACTGGCATACTCATTTTTTATTATTCCTCTTTTTTTCGTTATCGTATCAGAATTTGCATTTAGAATTATCAAAAGTCGGCATGAACTAAGATCAGCGGTTGATGAAGCCGAACTTCTTAAAAAATTACTCGGCGGTAAAGAGAATGAGCTTTTAAACCTTCAACAAGAATTTGAAGCATCCGAAAAAGAAAAAAGCGAACTTCTGCTTGCCAAAATTAAAACACTTAAATCTGATATTAGTAAGTTGAAGGAAAATGAGGAGGATAAGCAATCTGCTGAATTTAAAGATATTGAAAGTGATAAGAAGTTTTACGGACTTGTATACCGATCAGTTATTATGTCATCAGTGGTTGAGCTTATAAAGAAAGCTTCTCCTACAGGTGCGACAATATTAATTACCGGTGAAAGCGGAACTGGCAAAGAGTTGGTAGCGAGGTCAATTCATAATCTGAGCAGCAGAAAGGAAAATTCTTTTATAGCAGTTAATTGTGCCGCACTTCCCGAAACTCTTCTTGAAAGTGAATTGTTCGGTCACGTAAAAGGCTCTTTTACTGGTGCAATAGCAGATAAGATTGGAAAGTTTGAAGCCGCAAATAAGGGAACGATATTTTTAGATGAAATAGGTGAAACTTCTGAAAATTTTCAGGTAAAATTATTACGAGTTCTTCAGTCAGGTGAAATTGACAAGATCGGTTCGGTCACTTCAAAAATTGTGGATGTAAGAGTAATTGCGGCAACAAATAAAGATCTAAAACAGATTGTAATTGAAAAGAAATTCCGTGAGGATTTGTTTTACCGGATAAATGTTCTGAATATTCATCTTCCTCCTTTACGTGACAGAAAGGAAGATATCGAACCCATTGCTGCATATCTCCTTAAGCAGGATGGTGATAATATTAATTTCTCTGTTGCTGTTCTTAGAGCATTAAATGAATATAACTGGAAGGGAAATGTAAGGGAACTGGAATCAGTGATTAAGCGAGCAGTAATTTTTTGTAAATCTTCCGGCAGGAACTTGATCCAGCTAAACGATCTGCCTGACGATCTTATTAAAAACATTAAGCTCAATTTTGAAGATCTTGTAATTGAATCGCTTCGTTTAAAAGGTTTTTCACACTCTTCAATAAATGAAACAGCAAAGGAACTTGGTAAAGTTAACCGGACGATTATATCGGAAAATTTCAGGGGATATTCTTTGAAAATTTTAGTTGAACAAAACTTTGATGAGGAATTAACAGCTGCGTTCATTGCTGATAGTGATGATTTTGAAGTTGTAAATCGTGTTAAGGTAAAACTAGATACGTGGTTGAATAATATTAAAAAAGATATTCAGGAATATAAGTCTGAGGATTTTTCTGCAGTTAGGGACAAGTTAAGTTCAAAGTATAAAAACCTGCCTCAGAAATTTCACATCTATCTTGATGAGGTGATTAAGCATTTTCTTCAAAAAAAATAGAACACGGATCAGGCGGATGCGACGGATTAATTCGGATCAAAGCCAGAAAATCCTGTGTTTAATTATCTTGAAAAGATATTTATCTGTTTAAAAGTTTCTTGCTTATTTCATTAAGCTTATCTGAAACGTATTGTGCCTGGGAATCATTTAAAGTAAAGGCTTTTATTTCATTGTACTGATCATATGCTTCTTCATAAAGTTTCTTTTCAAAAAGCAGATCAGCAAAAAAGATTCTGTTAGATGCATCAGTTTTTGTTTCTGGATATTTTCGGTAAACTTCCATTGCAGTGATTATTGCCGACTCTTTCATACCATTTTCTGCAAGCTGCTTTGCGCCATTCAATCTTTTAGTCCCAAATTCTATCGAGGGCTCAATAATGGATTCCGGATCGGTTATTTTAGTTCCGTACACAGCTGTATTGTTCGATTTTTCGCCTTTTCCTTTTCGAGGCGTATTAATAATGTTTTCCATAGCAAGAGCCAGCAGAAGTTCATCAATGTTCATTTTTTTTATGTTAGAAACTGCGATTGCAGATGATTCTTTTAATGTAAACAAAACATCATCACCTTTAAGTTTCACGGTTGAATTAACTTCAGTTGAAATTATTGCATTGGAAGTAATTTTCATCCCCAGTGTTAATTCCTTCCATTGATTATCACTTCCGGAAATAAATTTCACATTACCTGTAACACGTTCTATCTCAAATGACTGCGCACTTGTTATAGAAGCAAACAGCATCACAAATAGTAAAATATATTTAATCATTTTAAACCTCATTTGAATTAGTAAACATCAATTATTTCTACATCACCTTTTATCAAGCCAAGATTATTGATAGCATCCTGTTGAAATTTTCCTGCGGCTGTTGACCACGCATCTTTAAATCCTGTAAGAGTAGTAGTTTCAACAGGTATCCACACCTCGTCAACTCCATCCTCATTTTTTCTCACAATATACTTTAAATCATTTTCAGTTATATGGTTAGCTTGCCGGGGTGATAGTTTAGTATTAAACATTACATTCACGTGTCTTAAATCTCCTCCTGATTTAAAATCAACAAGAGCAGTTTCAATTCCGACACTTTCTAACAAAGCGCTGTAGCAAACGCTCAGATCATCGCAATCACCGCCTTTTAAATCAATAGTTTCCTTCGGATACTGGACATACTCCGCAGTAGCCCTTGGATCTGAAATGTATTGCATGTTTTTTATAAACTCATCGAAGATAAATTTTGCTTTAGAGAAGAAGGATAATGCACTTCTCACAGTATCCAGTTCTGTCTTATAATTTGAAAGTAATTGCTTTGAGTAACCGATTGTAAAGTCTCTGTCTTTTCTTATAAAATATTTCAGATTATGAACATTACCATCCCAGGCATTTTTGCCATTTATTAAAATTGCCATCTGAAATTTATCATCGTAATCATCACTTACAGTCGACAGGTAAAAATCAGCGTATGATATTCCGGGATTTGCTTTATAGTAATCATCCGGAATGATCATATAAAAATTTATATCAACCGTATCTCCCGGAAAAATAGAAACAGAAGGTGACTGAATAGGATTTTCATTAACTCCACTGATCACCATTGTTGGTTTAACAGTAAGTTTCTCCTCTGATATATTAGCAACTCTTGCAACAGCGATCGGAAAACTTGAATATCTTTCAGCAAGCGAAGGATATATGTTTTTTAAAATCTCAACATCTAAAAATTTTACACGTTGTTCGAGTTTAGTGTTTAACTTGAAGTTAACAGTTAATAGTATCTTATCAAAACTATACCGGTTATTTATAATGCTTGATATTCCGTTTTCAGAAAAGCTGCTGAAACTGCCGGTTGAGGTTCTATTTGAAAAATATTTTAACCAGCTAAGTGAAACATCAAAAAGCCTGGAAGTAAAAAAGGCTGCTGGTATTATTCCTGCAAGAAAAGGATGCTGTCTCTTGTCGTGAAAAGTTGTGATTCCAAATCCAATTTTGTTTTTACCAATGTTAAAAAAATTATTAATACTGCCCTGGAAAGAGCGACTAGTTTCATACATCAATGCAAGATTCATATATTCAAGCGAATTATAGCTTACTCCTATCAATGCGGTTCGTTCATTCTTCAATTTAAATCGTTCATTCGGAGAATTTGCAGTTTCATTTTTAAATGTTAGCAGATTTAATGAAGATAGGCTGAAAGCTAAGTTATCAAAAGCTTTCCACACCAGGCCAAAATCTGCTTTACCAAAGTTTGCCGATTCAGTTTCAGTTTCGCGGACAAAATAAATAGTATCCGAATAAATCGTATTTACATTTTCCTGAGTGAAGTTTTGTTCAAAAAATCTTACATTGAATCCTGCACTTAAATTGGCATTGAACTTAAACGAATAGCCCGCACCAAATAACTCTTTGTATTGAAACCTTGACTCAAGAGTTATCGGATCTTCATTATTTATAATAACAGCTTCACCGGATCTGAATATAAATTCTTTCTGAAAACCGGGAGAATATCTTAAAGATATAAAGTGATCATCAATATTTTTTGCTGCGGAGATCTGGTATAAGCTGCTGGTAAAATTCTTTGACAGTTCACCTCCGTAGGACACCGAGAATGCCCAGTCTCTTATAACAGAATAGTTACCAGGATTAAATTCAAAAGAGCTGATGGAGGTAAAAGACTCCTTTGAAATTCCCCAAAGTCCTGCAATCCCAAATGAGGATTGAGCTTTTAATGGAACGATGTAAACCATTAGTAAACCTGCTAATAAAACTGCTCTCAAGGAATTTCAACAATTATTGTATGAATGCTCTGTGAACTGATATAAAGTTCGCTGTTATCCAGTTGAATTGTGTTATCAAATTTTCTTATGAAGGAAATAGAAATTCTGTTAAATCTGTCTCTGGGAATATTACTTAATATTCCGGCCGGAATAATTAAACTGCCGTCATCTTCTGTTCTTAATCTGTAAAAAGGAAAAACCTGATTATTGAAAGCTCTGACACCGCCAATTACTATTGAAAATTTGCCTGCAGGTGTACCTGTCCAGTTCAGTTCTGCACGGAATCTGTTTTGATCCGGAAGTCTGACAAGTTTTACAGTACCTGTAACTTCAGTCGGAGTTGGAATATCAAATGATGTAGGCTGACCGAAGAATGGAGTAAAAGAAAAATTGATATTACTGTTATACGGAAAATTAAACTGATCACCGAAAAATCTTCTGTCAGAATTAAAAAGCTCGTACTTTTTGCCCAGCACAGTGTCTATAAGAACGCCTTGCTCACGGAATCTTATTCTTAAATTTGTTATCCGTGCTGGTTCAGAGTTAATCCGAACTACACCGGGAGTAATTGTATTGTAACCAATTAATCTGCCCCCGGGAGAATAAACCGGATTTGATTTATCAGAAAGAATAACCTGCGCTGTTGAAATATTATCAGTTCTACCGGTGCCAGTAATTTTTATTCCGCTTACAGAAATAATATTAGCAAATCTACGAATGTCCTCAATAACACCGCTTGTATCATATCCATTGCTGTAATATTCGTTATCTAATTCCCCACCAAGTATTTCAATTTCAAAATTATTACTTGTTCCGGAATCATCAATCAACTCGGTTGGAGCTGGTTTATCGCATCCGAAATATGATACAGACAATACTATAATTATGTAAAAAATATACTTTTTCATTTCTTTTAACTTAACATTACTTTATAACTCATTCAACTGTAATACTAAAACAAAAAAACAATCCTCCCCGCGAAGAGGAGGATTTGTAACTAAAATAATTTATTCAGTTATGGCAAAGGTCTCACAAAATACGGTACACCCCAGGATTCCATTTCAACCGGAGTTGAGTCATCAAAGATCACCTGTTTTGGAGTTGCATTAACAATTGCATGGAAGAATCCAAAAGCTAATGGTCTTGGAGTAAATGTTTGTTCATATACTTTATCGTATAAATTACCATTGGGTGTTGAAGAAATGAGTTCAAAACGTTTTTTAAGTCTGTGCATACCGAATCTGTCTGCTCCAAAGGTTATGGTAACAAAATCAGTATCGGAATAAGCACTTGTAAGTTCAACTCTCAGAAGAACTTCCTGTCCCGGCTGGAGTACAGGAATATGTCTCCATCTCCACCAGTGCTGCCAGTTTCTTATCAGATAATAATCATTTGGCGAAGTTATTATAAGCGTATCTCCATTGGGCAGAAATGCAGTAAATTTAGTTATATCAATATTAGGACTTTGTGTACCGCCTTCAGGCAGGGAAATAGCAGCTATTCTCCAGTTTCTTTCCGGATTTGCATTGCGGTCAATTTTTACAAATATAATATTGCGAGTAACAGTAGATGTAAAAGGTTTTTGTACAACTGTATCCGGAGTAGTTGCATTCGGATCGTACGTAGCAGCGATAAAAAGTATTCCTTCGAATGTATTTGTTACTACACCATAAGCAGTATCACCCTGAATATCGATAGTAAGATTTCTGTTTACTAGTCGCATTCTATGCCATACTTTAAATGGATAGATATCAGCATTAACTTTACCTAAAAAGCCAACTCCTCCATCCTCATTAAAGTTAGGTTCGAACGAATTTAAAACGGAATCCTCTTCTACCAGTTTTTCCATTGCCTGTCTGTCAGATGTTACTTCAGGATCAACAATTGAATTATCCTGGCAGGCGGCGAAAAAGGTAATTAGCGCCAGTATGAAAAATGGAAGAAAATATTTCTTCGCGAGTTCTGCAGTTTTCATTTTTTTCTCCTTTGTTTTGATTGAAATTGCCGAGTATTTGCGTGCAGATATAGAATTATTATGCCACAAATAATAAAACTGCTTTTTCTTCGATTCTGTGGAAATTTGTTGTGTTCCGGTCTTGGAACCATGCATGGAAAAGCAATGAAAATGCATGAAATACATTTATTGGACAAAATTATGATAGTTGATAAGCTTTTAAAACACTGCTGACTTGCTTAATTTTGTGATGAAATTAGTATAAGTTGTCCGACACGCCCCGGTAGCTCAGTAGGATAGAGCGTCGGTTTCCTAAACCGTAGGTCGGAGGTTCGAATCCTCTCCGGGGTACAAAAAATTTTCCTAAACCGAAGGTCAGAGGTTCTCCCGAAAGTCCGAAGGAATCCGTTGGAGGACTCCCGCAAATGTGTTTTGGGAGCTTGAAGCGAAATCCTCTCCAAGGTATAATCAATTTCATCTTCATTCCTTATTCAAAAAAAGTTTAATCTTTAACTCGTTTTAAATTGTGATGAACTTCATTGTATTTTAACCTATATATCGTATATTCACGATGAACGATTTAAGGAATTATTTTATGGCAGTTTCGAAGAAAGAAGAATTCACCCAGGAAGATGTCTGGCTGGCAGATGTTGCAAAAGCATTATCTCATCCTGCAAGAATCAAAATTCTGAAAATGCTGACTGAAATGGAGAACTGCATGGTCGGCAATATTGTTGATCAGCTCCCGCTTGCCCAGGCAACGGTTTCCCAGCATTTAAAGGAGCTTAAGCGGGTTGGATTGATTCAAGGCGAGATTGACGGACCAAAGATTTGTTACTGTGTTAATAATAAAACTCTATTAAAAGCCAGAAATGCTTTAGATAAAATGTTCACAAAAATCGGTTGTTGTTAAAATATAAATCGTCATCCTTCGACGGGCTCAGGATGACTACTTTAATTTATTATTTGTCACTCTGAGCTTATCGAAGAGTGATAAAAATAGGAGTAATGAGATGGAAACATCAGTAGAGATCAAACAAGTGGTAAAAGAAAAGTACGGGGAAATAGCCGTGAAGAATCAGACAGGCTGCGGGTGCGGCTGTGGTTCGAAATCAAACAAATTAGTTGATTACACCATAATGCAGGATGACTATTCTAATCTCAACGGATATTTTGCGGATGCCGATCTGGGTCTTGGGTGCGGAGTTCCGACTGAACACGCAAAAATTAAGAAAGGTGATACTGTAGTTGATCTTGGCAGCGGTGCCGGTAATGATGTGTTCGTTGCACGTTCAATTGTCGGAGATGAGGGGAATGTTATAGGTCTGGATTTTACACAGGAAATGATCGATAAAGCAAATATTAACAAAGCTAAAGTTGGTTATAAAAATGTGGAATTCAGACTCGGAGAAATTGAAAACATGCCTATCGATAATAATACAGCAGATGTGGTTATCAGCAACTGCGTGCTGAATCTTGTCCCTGATAAAGGCAAAGCATTTTCGGAGATTTACCGAATACTGAAACCGGGTGCTCATTTTTGTGTCTCGGATATAGTGGTTAAAGGTGAACTTCCGGCAGGATTGAAGAAGTCAGCAGAAATGTATGCAGGCTGTGTGGCAGGTGCTCTTCAGCATGATGAATACCTCGTAATTATAAGTAAAACCGGATTTAAAAATGTTGTAATAAAAAAGACAAAAGTTATTGAATTACCTGACGAAGTGTTGAAAAAATATTTAAATGATTCGGAAATTGAAAATCTCAGAAATAATAAAGTTGGCATTTTTAGTATAACAGTTGTTGGGTGTAAATCATAAATGAAAAAAATAATCTTAATACTCTGCACAGGAAATTCCTGCCGCAGCCAGATGGCAGAAGGATTTCTAAAATCATTTGATGAAAATCTTGAGGTTTATTCTGCAGGAACGAAGCCCGCAGAAAAGGTGAATCTCTTTGCAGTAAAAGCAATGAGTGAAATCGGAATTGACATCAGTAACGGAGTGGCTGAAGATGTTGATAAATATTTAACGCAGTCTTTTGATTATGTTATTACAGTGTGCGATAACGCAAAAGAAACATGCCCCGTTTTTATGGGAAATGTTAAGCATCGTCTGCACATTGGCTTTGACGATCCCGCAGATGCAGTTGGAACAGAAGAAGTTATGCCGGTCTATCGCAGAGTAAGAGATGAAATCAAAAGAGATTTTTATGAGTTTTATCTGAAAGAATTAAAAAATTAATAGAACACAAATTTAACGAACTTGTCTGTAGACAGGCAGGTCAAACGGATTTCTACTGATTTAAATCAGTCGCATCAGTCTAATCCGTGTTCCATTGCATTATAAATTTATGAGCATACTTACAAAAAAACTTTCTTTCTTAGATCGTTACCTTACTTTGTGGATTTTTTCTGCAATGCTCCTGGGTGTTTTTTCAGGATATTTATTCCCACTTGTCGTTGATTTCTGGAATCAATTTCAGGTTGGAACAACTAACATCCCGATCGCGATTGGTTTGATATTAATGATGTACCCTCCGCTTGCAAAAGTTAAGTATGAAGAGCTTCCGGATGTTTTTAGAAATTTGAAAATTCTTGGATTATCATTAATTCAAAACTGGGTTGTTGGTCCAGTATTAATGTTTATTCTTGCAATACTTTTTCTTCAGGATTATCCTGAATATATGGCTGGACTAATTTTAATCGGACTTGCACGCTGCATTGCCATGGTTATTGTATGGAATGAACTTGCTAAAGGTGATACCGAATATGCAGCAGGCTTAGTCGCTTTCAATTCAATCTTCCAGGTATTATTCTTTTCAGTTTATGCTTATGTGTTCTTAACAGTATTACCCAACTGGTTAGGGTTACAGACTTTCGCTGTTGATATAACAATCGGACAGATTGCCGAAAGTGTATTCATCTATCTCGGTATTCCGTTTATTGCCGGGATGCTGACAAGATTTATTGCACTTAAATATAAATCCCGTGATTGGTATGAAAAGAAATTTATTCCAAGGATAAGTCCGATAACTTTAGTTGCATTGTTGTTTACAATACTAGTTATGTTCTCACTTAAAGGTGAATACATAGTTCAGCTTCCATTAGATGTTGTAAGAATTGCAATTCCATTACTTCTATACTTTGTGATAATGTTCCTGGTTTCATTTTATATGGGAAGAAAAGTTGGCGCTGATTACAGTAAAACCGCAACACTTTCATTTACAGCGGCGAGCAATAACTTTGAACTTGCAATAGCAGTTGCGATTGCAGTATTTGGAATTAACAGCGGAGAAGCATTCGCTGCTGTAATCGGTCCATTGGTTGAAGTACCTGTGTTGATTGCACTTGTAAATGTTGCACTGTTCTTTCAGAAAAAATATTTCGGTAAAGTTGAAAAGGGAACTGTACAAGCGCCAGATGTTTGTCCATAACATTCGGTAAGTTTGTAACACATTATTTTTAATAGTTAAATTCAATCAGAGGAGAAATATGGACTGGCTAAATAACTTCGAACAGGCGAAAGAAGAAGCGGCAAAATCAAAAAAAATAATTCTTCTTCAATTTGAAATGGAAAACTGCGGAGGTTGCAAAAAACTTGAAGCAACAACTTATAAAGATCAAAAATTAGTTGATCAAATCAATGAGTGGTTTGTTCTGCTCAAACTTGATATAATTAAAGACAGGGAGGTCAGGAGAAATCTTGGGGCATACTGGACTCCCGCAATCTATTTTCTTGATCAGAATGGAAATTCATACTATCACTTTAACGGCTATCTGCCCGCAGATGAATTCAGAGCAATGATGCGACTTGGAATCACCGAAACAATTATGCCCCGCGGCAGATATGATGATATAATAAAAATGATAGATCAAGAAATTGATGAGTTAGCTGATACATCTTTATATCCGAAACTTATAGTTGCCAGAGAAACAGCCCGTTATATTAAGATAAAAGATAACTCTCAGTTGAAAAAAACAATAAAAGAAATTCAAAACCAACATCCTGAATCAACAGAAGCCCAAATGTATTACTGGGATGAATAAATTAAAGAATTATGAAGGATAAAAAATGACTTCAGTCAAAGTACTCGGGACAGGCTGTAAAAAATTCCTGACTCTCGAAGCCAAAATAAGAGACCTGGTTGCGGCAAATAGTATTAATGCAAAGGTAGAAAAGTTTCTGACATAAACGAATTAATGAACTACAATATTATGATGACTCCCGGTTTGGTAGTCAATGAGCAGGTGAAGAGTTTTGGCGTAATTCCAAAAGATGATCAAATACTTGTTTGGTTAAAGGAAATCTGAGCTTTTTATAAAACATTAAAGTTTTATTACTGAAATATATTAACTTGTAAAAACACATTGCCCCTAATAAAGTACTACATCTCATTCCCCAATATCTTCATTCCACAAATCCGGATTATTTCTTATAAATGTTTCCATCAGCTGGTAACATTCATCATTATCAAGATTCAGTATTTCCACGCCGCGTGATCTCAAGTAATCTTCCGGTCCGGTAAAAGTTTTGTTCTCACCAATAACCACTTTCGGTATTCCATATAGAAGAACAGCACCGCTGCACATATCGCAGGGAGATAAAGTTGAATATAAAATTGCACGTCTATAATCTGATGCTTTCAATCTTCCGGCATTTTCAAGGCAGTCCATTTCAGCGTGTAATACAGTGCTGCCTTTTTGAACACGCCTGTTATGACCTCTTGCAGCTATTTTACCATCGATAACTAGCACTGACCCGATGGGAATACCGCCTTCAGCCATTCCTTTTTTTGCCTCATCGATTGCGGCTTTTAAAAATATATCCATTGTTCTTCTTTTAATAGTAATAAAAATAAACAGCAAAATTTATTTGTTTTATCTAATCTTCACAACAAGCGAGGACGAAAATGAAAAATCAAAGCCAAAATGTGAAACGTAGTTATATCTGAAAATCTTTAATCAATGTCAGCATATTCCTATTTACTTTCGGTAAAGTTACATTGTATCGGTTTAATTTTATTAAATCGCCATCATCAATAATTTACAAAAGTTTATAAATGCGAATAAGCAATCATTTAAAAAAATACATGCATAGCTGGTACGATTATTCTTGCAATTAACTGGGGTTTTTGATTTATTTAAGGCCCATTTACACGCGAGTATTCTATGAACCTTAAAGTAGGAAAAATACTTTCGGTTTTATTATGGTTAGTAGCTTTTCATTCCTTTCTGGTAGGCATCGGTCTTATCATATTGCCGGCTTCATTTTTTGAATTTCTTGGTTTTAAATCAACCTTCGATAGATTCTTCTCAACACAGGGAGGAGTGTTTCATATTGCAATGTCAGTTGGATATGCCTTAGCCGGTTATGATAAAGTAAAATATAAGCAGCTTATAGTTTTTTCAGTTCTTGTGAAATTTATTGCAACATTATTTCTTTTAACTTATTTCATAATTATAAGTTCACAATTCCTGATAATAACATCCGGTATTTCAGATTTACTAATGGGTGTTATTATACTTTATTTATACCGTGCATTAGTCAAAGAAAATTATTTTGATCAGAAGCAATTATGAAAAAAATACCATCAATAGTTGTAACGGGAGCCAGCGGATTTATTGGAAGTTATATCATAGATTATTTTAAAGATGATTTTTTAATATTTGCAATTGCTCGGCGTTCCAGAAAGGAAGCAAATATTCCCTATCATCCAAATTTACACTGGCTTCAGTGTGATATTTCAAATCTGATAACCTTAAATGGAGCTGCTGAGTACATAAAGAAAAATGGTGGCAGTGATTTTATAATTCATCTTGCCGCTTTTTACGATTTTACATATAAAGATAATCCCGCTTATAAAACTGTAAATGTTGATGGTACAAAAAACATGCTGGAGTTTGCTGCTAAAGTGAATATCCGCAGATTCATATTTGCCAGTTCTTTGGCAGCATGTGAATTTCAATTAAACAATGAAGTAATAACCGAAAAAACTTCACCTGATGCAAACTATCAGTATGCAATTAGTAAAAAGATAGGTGAAGAACTGGTTAAAGAGTATTCAGAAAAGTTTTCTTGCTCTGTTATTAGATTTGCAGCCGTTTATAGTGATTGGTGTGAGTTTGCACCATTGTATAAATTCTTATCAACGTGGTTATCGAAAAAAATTGAGTCGAGAATAATAGGAGGCAAAGGCGAATCTGCTATACCATATATTCATATTAGAGACTTATGTCAGATGCTGCAAGTAATACTTTCTAAAACATCTGAGTTGCCGGATTATGATATTTATCATGCAAGTCCCAATGGTTCAACATCTCATAACGAGTTATTTGAAATCTCAACACGTTATTATTATGGAGAGGTTATAAACCCTGTTCACTTGCCAAAGCTATTGGCATATCCGGCACTAATTGCCAGGAGATTATTAAAAATATTTAAATTAACCTGTGATGAACCATTTGAACAGTTCTGGATGATAAGATATATAGATAAAAAATTGGATGTAGATTCTTCATACACAAAATCTGTTTTGGATTGGAGGACGACACCCAGATATAATATCAGCAGACGTTTGTTATTCCTTCTTGAAAAAATGAAAAGCCATCCCGACGAATGGCGGGTAAAAAATGAAGCTGCCCTTAAGAGAATTGCTCGAAGAGCGAATTTGATGATCTATGAAAAAATGATAGAACAAAAAGAAGTGATTCTTACCAGGATAGAAGAAATAATTCTAGGAGAAAACCCTGAAGGAATTTTTACCCGTTACAAAGATATGCCGTTAAATGATTTTCAGTGTTATATGAGTGCTTTATATCATTTATTACTTGCAACAATACGAAGCAGCGACAGAAGTCTTTTATTAAAGTATATAGATGATATAGCCATACGAAGATTTGCAGAAGGATTTGAACCGCGAATTCTATGCGCAACTTTAAGAACTTTCAGTGACTTTATTATAAATCATCTAAGTTCTTATAAGGAACTAAGCAAGATTAAACAGGAACTATACGACAATATTGGATTATCATTACAGATCGGGCAGGATGAAGTTGAAGATCTTTACGATGGTCTGGTAAAGAAAATGCCCATTGAAATGATATCAAAGTCATCTTTGTTACCAGATTGTAAAGAGCTTCAAAGAATGATTCACCAACTGAGCGCCTTCTATCAGGTTGCGCCTGAGGATTTCAATCTTACCAGCGCTGATTTGCAGAATACCCTGAAATAAATACTTCTTTTGGTGGACTAATCCGTTAAAAGTTCTCATTCGTTTTTAATATATTTGCATCCATTATGTATAAAAATAAGAATTATTAACCGCTTCTTTTTTATGTCCACTTCCAGGTTTGGTTTGTAGAACCTAACCCTCAGTAATTTTTCCTAATTATTATCAATAAAAAAATAAGACGATGAGTTTAATTAAAGAAATACAAAAACGTAAAACATTTGCTATTATAAGTCATCCTGATGCAGGAAAAACAACATTAACTGAAAAGCTGCTTTTGTTCAGCGGCGCCATTCAGATTGCTGGTGCAGTGAAATCAAATAAAATAAGAAAGACTGCTACTTCCGACTTTCAGGAAATTGAGAAGCAGAGAGGAATTTCTGTCTCAACTTCTGTATTAAGTTTTCATTACGGCGGGATGAATATAAATCTTCTCGATACTCCCGGTCATAAAGATTTTGCTGAAGATACTTACAGAACTTTAACTGCAGTTGACAGTGTTATTCTTGTTATTGATTGCGTTAAAGGTGTTGAAGAGCAGACTGAAAAACTGATGAACGTCTGCAGAATGCGTAATACACCGGTTATAGTTTTTATTAACAAACTTGACAGGGAGGGCAGAAATCCGATTGAGCTTCTTGATGAAATTGAAGCAAAATTAAATATTAGGGTAAGGCCGTTAAGTTATCCCCTGGGGATTGGAATGAGCTTCCGCGGGGTTTATAATATTTATGAAAACACATTTATACATTTCAGTCCAAACAAGCAGCGTATTGAAGAGGATGTGGAAGTATTCAAAGGCATTGATGATCCTGAACTTTATGAAAGATTTGGTGATGATGTTTTATCACTTAAGGATGATCTTGAACTGATTCATGGAGCATATGATCATTTTGAAGTTGATGATTATCTGAACGGTAGTTCAGCGCCTGTTTTTTTCGGAAGTGCCTTAAATAATTTTGGTGTAAGAGAATTACTGGATACATTTATTAAAATTGCTCCAATACCACAGCCGAGAGAAACGACTAATGGCATTATAAAACCTGAATCAAAAGAGTTTTCGGGCTTTATATTTAAAATTCACGCTAACCTTGATCCGAAGCATCGAAATAGAATTGCGTTTTTAAGAGTATGTTCCGGTAAATTTGAACGCAATAAATTTTTCCACCATGTAAGATTAAAACGCGATATTAAATTTCCAAACCCTGCATCATTTATGGCACAGGATAAAACCACTATTGATGAAGCTTTTCCCGGCGATGTGATTGGACTTTATGACACCGGGAATTTTAAGATTGGCGATTCCCTAACAGAAGGAAGTGAATTTATGTATAAAGGTATTCCAACTTTCTCACCTGAAATATTTAAAGAACTCCAACTGGTTGATCCTTTTAAATCCAAACAGCTTGATAAAGGGATAAGGCAGCTTACAGATGAAGGATTAGCACAGGTTTTTATTCAGAATAATGGAAACAGAAAAGTTGTCGGTACTGTTGGCGATCTTCAGTTTGATGTTCTTGAATACAGATTGTTGAATGAATACGGCGCGTCTTGCAGATTCAGACCGCTTAATTATTACAAAGCCTGCTGGGTTATTTATGATAAGACGGATGATATAATTGAACTGCAAAGACTTCAGTCGCATAATTTATTTCTGGATAAACACGATAATCTTGTCTTTATGGCTGAATCTGCTTATTCATTAAACTCTGCAAAAGAAAAAAACCCAAAAGCAAAATTTCTTTTCAGTATTGAACATAATACACAGACTCAGGAACTTGAAAGTAATTTATAGTAGACTCTAATTAAAGTTGAATGATCATTTTTCCCTGAGAACTTCCACTTGTTTGAAATTGTTATTTGTTAACAATTAGCAATCTTATTCATGTTGACAATTATCTAACTCACCTTTATGTTTCAATAGTATCTTTCAGTTTTTTCTGTTCTTTATAATTCTGTACAAGTTATTATTTTTATCAATACCGCATTAATGATACTGAACACGGTTGTTCGAATATCATTAGAGGGCTGTATAACCGATAGTTCCGAACAGACTTTTAATGAAATTAATTTTAATTGTCTATCGCTCACATTACAGAAGAATAGAAAAAAGGATTATAAATATTCAAACTACTCTCACCCGCTGACTTTTCTGAAATTAATCCTTGACCAATTTTTAGAACATTATCAGGAATTGTTATTTAACAAAAAATAACAATCGTTATATTTTTGTAATTACTAATTGATAACAACAGTCAATTTGGGCAAAACTAAATAAAGATAGAACACTATTACCTGTCAGGAGGAGTATTGATGATAGTTAATATTCAGGAATTTGTTTCCTTTCTAAATAAATTAAATAAGGGATTTGGAAACTATAACGAGGTTATAGCTCCTTACCATGCACGATCAGATGATGGTAAGCAGCCGGTTTTTCATTTTCATTATCTTGACGAAAATAAAAAACCTGAAATAAATTATTACAGATCAGTCGGTCCTCTAAAAATTCTTTTCTATCTTTTCCGTGAACAAGTATACCCGCTAAAAGAAAATAATAAAAAAAGAATAATACTTGGCGTAAAAGCATGCGATATTAAAGCTCTTCATTTGCTTGATAAAGCAATGCTCCGAAGCGGATTTGTTGATCCGGCCTATAAACAATGGCGTGAGAATACTCTTATCATTTCTTCTGATTGCGATTATTTACACGAAACCTGCAGCTGCAATCTGGTCAACGGTCATCCTTACCCAGAAAATGGATTTGATCTCAATCTTTCTGTAATTGATGGAAATTATTTTATTGAAATCGGTTCCGAGTGCAGTCAGGAATTTATCGAACTGATGAAGAAAGAGATTACAGTCGCTAACTCAACCATTTCTGATCTGGAAATAGTAAAATCAAATCGTGCAAAAGTATTTGATCAGCTTGTTGAAAAAAATAATTATCTGAATCATTCAATTGATTATTCTGAACTCAGAAAAGTTGAACATAAGAACTGGGAAGATGCATCCGGAGAATGTATTGGGTGCGGTGCCTGTACTAATATTTGTCCAACGTGTTATTGCTTAATTCTTAATGATGAATCAACAGAAAAAGAATTTGTTAAAGTCCGTTCTTATGATTCCTGTCAGTGGAATGGATATGCAAAAGTTGCAGGAGGCGGAACACCCAGACCAAAAATGACAGAACGTTTTCGTAACAGGTATTTATGCAAGTTCGATTATATGCACAAAAATTTTGGTGAAATCGGATGCACCGGCTGCGGAAGATGTACTGAAGCATGTGCAGCCAAAATTGATTTTCGTGAAGTTGTAAAAAATGTAAGTGCTCTTGCTCAGGAAGTAAACTAAAAATATTTTCAGGAAGAGTTATGCAAAATCCTTATGAAGTTATTCCTGCTGAAGTTTACGAGGTGATGCAGGAATCACCATTAATCAGAACATTGAGGTTCAAACCGAAAAAACCAATTCCATTTAAAACCGGACAATTCATTGAGGTTGGTATTCCGGGAATCGGAGAAGGACCTTTCACTCCATCTTCATCTCATTATTTAGCCGATGATATGGATGTGACAATTATGAAAACCGGATTCTTAACTGGATATATTCATGAACTTCACGCAGGTGCTACAATTGGCATTCGCGGTCCTTTCGGATCAAATTATCCCCTGGAAAAATTTAAAGGTAAGGATGTTTTAATTCTTGGCGGCGGCTGCGGACTCGCACCACTGCGCTCACTCTTTTTGACCATGCTTCACGATAATAAAGATTACAACAGCATCACTTTTTTAGCTGGTGCCAAAACTCCCAAAGACTGTATATATAAGGATGAAGTGACAGAATGGAGAAAGTATGACAATGTAAGATTCATTAGGGCAGTTGATGAAGTTCCAGACGGTGAACAATGGGAGGAAGATGTGTGTCTCGTTACAAAGTTATTACAGAAAATTGATATGAAACCTGATGGCAACCCTGCAATTGTTTGCGGTCCTCCTGTGATGATGAAGTTCGGAACTTTTGATTTGCTCAAATATGGTTACAAGGAAGAAAACCTTTATCTCTCAATGGAAAAGAAAATGTATTGCGGATTCGGGCAATGCAGACATTGCGTTATCGGAGGTTACTATGCCTGTAAAGATGGACCCGTCTTCACTTATGAGCAGATTAAAAATGAGGAGGCAATATGGGATTAAAAAGACTATACATTGATATCCCGGTGCTGATGGAATCAGAGACAAATGCACAAGACATTCAATGTGAGTATATGTATCATCAAAAAAATAACGGTGCTTTCAGTCTTCTAGAAGTTGCTGAATTTTCTGCTTACTGCAGGCAATGTAAGGAGGCTTTCTGTGTCGATGCCTGTCCAAAGGAAGCACTGGAACATCAGGAAAATGGAATGATTAAAAGATATAATATGCGATGTGTTGGTTGTAAGAGCTGTGTGCTTGCCTGTCCGTTTGGAACGATTTTTCCAGAAGTCATTAACTATGTAACGGCTAAATGCGATTACTGTTTGAATCAGCTTGAACAAAAACCTGATTACGAACCTGCTTGCGTTCAAACTGCACCGGCAAATTCTTTCATGATGAAAGAAATAGTTGAAGATCATAAGCAAAATATTTTCTATGTTGGAAATCATCTGGCTGTTAGAACTCCCAACTGGCTGAATAAGGAGGGAAGAATATGAACCTCGAATTGTTTTTTTATCTGCTCGTTTTTCCCGGATTTTTATTTACAGCGATTCTTGGATTAACAGTCGGCTGGGTTGACAGAAAGGTATCGGCTAGATTTCAATATCGGGTTGGACCTCCATTCCTTCAGAACTTCAATGATTTTTTTAAGCTGCTCGGAAAAGAAACTATCATAGTAAAAGATGGTGTGCATTCAATGTTTGTGGTCGCACCGTTCATCTCTTTTGCGATGCTGGTACTTGTTTCTGCAATCGTCGGGACTTCACTTTTCTTCAATATCAGCTTTGGAGGAGATTTAATAGTCATTATGTATCTGCTGATGATTTTCTCCGTAATGGTTGTTCTGGGAGGATCAGCATCAGGAAATGTTTATTCAAGTCTTGGTGCCGGAAGAGAAATAAAACTTCTTCTTGCGGATGAACTTGCATTCATTCTTGTCCTTCTTGTACCGATAATTAAATCAGGTTATCAACTTGATCTTGGAAATATCTTAGCCGCTCAGTCAGATGGAATGTTTATCGGTTCTGCGTCAGGAATAATTGCTTTTATAATTGGTTTGCTGTGCATTCAGGCTAAGATGACCTTGCCGCCATTCCATATTCCTGAAGCGGAAACTGAACTTGTAGAAGGTCCTTTTATGGAATACAGCGGTCCGCCATTAGGATTCTGGAAGCTTAATCATTTTATGATGTATGTAGTATTTCCGTTCCTGCTTGTCTTGTTATTCTGGGGCGGATTTAATCTTAACGGAATTGAAATTCTCTGGAGTGTTCTTAAATATTTATTGATTGTTGTGTTGATGATAATAATCAAAAACACAAATCCGAGAATAAGAATAGATACAGCACTTAATTTCTTCTGGAAGTATGCAACGCCATTAACATTAATTGCAATGGTGCTGGCTGTGTTTGGGTATTAAATTTAAAAAATTGAATTATTGCCCCGACCTTCAGGTCGGGGGAAAATGTTAACTAGTACACGTTGGACTTTAGCGTAACATAAATTGGGCTAAAGCCCTTTAAAGGTGGAGATTCCTTTTATCCCCAGCATAAAGGGCTTGTTGCATAACTCGGAAAGTGTCATTTCGAAGGAGTCTTCTGCCATAGGCATTCCTTCGGGAGACTGAGAAATCCTTCAATATGTAACGAAAAAGATTTCTCCCGTTGGTCGAAATGACAATTATGTGACTTCTGCAACAGACCCTAAATGCTGGGGCTATGAACAAAATAATGATGATTTAAGAACAAGGATTAACGATTTCAGAATTATGATTTTAACTTCTTAAATCAAAAATCGTTAATCGATGTTCTGAGTTCAAATAGAAAAATAGTTTTTCTAATCATAGAGGTAATAAATGAGTTGGTACAATAAGCGGCTTGCAAAATCCATCTGGGTTTATCATATGAGTGCATCGCCGTGCAACAACTGTGATATTGAAATACTCGATCTGCTCACTCCGAAATATGATGTTGAAAGATTCGGAATAAAGCTTGTCGGTTCAGTTCGTCACGCAGATGTAATTCTATTGAGCGGAGTGATAAATCAGAAAGTTGCACCTCAGGTTAAAAAGATTTACGAGCAGGCAGCTAAACCTTGTTTTGTAGTTGGCGTTGGAACCTGTCCAGCGTCCGGATGTTGCTTCAAGAACAGCTATAACACAGTAGAAAAGAGAGAAGATGTAATTCCAATTCATCTTTATATTCCCGGCTGCCCGCCAAAACCAGAAGCAATGATTGATGGTGTGGTAAAACTTGTGGAGGTATTAAATGCATAACTACAATGAGTTTATTTCTTTGATGGAAAATAAAATCATCTCAAAAATTGAAAAACAAAAAAGACTTTACTTTGAAGTCAGTAACGAGAACATAATTGAAGTTGCTGATTATCTTTTCAACAAACTCGGCTGCAGGTTGTCAACCGCTACAGGAACAGAAACATACAGAGGAATCGAAGTTCTCTATCATTTCTCACTTGATAAATCGGGTGAGTATTACTGTCCACGAGTTGTGATGCCGGATAAAAAGAATCCTAAAATGAATTCAATTACGCCGGTTGTTCGCGGAGCTGAATGGATTGAAAGAGAAATGGCAGAGATGCTTGGAATAACTTTCGAAGGTCATCCGAGACCTGAGCCGCTATTGACAGGCAACCATCCACAAAATATTAAAGTGCCTCTTAGAAAATGGAGAAGCAATGGATAAAAATATAATACCTGTTGGTCCGTATCATCCGCTGCTTGAAGAAGCAGAATATTTCACCCTGCAGGTTGATGGGGAAACGGTAGTTGATATTGATCTGGAAATAGGCTGGATGCACCGAGGGCACGAGTTTATTTCCGAATCTAAAACTTTTACTCAATCGCTTTACCTTGTCGAAAGAATTTGTGGTATCTGCTCTACATCTCATCCGCTTGCTGCAGTTCACGCAATGGAAGATGTAGATAATATTGAAATTCCTTTGCGTGCAAGGTACATAAGAACACTTGTCGGTGAACTTGAAAGAATTCACAGTCACTTGTTATGGCTTGGATTAGCTGGACACTTTATCGGATACGATACTCTATGGATGTGGGCATGGAAATACCGCGAACCTGTTCTTCAAATGTTTGAAATAATTTCAGGCAACAGAAATCACTATGGAATGATGCGTGTAGGAGGGGTTGCTAAGGATGTTGATCCTGATAAAATCAAAAGCCTTCTGGATAGTATGGATGAAATTGAAAAGAAAATTCAAATGATAGCCAAAGCCGCCAATGATGATCCTGTTCTTAAATCAAGATTGAAAGGAGTAGGAGTTCTCACTAAAAAAGATGCAATTGATTTTTGTGCTGTCGGTCCAACTTCCCGTGCATCCGGAGTTCCGGTTGATGTTAGAAAAGATGAACCTACAGATGCGTATGATCTGGTTGATTTTAACATAATAGTTACTGAAAACGGTGATGTATTTGATAAAACAGTTGTAAGACTTCTCGAAACATTTGAATCAATTAAGATTTGCAAACAATGCCTTGAAAAACTAAAAAAAGTAAATGGCGGAATAAGAAATAATATAAAAGAAATTTCTGCCGGAGAGGGAATAGGCAGATACGAAGCTCCGCGCGGAGAAGTTTTTCATTACGTAAAAACTGACGGAACAAACAGACCTGTTCGACATAAAGTGCGTGCGCCAAGTTATGTGAACATTCCGACATTCAAAGCATCGTGTAAAGGTATTCCGGTTGCGGATGCGCTTATAACTCTTGCTGCAGTGGATCCTTGTTATTGCTGCACCGAAAGATCAATAAAAATTCGTGATAAGAACAGCGAGCCGTATCAGATTGATCTAATGAAACTCTCACGTGAAAAAACAGAACAGCTCAGGAGGCAAATGAAATGATAATCAATGAACTACTGCTGTTTCTAATTGTCCCGCTTGCGGTTGGATTTGTTAATCTTTTCCTTCCTGCATTTTTACGGAAAGTTTTAACATTCCTTGCACTCGCTTTCGGACTGGTAATGGTTTATTTGTTCTATCAAAGTCAGATGGATTCATTTGCTTACTTCGGGCAAATTATTTTTTCATTAGACCAGTTAGGTTTATTTGTTGTTGCTTTCATTCAGATTCTCAGCTTTATCATTTTGATTTTTTCTCTCAATGGATTGGATAAAAATTCCGAGAAAAGATTTTTCTTTCTCTATCCAATAACTGTTTCTTTCTGCAATGCTGTTGTTTTAAGTGAACACGCATTATCGTTTTTAATCTTTTGGGGATTAAGTGGATTAACACTCTATTTATTCGCAACAATGGGTAAAACCCTCGATGCACCAAAGGCAGCAAAGAAAACATTTATAATAATCGGCGGAAGCGATGCTTTTTTGTTAATGGGACTTGTAATTATGTGGTTGATTTCACCCGCTACGGGTTGGTCTCTTGATAATCCACAAATACCTTTACAGGGAGAATATGCACACATTGCATTTATCTGTTTGCTGATTGCAGCGTTTGCAAAAGCAGGTGCATTCCCGCTTCATACATGGGTTCCTGATTTCAGTCAGAATTCTCCTGTTGAAAGTGCAGCATTTCTTCCAGCTTCACTCGACAAACTGCTTGGGATTTTTCTGCTTGCTAAAATGCTAACATCATTATTTGTGGTTTATCCTTTGATAAATATGATATTGATTTCTCTCGGTGCATTAACTGTAATATCTGCAGTAATGATGGCAATGGTTCAGCATAATGGATACAGGCTTCTTGGATATCATGCTGTTAGCCAGGTTGGTTATATGGTGATGGGAGTTGCAAGCGGAAACGTTCTTGCTTTTGCCGGTGGACTGTTTCATATGATTAATCATACAATCTATAAATCAAATTTGTTTTTGTCATTTGGCTCAGTTGAGAAAAGAGCCGGAACTGCAGAACTAGATTATCTTGGTGGACTTGGAAAGAATATGCCCATCACTTTTCTGATGGCTTTGATCGGTGCATTATCAATTTCAGGTATTCCACCTTTCAATGGTTTCTTTTCAAAGTGGATGATTTACCAGGGATTGATTGAAAAAACCTCAACACTTGGTGCCGGTTATCAATTGTGGCTGCTTGTCTGCATCATCATAGCAGTTTTTGGAAGTGCACTTACACTTGCAAGTTTTATGAAATTCTTGCACGCAGCATTTCTTGGAAGAAGACCAGATATTTACAAAGGCATAAAAGAAGCTTCGGCTAACCAGTGGCTGTCAACCGGTGCTCTATCTTTATTATGTATTGTATTTGGAATTTTTGCGGTGGCGTTACCTCTGAAATATTTCATATATCCTGTTGTGGAAGCATCTGGAATGAACATTCCTTCCTTTGTTGGATTATATGATCCGATAATTGTCATTTTATTATTTGTTGTCGCATTCATTATCGGAATATTGATATATGGTTTGACAGCAAAAGTTAGATACGATGATGTGTATGTCGGTGGTATGCCTGCTCTGGAAAAATACAGAATTGCAGGGACAGAGTTTTATAATGAAGTGAGAAATTTCACTTTGCTTAAGTCAATTTATAATTATGCTGAGAAAAAGTATTTCGATCTATATGAAATGGGAAGAGAATTTACTTTTTCATTCTCGGGTTATTTGCAGAAAGCACACCCCGGTCAGCTTCAGCTTTATGTTCTTTATATGGTTATTGGCTTTCTGATAATAATGCTGGTGGTATAGATAGCACGTGTCATTCTGAGCGAGTCTTCGAGCGAAGAATCTCCTTATAAAAAATTGAGATCCTTCACTTCGTTCAGGATGACAAAAACATTTAAAAGTTTTTTCCGGAGGATTAAATGCCTGTAGAGTATTGGTTAATATTTATTCTTATCGTAATGATAATAGCATCCATTGCTGCTTTGGAGATGGAAGATATTCTTTCATCAATTATTGCAATAGGCGTTGTTGGACTGGGAGTATCGCTTTCATTCCTTTTCCTTCAGGCACCTGATCTGGCGATTGTTCAGTTCCTGTTTGAAATTTTTGCACTCATAATACTAGTAAGAGCATTTCTCGGGAAAGATTATCACAAAGAAGAACCATCACGAATAAATAAAATTCTTGTCGGTGTAACGGTGATTACTCTGGCCGCGATTTTTATTTTCAGCGTTTCAGTATTTGAGCTGCTTCCGGCTTTCGGTGAACCTCTGATGACAACTTCACAATACTATCTGGATAACGGAGCGCAGGATACAGGAGCAGCTAATCTGGTAAGTTCAATCATTTTAGATTACAGAGCTTACGATACTTTAGGTGAAATTACCGTTTTATTTACAGCAATACTAGGTGCATTTACCATCCTCAGAATAAAAACTAAATCAAAAAAAGATAAAACGGAGTTTAGTCATGCAGCAAAATGATGGTATGACATTAATCGTAAAAACCGTTACTCGGATCAGTGTGTGGATGATATTACTATATGGGATATATATAATATTTCACGGTCATCTTTCACCTGGTGGTGGATTTGCCGGCGGCGTAATAATAGCTCTTGCATTTCTGAATGTTCTGCTTGCCTACGGAAGAAAGTTTACATCTGATTGGTTAAACATTGGTTTTCTTCATGACCTGGAATCAGCAAGTGCTACGTTGTTTTTAGTACTTGGCATTCTTGGTATATCTATTGGCGGAGCGTTCCTCGCAAACTTCATTACTAAAGGTGAATTGTTTGCATTGCTAAGTGCAGGCACAATACTTCCGCTTAATATTATTATTGGTATTAAGGTTGGAATGTCGCTCTTTTTAGTAGCCTGGGTATTAGCCGGATCTAAAACTGTGAAAGGAGAATAAAATATGATTGTATACCTTCTATGCTTTGTGTTACTGTTAGTCGGTCTTTACGGCGTTCTGACCAAAAGAGATTTGATAAAAATTATTCTCTCAATCGGAATACTTGGCTATGCTGTAAATCTTCTCCTTATTCTATTTGCATATCGTAAAGGATCGATTTATCCGATACTTGCAAAAGGGAAAGATGTATCACAAATGGTTGATCCGCTTCCGCAGGCATTAGTATTAACATCAATTGTAATTGAACTTGGAACTACAGCGATGCTTGTGGCTTTAGCAATTAAGCTCTTTGAGAAATATCAGACGTTCGACATAACACAGATAAGGAGGTTAAAAGGATGATACTTCCTTATTACATAATTATTCCGCTGCTTGCAGCATTCTTGATTTCCCTTATTGCCGGCAAAAAAGATAACTGGGCAGTAATACTGAGTGTTATTGCCGTCAGTGCATTACTTATTCTTTCGCTGTTCTCATTCATTACAATGAAAGAAGAAACTATTACCTATTCAATGAGTGCCTGGTCAATTCCGTATGGAATAGTTCTCGTTCAGGATGCACTTACGTCATTCATACTCGTTATGGTGAGTATTATTTCATTCACATCATTGATTTTCTCTATACAGTACATCCGCCATCTCTCAATGGATTGGAAATATTATTCTTTGTTTATGCTTCTTGTAACAGGAATGAACGGGGTAATAATAACCGGCGATTTATTCAATCTGTATGTGTTTATGGAAATTGCACTCTTCTCGGCATTTGCACTTGTGGCTTATGGCAGCAAAGCCGAAGAGTTTGAAGCTGCATTTAAGTATGCTGTTATGGGTTCAGTTTCTTCATTTCTTATACTTGCCGGAATTGCAGTAACCTACAGTGCAACATCAACATTAACGATGGCTAAAGTTGCAGAGATTCTTCCAGCAGTTGATCAGAAAGTTATTTTTTGGGTTGGCGGATTATTTATGGTCGGGTTCGGATTAAAGGCAGCTGCAATGCCTTTTCATGCATGGCTTCCAGATGCACATTCATCTGCACCGGCGCCAATATCAGCAATGCTTTCAGGAGTTTTGATTAAAGCTCTTGGTATTTATGTAATGATCAGAATATTCTATAATGTGTTTAATGCACCTGAAGTATTTATGAAGATATTTTTAGTGCTCGGGACAATTTCGATTATCGTCGGAGTGTTTCTTGCAATCGGTCAGTGGGATATGAAACGACTTCTTGCATACCACAGCATTAGCCAGATTGGATATATTTTACTTGGAATAGGAATAGCAACTCCGCTTGGAATACTTGGTGCCGTATTTCATTTATTCAACCATGCAATATTTAAATCACTCTTATTCTACAACGCTGGTTCTGTTGAGATGGCACTCGGCACACGCGATTTAAGAAAAATGGGAAATCTGATGAAGCTGCTTCCTACAACATCACAAACTTCTTTGATAGCTTCACTTTCAATTTCAGGTATTCCGCCTTTCAATGGATTCTTCAGCAAGTTAATAATCATAATTGCTGCTCTGCAGGCCGGATTACCGTGGTATGCAGTCTTTGCAATAATCGGCAGCTTGTTAACACTGGCTTCTTTTATGAAAGTTCAGCGCTACGGCTTCAAAGGCGAAACGATAGTTGAATCATCAGAGAATAAAATCGGATGGAGAATGAACTCAGCAATGATAACACTCGCTGTTTTATGCATCTTAACAAGCCTGATGGTTGTGCCGGGAATTCAGGAAGTAACTCTTGATCCTGTTGTAAAAGTGATATCAGATAAAACCGAATACATTCAGCTTGTTCTTGGAGGTATGAATGGAAACTAAAACTAAAAGCAGAATACTTGTTTTTGTTTTCGCACTTATTGTCTGGTTTGCGCTAACTGATATTAAAGATTATCAGGAAGCAATGATCGGTATTGCAATTTCACTGCTGATTTCTTTTTTAGCAGGGCATTTCCTGATAAAGAACGTGGCAAGCCATCACCCTGTGAAAAGAACAATTCATTTTCTGTTCTATATTGTTAAGTTCATGTGGGAAATGATAAAAGCAAATCTCGAAGTAGCTTATCTTGTTATTCATCCGATGCTTCCTATTAAACCGGGAATAGTAAAAATCAAAACAAAGCTTACGAAAGATTCTGCAATAACTGTTCTTTCCAATTCAATCACTCTTACTCCCGGAACACTAACGATTGATATTAACGAGCAGAAGAAAGAACTTTACATTCACTGGATAAATGTAAAAACGCAGGATATTGATGAAGCGACAGAAGAGATAGGAAACAGATTTGAAAAAACCCTTACGGAGGTGTTCGAATGAAAATTCTGAAATGGACAATTGGTCTAATTATATTTGCAGCTTTCTTCTACTTTAACTTTTTTATTTATGAAGGCGAATTGATGATTCAGTTGATAAATGTGATTTTATTCAGTTCACTACTTGTATTGATTAGAGTAATTATTGGACCAACTGCAGCAGACAGAATTGTTGCTGTTGACATTCTGGGAATTCTGATAATAGGATTAACAGCATTATTAAGTATTTATTATGATGAATCCTTTTTTCTGGATGTTGGACTCATCTGGGCACTGCTCAGTCTTATTGCAACACTCGCTTTTTCAAAAGTTCTGGAAGGGAGGCAGTTAGATGACTGATACAATCGGAATTATTTTAATCTGCATCGGAATAGCATTTGATTTCTTTGGAGTGCTTGGTCTGATACGGCTGCCAGATGTTTACAACCGCCTGCAGGCAGCAACAAAATGTGTCACCTTCGGTTCGATGGGAATTTTGCTTGGTGTAATTATAATGCAGGGATTAACCAGCTTTGGATTTAAAGCTTTAATCGGGATTGTGTTCATAGTTCTTGCGGCACCAACTGCTGCTCACGCAGTATCACGAGCAGCGCACAGAGGTAGAATACCACTTGCAAAAGTTTCAGTAGTGGATAAATACGAAGAAGACAAAGAACTGAAAGATGAAGCTCTGAAAGAAAAAGTGGAAGTATAAAATCAAAAAGTGTGGAGTGACAAAATGTATCTTCCTAAAATAAGAGAAATAAAAGAAGCGTTGACATCCTTCTTTTCAAAACCATATACAACAAAATATCCTGCTGACGGATTTAAGCCAGAAGAGGAATTCAGAGGTTTTCCCAGGTATCATAATGATGATTGTGTCGGTTGCGGAACCTGCGCTCAGGTTTGTCCGGCAAGTGCAATTACTGTAATTGATGATTTAATAAATTTACTACGAACACTTAAGATTGATTATAGTTCCTGTATTCATTGCGGACAATGCGAAGAACATTGCATTACTCAAAAAGGCGTTTTGCTCAGCACTGAATATTCTTTTGCGACTATGGATAAAAACGATTCGAATATCTTTGAAAAAGTTGAAAAAGAAATTCTACTCTGTGAAGTATGCGGCTCAATGATTGCACCGACTGATCAAATCAAATGGGTGAGAGAAAGACTTGGTGCAAAAGCCTATGCACATCCTAATTTTCTGCTGAATATTCAGAGAGAATTTTTTGAATTAGAACCCTCTCACGCCAAATCAAGAATAAGAAGAGAAGATCAGATAAAGGAAGTCTGTCCAAAATGCCGTCATAAGATTGTGGTTGAAGATGAATTTTACGAATTTAACAAATGAGCTTTCGATATATCAGCAGGATAGAATTGTATTTGTTGGATTAGGGAATGAACTGAGAGAAGATGATGGTGCCGGTTTAGAATTAGTTGAAAGACTCAAATCGAAAAAAGAATTTCATAAGTCTCATTTTATAATAGCAGGAAGAAATCCTGAAAACTACCTCCAGATAATTCTTAATTATAATCCGCACATAATTGTGTTTATTGATGCTGCCGAATGGAATGGTTCGTCAGGAAATATAAAGATATTTAATGATGAGGAAATTGATCAAACTGAATTCAGCACGCATACATTTTCAATAAAAATGATAAAGGATTATCTGCTTAATCAACAGCAAATGAATTTTCTGTTTATTGGAATTCAACCACTTGGAACCAATTACAAAAAGGGTTTATCAGAACCGGTTCAAATAGCTATAGAGAAGTTTTTCTGTGATGAAGTTTGATTTGAGTACATCCGTAAGCGCCGGGCTTCCGTTTCATACGGTAGCATCTCTTAAAGAAAGATTAGCGTGGCTTACTAACCTTCGATGGATTGCAATCATCTCCCTGATATTCTGCGTTCCGGTAGCCGATATAATGTTTCAATACAAAATTGGCTTTGTTGAAATAACCAACATTGCAGTTATCCTCATCATCATTAACATCCTGTATTTTTTTATTGCAAGATATTTCCCTTTCAAAAATGAATATCAGGAGCTAGCTTTTCTTGAATTGCAGATACTGACTGATCTTTTAATAATATCCTTTGTAATTCATTACTCCGGTGGAATCGGAAATCCGTTTTATTTCCTCTACATTGTTCAGGTAATACTATCAGGAATAATTTTCCCAGGAAAGTTTCTGCCATACTTCAATGCAATTTTTGCAGCGATTTTACTTACTATCTGGACAATACTTGAGCATCTTGTTATGGTTGAAAGGTATTTGCTCAGGAATGAGCCTGCTTCATTGGCAATAATAGTTACTTCTTTATTGGCTTTTTATATAACCAATTTTGCGGGAATCTATATCATAAATAATTTTATGAGCGGCTACCGATCTCTCAAGAAAATTATTGATCAGAAAAATGTTCAGCTTGAGAAAGCAATAAAAGACAGAAGCCGTACTTTCCGTTTTGCGGCACATGAACTGAAATCACCCATGATTGCAATCCAAAGCACGCTTGATGTAGTAAAAAGTTTATTCTCAGACGATCTGCGACCTGAAGTGAAAGATATGGTATTTAAAGCAGAGCGAAGAACTTCGCAGGTAATTGATATGATCAAAGAAATGATAGCGGTTACCCAGTACAATCTTGGAATGGAAAAACCGGTAATTCAAAAGGTGGATTTAGATGAATGGCTTTGGAGCAATGTAAGTCACCACAAGGAATATGCAAATAAAAAAAACATCGAACTCATTTATAACCATCCACCATTTCCTGTTATGATTATTATTGATACCAACGGTTTTGAGAAAGTTGTTAGCAATCTGGTAAGCAATGCTTTGAGATACACATTGCCCGGAGGCAAAGTAATTATTGAAATTTTCGTATCGGATTTTTCATACGGTTTTTTAGTGAAGGATAACGGAATAGGAATTCCGAAAGAAGATATGGAAAAAATATTCGAAGAGTTTTATCGCAGTAAAAATGCAAGAGAGGCAGAGCAAATAGGAACAGGACTCGGACTAAATCTTGTGAAAGAAATTGTTGAACACTACGGCGGGGAGATCTCAGTTACAAGCGAACTCGGAAAGGGAAGCGAGTTTAAAGTTGAATTCCATATTGATGAAAAGCATAGTTACAATTCGGAATCAGAGATTCCAGAGAATTCTTTTAGTTTACAACCCTAAAAACTTAATTGAGATTCCACATAGTAAAATCAATCCTCCTGCAACTGCATGAGAATACTTTTCAGCACCTTTGAACGAAATCATTTTTAATCCGTATAAACTTCCTGTAACTACCACAAGCATTGTACCAATTGTTGCAACTGCGAAAGTTAGCGAAACAAGTACTAGGGTTAGAACATTATGGCTAATCGCCGGAAACATTAATAACGGTATTAACGGTTCACAAGGACCAAAAAGAAATATTGTAAATATTATCCACGGAGTAATTGAATTAACCTTTTTGCTTTCATGAACATGAGCATGCTCTTCCAGATGATTGTGAGTGTGTGTATGAAATGTTCCGTCTTCGTGAAAGTGTGGATGTGAGTGCTTCTTGTTTTTGTATAAGTAACGAATTCCCCATGCAAAGTAAAGTAAACCAAAAGTAATCAAAAGCCATCCGGCGAGTTCCCCGCGGAATGATTCAACTATTTCAAGACTTGTGACTGCAATGCCTAATGCTATTCCGATTATTCCTAATACAACAGAACTTAGAACGTGCCCTATTCCTGCAATTGTTGTGATCCATATAGTTTTTGTTTTGCTCCAATTACCAGCTTTAGACATTGCGATGAATGGAATGTAATGATCCGGGCCGATTAAAGTATGAATAAACCCGATTGAAGCAGCAGTTAAAATCAGTAATAAAGATGAATCTTCCATATTATTCCTTTCAACAAATTCTTGGAAGTTGTTCAATAGTGTGAAGATCAAGTATCCGTTTTGTCCCTATAGTTGTCTTTAGAATTACTTTGCTTTTAAATTCATCGGTAACCTCTCCAATAATCCCGGAATCTTTTCCGAGTGGATGATTTCTCATTTCAGCTAAAAGTTTATCAGCATCTTTAGGAATAACAAAACACACTAGCTTACCCTCATTGGCAATGTAAAGCGGGTCCAGTCCCAGTAATTCGCAGGCAGCTTTAACTTCATTTTTAATTTTTATATTATCCTGATTTATCTGGATTCCGGCACCAGCTTTTAAGGAAATCTCATTTAATGTTGTAGCGAGTCCTCCTCTGGTAGGATCTCTGAGTACATGAATGTTTTTTGTAACTGACAGCATTTTCTCAACCAAATCATAAAGTGGAGCAGTATCACTGTTTATTTCAGATTCAAAAAAAAGATTTTCTCTGCCAGATAGAACTGCAATTCCATGGTCTGCAATCGTTCCGCTTAGAATTATCTTATCCCCAACCTTAACATTAGATGGTGACAAATCAGCAGGATCCGGCACAATACCGATTCCCGATGTATTAATGAATATTTTATCTCCTTTGCCTCTCTCAACAACTTTGGTATCACCGGTAACTATCTGAACATTACATTTATCTGCGGCGGACTTCATTGATTCAGTAATTATTTCCAGCGATTTTATATCAAACCCCTCCTCAAGAATAAATGAAGCAGAAAGATAAACCGGCTTGGCACCACACATTGCAAGATCATTGACTGTACCATGAACAGCCAGCTCTCCAATATTTCCGCCCGGGAAGAAAATCGGATTAACAACGAATGAATCAGTTGAGAATGCAAGCTTCATCCCATTAAGATTGAATACCGCTCCGTCCTGCTCTTTTGTAAGTAGATCATTGTTAAATGATTTAATAAATATTTCTTGAATCAATTTGCTTGTAAGTGAACCGCCGCTTCCATGTGCAAGCAAAATTTTATCAAACTCATTTTTAGGTATTGGACAATCCATTTTTCTAATCCGTTATAATTCGTTCAATCCGTTTCATCCGTATTCCTTGTTTTAAGAACAGACCGATAATTATAATAGGCAGCACAAGCACCCTCAGATGATACCATTGGTGCGCCAACCGGTTTAGTTGGTGTGCAATCTTTACCAAATAACGAACAATCATTTGGCTTTTTCAATCCCTGAAGAATTTCTCCTGCAATACATCTTTCATCTTCATTGGAAGTAACAGTATTAATCTCAAACGCTTTTTCAGCATCGAAGTGACTGAATTCATCTGTTATTCCTAATCCGCTGTTTTTGATTTCACCAAGTCCTCTCCATTTTCTATTACAGACTTCAAATACATTGTAGATTGCTTCCTGAGCTTTAAGATTTCCGCCTTTCGTTACAACTCTTTTGTATTGATTTAGAGTTTTGCTTTCATTCAGCAAAATTTGCTTAGATGTTAAAAGAATTCCATCCAGAATATCAACAGGTTCAAATCCGGTAATAGTTATGGGTAAGTTATAACGACTTGAAATTTCTTCGCACCAATTAGTTCCGGTTATTGTACAGACGTGACCCGGAGCTAGCAATCCATTCAGCCTGAATAATTCAGAATTGAGTAAAGTTTTAACAGCAGGCGGAATCAAGACATGTGAACTTAAAATAAAAAAATTGTCCAGTGATAATTTCTTTGCAGCTAATACTGAAGCAGCATTTGCCGGAGCGGTGGTTTCAAATCCAATTGCAAAAAATATTATTTTTTTTAGCGGATTATCTTTTGCTAACTTAACTGCATCGAGAGGAGAATAGATCATTCTGACATCAGCACCATTTGACCTGGCTTCAAGAAGACTGCTGCCGCTTCCGGGTATTCTCAACATATCACCGTAAGAAGTAAAAATCACATCTTTGTGCTGAGAAAGTAATATAGCCTTATCGATCATTTCTATTGGTGTTACACAAACAGGACATCCGGGTCCGTGAATCAAATTTATATTTTCAGGAAGTAATTCTTCCAGATTATATTTTAAAATTGTGTGAGTCTGACTGCCGCATACTTCCATAATATTAATGGGATGAAGTTTAATTGAATGAATCTGATCGACCAGAATCTTTACTTTTTCAGCATCGCGGTATTCATCAAGAAATTTCATTTCATTTTCTTCCTGATAATCTCCTCAGCCTCAGATATTGCTTTCAATTGATTTCGTGCCTCGTTTTCATTTACTTTATTTAGTGCGTATCCTACATGAACCAAAACGTATTCACCAACTCTTATGTCAGGGATAAAATCAATACAAATTTTTTTAATAACTCCGTCAAAGTTCACTTCTGCCATTCTTGGTGAAATATCAGCATCATCTATTTTTTGAATTTTACCCGGGATAGCAAGACACATAATTACACTCTTTCCGATTCAGTTTTTACAAGTTTATGTTGCTTATTTTTAATAATAAGATGATTCGCAAACACCGCTTGTCCGAATGAAATTCCTCCATCATTGGTTGGAATTTTTTGATTCCAGTAAGGGATGAAACCATTTTCAGTTAGTCGGTTAATTGTCAATTCCAGCAGCAAGACATTCTGAAAACATCCGCCTGTAAGAACCACATTTTTCTGCGCAGCTCTGTTTGCAAGTGTAGCAATTATTTCAGCAAGAGTATTATGGAACTTCGCGGAAATTTCAGATACAGAAATTTCTTTTTCTAAATCAATGAACATTTGTTCAAACATTGGCTGCCAGTCAAATATTAAAATTGATTTGTCTGTCAGATTAAAATCATAACGAGAGAGTATTGTCTGATCGGCTGCAAACTCCAGCATCATTGCAGCTTGTCCTTCGTATGAAGATTTACTACAAATGCTAAGCAGAGAAGAAACAGCATCGAATATCCGGCCAACGCTTGTTGTTTCGAAGCAGTTTAAATTTTTATTGAGCATTTGAGTAAATAAACGTAAGTCGTTTTCAGGAACGGCTAAATTCAATTTTGAAAATGGAATAGCGTTGCCGAAGATTTCATAAAGAATTCCGGTCAATGATCGTCTGGCATCTTTGACTGCAGCATCACCGCCGGGTATTCTGAATTTTCTGAAATGTGCGGCACGATTAAAATCATCTTCACTGTAAATAAAAAATTCACCACCCCAGATTGTATTATCTAATCCGAAGCCCGTTCCATCCCAGCAAACTGCAAAACATTTTCCTTCAAGATTGTTTTCCTCATAGCAACCTGCAATATGAGCAAGATGATGTTGAACAGGAATTGTTTTTGCCTTCTGCTGATGACAGAATTTGCTTGATAAATAATCAGGGTGAAGATCGTGAACTAAATAATCCGGATTAACCTTATACATTTGCTTAAAATCGGATATCGTATTGCAGAAATATTTTTCGGCTTCAGTGTTCTCCAGGTCACCAATATGCTGACTTATAAAAACTTCATTTCCTTTTTTCATCGAAATAGTATTTTTAAGATGACCACCAACACAAACAAAGTTTTCTTCCGCAGCATTTCTGATCGATATAGGTAATGGTGCATATCCGCGCGCTCTTCTCAATATCGTTGGTTTTTGTTTAATAACTCTGACAATTGAATCATCAACTGGTCTCACAATAGGTCTGTTGTGAATTAGAAAATAATCCGCAATACCAGATAATTTTTCGATTGCTTCATTCTCATCAATACACATCGGTTCTTCGGAAATATTGCCGCTGGTAGCAATAATTGGTTCACCAAGTTCTTGCATTAGTAAGTAGTGCAGGGGGGTATAAGGAAGCATTACTCCCAGATATGGATTTTTCGGGGCGACGGACTCTGAAATGCTCGATGCTGGATGCTGGATACTTGATGCTTGATGCCGGATAAAGGATTTTTTCTTTAGAAGTACAATCGGTGATTCTGAAGATACCAATGTATTCTTTTCGACTCCTGAAACGATACAATGATCGTGAATCATCTCAATCGAAGGGAACATCAGTGCGAATGGTTTTTCATCTCGGTGTTTTCTTTCACGAAGTTTTCGAACAGCATTATCATCCACTGCATTAACAATAAGCTGAAAGCCGCCTAGTCCCTTTAATGCTATAATTCTTCCTTCTTTAATTTTTTGAAAAGCTTCAGATATTGCATCTTCCTTTTCACAAATCAATTTTCCATTATGATTTAACAATTGAACTTGTGGTCCGCATTTAGGACATGCTATTGGCTGAGCGTGAAATCTGCGATCAAGTGGATTCTCATATTCTTCTCTGCACTGATCACACATCTCAAAATTTTTCATCGAGGTATTTGGACGATCGTACGGGAGAGAATCAATAATTGAGAACCGTGGTCCGCAATTAGTACAATTAATAAACGGATACAAATACCTCCTGTTTTCAGGATCAAGCATTTCATAAAAGCATTCATTACACACGGCAATATCCGGTAGTATTATGGTATTAGGTTCACCGGATGATTCGCTCTCAATTATTTTGAAATCATCATATCCGTTTAGCTCAAGCTTCGTTTTATTAATACTATTAATAACTGAATGTCTGGGCTTGTCGAATTTTATTCTTGAAATAAATTCATTTAATAACCCTTCATCTCCTTCAACATCAATGCTAACTCCGTTAACATTGTTGGCAATGATACCATTCAGGTTAAGTTCGCACGCCAGCTTATAGATGAACGGACGGAATCCAACTCCCTGAACAGCACCTTGAATCAATATTTTAAATCGTTGTTTCACTTTTTAATCTGATTTAAAATCCAGTTGCACCAGTCTTCAATCCCTTCTGAAGTTTTGCAGGACACATTGAAAATCTTGAGATCAGAATTAATTGATTTTGCATTTTTTTTGATTTCTTCAACTGAAGAGTTAACATGAGGAAGTAAATCAATCTTGTTTATAACCATGGCAGATGAATTTCTGAACATTGCCGGATATTTTAATGGCTTATCGTCGCCTTCTGTCGTGCTGATAAGAACTACTTTTTTATCTTCACCAAGATCATACCCGGCAGGACAAACCAGGTTACCTACATTTTCAATAATTAATAAATCTGTTGGTTCATTTTCGATTTTCGTATAAGCATCTCTGACAAGTTGTGCTTCAAGATGACAGGAGCCATGAGTTATAATCTGCACAACCGGGATATTGAGTTTACCGATCCTCTTTGCATCATTATCAGTTTGAACATCGCCAACAATTACTGAGATATTTAATTTGCCTTTCAGGTGGTCGACAGTTTTTTCTATCAGGCTCGTTTTGCCAGATCCTGGTGAACTCAGCATATTGATGACAAAAAGTCTTTTTGATTTGAATTTTACTCTGAGTACAGAAGCTATCTGATCATTTTTCTCAAGAACTTTTCTTTCAACAGTTATTACACTCATTTGATTTACTCACTTTCGTCTTTTAAGTGAATTGAGGAAATGATCATTTCATCTCCGCTGATAACATTTATTGCTGAACTTTTGCAATCCGGACAAGTGAAGATGAAATCATTTGTAGTATTGATTTCATTACAATCATTGCATCTGATTTTTATTGGAAGTAATTCTATATATAGTATGGAATTTTTGAGAGGAGTATTATCAATAATTGATGTGTAACTGAAATTAAGTGATTCAATTAGAACATTACTCAGTAAGCCGATCTTTAAATATATTTTATCAACGAGACTAAGCTTATCCTTTTCAACACTGCTGTTGACAATTTGAATAATATTCTGGGCGATTGAAAGTTCGTGCACTGATAACTCCCCTGAAAAAAGAGTCAAAAAATATGTGCCCGCTAATTGGAAAATCTGCAATCAGCTTATCAAAAATACGCACAGTAAAAATAAAAAGTGAGGGAGTCAGAGATAATTTCCCTAAAAATCATCTAATAATACGGGTTTTAGCTATTTTAGGCCAACAAATTAAACTAAAAAATGATTTACAGAGATTTTGGTAATACAGGATTAAAGGTTTCTGCACTTGGTTTTGGAGCAGGACAAATAGGAGATTACAACGTCCCTGAGAAGCAAGTTGAATATCTTCTGAATAATGTAATCGATTCAGGAATAAACCTCATTGATACCGCACGCGGATATTATGCATCCGAAGAAAGAATAGGAAAATATATTTCACACAGAAGAAATGAATTTATTCTTTCAACAAAAGTGGGATACGGAATTCAAGGATTAAATGATTGGACTTACGATATAATAATCGCCGGTGTTGATGAAGCGTTAAGAATATTAAGAACTAGTTATATTGATATTGTGCACCTGCATTCATGCAGTCTTGATATCCTGAAACGTGGTGAGGTTATAGACGCTCTTCATAAAACTGTTGATAGAGGAAAAGTAAGAGTGGCAGCATATACCGGAGAAAATGAAGAATTAAAATTTGCTGTTGATTCTAATTCATTTGGAAGTATAATGACATCAGTTAACATTTGTGATCAGGTTGATATTGATAGCTCAATTAAATCTGCTAAGGAAAAGGGAATAGGAGTAATTGCAAAACGTCCGCTTGCTAACGCACCCTGGAGATTTGCTGAAAGACCTTACGATAATTATGCTGAGACTTACTGGTTAAGATGGAAAGAAATGAATTTGCCGGAACAACATGACTGGCAGGATACATTTATAAGATTTTCTTTTTATACGGACGGAGTTGATTCAGCGATAGTAGGTACAACAAATATTGATCATCTGAAAGAGAGCATAACCTCAATCGAAAAAGGACCTTTACCGGATGATTTGTACAACTTGATCCGTAATTCGTTTAATTCAGACTGGTGTGGAGAGGTTTAACTTTTCTAATTCAGGATCGAACTGCTTTTAATTACTTTACCGCTTTTTTCTTTTAACTCTTTAACAGCTCTTTTGAAACTGGTATCATCAATTGAACGAGTTGCATCTTCTATTAATGTTGTTTTGAATCCTGAATCAACCGCATCAACTGAAGTATAATAAACACAATAGTCACCGGCTAAACCTACAACAAAAACCTCATCAATATTTCTTCCCTTCAGATAAGCTGCAAGTCCTGTATCCTTAAGTTTTCCGTTATCGAAGAATCCGCTGTATGAATCGATGTTCTTATCCATGCCTTTTCTGAAAATAGCTTCAATATTTTTCACATCAAGAAGTTTGGAAAATTCAGCACCTTTACTTGTCTGAACACAATGGTCAGGCCAGAGGATTTGTTCAAGTCCAGATAGAGTTGTTTTTTCAAATGGCTTTTTCCCCGGATGGTTAGAAGCAAAACTTCCATGATCTTTCGGATGCCAGTCCTGTGTAGCAATTATCAGATCAAAGTAACCGGAATCCTGAAGTCTATTCACAACGTGGAGTATTTCATCACCTTTTTCCACAGCAAGTGCCCCGCCGGGAAGAAAATCATTTTGAACATCTACTATTATAAGTGCTTTCATTTGCTATCATCCGTTTTTATTTGATGTAAAATTAGTTTTTAGTTCATCCCTCAGCTTCATTAGCTTTTCACTTATTCCGACTTTATAAATATGGGGATATTCAAAACGTTTATATTCTGCAGGTAGATTTAATAAATTTTCTTTAACTTTTTTCCTTATTGATTGAGGAGATCCCAATGTTATTTTTATTTCACCGTCTTTGACTACCGGAATTGTTATAACTTCACCTTTTAAGTTCTTGAGGGATTTGGATTTTTCTTTTTCAAAGGGGTGAAATATCTTTTCAACAACTTCTTCCTCCGTTAAAGCAACAGCGTCAGCCTGATAATACCCGTCATCATCTTTATATCTGATTATCTTTTTTAATCCGGGCAAGGTAACTTTTTTAATATTTTCAGAGACTTTTAATCTTGGTTTGTTGTTAAACATTGAAAGTTTGAACACGCCGTCTAACGCAGCATCCGGATTACCGGTAACAAGGTTTGTACCAACACCAAAAATATCTATTGGTGCTTCCTGTTCAAGCAAGCTTTTAATAACTATTTCATCTAGCTGATTAGAAACAATTATTTTAACATAATTAAGGTTTTCTTCATCAAGTTTTTTTCTTGCAGCTTTAGCAAGGTAAGCAAGATCACCGCTGTCTAACCTTATGCCTTTTAATCGATGACCCCTTCTTTCCATTTCCTTAGCAACGGTAATTGCATTTAGAAGACCTGATTGTAAAGTGCTATAAGTATCAATAACAAGCACCCCATTTTCAGGATGAGTATTCCCAAATCTTCTGAAAGAGGTCAGTTCGTCATCATAACTTTGAACAAAAGAATGAGCCATAGTTCCAACTGCATTAAGATCGAATAGTTTTGCAGCAAGAACATTTGAAGTCGAATCAAATCCTCCGATGATAGCTGCTTTACTAGCCTGAATACCGCCAAGGCCCTGAGCACGGCGTAATCCAAAATCACTTAAAATTTTGTCCTGTGCTACCAGACGGATACGGGATGCTTTTGTTGATATAAGAGAATTAAAATTTAAAGTGTTAAGCAGGTATGTTTCAATCAGTTGAACTTCTGCCAGATTGCCTTCGACCACCACAACCGGTTCATTCGGAAAAACGATTGTACCTTCATCAACTGAATAGATATTTCCTTTAAAGGAAAAGCCCTTTAAGTATTCAAGAAAATCAGAACTGCTTTTTAATTTGTGAAGATAATCAATATCGGATTCATCAAATTTAATCTGATTAAGATTCTCAAGCAGTTCCGATAAACCGCTGAAGATTACATAGCCGCCTTTAAAAGGCAATTTTCTGAAGAAGTAATCAAATGCTGCGGGTGTGTTATGCCTGTTTTCTTTAAAGTAAGCTTCCATCATAGAAAGCTGATACATATCTGTTAATAGACCGAGTTTGTTGTTAATTATATTCATTTTATTTCTTTAATGTTTGTGCAAAGAAAGCAGAACATTTATCTTTTAAAATATAATTTATAAAAACAAATGAAAACCTTATTCTCTAATTGTACCATTTCACACAATAAATTAAAAAAAGCCGCTGCTTAGTATTTCATTAAAACTCTTGTTGATATTGAAATTATTGTCAATTATTTACTAATGATTGACTGATATTTAATCTTCTCGAAAATAGGAATACGCTATCTTTTAACCTTCCTAAATCTGATAATACAGGTGTTAAAAGCTTACTTTTCATTGATTTAAGTCAATTCTACTTAGTGGCATTAAGATTGAGATTTTACTACTAATTTTAAGAATTTCACATTCCGAAAGAGACTTAACTATGGCAAAAGGAACTATCAAAATTGACGCAAAAATTTGTAAAGGATGCGAACTTTGCATCATAGCCTGTCCTCAGGATGCTCTTGCCCTGGCACAACAATTTAATGATAAGGGATATAGATTCGTTGAGTTGATAAATGATGTATGTACCGGCTGTGTTAATTGTGCACTTGTTTGTCCCGAGGCGGCAATAGAAGTTTTTCGTCAACCCAAACCTGCAAAAAAAGCAGTTGAGGCAAAATAATTTTATCAGCAAAACTGAAAAGGTATTTTTAATGGACAATAAAGAAAAAACAACTGGTGAAGCAAGTTTGATGAAGGGTAATGAAGCCCTTGCTGAAGCAGCCTTTCGCGCAAATATTGATGCTTATTTTGGTTATCCAATCACACCACAATCAGAAGTTCTTGAGTATCTTGAAAGAGAAGCTCCTAAACACGAGGCATTAATTCTACAGGCAGAAAGCGAGATTGCTTCTATTAATATGATTTATGGTGCTGCCGGTGCCGGTGCACGAGTGATGACTTCATCCTCATCACCGGGAATAAGTTTAATGCAGGAAGGTCTATCGTATATTGCCTCTGCACAGCTACCCTGTTTAGTTGTAAATGTTGCACGCGGCGGACCGGGTTTAGGAACTATTCAACCTTCGCAAGGTGATTATTTTCAGGCTACAAAGGGAGGTGGTCATGGAGATTATCACCTTATTGTTCTTGCCCCTGCATCTGTTCAGGAAATGGCTGATTTTGTGTTCGATGCTTTTGCATTGGCTGAAAAATATCGTAACCCTGCAATGATACTAACCGACGGTGCACTTGGTCAGATGATGGAAAAGGTTATCCTTCCGGAAAAGGGTTCACTTCCTAAAATTCCCAAACCCTGGGCAACTACAGGAAAAACCAAAGACAGAGATCATAACATAATAACTTCTCTTTTCATACAGCCGGAAGAAATGGAACAGGTTAACCTTCAGCTTCAGAAAAAATATGAGTCAATGCAAAGCGAAGTCCGGTTTGAAGAAATAAATACAGATGATGCTGAAATCATTTTAGTTGCTTATGGGCTTTCTGCAAGAATATGCCAGAAGGTTGTTGATATTGGAAGAGAAAAGGGAATTAAAATTGGATTGCTTAGACCAATCACACTTTATCCTTATCCTTATAAAAGACTTAGAGAGCTTGCTGATCAGGTAGAGTTTATGGTATCAGTTGAAATGAGTGCCGGACAGATGGTTGAAGATGTAAGATTAGCAGTTGAAGGAAAAGTGCCGGTTCACATAAAAGGAAGAATGGGCGGAATGATTACAACTCCTGAAGAAATTTTACTCGAAGTTGAAAAAATTCATGAACAACTAAATGCACTCCAGGTGTAGGAGAATAAAAAATGAATGAAAAATTATATTTAGAAGAATCAGAAATTGAACTTGAGCAGGTGTACTGCAAACCGGATACTTTAACAGAGCTGCCGTTCCATTATTGCCCGGGATGCGGACACAGTGTAGTTCATCGTGTTTTAATGGAAGTTGTTCAGGAATTAGGAATTCAGGAAGAGATAATCGGTGTAGCACCTGTTGGCTGTTCCGTATTTGCATATCATTATATGAATGTTGATATGCAGGAAGCTCCGCATGGCAGGGCTAGTGCTGTTGCAACAGGAATAAAAAGAGTTCTTCCTGATAAATATGTTTTCTCATACCAGGGTGATGGTGATCTTGCAGCAATTGGTACTTCTGAAACAATTCATACTGTAAACCGCGGTGAAAATATCTTAATGATATTTATTAACAACGGTATTTACGGAATGACCGGCGGTCAGATGGCACCGACAAGTTTACCCGGGCAGGTAACATCAACTTCTCCTTATGGCAGAGATGTAGAAAAAGTCGGCAACCCGATTAAGATCGCAGATATGCTCTGTCTTCTTACAGGAGCATATTATGTAACAAGACAGGTTGTTCACAATCCAAACGGGGTTAGAAAATTAAAAAAAGCGCTATTAAAATCATTCGAATATCAGAAACAGAAAAAAGGAACCTGCTTTGTGGAAGTTGTTTCGAATTGTCCTTCCGGCTGGAAGATGACTCCGGTTCAAACAATAAAATACTTAGAAGAACAGATGATACCTAATTATCCTATTGGTGATCTTAAGGTTCCGCAAAATTAATTCTGAAGTAAAAGAATAAGGAATTTAAAATGACAAAAGAACATGAAATAATTTTTGCAGGTTTCGGCGGACAAGGTGTGCTTTCATTAGGCAGATTGATAGCATATGCCGGTATGATCGAAGGAAAAGAAGTCAGCTGGATGCCTTCATACGGTCCTGAAATGCGAGGAGGTACAGCTAACTGTATAGTTATTGTTTCGGGCTCCAGAATAAGTTCACCAATTGTTACAAAATTTGACACAGCAGTTCTGCTAAACCAGCCGTCTGTAGATAAATTTGAAAAAGCTGTTAAACCCGGTGGATTGCTCATTTATGAACAGTCTACCGTAATAAAACCCCCTACCAGAGATGATATTGAAATCATATGTATCAGTGCCAATGAAGAAGCGGATAAGCTTGAAGCAAAGCAGGTGGCAAATATGGTAATGGCCGGTGCATTTATTGAAAGAAGACCCATTATAAAAATTGAAACTATAATTGACGCTCTTAAAAAAGCATTACCTCCGAGAAGACACAATCTGATTCCTTTCAATGAAAAGGCATTGGAACGTGGAAGAGAATTAGCTAAACAGGCTGAACATGTTTCAGCATGAAATCAGTAACTATAAAGTACTGAGGGAAGCATTATGACAGAAAAAGATGTAAACTGCCAGCACGCTTGTAAAAATACCTGCGCTACACTTAATGAAGCGCTTAGAAGAGAAACCGCTATGGTTAGATACTATGAAAGTATTCTGGATGAATGTAATATGCCGGATGTAAGTAGTTTTATGAACGAATTGGTAGAGGAAAAACGAATAGTTATACTCAGGCTCATACAAAAGCTAAACGAAATACACGTTCGTTCACAGGCAATTGATGGAATTACATCAAGCTTTAATAATATTGATGGATAGATTTATTTGGGCGATAAGTAATAGCTTAATCCTGTGTTGTTTTATCTGTACTGAATAGCTATATTTGTCGTCCCAAATTATTATTATTTGGAATATACATCGCGGGGTGGAGTCCCAATGGGAGTAGCTCATATCGGACTCTAGCACTTTCAGATAATATAAATTATATATCGCGGGGTGGAGCAATTGGTAGCTCGTCGGGCTCATAACCCGAAGGTTGTAGGTTCAAGTCCTGCCCCCGCTACTAAAAACAAAAAGCCAGTCATTGACTGGCATTTTTGTTTTTAAAGGGTAATGGGGTAAGATTTGATTGTAAAGTTGAGGAGCGAAGCGACGACACCCCGACCAAAGTCGGGGACTACTCCCGCTACTAAAGAAAAATCCTCATTAATGAGGATTTTTTGTGTTTAAATTAAATATAATACTATCTTCTACTCAAATTTCTTCTTCAAACTGAACAACAATCGATTAAAATAATCTTCATCCATAACAGTTACGGTAAGCTTAAAATTGTAGCCCCCATCTATTTCACCTAAAAAAGTTACATTTGGGGTTTGTGTTGTTGAGCAATAAGCCGAGTTTAAAACATTTTTTGTTATCATTCGTTTTGTCTCTTCGGGAGAGTTGTTAGGGGCAATGATTAACTCTGCTTCGAATTCTCTGAACAGCGATTCTGATTTTTTAACTGTTATACATGAAGAGGCTAATTGGCTGTATGGTATTCTGACTGCTTCTCCATTTACAGGCTCTAAAGTAGCCGAGCGTAAACCAAGTTTTATTATTCTACCTGATGCGATTGATGTCTTGATCGAGTTGTTTAACGCTAATGACTCATCAGTTCTTAAAACTATTCCGGCAAAGATGTCTTTTCCTGCTGTTAACACAAATAACAATAATATCACTCCGGCAGCAGTGATAAATACTGGATTATAAACTAAAGGTTGAAGCGATTTTGAATTGAATGCAAACACTATAAATGTAAACCACAAAGCAAACTGCAGAAAATAAAATGTTCTTAATATTTTATGTCTGAATCTTGATCTGGTAAACAAATAATTAATAAAAATAAAACTGATTCTGAGTGCGACAAATAAAATAATAGCGGATACAGCAATTAGAATAAGAGCCATTATTATTGAATATGAAATTGAGGTACTCATCAGAATATATCCAATTTAATTAAATGATTAATTAAAAATGGCTCGACATATGGATTTATCTCAATAACGTCTTTACTATACTCTGTTAATACACCGGCAGATTTCATCCTCAAAATTATTTTTTCAATATCCGGAAAATAATTCAGCATAAGTTCATTTAATCTTTCTAAACTTAATCTTCGGTGCAATGCAAATTGGATAATAATTAAAATCCATTTGTCCGGAAATAATTCAAGGATTGATTGCTCAGGAATTACTGGAAAATCAATATGCAACGCATTTGCTTCAACTTTTTTTATGCTGTTAACCCAGCCGTGCAAAGCAGTTCCAAGATTTCCGTTTGAATAATTAAAGTACGCATTGAATAATCTCGCTTGCTTGAATTCAGATGGTTCTTCACCATTCAGGTAAAAATTCATTCCACTTGCTTTATGACGCAGCAGAATCATGTTCTTTAAATCTTCCGCATCATAAGGTTCGCAATTAACAATGTTCAATAAGTAATGATCGATAGGTTTTATTTTTTTAATAAAATGATATGAGTGAACATTAGCATTTAGAATAATGAAACACTTATCTCCATATGATTCGATAAGTCTGGAAATTCTATCAATAACTTTAAAACCATCATCGCTTCTTTGCCACCATAACTCAAGATCATTAATAATCAGTACAGATTTTTTAGTAGCTCTGGTAAAGGTATCATCCAAATTCATTTCAGAGTTTAATGCACGCTGTAATTTTGATTCAAACAATTCCAGGTCAACACTTCCGCCAGGCTCTGGATGAAGGAAAAAGAAATTTCCGGTTCCAAAATATTTTTCTGCAATAAAACTTGATAATGATGATTTGCCCTGGTTTCTTTCCCCAAGAATTAATAAGCCTCCTTTTGAACCTTGCTTAAATCTCTGTACTGCTTTATTACACTCACTGATTTCTTTTGCTCTTCCAACCCATAATTCTTTGCTAGCAGTTGCTTTACCGCCGAATAATTTTTTATAGTAAAAAGGAATCTGATCTAAAATATTTTTATTTGGAGTTAGCATCTCTGTAAATGCAATAACATCAGAAATTTTAATTTCCTTTTCTTCCTCTTTATGAATCTTTTGTGCAAATAATAAGCCCTCAGATTTTTTGTACAAGAGTTTTACAATCTGATCCTTTATAAATTTGTTTACGCTGTCTTTTATCTTAATAAAATTAGAGTTGATTCTTTTGCTGCTGGTTGCTCTGACCTGTGTCCTGAGCTCAAGAGATGATTTAATTAATCTGTAAGACGATAAAGGTTCAAATGATTTTTGAAAAATTTCGTCAATGCCGTCAAGGAAATTTGCTTTCAATTCAGTAAACTTAATTACTTCTTGCTCGATTTTTTGAAGTGATTTTTTTTGTGTTATTGCTGTATCCGGATCGGAAGCTGGATCAGGTGATGCCGGAATTTCATAATTCTGTAAATTGAAATTAAGCAGTCCTGTTATACTCTTTATTGATTCAACAGATTTATTGAGCTCATTTTGTGTTTGATTAACAAGCCGGTAAAGATTTTCAACCAGACCCGACTCAATGTTATAGTCAACAATCTTTCGAAGATTTATATTAAGTGATTCACTCTCTGAAAAACTTTGTCTCATTATATTTTCGCTGCTTTTTTCAGAAATTATCTCCATCGAATCGGGAAAGTCAATAATATCTTCTCTTATCTTTTCTATTGACTGCTCAAATAAATTGATTAGTTCAAACGATTCATCAAATTTAATATCAAATTTATTCTTTTGTTTCTGTCCGTCGGACTCAATATTATTTTGAATTTCACTTCCTAATTTGCTTACTTTGTTAGAATAAAAGGTGTTTAGATCACGACTGACGTTAAGTTTTATATCGTTTAAATTACTTAATATCTTGCCCTTAAATTTTTCGATAAGTAGATCAGCTTCTATCAAATTTAGGATTCGCTTTGAGTTATTAACCCAAATTGTAATTACTTCCGATATATTCTGAATTTGATTCTTATCAGTTTTGGTAAGGTTGCGGCTGCGACGCAGGATGGAGTTGGCGGAAATATTTTCAAGATCAGTAAGAAGATTTTGGAAATATTTCCTGATTGATAGGAACAAAGTATTTGATGAGTTATTTAAACTCCTTTTTGCAAATTCAAACTGCATTTCAAAAAGCTTGTCGAACTTTCTTTTTTCTGCTATTATTAAATCAGAAGGATCTTTCTTTGCATTGATCTTTCTAAAAATGCTGTCGAAAGATGAAAGAACAGAAGAATGCGAATTCTGAAGATCATTTAATATTTGGTAATTAAATGTTTCGCATTCGCCAAGGTATCTTGAAAATGAATCAGCATAAAGCTTATCAAAATAATACGAACAAAATTTTCCTATCTTTATTTGTTTTGTGACCTTTGATTTTGTGATTGAATACCTGAGCATTTTGTATTTTTTAGAAATTCTTTCATATATACTATCTTCTTTTGTTGTTTGAAGATCATCCACATCATACAAAACTGGGATTTTATCCGGAACTTCTTCCTTTAATTTGCTTAGTCTTGCTCCAACCAATAATAATGAGGATGAAAAATATTCTTTTATTTTTTCCTGTTCATTTAATACATTATCAACTTCATCAGTAAGATGATATATCAGATCATTTCTGGCACTAATCAATAATCTTTTTCTCTCTTCATTCCCATCATATTGCTGTATTTTTTTCTCGATCTGCTCATATCGTTTATGAATTTCATCTCTATAATTATTAAGTAAGTCTAGATGCAGAGAAAAAATATCTTTCGTAAAATCAGTAACAAACAAATTAAAAATATTCTCGACTTTTGAACTGTAGTATTGAATATCCTTTTCTATTACATCGTTCTTTTTTGCTTTAATATCGGGTAGAACTACGTTTTCAATTTTGGTCACAGCTTCATCAGTATCTTTTTGAATTCCGATACTCAACTCTTCAAACTGACTTGAAGCACGGATAAGCATCACTGTTCCTAAGTTATACGTCAACTCGTTTATGGTATTAATAAAAGATTCTGAATTTTGTTTTGTGATTTCCGGAATTCCAAAAATTACAAGATCACTATTAATTGATTCGGCGAGAATTATCTCTGAAGGTTTTTGCTTTTCGATTTCATTATTAATAATTCTGATTGAGCCATTGATTCGATATTGATCAAGAATCTGAGTAAGATTTTTGTAAGCTCTGTTTACTATAGAACTTTTTTGGGAAATGACCATAAATCGTACTTCTGCATCTCGCCAATCATCCGTGGATGTGAGAAATCGTACAAGTGCTAGTTCAAATCCAAAATTATTTCCGGCACCGCGCCACCATACATCGATTAGTTGTTTCTTTCCGAACCCTCTGTCTTTATCATAATCAATTAATAGAGAATTTAGATCCAACTCATTAAAATTTTGTATCAGTTTTGCAAACTGACCTGGATCAGTTGTATTTCTTGCCCATCCCATTAAAATGGTGTTTGGTTCAACACCGGAAAAACCATAAATGCGGGTAATAGCATCAATACCCTCGTAAATGTTTCTGCAAACAAAATTTTTAGTAAAGATCCCTTCAATTACATCGCCGTTATTTGTATCGGCTGATTCTCTCTTAAACAATGCTTCAGCCGATTTATCTTCTATCAAGTGAAAATCAGATAAGATTCCAAGCCTTCCTGTTAACCATTTACCCAATTCTAAAAGATGCGGACGTTCTTGTGAAACACCACCGCTGAATAAGATCATGTTTGGGCGCCAGTTTCTGATATCCGCTTTGCTGCGACTCAGCTTTGCCAATCCTTTTCTGACAACTGAGGACCATACACTATCCCACGTATCACCCGTCTCTAATGTTAACTGTTTTCTGGTTAGGTAAATAAACAGCGATCCTAAGATTAGTGTAGCTCCAACCATTGCAGCAAAATCTAACTGGATCATAACTATAAAACAGGCTGCCGAACCGATGATGCTGATAAATTTTGGAATTTTAAAATCAGGTCTGAAGTCTGAACTTGCCCAGCTTTCAATTGCACAGCTCAGATTTAAAAATCCATATGTTGTAATGAAGAACATAGAAACGACACGGGCAATAACATCCAAATCACCGACCAATATCCCTGCTTCTGCAATTACAAATGTAAGAAGTAAAGCATTTCTTGGTTCGTTTAAGGGACCAAAACCTTTTGCAAAAAATTTGTGTGTTATTTTATCTGTCGATGTTGCCTGCAATATTCTTGGAGCTCCAAGAATACTTCCAAATGCAGATGAAAGCGTTGCCCCCCAAATACCTGCAATTACAAGTTCCGGCAATATAGAAATTTTTAATAAAGCATTAGGATCATTAACTAACAACTCAGAAGATACTGAATATGAAAAGAAAAATGCCAAACCGATATAAACAACCAGACCAATAGTAATTGCCGATATGGTTCCGGTGGGAATTGACTTTTTGGGATCCTGTAAATCGCCCGACATTGAAACACCGGCTTCGAATCCTGTGACTGCTGGAAAGAAAATCCCAAATAAAACAATAAACGGCGCCGCAGTTGCTATAGGATTGATTAATGGTTCGGTTGGCGTATAACTATGTTGCCCGAAAATTACCGACAGCAAAGACAATATAATTGCCGTCATAATAAAATATTGTGTCTTGATAGCAAGCGATGTACTGATAAAAGTAACAATTGTAACTGAAACCAGAATAATTGTACCTGCAAAACGGATTGAGTTCTTGGTTACTTCAAATCCCCAGTAGCTTAAAAAGCTTTCTGCAAAACCAATTAAGTACAAACTAACGCTGAATGATAATCCAACAAACAAGGCCAGGCCCAATGTACCACCAATCGGTAAACCAAGACTTCGTGAAATCATATAGTATGTTCCACCAGCTTTTACTTTTTTGTCTGTCGCGATTGATGAAACACTTAATCCTGTGGTGACCGAGATAAGATGTGCGAGTAAAATGATACCGATAGTAACTAATAACCCGGCTTGTCCTGCAATCCATGGAAGTCGTAAGTACATTATAACGCCGAGTATAGTTAGAATTGAAGGTGTAAATACACCGCCGAATGTACCGAACTTTTTTACTTTTGCCATTTGTTAAACCAAGATACTGGAATGAACAATTGTTTTTAATGTACAAATTTTATTAGTCTAAATATAATCTTTGTAAAACTAACTATTAAGTACTGCTATAGCAATTTATTGGTTTTGTGCTGATTTAATTATTATTAAACTTCTTAATCAACGAGGTGGTAAAATAGTGTTAAGTTACGTCCTTTATCTGTTCTAAACTGTCTGTTTATTTTTCAGAAGTTTAATGCTAAATAAGTACTTTTTCTGTCGTAAATATTTTTCTCTTAATACAGTTACTTAAAAATGGATGTTGATGGCTTAACAAATACAACGATGTTTGTCCATCACTTATAGAGTTAAATAATGACCCTGTTCTGGGTTAAACTGTTGACGGTTGTAACAGGAATAAATATTTTGAAAATAGTTGAACAACTTCATAAACTTTGGGTCATAGTTAAAATAATAATGGTAAGAATGGAAGGGTTTAATTGAAACTACATCATGGGTTGGGCAATTGATAGTTCGTCGGGATACTGTTTACCTGCTGAATTCGCTGAATGCGGAGAAGTCAGGTCAGCACTTCAATGAAAAAAACCGAATTTGCGTCTGAATTATTTATTTTAATTATAACAAACCGTATATGTTCAATTGACTGCGACTTATTCGGTGCCTTACGAATAAAAAAATCTTTTTTTTTGAGCTTAATTGATTTATCCTAAGGTAGCTTTTTTTATCGCTGTGCAATTAAATTAGACTTAAGTAAATGATAAGTGTTAATAAAAAAACTACGATTCCGGTTATTAAACTTATCCTGAAAAACTTTCTTGATTTCGGGCTGTCTGTAATTTTTTTGTTGCCTAATACTAATACATTGATAAGTGTGGAGGCAATAATTATAAATAAAATAAGGAAAATAATATTTTGCTTGCCCATTTCTTCCTTCCTTCCATTGTCAATGTTTCAATAAATTAATTTCTTAAACAAATTTAGGTTTTCTGTTAAATAGTTCAAGCTAATTCTGATCTCTGGTTAATTGTGATGATAATAGGATAAATATTAAACCACTTCTTAATTTGAACTAATAATAAAAAGATATAATAAAAGTATTAAAGTCTATATGTAAATTCAGCATTCTGTTTATCCACCGAAACGAAATGAAGATAGGCCCCTGCTACTAAGAAGTTGCGAAATCTAAATGGTTTCATAACTTTTATTTTAAGCCAATCATTTACTTGATTTATAAACTTTTGTATTTCCGTCCGTTTCTAAAAAACGAGTATTCTGTAATTATCACCAAATAAACAGAACGCCATTAAAAAATTTCTTGAATATAATTCATTTATGATTTACGGTTAGTTAGTACATATACAATTTTCCTAGCTCTCTTATTTACCGGGGAAGCCGGACAATTATAAACTAATAATTCTCAGGCACTAAAATGAATAATTCAAAAGTAATATTTGGTTTATTAGCCTTAATCCTGCTACTGTCATTGAACTGCTGCAGTGAACCGCAAGATAGTATAACTACACCGCCGCCAGCGTTTGGAGATCAAATTGTTCCCGGTGAAGATTGGGATCCGACAAAAAACTATCTGCTGGCACAGTTTAATTCTATGATATCTATCGATTCAGCAAAAGCTGTAATCAATCAGATAAATGGTACTTCGGTTAAGCAAATATTTGTTCCTAACAGGTGGGCATATTTGAAAGTTGAGATAGGCAAAAAATCATTCTGTTATGATATATTAATGACTTATCCTTTTGTTCGCTATGCAGAACCAAATGCCATAGGAATTCGGGGCTCTAATAAAGTTTGAAAAGGAATAAATAATTATACCTGAGTTTATTAAGAATCCCGGAAAGAGTATCAGCTAATCACCGGCGATACATATTTCATCGCTATCTGAAAGATCACCCAGTATTTGTTTTGTCAGTTCTTCGTTGTTTTCAATTTTACCAACTCTCTTCATAACATTTTTAAATTCCTGCTGTGTCTTCTGTTTTTTAAGTATAGCATCCAGCTCATCCTCAGATAATTCTGCCGATAGTTCATCATTAAATATTTCTTCAGGAATTAGTAATTCATTTTCGGGTGATTCTTCTTCGGTTGAGATAGCAAGTGTGCTCTCATTGATCTTTAAATCAGAGTGAATATTATCTTCAATCTCATACCGGTTTTTAAGGTTCCGGTTTATTCTTATAAAAGCAAGACATAACTCGTGCAGTAATTCAAAATCAATTTTATATAAAATTGTCTCTGTCATAGCAACAGCGCAGGATTTTCTTTTATTAGACTGAAGTATTTCCATCTCACCAAAAAAATCATATAAATATCTGTTAACAAGTTCTTTTTTACCCGAGACTTTAATACGTATCTCACCCTGGATGATAAGATAAAGAAAAGCTGATTCTTCACCATTTGTATAAATTATCTCACCATCTTTAGCTATGTAAAAGTTTTTTGGATTATAGTATTTTTTTAGACTATACTGATCCATTCCCTTAAAAAGGTTATTTCTAAAAACAGATTTAAAATTATATTCTGAGATAATCATTTGTCTTAAAAACTATGCTAAACTTGTTAGAATTCACACGGTTTACTTTGCAAAAACAATACCGAAAAAGTGCTTATTTAACTTATTTAAAGCAGCTTATAATCTTGAATTCCTTAGTTGAGAAGAAATTTTTACATGTTTTATAATTTTTTGTAGGACTAAGTCTTACAAATGTTATTTTGCATTCAGCAAATATTATCATATTAATTCAGTAAGAATTTTTACTTTTGTTTATCAATTTGAACTTTGATGAGCAGTACAAATAATTCACATAATCACGTCCATCACACTAACTATAACAAAGCTTTTGCCTTTGGTATAGCTCTTAACATAATTTATGTAATAATTGAGTTCAGTTACGGATTGGCAATAAACTCAATGGCTTTGATTGCTGATGCAGGGCATAATTTAAGTGATGTACTAGGGCTGGTCTTAGCCTGGATAGCCAGTCGGCTTGCTAAAACAACACCAACCAAAACCAGAACTTACGGATTGAGGAAATCAACAATTCTTGCAGCATTGTTCAATGCTGTTATTTTATTAATTGCAGTGGGGGCAATCACTGTTGAGGCAATAAGAAAATTTATTGAACCGGAACCTGTTGCCGGAAATATTATAATGATAGTTGCAGGAATTGGTGTAGTAATCAATACAATCACTGCTTTACTGTTTGTTTCAGGAAGAAAAAAAGATCTTAACATTAAAGGTGCCTTCCTTCATATGGCTGCAGATGCAGCGGTTTCATTAGGGGTTGTTCTTGCCGGACTGGTAATTTCTATTACATATTTGTACTGGATAGATCCGGTAATCAGTTTAATAATTGTTGTTGTTATAACTATTGGCACCTGGGGATTGCTTAAAGAGTCTTTCTTTCTTTCAATGGATGCTGTACCCCAGGGCATTAGTTTCGATGACGTTGCAGATTTTTTAAACACGGTTGAAGGAGTGAAGGAAGTACACGATCTGCATATCTGGGCTATGAGTACAACAGAAATAGCTTTAACCGCGCATCTTGTTATGCCAGCCGTGCCCGAAGATGATTTATTTCTTAAAAAAGTTTGTTCACAACTTTACGATAAATTCGGCATCGAGCATACAACTATTCAAATTGAAATGAATGCTCACGGTAAAAATTGCGAGTTTAATAAAGTGTAATTTTATTATTAAATCAGTCGTATGTCACCTCTTCAAGATAAAATGAGGGATCGGCATATCTTAGATTAACACTTTGCGTAGAAAAGTTTTTTGTTTCACCCGGTTCAAGTCTGTCAATCCGGGCCTCAACAGGTTTTGCGTCCATCTGATACTTAAGAACAATATTTGTAACAACCTTATCGCTGATATTTTTAACTGTTCCTCCTACAGCACCGGTTCTGGTCGGAGATAATGCAGGAGCATCTGCATCCATTGAATGCGCTGTTGAAAGCAGCTTATCCGCTTTTATTTCCAGTACTTCTTTTTCTTTAATCAGATACTCATAAGTAAAGTATCCGGCAGCAATCAGAAGAATAAATATTAAAAACTTTTTCATTTTAACCTCTCTAAAAATCTGGTTTGAAAAATTACGTTCTAAATTACACAAAAAATGAAAAAGTAAAACTTTTAGTTTAAGCTGTTCAGTGCATTAGTTAATAATCTCTTAACATAGATTTAACATACTATTAACTTTGAATTATTGATTGCTTATTATTTTTGGTCAACGATATTATGGTGATATTATGCAGTCATTAATCAAAGATACTCTGAAAGCTATTATGAATAGTTCTGCGTTCTTTATCAAAGCCATTTCATTTTTTTAACCTTAATGGTAATAAAATTTATGCTGGGTAGTCTGGATACAAAAACAATTGCTTTACTTGTCTTTCTTGCTTCAGGAATTATATTTTCAGTAGTATTTATATCTGCAATTTTAAAAGACAGAGTACATAGAAGAAAAACTTCTCAGCAAACTGTTTTTGAAGCCTAAAATATCTACGAATCAATTCCGTCCGATCAATTAATGAGATATAGGCGGCTCTCCGTTCATGAATTTTATTTACCAGTCATAATATTACACTTCTTTTATTTACTAATATTCATATTTTCGTATAACAAATAACTTTTTTGATTAATATTCCGAGGCGGAGATGCGACTAAATCAAATTTTCATTATTTCGTTTATCCTGTTTTTTACTTCTGCAATAATCTCTTCTGATCAGAAAGAATTTAAGATAGATTTTGAAAAGTACACATTAAAAAACGGGCTTCAGGTTATTTTACATCTGGACAGATCAGATCCAATCACTGCAGTTGCGATTCAATACCACGTTGGTTCTAATCGAGAGATTCCGGGCAGAACCGGGTTCGCACACTTATTCGAACATATGATGTTCCAGGAATCACAGCATGTTGGTCAGGACCAATTCTTCAAAAAAATTCAGAATGCCGGTGGAACATTAAATGGCGGTACCTGGAAAGACGGAACAATTTATTTTCAGGTTGTACCTAATAACGCACTTGAAATAGTTTTATGGATGGAAGCCGACAGAATGGGTTATCTGCTCAGTACTGTTACTCAAGAGGCATTCATAAATCAGCAGGAAGTTGTACAGAATGAAAAACGGCAGAGCTATGATAATCAGCCTTACGGACACACAAGGTATGTGATCGATAAATTACTTTACTCAAAACATCATCCTTACCACTGGCAGGTAATTGGTTCATTAGATGATTTAAGGAACGCAACGCTCGAAGACATAAGAGATTTTTATACAAAATGGTACGGACCGAACAATGCAACTCTTGTTATTGCCGGTGATTTTGATATAATACAGGCAAAACAATGGGTGGAAAAATATTTTGGTGAAATTAGTTCTTCAGAATCGATTACTGATCTAACGCCAATGCCTGTTAAGCTGACCGAAACCAAAAGAACTTTTCATGAAGATAACTTTGCTCAATCGCCTGAGTTGAATATGGTTTTTCCAACAGTTGAGCAATACAACAAAGATTCTTATGCGCTTTCTTTGTTGGGCGAGTTATTTGCATTCAGCAAAAAAGCTCCTTTATATAAGGTTATTGTTGAAGAGAAAAAACTTGCACCTTCTGTTATGGCCTATCAAAGCAGCGGTGAAATTGCAGGGGTATTCCAGACAAGAATCAGAACTTTTCCAACAGCTAATCTTACAGATGTTGAAAAGGCAATCTTCGAAGCCTTTGAAAGATTTGAGAACGAAGGATTTACTGATGAAGATCTTGATCGTGTAAAAGCAAGAACCGAAACCTCATTTTATAATGGTATTTCAAGTGTGCTCGGAAAATCATTTCAGCTTGCACAATACAATGAATTTGCCGGCTCACCGGATTTTATCACACAGGATTTGAAAAACAGAATTGCCGTTACTAAAGATGACATCTGGAATGTTTACGAAAAGTATATTAAGAATAAACATTACGTGCTAACCAGTTTTGTGCCTAAAGTAAAGTTAGAACTGGTTGCGGAGAATTCCGTGAGATTTCCTGTTGAGGAAGAAACAATTGAAGAGCAGGAAGCAGCAAACCTCAAATTAAAATCTGTTAAAGTAGATTTTAATGTTGAAAAAATTCCTTCTTCATTTGATAGAAGTGTTCAGCCCGGATTCGGACCGGAACCTTTATTAAAACTTCCGGAGATATGGGATGCACAACTTAAAAACGGAATTAAAATTCTTGGAATTGAACATAATGAATTACCATTAGTTGAATTTTCTATCACATTAAAGGGTGGTAAGCAGCTTGATGACTTGAATAAAGTAGGAGTTGCAAACCTAGTCAGCAGTTTAATGATGGAAGGAACAAAAAATAAAACTCCTCTTGAACTGCAGGAAGAAATTCAAAAGCTTGGCTCAAGAATACAAATGTTCACATTAAATGAATCAATTACAATACAGGCAAACTGTTTGTCTTCAAAATTGTATGAGACACTCGATATTATTCAAGAAATATTATTTGAACCCCGCTGGGATGAAACAGAATTTGAACGAATAAAGAAACAAACAATTGAAGGAATAAACAGAAGCAAAGCAAATCCTTCATCTATTGCATGGTCAGTACTCAACAAGCTGGTTTACGGAAAGAATCATATTCTTGCATATGAAACAGTCGGTACAGCAGAAACAGTAGAAGAAATTACAATTGACGATCTGAAAAATTATTATGATAAATATTTTTCTGCGTCTGTTGCAAACATAGCAATCACTGGAAATATTAAAAGAGATGAAGCTGTGAAATTATTTTCATCGCTTAATGCCTGGGATAATAAAAATGTAACTTTACCTGAATTTCAAATTCCTTCAATGCCGGAAAAACCGTCTGTATATTTTATAGATATACCAAATGCAAAACAATCCGAGTTGCGAATAGGGCACATAGGGCTCGCATACAGTGATCCGGATTTTCACAAAGCCACTGTAATGAACTACAAACTTGGCGGAAGTTTCAGCGGAATTGTTAATCTAATTCTTCGCGAAGAAAAAGGTTTTACTTACGGAGCCAGAACAACTTTTACCGGTGCTAATTTACCGGGAGTTTTTGTCGGTTCCACAAGTGTGCAGTCAAATGCAACGTTCGAATCGGTTCAGATCTTTTATAATGAATTTAATAAATACCGTGAGGGTGTGAGTAAAGAAGATTTGGAGTTTACCAGGAACGCACTGGTAAAATCAAATGCACTAAGATTTGAAACTCTAGGCGCATTAAGAGGAATGCTGAATACTATTTCCAGCTACAATCTTCCTTATGACTATATTAAAAATGAAGAGGAGCAAATTATTAAAATGACACTTGATGAGCATAAATTGTTTGCTCAAAAGTACATTATTCCGGATAAAATGATTTATCTTATTGTTGGAGATGCATCAACTCAGCTTGAGCCCTTAAAGAACTTAGGTTTTGGGGATCCTGTATTGCTTGATCGCGAAGGAAATATTATCAAACAAATGTAGGCTGTTATAAATTATTTCTATTGGGAACACGTTATTGCCTGTTTTTAAGTGCTCTGGCGTGTTCCCCCAATATTTTTTGAATTCTGATTCTTAATAAATCGGTTCTGAATAATTGAAACTGAGGTTATAACTGCTTAAATTTCAAGCAGTTAAAGTTTATTTACTTTGAAAGTACGTAGCAATGAAAGAATTTTTTAGCGTGCTTGAAGTTGCAAAACTTCTGAATCTAAGCCGATCTGCGGTTTTATATCATATTAAAGCCGGCAATCTGAAAGCCACCCAGGTAGGGAAAATTCATATTATTTCTAAGGAAGATTTTGGGGAATTTCTTAAAGAACACAAATCAGGTAAAAAACATCAGAAGATAAATCAGACAAGGCTGGAGTTTTAGTCTTTATACCTTTTAATAAGTCCCTTTTTGTATTTGCCGAGTTCCTCATTACTAGCACCTGCAATTTCCTTTATGCAATAACAATAAGCATCAACAATTAAAATTTCCAAATTTTCTTGAAACGAATAAAAATTATTAATTGCTTTCACAACAACATCCAGACTAAATGACTTCAGCGTCATATCTTCCTGAAGATTTTGCAATTCCTTTCTGCAATCTCTAAGATAGTCTTTATTATCTGCAATCTTAATCATTCTATAACTCTCCAGCATTCCGCTCAGAAAATCATGCCTGGGATTAGTATAGGGAACAGGACTGCTAAGTGAATGCCAGAAATACCCATTTTGCGTTTTAACTTCCTGAACTTGCGGTGCAACAATCGGGAAGTTGTAAATCATTATTGCAAATAATATAACAAGTCTCATCTTACACCGTTAATCGGCTTTTTCAGACTCTTTAGGTGTTTCTTCAAATGATTCAAGCAAAACCTCAAAGTGCTTAAGAAGGCTTTCAACATCGTTCTTTATCCATTGCTCATCTTTTTCTGTCAATTCTATATCTACCATCCGGAGAATTTCATATCGTATTTGCAGGGATATAACATTATTATTAATAAAAACTTTTGAATTTCTTGTTACTGTTGTTTTCTGAACTGTGCCAAGCACATTTGTATAGAAGTTTTTATTTTCAAAAATCGGGCTCTGCTTAACAATATTCTCTATTACTTCGGGAATTACTTTACCCGTCATTTCGTAAATAGCCGTGCAGTAGGTTACCATATCTTTAAGACTGCCGCTCAGGACTACTTTCTTTTTCATTTTATATTTCTCCGGTTTGTTAATCAAAAAATAACAATAATAAAATCAAAAGTCGGGTTATTAATTTGTTTACATACCAAAGCAGTGGGTATTTTGGGATAAAAATTCCGGAGATTAAATGCATTACGATAAATTTATGCCGCTTGCCTCGTACATCGAATATCCTGAAGAGGTTATGAAAGAAAGATCAAAACTGTTTTATGAGGACTTAAAACGGCGAAGAACAGTACGAGATTTTGCTGAGAAAAAAGTTCCTCAGGAAGTTATTGAGAATTGCATTAAAGCTGCCAGTACTGCCCCAAGCGGTGCAAACAAACAGCCGTGGTATTTTGTGGTTATTAGTGATCCTATTGTTAAGAAACAAATAAGAATAGCTGCGGAAGAGGAGGAAAGAGAATTTTATTCAGGAAAAGCACCTAAGGAATGGTTGAATGCTGTTGAGCCGTTTGGTACTGATGAACATAAACCTTTTCTTGAAATAGCGCCGTATCTGATTGCTATATTTGCAAAATCTTATGAAAATATTTCAGATGGTCGAAAAGAAAAAAACTATTATGTTCAGGAGTCTGTCGGTATTGCTTCAGGAATTTTGATAACTGCAATTCATAATGCGGGACTTGTAAGTCTTACTCATACACCAAGTCCGATGAATTTCTTAAATAAGATTTTAGGCAGACCTGAGAATGAAAGACCATTTTTACTGCTGGTGGTAGGCCATCCCGCTGAAGATGCAAAAGTACCAGTGTTGAAGAAAAAATCTTTTCAGGAAGTAGCTGCATTTATTTAAGTAGTGAAAGAATTGAACACGGATTGGACTGATGAGACGGATAATTACTGATCTATACAACAGTTAATAAATATTTGAACTGCCCTTAGTAATTTTGATATTATTCATCTTTATCTCCATTTAGATACCATATGGCTTTATCAACTGAAACGTGATTGCCTGTAATTACAAGTGTATCGTGTGCCAATAGTTTTTCCTTACCCGAAGGATTGGTAATTGTTTTACCGTCTCTTACAATTGCTATAATAGTTGCATCGGTTTCAGCACGCAGATTTATTTCACTTAGTTCCTTTTCAATGAATGGATTATCATCATTTACAAAATAGGTTTCTGTTATCCCTGCTGCTAAAATTTCGTCAAGGTGAATAAATGAAGTCGGCTCTTTCTCATCTTTTCTCAACAGCTTGTAAGATTCATTTCTGATAATAGCAACCTGCTTCATAATAATGTTAAGTGGGATGTGATATTTTTCCAATACCTTCCTAAAAATTTCAAGTGAAGTTTCAAATTCCTCAGGGATAATAACATCAGCGCCAAGTTTTGCCAGTTCGTCTATCTCATTTACATACCTTGTTCTGACTACAGTGTAGATATTAGGATTAAGCTGCTTCGCCAGCGAAAGTGATCTTCTTGTTGTAGCCGGATCAGATATTGCAAAAACCAGAACTTTGGCTTTTTCAATATTTGTTCTGTGAAGAATTTCTACTTTACTTATATCACCGAAAATTATCTTTTCACCCTTTTTCTTTTCCTCTAAAACCGTGTCAGGATTAAGTTCAACCACAACGTAACTAATTCCGGTCTCTTTCAATACATGTGTTAGATTCTTACCGTTTAATCCGAAACCTGCAACGATTACATGACCCGTCAATTCTTTTTCAGCTGATGTAATTTCAGATTTTTGTTTTCCGATTTCAGCGGATTTGAATCCCAGGTGCGGAGCTAGTTTAAAGAGAAAGGGTGTCAATATCATTGTGAAAATGGAGGAGGCGAGAAATGCATTGTAATTATCAGAGGCGATAAGCCCGAAGTTTCCACCTGCTTGTGCTAGTACGAAAGAGAATTCACCGATCTGTGCTACGATGAGACCTGTTACTATAGCAATTCTCAAAGGATATTTCATAAATAGCACTATCAATACTACGATTAAGCCTTTTAATAATATTATACTTAAAGTTAGAACCAGTATCTTAACAGGGAAATCAATCACGAATTGAATATTAAGGAGCAGTCCGATAGAGACAAAAAAGATGCTGTTGAAAGCGTCTCTCAAAGGCTGAATATCAGCGATTATCTGAAAGTTGTAATCCGACTCTGCAAGTATTAGTCCTGCGATAAATGCTCCGAGAGCGAAAGATAATCCCATAGCATGAGTTATATAAGCCGTGCCTAATAGAATAAGAAGAATGCCTATCATGAAAGCGTCCCGCATCCTCAGATTAGCCAGCTGGTACATGATCTTAGCCATTAAAAATTTGGCACCGAGCAGCAGTAAACCAACAGTTCCGAATGCGAGTGCCAGTTTCAGAAGTATATCAGTTAGATTAAGCTCACCCGCTGATCCCAGTACCGGTAGAGCAAGGAACATCGGAACTATTACCAGATCCTGAAAAATCAGGATCCCCAGCGATATCTTTCCCTGAGGAGCCTCAAGCTCGCTGCTGTCTGAAAGGAGCTTCAGAACTATCACAGTGCTGGATAAACTAACCAGCATTCCGAAAAATATTGCCTGATTCAACGGAATTCGGAGAAGATAGAAAATTACTGTCGAGAAAACGATGGTTAGAGTTATCTGAAGTCCTCCGGCTAGAAGCAGGAATTTCTTTAATCGTATTAATTGAGTAAATGAGACCTCCAGTCCTATCGTGAACAAAAGCAGGATAATTCCTATTTCAGCCATCATCTCAACTGATTCTAGCTGTGTGATCAGTTTGAATCCGAATGGACCAATTATCATCCCGGCGATCAGGAATCCTACTATGCTTGGCAGATGAATTTTCCGGAACAGGAATATTATCGGTAGTGATACCAGCAGGATTACCACTATGTCCTGTATTACTAAATATTGATGCATTTGTGTGATAAAAAATAGATATGGTAATATACAAAAATCAAGAATCGAAAGGTTTATGTAAATTTTTCAGATCAACTAATATTGATTTTACTTGCAAAGGATGACTTTAACAATATAACATTCATAGAAGTGCCTTCTTGAAACACCTTCTTCTTTTATGCTGACGTGTTTCAAATAATTTCCATTGTGACTGTACTTTTAAATTATTTTCTAATTCGCGGTTGGTTTCTACGGTCTTAATGCTATTTTTTTTACAAATTCTGAAAATATGATCAATCAGCATAGCATTAACACCTTTGTTCTGCATATCCGTTCTAACAGCAGTTAGATACAGATCCAGCGCCTTGCTTTTTTTCATTTCACGAAGCAGACGCAAAAATCCGAATGGCAGTAGTTTACCGTTCATTTTCTTTAAAGCCTTATTTAATGAAGGCATTGTAATTCCGAATCCTGCAAGTTTGCCGTATTCATCAACAATGAGAGGAACATATTCAGGACGCACAAATGAAAAATATTGTTTTACATAGCTGTCGATTTGTTTATCTGAAAGTTCAACGAAACCGTATAAATCTTTATACGTTTCATTGATGAGATAAAAAACATCATAAGCATATTTAGAAACTTCCTTAGCATTTTTAAGATTTAAAAGTTGCAGTTTATTTCTTTCAGCAGAAATTTTAGCAATTCTTTCTATCTTCTCCGGAATTTGATCTGGAATTTTGGCACTATATTCAATCCAATCAACATCTTTTACGTAATTTAGTTTTTCAACATGAACAGGGTAGTACGGATAATTATATATGCTTCCCAAGGTACTTTCTTCTTCAAACCCTTCGATAAGCATTCCTTCACCGTCCATATCGGTAAATCCTAACGGACCGTGGATTTCATCCATACCTTTATCTTTAGCCCAATTTTCAGCAGTAGATAGAAGAAGTGAGGAAACATTTTCGTCATCAATAAAATCTATCCAGCCGAAACGTGCTTTTTTAACCTTCCATTTTTCTGCGTATTTATGATTGATTATTCCGGCTATCCTGCCGGCAATTCTATCATTTTTATAAGCAAGCCAGTATTTAGCTTCACAGAAATCAAAAGCAGGATTCAGATTTTTATCAAGAGTCTTTTTTTCATCGCTGCGTAAAGGGGGTATAAAATATTTATTACCTTTATACAGGTTGTACTGGAAAGAAATAAAATCTTTGAAGAGACTGTTTGAATTAACTTCTTTTATTTGGTATGTCATTACATTAAAAATTTATTAATCTAAATTTACTAAATAATTTTATTGGTTTGAGATTATTTATGCCTTCTTGTAATCTGATTTACAACAAATCCCACCACACCGTGAGTTAACGGGGAAAAAGAAATAAGCTGCAGCAGAAGGTTATGGTCTTCCATCGGTAAACTGAAGGACGTAAAATATTCACAAGGTAATAGGCAAATATAACTGCGATTTTAGAATAATTGTATGATAATTAACTCTATTATAAACCGTCAGTGAAGATTATCATATTCGATAGGTTCACGTTTAAGAATTAAAGGACGAATTACCGGAGGTATTAATGAAGTTATACCTTTCCGTCCTGGTCTTCCTATTGAAATTATTGAGCCGGAACCAACTATTATTTTTAAAGAAATGTAAGATTTAGGTTGTTATACTTCATTATTGAATATCAAATTCATTTGAATATAATTCTTCACGGCAAAGCTCCGGCATTATATTTTCAAAATCGTAATGGTATTTTAATTTGTATCTGCCGGGTATTAAAAAACTAAGTGTATCAGAAACTTCTTCACCTGTTCCTAACTCGAAATTCGTTAATTGTCTGCAAACCATAGAAAAACTTCCTCCGCCTGATGAGGAAGAATCAATTCTGATAAGTGTTTGATGCAAACTCTCACCGCATTGGTTTATGTAAACTGTTTTATTTGTGAAGTTACTAACATCAACAGTAATAAGCTGACCGGAATTATAAACCGATTTATCTGTAGTTGCGGCTAAATATGCATCTGTAGGAATTATTTCATCTTTACAGGAAATGGTTAGAAATAATATTAATATTAATGATGCTAATGTATTTCTCATATTCACTTATATTTACCTATAAAACTATTAAACCCATCCTCTTAATTTACACGCTTCTGCAACTCGGGCAACACCCACAACCATAGCTGCAAGACGTGGATGAACATTTTTTTCCCTGATCGCTTCCTGAACTCTGTGATAGGCTTGTGTAAGTTTCTTATCTAATCTTTGATGGACAACTTCTTCATCCCAGAAGTATGTGTATTTATCCTGAACCATCTCAAAGTAAGAAACAGTAACACCTCCTGCACTTCCAAGAATATCCGGAATAACGTGAATGCCGTTGTCATAAAGTATTAAGTCTGCTTCAGGAGTGGTTGGTCCGTTTGCAAGTTCACATACAATTCTTGCCTTGATTTTTCCAGCATTTGCAGATGTAATTGCATTTTCCAGAGCAGCGGGGTATAGAACTTCAACATCTAATTCAAGAAGATCATCGTGAGGAATAATTTTTGAACCAGGAAATTTCAGCACACTACCTGTTTTTAGTTTATGCTGAACTAATTCGAGAGGGTCAAATCCATCTTTGTTATAAATTGCTCCGCGTGAATCACTAACAGCAACAAGTTTTCCGCCTCCAAGTATTTCTTTATGTAAAAGTGCTGCGCGCTGACCGGCATTGCCAAAGCCCTGTATAGCATATTCTTTTGTCGGATCAAATCCCCAAACCTTACAAGCCTCCCTGACGGTAATTACTCCTCCTCTGGCAGTTGCATCTCTTCTACCTTCAGTTCCACCGATTTGCTGGGGTTTATCAGTAAATACACCGGGAGAATGTTTCCAGTGTATCCTTTCCCATTCATCCATCATCCACGCCATGGTTTGAGGATTAGTATAAACATCAGGAGCAGGAATATCGATATCTACACCAAGAAGGGGAGAAATAGCCCTTACATATGCACGTGAAAGTCTCTCAAGTTCTCTTTCAGACATTGATTTTGGATCGCATTTAATTCCACCTTTACCACCGCCTAATGGCAAATCAACAACCGCAGTTTTCCAGGTCATCCAGCAGGCAAGTGCGCGTATTGTATCCACAGTCTCATCAGGATGAAAACGTATTCCGCCCTTTGCAGGACCTCTAGCATAATTATACTGTATCCTGTATGCCTGAAAAATTTTCACATCACCATTATCCATATTAACTGGTAAAGTGAAATTAGTTTCGAGCTGCGGAGTGATCAAAAGCTCTAATGTGGCTTTATCAAGGTTCAGAATTTTTGCTGCCTCATTAATTTGCTGACGGGCAACACTAAAAGAATTATAAGATTCCATTTATTTCTCCTTGCCCTTTGAGTTTTTTATATCGTTACTTTCTTCATCTGGTATCTCAACATCAAGAATTATACGATACCAGCAGTTCTTACAAACCAATGCCCGATCAACGCCAAGCAGAACCTGCTGCCATGGAGTTAACTTGTATCCGCAGTGCGGACACGCATCCGGGACATTGTCTCGCTTCTTATTTTCCTGTTCAGCCAAGTTTCACCTCCGGCTTCAATATTATACCTTTATTTTGATGACCATTCATTTTAATTATTATCGGCTCAGTGAATCGTATTAAACGGGTAAAGTTTTTTGTTATGAGGGGTTTTTGATTCATCAGCCAGGGCCAGTCAACGAATCCGTGTTTGTGAACCATATTAACTGTAAAGTAACCGATCATGAATGATGTAATATTCTGGAAGAAGTGAGAGCCTTGCGAGGGTTCTACGGAGTAATCCTTAAAGCTGGTTTCAATAATTGCTTTGGCTCCCGCTATTTGCTCCCAACCAACTGGTATTCCAAGCCAGGGATCGAGTGAACCCCACCTTCCAACTCCAATAAGTAAATATGGTTTTCCTTCATTTATTAGCATGCTGTTAAAAGCTGCAACTTCTGCAGCTACTTCTCTTGTTTTTGAACGGTCGAAGTTATCATAATCAACAATAACAAGATCATAAATATCGTTTATTAATCCATTCCCGAGAACCTGCTGGCTTTTGCAGATTAATTGTACATCTTTGATCGAATCAAGATCAAGATTTTCTACTTCGTGACTAATGACAAGTGGCCTTACCTGAAGCAATCCAAATTCTTTTTTATTACCATCAGTAGGATTCATATTTACAGCAAATTCAATTTCAACGGGAGTGCCCATTCCCCACGTTCCCATATCAAGTAAAAGTTCAAGTACTTTCGCAAGCGGAAACATTTTATTTTTCAGTACCGGAGAAAAATTAACAACACGGATTCCCTTTCTGGATAAGCCGTCATAGATCGCATCATTTTCTGGGGAGTATGTAGCACCCACATAAGATAACGTACTATCAGCTTCAGCAACTGAAATCTGAAACTGTTCAACTAAAGTATCGTGGGTTATTTCTGTAAACTTATCTACCTCATCAAGTCTCAATGCAAAAAAAGCATGCTGACTTGAATTAAGTGATTCTTTCGTTGAGTAAAACTGAATTAGATCTGTTGGATACCTGGGACAGAACCTCACAGAGTTTCCACCTTCAACAACCCATTTACCAAGTCCGAGTGCTGCTGATACAATTCCGTCTGTTGATTTCTGAGGCGGCAGCGGATAAAAATTGTATGATTTGGCAACACCTGAAAAATGAGGATAGAACTTATTGCCATAGGCAGAGCCAACCATCCTTTGGATTATCACTGCCATTTTCTCTTCTTCAAGTCGGTATGAAGTTACTTTTATGTAGTTCTTTGCTGCCTGGTAAAAAGTTGAAGCGTAAACTCGCTTAATGGTGTTTATAAGGTCATTTAATCTTATTAATGGGTTTGCCCGGTTATTAGGGATCATATAAGTCTCATAAACACCTGCAAATGGATGATACTGTGAATCCTCAAGCAAACTTGAAGACCTTACCGCAAGTGGTGACCGGATGATATCAAGAAATGCTGCAAGATTACCCATAATATCTTCAGGAAATTTTTCAGCCTCTAAAAATCTTTTGGTTATTTCTGTATCATCATCGCAGTTTAGAGCAAACTGGCGAAGATTATTTTCATCGACGAAATGATCAAATACATCAGTTCCCAAAACTACTGCAGGAGGTACAGATATTATCACATTTTCAAACTTATCCCGCACATTGTAATCGTTAATCAGTGCACTTACGAATCCGAGTCCCCGGGCTTTGCCTCCTAATGAACCACCGCCAATACGTGCAAAGCTTGTTTTAGGATCGAATGTTTCTTTATCAAAATCAGAAATAATTCCACGATGACGTAATGTCCGGTATTTATTCAGTGAATCAATAAGATCTTTTCTTAAAGATTCAGGATCAGTGTAATCATTAACTTTTCTGGGACGCAGTTTATGTGCCAGCCAGAATTCAGTTCTTGCTTTAAGCCAGTTTGAAAAATGATTTTTTTCAGCATGATAGGTTATGCTTTCAATAGGGACGATCTTAAGACACTCCTCAAGACTTTTAAGATCAGAAGCTCTTGCAACCTCTCCGCCAGAAGGCACACGAAACACAAAATCTCCAAAACTGAAATTCAAATTCATAAATTGTCTTAACTCGTGAAGCAGAGTGGGGGAATTCTTAAAAAGAAATGCTGCATTTGCTTCATTGGCTTCATGATGATTATCAGGATTATCTGATGCAAGCAGTGTCGGTATGTCAGAATGCTCAGCTTTGACTGCCCGTGCAAAGCTGATTCCTGCCGTTGGATCCGGTTTACCGTTTCGCGGGAAATCAATATCGGAAATTATTCCAAGACAGAGCTCTTTATATTTTTCAAAATACTCCATAGCTTCTTCGTAAGAAGAGCAAAGAAGAATTTTAGGGCGGGCACGCATTCTTAAAAATTTGTGAGTGAGATTTATTCCCTCTGAAATCAATCTCTGTGACTGTTTTAACATCTCCGTATAAATGATTGGAAGGAAAGAAGAATAGTAACGAACATTATCCTCAACAAAAATTACATTCTGAACCCCTACTATTCTGCTATCGTGTTCAACATTTAGTTTATCTTCGAGGTATTTAACAATTGCAATTATAATTCTAAAATCGCCCTGCCAGATAAACACTTTATCGAATACGGAAATCTCCGGATTTAATAAGAGATATTTCAACTCTTTGTTATCGTGGGCAAGTAAAATGATTGGAATATTAAGACCGGATTTCTTTGCAAGCTTTGCAAAATTTAAGGGGTGCATATCTTCAATATGAAGAGTAGTAATTATTAAATCGAAACGATTCTCTTCCTGGGCTAAACTTATTGCATCGTGTCCGCTGGAAACTCTTGTTAATTCTGGTGAATGCGAGAGATTCAATCCCTGGTATTCATTGCGGATAAGTTCATATAATCTGCCGTCTTCCTCAAAAAGGTAAAGATCATATAGACTTGATACAAGAAGAATATCCCTAATACGAAGACGCATAAGATTTTGAAAGCCCTGGAAACGGTTACCGTAGCCGTGCTCTACAAAAATAGTATCGTGCGCGGGCTTTATTTCTTCATATTTAGACATAGAACAAAGTAAGTAATTATTCTAACTTAAAACTATTAAAAAAAGTAATGAAGTTCTATTGATGCTTTAGTAGAAATATTAAAAAGGCGATCCGAAGACCGCCTTAATTAATAATTTACGTTTCAAATAACTAATAATTAAACAACTCCCTGATCCATCATTGCATCAGCCACCTTTAGGAATCCGCCAATATTTGCGCCGTTAACATAGTTGCCGGGAGTACCGAATCTATCCGCTATATCAACACAGGTTTTGTGAATGCTGTGCATTATCATTTGTAAACGTTTATCAACTTCGTCGCGAGTCCAGGGAAGTCTCATACTGTTTTGAGCCATTTCAAGTCCTGAAGTTGCTACTCCGCCGGCATTAGCTGCCTTGCCGGGTCCATACAGAATTTTATTGTCCAAAAAGATTTCAACACCATCCGGAGTGGTCGGCATATTTGCACCTTCACTTATTACATAAACACCGTTATTTAATAAGTTCTGAGCATCCTTGGCATTTATTTCATTTTGTGTTGCACTTGGGAATGCACATTCTGCTTTATGACTCCAAAGCGGATTAAATTCCATATTTGCATCAAGCGGAGTGTAAATTGCGTGTTTATATTTATCGGTGTATTCTTTAATTCTTCCGCGTCGTACATTTTTCATTTCCATAACGTACTGGAGTTTTTCCCTGTCAATTCCTTGTTCATCATAAATATATCCGTTCGAATCTGAAAGAGTAACAGGCTTTGCACCAAGCTCAAGCAATTTTTCTATTGTATATTGTGCAACATTACCGCTGCCGGAAACAAGACAGGTTTTACCCTCAAGTGTTTGTCCTTTAGTGGAAAGCATTTCTGCTGCAAAATAAACTGCACCATAACCGGTTGCCTCAGGCCGGATAAGAGAGCCTCCCCAATTCAATCCTTTTCCTGTTAATACTCCGGTAAATTCATTACGAAGCTTTTTGTACGTTCCGAACAGATAGCCTATTTCTCTGCCACCAACACCAATATCTCCTGCAGGAACATCTGTATCCGGTCCAATATGCCTAAACAATTCACTCATAAAAGCCTGGCAGAATCTCATTATCTTCAAATCGCTTTTACCTTTGGGGTCGAAATCGCTTCCGCCTTTACCACCGCCCATTGGAAGAGTTGTAAGGCTGTTTTTGAATACCTGTTCAAATGCAAGAAATTTAAGTATGCCAAGATTAACCGATGGATGAAATCGCAATCCGCCTTTATACGGACCGATAGCGCTGTTCATTTCAATACGGTAACCGATGTTAACGTGTATTTCGCCTTGGTCATCAACCCATGGTACACGGAAAATTAATATTCTTTCAGGTTCAATGATGCGCTCAAGTACTTTTGCTGTTTTGTATTCGGGATGTTTTTCAAAAAGAAGTGAAAGTGATTCAGCAACTTCCATAACTGCCTGATGAAATTCAGGTTCGGCAGGGTGCTTTGCTTTAACTTCGGCTAATAGATCTTTTACATAATCGGACATTGTGACCTCCGGAAATGTTGTATAAATAAAGAGTAGTTGTTTATTATTTAATAAACTTTGTAAGGAATCTAGCAGTGTGAATGTTTTGCTGAAAGAATGGAAACTGTGATTTTATTGTAATGAAATCTGTTACATTCAGAATTTAACAGAATATTAGATCTCAATCAGTTTGTTTTGAAGGACGTATTTTGTTAATTCAACATTTGACCGTATTGACATCTTTTCAAATATTCTTGTCCTGTAAGTATAAACAGTATTTATGCTGATAGATAAATCCTGTGCAATTTCTTCTGCAGTTTTACCCAATGCAATATTGCACATTATCTGGTATTCCCGATCGGAAAGTTTTTCGTGCAGCATTTCTTTTTTAGCACCGCCAAAATTGTCTGCTAATTTCTCAGCAAGTGATTGATTAATGTACTTACCGCCGGTAACAATTTTTCTTATTGCAGATACAAGCTCGGTTGGAGCACTGGCTTTCTTAAGATATCCGGATGCACCCGCTTTAATTGCTCTGAGTCCGTATTGGTCTTCACTGAACATGCTTAATATCAGAACAGGCAGATGAGGAAAATTTTGTTTAATATCTTTTAATGCTTCCATTCCGCTTCTACCAGGCATGTTTATATCGAGCACTATAATATCAAACACTTTTTCCTGAAGAAGGTTTAGCAATCTTGCTACATTTTCTGCTTCTCCGGCTACTATCATGTCTTTCTCCTCAGCAACTATTTGTTTCAATCCTTCACGGACAATAGCGTGATCATCAGCAATAAGAATTTTTATATTATCATTTTTCATGTAGTTGCTCATAAGCTGGTATTTGTACTTTAACTAATGTACCTTTGCCGGAAATTCCTTCAATAATAACATCGCCGCCAAAGACTATTGCGCGTTCCTTCATTCCGTGTATTCCTAGTGATTTAAAGTCTTTAATCTGATCGTTAGTTATACCTTTACCATTGTCCCTGATCTCAAGATAGATATTCGTATGATGTTTCATTAGAGTAACACTTACCTTATTTGCATCCGAATGTCGCGCGACGTTTGTTAATGCTTCCTGGAAAATTCTGAATAAAGCTGTGGTTTTATCTGCATCAAGATTTAATTCATCTTTGGGCAGTACTAGTGAAACAAAAATGTTTGTTAATTTCTCAAATTCCTCCGACTGCCATTCTATTGCAGCATTTAATCCAAGTTCATCTAGTATTCCTGGTCTAAGCTTTGTTGAAATTTTTTGAACCGATTCAACAGAAGAATCTATCAAATCAAGTACCGAGTTAATTTTTTCTTTAAGCGGTTCCTGGTCTTTATTGAGTTTGTTCGAAAGGAGAGTTATGTGAATTTTGAGCGCAGTCAGAACTTGTCCCAATTCATCATGTATCTCCTGAGCTATCATAGTTCTTTCTTCTTCCCGAATTGTCTGAATATGTATAGCCAGCTCTCTGAGCAATTTACTTGATCTCTGCAGCCTTTCTTCTGATTGTTTCCTTTCTGTAATATCTCTTGCAATAGAAAGTATTGTGGGTTTGTTGTTAAAAATAAAAAGATGGGAGTTCACTTCAACCGGAATGAGTTTTTTGTCTCTTGCACGATAGACAGTATCGTAAATAACGTGACCATTACTAAGCAGTGCTTCCAGGTGATTATTAAAATCGTTTATATTCTTTGGTGAAATGATTGCAGAGGGACTCAATTTGAGGAATTCATCTTTTGAATATCCAAGTCTGCTGCATGCTACTTCATTAACTTCTATGAAATCACCATATGATTTGCCTTCAGTGATCTGTGAGACAAAAACAGCGTCATTTGCATTATTAAAAAGCAATTTAAATTTAGATTCGCTTTCACGAAGCTCTAATTCTGATAATTTTCTTTCTGAAATATCTTTTATAATGCTTAGAGTAATTTTATTTCCGTCCGGTAAAACAAGAAAAGAATTAGAAAATTCAAGCCAGGCTTTTCTTTCATTCCAGAGCCTGTTTTCACGCTCAAACAAAGTTTTTAATTTGTTATGGCGAATATCTCTTTTAAATGATTTAAGTGCATCTTGCTGTTCATCATCAGCATAAACAATAGAGAAAGGTTTACCTAGCAGATGTTCTTTATCCATTTCAAAAATCTTACAGAAAGATTCGTTAACAAGAAGTATGATTCCTTCTTCATCAATCAACCTCATTCCATCAACAGAAATTTCCCAAAGCTGTCCGAAAAGTAAATCTGTATTTAATAGTTCTTCCTTTAAAGTAATATCGTTCATACTGAAATCAGATTTCTGTAATTGTGACGCCGGGTTTTAGAATAACACCCTTATTGTGATGTCCGTTTATTCGCACTGATATGGATTTATCAAAACGTAAGTGTTTAGTGTACTTCAGTTCTTCCTGTGCAGTTTGATTTTTAAGCCAATCCCAATCGATTATATCATTTTCATCGTGAGAATTAACTGTAAAGTAACCCACTCTGAATGAAGTTAAATTCTGAAAAAAGTGAGAGCCTTGAGAAGGAGTAACACTAAAATCTTTAAAGCCACTTTCAACAATAACAGCAGCACCTGAAATCTGATCCCAGGTGACAGGAATACCGAGCCAGGAATCAAGTGATCCCCATCTTCCAACACCAAAAAGGACATAAGGCTTTTTTTCGTTTAATAACTTTGCATTCATTTTTCCAACTTCATAAGCAACTTCTTTACTCTTTCCACGATCAAAACTATCAATGTCAACAACAACCACATCATAAATATTATTCAATGCTCCATTACCAAGTACCTGCGAACTTTTACATAGAAGATCAGACTGATTGATTTCACCAATCGCAAGTTCTTCTACCTCCCGGCTTAATACCATTGGGCGCATCTGAAGCATGGCGAACTCTTTTGGTGAGCTTGCCGGTACATTCATATTAACAGCAAATTCAATTTCTACAGGTGTTCCCATGCCCCAGGCTCCCATTTCCAGGAGTAAATCAAGTATTTCCGGAAGGGGAAATATTTTATGCTTTAGAATTGGAGCAAAAGTAACTACACGGACCCCATCACGTGAAATTCCATCATACACACTCTCATTTTCAGGTGAATAAGTGGATCCGACATAATGCAATGTGTTATCTTTTTCAGAATCAGTAAGATCATATTTATTTAAGCACATATCCTCAATAGTGGTTATTACATTATCAAGTTCTGCATTTAAATCCAGCGCATAAAAGTCCTGTTGTGCATTGCGCAGTGTTTCCTTAGTTGAAAAAAACTGCATCAAATGCTTTGGATATTTGGGACAGAACCTTACTGTATTGCCGCCCTCTACAACTGTTTTACCGAGTCCAAGTGCTATAAGAGCAATTCCATCAGTTGATTTTTGAGGTGGAACGGGGTAAAAATTGTATGACTTCGCAACTCCGGCAAAATTAGGATAAAATTTTCCGTTATGTGAAGCACCAACCAGTCGTTGAACAATCACTGCCATTTTTTCCTCTTCAAGGCGATAGTCAGTTGCTTTCATATAATCTTTTGCTTTACGGTGAAATGTTGAGGAATAAACTGATTTTATCGACTGAAGCAATTCATCTAATCTTTTTTCAATGTCAGGATTGCTGTTGGGTATCATATATGTTTCATATACACCGGCAAAAGGCTGGAACTGTGAATCTTCAAGAAGACTTGATGATCTTACTGCCAGGGGACAGGTAGTAATTTCCAGAAATTCCCGCAGCCGTTGTTTAATATCCTCCGGAAATTTTGTGGCCGCAACAAAACGCTTTGTTGTTTCAATATCATCAAAATCCTGGTAGGCAAAATTTTCAAAATGATTTTCTTTAATAAATCTTTCAAATGCTTCTGTGCCAATTACAACTGCTGAAGGAACAGAAATCTCAACACCCTCAAACATACCGGAAATATTGTAATTGATAATTAATTGATTAATAAATCCTAAACCTCTGGCTTTTCCTCCGAGAGAACCGCTGCCAATTCTTGCAAAACTATTTTTGGGGTCAAATGAATCCTTATTGAAATCAGTTATTACCCCTCTTTGCCGGTACTGTTTATATTCAATAAGGGATGTATAAAGTTTTTGTCTTAATCCTTCAGCAGAATCAAAATCACTTACTTTATGGGGACGAAGTTGATGTGCAAGCCAGAATTCCGTTCTTGCTTTAAGCCATTTTGAAAAGTGATTTCTTTCAGAATGATAAAGCAGACTCTCATCTGGAATTCTTCTCAATTCAATTTCCAGTTCTTTAAGATTAGACGCTCTGCCTACCTCTTTACCATCCTTGGTTTGAAAAACAAAATCTCCAAATCCAAAATTGTTTAACATAAATTCACGAAGTTCATGAAGCAGTCTGGGTGATCTCTTATGAATAAAAGCAGCACCTATTGTATACGCTTTCTCCTTGAATTTTTCATCGGTACTTTGAAGTAAAATGGGGATATCATCAATTTGACTTCTGACCTGCATTGCGAATTTTATTCCTGCTTCAGGATCTTTAACACCATTAAGTTTGAAATTAATATCCAGAATGATTCCCAGTACATGATCTTTGTATTTTTCAAAGTTTTCCCAGGCATCTTCATAGTTAGTAGATAAAAGAATTTTGGGTCTTGCACGCATTCTTAAGAATTTATGTGTAAGACTGATACCTTCCTTAAGCAGACGTTGGGACTGGTTGAAAATCTCTGTGTAAATTAGCGGCAAATAAGATGAGTAAAATTTTACATTATCCTCTACAAGTATTATGGAATGAACGCCGGCATTTTTAGTATCCTGCTCCACATTCATTTTATCTTCTATATTTTTTATAATACCAATTAGAAGATGATAATCACCGTTCCAGATAAAAATTCTTTCAAAAATAGTAGTATCATAATTTGTTGTAAGATCTTTTCTTTCACGATTATCGTAAGCAAGAAGAACAATGGGAAGGTTTATACCGGATTGTTTAACCATTTGAGCAAATTTAACAACGTGCATATCTTCAATATGAAGAGTGGTGATTATCAAGTCGAAGGAATGTTCATCGGATAATTTTTCAAGAGCTTCTGTTCCCGTTGTTACGTGTGTGATTTCCGGTGCTTGACTTAAATTTAGATTCTGATATTCCTCTCTTATCAGTTCATATAGTCTTCCGTCTTCTTCAAAAAGATAGTTGTCGTAAATACTTGATACAAGTAAAATCTCTCTGATTTTGAAGTGCATCAATTTTTGAAAACGTTTGACACGTGCACCGAATATATTTTCTAGTTTGTGCTGTTTTAACTGCTTTACATAACTTTCCATTTATTGCCTTATAGAAAAGACTGTTGAATTGTAGTGTTTTAATATAATTGAATTTATTGATTGAATAAAGAAGGTAAATGAGTTGGAACAAGAAATTTGCAATTGTTGCCGGCTAATTAAATGTAATGCTTGTATCAATATTCGAAGAATCATTTTTCCAGAAATGAAAGTTATAAGTTCCGCTGTATAACACTCTGTATTTGTAAGTGAAAGACCGTTCTACACAAACAGCAGGGCAGGCAGTGCCATCACTCGTAACAAAAAGCTTTAAGTAAACATCATTACCATCTTCAGATTTTTGAAAATAATAGCCATTCCAACACATACTTCCGCAGGAAATGTGAGCTAAAAAATCAACAGTACGGAATTCTATTTTTTCTATTGAAAGAGAATCAATTCCTGCCGGGTAGGTCCATTTTTTATCATCCTCTAACAATGAGCAGGCAGGGAGAAATAATGCCAGTAAAAAAATAACCGCTTTCATTTGATATTTCCTTTATGAATGCACTTAAAATTTAAGCAACTTCAGTTATCCTGTAAATACCATAATTGGGTTTAAGTCATAATTTAATTTATGTCCATAAAGTATTATACATTTAGTAAATTAAAGAAAACAAAATAGATTTTTATGAAAAGAGATAAAAAAGTGGTTGTTATAATAGGGGCTGGAATTTCCGGGTTAACAACGGCCTATCTGCTTCACAAGAAAAACTATCAGGTTGTAGTGCTGGAAAAAAATGAAATTGTAGGCGGCTCAATTGAAACAATTTCAGAAAACGGATTTTTATTTGACCGCGGACCGAACAGCGCTTTAGAGACAACACCGGTTATCGGATTTCTTATTAAGGAACTTAACCTTAAGGAAGAACTTTTATACGCTAACAAAAAAGCAAATAAAAGATACATCCTCCGCAATAATGTGCTTCACGCACTTCCAATGTCGCCCCCGGCTTTTTTGAAGACAAGATTGTTTTCACTGAAAGCAAAACTGAGATTATTTGCAGAACCATTTATCGGAAGATCTAAAGATGGCTACTATCAGAGCATTGCAGAATTTGTAACAAGGCGATTGGGAAAGGAATTTTTAGATTATGCAATAAATCCTTTTGTTGCTGGTGTTTATGCTGGAAAACCCGAGGAACTCAGTGTGAAGTCTGCTTTTCCAAAGCTTTATGCTCTGGAAGAAAAATATGGCGGACTGATCATTGGTACAATTAGAAGTATTCGGGAAAGAAAGAAAAGAGCAGAGGTTGCTAAACAAAGTGCAAAAATGCTTTCATTCAAAGAAGGTATGCAAACTCTTCCTAATGCAATTGCTGATGCTCTCGGTCAAAGAGTAATTACCTCTGCAATCGTTAATGAAGTTAAAAAAGAAGAATCCGGCTATAAGGTTGTTTTTGATCTTAAGGGTTCACTAAAATCCATACAATGCGATGCTGTAATTTCCACAGTGCCGGCGTATTCTGCTAACAAACTATTTGTAGATTTTGATCAGGGAATCAGTAAACATTTTAATGAAATTTACTATCCTCCTGTTTTAGTTTATTACCTGATTTACAGTAAAGACAGTATTAAACGACCTTTAGATGGATTTGGTTTTCTTATTCCATCATTGGAAAAAAAATCTTTTCTTGGTGCAATTTGGAGTTCAGTTATTTTTCCCGGCAGAGTTGACGATGATAAAGCTGCATTCACTATATTCATCGGAGGATCCAGAAATCCTGAATTTGTAGATGAGAGCAGGGAAGAGTTGCTTGAAAGAGTTCGTAATGAATTTGAAGAATTGATGAAAATTCAAGCACCTCCAATTCATAAATCAGAAAGATTCTGGGATAAGGCTATTCCTCAGTACAACTTAGGTTATATTGAGCACGAAAGATTTTTTGATGAGTTTGAACAAAAGAATCCGGGCTTATTTTTAAGCGGTAATTACCGCGGTGGAATATCCGTGGGTGATTGTATAAAAAACTCTGAATTAGTTGCTGATAAAGTGCTGCAGACTATCAGGTAAAAATTTGTTTATGCACTTTTATATAAGTTTTAATTGAAAAGAAAGGAATAATAAATGTCACAGTTTCCAACAATACGTCATAGAAGATTAAGATATAACCCTGTCATCAGGGATATGGTGCGTGAGACTGAGTTAATAAAAAATGATTTGATATATCCTTTGTTTGTTGTACCCGGCAGTAATGTTAAAAAAGAAGTAAAATCAATGCCCGGAGTCTATCAGCTCTCTATTGATAAGCTTGTGGAGGAATGTAAAGAGGTTAAAGACCTGGGTATTCCTGCCATAATTCTTTTTGGTATTCCGGAGCATAAAGATGAAAAAGGTTCTGAAGCTTATGATCCTAATGGAATTATTCAGAAAGCTCTTCGTGCACTTAAAGCTGACTTAAAAGATCTGGTTCTTATTACTGATGTTTGTATGTGTGAATACACCTCACACGGACATTGCGGATTGCTTGCAGGTGAAGAAATATTAAATGATGAAACAGTCTCTTTGCTGGCAAAAGAAGCAGTATCTCACGCTGAAGCAGGTGCAGATATGATAGCGCCGTCAGATATGATGGATGGGAGAATTGCAGCAATCAGAAAAGCTCTTGATTATAAAGGATTTACAAAAATTCCTATTATGAGTTATGCTGCCAAGTATGCCTCCGGATTTTATGGTCCATTCCGAGATGCAGCTGAATCAACTCCGGCATTTGGTGACCGCAGATCTCATCAGATGGATATTGGCAACATTAATGAAGCTCTCAGAGAAGTTGAAGAAGATATAAAAGAAGGCGCAGATATTGTAATGGTTAAACCAGCCGGAGCTTATCTTGATGTAATCAGGGAAGTGAAGCAGCGTTTCGCAATGCCTACTGCTGCATATCAGGTCAGTGGAGAATATGCAATGATTAAAGCTGCCGGCGCTAACGGCTGGATTGATGAGGAACGAGTAATGCTCGAAGCCGCAACAGCTATCAAACGTGCCGGTGCAGATATGTTCCTTACCTACTTTGCTAAAGACATTGCAAGATGGATTGATAAGAATAGAAAATAACACTAAAGAAATAAAGTTTTATGTAGAAGGCAATCGGTGATGATTGCCTTCTGTTTTATTTCCATTTTTCATAGTTAACTGTACAAAGCACTGAATTCAGATCATTAAAAATTATTTCCTCTGGTTTCTCTGGTAATGGCGGAAGAATTATAACAGTATCCTTTTCTTTTACTTCAATCCTTAATCTGGCAAATCTGTCATTCTTCAGCACTATCTTAAGCGGCACATACATCTTAAAGTTATCAGGAATATCCTCCTGAACAATTCTGCAGGTTACTTTGTACTGACCATCATCCATCTTTTCTGACTTATAGGAAAATCTATATTTCGGAATATCAGTTCCATATACATATTGATTGAAGAACCAGCTCATATCCTGAGCCATGTATCGATCAACAACTTTCTTAAAGTCATCTGTAGTTGCCTTTTTTCCATAAAAAGATTTAAAATAATCACTTAGCATTTTCTTAAACTTATCTTCGTTCATATTATTAAGATCAATAAGCATGTTGCGTAGCATATGTAAAACCCAGGCGCCTTTTTTATAAATAATTAAATCATAATCACCTTTTGTTTCACTGGATTGTGTGCGGTAGCCTAACCAAACCGGACCAGCTTCCTGCCCGCTGCCAAACAAGTACTTACGATTATTTAAAATAAGCTCTTTCCAATTATCAAGAATAGTGAAGAATGATTTATTATCATTGAAAGCTGTTTGAACAAACCATAGGGCTGAATATTCTGAAAATCCCTCACTTAGCCACTGATCGTGATATGTTTCAAAATCAACTCCTATACCCCACCATTGATGAGCCACTTCGTGAGCACGCATTAGCTCACCCGACTTGTCGAAATTTACACCCTGATAATTTATCCAGCTTAAATGAACCATTCCTGGAAATGCCTCGGCATGAGAATAGGGAATAGAAGTAACATTCAATTCTTTAAGGGGTATTTTACCAAAAACATTTTGATAAAATTGTATTGAGGCGAGTATATCAGCACCTATTTTTTCACGCATATTAGAGCTGGATAATATTCCCGCACCAGCTAAAAGACTGCTTATTTTTTTGTGAGCTGCTTCTGAAATGAAAACATTAACCTTATTTTTTTCATCAGCAAATTCATGTGTTTCAAAACTACCGATATTAAAAGATGCATTTCTAATAGGCAACTTGCTCATCCAACGGGTTGTAATTAGTTCACCATGCTCTTCGGTTGATAGGAGTTCGCCGACACTAACAATTTTATAATTCTTATGTGTTGAGAAGGTAATATCATAAAAAGATCTTGAGCGGTTTCCGTATTTAGGATACCAGTATAATGAAGATTTTAATCCTACCCATCCAAACTCATCTTTTTCAAGTAACTTACCACTATAAAATGTTTTAAGAATAAATGGAGCAGTTGATCCGACCTCGTTTCTTTTTATCCATAGCTGACTTCCCGCCCTTTCAAAATGCGACGGTTCATTGTTAATATAAACAGAGTCAACAACCAGCTCGTGATATAAATAAAGCTCAACCCAGTTCCTGTTGCCGGATTCAGGATAAACTAATGCTTCACAATTTGCTGATAGATTAAGACTTTTACTCAGATTTACGTTTATCTTATAGTTTTCTATTCCATAATCTGCTGCTTTTAGTTTTACCGGTCTGTTACTGCTATACTTTGCAGCCCTATAAAATTTATTAACAATTTCATGTAAACGGTAAGTAGAGTAACCGGTTTTTCTTCTTTTAAGTAATGATATTTCTTCATCATCATACGGAGAAATTTTTAAAAATATCGGTTCATATTTATCAACACCTATATGGGCATAAAACAACTCATTATTATCACCTTCTAAAAAAGCCCGCATAAAATCGGTGTCAAAATAATTATAGTCCATATCCGAAATAAAATCTATTATAAATTCCATCTCTCTTTTGGTTTCAATATCGGCAGAGAAAGTTGAAAATTCCAGGTCGTTAATTATTGAAGTTTCGTTTGAATCAGCAAAAAGAATAAACAATGTTGTAAATTTTTCGCGCAAAGTTTCTTTATTATAAAATCTTTTTAGCTGATTTTTTTCAACATCTGTTGGCGGAGTAAAAATAAATTCACCCTCGCCTTTGAAAAGTACTGCGCAATCTCTGCCGGCAACCGCAGGAAATTTAAAGACTCTTCCTTTTTTGATATCAAATAAGGCTGCGTCTCTTTTAAACATTATTCCTTCATCGGGTATAACAGAAGACTGAATAGGTTTAAGATTGATGAATTCTTTACTGACTGAAACGTAAGTAAGCGGAAGATTAGATTGTGAAAGAGTTAATTTTGTTAATTGCAAAAACCAGAAAAGAACCAATATTATATGTTTCATCTTTTTCCCGCAAGATGTTAGAAATTGATTATTTCTTTTACAGTCTGCAAAAATAAATTGAAGACCCATTAAAAATATAATTAATTATAAGATTATTTTTAATGTTGTTAAACAGAAAACTCCTTGTTTGTAATAACTTCTTGTTTCTAAAACAGGAATCTGAAGCTCTTTTTGTAATTAATGCTAATTTTTAAAAATGTTTAATTATAAGTTTGTATCAATTCGCTTTTATGAAGAACTGAATGATTTTCTAAATCAGGATAAAAGAAAGAAACCATTTATACATAAATTCATCGACAGAACTTCTGTTAAAGATCTGATAGAATCTTTTGGTGTACCTCATACGGAGGTTGACATGATAATTGTAAATGGCAAGTCAGTTTCATTTGACTACCTTATTAATGATAAAGATGATATTTCTGTATATCCGGTTTTTGAATCATTTGATGTTTCTGAAGTTCAGCATCTTCGACCAGAACCTTTAAGGAATCCTAAATTCGTTTGTGATGTTCATCTTGGAAAACTTGCAAAGAATTTACGAATGTTTGGAATTGATACTTTGTATTTCAATTTTATTTCTGATGTTGAAATTGTTAATATTTCATTAAATGAAAGACGGACAATTTTAACAAGGGATTCAGAATTATTAAAAATCAAAGCAGTTACTCACGGTTACTATATTCGAAATACAGATCCATTGAAACAGGCCGGCGAGGTTTTAAAGAGATTTCATCTGGAAAAAACTTTGAAATGTTTTTCGAGATGTCTTGAATGCAATACTTTACTTGCAAATGTTAATAAAGAAATAATTTTGGATAGAATTCCGCAAAAGGTTAAAGAAAGTCAGAGCGAGTATTTTATTTGTGAAAACTGTAATAAAATTTTTTGGAAGGGGACTCATTATTTAAATATGCTTATTAAATTGAAATTAATTAGTGAAAGTTAATCCGGTTAGTTATGTGGATAATCCTTCGAATACTTATTGCTGTTGTGCTATTATTTTTATTGCAGTTATACTTTTATAAAAAAGCGTCTTCTGCTGTTAAAACTCTTTGGCCGGAAATACCGATAATAAAAACTAAAACCATTCTTTACTTCTTTTTGTTCTTACTGAATCTTTATCCCTTGCTTCTGATAATAAATTCTGTTTATGCAGTAATTACCGGGCAATCTATATTATTTCCGCAAAATACTATTATGGATTACCTCGTAATCTTCCCGTTTTGGATTATCCTTTTAATAATCGTGCAGACAATCATTGTATTTCTTCTGTTCGATTTGTTGAAGATTATACTATATCCAGTTTATAAAAAATATAGAATAAGAATAATTTCGTTTCAGGCAAAACTGTTTTTCGTTGTGATTATCTTTTTTATAATTTATGTTCCTGTCAGAGTTATATATGATTTTCATTCAATCGATATAAGAGAGGTTGAATTTGTCAAAGAAAATCTTCCTGATGATCTTAAAGGATTCAGGATCACTCTTATTGCAGATTTACAGGCAGACAGGTACACAAATGAAAGAAGATTATCGAATTATATAGATGCTGTTAACTCGACAAATTCGGATCTTGTCTTAATTGCCGGAGACGTTATTACTTCTTCTCCAAATTACATTGAAACCGCAGCGAAATTTATCGGTAATATTAAATCAAAGTATGGTGTTTACTCCTGCGTTGGCGATCACGATAATTGGGCATACAGACGGGATACACGAAGAAGCATTAGAGAAATAGGTGAAGCCTTAAGAAAATATGACGTTGAAATGGTTGACAATGATGTACGTAATTTAGAAATTAATTCCGCCAGCATAGGCATAACCTTTATAACAAACACTTATGTGGAAACAATATCGCGTGAATTATTAAGTGAAGTATCTAATAAAAATTATAATGACTTTAAAATACTCCTAACTCACCAGCCGCAGAAATTTTTGATTAACAGTGCAATGAAAAACGGTTATGATTTGTTTCTTGCTGGTCATACGCACGGAGGACAGATAACTTTCTTGTTACCATTTATAAAGCTTTCACCAACTTTAATTGAAACAAAATATGTTAAAGGTGATTTTTATTTTAATGACATGCTTGCAATTGTAAATGGCGGACTTGGAATGTCAATTTCCCCTGTTCGCTATAATTCAACTCCGGAGGTTGTATCAATTACTCTGAAAGCGAAATAAAATGAAAATACTTTACGTTTTTCCCCATCCCGATGATGAATCATTTGGACCTGCGGCAGCGATGTATTCACAAATTACCGAAGGGCATCAGGTGTACCTTTACACGCTTACAAAAGGCGGGGCAACAAAGCAGCGGTTCAGGTTAAGTTTAACTATTGAGGAAATGGGTGAAGTCCGATTTAAAGAAATGCTTGAAGTTGAGAAAACTCTTGGACTTTCAGGAATGAGAGTAGATGATTTCCCCGATAGCAGTTTAAGCGAAATGGACCCTAGAATTATTGAAGACTCGGTGAGAAAAGAAATTGAAAGAATTAAACCGGATGTTTTAGTTTCTTATCCTGTGCACGGTATAAGCGGTTTTCACGATCATTTAGTTATGCATGCAGTGGTAAAAAGGGTTTTTCTTGAAATGAAAGATGGTGGTGCAGATTACTTAAAACGACTTGCATTAATTACTCTTCCTGACGAAGGAGGAGAAACTTTTGTTAACGGTAAAGCAAGATTAAAAAGATCAGGGAGGGAAATGATTGATTGCATCATTCCGCTTGCAACAAATGATATTGATGCTATGAAAAAAGCACTGGCGTGTTATGGCACATACAAGGAAACGATTCAAAAAAGCGGCGTAATTGAATCCATTGGCAATAAACTTTATTTTGAATTTTTTATGGAGAAATTTGATCCGCCGGTAAGTAAATTAACAGATAAAATTTAAAAGGTAATATGATTTATTTAAGGTTAAGTTTCTTTGTATTATTATTACTGATAGGCTGTTCATCAAAAAAAGATCTTCTGCCTGAAGAATTCTTTGGGTTAATACTCCAAAAAAAACTAACCGGAGTTGAAGCTAAAAAATTTGTAGATGAACTTCACTTTCAGGAAGTAGCACCTGACCAAAACGAGATTGGTTTTTATTCTTCACCAATTGGCAGTTCAATTATCTATATCACATATTATAGAGACGAAATAACTGCTCTAACTGAATATGAAAAAATGATAAATAAAATATCCCCGGAAAATTCTGTTTTTATAAATCCGGAAATTGCTAATATATCCGGTAAAGATATTTACAGATGTTTTGGTATGGGGCAAAGTCACTACGTATTTGCTTACGGCAAAGAACTTTACTGGATATCCGTTGATACACATTTCGGTAAAAAATTTATTGAAGAATATTTGGAGTATATTAATTGAATAGTTTAACTCTTTCAGAAATAAATATTTTTCCCGTAAAATCCCTCGGAGGAATATCGCTTCAATCCTCAGTTGTTGAAGAACGCGGACTTAAATACGACAGGAGATGGCTACTGGTTGATGGCAACGGTATGTTTATGACTCAACGCGACTTTCCACAGATGGCGTTAATTGAATTATCATTGTCTGAAAATAATCTAACTATAAAACATAAATCAGATACTTCATTGCCAGCTATTTCGATTCCGTTAAAATATTTCAGCGATGAAAGAATTGATGTTATTATCTGGGATGATAAATGTAAAGCAGTTCCTGTTAACAAAGAATATGATGATTGGTTTTCCGAAACCTTAAAGATGAAATGCCGTCTTGTAAAAATGCCTGATGATGAAAGAAGAGTTGTGGAGAAAAAATTCATATCTGAAGATAAAATTGTAAGCTTTGCAGATGCTTATCCTTTTCTTATAATCGGGCAGTCCTCACTTGATGATCTTAATTCAAGGCTCGAAACTCCGCTGCCTATGAACCGTTTTCGTACTAATTTTGTTTTTACCGGCGGCAAACCTTTTGAAGAAGATAAATGGAATAACTTTAATATTGGTGAAGTGAAATTTAAAGCAGTTAAACCCTGTGCTAGATGTGTTATTACCACAACAGATCAGGAAACAGGTAAAAGAAGCGAAGAACCGCTAAGAACATTGGCAACTTATCGTAAATCCAAGAATAAAGTTTTGTTTGGTATGAATTTAATATCTTTTTCTGCTGGAACCGTAAAAGTTGGGGATTCAATAACTCTAATTGATTAGAAAATTTTGCTTCAGAATCAGAATTTCAACTTATTGCTTTTCTCATTAACTTGGTAATATGTAGTCTCCTAAATATTCATTTCAATGAAATTTTTATCAAAATATTTTATATTCTTTCTGATTTTATTCCCTCTGAATAATATTTCTATTGCTCAGATTGATTGGGAGGTTAACAATTCACCAACAAACGAACTATTAAGGAACCTGTACTTTGTCGATGAGAATTACGGCTGGGCTGCCGGTAGAAACGGCGTGATGATCAGAACCACAAACGGCGGGGCTGATTGGACAATTCTTAACACGGGTATTACCAGTACAATTTATGATTTGTTTTTTCTAAATAAGAATCTAGGATGGATAATCACTTTTCCATTTACTCCTCCTTACATTACTAAAATATTAGCTACAACGGATGGTGGTGACACCTGGAGTGTTCAAGAATATACCGATGAATTTGTTTTTTTTAGGACAATATTTTTTCTTGATTCATTAACCGGGTTCATTGGAGGCGATTTTATAGCCAGAACTTCAGACGGCGGGCAAAACTGGGCGCGTATGCATGTCGATTCAAGTATTATTTCTGATTATCCTGTAATTAAATTCAAATTTTATGATAATATGCTGGGATTTGCTTCGGGTGGTAGCCGGGATCAGGCAGGTGTTATGTGGCGTACATCCGATGGCGGTTTTAATTGGAGTGCCGAAGGTGTTAGTCCTGACGAAGTATTTGATTTTTATATTAAAGATTCATTAAATGTAATTGCACTAAGCGGTGATCCTGAGTTTATTTATCCTGTTGTAACCGTAACAACTTCTGATGCAGGCTTAAATTGGCTAACTACAGAAATACCTCATTACACTTTATCATACGCACTTGATTTCAGAACTCCTGATGAAGGATGGTCAGCATCCGGTATATTTTTTCTCTTTACTTCAGATGGCGGTGTAAACTGGCAGATGCTGGATACACCGGATACCAGCGCCGTTTTTGATCTTCAATTTGTTAATGATACTCTTGGCTTCGCCTGTGGACAGGATGGTGTGATTTTAAGATTTACGATTCCAGGTGCTGATTCACAAATAACGGTAACGGATTTTAAGTTATCTCAGAACTTTCCTAATCCCTTTAATTCTGATACTAAGATAAGATACTCATTGCCACACTCTATTTCCTATGAAGAGTTGTTTTATTCAGTTCAAATAAAAGTTTTCGATATTTTAGGCAGAGAAGTGAAAACCATAATTAATGAAGAAAAACCTTCTGGTTTTTATGAGTTAGAATTTAAAGCGGATGGTTTGAGTTCAGGAGTGTATTTCTATACAATGATTGCTGGAAGCTTTAAACAAACAAAGAAAATGTTATTAGTACGATAAATATTAAAGGATTTTATGAAAAGACCAACAACGTTTCCTCAACTCACATTGCGGTATCTTTCTGATTTATCGAAGAATAATAACAAAGAATGGTTTGAAGAGAACAGGGATAGATTTACTTTTGAATTGCTTGAACCTGCCGCTCAATTTGTCGTTGATTTGGGTGAAAAACTATTAAAAATTAATCCGGAACTGCAATACTTTCCACGTATTGACAAATCAATCTTCCGACTTCACAGAGATGTAAGATTTTCAAAAAATAAGACACCATTTAAAAATAATCTGGGCATTCTACTCTGGCAAGGTTCTGGTAAAAAAATGGAATGTTCGGGTTATTATTTTCATCTTGAACCTGGCAATATATTTCTTGCCGCAGGAATGTATATGTTTACAAAGGAACAGATTAAAGTTTATAGAGAAAAAATTGCTGATCCTTCAAAAGGAAACGAGTTAAACAATATTTTAAAAAAGACATTAAAAAATGAAAAATTTAAACTTGGAGGCAAAACTTTAAAGAGAATTCCTAAAGGATTTGATGTGCCGTATAAATATGCTGAACTGTTACTTCACAGTGGATTATATATTTATAACGATCAAGTTCGCTTAACTGACTTTAATAACAATAATATAGTTGATTTCTGCTTCGGGGTTTACAAAAAGATAAGTCCGCTTCATAACTGGCTTGTTGAAAATATTGCTTAAATTCTGATTAACTTAAAGTTACCATTTCATCAAATAATTGATAGTGAATGGTAAATAGGTGATAAAAATTATAATTTAACACATCTTAATACTACTTTTTATATTTATTCCAGAGGTAAACATGTCATTCGAGATTATCAAAGAAAAAACCAATCAGGCAGTAGAAATTCTAAAAGAAAAAAATATTGATATGTGGATAACATTTGTGCGTGAGACAGGTGCCCTTAAAGATCCGGCTATGGATATTACCGTGGGTAACAGCTCAACCTGGCAGTCTGCTTTTATCATTACTAATGATGGTGATAAAACCGCGATAGTCGGGCAGATGGAACTGGAAAATTTTGTAGCTGCCGATGTGTATAAAAATGTTATAGGCTATGTAAAATCTATACGTGAGCCCTTGGTTGAATACATCACTAAAAAAAATCCGAAAAACATTGTAATCAATTATTCAAAAAATTCGGTTTTGGCTGACGGATTAACTTTTGGGATGTACCAAATTTTACTTGATCATTTGAAAGGAACGGATTTTGTTAACCGTTTAATTAGTGCCGAAGAAGTAATTTCTGCTTTGCGCGGTAGAAAATCTAAAGCAGAACTTGCCCTGATGAAACAAGCTGCAGATGAAACCTTAAAAATATTTGATATGGTTACCAGGTACATTAAACCCGGTTTAAGCGAACTGGACATAGCAAATTATGTTAAGTCTGTTGTTGAAGAAAAAGGTTACCAATTTGCCTGGGAAGAAACACATTGTCCTGCAGTTTTTACAGGGCCGGATCCGGCAGGTCCTCATTCAGGTCCGACTGAAAGAAAAATTGAAAAAGGACACATGATAAATATGGATTTTGGTATTAAGCTTAACGGTTACTGTTCAGATATTCAACGCACCTGGTATGTGCTTAACGATAATGAAACAGCTGCACCTGAACCGGTTCAGAAAGGTTTTGAAGTTATTCGTGATGCCATCCAGATGGTTGCTGATGCACTAAAGCCGGGTGTTAAGGGAGTTGAAATGGATGATATTGCCAGAAACTATATCACTCAACACGGATATGAAGAATATCCGCATGGACTGGGACATCAGCTTGGCCGATCGGTTCATGATGGTGGTGCAGGATTATTTCCCAGATGGGAAAAATACGGAAACACCCCTTTTATGCCTTTAGAAGAAGGTCAGATATTCACAATTGAACCTAGGTTACCTGTTAAAGGATACGGGGTTTCAACAATAGAAGAAGAAGTTGTCCTTACTAAAGACGGTTGTGAATTTATTACAAAGCCTCAGAAGGAACTTATTATTATCAGCAGGTAAAGCAGTATTATTTTTTGGAAGGCATATTTCTTTATTGACACATATTTACTATACTTAATACTAATAATATTTTTCAAACAAGAACTGTTTGGAATAATTCATTTTTAATAATTCCTTATTTCAGGAAATAATGAGTTTATCAATTCTTTTCTTATTAACTAATTAAATTATGGCCGGTAATCAAATAAATAAAAATGAATTCGATTTTCATACCACACTATTGGATGATCTGCCGGTAATTATTTATCATTTTTTGCCGGGCCATAAAGTAGTTTTTGCAAATAAAAGCTTCCTCGATTTTTTTAATACAACATCAGAAAAAATTATAGGTAAGTATTTCGCACCTGATATCCATCCGGATGATTCTGAAATATTTGATAATATTTTCAATTCTCTTGCACCAGGCTCCTCAGTTTCAAAACTAACCTGTCGACTTAAGTTTTCTGATTATGATATAAGATGGACAGAATGGAGCATTACATCACTTATTGACAGCCGTGGTGTATTTTCACAATACCAGGCAGCAATAATTGATCTTACAGAAAGAAGGAAATTTGAACTGGCATTAAAGCAGAGTGAACAGCAGTACAGGTTTGCGTTTGAGCAGGCAGGCGATATGATAGTAATTATAGATCGAAGAGGAATTTTCATTGATCTGAATAAAAAATTTGAAATTGAAAGCGGCTGGAAAAAGGAAGAAATGCTGGGTAATAATTTATTCACCAGCAAAATTATTACAGATGAATCTGCTAAAAGAATTTTTAATTACCTTAATAAACTGCTTACAGGAGAAGAAGTTCCTCCCTTTGAAATTCAGGGAATAAAAAAAGATGGATCCGTAGTTGATTTTGAACTGCGCGCTGTTCCAATTATTAAAAATCATGTGCAGGTTGCCTTTCATGCGATATTAAGAAACATAAGTGACAGAAAAGTAATTGAAGGAGCTTTGCGCGAAAGCCAGCGTCAGCTTTTAAATCTTATGTCAAATCTTCCCGGTATGGCTTACAGATGTGCATATGATAAAAATTGGACAATGGAATTTGTAAACGAAGGTGCATTTGAATTAACAGGATATCCACCTGATGCCTTGATAAAAAATAGAATTATTTCTTACGCTAACCTCATACATCCCGAAGATCGTGATATGGTTTTTGATGAAGTTACAAAAGCAATAAACAGTAACAGACCATTTCGTATGAATTATAGGATAAAAACTGCTGGTAATAAAACCAAATGGGTTTGGGAACAGGGAAGCGCTGTTAAAAACAGTATTGAAGAAGTTGAAGCAGTTGAAGGTTTTATTGCTGATATTACAGATCAAAAACAAGCTCAGGAAGCTTTAATAGAAAACGAAGAACTTTATAAAAAGCTTATTGCTACACTTCCGGATATGATCGTTATTACTGATCTTGAAGGTAAGATAATGTTTATGAATGACCTTGGTGTGAGGCTGAGCGGTTTTTCCGGTTTTGAGGAGATTAAAAGAAAAAGTGTATTCGATTTTATTGTTACAGATGACAGAGAAAAAGCTCTGCAGAATTTTGCTGACAGATTATTAAAAAAACTTGGCTCAAAGGAGTATAAATTTGTTAATAAGCGGGGTACTTCTTTTGATTTTGAAGTAAATGGAGAAATACTACGTAATAAGGAAAATGAACCTTACGGTATGATATTTTCCTGTCGTGATATTACATCCAGAAAAAAATCTGAAGAGGCTTTAGCTCAATCTGAAGAACAGTACAGAACGCTTGTTGACAGTATGCAGGATGGTGTGTTCCTTATTCAGGATGCTAAGTTAAATTTTGTAAATAAAGCATTTGCCAATATAGTTGGTTATCCTATTGAAGAACTTCTAAATATTGATTTTACAGCACTTGTTGCCCCGGAAGATCAGGAATTAGTTTTATCGAATTATAGAAGAAGACTGGCAGGCGAAAATGTTCCAGCCAGCTATGAATGGAGAATGCTTCATAAAAACAGCTCAAGGGTTTATGTTAATATGAGCGTTCGCTTAATCAACTATAAAGGTAAAATTGCAAGCATCGGGACCATTAAAGATATTACTCTTAAAAAACTGATGGAAGATAATCTGCTTCGTCATCAAAAAATTCTTTATGGAGTTGCAGAGGCTTCCAACACTCTTCTTGTAGAAAAAGATTTTGATAAAGCCATTCAAAATACCCTGGCGTCTTTAGGTGAAAGTGCTGCTGTAGATAGGGTTTATATTTTTGAAAACAGCAAATATGAAAAAACCGGGAAATATTATATGTCCCAAAAATACGAATGGGTTGCTAATAATGTTGAAGCACAGATAGATAATTCTGAACTCCAAATGCTTCCCTATGAACCGGTGTTTGCTGAGTGGTACAATGTCTTTCTGGAAGGTGGATTCATTTGGTCTCTTGTAAAAAATCTGCCTGAGCTGCAAAAAAGAATTATGGAAAATGAAGATATACTTTCCATACTTGAGGTGCCAATCAAAATCAAAAATAAGCTATGGGGATTTATTGGTTTTGATGATTGCACAACTGAACGTGAATGGACTGAAAGTGAAATATCTGTTCTTAAAGCCGCTGCAGCTAGTATTGGCGGTGCAATTGAACGGGAAAAAACCAATCTTGAATTAATTTCCGCTAAAGAAAATGCCGAAGAACTGAATAAAATTAAATCCAACTTCCTTGCCAATATGAGTCATGAACTGCGCACCCCACTTATAGGTATTTTAGGTTATGCTGAACTTCTTTCATTGGAAACAGAAGATGAGAATTGGAAAACAATGCTGAATAGCATTTACATCGGCGGTGAAAGACTTCTTGAAACATTAAACCATCTGCTGGATCTTTCCAAAATAGAAGCTGGTAAGGTTCTGATTAATCATGAACATATTTCTCTGAAGCAACTAGTTGATGAAGTAATTTCGGTTTTTGCTTCGGTAACCTCAAAGAAAAATATTTATATTAAAGCAAAATTAAATCAGGATAATATTTCTTTTGAGTCAGATAAAAGAATTTTTAGGTCTATACTTAATAATCTTGTTAGTAATGCAATTAAGTTTACGGAACAGGGCGGAGTACTTATTGAGGCAGAACTTGAAAAAGCAGAAGAGAAATCTTTTTTAACGATCAAGGTTATTGATACAGGAATTGGAATACCAGATTCAAGTAAAAAAATTATATACGATGAATTTCGTCAGGCTAGTGAGGGTTTAAGCAGACATTATGAAGGTACAGGATTGGGTTTAACCATAACTAAAAAGTTTGTGGAGCTGTTAAACGGTAGAATTGATTTTGTTAGTGAATTTGGAAAGGGTACAACTTTTGTTGTTACTATTCCTGTTGAAGAGCCGGTTCAGCAAATTGTTCAGCCTAATATTATAAATAATGATGCTCTTCCTGATGAAATTACATTGAAACATAAAGTTATTGTAGTAGATGATGACCAGGCCTCCAGAAGTGTTATTTCATTATTTTTAAGAAAAGAATACCTTGTAGATTCAGCTGCTACAGGTGAAGAGGCAATATCTATTATGCAGAAAAACAATTATGATTTAATTCTTCTTGATATAAGTCTTGGAAAGGGAATAAACGGGCTTGACCTTATCAAATTACTCAGGAAAAAGGAACAATATGTTTCAATACCAGTTATAGCGGTTACTGCACATGCAATGGTTGGTGACAGGGAAAAATTTTTAAGCGAAGGATTTGATGATTACATCGCAAAACCATTCTCTAAAAAGGAACTGTCAGGCAAGATTAAATCTTTAATGAATAAATAGTTCAAAACTCGCTGTTCACTATATAAGACTCCCTTAGCATACTCTGATATTCATCCCAGACTATTTCGACAGCTCCGAACATCTTCAAATGATCTGTTAAATATTGTACATCGAGCAAAACAAAATTTTTATCTTTTAGTCTATTAACAAGATGGATTAAAGCTATTTTGGATGCCTGTGAAACTAAAGAAAACATTGACTCACCAAAAAATGCACCTCGGAAAGTTATTCCGTACAGACCTCCAACAAGCATATTATCTTTCCAGGTTTCAACAGTATGAAGATGACCTCGTTTATATAATCTATTATATGCATCGATAAGTTTTTCAGATATCCATGTTTCCTTTCTTGCCGAACAATATTTTATTACTGATAAATAATCGGAATCGTAACGAATCTCATAATTTAATATTTCAGCGGACTTCTTTAGAGATCTTGGAATATTAAAATTATCGAGAGGAATTATGCATCGTATTTCGGGCATATACCAGTTGATGTGCCCTGTCTGACTTTCTGCCATAGGAAAAGCTCCGGAAGCATAAAGCCGGATCATATTATTTGGCTTTAACAGGTCGTCTGATAATAATTTTTCTTTATTGTCCATTTACTTAATATTATAAATAATAAATAGCATAAAAACGAATAAAAATAACCATTTTGCGAATAAAAATGATTTTTTTTAAACGATGCCGTAATTAAGTTTGTATATTATTTATGTTAAAATATTGTATAATACAATAAAATGTAAACAGGATTTTTATGAAAAAAATTGCGGTTGTTGCATTAGGCGGGAATGCACTATTGAGGGGAAATGAAATAGGTACAATTCAGCAGCAGGAAAAAAATACTTACGAAACTTGCATAAATCTTATTAAGCTTCTTGAAGATGATTTTAATATTGTAATTACACACGGAAATGGGCCGCAGGTAGGAAATATTCTTCTAAGAAATGAAGCGGGTTACAATACTTATAAAATTCCTAAAATGCCCTTAGATATTTGTGTCGCTGATTCCCAGGGAGGAATCGGTTACATGGTTGAGCGTCAGATAAGAAATATTCTTGCAGAACAAAAAATCAGACGCAATGTTGTAACTGTAGTTACCCAGGTTTTAGTTGATAAGAATGATCCGGCTTTTGAAAATCCTACTAAACCGGTAGGTGCATTTTATCTTAAAGAGGAAGCAGATCTTCTTGCAAGGGCAAATAATCTTATATTTAAAGAAGACCCCCGTAAAAGAGGCTGGCGCAGGGTTGTTGCATCTCCCGAACCGAAAGACGTTCTGAATAATAAAATTATTAAAGATCTTGTAAAAAAAGGAAATATTGTAATTGCCACAGGCGGCGGCGGTGTACCGGTTTATAGAGATGAAAAAAAACATCTTCACGGTATAGAAGCTGTAATCGATAAGGACCTTGCTTCAGCACTGCTTGCTTATGAAATTAAAGCGGACGATTTCTTTATTCTTACAGATGTTGCCAAAGTGTACTTGAACTTTAATAAACCTGGTCAAATAGCTCTTGATAAAATTACTGTTGAACAGGCAGAGCAGTATCTTAAAGAAGGACATTTTGCATCTGGCAGTATGGAACCCAAGATCAAAGCTGCAATTCACTTTATTGAAAACGGTGGTAAAGAAACTATTATTACTGAATCGAAACAGCTCGGAAATCCTGAAAGCGGGACTAAAATTGTATCTGAATTATAATTTTTTATTAATCTTAAAAATAAATCGGAGTTATAAATGGCTATAAATATGAAGGGAAAAAATCTTATTTCAATTGCTGATCTTTCAGTTGAAGAGATTTATCAAATATTTGATGTTAGTAAATCACTTAAAGAGAAATTGTATACCGGCGAATCGCACAAATATCTTGAAGGAAAAACACTGGGTATGATATTCACCAAAAGATCTACCCGGACAAGAGTATCTTTTGAAACCGGTATTTATCAATTAGGCGGTATAGGAATGTATTTCGGGCCTAATGATCTTCAGTTAGGAACTAGTGAAAGTATTTCTGATACAGCAAAAGTTCTTGGCAGATATTTAGATGGAATTATGATAAGAACATTTGATCATCAGGATGTTTTGGAACTTGGAAAGTATGCCGCCATTCCGGTTATAAACGGGTTAACTGATCTTCTGCATCCCTGCCAGGTACTTACCGATCTTTTTACTGTTCTTGAAAAGAAGCGTGTTTTAAAAGGTTTAAAGCTTGCCTACATAGGTGACGGCAATAATATGGCTCACAGCTTATTAAATGGTTGTTCTAAAGTTGGAATGAACATTGCAATTGCTTCTCCATCAGGTTATAAACCAAATAAAGAAATTATAGAGACTGCTAAAAAGTTTGCCAAATATATGGGATCAAAAATAGAAATTACCGATGATCCTGTTGCAGCAGTTAAGAATGCAGATATTGTTTACACTGATGTTTGGGCAAGTATGGGACAGGAGCAGGAAGCACAGGAAAGAAAGAAAAAATTTGCTAAGTACCAGGTAAATCCTAAATTAGTTAAGAATGCCAAAGACGACTATATATTTATGCACTGTCTGCCGGCACATAGAGGTGAAGAAGTTGTAAACGAAGTGGCTGATTCACCTAACTCTGTGATTTTTGATGAAGCAGAAAACAGGCTTCACGTTCAAAAAGCTATAATGGCCCTGGTAATGTAATTTCTTAAAGCATCTTATCATTTTAATTCAGTTGAACTAAAATGGGGAGATGCTTTTTTCTTTTTCTGTTATTTTGAATAAATGTAGTTATTTAAAACTTCAACAGTTGTTTTACAAGACATAAGATCTGTTTCAAGCAGATCTTTAATAGATAATACGCCTGTTAACTTTTCTCCATCAATAATTAGTATATGCCTTGTTTTTGCTTCCTTCATTTTAGCCAGAGTAGCTTCGTGTGATTCATCAATTTTTGCAATAACCAGGTTTGTTGTCATCACTTCATCGACTTTAGTTAAATCTAAGTCCTTATCTTTAGCAATAACTCTTTTTACAAGGTCGCGTTCAGAAAAAACGCCTACTAACTTTTCATCCTTAAGCACTGGCAGTATTCCGACTCCTTTTTCAGCCATGTAATTAACTGTTTGTTTTATCGACGATCCGGAAATAATGGTGAAGACTTCTCTATTTTTTAGCAGGTCGCCCAATGAACTCATAACACCTCCTGTATATTCAAAATAAAATATGTTTTTGTTAAATAAATAAAAATATTTGACAATTGCAAAGTCTTTTCGGCGTTACAGTTGTATTGTTTTCTACTGCCTGACCGATTCTCAGATATTTGCGTAAAAATATAACTAAATAAGGCTTTTCTTACCCGGACTATAAAAATGAAGGTTCAAATATTTTGAATACTTGTTAGATTTTTGGGAATGGGTTTTCGTTTTGATTCTATTAAGGAAAACAATTAAGAAACAACAGGAAAGGTTTTATTTACCTTTAATTCAATTCACACTTCTGTTCTTCGGATAAAATCTTTAATTATTATGTCGTCTGAACTGCCCAATTCTTCGGGATTACCTTTAAAGTAAATTATTCCATTATGCATCATAGCAACTTTATTTGCAACATTTTTTACACTGTACATATCGTGAGTAACCACAATCGAAGTAACTTTAATTTTTTCAGATAGTTCTTTAATAAGTTCATCAATAGAATCAGACATAATGGGATCGAGTCCCGTGGTAGGTTCATCATATAAAATATAATCAGGGTCAGTAACCAGTGCGCGTGCAAGTCCAACCCTTTTTTTCATTCCACCGGAAAGTTCTGCAGGTTTAAGATGTCCGGCATCAGGCAAACCAACCAGATTTAATTTATCATAAACAATTTTTTTTATCTCTGACTTTGTAAAGTTATTAAATGATTCAGTAAGGGGCAGGGAAACATTTTCCTCTACAGTCATAGAGTCAAATAACGCAGCACCTTGAAAAAGAAACCCAAATTTTCTACGCAGCTGATATAGTTCTTTGTCAGATAAATTATCAACGATATTTCCTTCAACTTTTACAAATCCTGAATCGGGTCTTAATAATCCAACAATATGTTTAATTAAAACGCTTTTACCGCATCCGCTTCTGCCGATAATAACAAGAGTTTCACCTCTTTCAATGTTAAGGTTCACACCCGTTAATACATTATTGCTGCCAAATCTTTTATGAAGATTATTTATTTCGATCATATGACATAATTATTTATAGTATAAAAATAATCAAATAAATTCTTTTTAACGGATTTCTTTAAAACAAAAAAACCGGATCTTATTCAGACCCGGTTTAGAGAATTAAGAATTACAGTTAATTATTAACAATAATAGAAGCACCTAAAGCCTGGCTACCACTACCGCTGAGCAAACCTCTTGCAAAAACAGTATATATTTTTCCAGCTTCCAGAGTTATACTTCCAAGATCAAGTGCAATGGTAGTAGTTCCAGCAACTCTTACTTGAAGCGGATATGAGCCTGCATCAAGGGGAGTAAAATCAACAGAACCTTTAAATGCTACGTTTCCAAATACTACAGTTCCATCGGTTAATGTTATGTCAACTGCTGGTGCATCAGGTGAAAGATGAATGAATCTTACGTGAGCTTTGCCTGAAGCAGGGGCTGCTAGATTATCGACAAAAATAATTGGTTCCAAATTAGCAACCGTGTTTACAGCAAAAGCTGAATAAGCAACGTCAGCCAAAATATTTAAGTCTGCAGCTATAACATTTGTCTGAGTTCCGGTTACATTTACTTTAACGTTTCTTATACCTGCGTCTACTTCAACATATCCTGTGTTATTTGGAAAAGTGAGATTTGTACCAGCGACAACATTATCAACTAATAGATCCACACCGGGTGCATCAGGTGAAGCGTGAACAACCATAACTTTTGCTTTTGGTGTAACATCAGGAGCTACAGGATCATCATCGCTGCAGGAAGTTAAACTGAAAACAGCTAAAAAGATAACGGTTAAAAATAAAATTGCGTTCTTGAACATAAGTCCTCCTTATAATAGGTTTAATTTATTTATTTGTTGTAACACACTTCTAACACTCTTAATCCTTTAACAGTTCCATCTTCTTAAAAAAATTATTTAGCACACTATTAGTTTCATTTTTTATGTAATTTTCATCTAATTATTACAAAATATTTTAGAATATATAATGAAAAAAATAGAACTAATAGTATTACTGGTCATAATTATTTGCCCTTATAATGTTTCGCAGCAGGTGCTTCAACCCGATTATGAAGCCGCAAATTTTGCCTTTGCTGCTCCCGGCGCTAATAAATTTGGGCTCTATGGTTATGATAACCCGGCAATATTGACTTATTTGCATCAACCGGATATTTATTTTGCCTGGAATGACTTAAACAGTGATTTTAACGATAGAGATAATTGGGGATTTTTTACTGCGATCCCAAACTTTGGGTTCAGTGTTGTTTCTTATGGTGGGAAAAATCATTCAGTAACAGATTATTCGCTTTCGGCGGCATTTGGAGGACCAGTCTTTAGTTTCGGCCTCGGGTATTCCTGGTTGAGTGGAAAAAGTGAATTATTCAATTATTCAAATAAAATAACAATCGGTTCACTATTAAGGTTTAACAGATATCTTTCCCTGGGATTAGTTGCAAATCTTCCAAATGAAGGTGAAAATAAAGGAATAATTGATTTGGCTGTTAGGCCATTCGGTAATCAATTGCTGACCTTCTTTGGTGATTACATTCTATCAAATGAAAAAGCTGTAAAAGACAATAAGTGGAGCGCTGGTGCAGTTCTTGAACCGCTTGATGGTATCAGATTTACGGGCAGATTCTTCGAAGGAAAATCTTTCAACATCGGAACACAAATAAGTTTTGGAAATGTTGGAATAAATTATCAATCACATTTTGCTGATGATAAAAAACATGCTTTTAACACTTATGGAATAAGACTGGGTGCATACGATCGAAGTATTTTTCCAAATCTATTTAAAAAAGACAAGTATGTTAAACTTGATCTTTTAGGCGGAATCAGATATCAGCGTTACCAGCTTTTTGATAACTCAAACACTTTAATTGATTTGATAAAACAAATTGAGGCTGCAAACAACGATAACAGCGTAACGGGAATTGCAATTAATCTTACTGGTCTTAATGCAAATCGTGAAATTATGTGGGAGATTAGAGAAAAGCTTAAGGAATTTAAGTATAGCGGAAAGAAAATTGTGTTATTTGCAGACCGGCTTAATATTGATGGCTATCATCTTGCTTCTGTAGCAGATAAGATTGTGCTTGATCCGTTAGGAACCATCACTCTTGAGGGATATGTTCTTGGCAGAACATTCTATAAAGGAGCACTGGAAAAATTAGGAATCGGATTTACTGAATTAAGATACTTCAAATATAAATCTGCTGCTGAGTCCTATTCTCGAGATAAAATGAGTGATTCAGACAGGGAACAAAGACAAAGATTGGTAGATGAATTTTATCGTATTGCCAAAACCGATATTTGTAAAGAAAGAAATTTTTCTGATCAGAAATTTGAACAGCTTGTAAACGAATATGCAATGTTCTCTCCGGAAGAAGCTTTTGAACTTGGTCTTGTGGATACTCTTGGAAGATGGGATACAGTTAAAGATATCATTAAGTCATTAAATAACGATAAAGTAAATTTAATTTCATCAGTTTCGTTAAAAGACTTTAATCTTCCAAGGGACAATTATTGGGGCCGCAAACCTGCTATTGCCGTAATTTATGCAATCGGCGGTACACAATTAGATGCCGGGATAAAAGCACGCAGCCTTGTGAAGTATGTTGAATCCGCTGTAAAGAACTCCAATGTAAAAGCAATTGTACTTCGTGTTGATTCACCTGGCGGAGATGCGTTAGCTTCAGATTTAATTGCCGAAGAGCTGAAAAAAGCTAAAGGTAAAAAACCGGTTATAGTTTCACAAGGATCAGTAGCTGCATCCGGCGGATACTGGCTTTCTATGTATGCAGACACTATCGTAGCTGCACCGATTACAATTACAGGATCAATCGGAGTTATTGGTCTTTGGGTTTATAACACAGAATTAAAAGATAAACTTGGATTTACCACAGATCGTGTTAAAGTAGGAAAGTTTTCAGATCTTAATTTTGGAGCAACTATACCTTTGCTCGGACTTACAATACCTGATAGAAATTTAAATGATGAAGAGTTAATTAAAGCAGAAACCTTAATCAGAAAAATGTATAAAGAATTCGTGGACAAAGTTGCCGCCGGTAGAAATAAATCCTTTTATGAAATTGATAAAATAGGTGAGGGGAGAGTTTGGTCTGGTGCCGATGGATTGAGTAATGGTCTTGTTGATGTACTAGGCGGCCTTGAAACTGCGATAAATATTGCAGTTGAAAAATCAGGTTTGAAGAATAAACAATTTGAAATAATAGAACTGCCTGAAAGACCGTTGATCGATATTAGTAAATTCATTCCATCATTTGTTCCCCGATTTATCAGTACTGACAACGATCCGTTCCTAAATGAACTAAGGTTCAGAACTCTGAATAACGGTATTCCTATGCCAGTTCTGCCAATTGATTTTATAAGTAACGATATGATTTTTAACAGGTATTGAAATATTATTCAGGCATCGGGCTATTCATTATTAATCTCAATTGGTTGGAGAAGAGTATTGTTATCATTTAGGGGGAGTGATTTAACCTATTATCTACACAAAAGTAATTTACTTAGTAGCAGAATAACAAAGTAAATTTTTAGCGAAATTGCATTATCTGTAATACGTTAAAAAATTTTACTTAGAAAAATTTACGAGTAAAAACTACGTAAAAGATTTTCCATTCCACTTTTATTGCGAAATACCAAATATTACTGACTGGCATATTTTTTTCGCTTTTTAAGCAAACTTCCGATTAATAATTCCAAATTAAAGTAAAGGCTATCAAGTGAAAAGTGGAAATAATTTTAACAAAATTACAGTTTGGGATGAAGATGCTGCGCGGCATCTTTTAGCAAGAACACTCTTCGGCTACAATAAGCAGGATCTTGAATTTGCGCTGTCAACAACACTTGATGATTTTGTAGATAATCACCTTCTTGCAGATAGGCCAGTACCCGCGCCACCGGGTTTTTGGGTAAATGATTCCTCCGGTGATAACAAAACAGATCGTACAAGAGAATTGATATACTGGTGGTATAATCTAATGCTTACTCAGGGTTACTCCTTTCAGGAAAAAATGGTTCTGTTCTGGCATAATCATTTTGTCAGTGATATTGCAAAAGTTTCTTTACCGCAAAGAATGTACTGGCAGAATAAATTATTCCGTGATTATGCAATGGGAAATGTTATTGAATTAACAAAAGCTGTTACTATCGATGCTGCAATGCTTATTTATCTTGATAGTGATAAAAACAGAAAGGGTGCCCCGAACGAAAATTATGCCAGAGAGCTTCTTGAATTATTTACACTTGGAATTGGCAACTACACTGAACAGGATATTAAAGAAGCAGCCAGAGCATTAACCGGTTGGAGAGTAAATGGTCTTGAGCCATATTTTACTGAAACCCGTTTTGATGATGGAGTGAAAACCTTTTTAGGACAAAGCGGTAATTTTAATCACGACGATATTGTAGACATAATATTTACTCAGCCGGTGGCTGCTAATTATATCTGCCGGGGATTATATACTGAATTTATGCACATTGTTCCTGATGAAGCCAACATTGAAACTATGGCAGAAATTCTTCGCAGCAATAATTATGAACTGAAACCTGTACTTTCCACATTATTAAAATCAGTTCTGTTTCATTCTGCCGAAATTCGCAGTGCAAAAATAAAAAGCCCGGTTGAGTTTATTATAACTGCTATTAAACAATTAAATGCAGGCACTCCGGATTACGTTTATATGCGTCAGATTGCTGAACAGACTAAGCAGGTACTTTTTTCACCGCCAAATGTAAGCGGCTGGGATGGAGATAGGATATGGATTAATACAACTACTCTCCCTGCCAGAAACATCTTTACTGATGCACTTATTAATGGTAAAAAACCAAATGGCGGAAGTTTAACTTTTCAGGTTAACCTTGTTGACTATGCTAGAACTTTCAGCAGTTCTGAAAATGCAGTTCAATTGATTGACGACATTGCAAAAATATTTATTCAGTTTCCTCTAAGTGAAAACAGAAGAACTTATCTGCTCAATACATTGCTTGACGGTGCAGCAGTTTACGATTGGTCTACCTTTGATCCTAAAGCAGAAGACAGACTTCAGGTGTTCTTTAGAGCGCTTATGCGATTATCTGAATATCAACTCACATAATTAAAGTAGAAAGATAGTTATGGATAGAAGATCGTTTTTAAGAAACTTAGGAGTTATTGCCGGAGCCGGTACCGTTTCTATGGCGTTAGGTAATATTCCAATCAGGGCATTTTCAAAATCATTCTTAAATTTTCAGGCAATAAACGGAAAAGTAATTGTTATCGTTCAGCTTAGCGGAGGTAATGATGGACTTAATACAATCATTCCGTTTGAAGACAGTCTTTATTATAATGCCCGGCCTAATATTGGCATTCCTAAAGGTGATGTAATCAAGTTAAACAACCTTACAGGAATGCATCCCTCACTACTTTCGCTAAAATCTCTTTATGAAGAGGGTCAAGTTGCAGTTGTGCAGAATGTCGGTTATAACAATCCGAACAGATCACATTTTCGTTCAACTGATATTTGGTTAAGTGCTTCTGATTCAAATGTGGTTATAGATGATGGATGGGTTGGAAGATACCTGGCAAAAGTTTTTCCCGATTATGTTGATTTTAACCAGGAACATCCAATGGCTATTCAGATTGGATCAACACAGTCAGCTTTACTTGAATGCACCTGCCAGGGCTCTATGGGAATTTCATTTGAGAATCCAAATCAGTTTTACCAGTTGATAAACGGAAGTTCAGCAGATAACGATCCTCCTCCAAATACAATGGCGGGTGATCAGTTAAGATATATTAAAGAGGTAGCTGCACGCTCAATCCGTTATGCAGAGATAATAAAAGAGAAAGCAGATTCAACAACTAACCTTGCAACTTACCCTAATACTAATTTAGGCAGGCAGCTGGCAATTGTTGCTGAGCTTATTGCCGGCGGACTTGAAACACCAGTCTATCTAACTTCAATAGGAGGGTTTGATACTCATGCCAATCAGCTTAACAGCCATGCAAATCTGTTATCTAACGTTGCCCAATCAATTGCTGCATTCCAGCAGGATCTTGAATTGCACCGCATTGCTGATAAAGTTGTACTGATGACTTTCTCCGAATTTGGAAGAACATTTAAACAAAATGGAAGTGCTGGTACCGATCATGGAGCGGCTGCGCCTTTATTCGTAATTGGTAAGAATGTTAAGGGCGGAATTATTGGTACTAACCCGGACCTAACCGATCTTGATAATAGCGGAGATATAAAGCATAAATATGATTTCAGACAAATATACGCTTCACTTCTTACTGATCAGTTGGGAATGCCTTCTGACAGAATGCCCGATGTGTTAATGAAGAGTTTTGAAACCTTACCGCTTATTTCTGTTAAAAATCTTGCACACGGCGGACCAAGAGCATTTCAGCTTGAACAGAATTATCCAAATCCATTTAATCCAAGCACTACAATAAATTATTCACTAAGGGTTCCGCAGCAGGTCAGTTTAAAAATATTTTCAGCGGCAGGGGATGAAGTTGAAACTTTAGTTAACCAATATCAGGATGCGGGTGTTTATTCAGTTCAGTTTGATGGAAGTAAACATCCAAGCGGTGTGTATTTTGCAAGACTTGATTCTCGCGCTACGAGAGAGACTATTAAAATGGTTCTGCTCAAATAAATTTATTGATTCAATTAATCTTCAGGCGACTTTTTATAGTCGCCTTTTTTATTAAACAAAAGAAATATTTTTCTCATAATATTAGTTTGTGAATTACTATCATTTTAATCAGTTGATTATTATTTTCGTAAGTAGATTTTCGTCACATCCATTTTCAGGGGAAGTTATAATGAAAAAGATATTCTTTCTTGTTCTGTTTATAAGCATTAACTCATATTCACAGAACTCTTTGCCCTTAGGCAGAACCGCTCTATTTGCCGGCTCAGGAAGTTGTGCAACTTGTCATTCCAGTAATATGTCAACCGTTTTATATTATAATGGTTCGGATATTTCACCCGTAACGCATTGGCGACCAACAATGATGGCAAATGCAAGCAAGGATCCGTTCTGGCGTGCAATTGTTGCAGAAGAAGTTCATAAATTTCCACAGCTTCAGCAAATCATTGAATCAACCTGCACAAAATGTCATTCGCCACTTGGCTATACAGAGGCTATTTATAACGGGCAGCAAAATTATTCTCTGGCTGAAATGAAAGCTGATCCCATTGCCAACGATGGAGTAAGTTGTACAGCATGTCACCAGATCAAGCAGGATAATTTTGGAATGGTTTCCTCGTATTCAGGAAATTATATAATTGAAAATGACAGCATAAATTATGGCCCTTATGAAAATCCGCATACTCAGGCAATGTTCTCAATTATCGGTTTTACACCTGTTTACTCTCCGCACGTAGATAAATCCGAGCTTTGTGCAACCTGTCATACATTATTTACTCCTTATATTGATAACCAGGGTAATATTGCCGGAATGTTTCCTGAACAGACACCATATCTTGAATGGAAGAATAGTATATATCCTGCCCAGGATATTCAATGCCAGGATTGTCATATGCCTGTTATTAGTGATGGAGTAGACATTGCCACAATTCCCCCCGGTCATCAGGTTCTTCGTTCACCATATTGGCAGCATGAATTTGTTGGAGGAAATGTTTATATGCTAGGTATGCTAAAAGAAAACATTAACACTCTTGGCATCACTGCATCAGCAGAACATTTTGATACTACAATCAGTTTTGCTGAACAAAAACTAACTCAGGAAGCAATAGATCTCTCTTTGCTTGCGGATGTGTTAAACGATTCTTTGATAATTCAAGTTGGTATTGAAAATAAAACTGGTCATAAAATTCCTTCAGGAATACCTTTCCGCAGAATGTGGATTCATCTTAAAGTTGAAGATTCCGGCAGTAATATCGTATTTCAATCAGGCAATTGGAATTCTGTTGGGGAAATTATAGGAATAAATACGGATTACGAACCCCATTTCAACATAATTACTCAAGAGGAACAGGTACAGATTTATGAAGGTGTTTTTGTTGATGTTGATCAGAGTGTAACTTACACATTATTAAGAGCTGCAGATTATATTAAAGATAACAGAATTCCGCCTGTTGGATTCGTATCTTCGCATCCAGGTTATGATACCACTGCAATATTTGGCGAAGCGGTGAATGATCCTGATTTTAATAAAGACGGTTTGAGTGAAGGTACCGGAAGCGACTTCGTTACTTATAAAATTCCAGCATTAGCTCAGCAGACCTACAGCATTAAAGCGCAGGTTTGTTTTCAATCTATAAAGCCGGCAATTGTTGATTATTTAAGAAACATAAATGTACCGGATATCAACCAGTTTGTTACGATGTACGATGCCAGACCGAATATACCTTTTATAATGAGTACAGTAACAACTTCACTTGTAACATCTGTTGAAAATGAAAGAGTAGTTTCAGGTTATATCCTTGAACAGAACTTTCCGAACCCGTTTAACCCAAGCACTATTATAAGTTGGCAGTTGCCTGCAGGCAGTCATCAAACGATAAAGGTATTTGATGTTTTGGGAAATGAAATTGCAACACTCATCGACAAATATCAACCAGCAGGAAAGTATGAGGTTGAGTTTGATGGCACAAAATTGAAAAGCGGCGTTTATTTTTACAAGCTTACAGCCGGCGAACATACTGCAGTAAAGAAAATGTTGTTGGTAAAGTAAAATGCAGGGATCTGTCTCCCGACCGATCCGAAATAATGTGTATGAAACATAAGAGCGGAATGGACGGGAGTCCGTTCCCTACAAGAGAAAAAAACATTTAGATTATAAAGCGAAACTTCTAAGATATATTTCTATCTCCCAAACATAATTTTGTAATCTTTCTCTTTTCCTTTCTGCCACCAAGATTCAGGGAGAACTTTCCAGTTGTTAATAACCTCTGGAGTAATAGTTCCCTGTTTTTCTATCCAATGCATCATATAATAACGGAGGTCTTTTTCAGTTGAGTCAAGAATTCTGTCCGCAAGTTTTTCCTGAGGGATTCCAGCACCACGTGTGAGATGTCCGCCCCCGCCGTTACCACGGTAAGAATTTACAGCGACTTTGTACATTGAATTAAAATCAAAAGTTCTTCCATCAGATAAATTGCTAATGGTTACTCTGCCGCCTTCGGGCTTTGAAACATCAACAGTATAATTAATTCCGGCAGCGGATTCGTAATTATAAAATCTTTCTTCAAGTTCAGGAGATTTTGTTCTTTCAGAATACTGAATGTTTCCATCTTCATCTCTCTTAAATTTTAGCAGGTTATCGTTTTCATCTTTCATCACGTTAAACCAGTTTGCACATGAGTACTCAAGATAATCTTTTATCTCCTGACCTTTTAAGCTCAAAGTATATAGCAGGTTTTCATATCTGTAAAGATTAAACATATCTCTTACGAAAACATCCCCCGCTTTTATTTGTGTATTTAATGCAAGTGGAGCAGTGAATGAAATATCAGCATCTGTAAGTTCCAGCTGAATATTGTGAACTAAGTCAGTAAATTCTGAAGGACCAAAAATTGCATCACGTGAAGAAACAGCTTTATCAAACTCACCTATTTTCCGGTTTACATATAGTTTGGCGTCTTCCAGAGCAGGGGAAAACTGTTCCATAAATTCTTCATCCGGCGAGTAGTTCTTAATGTTTATTATTTCACCCTCAATTGAATCGATAGACCACAACTCGCAAATTTTATCAAAAGTAAGAGTAAGATTTGCAACAGCAACTGTTTGTGCGCCAGCAAGTGTACCAAGAATTAGTACTGATTTCCCTTCAGGATTTTTAGCAGTAAAATTCCAGCCAGCGTGATCATGACCGACAAAAATTATATCAAAACCTGTAACCTGCTCAGCAACAAGTTTTGAAGCATTTTCATTTTTATATGAATCCGCATTTTGTCCTGCATAAGTATAATCAACACCTGCATGAAATAATCCAATGATCATATCAGGTTGTTCTCTTAACTTTATTTCTTTAAGCCATTTTTTGGCAGATTCAATCATATCATAAAATTCGATTCCTTCCCAGATTTTTTCCGGCAGCCAGTTTGGAATGCTTGGGGTTATTAGTCCAAGCACAGCAATTCTCAATAAACCTATTTCAACCATTGTGTATGGTTTAAAGTATGGCTTGCCGTCAGAAGTTCTGACTGCATTAGCTGCAAGCCAGGGAAAGTTTAGTTCATCAATAAACTTATCATATACATCGTGACCTGCCTCAATATCGTGATTACCAACAGTTCCGGCATTATATTTCATATAATTCATTACGTCAGCATAAAGATGAACAGTATCAGTTTTTTCAAAATTGTAGTAGTACACAATCGGATCGCCCTGAAGAATATCTCCATTGTCTAAAAGGATAACGTGTTGATCAGGTTTTGAGCGTTCTTTCCGAAGATACGTCATAACCTGTGCAAGAGATGAATTTGATGCTTTGTCGTTTTTCAAATCGTAAGGAAAAATAGCACCGTGCACATCAGAAGTTTCAACTATTTTTAGGTTTATAGTTTGTGCTGATAGAGTAAAAGCAAATATCAGCAAAAAATTTGTTAGATAAATGATTCGTTTTAGCATACCAATCCCTGACGTTTTTATTTGCAAGATAATGAAAAATGGGGATATGAGTTAATCTTATTATGGAATACAGGAATAAGGGTATAATGGTATAGGCTATAATTCAATTAAAAATTAATACTATAAAATTTATACCCTATACCTGATACCCTATTCATAACACAATTACTGCCATTTACCTTACCTCATACTCAGGAAGATCCGGTTTTATGAAAGGCTTTTCTTTTAGTCTTCTCAAAACCTCTTCAATAGCTTTTTCAAGCTGCGGGTCAACTCCTTTTGCCAGTTGTGACGGATCATCAATTACTTCAATATCAGGATCAACTCCGTGACCTTCTCTAAACCATTTTCCGTCCGGATCAAACATTCTAAAAGTAGGTATAGTAACAGATCCGCCATCAATTAATTGTGGTGCACCAGTGATTCCAATTAATCCGCCCCAGGTTCTTGTCCCGATAAGCGGACCTAAACCGGCTTTTCGGAAATAATCAGGAAGTGCATCACCGCCAGAACCGCTCCATCCGTTTATAAGCATAACCTTAGGACCAAAGTTTGCAACCGGAGGCCATTGCCAGGTTTCACCATCTCTTACTGCCCAGAATGCAAGCGGATTTCTGTTAAGCAGTTCGATGAAACGATCCGGAATCTGACCGCCGTCATTAAATCTTTCGTCTATTATTAAACCCTCTTTTCTGTATTGAGCTGCAAACTGTCTTACCAATTCAGTTTGTCCATCCCATCCTGTGCTGGGAACATAAATATATCCGATTTTTCCATTGGTTGCTTCTTCAACATGTTTTCTGTTAGATTCGATCCATTCAAGATTTCTCAATCTTGTTTCGCTCTTAAGAGTTTCTACAACTACTTTTCTAGCTCCTTTAAATGAAGTATTATTATTAACTGTTAATTCAACGGCGGTGCCGGAGTATCCTTCGAACGCTGCGGATGGATCCTTGGTTATATCTATTGGAATTCCATTTACTGCAAGTATGTAGTCGCCTTCTTTAATATTTACACCGGATCTTTCCAATGGGGAGCGGACTTCACTATCCCATTGAGCTCCTCTGATTATCTTAGCAATTCTATAAGCACCGTCTTTCAATTCCCAGTTAACACCAAGATAACCAACAGCCCTGTTAATGCTTTGTTCTGTATCACCTCCGCCTCTGTATGTATGAGAGGCATTCAGTTCACCGATTAATTCACCAATGATATAGTTGACATCCCAACGTGTAACTGCATTATCAATCAATCTGCCATACATTAATTTCATTGCTTGCCAGTCAACACCGTGCAAGTTCTTATCATAGAAAAAATCTCTCTGGAATCTCCAGGCATCGGTAAATATCTGTTTCCATTCTTCTTGTGGAACAACAGTCATTTCCATTTGAGCGGTAGGCATTTTCTTATCGCCTTTTTGATCCGGAGCAACATCAACAATTGAAAAAGAGCTTGACTTTACAAACATCAATTTTTTACCATCTGCCGATATTTCATAAGCATCAGCATCATTGATAATTGTTTTATCTTCACGTTTCTCAAAATCATAAATAAAAATCGGTCTTGTTTTATCCGATGAACCTGTATTAGGAATTCTGTGATATACTAATTTACCATTGACGGCTTTGATGCTCGAAAAGTTACCTGCTGCCGGAGGAAGAATTTCAATTCTTTCTTCAAATCCGGTAAAAACAATTTTGGTTTCTGTCGCTTTATCTTTTTCTTTATCCTTGTCTTTATCATCATCCTTAGCCTCGCTTTTCTTTTCGTCATTTTTCTTAACTGAAGTTGTATCGTTTCTTACCGGCAATGGAGAAGGTGTTTCGGGAATTAATGATACAACAGCAATCTGAGTAGTGTTCGGATAAATAAATGAGTTATCAACATTGCTATAGGCAGGGCTGAAATTTCTGCCGGTCAAAAAGAAAAGATATTTCCCTGTCGGATCAAAAGATGGTGAATAGTCTCTGTAAAAACCAGAAGTTACCTGAGTTGATTTATCTTCTTTGGTATCAAAAATGGCAATTGCAGTATTTCTATGATCAAGTTCTTTTGCGTAAGCTAAATATCTGCTGTCAGGGGACCAGCTGACTGAGAAATTGTTAAGGTTGCCCTGATACATCCATTTCTGCTTATCAACCTTTAATGTTTTGTTTTTATCAATATCGTGAATCAGTATTTGCATTGTCTGATCAATAAATGCAATCATTTTGCTGTTTGGCGACCAGTATAAATTATATCTGTAGCCCGGACCATAAGCAGTTAATGTTTTTTCTTCGGAAAGATTTTCGAAATCACGGATTGTTAATTCATACTCACCGGATTTATCACTCCAATACGCCGCATATTTGCCGTTCGGTGACCAGGCAGGATATCTTTCAGCAACACCTGATGTGTTTGTTAAATTCATTACAACACCGTTTTCTGCAGGCACGGAAAAGATCTCTCCTCTTGCTTCAAGCAAGGCGCGTTTACCATCGTGTGAAATGCTGAAACTGGAAATCCGCTTTTCTACATTTTCAACCCTTGCCATAAGTGTTGATTTATCTGTAACAACACTAATCTTTACTTCATCATATCTTTCAGTTGTTAGATTTAACAGGTATAGTTTACCACCAGCCTCAAATACTATGTCTTCAGAACCAAGTGATGGAAACCTGATGTCAAAGTTATTAAAATCTGTTATTTGTGTTATCTCTTTCGAGTCAGTATTGTATTTCCAGATATTGGATCTCTTGTTACTGCCTCTATCTGAGAGGAAATAAATATTCTTTCCGTGCCACATTGGAAATTCGTTATTGTGGATACTTTCAATAGCATATTCTGAAGACTTATCATTAAGATCAAATATCCATATATCAGGTGCTGTACCGCCAAGATATCTTTTCCATGTTCTGAACGCTCTTGTTTTGTTTGTATAAGCCAGTTTTTTTCCGTCCGGCGAGTAAGAAGCAAACTCACCATAAGGAACCGGCAGTTTTTCAGGTAGACCGCCCCGAACAGAAACATTAAAGAACTGAGAAAATCTTTGCTTTCCGCTTTCACGGGTTGAAGCAAACAACACTGATTTACCATCAGGATGCCAGGTAACTAAACGGTCGCTCATTCCGTGGTATGTTAAACGATTGGGAATGCCTCCAAATGACGGCATAACATAAACATCAACATTGCCATTGTAATTGCCACTGAATGCTATCATCGATCCGTCAGGTGAAAATCTGGCTAAAACTTCCTCTCCCTTTGCAGTAGTTAGTTTATGAGCTGTGCCGCCTGTTTTTGCAACAACCCATACATCACCCCCATAGGTAAAAGATATATGTGTGTTAGAAACATCGGGGAATTTCAGCATTCGGGCATCAACTTGTGCGTAAATCTGCAGAAATGAAAAAACAATAATTGTGAAGGTTATCAGTGTAGTTCTTTTCATGATATCTATCCTCGAAATTGTGAAGATTATGTCAATTATCCGGAAAATACTTTCAGAATATTATTTGATTATTCTTGCACTAAATTTAAAAATAATTCTGAAAGAAATGGTTACCGCCTATAATTTCCTTAAAGCATTCATCATAATAATTACATTAATTTTTATCAACTTTTTCTAAATAAAATCAGAATTTTATTTCTTTTTTAAATGAAAGATTTGCTAATTTTGACATAGTAAAAAATTTTATTCGGGCAGATAATGCTTTTAGCAAATATTATTCAGAAAAGGGGAGACTTTTCTGCTAAAGATTAACTAAATTACACGTTTTACAAAGTATTAAACCGGATAGAAAATTATACCGATTAACAAAATGCTGACTGATACTGCAGCACAAGCTATTTAACAAATTATTATTGAGGTTAATATGACCGAGTATACAAAAAAAATATTAGCAGATGTAAAAGCAAAAAATTCAAATGAACCTGAATTTCATCAGGCGGTTGAGGAAGTTTTAGAATCCCTTGATTTGGTTTTAGAACGTCATCCGGAGTATCGTTCAATGCGGGTTATTGAAAGAATGATTGAACCTGAAAGAGTTATAATGTTCCGTGTTCCCTGGGTTGATGATCAGGGTGATATTCATGTTAATCGTGGTTACCGAATTGAAATGAACAGTGCTATAGGTCCTTACAAAGGCGGATTAAGATTTCACCCTTCTGTAACTCTTGGCATTCTTAAGTTCCTTGCTTTCGAACAGGTATTTAAAAACAGCTTAACTACATTACCTATGGGGGGCGGTAAAGGCGGCAGTGATTTCGATCCTAAGGGAAAATCTGATCAGGAAATAATGAGATTCTGCCAGAGTTTTATGACTGAATTGTTCCGTCACATTGGTCCGGATACTGATGTTCCGGCCGGAGATATTGGAGTTGGCGGAAGAGAAATCGGTTATCTCTTTGGCCAATATAAAAGATTAAAGAACGAATTTACCGGTGTACTAACTGGAAAAGGAATTAATTGGGGCGGCTCACTCATTCGTCCTGAGGCTACGGGTTTTGGCTGTGTATATTTTGCACAGGAAATGTTAAAAACAAAAAATACTTCATTTGATGGTAAAGTTGTTACGGTTTCAGGATTCGGTAACGTAGCCTGGGGTGCTGTTCAGAAAGTTAATGACCTTGGCGGCAAAGTTGTTACACTTTCCGGACCGGATGGATATATTTACGATCCGGATGGAATTAAAGGTGACAAGGTAAATTACATGTTAAAGCTCCGTTCAAGCAATAAAGATGCTGTTGAAGATTATGCGAAAGAATTTAAGGTTCAGTTCTTCCCCGGGAAAAAACCGTGGGAAGTAAAAGTTGATGTTGCCCTTCCTTGTGCTACACAAAATGAAATCTATGAAGAAGATGCAAAAACGCTTATTGCTAACGGATGTATGTGTGTTTGTGAAGGTGCTAATATGCCGACAACAATTGAAGCCTACAAAGTATTTTCTGAAGCAAAAATACTTTATGCACCCGGGAAAGCATCTAACGCGGGTGGCGTTGCTACATCAGGACTTGAAATGTCTCAGAACAGTATGAGACTTCCATGGTCAAGAGAAGAAGTTGATAAGAGGCTACACGAAATTATGATTAGAATTCATAATACCTGCATTACAACTGCAGAAAAGTATGGTACACCAGGTAATTATGTTAACGGTGCAAATATTGCCGGCTTCCTCAAAGTCGCCGATGCTATGTTGGATCAGGGTGTAGTGTAAATATTAATTTGAGAAGTAAAATCAAAAAGGCGGTCAATTATGATCGCCTTTTTTATAAACACTATTAAAAGAAATGTCCATATTTATTTTAGCAATACCATTTTCTTCGTCTGAGTAAATAAATCTCCAATTAAGATATAGTAATATATCCCACTTGAAAGATCTGAGCCATCAAACTCCGTTTCATATCTTCCACTTAGTTTGTACTCATCAACCAATACTGCAACTTCATTACCAAGTATGTCATAGACTTTAAGAGTCACATCACCATTTGAGGGTAATTGATAACTTATTGTTGTTGAAGGATTAAATGGATTTGGATAGTTTTGTTCTAAAGAAAACTTATCAACTTTTATTAGTTCAATCTCAATTATGTCTGAATAACTAAACGAACCATCAAGGTCAATTTGCTTTAATCTATAATATAAATTTTCATTGAAATTTTGAATTAGATTATCAGTAAATGTATAAGTTGATACTTCAGTAGTAGTTCCATTTCCATTTACAAAACCAATCTTCTCCCAATTATTTTGACCTTTGACTTTTTGGTTTTCCATCCCTTCGGGAGACTTTTGACTTTTTTCAATTTCAAATCCATAATTATTATTTTCGCTGGCAGTAACCCAATTCAACACAGCTCTATTGTTATTCAATTCTGCATTAAATGAGATTAACTCCACAGGTATGATTCCCAGATAATATATTGCAATATCATCAACATACCATCCGTCTCTGTGAACACTACCGTCACTTCTTAACTGAAACTGAATTTTGTTTTGTGAACTTATATACTCTGATAAGGAAATATCTTCTCTTACCCAATTTGACTGTACGCCGTCATAAACTGGTTCACCATTTGGCTGAAAAGAACCTTCTCCGGGTTCAGTATATTGTCCTTCGAGTGGGATCCAGGTTGTGCCATTATTTGTTGAAATTTTTACCTGTCCGTAATCCCAGTTGCTTTCAATATCGTACTTGGTCCAAAATGATAACTTTGGATTGTTTAATCCTGTTAAGTCAATAGGATCAGTAGTTGTCATAGTTACAGTGGCATTTGCAATATAATTACCATCTTTACTATCGGTATAAGAAACAGGAGATGAATAGAAAGATTGTGTGGTTGCCTCCCACTTTGGAGAACTAGAAGGTGTAGCTGTAACTGTCCATAAGCTCAAAGGGTTATTTGTCGTATCTACAAAAACAAATACCGGAGTGCCAAGTACAATCTTAAGTGTGTCCTGATTAATTGCTGCATTATCAACAAAAGTTTTAAGCAGCAACATTGCCTCAACGTCTACAGGAGCTGTAGAAGAGACTGTAAACGAAAATGGCATTGTAATTACTGCCGTTCCACGCGAAGGCACAGATCCAAGCGAGGTACTGCCGTTGTTAATAGTAATGTATGGACTCAAAGAACTTAACTGCAGATCTATGTTTTCACTGTTAGCAAGTCCTTTATTTCTGAAAACACTATTCATAAGAACAACATCACCCGGATTAAAAAACTGCTGGCTGTAACCGGCATCAATTATACTAACATAACTGCCAGCAACCCAGGCATTATAAAGATTTGGTTTAAGCATTCCCTGCGCAAGTGGATAAATGCGGTGTTGGGGCGGCCAGAAACCATCAGAGGAGCTGCCTATTTCAATCGTATAGCCAAAAGCTTTTGCTTTCGTGGTTTGCTCACCGTACATCCAGTCTCTTACACTGCCATTTGAATTATAACCCAATATTTGTCCGCTTATACCATATAAATAGTTATTATACGAACTCATATCCTGTGCGAACTCCCTGTAGATAAGTGAATCAGGAGTTTGTAGGTTGATGTATCCCCAGGGATAAAGAAAAGCATTCTGCCAGGAGTGCATGTTGAAATGAGTTCCGTAATTTTTTTGAATAGCAAGGTCGCGCACTGCCACTGCTTCTGGTTCTGAAAAAGGGGACGGTCCACGGTATGTTTCACTGCTGGGTGTAGGACTTGAACCATTGTTATCATATCCCCACATATAACCAAAATTTCTGTTCAGATCTACGCCATAACTTCCATCGCCATTATTTCTTCTGTTCTTGCGCCACATACCTCCACCTGTAGGATTGGTTTGACGGTTATACTCGTATCCATCCGGATTAACACAAGGTATAAAATACAGTTCGCGGTTATTAACTAAATAAGTTGCTTCGGGATCGGTCCCATAATTTTCAAGAAGGTACCACATAAAATACATCATAGAAGCCATTGACTGAGGTTCACGGGCATGTATTAAAGCATCATAGCCCACCGCCGGTTCACTTTCATTAATGTTTGGATTATCAGAAATCTTCACTGCCCAGATAGTTCTCCCTTGCTGACTTGTACCAACGGAATACTTTTCTGTAATAATATTTGGATACAGAGCATACATCGAGTCAAGACCAGCTACAATTTCGTTGAAAGTGTAATATCCGCCCATAGAACCAAAACCGAAACCTTCTACGCCGAAATTGTTTTTACTATCATTTTTTATTATTTGTTTATCAGCTTCAGTAAGAGATGGCATTGAGTTATAATATTCAAACCAATCATCAAGTAATACCTGGTATTGCAGCCCGGATTGTTTAATGAGATTAAACTCATAATCACTCATAAAAAGAATTATGCTGTTATCTTTTTCAGTTGATGAATGTTCAAGATCAACACCCATCTGGCTAAGCAGTTCAACAACTGTTTGATCGTGTATAAACACTTTTATCTGTTTGTAGTTTTGTGCATTGGTTGTTGAAAATAAAAAAATAAGAAATACAAATATTGCAGTTACTAATTTCATTTCTTCAGTCCGTGTTAGTATTTGATAAATATTTTTTAGTTAAACCTTTAATGTTTCACCTTCGGTTTTTGCTATTGTTACAGCACCACAGGAATCACTCCAAACATTAACGGTTGTCCGGCACATATCCAGAATTCTATCGACCGCAAGTATGAGTCCTACACCCTCCAAAGGAAGGCCAACAGCAGTAAGTACTACGGAGATCATTACGAGACCGGCCATAGGAATTCCGGCAGCGCCAATCGAGGCAAGAAGTGCTGTCACCACCACAATCATTTGCTGAATAAAAGTTAATTCAATTCCATAAGCCTGTGCAATAAACATTGCCGCAACACATTCATAAAGTGCAGTCCCATCCATATTAACCGTTGCACCAAGTGGTAAAACAAAACTTGAAATTTTATTCGGGACTCCTGAATTATTTTCAACCGCATCCATTGTTAATGGTAAAGTAGCTGAAGATGAAGATGTAGAGAAAGCTGTTATCAATGGAAGCGACATTGCTTTAAAGTGTAAAAATGGGTCAGACTTTGCAAGAAATTTTAATATCAATGGCAGAGTGATCATTGCATGGAAAGCTAATCCACTAAGAACAGTAAGCATATACATTCCAAGATGCTGAACCATACTTAAAAGTTTTGATTTATCAGCTGCCTGATCTGCAACAACTCCTGCTACGATTCCTAAAATACCAAGCGGTGCAAATTTTATAATAAATGAAGTTAATTTCATCATAACTTCAAAACCTGAATTGAAGAGATCTATCATGAAGGTGGAATATTTGCCTTCGACTTTTGTAATAAAATAGCCGAACAAAATTGAAAAGAAAATTATTGCCAGCATATCTGCTTCAACCAAAGCAGAAAAAATATTAGTAGGGATTATTCTCATACCGATATCTCCAATTCCGCCTGAAATTGCAGCCAGTTCCGGTACGTCCATCTTTAAGCCAAGATCTGCACCTATTCCCGGCTTAATAATATTTACCAGCACCAGTCCTGCAATAATTGCAAAAAAGCTTGTTAGTACATAGTATGAAATTGCTTTAAGACCCAACCTGCCAAGGTTTTGTCCTCCGCCAAGATTTGTTACACCGGAAATGATTGAAGTAAGAATGAGCGGTACAATAATCAGTTTTAAAGCCCTGAGAAAAATATCCCCAAGCCATCTGACATAATCAACTTGCTGAGGAACAAATAAACCGATTAGTATGGCAACTATAAAAGCAATAACAATCTGCCAGTGAAGTTTTAATTTTAACATAATTCGGGCACTTTAATGAAGAATATTTTTGAGGATTTCATCACAAACGGAGTAGCCTTTTGGTGTCAGATAAATAGTGTTATTATCCATTTTTAGAAAATTTTCGATCTTTAATGTTTCAAAATAACTATAATTTTTATTTATCCAATCGCTTTTAAAGCGACTTAAATATTCATTCAAAATTATGCCTTTGCTTCTCAGAGCAAGCATTATATATTCATCGTGTAATTGTTTTTCTGTAGGTACTTCCTCGTTCATAACTGCTTGTGAATTATTTTCAATCTCGCTAATGTATCTTTTAAGACTTGAAAAATTCCACCATCTTTTTCCGTTCATAAATGAATGCGCTGATGTACCAAATCCAAGATACTCTCTGTGCTCCCAGTATGCTTTATTGTGAATGCATTCGTATCCGGGTTTTGCAAAATTAGAAACTTCGTATTGCTTAAACCCCGATTTTATAAGAAACTCAATTGTTGATTTGTAAAGCTCAGCATCATAGTCTTCATCCTGAATTTTTACTTTACCGTCTAAAACCATTTTGTTTAATATTGTACCTTGCTCGAGTATTAAACTATATGCAGATAAATGAGTAATTGGAAGCGAAACCACTGTATGAAGATTTGACTTCCATTTTTCTTTTGTTTGACCGGGCAGATTGAATATTAAATCGATACTGATGTTTTCAAATCCTGCATCAACTGCATGATAAACTGTTTGAATTGCAGTTTCTTTGTCGTGTATTCTTGTGAGGAATTTCAGTTCATCTTCGTTAAAAGATTGAATGCCAATACTTATTCTGTTTATACCTGATTGCCTGAATTCCTTTAGCTTTTTTAAGTTAACCGTACCGGGATTAGTTTCTATTGTAATTTCCGAATCGCTGTAAATATTGAAATTTTTATTGAGCTCACCAATAATAGTTTTAATATAATCTGAATGCATTAATGATGGTGTTCCGCCTCCGAAAAATATTGAACTGAATTCTCTTCCGTTGGAATACTTTTCTGCAAAGAATTTTATCTCTTTACTTAGCGATGTTAAGAAATTATCAACATTATCGGAGGTTATTATTGAATAAAAATCACAATATATACACTTGTGATCGCAGAAAGGTATATGGATATAAATAGCACAGTTATTTTTCATAGGACAAAATAAAAAATCCTTCCAACAATAAAGCCGGAAGGATTAAAATAATCATCTGGTTTCAGAATAAATTAAAATTCTACTTCAGCTTCAATCAAAACATCAACGTGACCATTCAATTGATAAGGTGGTAAACCGCCGGAAATATTGAACAAGGTTACACTACCGACAAAGCAAGGATCGCCATTAATATTTGAATTAAGATATTGATTTACAATTGCAACTTCTTCTCCGGTGAGTGATAATTCATAAGGAGGATTTGGTTTTTTATGATCAATCGGTTTAAGATTTACTTGCCGGTTAATCAACTCTTCATTAGTATCTCCTCTTCTTATAATAAGCTGGAAAATACCCTGGATCTGCTCTGGCTGCACAGAGTTTACACCGGAATCAGTTCTGTATATAACTCTTAATAAAGAAAGCCTTCTGATTTCACCCTGATAATCAAGATAGGTGCCTGATTCACTCATACAAAATGTTTTAGAATCGGCTAATGTTGAGCCGGACATTTGAAAGCTGAATGAAATCGGAACATTTATAGGAAGTTTATTTATGCTGTCGCATCCACCTAAAAAAAGCGCCGGGATGAATAAAGTAATTGCTAAAAAGTATTTAATTATTTTCATTATGTGCTCCTGTTAAAATGCAAAATTTAATCCTGATGTAACTGCAACTTGTGAGCCAATATTCACATCCACATTGAGTGCAAAAAAGGCAAGTTTCAGTGCTGTTCCAAGGGTTAATCTAAAATTGTTATTACCATCAACAGATAGATTTACTTTCTTATCCTGCCTGAGTAATGGATCCGCACTGGAAGGATCTCCATCAACTTCATATTCAAGATCCATACTTGTACTCTCAAATTGAAGCCCTCCGTATAGAATTAATACACCCAAACTTTTACTTGCATGTACATTGAATGCAATATTTTTATGATCTACCAGGTCTGTTATTGAAAATTTGTTATAAAATATCTGTGCTGCAATATCAACCGGGAATAATGGGATATATTGTGATATGCTGTGTTTTAGTCCTACACCCCAGAAACTTAAATCCTTATTCTCACTGAGTTCGATATTCGGTAAGTATCTTATCATTAATTCTGTACCAAAAGTTGCAAAGCTTACCTGTGGATAGGCAAGCGGGACAAATGATTGGTTGATTCCCGGAGGTAAAGCAATAAATCCGTCATAGCCTGCATAAGAATTTCCTTTATCTCCAAAAATTGTTGCAGTTGATCCCTGTTCGTATCCCTCAGGTAAAAAAGGATCAAATGTCTTATCAGTTTCAGGAATAAATATCATCATTCCCTTTAAACTGAAAGTAAATCCGAACAAAGAGGGAACGCTTGCAGAATAGTAAGTGCCGGAATTCAAACCTGTGCCTATAGCTGTGGCTAAAGGTTTTGTATAACCTTCTGCAGAGACTTCATTCATAAGGGAAAAACGATCTGTTATTTGGGCAGTGGCAAGGACTGAGAAAATTAATATCAAGAGCACTGTAAATATATTTTTCATACTTAGCTCCTTTTTGTAATTAATGTACTTACTTAACTTTGTGAAATTTTATGACAAAATAAAGAGTATTCCTAAACAAATTTCCGGACAAACCCTTATTAAATATCACAACCGGATGGCTAAAAATAGACTAACAAAAATTAAGGAACAATCACGTAACTACGTGATTATTTATTCATAAGAAGTTTTGCGCCTTGCAAGCTTTCTTCTGTTATTTTCTCACCACTTAAAAGTTTTGCAACCTCCTCAATTCTTTCATTATCTGAAAGCTTTTTTATGCTGCTAACCACTCTGTTATTAACCTGTTTTTTCTCCACAGAAAAATGGTGGTTAGCCAGACCGGCTATCTGAGGAAGATGAGTAATAGCTATAATCTGATGGTACGATGCAAGTTCATTTAATGCCTGTCCGACTTTCTGTGCAATTCTTCCGCTCACTCCGGTATCAATTTCATCGAATATCAGAAGGGGAAGTTTATCACTTTTTGCCAGAATAGATTTTAATGATAACATTATTCTTGACACCTCACCACCGGATGCAACTTTGGATAATGGTTTAAGGTCTTCACCTGGATTAGTACTTATGTAGAATTCAATCTTATCAATTCCATTTTCATCTGCAAGAAATTTCTTTTTTTGAATTATTATAAAATCATCAGATACGTTATCAACAGTTAAATTTTCTGTTTTTACTTTGAATGAAGCATCTGCAATTCCAAGCCGGGCAAGAACCTTTTTCACTTCGTTCTCAACCTTCACTGCTATTTTCTCCCTTCTTTCAGAAAGTTTTTCCGCCGCAGTTCCTGCTAAGGTTCTTAAGCTGTCAATTGCAGTTTTAATCCCTGAGATTTCATTTGAAAAATTTTCAGCAAGATCAAATTCTTTTCCAATTTTTTCCCTGTGATCTATTACATTTTTTATGGAACCGCCGTATTTCTTTTTAAGAAGATTAAGCGAACCAAGCCGCTCTCTTTTTCCTTCAACCTCAGCGGGATCTATATCTATTCCGGTTCTGTAACTTCTTATAGATGATGCAATCTCTTTAATAATTGAAAGCGCTGATTCACATTCTTCAGCTGATTCAGATACTGATTTATCAATATCCGAAAGCTGTTTTAATTTGTGCTTTACTTCACCAATTTTATCCACCACAGAATTTTCTGCATCGTAAAGCTCATTGTATATCTGTTCACTTAACTCCATCAGTTTTTCAGAGTTTTCAAGAATATTAAGCTCATTGTTAAGTTTTTCATCTTCATCCGGAAGGGGATTTATACTATCAATTTCTTTTATCTGAAAATCGTAAATATCTTTTTTTTCTTTCAATGAAGCTTCTTTTTCCAAAAGTTTTTTCAGCTCTGTTTTTTTTGCTGATAATTTTTGGAAGAGCGAGTGATATTGATCAAGTATTGACTGATTACCGGCAAACTCATCTATAAAATCTATATGTGTTTCAACCTTTAATAAGGATTGATGTTCGTGCTGACCGTGCAGATCAACTAGCAGATCACCGATTTCCTTAATGATTTGAAGCGGAACGGGGGAGTCGTTAATAAAGCAACGGTTACTTCCTTTTAACGAAATTTCCCTTCTCACAATCAGTTCCGGCAAAAAATCAATGTCATTTTCTTCGAGTACGGCTTTGACTTTTTTATTACCGGCAACATCAAAAATTCCTTCAACAAAAGATTTCTGTGCCCCTTTTCTAATAACTTCTGTTGAGGCTCTTTCGCCGAGCAGGAGACTCATAGCGTCGATAAGAATGGATTTACCTGCACCGGTTTCACCTGTAATAATGTTCAATCCTTTACCAAACTCTGTGTGAAGGTGCTCAATGAGTGCGTAATCTTTTATTTCCAGAGATTTTAACATAAAGAAAGAAAAATTGTTCAGGGAAAAATAATGGAGTGTATCATAAGGCGAAAGAGCAAGAAACTATTTTATTTCTTACTCTTTCACAAAATATTACTTCTGAAAAATCATTTTTTTTGTTTCAAAAAAATTACCGGCTTGTATTGTGTAGAAATATACACCGGAACTAAGACTATTGGCATTAAAACTAACCTGATGGATTCCCGCCGGTTTTTCTTCATTTAATAATGATGTAACTTCATTTCCAAGTATGTCGTAAACTTTAATTGTAACATTACTATTAACGGGTAACTGATAACTGATAACCGTACCCGGATTAAAAGGATTAGGATAATTTTGATAAAGTGCAAACTCATAAGGTGAAACTACATTCACTTCATCAATATTTGTTACAATACCCATGTAATCCATTACTCCTCTTACCAGTGCATTAGCAGTAATATGAAAATTTCCTGTGCCTGCACATTGGTACATATCTTCATAAGTTAGTGCCATAACATTTTCACCATGAGTTATCCATAACCAGCTTTCAGGGTACTGAAGTGGAGTTCCGGAAGTCCAGCTTATGTAATAATTCCACGGCTCAATTCCGGTTGGATAATAAGATCGGATTCCTGTTATAAAATCCTGCTGCATATAGGCAAAAGCAGGAGATGTTCCAACAGAATCATGATAAACAAAATATCTTTTGCATAAAGAAGCAGAGTGCATATTTAACATTACTTCAATTGGATTTGGTGATGACATCAACTCTATAAAATTTGCTTTTAAAGCTGCTACTTCAGGTTGGTGCGGAAAAGTATTCCAGTTACTTTCAAGATCAACATTGTTGGCATTTCTTCTGGGGAGATTTAACTCAACTCCATCAGGATTAAACATTGGTATAATGTAATAAACGCAGGTGGCTCTGATTGTTTGTGGTCCGGTAAATTCCGAAAGCAATATGTTGATCATCTCTCTCGTAACCCAGAAACTCTCAGTTTCCTGTGGATGGGTTCGTGCGTGAACGTGCACTGTCCTTTTACCTTCAACACTATTTGGGTCTTCACTTATTGTCAATCTCCACAATGGTCTTCCCTGAACGCTAAGTCCGATGGAATCAATTTTCACATAAGGACTCAACCTCCATATTTCGAGATCGGCAAGCAGGCTATCGTAGTTGTAACCCCAATTATTTATCGACTTATTGTAAAAATTTTTCTCTTCGTCAAAGTAGTATCCGCATTTATCATAATCAGCATGGATCCCTTCAACAAAGTTTATTTCCTGTTGTGAATAAAGATTAGCGTTTAATAAAATGAACTGTAAAAGACCATATATTATAAAGTGACTGTGAAAATACCGCATTATAATTCCGCATTTTGCTGGTAAAAAGATAAATTCATTTACAGTTTCAAGTTAATCCATTAAAACAATAAGTTCAATTAATAATCAGCAAGTTATTCTGAATGTTCAGGGCTTATCTCTTAAAAGATAAACAAGTGATGATATCAGAAAACTGTTCAGTCTGTTCAAACCTCTTTCACCAGCCGAATACTTCCAGGCAGAATAGACAATCAGCTTAAGTTCCCCGAATGATGAGACAATAGATTCAACATCTTTTGAATATCGGTTCTGTTTTTTAGATAAATAATTTTTTAATAAACTTTTTATTCTAGGGGCAAGAAAATAAAACCAAACAGTAATGATTAATAAAGCTCTTGCTATCATCATCAGAACAGCATTTACATCAAATCTTGTTGATTCAGGGTAAAGATAGCTTAATAAGATAATAGCAATTGATAAAACCATTATAATCAGGGCAGATGGTTTAAGCCATTTCTTCTTTTTAGTATTTCCTGAAACAGTTTTTATCTTCATATCTTCAATTAATTCCATCTGCTTCGTATCAGGATTATCTATCTTATTTCTGACAACTAATGGAATACGGTATGCCATTATACCGGCGGCTATACCTGCTAAAAGGTGCAATCCCACATAAATACTAATAAGTATAAAACTAAAATTGATAGAATTGCCTGCCGGAAGTAAAAACCATTCTTCAGCAACATAACTGAAAAAATCATTTATCACTTCCCACAGACTTTGACCGTAAATAAGCGTAAGGACAAGTACCTTTTGAAAACCATTAAGCAGTGATACTATAATTCCTAGAAATAAGGCAGAAAGCATCTTAAATTTTCTCGACAGAAAAAATATTTCACCGAGAAGTCCCTGCATAAAAACCGAAAGATAAGCTGTAAGAGGGGAGTGCGGACTAACAACGGCTTTAATAGTAACAACCAGTACAGTTGATCTGAAAATTTGTCCTCTCTTTTCTGAAAAGTTAGCTAACATACTAATCAGAATAACAGCAGCACTTGAAATTATCATTCCCCGGAAAGGCATTTTAACGGCATGCAAAACTCCGCCAAGCATAGATTCACTCAGTGCCCAAAGTTTTGTAATTTTCTCTGCGTTTGAAGACGAAGTTTCAGACCGGGCTAAACTCCGTTTTTCCGGAATATTTAAGGCGTCTCTGAACAATTCTATCCCTTTGGATCTGTAATATCTTCAACCCAGCTCATAGCTGCCATACTCGCGGGGAAACCTATTGTTGGAATTGCCAGTAAAATAGTTTGTTTTATTTCCTCTTTCGATAAACCTGCTTCCAGTGCCTTTCTTGTATGAGAATGAACTGCTCCTTCCAGACCGGCTCCGGCTGATATTGCCAGTTTTATTAATATCCTGGTTTTCTTATCAATCGGTCCGGATGAATGAACAGCCTCACCCAGGGCTTCATATGCTTTTGCAGCGTCCGGATAATCATTTAAAAATTTTTGATATTGTTTAGGTAATTCGCTCATAGTATTTCTCCTAAAGTACGATTTGTTTATAGGAATTATTATAATGTAAAATTCTAATCTTAAATATGTGTATTTTTTGCAGAATTAGATAGTTTTCCGCAAAAGCGCATTGCCTTACAAATGATAGGGAAAAATTATAATTTTACAATGAATAGCTAAAGAAATTTATAAATTTTTATAAATATTTATTTATATGAAAAATATATTAGTCATAAGCATTTTTATACTTAACTCTGTAATTGGATTTTCACAATCCGATTCAGATATGCCTCAGCAGAATATTTCTATTTCCGGCGAAGGCGGAGTTAGTATTGCCTTTACAGACTATAAAAAACAAAAACCCGGTCCTGCGTTCCGAGGCGGTTTGCAATATTTTATTTATCCTCATAAATATCACAGAATTGGATTAGGATTTCAACTCAGTTATCAGGAGTTAAAAGGAGAAGATGACAGAGGTACAATATCAACCAGCGATGGCTTAAGAGACTTACCGACTTCATTTTCTACAAGCATTTTATCACCAGGGATTTTTTCTGAATACAGCTACCTATTCTCTGAAAGATTTTCTGCGAATATTCGATTAGGATTTACTTACAATGTGTTCAGTCCGAAGGATAATACCGGGAATGACGCATTCGGATACACGCAGGGATTATACAATAAAGATTTTTTTGCAATCTTACCGGAAGCAGGAATAAAATTCAGAATTAGTAAAAATATTGACTTTTTACTTTCTGTGAATTATACTTTACCAGTTACTGACTATCTTGATGATATAGCGGCCTCAGTAAATAAAGATTCTTATACCAACATTCTTTTAGGCTTTTCATATTCATTTGTAAGTGATGCAGGAGATAGAAGCTCCCAGCTCTTTGATGGCGTTCAAAAGGACTTAAAAGAAACTTCCTTAATTGAGGGAAGTAAAAAATCTACAGAAGATAAAGCCGATTTAAGTATAGTGAATAAACCAATAAAAGATATAATAGATGATGTTATTCAATCAAAAGTAATGAATGAATTTCTGTTGCCAGGTGATGAATTGTTTATAAATGGTTCTGCAAGAATAAGAGCGGACGTTTATTCTGAACTTGATAGAATTTCTGCAATAATAAAATCTGAAACACAATCACGATGGCGTATTGAAGGGCATACCGATAATCAAGGTAATGCAGGCGAACTCAGGAGACTTTCTAATGAAAGAGCTCGTGCTATATTTGATTTCTTTGTGAGCAAGGGAACTGAACCTGGCAGAATAAGAACTTATGGCCTATCTGATAATTTTCCCGTTGGAAATAATAATTCCGCAGACGGACGAAAATTGAACCGGAGAATAATGATTATCAGAGAAACTCCGGGAATTATACTTGCGAATGAAACCACTCTTGAAATTGACACAGCACAAATTAAAAAAGACCAACCGGACATGGCAGAAAATCAAATCTCTGAGGAAAATTCTAATACCGCCGTCTCACAAACTGAAGAATCTTTTGATTCATTTATTTTAAGGGGTGATGATACATTTGATTCTAACTCTGCAAATCTGAAAGAGGTTGCAAAATTTTTACTTGGTGAAATAGTCAAGTATTTGAAAGATCAGCCCGGCAGTAAGTGGAAAATTGAAGGACATATGGATAATCAGGGATCAAATAATCTGTTAAAAAAACTCTCCAACGACAGAGCAAAAGCAGTTTATGATTATTTGATATCGCAGGGTCTTTCTAAAGACCAGCTGACATACGAAGGATTTGGCAGCTCCTCTCCAATAACAACCAATAATACTGAAGATGGCAGAAGCAGTAACAGGCGTGTACTTATAATACGGGGGGAGTGAATGGCACTAACTCAATCATAGCACAGCGGAGATCCCGTCCATCCCGATTCGAAGACAATCGATTCAACCTGCCTTTGCCGGCGGGCAGGTCATCCATTGCACCACCCTAAACCAATCTCAATTTAATAAATTCTCATTTTTTTGTATTATTTAGAGAATATGAAACTAAAAATTTTAATCTAATCCTATATATTTTAATAAAATGCTCTGGTCTTATATTTGAGTACAATTGAAGGTTAAAATTATTTTAATAAGCTATTAAACTATTTAACTAATTTATTCATTAATCATTTAGAGGGCTCTATGAAAAAACTAATTAAATTGTTCTCACTATTTACTTTGGCTGGCTTATTATTTATCGGCTGCCAGAGTGCAGAAGATCTGACCTCACCGGTAGGAGATCTTGAAAGAAGAGGTTCAATATCCTGGGGGACACCCCCTTTAGCAGTTAATGCTAATGCAGGTGAAATTACCCAAATTGACCTTGTAGCCGGTCAGAATCAGGTGGTAGGATACTTAGAGGTTGAAGTATCCGGAACTGATCTTTTAATTACCTATCATACAACCGGAGGCTGGTATATCACAGAAACACATCTTCAGGTAGTTGCTCAGCCAAACCAGTTTACTGTTAACCCCGCAGGAAATCCGAAGATTGGAAATTTCCCGTATGGAGATGAAAACCTAAATACTAATGAGATCAGCTACACAGTCCCAATTCCCGGTAATCTAACTGATGGTATGGTTTATATTGGTGCACACGCAGTAGTTTGCACTGAAGGAACTGGTTCAGGTACATCTGCCAGCATCTGTCCAACAATACCACAGAGTGATGTACTTACCTATTTTGATAATGAAAACCCTAACTACTATTTTAATTTACAATTTACCGGGATTGGTTCTCTTCCAGGTTGGTGTATAGATCCATCTAGAGGAATATTTGCATCTCAAACACCAATAAATATGAATTTTGTTTGTTCTTATAATCTTGGTGACTTATCTTGTATTGTAGATAAGTCTCACAACATATCCGCAGCCAACTGGCTCATAAATAACAGAGGATCTTATAACAAAGATCAAATAACAGCAACCTTCTGGTCTTTGCTTTCAAATTATGATTGGCAGTCAGAATTGCCGCCCGGCTATGGTTTAGGTTGGGAGGCAATAGCCGCTGAAGCTTTATTGAATGGTGCGAACTTTGTACCTGAATGTGGTCAAAAAGTTCTTATCTTTGCATATGATCAGGATGGGATTGGATCCAATCCCTGTGACAAGATAACAAAACAGGTTATCGCATTTGAACGTGAAGTGCCTTGTGAACAGGTTTGTGAAACTGCCTGGGCATTCAATTACCCAGCTGATGGCACAAGTAAGTTGTTCCCCGGACATGTATGGTTCAGATATTTTGGATATAAAGCTCTGTAATATTAAGTTCTAATCTCGTATTGTTAAAGGCTGTCTTACAAGGGCAGCCTTTTTTTATTTAAAGATAAAGACTAAACAGATTTTCTGAAGAAAAATGTAAAAGAATATTATAAAAAGTTTTTATGTACTATTAAACACTATTAGATTTACAAGGGACCTTTTTTCAGAAATACCTTCATTTAATTAAGCATTGAAATTTAAATAAACCACACAGTTTTATTAAATTATTTCTAATAAAGAAATCAAGCATCAAAAAGGTGAGCAACGAAATGAAAGAAAACATTAGGAAATTACTCAAGCCCTTAAACTTGTTGATTATAACAATCCTGACAGTAATATCGTTGTATATATATTATGGTTTTTTCTCCATTGATACAACTATTTATTATTTGTACTGGGCTACAGCATACATATATAAAATAATCTTTTATCTATTCCCGATCCTATCAATTTCAATGGTTCTTTTATATATACTTGTTTACCTGAAAAAAATTCAGCTTAGTTCTGTTATTTTGATGTTTATAACCTTTTTTATTCTAATTCTTTTACTCTATCCTTTTGCTGACTATTTCTACAGAAAAGAGTTATCAGAAAACAGCAGCAATTATAATTCGTATTTACAAATAAATCCTCCGGTGGTAAATCAAATTGATTCATCTAAGCTAAATATATTTTGCCTTGGTGGTTCAACAACTGAATTCAAAGATAAGAACAATAGAGATTGGCCAGGGCTTTTGGAAAAGGAGCTGCTAAATAAAAATGGTTTTAGCAATGTAGAAGTCTATAACCTTGGCAGACAGTGGTATTCAACCCAGCACATTCTTATCAATTACATTCTGAATTTAAGGGAACATAAACCGGATGTTATTATTGTTATGGAGAACATCAATGATATGCTCCATAATGCTGATTTTTCATGGTTAAGCAATGGTGAGTTCAGAGACGATTATGGAAATTTTCTCGGACCTCTTACAAGAATGATTAAGTTCGGCGGTTTTTCAGAGTTTTTGCTGAAGACAATTAATGGTTTGTGGTACCAGGACAAACCAATTGAAATTGAGACAAATGAATTTCCCGGCTTAAAAGCTTTCGAAAGAAATTTAAATACTATTATCACTTTAGCCAGAGAGGATGATACTAAGGTCATTCTTATGACCCAGCCGAACCTTTATAAGGATACAATGAGTGTTGAAGAGATCAGTTCCCTGGGTATGATTCATGGTGAGGCAATTGGCAATGGAAAAAAGTGGACTTTCACAACGGGCAGGAACGGAATGAGATTATATAATAACAAAATAAGAGAAATTGCAAATACAACCGATGGCGTATATTTAATCGATCTGGAACTACACGTTCCTAAAACACTTGATTACTTTTATGATGATGTACATTATACCTCAAAGGCATACGATATCATTGCCCCATATGTCGCAGAAAAGCTGAAAGAAATTTTAAGGAACTGATTTAAGTTATGTTTAAAGAGAATTTGAGAAAAAAGTTTTAAGCGCTTCTTTTATTCTTCAAAACAATATTTTTCACTGCCTTACAGAAATATCTTACATCTGTTCTAAACGGGTTCTTTTCATATGAATCCAGATATTTCTTCTCAGATAACTCAATTTCTTTAAGCGTATCGGGCATATCCGCGTAAAAAGGAGGTAATAAGCCAGGTTTAAAATTCTTTCTTCTCTCCTGATGTTCAGGTGAGTATAAACTCAGGTAATGGCTGCTGATAGGTCTTACACCAACTATCTTTAAATCACGTTTTGCCCAGTTTATGAGCATAGGAAGTTCATCAATCCAAAGCTTTCTAAAGATTTTACCCCAAACCGGCACCCGGAAATCATCTTTAAATTTACCTCCGGATTCAAGTTTATTATGATTGTATACAAAGTCCTGAATAAACTCAGAGTATGGATACATAGTTCTTAGTTTATACACAAAAATTGGTTTTCCGTTCTTGCCCACTCTCTTCATTTTGAAAATAGGACTGTAGAAGAATTTCTTCTGTGGTGAAAAGCCGCCGTTCTTGAGAGCTGCAAAGTAAACAACATCGTCAACTGCTGCCAGATCTATTATCTTGAATCCGCAATAAGCTAATCGTCCTAATCCTTCTGCGAGAGATATAGCACGGTCTTTTTCCTTACTGAAAGCAGAATATACTTCTCTTGTTACGGGCAGCTTGGGTAAAATACGTTTCCAGATGAAATCGAAGAAGTAAAATATATTTGCAGTCCAGAATGAATTTCGTTTTAAAAATCTTTTATATCTGTAATGATGAGGAAGCAAAGCACCTACAAATACGCCGCCTTTAACAAGTGATTTTTTAACATCCAGAATATAAGTGTTAAGATGTTTTTGATCGTTAAGCACGTGGAGGTTTACTATAAGTTGAAATGAATCAGCCGGTTTTTCTGAAACATCATTCGGCTCATCGGATTTTATTATAAGTGATTGCCTTGTATCGAATGAGGCTAAATCGAGCATTGAATCTAAAACTGCAAAAACATCTCCGTAATCTTTTAAATACTCAAATTGCAGTTTTTGTTTTACAGTTGATTCACTTATACCTGATCCTTTGAAACTGTATTTCGAATCGCCGTTTTTAGCTTTTGATTGATCGTTAGTGTCTTTTATTTCGTAAGCCTTAAGAAAAACTACCGACGGCTCATCAGTTTTGTTTTTTATTTTATCAGCAAACATAAACATTGAAACCAAAGATGATAATATGGAATATCCTACAAATGCCTGAATAAAGATAATAGAATTTTCAAACTTTAAATCCAAGATTACTAAAGAAAGCACTAACAAAGCAAGAATTCTGAGATAAAACTTAATTTGTAATTCTATAGCATTCCATCTGCTGTATGATACTATTGACGGAATAAATTTATGGGTGGTGGAAGCTGAAACAAGCCAGCTTATATATATCACAGAAATCACTATAAACTCGTTTACAGCAAAATCAACCGAAGCCAGAGGTTTGAAAATTCCGAAGTAACAGAATAAAGTCAAAATTAACCCGTCGAAAAGAAGATATCTGACGGAAAGATTTTTATGCTCAGTAAGACTTACTATTTTTTTTCTCTTCTTACTTAAGAACATACAATAATAGGATTCAAGCACCAGACCGAAAAACAGCGAGATAAGAGCAAAATCACGGATTGTATCCTGAAGTTGAATAACCTGCAGAAATATAGCAAATAGAAAAAGTGAAATTAAAAATGAATTGAATAAAATTGTGTAAGACTGCCCTGTTTTTTCCCGTTTAGGTTTAACAAATTTTTGTGAAAAATAAGCTCCAATTGAAAGAGAAATTATTATCAGACCTAAGAGTATTAGATTATCCCCATAAACATTAATAGTTTTTTCTTTTAGAAAATAAAACAGATAGAAAGCAAAGAGGTAAATTAAAAAGCTGATGGAAATATTAGCAAGTATTTTCCTGTTCAATCCCTCTTTAATATTCAACCCTCCGGCACTTTTATTTACCGAAAATTTAGTAAGGTCTAAATTAATTTTAAGTTCATTATCCAATTTTGAGTTGGCCTGAAATAGTTTAGTTGATGAAATTAAATATGCTTACTCCACTTTTATGCCAAAAAACGTGCGAATAATAAACGAAATTCAATGTTTTTAAGGGCATTTTTTATCTCAGATTATCTGTTTGTAACAAATCAGTACAATTTTTTTGTATATAGTTAAATTTTAAGAATTCCTGCATTAAAATTGACCAATTTGAAATTAAAACTGCGGCTATATATTAGGTTCTAAGAATCAGATTGCAGAATTGCTGTAAAATATTGGAATTATTATGATTCAGCACAATCTTCTTTTACAAAAACGGTCTTAAAACAAGAATTTTAAATAATTGTAGTAACAATTATTGCCTGTTATAAATTTTATTGTTAATTAATTTATATCCAGTGTTTACCTCTTTGTTAATTTTTATTACATTAATCTGGTTTTTATGAATAAATAGAAATTGAAATTATCGACAAAATCAGGAATAGACACCAAATGTATTCATAATTACTGATATTGAAATTACATTCATTAAATCTGCATCGGTGTTGAATTAAAAATAAATTTTATGTGTACTTTTGGCTTTAATATTGATAGAGTTCAGTGACTTTCAAAAACCATTAAATTCCGGAATAAAATATTTATGAAAATTACTTTGATTGCCGGCGCACGCCCCAATTTCATTAAAATTGCACCTGTTATTAATGCATTACGACTTGCAGTATCTGAAGGACATAACATTCCATACAGATTAGTTCACACCGGTCAGCATTATGACAGTAAAATGAGTGATACATTCTTTAAAGAGTTGAACATCCCTGAACCGGATATTAATCTCGGATGCGGCGGCGGTACACAGGCAGAGCAAACAGCAGCTATTATGGTTGCTTTTGAAAAAGATCTTATCGCGAACCCCAGTGATCTTATAATTGTAGTGGGCGATGTAACCAGTACAATGGCTTGCAGTATCGTTGCTAAAAAACTTAATACTAAAGTCGCACACATTGAAGCAGGTATACGTTCATATGATCTTACAATGCCCGAAGAAATAAATCGAATGGTAACAGATTGTCTTTCCGACTATTTTTTTACCACCACTAAATGGGCTGGTGATAATTTAAGAAGAGCCGGAATTCCGGATGACAGGATTTTCTTTGTGGGAAATGTAATGATTGATTCTTTACTTAGTAATAGAAGCAGATTCAGAAAACCTTTATTGTGGGATGAACTTAACCTGAAAGAAAGATCCTATATTTTGATTACGCTGCATAGACCTGCTAATGTTGATGAAGGAAATAAATTAAAAACTTACATAAAAGAAATTCTGAATAATGTGCAGGGGCTGCCGGTTATCTTTCCTATTCATCCCCGAACCGCAAAGATATTTAATGACCTGGGAATTGATGAGCCAAACTTAAAAATAACAGAACCCTTAAGCTACCTTGAATTCAATTACCTTGTAGAAAGAGCAAAAGCAGTGCTGACAGATTCCGGGGGCATTACAGAAGAAACAACTGTTATGGGTGTGCCCTGTTTTACATTACGCAATAATACCGAAAGACCTGAAACCATTGAGATAGGAACTAATGAACTAATAGGCACTGATCCGGCAGCTATTAATCCGGCATTAATCCGGTTATTTTCCGGGCAATGGAAAAAAGGGGCTGTTCCCGAGTTGTGGGACGGCAGAACAGCCGAAAGAATTGTTGAACGTTTAATATCAATACCGGAACTGCAGAATAGGAAAAAGCCGAAATCCGCATAATCATTTTAATTATTATCTATTATAGTAGGGATTAGAGATCTTGACCCTACCCCCATTTAGTAGCTAAAGAGAAAAGCAACTATATTTAAACAAAATATAGGAGCAAACATGACAAAAACAAGAAAAACTTACGACAAAGAGTTTAAGTTATCAGCCGTAAAAATGATAACAGAAGGGGGAATGAAGTTGAGCGAGGTATCAAGGGATCTAGGAGTAAACGAAAACTCGCTTCATAAATGGAAAAAAGATTACCTGTTAGACCAGCAGAATGCTTTCCATTGAAAAGGAAAAATGAAACCAGAGGAAGAAGAGTTAAGAAGGTTAGAAAAGGAGCTCAAGCGGGTAAAGCTGGAGAATGAGATTTTAAAAAAAGCCATCGGATACTTCACAAAGGTCAGGAGTGAAGTATATGTTCATAAAAGAGCAGAGAAAACAATATGGACTGAGCTTGTTATGTCAGGTATTAAGTGTAAGCGCATCAGGTTACCAAAAATGGCTAAGAAGTAAACTCAGCTCAAGAGCAAGAGAGAATCAGCTAGTTTTGGAAAGAGATATTATATCATTACAGAAAGAGCCTCTGCACTTACGGAATGCCGAGAATATTAGCAGCAATCAGGAAAGAAGGACAAAAGGTAAACAAGAAGCGGATAACCAGATTGATGAAGAAAAACAATATCTGGGCAAAGATGAGCAGAAAGTTTAAGGTAACAACAAAACAATCATCCAGAGCACTGGCAAGTGAAAACCTGGTAAAACAGAATTTCAGTGTGACACGGAGAAATCAAATCTGGACAAGCGACATAACCTATCTGTGGACAAAGCAAGGATGGCTTTATCTGGCAGTTGTAATGGATGTATATTCCAGAAAAATAGTTGGATGGTCAATCAGCAGCAGTCTGTCCTCGGAATTAGTTGAAAGAGCACTTCTTATGGCAATACTACATAGGAATCCTAACTCAGGAATAATCTTTCACTCAGACAGAGGAAGTCAGTATACAAGCAGTTCATTCAGGAGAATATTAAAGAATTATGGAATAGTTCAATCAATGAGTTCTACCGGTAATTGTTATGATAATGCAATAACCGAATCATTTTTTCATACACTGAAGACGGAGCTGATTTACTGGGAAAAATACCAGAGCAGAGAAGAAGCAAAAAGAAGTATATTCAAATACATAGAAATCAATTACAACAGAAGAAGACTTCATTCATCATTGGGTTATTTGTCGCCGGTAGAATTTGAAAACAAAAACACAGAGGAATTAATTGAAAAAATTGAATAACTTAATGCGTACTTTTTAGGGGTAAGATCATCTTCTGTTCATTTTTAATAGTGAAGGTTGATTTTCTGTGTCACTTAGACACCGATGAAAATAGGGGGAGAAGTATTTCTCTAACTTACTAATTACCTTACTCTAGGTAATACTTAATAACTTTCAAAAATAATAACATAAAAGTTTGCACTCACTTTTATAAACTAATTTTGTAAGTTCTATCCGGCTAGCATAATTTTTTTTCTGGACACAAGCTTTTTCTAAAAACTAATAATCTGAAGAAATTAATTTCCTTTGTTCAAGAGAATCAGGTAAAAATTACCAACCTCAAGATGTATCACTTTGAATGCTTCGAATTAAGCTATGATCCAGGATGGTACATTATTTGCGTATATTGGTTTTCATATTATTGCGTATATTTAACAGATAGGGACCGTTTTTAATAATTAAAAATAATATTACTATGAAAAACTTAACTTTAACCTCAATATTAGGTTTAATCCTTTTTTTTGACATAAACATATTTGCACAAACTAACTGGTATGTATCAAATATTACTAAAGGCAATGGGAACGGTTTAAGCTGGGAAAATGCAAGAGCTGCTGGTTATGGCGTATCGGGTGCTTTTAACTGGAGTACCCTCCAGCCAGGCGATACAGTATTCTTTGATGGTGGTTCTGATAGTTTGGTTTATAGTGGAGCAATAAGGGCTGTAAATACTCACGGTACAGCAGGCAATCCGATTGTTCTTACAAAAGGCAGAGATGCAGGGCATAACGGAGCTGTCTGGATTCCTACTATGACAAGTCCAATTATTTATGCAATAACTATAGGGGCTGGTGGTTATCCTTCATCAAATATATTGGTTGATGGTCTTAATGGTTTTGTAGAGGGTAATGCTGGACTTGTTGCATTATATGAGGCTACAAATATTACTGTTAAAAATGGAACTTTTTATGCTTCTAATGGGTCTGCTTCACTTATAGGTGCTGGTATGACGACTAACTTCCATTTGTTAAACAATTATTTTGAAGTTTTAACGAAGAACATAAACACTTGGTATGACGGAATGTATATGAGTGGAGGTAGTGGAGGTCATATATTTGATGGGAATACCTTTATCCTAAGAGGGTCAGAACCTACTGCACATAGAGATTGTTTCCAGATTGGATATTTAGAAGGTGGCACTACGCAAACGAACAGACCATCTATAAGAATATCAAATAACTTTATCTGGGCTGGTGATGAAGATAATGTATCAATGAATTGTGCTATATATGGGTATAGTTCTGGAAGTCTTAGTTGGCTCATCTATAATAATGTTATTCACTGGGTGGGGAGTGGGGCACGAATAATTGATATAGGCAGGGATATGTACACAAATGGCACAACTGCAAATATGAGGGCAAGTGTAAGAATGTTTAACAACACAATGTATAATTATAGTTCCGTAAGTTCACAAAGTATGTGGTTTGAGGGTCAAAGAGATAACGGAATTGGCAGGGGTTCTTTTTGCGATACTGTTATATATAAAAATAATATTCTATACGATAACTCAGGTGGCAATGCTGTTTTTGTTCTTGGTAGTGGAGCAGACTATGATTCCATTTATAAAGATTTTAACTATAACAGATATTACTTTCCGAATATGGGCAGTAATCCATCACGCTTTTTAACTGCTAATTCTGGGCAAGACTTTTCATTTACAGGTTGGCAAACCGAAGGAGAGGATGCTTCTTCATCTGTAGCATCAATTTCATTTACTAATTTGGGTAGTGTTTATATAGCAGATTACTTTACTGCAACAGGCAGAGACTTAGGAACTGACTTAACACCACTATTCACAACTGATATTTTAGGCAATGAACGGACAGGTGCTTGGGATATTGGTGCTTTGGAGTATCAGGGAAGCCAATCAAACAACATTAATCTAAAAAGTAAAATATTCCTCCAAGGTCCATTCAGCACAAATTCAATGATGACAAATCTTAGCCAAAATGGACTGCTACCAACTACACAACCTTTTAATTCAGCTCCGTGGAATTATAACGGAAACGATACTTTAGGTTCTGACTCAACTTCAAGTTATGTGGATTGGGTTCTGGTTGAGTTAAGAAGTAGTTCATCTCCGACACAAGTAATAAGTAGAAGAGCCGCTATACTGAATAACAACGGGCTCCTGCTGGATACTGACGGTTCTCAAGGCGTTAGGTTTAATAATGTTCCGGAAGGAGCTTATTATATTGCCGTTTTTCAACGAAACCATCTAGCTGTAATGTCTGCCAATCCGGTTCAGTTGTCTTCAAATTCACCATTGTACGATTTTACAAATGCAATGAATAAAGCATACGGGACTGAACCAATGATAGATCTTGGGAACGGCAGATTCGGAATGTATGCCGGTGATGGAAACGGTGATAATGGAATTAATTTCAATGACAGGGCAGAAGTATGGCAGCTTCAGAATGGAACTATGGGTTATCTTAAAGGAGATTTTAATCTAGATGGCGGGGTGAATATCATAGATGCTAATATCTATTGGTCGCCGAACACCGGACGGGTGGCGCAATTACCTGAGAATGAATAAAGAATTGGATGAGGCTTCTTACGTCGTCGAAGGGCAGGTTGGATGATTGGAAAATTGAATGATTGGAAGGTTGATTTTTTTGTAGGCGCAAACTTTAGTTTGCGGTTATTTGTTTGAAAGACAAACCTCACTTAATCTCTCTCCTTAGTAAGGAGAGAGAGTTGTTGTCAGTAAAACGAAAGATAAATTTTTGCTTACAGAACATTAATATTAAGCCATACTTTTTAACAACTTTGTCTATTTGTCTATTTGTATTTTGTTTTTGTCATTTCGATCCCAGCGTAAGCCGTGAGAGAAATCTAAATAGCATTCATAGATCTCTCCTCATTCCATTCATCGAGATGACAGAGAAGTATTGTCATTTCGACCAGAGGGAGAAATCTAAGATTTTTTTTGTAGGCGCAACCTTCAAGATTGCGGTAATCCGTTGGAAGGATAAATCTCTGAAAATCAGACCTCTCTCTTCCAAAGGCATCTCTTCTGGAAAATCTTTCTCCTTACTAAGGAAAGAGACTTGTTGTCGGTAAAACGAAAGATGATTTTTTGCTGACAGAATATTAATATTAAGATTCAATTTTTTACTACTACCTCTATTTAATTCTCTACTTGTCATTTCGATCCCAGCGTAAGCAGGAGAGAAATCCTGTGAAAGGATGAGATCTCTCCTCATTTCAATCGTCGAGATGGCAGGGGAGAAGTATCGTTTCATCAAACGGTATTATATATTAATCGCGTTATTTATGGCTGCTTATATTCAATGTTGTATTTATTCATCGCGAATATTAAAATAATTGCTTATATCAAAAATTTAGGTTAGATTTCAGAGGACTTTTACAGGAGGAGGTGTTATGGAAGAAAAAAGATTTTTCAGTTTGCGGGGAAGTTATAGAAAATTCTTAGTTGTGTTAGTCATCCTTTTATCATTTTTCCTATTAGGGGTTGTTCCCGGCATAGGATATTTTAATTTATCTAATCAAACAACGTTACCTGCATGGCAGGTTCAAAATCCGGTTTCTAAGGTTTTTGTTCTGGAATCTATCCCACCAACAACCGGATCATTAGCCGCCGGTGATTCAACAGTGCCCAACGAATATTTAATCGATCCCGCGATTGATACTTTACTATTGCTGCTGGAAACAGAAGGAATTTATCTTCATCGAACTATTTCACAACCTACCGGGCTGGTTGGTGCAGATAACATAGTCATCATTAAAGGGAATTTTCAATGGACAGGTAGAAATACAACAAATACAGATCGTATTAAGGGTTTAATATGGCAAATTCTTCAGCACCCGGATGGATTTACCGGTGAAATTGTTGTATGCGATAATACACAAATTATTGGTACAGGAATAGACCACAATGATAATAATTCCGATGATCTGCAGCAATCTATTATGGATGTTGTTAGTACATTTAAATCAAAGGGCTATCCGGTTTACTTACGGGATTGGTTAGATATATGGGATGCAGTTGTTGATGAATATTCTTATGGAGATACGCTGGAAGGATTTGTTTATGATCCATTAACGAAAATTTCATATCCCAAATTTAATTCTCCAACCGGCAATTTTCAGATCTCATTAAAGCATGGCATCTGGAACAAGGATTCGCTTTTATATGATCCTGACCGTCTTTGCTTAATTAATTTTCCTGTTTTAAAAGCACATAGTATGTCAGGTGCTACAATCGCTTTAAAAAACTGGATCGGAGTTTTAACAACGGCGTATGAAGATGAACGTTATGGCGGTCATGAATCTATGCACTATAATTACTTTTTTGGTTCATTTGCTTTGGTCGCAAAAATAGTTGGAGCTGTTTTTCCCGACTTGACAATAGTTGATGCAGCCTGGACAAACGCCAAAGCTAATGCTGGTAATACAGATCTTGTAAATACTAAAATGTTAGCGGCATCCACTGACCCTTGTGCAGCTTCCTGGTATGCAGCTAAATTTATATTAACGCCAATAGCAATTACTCCCATTCATACTAACCCGGACTATGTTGGGGGAAAATACAGGAATAATCTGGTTGCCTGGACCGATTGTCTTAAGGATTCAGGTTTTGCTGTTACTATCGACTCGGCAGAAATCTCCGTTTATAACCTGGCAACTATTCCGGTTGAACTCACATCTTTTACTGCTGAATATATTAATAATGAAGTACAATTAAGCTGGACGACGGCATCTGAAACAAATAATCTTGGTTTTGAAATTGAAAAAGGGACGAACAAAACTAACTTTAAGAAAATAGGATTTTCTAAAGGTGCCGGGACAACATTAGAAACAAAATTTTACAGTTTCACTGATTCTTTGATGACTGGTACGAAACAATATTACAGGTTAAAACAGTTGAATTTAGATGGCAGCTATAAATACTCAAAAATAGCAGAAATAAATCTCGAACGGCCTTCTGAATTTGCTTTATATCAAAATTACCCGAATCCTTTTAATCCTGTAACCACCATTAGTTATCAAATTCCGAAGGAATGTCATGTCAAACTAACTGTTTATGATATTTTGGGTAACATAGTTGTTTCTCTTATTAATAAAGAACAGGATTCCGGATTTTATAGCGTGAAGTTCAATTCACAAAATTTATCATCAGGAATATATTTTTACAGACTGGAAACAGACTCATTTTTTGATACTAAGCAGATGATAGTATTAAAATAATTTCGGGGGTCTAATGATATTTTATGTTTGTCATTTCAAACGAAGAGAGAAATCTAAAGAGCATCTCCGAGATTTCTCACCCGATAAACCGGGATTCGAAAAGACAAGCAAGTCATTTCATTTTAATCGTCGAGATGACAAAAAAAGCATTGTCATTTCAGACGAAGGGAGAAATCTAAAGAGCATCACTGGATTTCTCACCCGATAAACCGGGATTCGAAATGACAAACAAGTCCTTTCATTTCATTCGTCGAGATGACAAAAAACCGATGATTCAATAGCCGCACTTATTCAATATTTTAATCTTTACCTGATTTATAATCATAAATATCATTTCCTAACATTATAATTCTAAAATCGTTAAATATTCTTACAGTACCGAAAAAATATTTGTCATTTAACAAAATAATTTTTTATTTTTGACCCCCAAGTAATATCCTGTCTGAAAGCAATTCTTTTCATACAGAAATTTGTAAAGGAAGTTCTGTTAAATTCTCTTACGCTTCCCAAAATCAAGATAACAAAGTAATATTTACCTGTTTTTATTTCCTATGAAAATTATACTCACTAGTTTCAAAACAAAACAATGTTATATTCTCAGGCACTTAAATTGATATTAAATATGCTAACGATTAGTACCTAGAAAGAGTAAATTATTTTAACTATTTAACTGGGAGTGCTAGACAAAAATTTGATTAGCTAAGACCAAAAAACTATTGAGTCTGTTCTTAGTTTGTACTTCACACAAGTGGTAAAATATTTAACGTTTTTTGAAATTGAGACCCAGGATCCGATCGATTTTGGAAAACAGATCAGAAATTGATAACTATTACGAAATTTTAAAGTTCTAAAAAAAGGTAGAGATATAATGCTTATACAAAGATTCGTGGTGGGAATTGCTATATTACTTTTTACTTCAACTATTTCAGCTACAAACGTCAACGGCAGATTTGTCGTTACAAACACTGACAGTTCAAAATTATCTGTGCTTCTGCAGGTAAACACTAATACCGGTACAGATGCAATGGGCGGGGCAACCATTGTAATTGGTTTTGATACAGCCAGCATTAGGTTCAATTCAAGTCCCGTTAAGGATGTTGATTACCTGTTTCATAATTTCTGCAGCGGCAACTATGCGGTTGGCACTGTAACCAGACCAATGCAGGCAAGGATATGGGTTAATATCGATCTTCCTTACAATAACAGCAACAACGGAACCGTAGTTTCCGATACTTCAGGCTGGACAGATGTGGTTACAATATATTTCAATATAATTGATCCTGAAGGCTTGGCAAGCGTTTACTGGTTATATACCAGTCCGTTCTGGGGTATCTTCGATGATGATAACTTAACCTTGTGGGATAATGGTACATTCGAGAGCATTGTTAATTTTCCCGTGCCTGTGGAACTTGGATCATTCACTGCCTCGCTTTTAGAGAATAATAATGTGCTGCTTAGGTGGAGTACAATTAGTTCAATAAATAACCAGGGGTTTGAGGTGGAAAAAAGTCAGAAGTCAGAAGTCAGAAGTCAAAATGAATGGGAGAAGATTGGGTTTGTTGAGAGTATGGGTAATTCCACTACTTTAATGGAATACAGTTTTATCGATATGACTCTTCATACTGCACCTGTTGTTCAGTACAGGCTGAAGATGATAGATATGGATGGCTCATACAATTATTCTGATGTTATTGAAGTTTATACGGGTCCAGCTGACTTTGAGCTTTCACAGAATTATCCTAATCCATTTAATCCGTCCACGCAAATTTCTTACACCATCCCGGGTGTCATTTCGACCGAAGGGAGAAGTCCAAAGGTTTCCCTTAAAGTTTTCGATATCCTGGGGAATGATGTTGCCACCCTGGTGGATGAAGAAAAATCATCCGGGCGTTATGAAGTGAGTTTCAATGCCACCGGTCTTGCAAGCGGAGTTTATATTTACAGACTTATGGCCGGAACTTTTGTTGAAACAAAAAAGATGGTGCTGCTGCGGTAATAAATAATAAAAATCTCCAGGATTTAGTAATTTAATACTTACCAAATCCTGGAGATTTATCACACCGATACAATCTTTCCGTTTGCGGTAATCTGTGTAAAAAACAGACCTCACTCTAATCTCTCTCCTTAGTAAGGAGATACTTGTTGTCAGTAAAACTATAGATGAGTCTTTGCTGACAGAATATTGTCATTAAGCCCTTATGTAATTAAAGCCCTATCAGTCTAATATCCCTTACAATAATTGGAATTAAAAATAAATTGTTATTGTCATTTCGACCAGAGGGAGAAATCTAAAGAGTCAGTGAGATCTCTCCTCATTTCAATCGTCGAGATGACAAAAGAGCATTGTCATTTCGAACGAAGAGAGAAATCTTGTGAACGGATGAGATCTCTCCTCATTTCTATCGTCGAGATGACATTAAACTGATCATTCGATAACCGCAATCATTCAATATTCCACACTGCCTTTGCCGACAGCAGGTTTATTGGATACAAAATATTATTTTAATTTTGTCTGCTACTGACAAAAATACAGAATTTTTATCAGGGTTGAGACGGGGTGGGAAATTGAGCGAAATAAGAGAGCAATTAAAGCGCAAGAAGAGCGAAAGAACAGCTTGACCTGAAAACCAGTCATTTTTCAACTTTGGTAAATTATCTAATAGACCCATTATGTCATATTGGCAGATTTAATTTATTATCGCCGATATTATAAAAAAAGAGATAATTTAGAGTGGTTATTGATGAAAGTAATCTGAAGTTTTTATACTTAGTATGTTTGATCGACTTACTAAACATCAAAACTAAAATACTTCTTATAAACAGTGTCCGGAACAATTCCAACCTTATTTCCCCAGCTGATAGGAGTTTTAAGTGCTTTTACCAGCGAGTGGTAAGACTTATAATCCTTAAATGATTTTGGAGATTCACTCATTATTCCATCAAAGTCATTGTAGGTCAGATCAAGTTTTTTTAAACAGTAATCTAATGACTCTATTCCGCCGGAGTAAGGATCTTTTTTTATTATTTCCAATGCTTCTTCCCTTGTAAGCTGACCATTTCTAACTTTGGCTGAGTAGTGAAGCTTACGTTTATCAATATTGAATTTTCTTGTCAGTATATAAGCCTGAAAAAAAGCGGTGTATTTCGACTCGTGATGTTTATCGCCGTAATTCTTCCAACCAAGCTCATTTTCTATTATTCTGAAAACTTCCTTTTCATTGTAAGGTATGTAATAAAGAATTCTTAACTGTTGAATTTTCTTTATGAGAGAGTAATATACATACCTGCTCATTGTCATATTCGGGAAACTTTTTAACTTAAGTTTGCCAAATCTCCTCTGAATATCCTGAATATACTTTCCATCCATATAAGTCCAGGTGATTGGAGTAGTTCCTTCTGTCCTGAAAGAATGTCCGTGTACAATATATTTTACATTATACCTTGCAGCTTCATCGAAAAGAACAGAGAAGATAACCCAGTCAGTCGGCACTTCCGCATCCGGAACAGAAGCAAAAAGAAATGATCGCTGCAAGTCTTTAAATTCTTCCCAATCAGCAACATGTGTATGCAGATCCACTCCTAATATTTTCGTTGCATTTTTAATATTCTGCACTGCTATCTCCGAATTCCATCCGTTGTCAAAATGAACAGCAAGCGGTCTCAAGCCAAGTTTAACAGCATTATAGAGTGTATAAGTGCTGTCCCTGCCTCCGCTGACACCCAGTATGCAATCGTATTTCTTACCTTTGCCATCCTGCTTTATTTTTTCAACTAAAGTCTGAAGTCTTTCCGGGGTTTTTTCATTTAACGGAAATTTATTTTCCAATTCATCGTGAATCTTACAAAAAGTGCATTCGCCTTTTTCATCAAAAGTGATTCCTTTAACTGTGTCATCCATTACACAACGGGAACAGATTTTATTTGCTTTGTATTGATAGGGAAGTATCTGCATAGGTTATTTAAAGTTATATTGATAATCCGGAGTATTCTTCATAACATTAAAACTTTTTGGATAGTTTTCAATAAACCAGACTATAAAAGAAGTTACATCAATTTTATCATTTAACATTTCATTTTTTTTTGTTGCCCACTCTTCTTTAATACGGGGATAGTTTAAAAGCTCATCAACTTTTGCGAGTAATTTCTTGGATTCTAAAGTCTTAATACCAAAAGTCAACCCGTATTTGTTTTCAAGTTCTTCAAGATATCCAAGCTTACCAACAAAATCGTTGATCCTTATGCTAGGGGTACCAAGTACACTAGCTTCGGCGATCATAGTCTGACTATCACCGATAACCAGATGAGCACCAGCTAAGAAATGATGTATAAGATTTGGATCAAACCTGAATGCATATTCAGTATATCGTTTCTCAAATTCACCTTCAAATGATATTAAAATCTGAAACTTAGTATAATACTTATCGATTATTTTATCCAGCAATTGAGTATCGAGTCCTTTCTTACCTTTGTCATGACTCGCAGTTAATTTTACTAAACGAACTATAATATATGGTTTGTCGGTATTCAAATTCTTTTTTAAAATTTCATTATCAAAACTGAATCTGTTAGGATGAAGATATGCCAATTCGTGATAACCTGCATATGAAATACGTTTCTTCTCCCACAATCCCTTATCACAGCAATCAGGAAGTAAAAGGCTGGTTGCCAACGGATAAAAAACTTTGTTTTCCGGGGTCGCTATGGTATCATCTTCATTAAAGACTAAAGATGGAATATTAAAAATCCTTCCCAGATTTGTTATTGCCCAATCAGTACCAATCATCAAATCCGGTTTTCGTTTTCTGATGTACCTTGCAATTTCCAAATCTTTTTTAATCAATCCCCATAAAGATGAAAAAAGAATTAATTTCTTACTTCTTTTTGAGTCATTGAGAGATATGTAGGAAATATTGTCTCTATCTAACAAGTTTTTTAAAACATCTTTGGGTCGGATAAATATCTCACATTGATGACCAAGATGATTCAAATCATTTATGGTATTTTTAAATAAATGATAATGAGCCGGATGATTTAGGACAAAATAATAATACATTAGTCAAAAATTTTATTAATTTCAATTTTAGTTGGAAAACTTATCAGCACAGCCTTGCGTGGTCCATGATAAACAAAAATACTACCAGCTGCTACAGCAGAAGCATATCCTTCATTTACTGCTAAATTAAAATCTTTATAATCAGAAGCACCGCCAAGCGCCACAACCGGAATAGTCACCGCTTTAGATATCAGTTTTGTCAGCTCCAGATCATAACCTTCATAAGTTCCATCTTTATCAACAGACTGAATAATTATTTCACCGGCTCCAAACTGTTCCATTTTTTCTGCAAATGCAATTATATCTTCTTTAGATTTTTTTCTGCCGTTTCGAAAATAAAGTTTATACTTTCCGAAAAAGTCCTTTTTAACATCAAGACATACTGCAATAGTAGAGGAACCGAAGGCATCAACAGCTTTTTTAATAAACTCAGGATTTTCAAATGCTGCTGTATTAATGACAACTTTTTCTGCACCGTTTTCAAGAATGCTTCTTATATCCTGTATAGTTTTAATCCCACCTCCCACGGCAAAAGGCATATTTGCTTCATCACCAACCTTATGCACAAAATCCAAAGATATTATACGGTTTTCTTTAGATGCATTTATATCCAGGAAAACCAGTTCATCTGCTTTTTTGTCGTTGAATATTTTTACAGCATTGATCGGATCACCGATGTATTTAGGATCTTTGAACTTGACAGATTTAACGAGACCCTTGCCTTTTAATAGCAGAACCGGTATTACTCTGGGAAGAAACATTTTAAATACAATTATAAATTAAAAATTATAAATTTTGAAAATTAGTATCCCCTCATAGGGGCAGCCAGCATCCAGTATCCAGCATTCGGTATCTAGTATCTTGCATCCAGTATCAGACTCTCTCACATTTCCGCAAACTTTTTTAGCAGCTCATACCCAACATCGTGACTTTTTTCAGGGTGAAACTGCGTTCCGTAAATATTATCTCTATGAACAGCAGAAACAAACTTATAATCATATTCCGATGTCATCCAGACATCGGCTTCGTCATTGCATTTCAAATGGTAGCTGTGAACAAAATAAAATTTATCAGTACTGTCAATTACTTTATCAATAAAATTGCTGTTCTTAACATTTACATCATTCCATCCCATATGGGGCACTTTGTATTTCAGCGTATCTGATACTCTGAATTTAACAACTTCTGCATCTAACCAGCCTAATCCTTTACAATTTCCTTCTTCCGAATAACTGCAGAAAAGCTGGGTGCCCAAACAGATTCCGAATATGGGTGTTTTTTGTTCAATCACTTTATTATTTAATGTATCAATCAATCCAAGTTTGATTAAATTCTCCATACCGTACTTAAAGTGTCCAACTCCAGGTAAAACAAGTTTTTCTGCGGACTCAATATCTTCTTTTTTTGAGGATACAACACAAGTTATACCCAGTCTTTTAAATTTATTATAAACAGAACGCAAATTTCCCATTCCGTAATCAATTATAATTATCATAAATCTCTATCTAAAAATTTTTGATAGCATTTGACAATTTCTTTTGCTATTAGATTATTATCAAAATGCCTGATCTGTTCTCTTCCATTTGTTCTTTTATTAAAGTCTAATGCCAGCTTAATTTTTTCAGCAACGTCCACCGGATCAAATTTAGTAATGAAACAGCCTTCGGTACCAGCAATAACGTCCTTAATATCACCGACATCGGTTGCGACAATGGGACAATTGCATGCCATTGCCTCTTTAATTATCTGCGGAGATCCTTCCGAGAATGATGTAAGAAGTAATAGATCGCAGGCATTAAGAAGCATGTTAACTTCTTCACGGCTCCTGTTTTTAAGCTCGAGCAGCTCTGTGTTACCGTCAAGTTTGTTTAATGCTTCAAAAGCCAGAGATGCATTCTTTACAGAATTATTAAAACGTGAAGCAAAAAGTATATATTTTTTATTTGGCTCCATGTAAAGTTCTTCTCTGGCAATTTTCATTTCAATAGGCTGAAATATTTCTAGATTTATTCCACAGGGTATAATTGCATTGTGATTATTTTTATCAATTCTTTCCATGATTTTTTTTGATACATAAATATTAAATTTAGATAATCTGGCTGCAATCTTTGAAAGGAATTTAATTTTTAATAAATAAGCATCACTGCCATGAAATGTTATTATCACAGGTATTTTTCTTTGCAGTGCTGCAAGCAAACCGGATAAACCATAGTGAGCATGAATTAAATCCGGATTAAAGTCTGTGATTTTCTTTTTTAACCCCGGTAGATTCTTTAAGTAACCAGAAAAACCCTTACCTCTTATTAAAAAATAATTTATTTCAATCTTTAAACTTTCAACTGCCTCAGCCTGTTCTTTTATAAAAGGACTTATATACCCTGCATTTCGGCTGCAAACGATCAAAACTTTCATTAGTTGTTCATCGAAGAATAAATTTCTAAATATTTATCAACTATCGTTTCGATTCCGAAGTTCTTATTCCCGTCTTCTGAAATTTTTTTTCTGTTCATCGATCCCAGTTCTTTGATCGTAGTTAAATCTATCTTGTCCAGGTCATCTACAAGAAGACCACACTGATGTTTTATAATATATTCTGATATCATATTAACAGAGCGATTTGCAATAACAGGTAAACCGCAGCAGATATATTCACTGAACTTAACCGGTGAAGCTGCTTCATTGACAATACTTTTATCGCGCCAGATTATTGCAGCGTCAGCTGCATTTAAATATTCCGGCATTTCCGAATAGCTTACAAATTTATTTATGATGTTAGAATGCCGGATTTCCTTTTTAGAGAGATTTAAAACTTTTAATCCCTTATCAGCCAACCAGGTTAGAGGATCATTATTCTGCCAGTTTGCAGTGCCTCCGCTTGAAAAAACAATCAGCAAATCATTTTCATTCAGGCTTAATCCATTTCTAACTTTTTTACGCTGTTCTTCGTTAAAAGAAAAACCTTTACCTGCCAAGCTGGGAGTTATAAAGATCTTTTCCGGATTAACATAATAATTATTTACCAGGTATTCCTTAAGGGAGCCGGAAACGACTGATATTTTAGAGAAACTATTTAAATTCTGAAGAGCTAATTTATTGTTATACATTTTAACAAACTTTTGAAATTTACTCAGATTGTAAAATTCTTCAATTTCCTCAATACTTGTTCCGCGGATATCCGGGATAATATACTTGTGATATTTTTTTTCCAGAATTTTACTCAGATGCCACGCAATCAATTCACCGCGTGTGTGAAATATTCCCTTATGCAAGTCAATATTTGAACTTTTTACGGCATTTCTGATACTCTTGCGGATTATCGGATTGAAAATAGGATAATTCGGATAAGTTTTGAAAAATACAGTCTCTATTTCAGGAGCCGATTTTCTGGTTAAATAATGATTCTTCTGCTCTTCATTTCTGAGGCCTAAAAACAAATATATTTTCCTGAATACATTCCTTTCATATATCCCTCTTAACAGGGACATTACTTGTGAATCAAATACAGATCCCATACCATCACAGAAGTAAAACAAGAAATCGGGTCTCATTTTTTTTCTAAATAATCCTTTATAGAAATAAAATTGACCTTCAAATTTGAAATGTAATCATTCAGTATTGCGCAGGTATGATTGTTTAACAATTTAGGATGTAAAATCATAGTGGATTTCTGAGGAACTTTATTAAATATGTAGTCAAATTTTTCCTTAAAGTTGCTGTCGGTCGTAAATTGATTATTTTTATCTCTTGTTACTTTTCTTAGGCGTTTTACAAAATATTTATTATTATTATTATTTGTTGAATATCCCGAGCCTATACCTTTTCGCCCCTTTTCCAAATGAGGATATTTTATTTTTTTAATTACCGTAAAAATTAAATTTTTGTAAGCAGGTATTCTCACTGTTGTGATAGGTAACTCTAAAAATTTGCCATTATCCGCTGCCATCTTTGGAGAAACATCAAATTTATATGAATTATTATCAGGATAACCGATAAAATTGAAAGAAAAAATTTCATTATCATTAGTCAAACCAGGACAAATACTGCTGTCAATAAAGATATCATTAACAATCAGTGCTTCCCTTATCTGTAGAAAAGGCTCAATTAAGTATCCGCCTGCTCTGAAAGTTGTTACTCTATAGTCGGGTTTAACTTGTTTAATTAAATTCTCAATTAAATTTTTTGAAGCAGCAACACAGCCGGTTATTGTATTAATATCTTCTTTAATTAATTTATCTGATAGATTATGAAGCTTAAAGCGCTTGTAAGTAAAGTTCCATTTACCTTCTATATATAAAGCATCAAGCCAGTGAGGATGGAGATGCAATTGAATGTCGTGTCCCGCTGCTGCTAAATCTAAGATCTGTTTTTCGATCAGAATTCTATCCTGTTTTATTTCATTAAAATTCTCCTCAATTTCAAGCAGCCGGTAATAATGCAAAACATCCCAGAATACAGTCATCTTGGAGCCATTCTCATTAAGAATTGATGCTAATTTTTCAGTCGGTTTAATCATACAATCTTCAACGGTTCCGGTTACTTTTCCTAGGAACAATTCATAATCAATTGTCAGAATAATTTTCTTCATTTATTTCGCTTTAATTCCTGATCTATTATGTCACCCTTATATTTCTTAAACCTTATAAAAAAAAGTGCTCTAACTAAAAGATTAAAAACGAAATATTTTACTTTGGAGATGGGCATTTTCCATAAAAATCCCTTTAAAAGTTCTGCACCAAAGTGCCTTTTAAATCTCTGAATACCATCATGTTTTGTATTTGGAGCCGGGCTAATACGAGCGCCTACAAAATCATAGTACTGAATTCCACTCAGCTTTGCATCTTTTATCGCCTGCCAATGTAATAAATGATTTGTTCCTTCATCTGAAGCAGAATTCACTCTTGAAGAATATAAACCATAGAAACAAGATATGTCAGAACAATAAATGACACTGCTTAGAGGGATAGAATTTTTGTAAGCAACATAAATATGAAGGTTGTGCTTTAAATGGTCAGATAATATTTGTAAATGTATTTTTGAGGGAAATTCGTGAGCCGAAAATGAGGGTGAAGCCGTAAGAGTTTTATAGCAATCCTCTAATAATTCTGTTCCGTTTTTTATCAAAATATTATTATTTATTGCTTTTGTGATTACTTTTCTATGCTGCCTTGCAATTTTTGAATATAACTCATTTTCATTTTTATCTACCATGTTAATTCTATATGTACCGAATTCACAGTATATTGAATTTGAGGGAACAACTCTGAATAAAGCCCAGTTTGCCGGTTGCTGGATCCAGTCACAGATCTTTTCTTTTTTGATTAGTGCTACTATGGAATTAAGAAATTCTCTCTCAATATCAACAGTAATATTTTTATCTAACGGAATTACACCCGTTAAGAACATTCCTGTAGTAAAAACATATTTTTTTCTTACTGTGAATGGTATTAATACTTTGATATTCCTACTTATTATACCATAAAACCAAACCGTGTTATAATTTTTCGTTTTTTTCAAATAGGCGGCATATTCCTGAGTTGCAAAAACCGGCAAGCTCTCATAAAACTTCTCAGTCCCCGGTATATCATCTAACCTTTCGAAATGCTTTATTATCATTCTTAATTCAATTAAAAGATTTGTTTGAAAATCCTTTTTTACCTAATAATCCATCCAAAACACCTAAGTAGTAAAATTTCAATAGCTTAATATTACCCAATTTATGTGCCCATCTTAATTTTACTGGAAAAATAAAAATATCCTTAATTAAAGAGAAAAACAGATTTGAGTAAAAGTTATACTTTTTGAAGTATAAATATTTGTTCCTTATTCCATAGTAATAAATTAGATTGTATCCTTTTTTGTTCATTTTATCAAAATTATGGAAATGCCATGCAATTGCATTGCTTATGCATAAAATTTTGAAGCCAGCTTTATTTATTCGATAGGATATGTCAATTTCATCTTTATACATGAAGTAATCTTCTTCAAAAAGACCGGTAAATTTTAATACACTGCATCTTATCATCATTGCACCACCGTGAGCATATCCGGTATAACGTTCTGATGGAATTTCATCAGATAATCTTCTTTCACTAAATGGATATTTTCTTTTTAGTGTTCTAAAATCTAAATCAACTCCAAAACCCTGTATAATATTATCCGGTCTGTTTCCATACACGACAATTGGTCCGACAACTCCGATTTTTTCATCTGAAATAATTCTTTTGAAAAGAATTTCAATACACTTATCCTCTAATTTCATATCAGGATTTAATATAAATACAAATTCGCATCCATCCTCCATCGCTTTCAAAATTCCAATATTATTACCTTTTGCGTAACCATTATTTATCTTTGAGCGTATAATGTGAATAGAAAATTCATTCTGATATAGCTCAACTATTTTTAATGTATCATCTACAGAATTATTATCAATAACATAAACAATAAAGTCTTTATAGCTTTGATCTGTTAGAGAATCTAATATCCTTTTAATATCCTTTTGGCTATTGTAAGTAACAATTATTATTCCAACTTTCATATCTGTTAATACCCATATTTTTTTAACTTATCAGAAGTTTCTTTTGCTGGTAAGCCCAAATAATCCTCATCAGGTATCTTTAAGTCAATTATTTCTGTGGCTGCGATCAGTATGTCTTTAATATTTATATCGGAGATCTCTTTTGCTGGCACTCCTGCTATTACCTTATTTTCATTTTCAAAGGGTTTTGTAACCACAGCATTAGCCCCAATTGCACAGTTATTAGCTATTTTAATGTCACCGAATAGTTTAGCACCTGGTCCTATATAAACATTATCTCCGATTGTGGGCGCTTTGTCAGAAAATCCAGCTTTGGTGGCAATAATAACCCCGACATGAATCGAACAATTTCTGCCAATTTTAGCACCACTATTAATTCTGGTTGGACCGGCTTGTAGGGTTAAACCGGGACCAATTTTATTAATCGGAATATGAAAGCCAAGTTTTAAGGATTGTTTTCGCAATCTTAATGCATAGAAATAATATAGAATTTTGTAATATAATATCCCTTTATTATTGAAATAGAACTCTGTTTTCCTCAACAAAATCTGGTATTTAAGTATCCGATCACGACTTAGAAGCCTTAAAAGCAAATTCTTCTTCTCCTTTATTCCGAAAGCAATTAAATCAGCTTTAAGATAATAATCTAAATCATTTTTTGTTTTAATGGGCATAATTATAAGAACCTCCTTTCCCATAAGCTAAGAGATAAAGCTCTGATTTTTTTTCCATAAAAATTTCCTGTAATAATTAATTCTTTTTCTTTCTTATTAACAATATTTGATATAAGATTTGAATTTGATATTATTTTTGTCACTTTATTTTTATGAATATCCTCGAACCATAAATTATCAGCATTTGGCCACCCCATTTTCTCTTTGCGCCATACAATCTCATCCGGCAGAAATCCACTCATTGCCTTCCTGCTGATATATTTTGGCCATCCCCTGGAAATTTTATAGCTTTCATTAAGCATAAAAGCAAATTCAATAAGTTTATGATCCAGAAACGGAAATCTTGATTCTACTGAATGCGCCATGGATAAAGAATCAATATACCGGAGATCGGTTTTAACTTCTTCAATTAAAATCTTGCCAAGATACTGATTAAGTGATAAATTAATATATTTATATAAACCTAAATGATCTGCAACCTTCAATCGTAAATTTTCAGGAAGATACATAAATGCTTTATATAAAAGCATTTTATTTATATTAAGATCAGAATAATTTTTTTTAGACAGCTTTAATTCATTCAGAAATAAATTTATTTTTAAATTTTTTAAGAATATTGTGTAATCAGAATAAACTCCTGAAAAAAGTGTATCAGCTCCCACACCGTCAAGTGTAACTGTTATCCCATTCTCCTTTATAAGTTTGTAAGTATACCATCCCGAAATATTTGTTGAATTTGTCGGTAAATCCGAATAATAGATTATATCTGAAAGATCATCATAGATAGAATCATTATTAGGTGTAGTTTTGTAATTATTAAATTTAAGATAGTTATTTAATAAATTTATATACTCAGTTTCATCGAGCTTAATAAGCCCGGGATCTGTATAAACATTTGAAAAAGTTTCGACCGGATAATTTTTCCCTTCGGCTGCCTTAATCAAAAAATAAACAATGGAAGAACTATCTAATCCACCGGATAATGTTGCCCCAACCTTCACATCTGCTTGTGAGTGCAATCTGATTGAATTTTCAAGTAGTTCCCGATAGACAACTATATTTTTATCCAGAACTTCTTTATTGAATGAATATCTATCACAATTCACTTCTAATTTCCAAAAGGTTTTAAACTTTTCGGTATCAATAAAAGGATCTATTGAGCTGATAACACAATACGAAGCAGCCGGAAATCTTTTAACATTTGTCAGTATTGTATCTGAGGAATAAGCATTATCGCCATTAAATAGAAACGATCTGGTTTTTTCTATATCGACTATTTTTGATGATAAATTAGCTTTATGTATTGCTTTTATTTCAGATGCAAATATTATTTTGCTTTCATCTTCAAAAAAATATAAAGGCTTAATACCCAGTCTATCCCTTGAAATGATTATTCGATTTTCTTTAATATCATAAATAATTAATGCCCACATGCCATTAAATCTGTTAAAACAATCTGCACCCCAATTATCATAAGCTGCTGGAATTACTTCCGTATCAGTTTCTGATTTAAACGCATAGCCCTTTGCTCTCAGCTCTTTGCGAATCTCTATATAGTTATAAATTTCACCATTAAATATTATCCAGTACCTATTTTGATTATTCATGGGCTGATGGCCAAGCGGGGATAGATCTAAAATTGATAGCCTTCTATAACCAAACGCTATAGAACCTTTTTTACCAGTATCTCTACTAAGATTTGAATCGTAATAAGCTTTTAATATTGAATTATAATCCCCTTTAAGGTTATTTAGATCGAAGGCCTTACCATTATGGAACATTACATATCCTTCATCATCCGGACCACGATGATAAAGTGTATCTGTCATAACCTTTAACTGCTGATAGTTAATTTTTTCATCAGGTTTTTTGGAAATTATGGCCAGTAATCCACTCATTAGCTTACCCTTTTAGTGCTAGTTATGTTAAACAAATTGATATAATAATCGGCCATTTTATCTATTGTGTGGTTTTCACGAACATAAGAATAGGCATTCATACCTAATCGTAAACTTAATTCTTTATTCAGATACAAAGATTCAATTGCATTTACTAAATTGTTTATATTAAGTCCAATTAGTATGCCGTTTTTGTCGTTAATAAACATTCTCGTATCACCGACATCTGTGGCGATAATTGCATTACCACATCCCATGGCTTCAAGCACACTTTGAGAAGGATAATTATTTGTCGTTTGAATCGAGACAAAAACAGAAGCATTATATGGAAATAGCTTTGATTGAAAGAAAATTTGAACTTCAAAATGAGCGCACAATTTTTTAAGATATAAAAGACAGTTTTTTGAAAATTTGTGAAGCTATTTATGTGACTGATAAATAGGCGATATTTCAATTTAACTAATAGTATTTTCAACGATTTCAAAAAAATATGTTGAATATTTTTCTATATTATGTTCAGTTATTGCCTTCTTTCTTGCATTCTGACCAAGGCGAAAACATTCTTCTGTATTTTCTAAGAGAAATCGTATCGCATCAGCAATTTTTTCCGCTGAAAATGGGACCAAGATTCCTTCACTTTCTGTAATTAATTTTCTTGTTTCTCCGACATCAGTTGCTATAACTGCATTACCACAACTCATAGCCTCCAATAGAGCCTGACTTGGATAGTTGTTATCTTTCTGTAAAGATAAAAATATTTTACTTTTCTTTAGATAATTTGCTGTATCAGAAACACCTCCTTTTAATAATACATTATCCAGATTGAAATCTTCCTTGTATTTGAGTAATTGAGGCATTAAATAACCTTCACCTAGAATTATTAAAGTGAAATCAGTAAAATTTCTTAGCTTTAAAATAGAAATAGCCTCGAGTAAAAGAGTAGGTTGCTTGAAGTTAGTGAGCCTTCCGGAAAAAACTATCCGATTGATTTTGGGATATTCCGGATAAAAATTTTCATATGTAATAAAACTATTGGGTGAAATTAAGGCTTTGTCATTTTTAATATAAATACCTTTTTCATTCAATTTGTGTAGTACACCTTCGCTCAGAAAATCAATTTTATCTGCAAACTTTAAGACATAATATTCAGATTTTAGTATTTTAAAAATACTTCTTTCAATCATTGCTGCAGAAGCATCATTATAGCTATAGATAAATTTTATACCCATTAATCTCGCCACTTGCCATGACCAAATACCACCTGAAAACACACCATATATTAAACCAATATTAAGTCTTTTAATAATTTTTATCAGCTCTAAATTATAAATAGCCCATCTCTTTAACTGTTTAAAGTAACTCATTATCAGACCGAGAGTAGGATAGATCTTTAAGATTAGTTTTTGATGAGCTGATGACTCACTATTTATGTTTGACGGACTATTATTAAATGCAATACCTTTCTCTCGAGCTTTTTTGATCTTGATAAAAATTATATTTTTTGAACTTATAAGAATTTTATCTCTTAAACAAGCCTCATAGAGACTATCATTTAACAATAGAAAGTAATCATCTGCACCAATTCGTTGCAGATAACTAAACAAGGCTAAATATCTTTTCTGAGCACCTCCTTTATAACTACCAGAAGTATTGATAAGTATAATTAATTTATTTTTAAATGAAACGCGTTGCATTTTTTCCATAGTTGAAAAGTAAATCAATAATAGATAGATGAGAAACAAAATCCCTTGAATTTTTCTGAATATAAGTCTGCATATTATAATCCTGCCATAACAGTGATATATCATTTTTTCGAAGGTCACTTTCGTTCACGTATCTTTTTGAACCCTCACCGGAACCTGACAGATAAATTTTTGCTTCGGTTTTAATCAGGATATATAAAAGTTTTTCCCAACTATTTTTATCAGTAACGCCTTCAATATCGCTGGAATTGATGATTTTTTTTCGTATATCTAAATAATCACAGATTCTTAAAATGAATGAAATATTATAGTCTATTAAAAAAACAGTTTCGTTTTTATAGATATCTTCCAGGATTTTAAAAACCTCATTAAAGTAGGGATGTTTTTTGTAGTTTAATTCCAGTGTGCGTAAATGCTTGTGTTTCCAAATAAAGCTTTTATCAACTTTTATATCTTTAATAGCTATCAATTCTGATTTATTTACAACAGGGACAGTTAACCAATTTTCTTGACCATTAATTAAAATTCTGGTTCTAGATGTGAATGTTTTGCCCCTTTCAAATTGTACATCGTCCAGGAAAACAAATAAGTCAGAATTTTTTATTTTATTAAAAAAACCTATCCAGGGCAGGAAATTTGGTTGATGGATTGCGACTATCATAGTATTATCATATTTTCTTCAGCATCAATAATGATTCAATATTATTAATATTATCCCACTTATCTGAAATAATAGAAAAACCATTATTTGAATAAAACTTTATTGCAGCATCATTTGATTTGATAACTGAAAGCTGAATTTCACTGATATTATTCTGGGAACAATTTAACACAAACACTTTAAAGATTAGTGAGCCCAATCCTTTGCTCCTATAATTTTTATCAGTCATAAATTTGTGAATATAAGCTACTCTGTTCTGCTTGATCGATGAAATAATATAAGATACAAGTACTTCGTCCAGTTCTAAATAATAGCTAAGATCATATTTATATAATAAATCGATTAAGAAATTTTGCTCATCCCAATATTCATAAGGTTCATTTTTAAGAATATTAATGAAAGCTTCTATGTTAGTTTTTAGATAGTTCCTGTCTAATTTTTTTATTATAATATCCATCTTACAACCTCAAAAACCTCAGCATATTTTGCTCCTATCTGAACACCGCGTGTAACTGCCAAACTTCGTATAAATTCTTCAGAAACATAATTGCGACCCTTTTGGGAGTTATAGCAATTTAGAGCATCTAACTTTTTATTTAAGTCATTTTCATCAAATACGATAAATGCTTGAGTCGCAAAATTCAAATTATTCCAGGGCATCTCATAAGCCAAAATAGATGTTTTTTTAAAAGCTCTTAGACCTTCAAAAGCTACGGTAGAATGATCCTGATGTAAATCGTGTGTGGCTGGCATAAACACGAGATCTGGATTTAACTCTTTATTTAATAGTACTAAATCTTCGAGAATCTCTTGTCTATGATAAGCAAAGTATCTTACTCTGTACCTAAAAAGTAATAAGTTTGCAGGCACTATGCCTAATGTAGAAGTAGCCTTTTTAACTTCTGTCTCAAGAATATTCTTTGGAAATGGCGGGGGGACAGATTCTTCAGCAAGAGAAAAAGCAGCATAGTATAAATCGTCTCCTTCTGATATAAAACGTGCTATTGAACCACCACAACCAAATTCACCATCATCGGTGTGTGGTGCTAAAACCAAAATTCTTTTTTTATTCAAAACTTAATTCCTGAAATTTTATAAAAATTAAAAGTAAATTACTACTTAAATGAATAACGAATATTGTTTTGTATTCCTTGTACAAGGTCAAAAAATATTTTACTATACAAAGCAAATCCAATCCCTATTAATACTGCAGTACTACTTAAGTTGGTAGCAAAAAAAGCTGAACCAAGTTGATATAAATTTGAAGTGAACATTTTTGCAACGCTCGATAAAAAATAAATAGAAAACAATAGTATCAAAGGTTCTTTAAGATTAATTGCATAATGCATTTTTATTTTTTTTAACAAATTAAATGATAATTTTATTAAAAAAACATACAAAAGTGCAATTAAGATTACACCAGCGATTCCATAAGCAAAAAGTGAAAAATAAATCGGAACTTCCTCGGCCGCATCCCAAGCAACAGCAAATTTATCTCCTCTAGTTGATGTTATCCCGTTTTCATTCCCCCAATCTATATGAGAAAACCCATTACCAAAAAACAAATTATCACCGATTAAATTTTTTACAATCTCTAGATCACCGGTTCCTTTAACCCTGTATTCCTCGACTCCACCAGCATCCTCACCAGTAAATAGAATAGAAAAAGTATCTTCACCGGTTTTAACTATATGATCTGTGTATTCAGGTAAAGTAAAAAGCATAGCTATCACTATTAGTATAATGGGCAATACAAGTTTAAGAGGCTTAAACAGTTTTTCAAGACCATATAAATATACTATTAGAATTATTACTAAAAGTACAGAGGCTAAAATGTCTATTTGTAATCTTCTGGTAAGACTTACCAACGCTGTCATTACCATCAATATTCCACCATAATATAACCACGTTTTATAATATAATTTTATTTTTTCTTTTTGAGTTAATAAAAAACAAATGAGTGCCAATAAAAAAAGCTGATAAAATATTCCAAAGCTATAAATACCTAATCTTGTCATTCCAGTATCTACTTTTCCCGAATATCTTTTTAACTCAACAACTGGTATTAAATTAATTCCAGTAGTTAATGTTATCCAGTAAGCAGTAAGACATATTATACCCACAGATAAGGTTATTGTATAATAATAATTCAAATTCCTTAGAGCAAATGCATAGACTGAAACAAATATAATAATACCATAAATATAAATACGATTTTTTATTAGAAAGGAAAAGTAATTGAGATCGTCCTTATAGTATGGTACTATCCCGCCAAAAATCACAAAATGATAAACGCCAAAAATTATAAGCATAGATAAAAAATTGACAAATAATTTATCCTTACCAATTAAATTCCAATTTACTCGTGCAGAGATTAAACAAATAACTATACCGACTATGAAAATATCTGACATATTTAATGGCCCAATAAGTGCTCCACCCAAATATCCTCTAATGTAGCCACCAGGATCAAAGTAAAGATTCAGGAATAACCAAAACCAAAAATCCGGTTTATTATGAATAATTATAATGAATGCAGTAAATATTATTACTCCAACCAAAGCTGTAAATATTAAAGGCAGCATTATCTTTTAAGAATTTGCCCTTTAATCTGTTTCACAAGAACCAGTAATTTTTCTTTTATCAGTACAATTTGGCGGAATGTTATTAAGCCCAGTAAGAACGGTAAAAGAAAGGTTAATCCTAATAATAAAATTTTATAAAAAATTGCGATATTAATTGTGGTTTTTAATTCAGAATAAGGAACTAAAAAAGCAATTGTGAAAGCAAAAAAAACAAATATTAGTATCCGAATCAGATTGAAATTAACTTTTAGATATCTCTGTGAGATAAAATAACATCCAATAAAATAAGCAAAATATGAAATAACAGTTGTAAAACCAGCACCAACAAATCCCCATCTGGGTACAAAATAAAAATTAAGTCCGATATTAATTATTGCGGCAACTGAAACCAGCCAACTATAATGCCATGTTTTTTTACTTATAGTAATACCTGGTGAGACAATCTGCTGTCCTTGTGCAAAGACTACTGAGAAAGTTAATAAAGGAACTGCCAAACTGCCCATAATGTAAGCAGGTGTTGTTATAAAATTAATCAGATTTGTGCTAAAGATTGATAGAAAAACAGAGATTATTGTTGCTGTAACCACATATATTTTAAATGCATCAGAAGAAAATTTTTTACTATTTGTTTTTGGTTCCTGTTCTTTATGATACATATCCCAAAACAAAACCCCGAAGCTAGTTTGAATAGCCGCATTTAACAAATTTATGGGTTGCGAAAAGATTGACCCCATTGAATAATACCCGATTTCTGTAAGATTTCTATAACTTAGTAGAAAAAAACGATCCGAGCTAACATATACCCATTGAGCTACACCCGCCCAAATAAGTGGATAACCGAATATCAGCATCTTTTTTGCATATTCCCAACTGAAGGAATAATTATATTTATATTTTGTGAAATAAAAAAAAGAAAATATAATAACAACCAGGCTGCTAATAAGAGCCGCCAGCATCGCTCCTAAAACACCCCATCTTAAAACTACAACCAGTGTAATACCCAATCCAATACTACCAACGGATTTTAATATTGTAATTAAATTGAATTTCCATGGCTGTCTGAATAAGCGATAAATAGTTGACTGTTCCGAGAGCATAAAAGAGACCGGAATAGTTATACAGCTTATAAAAACCAGCCAGGTATAATTTGTTGTGTCAAATAGAAAAACGGATATTTCTTGGGAGAATATACTCAGTACCAGAGAGGGCACAGTAGTTAATAGACGTAATATAAAAGTTGTATATAATATTTTCCCTTTTTTTTCTTCATCTTTGACTTCGAAAAAATAGTATCCGCTCGCTGAGTCAATTCCAACACCAATTATAGCGGAAATAAAAAATGAAAACGTAGCTAAAGTGTCAAGAAGCCCATAATCAGCTGGGCTTAAAGCACGTGTATAAAAAGGTAAAAGAAATATTCCAATAAATTTCTTTAAACCGTCTCCCAGTCCATAAATTAGTGTATCTTTACCAAAGTTTATTAAATTGCCCAAATTATCTCCAGATTTCTAAAAACTTTGCTAAAGTATAAATTCCGAAAACGTTTTCAGAATTTATTTTCTCTTTATCAATCAAATCCATTTGGTTTAGCTCTGAATTTTCTATAATATCTAAACAATAATTAAATATTGCCCCTTTTCTGTTAAATAGCCTCTGTTCAATTGGTGTACTAAAACCTATCTTATCTGTTCTATTATATACTTCAACTGGTAAATACTTTTTCATTGCTTCGCGTAAAATAATTTTTGTCAATGAACCATGTATTTTTTGTTCAGTAGGTATACTTATGGCAAATTGTAATAGTTCATAGTCTAAAAAGGGAACTCGAGACTCAACAGAATGCGCCATTGAGTTCCTATCCTCAAAATGCAATAATCCCGGCAAATTAGTTTTTACAATTTGATCAACTAAAAAGTCTGGCAGATAATTACATTTGTGCGGAGAGGCGTATTTATTATTAAAAACATAATTTTTTACGTTATCGTTTTTTATAGGAAAAGCTGTTCGTTTTTGGTTAATAAATCTATGTTTTTGAATGGAAAAAAATCTCTTAAGCGGATAACCATTTTTTTTCAGAGAATCATAGTGTTTATATAATTCATTCCATTTAAAAGAAAAAATCATTTCATTAATATAAGGTATTAGATATAATGGATAACCGCTCAAAATTTCATCAGCTCCTTGTCCGTCTAATAAAACTTTAATATTGTGTTTTTTAGCTTTTTCCATAACGAACCATTGAGCTAACAAACTGCTGCCGGCTAATGGCATTTCCTGATACCAAATTACCTTATCTATAACTTCAATAATATTTTCAAAATCAGGTGTGAAAGCGTGGGGGTAACATTCATATAAATTATTTACTTTTTCAACATAATAAGATTCGTCACATTTTTCCCCCGGCCATATTGCGGAAAAGGTATGAAAATTTTTATTAAAATTTTTTGAAGCAAATGAAACTAAGCTGCTGGAGTCTAATCCGCCACTTAAACAAGACCCCACTTCAACATCACTTCGCAATCTATAGTTAATTGATCTAAGGAACAATTCACTGAATCGCTCTACATTTTCATTAAATGACAATTTGTTTTTTGTTAACTCCAGATTCCAATATTTATTAATTTTTATTTTATTATTCTTAAATATTAGGTTATTTCCGGGCATTAGTTGTTTTACTTCTTCAAATATTGTGTCCTCAGATTCACCAACAAAAATTTGTCCTCTTATTAAATACTCGTATATTTTTTCCTTATTTAATGTAAGCTTATTTTCCAGGTAAGTTACTATCCCTTTAATTTCAGAGCAAAAAATGAATTGATTATTATGATTACAATAATAAAATGGTTTAACGCCCACTCTATCTCGACTTAAAAAAAATAGGTTATTTAAACTATCCCAAATAGCAAAAGACCACATTCCATTAAAATGATTTACACAATCAGTACCCCATTCCTGATATGCTGCCAGAATTACTTCAGTATCAGATTCTGTAACAAATTTATAACCTTTAGATATCAGTTCAGCCTTAATCTCAATATAGTTATATACTTCGCCATTATAAGTGATCCAGAGTTTGTTATTATTGTAAGCCATTGGTTGATGCCCGGCCGAAGAAATATCAATAATGGAAAGACGGCGATGAAGAAGTGCTGCATTAAAATTTGTTTCTCCATTTAATTCTGTGTAATGAAGTTCTGGAATTGTATCTAAGCCATTATATTGTTTATGTTGGTTCGTCTCAAAATTCAGGAGCAGGATACCTTCATCATCTGGTCCTCGATGAGATATAACTTTGCTAACACTCTTAAGTTTCTGAGTATTAATTCCAATATTACTAGTTATACCAAAAATACCACACATATCTATATCATTTTTTAGTTTAAAAAGTTTGTAGTGCTAAATTTCAATTAGTTTAATTGAATATTTCCAATAATTAAAAAGTTCGATAGTAATACTTGTATTTTAAAATTTAGCTTAAAATTAACTTTAACATTTGCAGATTCTGATTTATATAAACTTAGTAGTTTCACTATTTTATCTTGAATTTAATATTTTGAGTAAAAATGAGATGAGACGAAATAAGCTGCGGCTAATTTTTGGAATGATATTCTAAAAAAAGCTGCTCCATGAAAATAATTATGTATAACAATCCATTATTCTATAACTCTAAAATTTCTTTAAGATAAAAACCGGCAGATTCAAATGTGAAATATTTATTGTATGCTTCTTGACATCTTGCCGCATGCTGCTCTAATAATTCACGATTATTTATTAATTCTTTTAAGGTACTATAAAGTGAATCGCCTGTTACCTTAACAACGATTGGAATGCTATAATTGCTTGAAATCCATTTAGGATATGCATTTAGTGGAACGCAACCATATTGAATAGCTTCTAAACAGATTGTTCCAAATATGTAACCGGCAAGAGAATCTATTAATATATGGGATTCACTTATTTCTTTTATGATTTTTTCTCTCGACCAGATTCCTTTTTTTATTACTATTTCCAGATCTTCTTCGTTAGCAAGCCTATTCAAAACGGGCTCAATAAGGTGTGTACCTTTCACTAATGAATTACTTGGCAGGTGTGAAATTTTTATTCTGCTTCTAAAATTTTTAGTGGATGCTTTAATAATAATTTCAGGAGCCCCAACGACCAAATTATAGACTTTACTTTTATCTTTAATATAGGATACATTATCCGGGGTACCAAATACATAGTTGGAATATTTAGCAAAAAAATTAGCTTCGGCCACTTTTTTCTCAATATCATTACAGAAGCAATATTCCTGCAATACGATGTCAGTACATGTATTACAAATGTATTCAGGATCGGTGTCAAATTTCACATCTCTGTCATGACAACCAACATTAAATATTCCCACTTTTTTATTAAAGAACTTTAAAATCTTCAAATCAATATTATTTTTTAAAAATGTTACTGGTTTAATAAATAAAAAAACATCATATTTTATTAGGGCAAATAAAAAATAAATCGCCTTTAAGAAATATTCATTAAAGAAAAAAAAGATATTTTTCCCCATTATTTTGAATGGAGGTTTATTTACTAACTTAAAAGTTTTATGTTTTCCGTAATTAAAAGGATGAAGCGTATTCGACCAAGTAATAAAATCTGCTTTAATGTCCTTTGAAGTCAATGATTTCTCTATACGCTCAGAGATGTTTGCCAAGTTATTTGGTCCAATGTAAATCTTTTCCATTTTAGTTAACTTTTAATTTTAACGAGTGTTTATATTAAACAAATTGAGTAGCAACAAATATGTTTAGGAAAGAAACGAAATTTATTAGTAATTGGTAAAAAAATGTTAATCTAAAAATCTGTATCTTAAAATTATATTACTATACTTACTCACCAAATTCGGATATTTTTCTCCCCATATACTCAGGACTTTTTTATAAACAGCCTCATTGTAAATTTTATGGCCGATATGAAACTCACTTATCGAATCAGAAAATCCTTTCTTGAATCTAAATAATGAATCATTTTTAGCAGAACTTTTTCCACCACCAAGGTGGATTAATTTAAAACCTTGTTTTATTCCATACTTAATTATTTCATCGAATATCAGATTATTGGGCCGAAAGATTAAGTATTCCGAATCTGATGCGCCAAGGTGATAGTGCAGATAATTATCTTTACATAAAAATATTGCTGACGCTATAGGTAAATCTTCTTTGAATATTACAATCTGTATTAAAGGATTATACTTAAAAAGATCCTGGAAATAATTATCGTTAAAAAACAAATAAGGTTCACTATCTAAACGTTTCATAGTTTCTTGATACAGGTTAATAAAATCCTTCCGGTATGGGTATTGTTTATCGTAAATAGATACCTTAAATTTATTTTTATTTGCGGCCTTAATATTTCTTTTACACGGAGGGGAATAACCATTTAGTAATTGCTCATAATTTTTAGATAAATCAATATAAACTGTTTGTCTGGAATAGTGGGTTGTTAAATGACGCTCTGAGAAATTAGAATTTTTAAGTAATGGATTGAATCGAGTGAACTCTGCAATAATATTATTCCCCTCACAGAATTTATTAAATTCATCATAAAAACTATTGATGAAATCTTGAGAGTCAGAAGAATAAACAATACCATTGTATCCATATGCTCCTTGAATATCATAATATTCGTTATCCAATTCATAACCCAAATCATTTATTCTATTAATTAGAAATGGATAAAGAGCTATTTTATTTGCTTTTTCGTAAACAAAACAGAGTGCCTTACCATCGCCGTACTTTTCATAAAGTTCATAATATTCAGGTGTATAATACACATCCTGCATATTCACAGGGAGTTTTGTTAGCAAAAAGCGCCACTCTTCTTTATCCTTCAGGCTAAGAACTCTTGAATCAGGCATAATTTTATTTAAGCCTTTTATAATTAAATATGAGATAATTCATTATTCTATGTTCATTCTTCGGGAGGGTACACCAAAATATGTTCCCGGTTTTAGTATGTCTTTTATCGTTACGCTTCCTGCGCCTAACAGGCAATCACTTACAATTTTTTTTCCCTGGATTATTCTTGCTCCAATACCCACAACACAATTAGCTCCTACATCAACTCCTCCGGCAATAATTGCACCCCCTGAAACATGAACGAAATCACCAATGATGCTATTGTGCCCGATTATAGCACCAAAATTTATTATTGCGCATTTACCGATTTTTGAATACACATTAATAATTGCTCCGTCCATTACTATTGATCCCTCATCAATAAAAACTTCTTCATTTATTATAGCATTGCTTGATATGATTGGAGGAAGATTGAATCCCATTTTTTTTAATTTATCGAATATTAACTGCCTCCTGTTTGAGATTTCAATATTTCCGAAACCGATAGCGGCATTGCAGTTTTTATATTCTTTTAAGATATCTTCCAGAATGTCATCTGTCCCGAGATAATTAACTCCTAAAAGTTTTCCTTTGTCAAAAAGATCAGTATATCCTATAATTTCGTAACCATTATTCTTTCTTATAGTGCTGATCACATCCATTGCGTGACCGCCTCCGCCAATTACTACTATTTTATCGGCCATAAGTGTTCACCCTATTTTTGTTTGATACCGGAAATTTTGGTATGCCAAAATACTTATCGTTTTTTTTAACATTATTAAGGATAGCAGCCCCCGCACCAATTAAACATGACTCATCAATTTCTATATTTTCAGTAATTGCTGCACCGATACCGATAAAAGAATTATTGCCTATTACAGAACTGCTGGAGATATATGTCATAGGTGCCAGATGCACAAAATCACCAATTGAACATTGATGATAGATTATAGACCCTGCATTAATTATTACACACCTGCCGATTTTCGAACCAATACCGACTGTGACATTCTCCAATAATACAGTCCCTTCCCCGATTGATACTTCTTCTTTCACAATTGCACTTTTTGCTTTAATAGCCGGCAGTTCAAATCCGATTTCTTTTAACATATTATAAGTTTCAATTCGTTTATCCGACAGACCTACACTTCCAATTCCGATTACTGCTTTGCAATTTACATTCTTTATCAGGATATCAGGTAAAATTTCATCAGACCCGATAAATTTTATACCGAGAATAGGTCCATTATCTTTGAAATCAGTGTAACCCAGTATTTCATATCTATCAAGTTTTTTAATAGTGCTTATTACGCTTTTAGCATGCCCTCCTCCGCCAATAATAACAATCTTATCTTTCATAGAATATATTTTGTTTTCCTATTTCATCAATGAAGTGAGCTGATGATTTAACCGGTATAGCGCGTAGATCACTTAATCCAGAAATCTGTACTTGAGTAATTTATCATCATATTTTTGAACGAGGTGCGGATATTTAATCCTCCACTGTTCGCAAACCTGAATGTAAACTTCCTGGTTGTGTATCTTATTTCCGGTGTAAAAATTAGTTGTAGTATCAGAAAAATTTTTTTTGAATCTTAACAGGGAGTCATCTTCATTTAAGGTCCTTCCTCCACCCATATGAAGAATTTTATATCCTTCATTTATGCCGAATTTGATGATTTCATCAAACAGAAAATCATTTGGTCTGTATATCTGATATTCGGTTTTGGATACTTCGAAATGAACATGTAAAATATTTTTCGAAAGCAAGCATATGGCGGAAGCAATTGGTGTTGACTCTTTAAATACAATAAACTGAACTACAGGTAAAGATCTGAATGTTGCTTCGAAATAGCTATCACTGAAATAAACATAACGCTGGGCATTAACCCTGTCCATTGTTTCCTTGTACATTTTAATGAATTCCTTCTTGTAAGGTAACTCATTTTTATAAATAGCAACTTTTAAATTATTTTTCTCTGCTTTTTTTATGTTCCCTTTTGTGGAATGGGAATAATTATTTTGAATAGTTTCAATTCCTTGTGTCAAATCAACATAAACAGTCTTTCTGTTAAAACTTATATCTAAGGCATTATCAGAAAATACATGATTCCCAGATAGAGGATTAAACCTTGTAAATTCTGCAATTATATTATGTGCTTCACAGAAAATTAAAAAATGCTTATAAAAACTTTGCTTAAAAACAGGTGAATCAGAAGAATACAAAACACCGTTATAACCATACGCACCGCATATATCGTAGTAATCTTTGTCAAGATTGTAACCCAAATTATTAACAGAGGAAAGCAAAAAAGGGTAGAGAGCTATATCATTGTGATCCTCATAAACAAAACAACGCGCAGAACCATCACCATTTTTTTCATAAATCTCGTAGTATTCCGGAGTATAGTAAGAATCCTGCATTAAAAGCGGCAGCCTGTTCAAGTAAGCGCCCCACTCAACCCTGTTCTTTAATGTTAATATTTTTGCTCTTTTGTTAGATCCAGAAGAAGAATTTTTAATATTTATTTCATCGAGTTCAGATATCATTTATTTCCCCTGAGGATAAAAATCATAGTTTAGTTTCTGAAACCGCTGGGTAGATTAACTAGTGTAGCTTCCAGCATTAAAGAGTTATCTAAATTTCCTGTTTGGCAGTCTTTATACATTTCAAGTTTGTTCATCAGCCGCCAAACAGGTCTTGTTATAACTCCGTTATCATTTGTATAACTAAGATAAGTATCGCGTTCCTTTCTGTCTTTCAAACGGATTGTGTTCAACCAGTAGTTAGAACTGGAATTTAATGGCTCCTTAAAAAAAACTATACCGTTGTTATGACAAAAATCACGATAAAGATCAGCGGTTTCTCTTTTATTTTTTAACAGTATATCAATGCACTCCATTTGAGCAACACCAATCGCTGCATTAACATTTGTCAGACGATAATTGTATGCAATTTCGTCGTGAATAAATTCCCATTTATGAGGAACTTTAGCAGTGGTAGTTAGATGTTTTGCTTTCCGGGCAAATTCTTCGTTATCAGTAATTATCATTCCACCGCCGCCGGTTGTAATGGTTTTATTGCCGTTATAGCTAAGAATACCAGCGAGTCCAAACGTTCCTGTGTGCTTGTTCCTAAAATATGAGCCAAGTGATTCGGCAGCATCTTCTATTACCGGAATGTTAAACCTGTTTGCAATTTCTACGATTTCATCAATTCTGCAAGGATGACCGAAGGTGTGCATTGGAACGATTGCAGAGATTGGCTGATTGGTTGATTTGTTGATCGCCTGTCTGGTTGATTGGTTGTAATTAGTGTTATTAACCAGCCAGTCATTCAGTTTTTCGGGGGACATTCCCATTGTATCAGGATCAACATCTACAAATACCGGTTTAGCACCACAGTGAGCAATAGCGTTAGCAGTAGCAACAAAAGTAAGCGGCTGCGTTATAACTTCATCACCATAATTTACTCCTGCGAGTTTCAATGCTATTTGAAGAGCTGCCGTGCCGTTTACAACAGCGACTGCATATTTTGCTCCGGAAAATTCAGCGGTTTTCTGTTCAAATTGTGTAACATATTTTCCGATATATGATACGTAGGTTGTATCTATGCAGTCTGATAAATACTCTTTCTCTTTCCCCAAAAACACGGGTGCGTGAAGCGGTACCGGATTTTGATTCGGGTAAATGTATTTTATAAAATCAACAATATCTTTATACATTGTAAATATCTGGCTTATAGTTATTCATATTTTGTTTCAGCCAGTCAATGGTTTCAATAAGTCCCTTATCAAGATCATATGCAGGCTTCCACGAAGTACTATCAATAAGCTTTGAGTTATTGCACATCAGTCTTTCAACTTCGCTGTTATCTGGTCTGATTCTGTTATTATCAGTTTCAATACTTTTTTTACTCTCTGTCAATTTCAAAATCTTTGTTACAAGATCATTTATTGATATTTCCTGACCCATGCCGATGTTTGTTATTTCACCAAACAGTTTTTCTGATTTGAATATTTCCAGGAATCCGTTACACGTATCTTTTACAAATGTTAGATCCCGCGTTGGTGTAAGGTTACCTATAGAAAGGCTATCCTTCCCCGAAAAGATTTGTGATATTATAGTAGGAATAATTGCTCGTGCTGACTGCCTTGGTCCGTATGTATTAAACGGACGCACAATTTTAACCGGAAGGTTAAAAGAACGATAGAAACTTATTGATAAATGGTCGGCTGCGATTTTGGTTGCTGAATAAGGTGATTGACCTACCATTGGATGATTTTCATCGATAGGGACATACTGTGCTGATCCGTAAGTTTCACTAGTTGATGTAATCAGCACCTGTTCTAATTCAAAATCCTTTGATGCCTGCAGTACATTATATGTACCGGTAATATTGGTTTCAATATAAGCTTTAGGCGAAACGTAGGAGTAGGGTATACCAATTAAAGCTGCAAGGTGAAACACTGCTTTGCAATCTTTCAGAGCATTTGAAACAGAATCAAAATCTCTTATATCGCCGCTTATTATTTCAACATCATTCTTCACGAGAGAAGATTCCAGCCAGCCCCAGCTATTCTTTGAATTGTATCGAACAAATGCTTTAACATCATAACCTTCTTTCACAAGTAGTTCAGTTAGATGCGATCCTATAAATCCGGCAGCACCGGTAATTAAAACTTTCATTTCGGCACACTATAGAAATTGTCATTAAAATCTTTCTGAGCAGCCTCAAAATCATCTATTCTTCCTATATCAAGCCAGTACTCATTCAACTCATACTTTGAAATTGGTTGTGATTCTGATAACATTTTTTTTATCAAAGAATCCATTCCATAATACTCATTATCCGGGATAAGATTTAATATATCAGGCTTCATTATATAAATTCCTGCTAATGCATAAGTTATTATATCAGGTTTTTCTTCAATTCCGGTAACAAGGTCTTCTTTAAAGAATATATTACCAAAAGCATAAGGCATAATTATTTTTTTAATTGAGATTGAAAGCAATGATTCGTTCTTCAGTGCAAACTCGTAAAATTGGGTAAAGTTAATATTGCTTAATATATCCCCATTCATAACCACAAATGGCTCTGTTAATTCGGATTTTAGTAGAGTTAAAGGTCCTACTGTTCCAAGAGGTTTTTCTTCCTGACTTATTTTTAGATTGACACCATAGCGTGAACCATCCCCAAAAAAGTTTTCTATGTAATTAGATTTATAATTGGTGGCAAGATAGATCTTATCAAATCCATGCTGCTTGAGATGCTCAATCTGTATCTCCAGTACAGCTTTTTCACCAATAGGAAGTAATGGTTTCGGGATTACCTCTGTAAAAGGTTTCAATCTTGTTCCTAAACCGCCAGCTAAAATAACAGCTTTCATATTTTATAATATCCTTGAAGATTTAATTGATTGGGAAAAGTTATAATCAAAAAAATAACAACTTTATGAAGAAATAAATCCAGAATTATGCAAAAAAACAAACTAATCTACTACATTTAAATCATATTCTTTACTGTTTTGTATCAAATAATGATTGAAAGTTAAAGATGTTATAGTATTGATACCCGATTTACTTTATTATGAAAAAGTAAATAGTACAGTAATTATTAAAATAAATAATCTTGACGATTTATTTGACCAAATTAGTGTAGGAATACGTTTCTGTAACTTAATCTAAATTATTCCGGACATAGCTTCGCCAGGTCAGTCACATAACTAAGCTGGACATTTGACTTAGTATTTTCCCAAAAAGATTCCTGTTTTTCAATCTACTAACAGCAGAATAAAGATTCTAAAATTTGTAGGATCAAACTCTCAAAATGTTAGCTTGAAAAAGAATACCAACATTATGCCAAAAAATACACTTAAAATTATTAATGTCAGGCATTTTGGAGTCTCAAAAAAAGATGGGAGTGCTTTTATATGCACGAAAAGAGAAAATAAATTATATCAATTCCTAAACCTCTCTTTAAAGGAATTCATTATTTAACAATGATTATTAAACACTAGTAATATGCAGTTATTCCAAGAAACTACGAATTAATCTTAAATCTCTTAATTCCTTTTTTATCAGGAGAGTTATTGTAATGATAATAGTATTTATAATAATATCCGTATCCGCTCTTGTACTTGAAATTGTTTAAAACTGTACCTAAAAAAGGAACTTTATTATTAGTAATTAAATCAACGGCATCTTTCATTAAACGGTTTTCAGTTTTTTCCGATTCTACTACCAGAACAGTGCCGTCAGCCTGCTTTGCAAGAATTTCAGCATCGATTACAGCTACAATAGGCGCAGAATCGAGGATTATAACATCAAAAAAATCTCTTATTTCCAATAGAAAATTTTTCATCGCTTGTGATTCTAAAATCTCCGCTGGATTGGGAGGAATGGTTCCAGAAGCGATGTAACTCAATGTATTAGGCCGGATAGACCTTACAATATCTTCCAGCTTCACTTTTTTTGCAAGGTAATCAACAAGTCCCGGTTTTTTATCGGTTCCCATTATTGCATGAATTCTTGGTCGTCGGAAATCACAATCAACTATAAGAGTTCTTTTGTTAGATTGAGCGAAACTACCAGCAAGATTAAAGGCTATAAAAGTTTTACCCTCGTGTTCTGCAGCTGAAGTTACTAAAATAACTTTAGGTAATTCATTCTCACCTCTTGAATGCTGTATGCGAGCTCTAATGGCGCGAAATGATTCACTAACAGGGGCATTCTGTTCATATAAAGTTAATAATTCCTTCTCGTATTCCGAGGTTTTACCATTTAATTTACAATGCGGTACCCAGGAAAGGAAGCTAATATCATTTTTCTCAATATCTTCTGGTGTTTTAACAGTATTATCGAAAAAATCTTTAATTATTATGAAACCAAAAGATACTGCTACACCAAGGAAAATTCCGAAAATTATCATAAGCCTTCGGTTTGGCTTTGATGGTGCGCCTGGAACTCTGGCTGTATCTATAATTACTACATTCCCGGATTGAGAAAGCTCATTGATCATAGCTTCCTGATATCTATCATTTATTAATAAATACAATTGTTGAATTGATTCTCTTTCTCTCTGATATTGCGATAATGTTGTTGATGTTTTTGGTAATCGTTTTAGCTGCTGTTCGTAATTTGCTGTGGCAGCTTCCAATTGCTCTAACCGAACTGAAAGAGTACTGTTTCTGATTTCTTCATCAATTGTTCTGCGGGCAAGTTCTCTCACCTGTTCCGGGTTTCCTGAAAATCCTTCCGCTTTTATACTGCTTATGGCCGAATTCAATTTATTTTTCAGATCTTCGATTCTTTGATCATAATCTTTTACTTTATTTGATACATCAACATTCGGAGTTTTTACTGATAAAATAAGATCTCTTTCTACCTGAAGTTCTGCCAGCTGCTGCTGTAAAACACTTATATAAGCCTGAGATGTTTCATTTTCCAGAAAATCAACTAGCTTCGGGTCCTGCTTGTTAAGAAAGAACTTATATTGCTTAAGTACTTCATTTGATGTCATTAACTCCATTTTAGTTGTTTGTTTCTGTGCATCAAGATTAGATAATTCTGTTAGCATGCCCGCAGATTGAACATCAATTGCAATTATTCCGTCTCTTTCCTGGAATTTTGTAAGCGAGTCCTCAGCCATTTTCAGCTCTGCTAATTTTTCTTCACTTTGTTTTTCCAGAAATTCTCTTACTTTAGTTAACTTGTCTCTGCTGATTGCAAGGTTTACCTTTTGGTATTCAAGAGCAGCAACATTAGCAATTAATGCTGCTTCAAATGCAGAAGTGGACTGCGCCGTAATATTTATAACATCAACTCCTGTTACCTGCTCAGCTGAAACAACACCGCCAAGAATTCCGGTTATATGTTCAAGCGATTTATGACTGCTGCTGTTTTGATCTTCACCAGCACTTATAAGATGAAGAAGATCCTTATTGTTTGAAATAGTAAAACTGTCTATCAATGCCTGAGCAATATTTTTTCTTGTGTTATAATTCTGAATAATTTGAATTTCATTTGCAATAAATCTGTCGATGTCCGGTCGTTGTCCTGACCCTGTCGCTAACACATTCTGATTGGGCTCGGTTATTTTTACGGTAGATCTTGAGGTGTAGATATCAACTTGAAGATATGCATAAACAGCAACAAGTGAAGCTACAAAAATGGAAATGATAATAACCTTTAACAGATTATTCCTTACCAAAAGAAGATAATCTTTAGCTGATTTCGTATTACCGTGTAAGTACTTTTCAATATTAAAATTCAAATTATCCATTAAAATTTCCTGTTCATTATCAAAGTGAATTCATTCTTTATTGTCATTTTTAATCACCAGAAAAATCGATTAAATTAATATCATTTAAGTCTATAAAAAATAGCTATTTTAGACCAGCTAATCACGGGTTAAAGTAAAAATTAACGCCCATAGTGAAGCGACAGCTGTTATGACACTCAAATAAAAGGAAATATCTTCTCTTACAAAATATCTTGGTTTACCAGGAATCACTATTATATCTCCAGCTTCTAATCTAACAAATCTAATAGGATCTTTAATATCATCTTTCCACATTAGATCATTGTAGTTATATTTTTCCATAACTGTTTGTGAACCTTCTTTAATTTTTGCAACTCTGACGTCATCAAGAGTAGCGTCTTCTGTTGGTCCACCAGCGAAGGAGATAAGTTCATGAATGCTTAAACCAATCGGAATAATATAATATCCTGGATTTCTTACATATCCCCATAATTGTACTTTGATGTTGACTCCAGAAGGATTTGAATAATCATAGACAGCTCCTGTAGTCCCTATCCCTCCTCTGCCAGAGCTTCCGATCTGTATGTCATCTTGAGATAAAGCCAGATTATAAAATCCGGTTATTAAAAAAGTTGCTAAGATAAATTTTATTCTCATATATTCTATATATTATAGTTTTTGATGATTAAATATAGAAAAAAATAACTTTCCTATAAACAACAATCAGGTCACTTACTATTCCCATATATTATATTTATCTAAGAAAGTAATTTTGCTGTTTAGATGCAATATCAATATTATTTTCTCCAGATTGAACACTAGTATCATTTTAAGAATATAAATCATTTCGTCTACACAAAATAAAGCAGACTTAAAAAGGTAAATCTTTTAAAGGTAACCTAATTTTAATTCTGAAGATGATAATTATTTAATTCTTGAGGTATATTCAAATAGTTGATTGATTTTTAGTGGAAATAGTTTATTTACTCCCAAATACTATTACATAAATCATACCATTAAAAATATGCCTGAACTCATAATAGTTAAGAAAATTAAATTATTTATTTGTCGCCTGATCCAAAAAGTAATCAAAAAAGTTTACAATAGTAAAAATTTTGAAATTTGCTGGTGCTTATTTGAATAAGTACTTAAGCCGTAACAAAAGATTTTTTTGTTTAAAGTTTAAGGTCTTTTAGAGAAGTCATAAAAAATTTATTGAAGATAATGGCATTAGCCGTTTACAAAACCAGATTATATTTCATTATTAGCCATTAATGCCACTGCTGTCGAAAATAAAATTAGAGTAAGGGAAAAAATAGTTTTTCAGTCCAATTTGGACAGCAGTGACTCTTTTGTCTTTATCCCCAACCGGCACAATTTTGGATAATATTATTTATCATTATATTTAATAAACCGATCAGCAATAATCATAAAGAACAAATTTAACTATGGATCAAAAAAAAGAACTGGTAAAAAATTTTATTGTCGATAATTTCCTTTTTGGTGATGAAGAGAAACTTAAAGATGACACTGATTTTTTCAGCTCAGGAATTATCGATTCTACAGGTATTATAGAACTTGTAGGGTTTATTGAAACCTCCTTTCCTGTTAAAGTAGAGGATGAAGAACTAGTGGTGAATAACTTCTCCAGCCTTAACAGCGTTTCTGCTTATCTTGACCGTAAACTTAATTCTAACTCTTAAAATATGTGCGGTATTGCCGGCATAGTTAACACTTCCGGAAAACTGAGTGCCGATATTCCGGATATTCGGAAAATGGTGCATTTGCTGCATCATCGCGGTCCTGATCAAACGGGTATTTATATCGACGATAACGCTGCTCTTGCACAATCCCGCCTAAGCATAATTGATCTTCGCGGCGGTATCCAGCCAATCTATAATGAAGATAAATCGCTCTGGATAATTTTTAACGGCGAGATTTTTAATTATCCTGATATAAGAGAGTATCTGATCTCAAAAGGTCATAAATTCTACACTACCACAGATACGGAAGTTATTATTCATCTTTATGAAGAAGATGGTATTAATTGTGTTCATAAGCTTAACGGTCAGTTTGCATTTGCTATATGGGATTCTAAAAAGAAATCTTTGTTTATTGCTCGCGACCGTGTTGGTATCCGGCCATTGTTTTATACTTTGCATAATAACCAGTTAATTTTTTCATCAGAGATTAAAGCAATTCTTTCTCTGCCTGGTATATCATGCCAAATTGATTATCAGGCACTCGATCAGGTTTTTACCTTCTGGACAACTTTAAAGGGTAAAACATTATTTGATGGGATCTTTGAGCTCTCGCCGGGTCATTTTTTATTTGCGGATAGTAATGGAATAAAAATAGATAAATTCTGGCATATTCCTTTTTCATCCGCTGAGTCAGAAAATAACAGAGAAAAGCTGATAGAAAATGTCAGCGAACTGCTTTTCGATGCTGTAAAGATACGTTTGCGTGCCGATGTTCCTGTTGGAACCTACCTGAGCGGGGGATTAGACTCTTCCGGAATTACTTCAACTGTAAAAAAGAATTTTAATAATAAACTTAGAACCTTTGGTATAAGATTCGAAGCTGGTGATTTTGATGAGGGTGAGTATCAGCAGGAAATGGTCAACTACCTCGGTGTTGATCACTCTGAATTGTTCATTAATAATTCTGATATTGCTCAAAATCTTGAGTCGTTACTATGGTTTACTGAAAAACCACTCTTGCGAACTGCCCCTATACCTTTATACCTTCTATCACGGCTTGTTCACAAAAGCGGCTACAAGGTAGTTCTCACCGGTGAGGGTGCTGATGAGATATTCGGTGGTTATAATATCTTCAAAGAAACGAAAATCAGAAATTTCTGGGCAAAGTATCCCGATTCTAAGATGCGTCCAGCACTGCTGGCAAAACTTTATCCTTACATATTCAAGGATAAACGTCTGAACGATTCTTTAACTGAATTTTTTCGTTTTGGAATTGATGATCCGGGCAATCCTTTTTTTTCTCATATTATAAGATGGAACAATACTTCAAAGATTAAAACATTCTTTTCGCCGAAACTTAAAGCGGAACTCGAAAACCACAATTCTTTAGATGAATTGCTTAAGGATCTGCCTTCAGATTTTTATAAATGGAATTACCTGAGCAAGGCACAGTACTTAGAAATTTCAGTTTTTTTAAGCAACTATCTGCTTTCATCTCAGGGAGACAGGGCTGCAATGGCTCATTCTGTTGAAATGCGGATGCCGTTTTTGGATTATAGAATTATTGAACGGATGAGTAATGTTGATCCTGAATTAAAAATAAACGGCTTGAATGAAAAGTTTTTATTGAAGAAAATCTTTAAAGATATTCTTCCGGATAAAGTTCTTAACCGTGATAAGAATCCTTACAGGGCGCCTATTAAACAAGGTATTCTTTTTGATAAGACTTTGATTGAAAAATATTTATCTTATGATTCACTTACTGAAGCTGGTCTCTTTGATTTTAAAAAAGTCAGCCTGCTATTAAATAAGATGAATAAATTTGAAAAGGCTGGCGAGGTAGATAATATGGCTCTTATAGGAATATTATCTGCGCAGATAATTCAAGAAAAATTTATCAAAAGTTTCAGTCCTGATTATACTGCTATGGGCAATTTTGATATCGTATTTGATCTGAGAAATTAATTTTTCTTTAAACAATCATTTTTTTTGCGGGGCTGTCTCAAAAGGTTCTCTCGATACATTTCAATACTCGAGAACCTTTTATTGCGGTCGGTTTTCGAGTTTTTTCTGTCCCGATGCATCGGGACAGAAAAATTATCGAGAAAACATTACTTTTGAGTCAGCCTCAATTATTTAAATAATTATAAATCTCTTATATGTCTCGAACACAAATAACTTCAGAATTATTCAGTCCTGTGCTGGTGCATGAATATTTAACACTAAGCGCTAATAAATTTCCTGACAAACCTGCTCTCCTGTTTAATTCAGAAATCTATTCCTACAAAAAACTTGATGAACTGACAGATAATCTTGCATTTAGCCTGATTGGGCTGGGAGTTAAACGTCATGATAGAGTAATAATTTTTGGTGATAACTCCGCTGAAGTGGTAATTGCTTTATATGCTGTGCTGAAAACTGGTGCCTCTTTTGTTTTGTTAAACGGTTCTCTTAAAGCTCCCAAACTGCACTTCATCATAAAGGATTCCTCGCCTTCTGTGATAATTGCAGATATTAAAAATTCTGAGGTAGTTAGATCCACGCTTGAAAAAATTAAATCAGTTCCGGAAGTTATCTGGTTTGGTGATACTTCTGATAATAACACTGAAAGTAAAAACAAATGGCGTGACCTTATCACTGACACTGATGTTAATCAGAAAATAACTCTGGAATCAAGAAAGCGGTCGGTAATTGATTATGATCTTTCAACTCTAATTTATACTTCTGGTTCTACCGGAGAGCCAAAAGGTGTGATGTCTTCCCACAATAATATGATATCTGCAGCGAGAAGCATAATATCATACATAAAGAATACACCCGATGATATTGTCCTGACGGTACTGCCTCTGTCATTCGACTATGGACTCTATCAGGTAATTATGTGTTTTATGTATGGAGGAACTATAGTTCTGGAAAGATCAATGTTATTCCCACTTGAATTAATTAAAAAAATTGAGTCCAAAAAAGTTACTGGTTTCCCTATAGTTCCTACTTTGCTTGTTATGCTTCTGAAAATGGAAACACTCAAAAATTATGATCTAAGCAGTCTCAGGTACATTTCGAATACAGGAGCTGCTCTGCCTGTGGAGCATATTAAAGCGTTCAGAAAATTATTTCACACCGTTCAGATATTTTCTATGTTCGGATTAACTGAATGTAAACGCATTGCATACCTTCCTCCTGAAGATATTGATCGTAAGCCCGGCTCTGTAGGAAAAGCAATGCCCAATTGTGAAGTGTTTATTGTTAATGAAAATAGAGAATTTGTTAAGCCTAATGAAATAGGTGAATTAGTTGTACGTGGTACAAATGTTATGAGAGGTTACTGGAACTCACAGGATTTATCAGAAAAAGTTTATAAAGACGGCTGGTTTCACAGAGAAAAATTATTATATACCGGTGATTTCTTTTACCAGGATGAAGAAGGATATCTTTACTTTGTAGGACGAAAAGATGATATGATAAAAACAAAAGGTGAGCGGGTAAGTCCGAAAGAGCTGGAAAATATTTTGTGTTCAGCCGATGGCATAAGTGAGGCTGCTGTTATTGGTGTCCCGGATGAAATACTTGGTCAGGCCATAAAAGCATTTATAGTTAAAACTCCCGGTTCAATAATAACCGAAAAAGATGTGTTGAGATACTGCAGCAGGAATGTCGAAATTTTTATGATACCCAAATATGTAGTGTTCATTGAATCTCTTCCTAAAAGCCCTAACGGTAAAATTGATAAAAAAATTCTCAAACAAATGGAATAAAAAATGAAGTTCACAAAAGATCTGATAAACATAGATGCTGCTTCTGAAGCAGAACGCATTATTAAAAAAATGAAAGAGGTTGTTGCCTTTAAATTTCGTAGAAAAGGGGCAGTAATTGGTGTTAGCGGTGGTATTGATTCGTCGGTTGTTTTGGCATTGTGTGTTAAAGCTTTTGGTCCGGAGAGGGTTTTCGTTTTAATGCTTCCGGAAAGGGATTCAAGTCCTGATAGTCTTACACTTGCAAAACAACTCTCTGAAAAATTTGGTGTTCAGTATAGGGTCGAACAGATCAGTGATGCTCTGCTTGGATTCGGATGCTATCAAAGACGTGATGAAGCTGTCCGAAGAATATTTCCTGAATATAACAGCACTTATAAAATGAAGATCGGTATTCCAAAAGAGGAGGGATTGCTTAACTTTTTCAACATTACTATTATTTCTGCCGATGGAACACAAAAAACTCAACGGCTTCATTTAAATGAATATTTGCAGATTGTTGCAGCATCCAACTTCAAACAGCGTAGCAGAATGTGTATGCTTTATTATTATGCTGAACTTAAAAATTATTGTGTCATTGGTACAGGTAATAAAAATGAACATGAGCAGGGATTTTTTGTGAAACATGGTGACGGTGCTGCGGATCTTAAACCAATTGCGCATTTATTCAAATCACAGGTATATCAGTTAGCCGACTACCTGCAGATTCCTGAGGAAATTCAAAAAAGAACTCCCACAACTGATACATACTCTGCAGAGCAAACTCAGGAAGAGTTTTTCTTTAAAACCCCTTTTAAAATTCTTGACAAGGTATGGTTTGGTTGGGAGAAAGGCTATAAAGTTTCTGAAATTGCCGCAGCGTTGAATCTTTCAGAAGATAATGTAAATAATATCATTAGTGATATTAAAAGAAAGATTCAGACAACTGAATATCTTAGAACAGAACCCCTTGAGCTGAAATAACTATTAAGAAAAATTCATAACCTCAGTTCCGTTGTTCTTATCGTTTGTGGGTTTCGATATTTGTTTGCATTTTTTAACTAATACACTAGCACCATTCAGATAGTATAATCTGTGAAAAGTTTGTAGTGTTTCAGCACATGGTAATAATTCTTTAGAATCAACAATCACTTTTCGATTGTCATTTTTGCCAAAGCAAGCAATGAAAATATTCTGAATTTTGTTATAGAATTTTCAACTTCATACAGATTTATTCTTAACCTGTGTATTTTAAAATACCTTCCAACCTGCAACTGACAAATTAAAAATTATTGCTGTTTTTATAGACCAGATCAACGGTTCGTAGTATATCATTTAACTCATCATCTTTAATTGAATATAAATTAAAACACAGTCCATATAAATTTCACATAGCAGAAAATAATGCGGTGCAGATTTTACAGATAATATTTTCTTCACAAAGCGTTGTAAAATAATTTTTAAGAATTTAGATACATCGTGCTAAAACAGCTCGTGGATTTCCCGCCATATCGGGGAACATTTGAATGTCAGAGTACGAATTATTGCGTTCTAGCCTTTTCTTTATAAAATTTCCCTGTCCAAGCCCGACTTCAAATCCAAGCCACCCTCCCTTTTTAAGATATTGTGGGGCCTCAGCAATCAGCCTTACCAGAATAGATAAGCCGAAGGGTCCACCGTCGAAGGCAAGTCTCGGTTCGTAATTACTAACTTCAGCTGACATCTCTGTCACCTTTTGGCTAGAGATATAGGGAGGATTACAAACTACCATATCGATTTGTCCGAAATATTGATCATGGGCAAATGGGGCAAATAAATCACCTACTGAAAATTTCAGCCGATCTTGAAGTGCAAGATGTACCGCATTCCGTTGTGCTAGAGTAATAGCATCTACTGATAGATCGGCACCAAAAATCCTGCATTTGGGCTCGTGATATGCAAGTGCCAGCGCAAGGTTGCCACTACCGGTGCATAAATCAATTATGTTAGAAAATCCGCCCGTTGCCACAGTTTCCCGTATCTTCTCAAGTGCAGCATAACCAAGAATCTCTGTCTCCTTACGTGGAATCAGTGCTTCTGGACCAACCAAGAACTCGATATCCATGAACCGCTGACGTCCGGTAAGATGTGCTAGGGGTACACCATGGATGTGTTTCTTGAGAAGATTTCTCAGGCGATTAACCGAAGTTTCCGATAAAATCGGTAGATCTTCCTCGAGGCAGCGTTCTACTGCCCTTGGATCACCCCCCGCTAAGAACCAAAGAGCACGTAGAGCATTCTCCGGGGACTCTTCCGGTTTATCTAGAAGGTAGGTTCGGGTATTTATTATTTCGTCTAGTAATTCATTATATAGATCAGTTCTGATCATTTAGTACCTGCCTTTCATATGGTGCTCTTTATTCTGTTCAGCATTATGATCATGTTTTTGCACCTACCTTATATTTATTGAATAATAATAATGGTGCTGATACCTATATGTTGCTTTCATTTTTTTGCCGAATAGGTTATAATTTAATTTTCAGTGTTTTCCATGTCAAAGATGTATCTTCTCCAATATTTGTTCCAGAGTGACTATTTCTTGATGGATCCAATGATTGATTTTGTGTTAATGTCTCAAAATACAGATATACAGGTGTAAAATAGTGACATTTTCCACTTAACGAAAAATAATTATTACAAAAAATTTTGAAAAACAGTTGATTATCTAACAATGCAAATAAATGAAAGAGAGTTCTGAAAAATTAGAATATTTAATAAATTATTCAATTAATCTAATTTTTAGAAAATTTATTTGCACTCTAATTTTAACATTATATGTGTTTTTTGTTCTTTGATATAACTTGCCTTAAGGCAGTTAGGTTGAAAACCAAATAAACTGCTTCAGGTGGTTTCTTTAAAACTTTAACCTTTCTTACTGGTGGGTAGAGTTGCTGAAGTAACCATGAAGAATAACAAAATTAAAATGGATCGATTTGTTTCCGTTATAGATTGTGGAATTGTGATAAATCCTGATACTGTTGAAGCACAAATGGAAGGTGCAATTATTTTTGCAATTTCCGCGGCTTTGAAGGGCGAAATTATTATTCGGAATGGCAGAATAGAGAACAGTAACTATTTTGACTATCCCATTCTTGAATATGGTGAAACACCTTTAATGGAAACCCATTTAATGCAGAATGATTTTCCGGTTGGCGTGGTGGGTGAAGTTGGAGTTGCAGCTGCAGCCCCGGCTCTGCTTAATGCCATTTATAATGCTACAGGAAAAAGAATCAGAAAGCTGCCGATAAAGTTGAGTTAGCTCTTTGTTAGAAGCCCGAAATAATTGCAGCATTAAATATTAATTGGGGATTGTGTCAAATCATAAATTTTGGTGAAGATAGCCTGATAAAATATTTACGTGTAATTTTTACACTGTTAGTATTATTTGTCTCTGAAAATGACTCATCTTAAGCATTTTAAGTGTTTTTATTTTAAAGTATTGCTGGCATTTTCCTTGAGCCCTTTTTTCGAGTTTTTCTATATAATTTTTAATTTAAGGAGTCCATAATGGGATTAACCGAAATAGGGGTTGTCCTTTTCTTAGGTTTATTGATTCTTTTCGGTTACTTGAACTCAAGAAAGGTTGCCCAGGAACTAAAAAAGATGGGTGTTGATAAATAAATTAATAGATTTTTCAGAAGGATGGACCGTTCAGGTTAATTGTATTTACTATCAAGTATAGCTCATAATTCTCTTCTGTTCAATTAAAACCTTATAATCTGAAAATGGATTATTTCAGGTGCAATCCTCTTGTTGTTCATTTTTACCTGATAGTTATTTTTTCGCCGGACGATCCATCCTATCAATTATTCTGATTTCTTTTCCCTCACCAACTATTACCATATCAGCTATACCTGCAAACAGACCAACTTCCACTACACCTGGATAGGTTTTTAATTCCTCTTCAAAACCTTTCGGGTCATCAATTTTTTCAAGGTTTAAATCGATAAGAAAATGTCCTCCGTCAGTAATAAAATTGTTTCCTTCAAATTTCCTGAAAGCAGGTTTGAATTTTTTCTTTTCAAATTTGCTGATCAGAAGATTTGATCCATATGGAATTACTTCTACCGGAAGGGGAAATCTGCCGAGTTTTTTAACCAGTTTTGATGAATCAACAATCCATATATTTTTTGCGGAATTGCTTGCAACTATTTTTTCATATAACAAAGCTGCTCCGCCACCTTTTATGCCATTTAATTGTGGATCAACTTCATCTGCACCGTCAATAGTCAGGTCTATCCTGTCAACCAGTTCAAGATCAACTACATCAATACCAGATGAAGCGGCAAGCTGAAATGTTAATTTGGAAGTTGCTACCGTTTTTATCTTTAAACCTTTTTTTACTTTTTGCGCTAATGCATCAATCATATAATTAACTGTTGAACCTGTTCCAAGTCCCACAGTCATTCCATCTTTAATAAAATCCACTGATCTTTCAGCAGCTAACTGTTTTTCATTCATTATTTATTTCCCGAAATTTTTTCTAAAAAATATTCTGTAAAACTCGCATACCTTGAGCATTTTTGCAAATAGTTCATTGTTATTAGGTAAATAAATACATTACAAAATATAATTTGATAAAAAATAAATTTTACCGTATTTTATTAGGTATAAATCTTTAATAATTAATTTTAGTATTAGATGAAACTGGATGAAATAGATAAAAAAATTCTGGACATTCTTCAGGATGATTCCCGGATAACGAACGTGCAGCTGTCCAATAATGTCGGAATTTCCCCTCCTGCAATGCTTGAAAGAGTTAAACGGCTTGAGAGCAATGGCGTTATCCGAAAGTATGTTGCACTTGTGGATGCTGAAAAGATCGGGCGGGGCACTTTTGCATTTGTTTCAGTCTCTCTTGCTGCACATCAGCTTAACTCAATAGACGGTTTTACAAAGAGCATTAAAAGGCTTGATGAGGTTCTTGAGTGCTATCATGTGGCCGGTGAGGATGATTTTATTCTTAAAGTGGCAGTGGAGAATATTCAGCTTTATGAAAAATTCCTTCTGGAAAAACTGGCGAAGATTAAAGGCGTTAATCGTGTAAATACAATGTTTATTTTATCTACGGTGAAGTTTAATACAAAAATTCCTATCGATTAAATCAAGGGAGAATAAATATGCATCATTTCGATCCGAGTGTTGAAATTCAGGACTACCTGGTTTTTGGCGAATACGGGGATGTGAATCCTTCCATAACGGATTCTTCAACTTATACCTTTTTGAATCCTAACACAATGAAAGAGCTTTTTGATCACGAAGTTGAGGGATGCTTTCTTTATTCCCGTCACTGGAATCCGACTAACAAATATCTTGCGGACGCTCTTGCAAAACTTGAAGATGCAGAAGCTGCAATAGTTACAGGTTCAGGAATGTCAGCCATAGCTTGTTCTGTTCTGCAATTATGTGAATGCGGTGATGAAATTATTTCCAGCAGAACTATCTATGGCGGAACTTATGCCTTCTTCAAAAATTTTCTTCCGCGTCATAGTATAAATGTAAAATTTGTGAATATTCAGAATCTTGATGATGTTAAAAACGCCGTAACTAACAAAACTAAAATTATATATACTGAAACAATAAGTAACCCTCTTCTTGAAATTGCTGATCTGCCTAAGCTTGGCAGGATTGCGGATGACCACAACATTAAACTGATGGTTGATAATACTTTCAGCCCAATTTTTATTACTCCGCTTCATCTTGGTGCTCATATAGTAATTCACAGTCTGACCAAATTCATTAATGGAACAAGTGACTGCGTTGCAGGCTGTGTTTGCAGTTCTAAAGAATTCATTGATCAGTTAATGGACATTAATTCAGGTGCGGCTATGCTGCTTGGACCTGTATTAGACAGTCACCGTGCAGCAAGTATTTTGAAAAATCTTCATTCACTCCATATAAGAGTTGAAAAGCATAGTAAGAATGCACAATACCTTGCAGAAAGTTTTGAGAAACTTGGATTAACAGTATTTTATCCGGGATTAAAATCTCATAAGGGTCACACTTTGGTGACAGAATTAATGAATGATGGGTTCGGTTATGGCGGAATGCTGGCAATAGATGCGGGTGATGCTGAAACTGCTGATAAGTTAATGGCTGAAATGCAGTTTGCTAAAGTGGGCTATCTTGCGGTTAGTCTCGGTTACTTTAAAACTCTGTTTTCATCACCCGGGCACAGTACTTCATCAGAAATTCCCGAGGAAGAAAGAGCTGCAATGGGTTTAAGTGAAGGTTTGGTAAGAATATCAATCGGGCTTGATAACAATATAGAAAAAACATTTTTCCGTATTAAAAAATGCCTCATAAGTGTTGGACTAATTAAAGAATAAAAATAAAAAGCTCAGGACTCTGCCTCCTTTGGTCCTGAGCTTCCATGCAATAACCCCCGGTTCTTTCTGTCAGATAATATTATTTAATTAACATCATCTTCTTTACTGCACTGAAATTATACGCACCATCAATTGATTGGGATTCGATTTTGTATAAATAGATGCCGCTTGCAAGTACTGATGCGTTAAACTCAATGGAATGTTTTCCAGCCGGTCTGAATTCATCGATAAGTGTAACCACTTCATTTCCTAAAATGTCAAATACTTTCAGAGTCTGACGGCTGTCGACCGAAGACTGCCAGCTTATAACCGTTGATGGATTGAACGGATTCGGGTAATTATCATTAAGTTTAAAGTCAACAGTAGTTATTACATCGTCATTAACATCTGTTGTATTGGTCGGAATATAAGTATATATAGCACGTCCAAATACAGACCATTCATTATCTTCATAGACTGATTCGATGTATAATTTTAAATTTCCGTTTGCATCATAATCATAATCACCTTTTGCCAGAGGCAGCCATTCGGTTGTATCCCATTCATATGAAACCACACCGGTTAAATTTCCATCAGCTCTGAACATATTGCTGACTTTTGCTAAATTTTCCCATTCATTAATATTGCCTGACTGCAGAATAGTTATTAACGAATCGGTACCGTAGTATGTATTTGTCATTCTGAACACATTTTCCCAGCCTTGTGTACTTTCATTAAAACTTAGTGAAAGTGATTCAGTAATCCTCTCCTGTGCATCATACTCATATGTCTGCTTTGCTGTATTCACCCATTCAGAACCTGTCCACAATAAATTAAGATTTTCAATTAGAAGGCCGCTTGAATATGTAAAGGTTTGTTTATCATTAAACTGGTACTCTATTCCGTTCCAGCCTGAATTTGTAACCTCTTGTATTCTTTCTTCATCAAAATAGATAGCTTCTGTGAAACTTAAATTATCCCAGGTACCATTATTGAATTGCTGCGTTTCAATAAATTCTTTTTTCAGATTTGATTCATAAGTATATAACTCTCTTACGTATTCAGCAAATCCACCTGATCCGTCTGGTAACAGATGATTCACTTCTGTATATCTTCCCTGGGCATCATACTGATATACAGTTTTGGACTCGTCCGCCCATTCAACCCCATCCCACAATTGAGTAAGTTTTGATTCAAGAGTATTGTTTAGGTAATAAGTCAGGCTCATTCTTTCGAAGTTCTCAAGACCTATACTATTAAATATCTGAACGACAGTTTCAATTAAGTTAAAGTTATTATCATAAGTGTTAAATTCATTCTGGAAATCCAGCCAGCCGCTGCCGGTGTATAGCTGGTATTTGACAGATTCAAGTACAAACCCGTTTTCAAGAATTTTATAATTTACAGCTGATCTCAGATTTTTATTATCTGATTTTGTAATTACAGACGGACTGTTTTGTGCACTGAGCTTCTCAATAAGTCCGGTGTGCTTTTGGGTTTTAAAGAATTCACTTCTGTTATTCTGTGAATATAAAGTTGCCGAAAAAATCAGCATCAGAAGTGTAATGATTAGAAAAGTATTTATTTTTTTCATTTTATTTTCCTTTAATTGATTGATAATTGTTTATTATTAACAATCCAAAACTAAAGGAGATAAAACGCGTTGAACATAGAACAAATGTTCTACTCTTTTCTAAAATGTATAAATGGTGATTTAAGTCATCTTTCCGGCTGAAACAATGCGCAGACGGCGCCGGCCGGATCTTCAATTACACAATAAGTTCCGTAGCTGCCTATCTTCTTTACCGGTACAACAATTTTTCCGCCTGATTCAATACAAACGGAGGCACTCTTTTCTACATTTTGTACAGTTATATATATCAGCCATTGCGGAGGAAGCTGTGCATTAACTCCACGAGTATGACATACTCCTGCTGCAACTTTATCACTATCCGGAGCTTTCATACTGAAGTCATTATAGTCACCCATAGAAACCGCTTCAGGTTTCCAGCCGACTACTTTAGCATAAAAGTCTTTTACTTGTTCAGCATCAGGAATGGTTAGATCGCACCAGGTAATAGAACCTATTTCTGGTTTTTCTGAATTGCTCATTTTATCCTCATCTATAAATTTATTTTATTCAGTGCTTCAATAATAAATTTAATTATTGTTAAAATATTCTGCTAATTATCACAATGAAAAAAATGATTTGTTTTTGATTTATCCCTTATAAAAAATCTTAGTCAATTATCATCAATATGAAAATTATGCAGCTATAGCCGCCTGGTATCTTAGACTTAATAATAACAGTTGTATAAATCCAACTGCAATAGATAAAAATTAACTATCATATGCATTTATTGGGGGCTGTCTCAAAAGGTTCTCTCGATATATTTCATTACTGGAGAACCTATTATTGCGGATGGTTTTCGAGTGTTTTTCTAATGGAATCAAAAAAATATCGAGAAAACATTACCTGTGAAACAGCCTCTAACCAGATAAAAAACGAAATTGAAGTTTCAGTTATTAAGGTTTTAATCAAATAATTCAATAATTTTCTAAAACAAAAACCATTGATTTAAGGAGATGCTATCTTGTTTATAAAACCATCCGAAAAAACTGCACTTATCTGGAAAGATGAAAATATTTCTTATAACGAGGTTTTAAAGAATATAAGTGCTTACTCATCCTTGCTTACATTAAATAATTTTTCGAAAGCTGCCATCCTTTCTGAAAACAGACCGGAATGGATCTTTGCTTTTTATGCAGGCTGGAAAAAGAAGGCGTGTATCGTTCCTATTGATTACATGTCATCGGTTGACGATGTTGCCTTCATACTTAACGACTGCAAACCGGAATATGTTTTCTATTCTGATACAACCAGGGACACTATTCAAAAGGTTGTAAGTAAAATCAGTTATGAACCATTCCTGATAAACATCGATGAAATAAAAACAATAAAAGCCGAAGTGGAATTCTCCTTTCCTGAAAGAGATCTTAATGATACAGCTGTAATTATATATACATCAGGTACCACAGGTTCACCAAAAGGTGTAATGCTTTCGTTTGATAATCTTCTTGTTAATATAGAAGCAGTAAGTAAGGATGTCGAGATTTATAAACCGGAGGATAAAGTTTTAATTCTTTTACCACTCCATCATATTTTTCCTTTAGCTGGAACAGCAATTATCACTTTATCAGTTGGCGCTACTGCAGTATTCTCGCCATCAATGTCTTCAGAGGACTTAATTGCAACTTTGCAAAAGCATGGTATAAGTGTAATTATTGGTGTTCCGCGTCTTTATAACCTTATAAGAAAAGGTATAAGAGATAAGATTGACAAAAGCGCAATTGCAAAACTTTTATTTAAAGTTGCAAGAAAGAAAAATTCACTTTCATTTTCACGTAAGATATTTAAAAAAGTTCACGACAGATTTGGCGGCAACATTAAGTATCTTGTTTCCGGCGGTGCTGCTTTAGACCCCGAAGTTGCTAAAGATTTTACTACACTTGGATTTGAAATTCTTGAAGGTTTCGGTATGACCGAAACCGCACCAATGATTACTTTTACACGTCCGGGTGAAGTTTATCCCGGTTCTGCAGGTAGACCTCTGACTACAAACGAAGTTAAAGTTATTGATGGTGAAATTGTTAACCGCGGAAGAAACGTAATGAAAGGTTATTACAATCGACCCGAAGAAACTGCTGATATAATCAAGGATGGCTGGCTTCATACCGGTGATCTTGGTTATCTCGATGAAAAGAACCGAATTTTTATCACAGGCAGAAAGAAAGAAATTATTATTCTTTCAAACGGAAAGAATATTAACCCTGAAGAAGTCGAAATCAAACTTGCTTCAATGAGCGATTTAATAAATGAAGTTGGTGTGTTCGAAAAAAATGATATGCTCCACGCAGTTATTTATCCTGAATATCAAAAAGCAAAGCAGAAAGAAATCGATAACCTTGAGGAATATCTTACATGGAATGTAATTGACAAATATAACCAGTCAGTAACACCATACAAGAAAGTAATGAAGTTTTCTTTGATTAAAGAACCTCTTCCAAGAACAAGACTCAGCAAGCTGAAAAGATTTCTTCTGCCTGAACTTGAAACTCATTTTGATGAGAAAAAGAAAAGTGCAGCAGAACCTGATATCAAAGAATACAAGCTTATTAAAGAATTTATTCAGGCTAATAAGGAAGTAACTGTTCATCCAACCGATCATATGGAAATTGACCTAGGGCTGGATTCACTCGATAAAGTTAATCTTATCGTTTACCTGGAATCTACATTTGGAATTACGCTCCAGGAAACAGAGCTGCTTAATTTTTCTAACATTCAAAAACTTGCTGAATACATAAAAGATAAAAAAACAAAATTAAATGTTGAAGCAGTTGATTGGAACAGCATTCTAAAGGAGCATCTGGATATTGATCTTCCTGAAAGCTGGTTTACTCATAACCTGATTAAGAATTCTGCAAAAGTTTTTCTGAGATTTTATTTCAGACTTAAAGGTGAGGGAATTGAAAACATTCCTGACGGTCCGTTCATTCTGGCACCGAATCACCAGAGTTTTATTGATGGATTATTTGTTGCAGTGTTCTTAAAAAATAAACTGATGAAAAAAACCTACTTCTATGCTAAAGAAAAACATATTAAACAGGGATGGCTTAAGTTTATTGCTAATAAGAACAATGTTATTGTTATGGATCTGAGTGACCTTAAATCATCACTGCAAAAACTTGCTTCGGTACTTAAGAAGGAAAAAAATATTATTATTTTTCCTGAAGGCACAAGGACTAGAGATGGTGAGATCGGGTCATTCAAAAAAACCTTTGCTATACTTGCCAGAGAACTTAATATACCGGTTGTTCCTGTGGCTATTGACGGTGCTTATGATGCGATGCCGAGAGGTAAGAAAATTCCCCGTCCTATGAAAAAAATCAACGTAAAATTTTTAGAACCGGTTTATCCTGGTAACGAAACTTATGATTCCTTAAAGGATAAAGTATTTGAGATGGTATCAAACAGTCTGAAGAAAAAATAATCTCCGCGTCAGATGAATAGTGCTGTAAAAAAGATAGTTGTTTTACTTGGCATTATAATCTTGCTGCCTATTGCTTTCTTCGTATTGAATGAAATTACTTCACTTAATGAAAGGGAGGAAGTTCTCAATACAATTTACAATAATCAGCTTGAAGCGCTACTCTTTTCTGTCAATCAATATTCTGAAGATGTAGTAAGCAGCTGGGCAAGTCAGACAAGCCTTCTGGTTGAACAACTTCAAACATCTGATGATGAAGGAACTCAGAAGTTACTGAACAAATTTTATGATGAACATGTATCACTGGAAATGATTTTTATAGCTGATGGCCCGGAGGATACTGACATTGAGTTTTTATATTCTACTCAATTAAAAAATCAACTAATAACCAACTATCCAGTAAAAGATCTAAATAAAATTTTTTCTGCTACTCTTTCATTAAATGAACAAACAATTAACCGACTTTATACTTATCAGCGCGGGGGCTATAGAAAAATAGAACCGTTAAAATCCGATCAACTGCAGAATCATTCATTACTGATCTTTACTCTTGAACAGGAAGGTGAATCAAAAAAGCTTTGCGGAATGATAATTGAACCTGAAACTTTTGTCTTCAGAATTCTCTCACCAAAAATTCAGGCGGTTGCGAAAGATGAATTTATCATTTCCGTAATAAACCGGAATAATAATTTTCAGTTTAACTCAACCAAGGATTTTGCTGTAAAAGAAGTTCAGCTTGAAAAACCATTGTGGATGATTCCTGATTACACTCTTGGAATTTCGTTGGTTGGAAAAACAATTCAGGATCTTGTAAAAGAGCGTGCAGCAACAAACATTATTCTGATTATTATTCTGGCAGTTGTACTGTTAATCGGAGTTTATATTGTTTATAGAAATGTTAAGAAAGAAGTTGAGCTTGCTCAGATAAAAGCGGATTTCGTTTCAAATGTATCTCACGAATTAAGAACTCCGCTTGCATTAATAAGTATGTTTGCCGAAACTCTTGAAATGAATAGAGTGAAAACCGAAGAGAAGAAGAAAGAGTATTACCAGATAATCAGTCAGGAAACAAACAGACTCGGAAAGATTGTAAATACAATACTTAACTTCTCAAAAACTGAAGCCGGAAAACGTAAGTACAATTTTACTGTAGCAGATATAAATAATATTACAGAACAGGTTTATAACAATTATAACTTCCATCTGCATAACAAAGGATTTGAATTTTATTTTAATAAATCAGATAATCTTCCATTTGTTAAGGTTGATGCTGAAGCTATCTCGGAAGCCATAATCAATCTGATTGACAATGCGGTTAAATACAGCACCGATAATAAAGAAGTTAATATCAAAACCGGACAATCAGATGGATTTGTATTTATTGAAGTTTCAGACAAGGGGGTTGGAATAAAGGAAGATGATCAAAAAAAAATATTTGATAAATTTTACCGCGTGTCAACCGGTTCAATACATAATGTAAAAGGAACGGGATTGGGACTAAGTTTAGTTAAGCATATAGTTGATGCGCACAATGGAAAGATTACAGTCATAAGTAAAATAAACGAAGGTAGTTCATTTAAAATTTTATTACCGGTTTCAAACAATCAGTAACGGAGTTTATTATGCCTAAAATTTTAATCTGCGAAGATGAGCCCGCTATGAGAATGGGATTGAAAGATAATCTTGAATTCGAAAGCTATGAAGTTGATTCTGCAGAGGACGGCGAAACAGGATTGAATAAGATTCTTGAAAATCAGTATGATCTGATAATTCTTGATGTAATGATGCCTAAAATGTCAGGATTTGATGTTTGTAAGTCAGCAAGAAAAAAGGGTATTACAACTCCAATAATCCTGCTTACTGCAAAGGGAGAAGAGATTGATAAAGTACTCGGATTAGAACTCGGCGCTGATGATTATGTTACAAAACCATTCAGCCTGCGTGAACTTCTTGCAAGAATAAAAGCCATTTTAAGAAGAGGAAAATTAACTGGTAAAGAAATTGATGATAAAGATGTGCAGATCGGGCAGCTAACTATAAACTTTGGAACTTACCAGGCAAAGGTTAAGAATAAAGACGTGCAAATGTCTCACAAAGAATATGAAATTCTTCACTACTTGTGGAAGAAGAAAAATGCTACCGTAAGCCGTGATGAACTTTTAACGGAAGTCTGGGGCTTTGAAGAAACACCTACTACAAGAACAGTTGATAATTTTATTTTAAAACTGCGTCAAAAAATTGAAAAGGACTCGAATCACCCTCAATTCATTTTAACTGTTCACGGAGTTGGGTATAAGCTGGTAAATTAGATCTATTTTAAGTGTAACTATTGAAAAATTATTAAATCCTGATTCCTAATCTGCATGTTGGCCGACAGGTTCCTAATTCCTAATTCCTAATTCGTAATTAACCATGACATTTTTTTACAACACTTTACCTGCAGGTGACACCTCTTACAATCAGTCAAATTAGTTTTGAACCAGACATTAGATGATTTATTTACTAAATATTTATTCTCAGGAGGTTCAAAATGAAAGCACATTTAACAAAAACAGTTTTAGTTTTGGTTGTAGGATTATTGTTAACCAATTCTATATTTGCCCAGAGCAGTTTATCTGAATTCACAAAAAACAAATACGCTCTTGATAATCTGCTTATGGGAATCCACTCAGATAATGAAGGCGTAAGAAAAAGTGCTATTTACTTTGCAGGTAAATATAAAGTGCTTGAATCGGCTGAAGATCTGATAGCACAGTTGAAAAAAGAAGAAAATCCCGGCATAAAAGTGCTCATTGCTCTTGCTTTATTCGAGATGGAAAGTAAAGAAGGTCTTGATGCTGTAAGAAAACTTTCAAAGAATGATGAGAATTTAAGGGTAAGAAATATGGCGTCTTTCATTTATAATGAATACGCTAATGGAAATACTGTAAGTAATTTAAAAACAAGATAACCGGTCATGACAATTTTTTACAATTCGTTACATTTGCATGACGGAATATTATTATAATTGGAATATGTTTAGCTCTGAAATATCAATGACAAGAAAAATAATAAATAGCGCTTTTATTCTTATAATCTTATTGTGTGGCTTGTTTTCACTTACAGGATGCTTTGAGTTCAGACATTCACCGCCTCCGCCAAATTATGATGCTGATAAAGTACTTGATTTATCAGGACTCTGGAAATTCACTATTGGTGACAATATGAACTGGAGAATGAGAAATTATGATGATTCCGATTGGGAAGAGATAAAAGTTCCATCCTCCTGGGAAAATCAGGGATTTCACGGTTACAACGGATTTGCATGGTATCAAAAGTCATTTTCTTTTCCTCAGAATACATCAGATAAAAATATTTATCTTCACTTAGGTTATGTGGATGATGTGGATGAAGTTTATTTCAATGGACAGCTGATTGGAGTCTCCGGCGGATTCCCACCTTATTATCAAACTGCTTACAATGCTTACAGAAGATATTATGTACCTCCGGAAATAATTAATAAAACCGGGGATAATATTATTTCAGTCCGTGTTTACGATGCTGAACTAGAAGGGGGAATTATGTCAGGAAATATTGGTTTATACAGGGCAGAGGGAATTCTTAATCCAAATATAAATTTAAGCGGTGAATGGAAATTTAAAACCGGGGATGATTCTTTATGGAGTCAAAAGTCATTTAATGATTCAAGATGGAGCCGCATTTTTGTTCCGGCACACTGGGAAACCCAGGGTTATAAAGATCATAATGGATTTGCGTGGTACAGAAAATCTTTTACAATTCCAGAGGGATACGACGAAGAAAAATTAATTCTGCTTCTCGGCAAAATTGATGATATTGATCAGGCATTTATAAACGGAAAGTTTGTCGGCTCAACAGGAATCTGGCAAGAAGGAGAGACTCCAACAGAATTCAATAGAAATAATGAATACCTGGAGTTAAGAGCTTACTTTATTCCTGACGGCGTATTGAATACAGATGGTGAGAATGTAATAGCAGTCAGAGTATATGATGGATTCAGAGACGGTGGAATTTATGAAGGACCGATTGGATTAATAACACAAAAAAATTACAGAGAATATTGGTAAAAAAGGGGAGATCGTTAATTGTTACTCGTTAATTGCTGCTCCGGTTTAAATATTTTTAGCTCTTTCCGGTTTAGAAAAGTATAAGTAAACGAACATCATTCCCATTGATCCGACAATAACGTCAGAAAGAAAATGCGCACCAATTACTACTCTACTGGCTGCAACTGCTACTGCCCAGATCAAGGCAAAAGAATAGATAACAAACTTCGCGTTAAAATTTTTATTTCTGAATAATATGAAAAATGAAATCAGTACAAATCCCATTGCAGAATGGCCGGAGGGAAATGAATCGCTTCCGGTTATACCATTCGGAACGTACCAGTTTGTAAAATCAGTAAATAGCGGTTCAAGATCTCTGAATCTTACTCTGCCCCAGAAAATTTTTAAAGGCTGCACAAATAAAACATATCCGAATATTCCCATCAGTAAAACAACTTTTGAGAAATAAAATGCTGTTTCTGAAAAATCAACTTTCAATTTTTTTACAAGAACCACTGATATAAGCATTAAAACAGAAGCAAAAATAATTACAGGATAAAATGAGTTCAGAAAAGGTTTAAATAATACAATACCGGTATAACTAAAAAGCATAAATGCTGAATAAGTCAGAATGAAACTGTACAAAATGGTACGGGCATTTGATGAATGCTTCTTCTTTTTATGATAAATAAATATTGCAGTGAGAATGGTAATTATTCCGGGAAGTTCACCATAATCCTCAATAACTTTTGCCCACCCGGAATTTCTGTTGACCAATGATTCTGAAATTTGAAGATCGAATATTCCTGCAATACCCATAAGTACAGCGTAAAGCAGAATTATGAGATTGGTTTTGTTGTTGAGTATTTTTTCTTTGATGTTAACAGTCATTTAACACTAAAATATTTCTTATCACTTAAATAATTCCTTAGCTATAATTAACTTTGCAAATAAAATCTCAAAGCAAAATAACGAAAGAGGATATGAAATGTCAAAAATGACGGAACTTGCTGAACTCGGACAATCGATATGGTTTGATTATATAAAACGTGATCTTATTACTTCTGGTGAACTTCAACGACTTATTGATATGGGTTTGAGAGGAATGACATCCAATCCAACAATCTTTGATAAAGCTATTTCCGGAAGTACGGATTATGATGATGATATCCGTCGACTTCTTGCTGAAAATCTTTCCACAGAAGAAATTTATGAATCATTAGCGCTTAAAGATATCGGAATGGCTGCCGATCTGCTTCTTCCTGTTTATAAAAATACAATTGGATACGATGGATATGTTAGCATAGAAGTCAGTCCTCATCTTGCGAATAAAACAAAAGAAACGATTGAACAGGCAAAACGATTATTCCAAACTCTTAACCGTCCGAATATAATGATTAAGATACCCGGCACTGTGGAAGGACTTCCGGCAATAACTGAAGTAATAGGATCAGGCATAAATGTTAACGTAACTTTAATATTCAGTAATGAAAATTATAAACTGGTTGCAGAGGCTTACATTAAGGGTCTTGAAAAACTTGATTCGGCTGGCGGTGATGTAAGTAAAATTGCTTCGGTTGCATCATTTTTTGTCAGTCGTGTTGATACTTACTGCGATAAAGAGCTTGAAGCAATTGGTAATAAGGAACTGCAGGGAAAGATTGCGATTGCTAATTCAAAAGTTGCTTATGAACTTTCTCACGAAATTTTTTCTGGAGAAAGGTGGAATAAATTAAAGAGCAAAGGAGCAAGAGTTCAGCGACTCCTTTGGGCAAGCACCGGAACTAAAAATCCTGACTATCCTGATACACTATATGTTGATGAACTGATCGGAGCTGAAACTGTTAACACAATTCCACCTGCCACTCTTCATGCATTTCTTGATCACGGTAAATTATCAGTTACACTCGATAAAAATCTTAGGGAAGCAAAAGAGCAACTAACAAAATTAGCTCATCTTGGAATTGATATTGATAAAATAACCGATAAACTTCAGACAGATGGAGTTAAATCCTTCGCTGATTCTTTTGACTCACTGCTGAAAAGTATTTCCGAAAAAGTTGAAACACTTAAGAAAGTAAAATAAAATGATCAAATACTCATTAGGTAAATTTGAACAGGATGTAAATAATACTTTTAATAGATTATTACAGGAAGATGTAATCAATCGTATCTGGAAAAAGGATCATACACTGTGGAGCGATGATCCTAATGAAATAATTAATCGTTTAGCCTGGCTGGATAGTCCCGCAGCAACAAAAAATTCTTTGAAGGAAATTACGGATTTTGTAGAATCTATCCGGCAGGATAGTTTTACTAACGCTTTACTTCTGGGAATGGGAGGATCAAGTCTTGCCCCTGAAGTTTTCCGTTTAACTTTTGGTTTAGAGAAAGGATTTCTTGATCTGGCAGTATTAGACAGTACTGATCCTGGTGCAGTTAAACATTTTGCTGATACTCTTAACCCTGAAAAAACTCTTTACATCGTATCAACAAAATCCGGCGGTACCGTTGAAACATTTTCGTTTATGAAATTCTTTTACAACTTTGTCGCAGAAAAAATTGGTAAAGAGAAAGTTGGAAATCACTTCATTGCAATAACCGATCCCGGAAGCGGATTACAGAAAATTGCTGAAGAATTACGTTTTAGAAAAATTTTTCTTAATGATCCGGATATCGGAGGAAGATTTTCCGTCCTTTCTTTGTTCGGCTGCGTTCCTGCGGCATTAGTCGGAATCGATCTGAATACTTTCTTAGATCGTGCGCAATATGTTGCTGAGGAATCCAAACTTAATAATAAGAGTAATTTAAGTGCTAAACTTGGTTGTGTAATCGGGGAGTTAGCCGAAAAGGGAATTGATAAACTCACCTTTATTCTTTCTGAACAAATAAAAAGTTTTGGCTCCTGGGTTGAACAGCTTATTGCCGAAAGTACAGGTAAAAACGGAAAAGGAATTCTTCCGGTTGACGGAGAAAAAATATTATCTCCGGAATTTTATGATAATGATCGTTTATTTGTTTATATCAAATTAAATAATGATAATTCTTATCAAACAAAAACTGATGAACTGAAAAGAGCAGGATTCCCGGTAATTGAAATTGTATGGAATGATCTTTATGATCTTGCCGCTGAATTTTACAGATGGGAGTTTGCGACATCAGTTGCAGGATGGAGAATGAATGTGCAGCCTTTCGACCAGCCCAATGTTGAGCAGGCGAAGATTATTGCACGCAAGTTTATTGAAAATTATATGGAAGCCGGCGAAATGCCTGAAATGATTCCGGATTTGGTTGAAAATGATATTAAAGTCTATGGCGATATTTCAGCAAAAAACTTTAAAGATGCATTCAATAATTTTCTTGCTCAGAGTCAATCCGGAAAAAGCTATGTGGCCATACAAGCTTATCTCAAACCAGATATTGAAACAGATAAAGCATTAAACCATTTAAGAGCCGGAATACATAAGAAATACAAAGTACCTGTAACAATCGGATATGGTCCAAGATTCCTCCACTCAACAGGTCAGCTTCATAAGGGTGATGCCGGCAACGGATTGTTCATTCAAATTATATCAAACGTTTCTGACGATTTGCCGATTCCTGATAATCCGGTTGAAGATAAATCATCGATTACATTCGGGGTGCTCAAAACCGCTCAGGCTTTTGGCGACAGACAGGCTTTGATTGATAATAAAAGAAAAGTGATGACGATTGATATTGGAAATAATAATCTTAAAACAATAACTAATTCTGTTTAACGAAAGAAAAATGTTTTGCTTAAACCGAATTAACAACCAGCACAGGGCAGGTACAATTACTTAGGATCTTCTCCACTCTTGGACCCATATATAATTTGTCTGCTCCCGGTCTTATATCAGTGCCAAGAATTATTAAATCGAAGTTTTTTTCTGACGCCATCTTTAAAATTACAGCATCGGGTTCTTCACCGACTTCAATTTCGGTAAATGTATTTACATTTAAAGATTCACCAAGTTTTTTTAACTCTGCAACTGTTTGATGAGCAAATGTAAATCTGCGCTCGGTTACACTTCCCTCAAAATCGATTGAAGAGGAAAAATCTTTCCTCGCTTCAATTACATTGAGTATGTGAACCTGATCATGATCATGATAAGCAATACCGAAGGCAATTTCAGCCGCTCGTTTGGAAGCAAGACTTCCGTTTGTAGGGACTAAAATTCTGCTCGGTCTCCAGTCATCAGAAACATTACTGCTTTGAACCACGATACTTGGACAAGGTGCAAATCTTACAAGATTATCTACAATCGGGTTGAATAATAAATTCTGGTTTTTATTTCGTTCTGTTGCTCCAAGAATTAATAGATGGTAATCTTTTCTAACTTCTTCAAGTATAGTCTCAAGTGTATTTTTACTATCTACTACTTTTTTAGTAACAGGAAATTTTTTAAAAAATCCAGCAAGAGTATTAAGGAACTGTTGACTATCCTGTTTCTCACTTTCACCGGAAATAGTGAAAAGAGTAACGCTTAAATCTGTCTTGCGTCCAAGTCGTTCAAGTATTCTTGCTTCAATTAATTTGGATGGACTAGCCTGACTGATCTCCCGTTTCCTTACAGGCAGAAGAACTCGATGAATCCTGGTTAAAATATTATCTTTTAGAAGTTCTTCCTGCTGTAATCTTCTTATTTCTGCATCCTCCGGTTTGACTCGCTTTAAAGTCCATCTTAACATAACAGGCGCCATTAGTGATGTAACTAAAGCTGTTATTATAATAAGTGAGTAAATTTCTTGTGAAAGAATTCCGAATGAAAGTCCGATGGTTGCAACAATAATTTGAATCGCGCCTCTTGCATTCAGCCCTGCTCCAAAACTGAGTGCAGTCCAGTGATCAGTCCTTGCAAATAATCTTGCACCTAAGTAGGCTCCCGCAAATTTACTGAATATTGCTACTGAGATTAGTCCAAGTCCTATAAGCATCAATTCAGGTTTGAAGAGATCTATTGCGTTAACTTTCAACCCTGCACTTGCAAAAAATATTGGAGCAAATATCCCAAAGGTTGTGCTTTCAAGTTTATTGATAGATTCCTTTGGAACTGAAGGCTGCTGTGCAAATATTATTCCGGCAATAAAAGCACCGAGCACTGCTTCTAAACCGATTGATTGCACAATTGCTCCGAGTGCAAATGTAAAAACTATGATTAAGGTTAGAATTTTATCCCTGGAAGAAATTTTGTTAAGTGTGAATTCCAATAAATGTCTTACAATAAATTTGCCAATGAAAAAACTCAACCCAACAAAAAGAATAACCTTAAAAAAAGAAAAGCTGATTGAACCAACAGAAACAACTTCACCGCCAATTAGTCCTAGAACTATTGACAACAAAATCCAGGCAACTGTATCATCAAACATTCCTACAGCAAGAGTGATCTGTCCGATATCTCTTCTTATTAATTTCAAATCCATCAGAACTTTTGCAATAACCGGAATTGCTGATAGTGAAATAGCAATTGCAATGAACATTGCAAAGATCAGTCTTTGATCAGGATCAACAAGAAAGGAATTGGGAATTAAAAAGCCGAAGGCAAATCCGCATGCTAGTGAAAACGGTAATTCGCCAAGTGCAATTCCTAAAGTTTTCTTTGCGTGATGTTTAATTAGCTGAAGGTCGGTTTCTAGTCCTGTTATTAAGAGTAAAAACATTGCACCGATTAATGTTATTACTTCAAGCAGGCTTTTCTGCATCTCTGTGATTGGAATTACCCAGCCGTGGATAAAAGGGAAAAGGTTTCCAAGTAATGATGGTCCGAGTATGATACCCGCAAGAATTTCTCCCAGTACTGAGGGTTGACCAATTCGCTGGGCAATTTCACCAAATATTCTGGCAGTTATCAGCAGGACGGCTATCTGAATTAACAATTTTAAAATATCATTATGGATACCGGCAATAGCTATTTCTTTATAGATTTCCATAACTAATTTTTTATAGATCAGGTGTTTTTACTATTTATTAAAAACTTTTGTACGAAGCTAAATAAAAACGAAGTGAATATAAAGAAGCAGATTTAAAGGAATTTGAACCATTTTCATAAATAATAATCAACTTTGCATCCGCAGCCATCCCACATTTTTTCATAAATTTCAAGGCGATGTTTAACCAGTTCTTCTGCTTCAGTTAAGCTTTTCATTCTGCGGAAAAGAATTTCATTTTTGTTTGTCGTTTCCTGTATAAAGTACCCTTCGTCTTTTTTAAGAATTCTGATTTTATCAGATATTCCTGTATCTGCTTCGTAGATTAGGTGAAAATCTTTAATCACTTCATCAAGATTCAATTTATGAAAAGTTATGTAGTTCTTTTCTGCCAGACTTAATATTTGTGAGATTGTTTTCATAAAAACGATAATTTTAGTTAATGAGATGATATTTGAGTTTTAATGATTCATGTTATTTCTGCTACAAAAACTGCGGTGCATTTATTATCTTTGAGTAAACATAACTTTATTTTATGCAAGAACTGTTCGACAATATTTCCAGCTGGTTTCAGCAGTACCCTGTTTTATATTATAACCTGAAGTTCATTGGTGTATTCAGCTTAGCGATAATAGCTTACTTCATCGTGAAGTTCGCTGCAAACAAAGTTATTCGGAAAATAACTTCAAAAACTAAAACGGAAATCGATGAAATAGTATTTAATGAAAAATTTGTAAAACGTATTGCGCTTATTGCACCTGTTTATGTATTAAACAGATTTTCATACCTTTTGCCTCAATTTGAAAACTTCATACATCTCGTTTCCTCAATACTTATCGTATTGATGATAATGCTGATAATTGGTTCTGTACTTACCTCCTACAACGAAGTTTATGAAAGACTTGGCAAGAGTTCTGAAAGACCTATTAAAGGATATTTGCAGATAACAAAAATATTCACTTATTTTTTCGGTGCCATCTTTATAATTGGAATAATTACGGGACAAAACGTATGGAATTTATTCGCCGGACTTGCTGCCGCTTCCGCACTAGTCCTTTTAATTTTTCGTGATACTATTCTTTCTTTTGTTGCAAGCATTCAAATTAATTCCTACGATCTGATAAGAAAAGGTGATTGGATCGAAATGCCGAAATTCGGCGCTGACGGTGATGTTATAGATATTTCCTTAAATGTCATTAAAGTTCAAAACTGGGATAAAACAATAGTAGTAATTCCGACCTATAAACTGCTGGAGGAATCTTTTAAAAACTGGCGCGGTATGCAGATGACCGGCAGCAGAAGGATCAAGCGTTCAATTCTGATCGATGTAAACAGCGTTAAGTTCTGCGATGATGAGATGATAAAAAAGTTCAGAAAGTATCAGTTGATAACAGAATATATTGATTCTAAAATTGAGGAATTAAAAAAGTTTAATGTAGAAAATAAAATCGATGCATCTGAACTTATCAATGGCAGAAGATTGACAAACCTCGGAACTTTTAGAAAATACCTTGAGTATTATTTGAGAAAGCGGGAAGATGTAAATAAAGGATTAACATTTATGGTACGTCACTTAGATCCCGGTCCAACAGGAATTCCAATTGAAGTATATGTTTTCGCTTCAACTACGGAATGGGTAAAGTATGAAGGTATTCAGGCAGATATATTTGATCATATATTTGCTGTTGTTCCTCAGTTTGACTTAAAGGTATTCCAAACTCCCAGCGGTTCGGATTTCAGGTACTTAAAAAATTAGCTGATTTAAGTTTATCAGTTCACTTAGTGCTTCAATCAGCAGGTAATTCCTAAAAATAAATTAAGTGAATCCTGGCACATCATACCGAATCCTTACCTTTTCACTTTAATTCTTTAATACTATTAAGTAATTTTATCAGGTTATTTTTTACAATTTATTTATAAAGAAAAAAGAAAGAATCAGGAGATAAAATGACAACAATAGTTGATGTTTATGCAAGAGAAATATTAGACTCAAGAGGTAATCCGACTTTAGAGGTTGAAGTTACACTTGAAAGCGGAATTGTGGGGAGAGCTGCCGTTCCAAGCGGTGCTTCAACCGGTGAGCATGAAGCTGTTGAATTAAGGGATGGCGATAAATCCCGTTACGGCGGTAAAGGTGTTCTTAAAGCAGTTGAAAATGTAAATGAAAAAATTGCAGATGAATTAATAGATTTTGATGCTACTGACCAGGTTGCAATAGATCAGTTTCTTATTGCGTTAGACGGAACTGAAAACAAAGGAAATCTTGGCGCTAATGCTATGCTTGGCGTTTCGCTTGCTTGCGCTAAAGCTTCAGCAGCAGAATTGGGTATGCCACTCTATCGTTATATCGGCGGAACAAATGCTAAAACTCTTCCTGTTCCTATGATGAATATTCTTAACGGCGGAAAGCATGCTGATAATAATGTTGACTTCCAGGAGTTTATGGCAATGCCTGTTGGTGCCCCTAATTTTGCAGAAGCATTAAGAATGGGCGCTGAAACTTTTCACGCATTAAAGTCAGTCCTTTCTAAAAAAGGTTATAACACAGCAGTTGGTGATGAAGGCGGATTTGCACCAAACTTAAAATCGAATGAAGAAGCCATTGAAGTGATTCTTGAAGCAATTGAAAAAACCGGATACAAGGTTGGTGAAGAAATTGCAATCGCTCTCGATCCTGCTGCAAGTGAATTTTTTATGAAAGAGAAAAAAGCCTATCATCTCTTTAAATCTGCACCAAATAAAAAAATACCAATTGAAAAAATGGTTGACTACTGGGCAAACTGGGCAAAACAGTATCCAATTGTTTCTATGGAAGATTGTATGGCTGAAGATGACTGGGATGGCTGGAAAATGCTGACAGATAAAATCGGTAAAAAAATTCAGCTTGTTGGCGATGATCTTTTTGTTACTAATACCGAGAGATTAGCAAAAGGTATTGATCTTGGCGTTGCAAATTCAATTCTTATTAAAGTAAATCAGATTGGAACGCTCACAGAAACACTTGATGCTATTGAGCTTGCAAAGATTAACGGCTATACAAGTGTAATCAGCCATCGTTCCGGTGAAACAGAAGATACCACCATTGCTGATATTGCAGTTGCAACTAATGCCGGACAAATTAAAACCGGTTCCGCATCAAGAACTGATCGTGTTGCAAAATACAACCAGTTATTAAGAATTGAAGATGAACTTGATCTTACGGCGATCTATCCCGGTATTGATGCACTGAACTTTAACGGTTAATATTTAAAGAGGCTGTCTCAAAAGGTTCTCTCGATACATTTCATTACTCGAGAACCTTTTATTACTGCCGGTTTTCGAGTTTTTTTCTGTCCCGATACATCGGGACAGAAAAATTATCGAGAAAACACTACTTGTGAGACAGCCTTATTTTTGTTCTTATTAAAATATTTATTTGAAAACATCCTTTATCCGCAGGGGTATTATGAAAAAAAATCATCTCGAAGAAAGCAAGAACTTAATTAAAAAAAATAAAGTTGAGTTCATCGATCTAAAAGCAATCGACCTTACGGGAAGACTGCATCACATAACACTTCCGTATTACGACAAGATACTTGAAAAGCTGTTGAAGGAAGGTGTCGGTTTCGACGGTTCCAGTTATGGATTCAGAAAAGTTGAGAACAGCGATATGATCCTTATTCCGGATCTTGCAACCGGGAAAATGGATCCATTCCGCGAAGCTCCCACTCTCAGCTTTTATTCACATATTGTTTTGACTGATGAAAAAAGAACTCCATTTAATCAGGATGGAAGATATTTGGCAAAACAAGCTGAAGCACTTCTCAAAAAAACCACCGGCTGCGATCAATCCTGGTGGGGACCGGAATTTGAATTCTATATATTTTCAAATGTAGAGTTTGATACAAGAACAGCATCATCTTATTACAAAGTTGAACACGCGGAAGAGTTTTACAAAAAAGCATATCACGCTGCAAACCCTTTTGATGAGTATGATGACTTTCGTGACGAAGCCTGCAAACTATTAAAGGCCAAAGGTATTCACGTTAAGTATCACCATCACGAAGTTGGTGAAAGAGGTCAGCAGGAAATCGAAACTTACTTCAGCACCTTGCTTGATACGGGTGATAATATTGTAACTGCAAAATACATCCTTTTCAATTTTGCAAAGCAGAAAGGATTGTACATAACCTTTATGCCCAAGCCGATGTATCAGCAGGCTGGCAATGGAATGCATCTTCACTTTTATTTAACAAAGAAGGGAAAGAATGCATTTTATAAAAAAGGGGAGTACGGAAACATAAATGAACTTGGCAGATACTTTATCGGTGGAATGCTGAAACACGGACCCGCACTTTCTGCGTTCACCAATCCGAGTACAAATTCCTATAAAAGACTGGTGCCGGGATTTGAAGCGCCCGTTGCACTAACATACGGACAGGGTAATCGCGCATCGGCAATAAGAATCCCTAAGTACATTTCAAATCCGGATGAAACAAGATTTGAATACCGTCCGCCTGATGCAACTGCTAATCCGTACCTGTGCACAGTAGCAATGCTGCTTGCAGGAATAGACGGCGTTGTAAACAAAATTGATCCGGTTAAAGAAGGATTCGGACCCATTGATAAAAACTTTTTATCCGATGATTACAAAGAAAAGATACACTTCCTACCGAGGAATCTTGCAGAAGCACTGGATGCTCTGGCTGCAGATAACGAATTCTTAAAACGCGGCGGAATATTTACTGATGAACTGATAGACCAATGGGTGAAAATAAAGAATGAAGAAATTCATTCTATCGGTACAATGCCTCATCCGTTTGAATATAAAATGTATTTTAATTTGTGAGAGGTTAACATCATTTACTCAGTGCGTTGAGTAATTTTACTCAGTGCATTGAGTAAAATTCAATTACTTTAATGTATCGAATAATAAGTTACGGCGTACATTTTTTTTAATTCTTTTATTAATCTTGTAAAAACTCAACATTAAACTGTGTTATTACGATACATTATCTCAAAAAAACCTCTAACCTATCATTGATTTATTCATTACTTTCGATTTTGTAGTGGTGCAATAATTGAGTAAGTATTTTCTTAATTAAAAGAGATTTGGTATGCAAATTTTTGTAAATACAAAAAAAGTTTCTATAAAATATGCATACTATTAACCACATCTCACTAATAAATAAAACCATTAATGAAATCCTACCTGCCAAGAGGATCGGAAGAAAAGAACGATTTCTAAAAAGATTGATTGATATATTTATTTCATTAGTATGTTTAATTTCTCTATCAGTTTTTATGTTATTGATTTCAGTTGCTATAAAGTTAACTTCAAGAGGGGCTATAATTTACAAACAAAAGAGAGTTGGATATTTAGGCTATCCATTTACATTGTACAAATTTAGATCAATGCAGGAAAATTTGAATGAAAACAACCATAGCAAGTATATTCAAGCACTACATAGTGAAAATAATTTTACTGATGACCTTAATATTTATCGATCAAAAGTTACAGCACGTTGCACATCGATTGGAAAGTTTTTAAGAAAAAAAAGTTTTGATGAAATACCACAGTTTTTTAACATTCTGAAAGGGGATATGAGTTTAGTTGGCCCAAGACCCCACCCTTCTTATGAAGTTATTCATTATAAGGATTGGTATTACGATAGACTAACAGTTAAGCCTGGTTTAACGGGATTGTCAAAACTTAAATTTCGTGATTCAGCATTAGATTATGATGAGGCAATGAAACTGGATATTTGGTATATAAAAAATTGGTCTCTTACTCTGGATATCAAAATTTTGTTAAAAACTTTTTTTTCTGTCATAAAAGGTAAAGATGCAGAATAAGGGGGTAAATATATGCAGTTACTAGATATTTCCCACCTTGGATATAAAAATATTCTTGTTACTGGAGGGGCTGGATTTATAGGATCAAATTTGGTTGACAGACTGGTTTTACTAAACAACAATGTTACTGTTCTTGATAATCTTTTTACGGGAAAGTTAGAAAATATTGACTCATTTGCCGATATTAATTTTATTAATGGATCAGTAACAGATTCTTCACTAGTTAATGAGCTTGTAAGTAAGGCCGATATTATTTTTCATTTAGCTGCAGGAAATATTATGCTTTCAACAGAAAATCCAGATGCTGATTTTCAGGTGAATGTTGGGGGTACTTTAAATGTTTTATTGGCAGCAAAAAAGTATAATGTTGAAAAGATAGTTTTTGCCTCCTCAGCTTCTGTATATGGTAATGCAATAAATTTCCCAATCCAGGAAGAAACTAGCCTTAGACCATTAAGTCCTTATGCTGCCAGCAAAATTTCAGCAGAAAACTATTGTGTTGCCTTCTATGAATCATTTGAAATACCATTAACCATTTTAAGATTTTCTAACGTCTATGGTATTAAACAGAATCCAATCAATAAGTATTGTGGTGTTATAGCAAAATTCTTTGATTGTATAGCAAATAATTACCCGCTTAAAATATATGGTAATGGGGAACAGACCAGAGATTTCACTCATATTGATGATACAATAGATGCTGCTATACTTGCTGCGATTTCCCCAAAAGCAATTGGTGAAGTCTATAATATAAGTTCAGGAAAAGAAACAAGTATAAATAATTTAGCAAAATTAATTTTACAGATTGCAGGAAAAGAATTAGAGCATCTGCATATTGAGCCCAGAGTAATTGATAATATAAACAGACGTGAGTTAAGCACTGAAAAAATCAGAAAGTCGTTACATTGGTCTCCTGTGATCTCTTTAGATTCAGGACTAAAAAAAACTTACGAGTGGTTTAATTCAATAAATCCAAATCTATTCAAAGAAGAGCTTTACATTAGTAGTAAAGCAGTTAATCTTTTCAATTAGATTTTTTCGATATAGAAACTTCTTGATTATAAATAATTGAATATTCTACATTTCAAATTTTAGCTATTTCTAAGTATTATGATAAAAATTAATGCGCTTAATTCTAATTAATAAATTCCATAAAAAGTTCTCTCCCAAATTTTATTCCAGTTTATTTTGTGCTTATCATTTTTTTATCCATTCTCTCTTTTTAATCTTGTACAGGTAACCAATTGAAAATTTTAATGATTGTGTATGGATTTTACGAGATTGATGGGAGAGTTCAAAGAGCAGCTACAGCCCTTAAGCAAAAGGGGTATAAGGTTGATGTTATTTCACTAAAATGGAAAAATAATGAAAATTTTAATGTTTATGATGGAATTAAAGTACATAAAATACTAAGTAGAAAATTCAAAGAAACCAGACAATCTCAATATCTCCTGAAGCATTTATCTTTTTTTATTCTAGCCACCTTAATGACATCTTACTTGTATATTAAAGAAAAATATAATTTGATCTATGTAAATAATATACCTGATTTTTTAGTATTCACTACAATACTACCGAAATTATTCGGATCTAAAATAATCCTCGATATACATGATTTAGTTCCTGAATTTGCTATGCAGAAATTTTCTCTATGTGAAAATCATATTGTTGTCCGAACGTTGAAAATTATTGAAAGAATTTCTGTTTTGTATGCTAATCATGTAATAACAGTGACAGATTTATGGAAGCAGAGGTTGATTAGTAGAGGTATTTCAGAATCTAAATGTAGTGTAGTATCTAACGCACCAAATTTAAAATTATTTAATAAGAAATGCTTAAATGGTAATAATAATAATAATAATTTCACTATAGTTTATCACGGAAATCTTTCGGAACAAAATGGATTAAATACATTAATTAAATCAATAAGTATTATTAAAGATTCAATTCCTTCATTATTGCTAATTATCATTGGTGAATTAAGAAAAAGTCATAATCTAACTGAACTAATAAAAAAATCTGGTGTTTCCGGATATATTAATATTTTAAGTTCTATACCTCATAATGAGATACCAAAACTATTACTCGAGGCAGATATAGGAATAGATCCTAAAAAAGATGGCGTCTATTCAGGTGAAACTTTAAGTGTAAAAGTAATGGAATATATGGCTATGGGTATACCAGCAATTGTTTCCCGAACCAAAGCTTCCAACTCTTACTTTAATGATTCGATAGTAGAATTTTTTGAATCAGAAAATCACGTAGATTTAGCAAATAAAATATTAAAGCTCTATAATGATTCAGAAAGAAGAAAGGAATTAGTTGTTGCTGCCAATAAATATATAAAGGAATACAATTGGGATAATAATAAACCAAAGTTTTATTCTTTGCTAGATGATTTGTGGCAGGGATAAATTAGAATACATTTGATGTATGACAAATTACTGACCACCCTTTTAATGATTGAGGCTGAGCGACCAATAGTTCAAATTACTTCAATAAAAATTATACCATCATTAAAAACTATGATAAATTGATGAAAGTTTTAGTTTTACATAGCATTACGGACTATAAAGTCATTCGGCCATACATTAATGAACAAATCAAAGGTTTGGAAAAGCTAGGGGTAACTTTCAGTCATTTACCGATTGATCAAAAAGGTATCAATGGTTATTTACGAATTTTGTTAAAATTAAAGAAAATTTTAAAGTCTGAAAATTATGATCTGATCCATGCACATTATGGTCTAATCGGGACTTTAGCTTCTATGCAAAGAAAAGTCCCTGTTGTAATAACATTTCATGGTAGTGATATTAACATATCAAAAAACAGATTTCTTTCTTTACCTGGAATTTTACTTTCAAGAAAAAATATTTTCGTTTCTAATCAGTTAGTAATTAAAAAATTCATTTCAAAAAGTATAACAATTCCTTGTGGAATTGATCTGAATATATTCTATCCAATTCCAAAAAATGTTGCGCGAAAAGCCTTGGGCTTTAATAATAATGTTAAATTAGTTCTTTTTACTAGTCACTTTGATAATCCGGTTAAAAACTATCACTTAGCAAAAAAAGCAATAAGTTTATTAAAAAATGTTGAATTAATTGAATTAAAAAATTATTCAAGAGAGCAAGTCAATTTACTTATGAATGCATGTGACTGTCTTTTGTTGACGTCAAAATATGAAGGTTCTCCTCAAGTGGTAAAAGAGGCTATGGCTTGTAACTGTCCTATTGTAGCTACAAAGGTTGGCGATGTACCAGAAATTTTATCTTCAACTAATAATTGTTTTATTGTTGATTTTGAACCTCTAGAAATTGCTAGTGCTGTCAATTATATTACAAGTAAAAATGTGAGGAGTAACGGGAGAGATTTAATTCAACATTTAGATAATAAGATAATATCATTAAAGATTTTCAATGTTTATAAACTTATTTGTAACTAAATATTAGTCATCAAATCAGATCTAATTTACTTAACTTCATCAGCTTATTCTTTTCGAAAATCCGTTTTTCAATTCTTTTCCTTTAAGATATTCTTTTACTCAATGCATTGAGTAAAATCCAAATAGCGGATTTGCTTTTAAAGAGATTTGTTGGAAAACTTTTCTCCTCTAACTTTAACTAAAAAACCCCCATCAGTAAGTATTGACGGGGGTTTTTATTAAACAAATATTTTATGTTTTTATTTTATCAGCACCATCTTTTTAACCTGAACGAAGTTAGCACTTTCTATGCGGTAAATGTATGCGCCGCTTGGCAGCTCCGATGCATTGAATTCAACTTTGTGAAATCCCTGTTCAAACAATCCTTCTGCAATGGTTGCAATCTGCTGACCCAGTAAATTGTAAACGTTTAACTTTATCTGTGTCGACTGCGGCAGAGAAAATCTTATTGTTGTAGCAGGGTTGAACGGATTAGGATAATTCTGTGCTAATTCAAATTGCGTAGGTATTACCGTAACAGCAACAACATCCGAGTATTCAAACTTGCCGTCGGTGTCAATTTGTTTAAGTCTGTAACGGAATTCGCTGCCGCCTGCAAAAAGATCTTTATCACTAAAACTGTAAGACTTTGGCGAGTTTGAGTTTCCGTAGCCCTCAACAAAACCGATTGTACTCCACTCTCCGTCCTTAACACTTCTCTCAACATTAAATCCGTAATTACTTACCTCTGTTGCTGTCTGCCAGTTTAACTGTACTTTATCATTTATCAATTTTGATGTGAATGATGAAAGTTCAACGGGGAGGGGAGAGTTTTCGTCGAAAAATGTTCCGTTGGTGAATTGACTATTTAAATCATTAAAAATTGTTGTAGTTTCTTGTATCCATTGTAAATTTGAGAACTCATTAATATCTAAAATTGTAAAATATATCGAAGCAATGTCCATCCAATCAGTAGTTATCGTTTGACCATCAGCCCCAATAGATAAAACAATGTTAATTGAAACTTTACCTAATATTGGTCTAGTAACTGTAGAACTGTAATTTGTAAAAGGCACGCCACCAGGAATAAATCCCTGGAAGTTATGGTAAAAAAAGTGAGTGTTTTCTACGGGAGTAGAAGGGAAATCAAGTCCAGCAGTATTATAAGAAAACTGTATTGAACTTGTACCCATATCTGATTCTGTATTTAATTTTATCTGCGCCTTCACAGCGTAGGTCCCATTAACTGTCTGGTCATTTTGGATAACAATAAATCTTAAATCGACTGTTTGGCTATAAATTTTTACCGAAGATAACAATAATGCCATTGATAATATTAATATTGCATTAGGTAAGGATTTCATATTTTACCTCTGTTTGATTTCACATTCTATTCTTTTTCATAACTAGTTAATTAGGGTACTTGACTTTGGGTCCCATTATTCTGTATCCAATGTAAATTAAAATCTGGAGCCAATACTTCACCATTCATATCAAAATCTTCATCTAAATAACCCACCCCTATTCCATTTTGGGTAAACCAAAGTGAATAGTCAGGTGCCAGTATAGATCCATTTTTATCGGAATCACCTGACATCATAACGTAAGTACCACTTATTAATCGCATCGGATCACTACCTGAACTATAAGCCTGCGACTGAGCAGAGCTAAAATCATATTCAGAACCGCCGCCTGTTAAATAAGTTCCGTCAAGTGAACTGCTTAAACTTACAGAATTTGCACTCATAATTGCAAGATGGTTCCTGTGACGAATTACAATATAATAGTCGTTTGTGCTTGCGGCGGTAAATTTAACAGGACTGGAACCGTCTAAGTCCACAATACTGCCGTCACTTAAAATAAAACAAGCCCTTCTTTCATCAACTGAAGAAGCGGCAGTGGTTTTTCTTAGTTCAACCAGTACCCAATCAACCACTCCGGTTGGTATAGAAGCAACTGACTCAGTTCCGGCATAATTCCACGGCGCTGCACTGTATGGCTGCGTTACAGGAATAAAATTATTTGTATTAAGTGCAATTGACATACTCCCGCCGCTGAACGGACCCTGCAGGAAGGCGGACAACTGAGCAGCAGTGCTTGAAGCGGCACCATAACCGGAGCCGTTGCCGCCGTTGTACTGTGCAAACGCTAATGAGCTTATGCAAAAAGTGATTAAGAGTATCAATTTCATTTTCATAGTAAAATCCTGTTTAAATTATTCTGCTGTTCTACCGGCACGGAATCCGTTACCGATCTCACGCAAAGCTGGTGAGTTACTGTAAAATCTGTCTGAAATTCTGAGAAAAACCTGGAAATTTTGAAAACCGCCTCCACGCCCCCCTACTCCGCTATTAAAGGAAACAGTTCCTCCGGAAAAACCAGGCCAATCGGAATTTGTTGCATTTCCATTTGCAGCCACAATTCCATCACCGTGAGTTCCCTGAAATGACCTGCTTGCTGCTAAACCGCTTGTAACCATTGTTTCCCAGACATTACCACTCATTTCCATTACACCATAGAAAGAACCGCCTGAGCCCTCGCGTGTATTAAGTGTAGCAGCAAATATACCAGATCTTATAGGGCCTCTTCCATCACCATCACCATTAGCAAAAAAAACTTGATGGTTACAATTTAATCCTCCGGTAACTGTTTCGGTACCGTTTTCGGTACCGCTTAAGTCGCCGGTCAGATCAATATTTGTATTTCCCCAGGCATATTCTCCTGCTACAGGTGAAGATGTACCTCTGGCAGCTTTTTCAAATTCAAATTCTGTAATTGGTCTTAAAGCAGCCCAATCTGCATAAGCCGCACCATCAGTATATGCTAAAAAATTACAAGCACGGGCGGGTCGATTAGTTGTAAATAAAGGGTAGCCTCCAATAATTGTAAAGCGATTACCCTTCATAACAGAGGTATCAATCCGCGCTGCTGACTGAGTTGCTGAAAGAATATTTAAAAACTCTGTGTATTGCCCCTGTGTGACTTCATATTTCATTAGGTAAAAAGCATTATAACCTTTAGGAAATTCCGCAGGTATCTGACCAGTGCCTGTTTCCATGTTTGCTGTAGCCCAAAGACTAGAAGGAGTAGTTTCACTAATGGTTATTGCATCTTCTGAAGCAATTAAATAAGGCGATAAAGAGTCCCCGGAAGTATGAAATCTACGAAATGATAAACCATCGCCAATACTGAAACTGGCTTCCGGAATATAAACCATTTCAATCGCAAAAACTTTTACGGTTACCTGTGCATCATTTGCAACTCCGTCAGAGTTGTAATTCCATCTTAATAAAACATCAGCAAAATCGTTGTAGCCGGTTCCTTCAGAACTTCTGTAAATGAACACACCTTTTCCGTCTGACGAAGGTGATATTGTTGAACCTGTTGGTGCAGTATGATCAGTTGGAGTTGCAGATAAAGTTGCGTGCTGCCATTCTCCGGTTCCAACTTTGTATTTAACAAATAACCAGGCAGCATCCCAGTTTGTACTGTTTCTCCATGAGTTTTCCCAGCTAAGGTCAAAGTTCACAAAAGAATGGGAATTGCTAACTTGTCCGGTCAGCCGTACATTTTTTACACTGATATCGTTTGCACTTAGTTCAGTATTGAAGGATATAAGGATGAGCAGCATTAACAGTGAATTGAATATTTTCAAACACTGTAGTTTTGCTTTAGAATTCAATTTCGTACCTCAATTAAATAAATTATAATTTATAAAAATAAATTAAGCAATAATCACACCAGTAAAATACTATAATTAACAGTAAATTAAACTGTCTAAAGTATCATATATAATTAATTCTTACATAAACGGAAAAATTTTCACTATCATTTGATACTATTTTATTAGCGTCATTTTCCTTGTTTCGACAAAACTTTGTTCTGCACTCGTCCCGGCATCACCAGCGGAAATTCTGTAAATGTAAGTTCCGCTTGATAAATTCTCCGCATTAAATTCCACTTCGTAAATACCTGGTTTTTTAGATTCATTTACAAGGGTCATAATTTCAGAGCCAAGTATGTCATAAACCTTTATTGTTACATTACTTTCGTTCAGCAGTTCATACCTTATGTTTGTAGTTGGATTGAATGGATTAGGATAGTTTTGATGTAATGCATATCCGGCAGGAACCAGCTCAACTTCAATTTCATTTGAATATTCAAAACTACCATCAATGTCAGTCTGTTTTAGTCTGTAAGTAAATTTACTACCATCAAAAAGAGTATTGTCAATAAAAGAATAAGACTTAGGTGAAGTGCTGTTGCCGTGTCCATTTACAAAACCTATTATTATCCATTCACTGTTATCAGTTTTACGTTCGATTTCAAAACCAAAATTGTTAAGCTCTGTTGCAGTCTGCCAGTTCAGGTGAACTTTATCACTTATTAAACTTGCAGAAAATGAAACCAGTTCGACTGGTATGACATCGTTTTCATATTTGAATATAGTTCCGTTCAGCCCCGCAAACCAGCCTGAAGCTTCACTTGTGAATGAAGCAGATACAATGTTGACATCTGTAATGCTGCTGAATGAAATCCAGCTATTCCCCATATCAGTTGAGTTAAGTATAACACCGTCACTTCCCGCAATCCAAACGGTTGAGGAATTTGTAAATAGAACAGAATTGAAGTGTGCTGTATATCCTGTACTTTGTGAAGTCCAGTTTTCACCGCCATCAGTAGTTAATAATGCCGTGCCGGAGTTACCCACAGCCATTCCAATATTGCTGTTAAAAAAGTGGACAGAGTTTAAGTCTGATGAAATTCCGCTTAATTTTGCTGTCCAGTTTTCACCGCCGTCGGTTGATTTTAAAATACTTCCATTGGCACCGGCAGCCCAGCCATTAAGAGCATCTGAAAAGAAAATGCTGCTGCTGCTGATATTACTTTTCTGAAACCATTCTGTACCGCCACATGTAGTTTTATAAACACCACTAAACAGATTTACACCCCAACCGATATTCTGATCTATAAAATAGATTTGGTCGAATCCATAACCAGAATTGAACCAGTTTTGACCTCCATCTGTAGTTTTATATGAAAAAGCCCCCACATCTCCTCCACTTGCCCACCCGATATTTTCATTAACAAAGAAGATGTCAGAAAAACTGCTGTACCAGTTATTACTTAATTCAAAATTAGTTTTCCAGATCTTTCCGCCATTAGTTGTTTTTAAGATCAGGGGATACTTTTGCGAACCTTTTCTTGAACCGGCGGCCCAACCAATACTATCGTTAGTCATGAAAACTGATTGGATCCAATCGCCTGTCCAGCTGCTTTGTGTACCGCTAAGAATTTGAGACCAAGAACTGTTGCTGCTCTCGAGTGAATAAATTACGCCGTAATATCCTACAGCTAGTCCAACTCCTGAATTATCAACATAAACTGAAAGCAAGCCGGTCTGTTCATCGTTAAAGTATTTGCTTTGCCAGGAAACTCCACCGTCAGTTGTAGTTAAAATACCTCTGCGCCAGCCGCTGGCTGTGCCGCTGACAGCATACCCATTATTTGCATCTTTGAAACAGATGGATCTTATACCCACAATATTATCAATCACACTTTCTGTTACGTGACTGTATAATACTGAGTCTTCATAACTCGCTGGCCGATAAGGAATGAAGGTTGACCAGTTATTTCCGCCATCAGTGGTTTTGCTGATCATACTTAACGAAGCACCGCCTGAACCCCAGCCTGAACCAATCCAGCCCGTGTTAGCATCGATAAATTCAACACTGTTAATTCTTTTTTCCATTCCACCTAAAATTGAAGTTTCAACAGTCCAGTTTAATCCGCCATCGGTGGTTTTAAGAAACTTGCTCTGGTTTCTTCCGCCGGCAGCAAAGCCGATAAGCGGACTGACAAAATCCACTGAGTATAAATCATAATCAGTACCGGAGTTTTTAATATACCAGTTCAAACCACCATCAGCGGTCTTTAAAATGGTTTCATTAAAACCAACAGCAAAACCAGTATTAGTATTTACAAAATGTAAGTCTGATAATAATTCAGTTGTTCCGCTGGATTGGGAAAACCAGTTATTTCCGCCATCCGTAGTTTTAATAACTAAACCATTATCGCCGCATATCCATCCGGTATTTTGATCAACAAACTGAATTGATCTTAAAGTATTATTTGATCCGCCATTCTGCTGAACCCAATCTAGACCAGCATTAGTGGTCTTCTTAATAAAACCGTCAGAGCCGATTATCCATCCGGTATTTGAATCAATAAAAAAAGTTGAATATAAGTGGTTGCCATCGGGGACGGGGTTCTGATTAAACCATTGTGCATTAATTATTGAACTGCTTAGAAGTAATGAGATTACAGGAATGAATAACTTATGCATGTCTCTTTCCTTAATGGTTTAAATCAAAATGATTGTTATAAGAAGATGTTATTGAATAAATTTTACTTGATTATAATAGTCTAGTGTATACGAACTTAATTCAGTTCGTCCTGGTATTGACAAGCATAGTGCCACAGATAAAGCTTTGAATAACAAGAGAATTTGCAGGATTTTTGTCTTTGACGAAAGGAACAGTATTAAAATAAGACACTGTTAAAATTCAGCGTCTCTGAATTAAATCAGGAGATTAAGATTATATACTCTTGAAAAAATTATCAATTATTTATGGAATGCCAATTATAATTGCGGACAGAATGATTAAACTAAAATTCATTCAATATTTTTTCATAAGCTTCGTAAGTCCGCTCATCAAAATATATAAAAATCACATTATCAATTGATTCATTGTTCTTGAGAAATTTCATTACTTCTGTAATTGCAATTCCTGTTGCACGTTCTAATGGGAATCTGTAAACTCCGGTTGAAATTGCGGGAAAAGCTATTGATTTTATTCCATATTCAACTGCGATTTTTAATGAATTACGGTAACAGTTTGCCAAAAGGTTATCCTCATTTTTATTTCCGCCATTCCACACTGGACCAACAGTGTGAATAACAAATTTAGAAGGCAAATTATATCCCTTAGTTATTTTTGCCTCACCGGTTGGACAGCCATTTAGTTCTCTGCATTCTTCAAGTAGTTGTGGTCCGGCAGCCCGATGTATTGCACCATCCACACCGCCTCCGCCAAGCAGGGAAGTGTTGGCAGCATTTATTATTGCATCAACTTTACATTTTGTTATATCCCCGTGCTGAACTTCTATTTTATCTTTCATAATTACCTCGTAAATCAATAATTAGTTTGCTGCTGATAAATCTTTTTAGGATTTTTTAAACAGTCTTTACAAAATTATAGGAGAAAAAGTGAAATCTCACCGTAATTACATTTTACTGTTACTTTTTATCGTACTTAATCTTTCTGCATGTTCAACTTCACAAGTAACTGCTGATTCAGATATCAGTTTGTTTGAATGGCTTAATTTGCAACCTGATCTTACCATTAAGAAAATTGAAGGCGATTCTGCATTTACAGAAATATATGAAATATTTATTGAGCAGCCGGTTGATCATTTCAATCCGCTTAGTCCAAAGTACACACAAAAAATTTATCTATCACATATTGATAAAAACCTTCCAATGGTTGTTGAACTGGACGGTTATTCAGTTAGAAACAGACCAAATGAGTTAAGCAGAATATTTAAATCAAACCAGATGCTTGTTGAACACAGATACTTTGGTGAATCTGTGCCTCAACCATTTGACTGGGAGTATCTTGATATCCGTCAATCAGCCGAGGATCATCACAGAATTATTTCAAAGTTTAAAGAATACTACTCCGGTAAATGGGTAAGCACCGGAATAAGCAAAGGCGGTTCAACAGTTATATTTCACAGACGCTATTACCCGGATGATGTGGATGCAACAGTTGCTTATGTCGCTCCAATAGCCCGATCAATTGAGGATAAGAGAGTTTATGAGTTTTTGAAAAATGTTTCCACTCCTGAATGCAGACAGAGTGTGCATGATTTCCAGGTTCATATACTAAAAAATCGCGATAAATTTTACCAAATGTTTTTGAATAATGCAGAGGAAAATCAGTTAACTTATAATTTAGTGGGAGATGAAAAAGCATTTGAGTACTCAGTACTTGAATACTCCTTTGCTTACTGGCAGTGGAGTACCGATGGATGTGAGAAAATTCCCGATTCAAATTCAAGCGATGAAGAGATTTTTGAGCATTTTAAGAAAAACAGCGGAGTTGATTACTTCTCTGATAAGGATATTAAAACTTACTACCCTTTCTTTTACCAGGCTTATAAAGATTACGGATATTATGCCTATGAAACAGAACCATTCAAAGAATACATTCTTTATGCAGATGGACAAACTCCGTTCTTCATTCCCGAAGATGTAAATCTTGTTTTCAATCCTGAGCCAATGAAAGATATGAGTGAATGGGTAGAGAATGAAGGAGAAAATTTTATTTTTATTTACGGAGGTAACGATCCATGGACAGCAGCGGGAGTCTGTCTCACAGGTAAAACCAATTCGATTAAAATGGTTCATCCAAATGGTTCACATAGAACAAGAATCCGAAGTTTTTCGAGCGATGATAGAGAAATTATATATTCAAAATTAGAAGAATGGCTTGAAATCAAAATTAAAGATAAAAATTAATGACTATATTCTAAATAAATTATAATAAAAGGAGTAATAAGTGAAAAAAGTATTTGTGTTATTATTTGCAATTTCAATCTTATCCGGAATATCATCCGAAAACATCTTAGCTCAGGATAAACCGATACAAATTGCACTATTTAATCCGGTTCAGATATTTCCAGAGAATACCTCTATTACCGGTTTAAGACTGAACATTATTTATGGAAAGAATAATAATGTAAGCGGAATAGATTGGGGATTTGTAAATTCGACAACCGGTAAACAGGTTGGTGCCCAATTCGGATTTGTAAATCTTGTTGACGGCGGTTTTCTTGGATTTCAGGGCGGCTTTGTTAATCTGACTGAAAATCTGTTTGAAGGCTTACAGTACGGTTTTGTTAATTACCACAAAGGAAAGGTAAGCGGACTTCAATTGGGATTTGTTAACTATGCCGGAAGTATGAATGGTCTGCAGATCGGTTTGATAAATATTATTGATCAAGGCGGGGCATTTCCGTTTTTCCCGATCGTTAACTGGTCATTTTAACTAAAGTTTTACATGTGATGCTGTCTCAAAAGTCTTAAATACAAGGTAGCCGCAATTTTCAAGTTGCGTATTTGTTATATTTTCGCAGGCTGAAGGGTCTGTTGCATAACTAAATTTTTTCTGTACATTGCCCCGACTTTTAAGAGGTTGTTGCATAATTCTGAAAGTGACATTTCAAAGGAGTCTTCTGCCATAGGCATCCCTTCGGGAGACTGAGAAAGCCTTTAATATGTCGCGAAAAAGATTTCTCCCGTTGGTCGAAATGACAATTATGTGACTTCTGCAACAGACCCTTTAAGTCGGGGGTCTAAAGCCAATAGTGAATGGTAATCTTAAAACCCCGCCATAAATGGCGGGGCAATTTATTGTTCTGCAACACTCTCTGAAGCTTGCGGTTACCATAAAAAAATGAGTTATGAGACAGCCTCTTATAATAAAATAGCTGAATCGGGATTCTAATAATTAGTTTTTACTTAATTTAGTAGAGTCAATTATTTAACTTTCATAGTTTCTCAAGCATTTAACAAGGAGAGACCCTCAATGCTTAAATACCAACCGAATATGAAATCATACGAAGAAGAATATAAAAACTTTTCATGGCAAATCGCTTGCAATGAACTTGAATACAAAGATGGCAGTATAATTAATATAGGTGAATACTGTACTGACAGAATCTGCCGAATGGGAAAAGCTAGTAAGCTTGCACTCATCTGGGAAGGATTTAATGGTGAGGAGAAAAAATACACGTTTGATGATATGCGAGTTCTTACAAACACCATTGCAGCTTTTCTTCAGAAGGTAGGGATAAATCCCGGTGACAGAGTTTGTCTGTTTATGGATAAGGTTCCGGAGCTTTATTTTGGATTTCTCGGCATTCTAAAAATGGGTGGTATTGCCCAGCCATTGTTTTCTGCATTCGGTTCCGAATCACTGTTAACAAGACTGGAAGATGCAGGAACTGCTGCTATCTTCACTCAGAAAAAGCATCTGCCGAAAGTAAGAAACATTGTTGAACAACTTCCTTCATTAAAACATATCATTGTAGTTGATGATGACGGCAGCAAACCGCTCCGCGAAAAGGAAATTGCTTTTCATATGGATAAAGCAGAACGAGTAAATGAGTTTAAAGTTTATCCATCAAAAGCTGAAACTCCTTCAGTTCTTCATTATACTTCCGGAACAACAGGACAACCAAAAGGTGCTCAGCACGTTCATTACTCTTTAATCTCTCAATACATTACTGCAAAATATGTTCTCGATATAAAGGATGAAGATATATACTGGTGCACTGCAGATCCCGGCTGGGTGACAGGCACTTCGTATGGAATTATTGGTGCCTGGTCAAATGCTGCAACTCAATGTGTGCTCGATGCCGGCTTCAAAGCTGAGACGTGGTACAAGTTTATTGAAAAACATAAAATTACCGTTTGGTATTCTGCACCAACCGCAATCCGTGCTTTGATGAAAGAAGGAACTGAAGTTGTTAATAAACATAATTTATCTTCACTTCGTCATCTTACAAGTGTTGGTGAACCGTTAAATGCGGAAGCGGTTATCTGGTCCAAGGAAGCATTCGGACTTCCATTTCACGATACTTACTGGCAGACTGAAACAGGTAGTATAGTTCTCAGTAATTATCCGGGAATGAAAATTAAACCCGGCTCGATGGGAAAACCTTTTCCCGGCATCACGGCAACAGTTGTTGATTTGAAAACTCATTTGCCGATTGAGAAAAAAGGAATTGTCGGAATGATTGCACTCAAACCCGGCTGGCCTGCAATGTTTCGTACTTACTGGAACAACAAGGAAACTTATGATAAAAAATTTCAAAACGGCTGGTATCTTTGCGGCGATAGGGCAAGCATTGATGAAGATGGTTATTTCTGGTTTGTCGGAAGAGATGATGATGTGATAAATACTGCAGGACATCTCGTTGGTCCGTTTGAAATTGAATCAGCTTTGCTCGAACATCCTGCAGTCGCAGAATCTGCAGTTGTCGGTAAACCCGATCCAATGAATATGGAAGTCGTAAAAGCATTCATCGCACTTAAGCCCGGCAATGAAAAAACAAAAATGCTTGAGCTTGAGATTATGAATTTCGTTAGGAAGAAACTTTCAGCACTTGCAATGCCTCAGGAAATTGAGTTTGTTGATTCACTGCCCAAAACAAGAAGCGGAAAAATTATGCGACGTGTTCTTCGTGCAAAAGAATGGGGAGAAGAGATTGGAGATATTTCTACTTTAGAAAATGATATGTGAGTTTAAGGCAAATAACAAAAACCAAATTATAAATAACAAATAATTTTCAAATTTCAATATCGAAACATTTATTAAATGCATACTAGCTTTTTGAATTTGTTATTTTGTAATTGAAATTTATTTGGAGTTTGTTATTTGAGATTTGAAATTTTTACATTCTAACCAAATGATTAAAATATTAATTTGAAATTATTTTTTGAAATAACTAAAGAACGGAGATAGACAATGGCCTCAATAAAAGACACAGTTCTTCAATATGTAAAAAACGAATACCTTGAATCAGACGACGATAGGGAAGTAACTTACGACACACCTCTCATCTCAGGCGGAATAGTTGATTCCTTCTCAATGGTTTCATTAAAAGTTTTTCTTGAAACCAATTACAAGATTCAGATTCCCGATGCAAAGGCTTCACCGGAAGCTTTCGACAGCGTTAACAACATAGTCAATCTTCTTAAAGAATTTAATGTGCAGGAGTAAATGAAATGGCATACAATGCAGAAGTTAGAAAACTTTATTCCGATCAGCTTGAGGACATAAAAAACCAGGGCATCTTCAAAGAAGAACGTGCAATCTGCGCTCCACAGAATTCAGAGATTGAAGTTGAATTCCCGATCGGTTCTGAGCAGAAGAGAGTAATTAATATGTGTGCGAATAATTATCTCGGACTTTCATCTCATCCTGAAGTCATAAAAGCTGCACACGAGGGACTTGATGTAAGAGGATATGGAATGTCCTCAGTAAGATTTATTTGCGGAACTCAGGATATTCACAAAGAGCTTGAGAAAAAACTCACTGAGTTTCTCGGTACAGAAGACACAATTCTCTTTCCTTCCTGTATGGATGCAAATGCCGGAGTCTTTGAGGCAATATTGACTGATCAGGATGTGATGATTGCTGACAGACTTGTTCACGCTTCTATAATTGACGGAATGCGTTTGTGTAAAGCGCAGAATGATTCATTTAAACATTCTGATATGAAACATCTTGAAGAGAAACTACAGCTTCATCAAAATAAGCGATTGCGAATGATTATAACTGATGGTGCATTCTCAATGGACGGCGACCTGGCAAAGCTGGATAAAATAGCCGAGCTTGCAGAAAAATATAATGCAATGGTTTTTGTTGATGATTCTCACGCAAGCGGTTATATCGGCAGAACCGGAAGAGGAACGCAGGAACATTTTGGAGTTCTCGGCAAGATTGATATTATTACAACGACATTGGGAAAAGCACTTGGCGGTGCAAGCGGCGGCTGCGTTTCCGGCAGAAAAGAAATTGTTGAAATGTGCAGACAGAAAGCTCGACCTTATCTTTTCTCAAATACTGTAGCACCGGTAATTGTTGAAGGTGCTTTGCGTGTTCTCGATATTATTTCCAGATCAACCGAAAGACGTGACAAGCTTGAAGAGAACTCAACTTTCTGGAGAAAAGGTTTAACCGATGCCGGCTTTATAATTAAAGAAGGTGAAACTGCAATTGTTCCCGTTATGCTTTTTAATGCAAAGCTGTCACAGGATGTTGCTCGTGATCTTTATGCTGAAGGAATTTATGCTGTTGGTTTCTTCTTCCCGGTAGTTCCCAAAGGGCAGGCAAGAATTAGAACACAGTTGTCCGCTGCACACGAAAGGCATCATCTTGAAAAAGCTCTTACTGCCTTTATTAAAGTTGGAAAGAAGTACGACATCCTCGGAAAGACCAAGCAGGAGATAATTGATAAGTACGGGATGTAGTATGAATTTTTAATATTTTAGGTCAGAGGTGATTTTTGTCATCTCTGACGCCCTTTCAAATCTATTTGATTTCACATCTCACTCAATTTCAATATTTTTGAAACGCCAATAATTTTTAATAACAATTTATAAGTGATACTATGTACCGCAGAACAAAATACGACTTAAAGCAGGAACTAACATCCATCAAGGAAGCAAATCTTTACAAGGATGAGAGAATAATTCTCTCAGATCAAAAAGCAAAAATTAAAGTATCTTATCCTGCAGACTCAAAACCGAAAGATGTTCTTAACTTCTGTTCAAACAATTACCTGGGACTGGCAAATCATCCGGATGTAATTAAAGCTGCACAGAAAACCCTGAACACTCATGGTTTTGGTTTGTCTTCGGTTAGATTTATTTGCGGCACACAGGATATTCACAAAGAACTTGAGAAAAGAATAGCAGATTTTTATCAGATGGATGATGCAATACTTTATTCCTCGTGCTTTGATGCGAACGGCGGATTGTTTGAAAGCATTCTCGGACAGGATGATGTGATTATCACGGATCAGCTTAACCACGCCAGCATAATAGACGGTATCAGATTGTGCAAAGCAAGAAGATTAATTTATGAACACTCTGATATGAAATCACTTGAGCAGAAATTAGCGCTTGCCCGGGAAGGTGCCGATATCTGGGAGCATACCGGACTTGCACAAGAACCTCATCCTGCAAAAAATATTATTATTGCTACAGATGGCGTATTTTCTATGGATGGAGATATTGCAAAGATTGATGATATAATCCAACTTGCTGATAAGTACGATGCACTTGTTATGGTTGATGATTCTCACGCAACAGGTTTTTTTGGTAAAACGGGAAGAGGTGCAATCGAGTATTGCAACGCAATTGGTAAAGTTGATATAATCACATCAACATTGGGAAAAGCAATGGGTGGTGCTTCAGGAGGGTTTACAACCTCCAAAAAAGAAATTGTTGATATGCTAAGACAAAGGTCACGTCCGTATTTATTTTCCAACACACTTGCTCCTGCGATTGTTGGTGCATCCATAGCAGCATTTGATCTTCTCGAAAAATCAGATGACCTGAGAGAACAATTAAGAGAGAACACAAAATACTTTCGTGAAAAGATGAACGCACTCGGTTTTGATTTGATCGATAGTATTCATCCGATAGTTCCTGTTCTATTCAGAAAGTTTGATAATGATGCTCAGCTCGCACAGCAAATTTCAAAAGAGCTTTATGATGAAGGAATTTATGTTGTTGGATTTTCCTATCCGGTTGTTCCAAAAGGTCAGGCAAGAATTCGTGTTCAGATTTCAGCTGCACATTCAAAAGAAAATCTTGATGCGTGTATAAGTGCTTTTGAGAAGGTGGGGAGGAAACATCGCGTGATTAACTGAGACTTGATACTGGATACTGGTCTCTGGATACTAGATGCTGGATATCGGATGCTAGTCTTTGGATACTGGATTCTGAAAACCTTAGCTAAGCAGGTGTTATTTTTTACTCAAATGTTCTTTTTGAACAGATTGTAGGAAGCGATTTATTTTTTTGCCCAGGGTTTCTAGTTTAGAGTGTAATTCTTTATATAATTTTTCATCAGTGAGTGATTCTGTCTCAAACAAATTTTCAAGATGGTCTATTGTTTCATCATTAGAAGCTAATGAAATTGTAATGTAACGTTCATAATCACTTTTATAGTTTCGTCTTCCATATCCTTCAACAATTGTAGACTTGACAGATTTTGAAGACCTCCTTATTTGACTGCCTTCTTCATACATTTCAAATTTTGGGAGAGTTAAGGTCATCTTATGAATTTAAATTACTAACTCTCTTGCAAGTTGCCAAATCTCAAGATTTTTATAACTCATATTACCCTTTAATTCTTAATGAAATAATTTATCAGCAATAATTCATTTAAAATCAAGCTATAAAATAACCGAAATACATTCTCTTGAATATAACATCCACTATCTTAAATCCAGCAACCAGCATCATTCCCAGTCTAATATCACCTTACCTGAATTCCCCGACTTCATTATTTCAAATCCTTCAAGGTAATCATCAATTTTAAATCTGTGAGTAATGATTGGTTGAATCGGTAATCCACTTTGAACCAATGCCTGCATCTTGAACCAGGTTTCAAACATCATCCTTCCATAAATTCCGCGAATGGTAAGTCCGTTGAAAATAACTTTACCCCAATTTATACCAGCTTGTTCAGGCAGAATGCCGAGTAAAGCAATTTTTCCGCCGTGATACATTACTTCAATCATATCATTAAATGCATGAATGCTGCCTGACATTTCCAGTCCGACATCAAAACCGCCGACCATTCCGAGTTCTTTAACAACATCAGGAAGTTTTTCTTTTTTAACATTAACTGCTCTTGTTACTCCGAGTTTTTTTGCAAGTTCAAGTCGGTATTCATTCATATCAGTAATCACAACATTTCTGGCACCTGAATGTTTAACTATCGCTGCAGCCATGATTCCAATCGGTCCTGCTCCTGTTATCAATACATCCTCTCCAAGAAAATCAAATGATAAAGCTGTGTGGACAGCGTTTCCTAATGGATCGAATATTGAAAAAATTTCTTTCGGAATTTTAGGATCGCAATGCCAGATGTTTGAAACAGGAATTACAAGATATTCAGCAAAACATCCCGGACGATTTACGCCGACTCCTTTTGTATTGGGACAAAGATGTCCTCTTCCTTCTCGGCAATTTCTGCATGTTCCGCAAACAATATGACCTTCACCGCTAACTAGCTCACCAACTTTTACATCGTGAACATTACTGCCGAATGCTTCAACAGTTCCGACATATTCGTGTCCTACGTGCATGGGAACAGGAATTGTTTTTTGTGCCCATTCATCCCAGTTATAAATGTGAATATCAGTTCCGCAGATTGAAGTTTTATGAATTTTAATCAGCACATCATTCGGACCGTATTCGGGAACAGGAACTTCGTCCATCCATATACCGGGTTTTGCATATTTTTTTACGAGGGCTTTCATTTTTTTCATGACAGGATCCTTTTAAGAAAAGTGAATCAATGAGTAAAAATAATTTGAAAATCACTATTCAAAATTAGAGATTAGGCGGTAAAGGACAAAGGAGGATTGAAAAATTACAAGATTGCAAATTTGAAAGATTATAAAATTGAAAAATTTGTGTGATGAGGAATAGCCTGTGGTAAATTTATTATTACCACAGACTATAATAAGAAATTCGAATCAGATTATTGAATATAGAGCAAATTCTGTATTTCGAAGAAGTAAGGGAGATTCCTTATAGGTTCTTATTTTATTTTGAACAAAATTTTCGTTCATTAAATTTATTTTCGCAGTTTCTTTAAGCCAGTTCATTTCTGCTTCGGAAATATTACCGTCTGAATAAGCAAGTTTTATTGCATCAGACAAAAAAGATTCAGCTATCTTCTTATCCGAAAATTTAATTGGTTCGTCGCTGATATATTGGTTGGATAATAATCCACGTATGGTTTCATTATAAAAATCTGCAGCAAATCCTAATTTATCGGATATCCCTTTGATAATTTCCTTTTCCCTATCGGAAAGCTGTTTATCTAGTTTTGCGGTAATAAGTAATCCCTTGAGGTAGTGGCTCCGGTCCAATACAGGTATATTCATAGTCTACCCTTTCAATTGATGATTAGTACAAAATGTTCAGAAAAAATTGTACCAATTATTATTAAGCAAAAACTCCTTTCTCAAATGATTATTAATTGTTTACCTCAATATATAAAAAACAAAATGAGATGCTATTCAATTATGCGTCCCATTATAAAACGTAACAATTAATTAATATGTAATCTCAATCGCATCAAAAATTAAAGTTTCGGCTTCCTTCAGAACTATTTCATAAAAGGGATCAAATATCAATTCAACGGGCTCTTTATCGAATATAAAGTAATGATTTTCTGCACGCTTACTGTTTTGAATATTTATAATCTCATTTGTTCCATCTGAAAAAACAATTTGCAAAGTAACCGGCATTTTGTAAGCTGTTTCGTTATCCTGAACCTGGTTTATTGTAAGATCAATCCGGTATTCATTTTCATCTTCTGTGATAACATAGTAGTTCTGGTATATGGGGTGATCGGGACTTTTCAACCATTGATAGAAAAATTTTGTGTAATCTTTTCCGGTAATTTTGTTTGCAACGGAAATAAAATCGTCTGTGTCCGCATTACTGAAACGAAAACTTTCATCATTTGTATACGATTGAAGTACTTTAAAGAATAATGAATCCCCAACTGCATTCCTGAACATAGAAAGAACACAGGCGCCTTTAGAATAAATTATTGGACCGTTATATAAAATATTTGAGGGTGGAGTTTTATCATTCCACCAGCTATTGTATATCGGGAAGCCCGGGTTTTCACGGAAATATCTATCAGCTTCCAGTGAAATAAATTTTTTATATGCATCCTTTCCTCTTGTGTGCTCAATCCACAATCCTTCACAATAATTAGCAAAACTTTCGTTGAGCCACACATCAGACCAGTTTTTATGCGTTATCATATTACCGAACCAGGCGTGTGTGAACTCGTGAACAATTAATATTTCTCTCCATGAGTCAAACCCAATTGAAGTTAAAGTCTGATTTTCCATTCCGCCGTAAACAAAATGTTCATTAAGTGAAGCATATCCATTCTTCTCAAAAGGATATGTTCCGAATAATTCAGAAAAGAAATCCATCATATTGCTGTTAATCGATTTGATATAATTGAGATTAGTAATATTCTCGCCATCCTGCCAATAAAATCTTGTTGGAATGATTTCATTTGTTTCCGGATTTATCCATTCCACAATATCTAAATTGTAATCAACTTTTGCAGAGATAACCATAAGGTAAGTTGCAACCGGGTCACGGCTTTTCCAATGATAGTAAATTGTATCAGCAATCAATGTTGAATCTATGAGAGAACCATTCGAACCTAACAAAACATTTGCAGGTGTTTTAGCAATCAGTTCAAATGTTGCCTTATCTGATGGATGATCATAACAGGGAAACCAATTCCTTGCACCCTCGGGAGCGTTGTTAGTAAACACCATCCCCTTATCTGAAAAGAAAGCGCCGTCCCGCACATCTTTATGTTTATAATAAATTGTAAAGGATATGGAATCATTCAAATTAATTGAGCTTCTAAAAAAAAGATTGACTTTATCGTCTGAATGGTTGAATGATTGAATGTTGTTGGATGCGGAATCAATTGTAATTGAATAGCTGCTTCCGTTAAGAATAATATTATTCAACTCTGTCTCAGCTTTCATTTTTATTTCAACATAACCGCTGAATGTGTGCGGAAATGGGTCAATGAAACAGTTGTATAAATCCAGGTTTAATTTGTAGTGAAGGATGTCAAACCCTTTATCAGTTGGTTGGGCAAAGAAAGAATTTGTGTAAAGAAGTATAAGTAATAATAATTTGTATTTCATTTTTTCGTGTCCGAATGAATATTTATTTCGTAATAAATTTATATCAGATGATAATTAAAGGAAAGACAATACCAAAATAATTAAGCCGACTATTTGTATCCGTTATATGTACGGTGAAATCTTTTTTCCTAATATCACTGAATGTTAAAGGCATCTAACAATTAAAACAGAATTAACTTTTGTGGTATTTAGTGTTTTTGTGACTTAGTGGCAACTAAAAGGTTTTGTTCTTTATTGGAAAAAACATTTGCCACAAAAACACTAATCCGCCGTGGCGAAAAAAAATTCACAAAAATATTTTAACTATTTACTATTCACCTCTACAACCAATTTATTTGTTTCTTTTTACTCAACTTAGGATTCCATTTCCGTGTAAATTATTTTTACATAAAGTAAAAGTTGCTATTTTGTTTTGGAAAATATTACTTTCAAGAAAAATTTACTTTTATTTTTTGATTAAAACGAAATGTTTTTTTTTTAGGCACAATAATTGTTTCTGTTATGTAATTATCAGAGGAGATAATGGGAAGTAAAGTCACTCAAATAGCAGAAATGTCTGGCTTAATCCTGCTAATACAGTTGTCTATCAAATCAGAACTTAGTTTCAACAACAAATCTATCTCACTAAAAGAACACAAAATTATTTTTCTTATAAAAATTATTTCTCTTTTTTATTTAGAGGATTACTAAATAGTTATATCAATTACAACTTCATAAATAAAGCAAGGGTAATTAAATGAAAAAGTTGTTAATAGTTAACTGCCTGCTATTTGTTTCGTTTTTATTCACAAGTGAGTTTTACTCACAAGTCCCCGACTCCACAGAAGAAAAGCCTGTCCAATACCGCCGTGGTATTGAACTAAAAGAAGGTTACCAAAGCTACGATGAGAAATATGCCGGAAAAAACCTATATGAAGAAAAGAGAAGCTTATTTCCTTTAAGAGATGGAACAGGTGTATGGACTGAAATAAACCCACGAATACCAAGGGTAACATACTTTGGTGTTCATTTCATTAACCCCGATACTGGTTGGGTTGTTGGTAATCTTGGTGCAATAATTAAAACAATTGATGGCGGCGAAAACTGGACATTCTCTGAAACTAACACAACAACTCTTCTTCTTAAAGTTCATTCTTTTGATGGACTGGTTGTAATAGCAACGGGATATGATGGAATTATTCTCCGCTCAACCGACGGAGGCGAAACATTTACACAGGTTGTAAGCGGAGTTGGAAGCGGCATTGATTTTTGGGGAGTGCAAATGCTGAATGATACTCTGGGATTTGTCTGCGGATTAAACCACACTCTGCTTAAAACCATAGATGCAGGATTAACCTGGCAGCCGGTAAATACAGGATTGAACCAACACTACTGGGCATTAGATTTTTTAGATGAAAACTTTGGAATAATTGCCTGCGGAGGAGGAAAAATATTAAAGACAACTGATGGCGGAGATACCTGGACAGAATACCAGGCAGGTGATGCAAGTGCATTATATGCAATTGATATTATAAATAATCAGAACATTGCAGCTTCAGGAGCAAACGGAAAGAATGTTTACAGCAGTGACGGCGGAATAAGCTGGACACAAAACAACCGCCTGCAGCACTATGAATTAAACAGCATAAAGTTTGTAGATACTGAAACAGGATATACTATTGGCACTTATGGTGGAGAAAGCTGGGGGATAAGAAAAACAACAAACAAAGGTGTTACCTGGTTTAGTCCCTCATCACCAAATTTAAGCGAATGGGAACTTGAACTGCTGCCATGTGGAATTGGTTACTCAGTGGGAAGCAATTTATGGATAGCCAAAACAACAAACGGATATGATAACTGGGAAGGATTATTCCTAAATGCAAACTTTGTTGATGTTTTCTTTACAGATGAGCTTAAAGGATATGCAGCAGATGGAAGATATACAGGCGGACCATTATACAAAACCACAGACGGCGGATTAACCTGGTTTGGCTTGCCAAACTTCCCCTCACAGGTATTTACATCCTCGTTAAGAAGCATAACCTTTACAGACAGTGTAACAGGTTTTGCAGGCAGTGCACCTGCAAGGATAGTAAAGACAACCGATGCAGGAGAAAGCTGGTATATTGTAAACAGAACAGGATTAACAGATACAATAGGATTGATAAACAGATTTTTCTTTATAAACCCAATAACCGGCTGGGCAGTAACAACAAGAGGCGGAATACTGAAAACCACAGATGCAGGTGAAAACTGGTTTGCTCAGTTGAATGCGGGTATATCAGTTATTTTTTCTGGAGTTTACTTTGTTGACTCTCTTTATGGGTGGACTGCTAATTTAAATGCAAGACCTTATAAGACAACAAATGGTGGTAATAATTGGATTCATCAAACCAATTTAAATATTTTTCAATCTAGAGATATTTATTTCAGAAATATATTAAATGGGTTTCTTCTTGAGAGTAATAAATTGTATAAGTCTACAGACGCAGGTTTGACCTGGATACTAAATCCTGATGTAACAGGCTATAGTATTGCTGCGCGATTTAGTCATTATGATGATATTATCTTTGTTACAGGATTCACGAATTATCGTTCAATAAATTCCGGGGAAGACTGGGAAGAATTTACTGAATTAAATGGAGTAAGAATAAATAGACTTAGTTTACTCGATGCAGGTATTGGTTATGCAGTTGGTGAGTTGGGCTTAGTTTTAAAATATTTTGATAAAGATGTACCAGTGGAACTGATTAGTTTTAATTCTGAGCTGGAAAGAAATATCGTTGCACTGAAATGGATTACTGCTACCGAAACCAACAACCAAGGATTTTTTATACAAAGAAAAAATGATGATGAAGTTGATTGGACAAATTTAGCTTTTATCAATGGTGTCGGTACTTCTACATCAGTAAATCATTACTACTATAATGATGAATTATCTAAATTTGGCAAATATCAATATCGTCTTAAACAAATTGACTATAATGGTCAATCTGAATACAGCAATGAGATAGAAGTTGAGTTTTTGAATGGAAATGATTTCCATCTTTTTCAGAATTTTCCCAATCCATTTAACCCTTTAACAAAAATAAATTTCATTTTAAAAGTGGATTCTAAAGTAACATTAAAGATATTCGATATACTCGGAAAAGAAATAACTGGTTTAATAAACGAAGATTTAGTAGCAGGACATTACAATTTTGAATTTAATGCTTCAGACAATCCTAGTGGTGTTTATTTTTTTAGATTAATAGCAGAAGGAATAAACGGAGAAATTTTTGAGTCAGTAAAGAAAATGGTGCTCATTAAATAATTATTCACTACCTGCAACTCAAAATAACTTAAATGTATATAGCAGGTAAGAACATAATAGCAGAAGGGGTCAAAAAATGACACAAATTAATGTAAATGAACGTTCCCCTCCATAAAAATAAAAAGCCCGCACTGAGACCCTTAACACTCCGCCAAGAGAATTGAAGAGTTTTAAACTCAATGGGGCTTTTTATTTATCTGTTAACAATTAAAGTACCACATAATAATCAAAACTGAAAAAATTGTAATGGTAAAAATAATAACTATTAACTAAAGGAGAATAATAAAATGAAAAACTTAATTATTGTTTCTTTGCTTTTTATACTTTATTTCGGTATTTCAAATGCACAAACCAATGCGAACATTCAGGTCCAGAGAATGTTCTTGTGGTTTACAATAGTAGTTCTGCATTGTCAGACTCTATTAAAGACTATTATCAAAACGCCAGGAATATTCCAGAGTCGAATATTCTTGGTTTGCCCCTCCCCCGCAAAGTAATAAGTGTAGGCGACTGGTCAGATCCGCACGTTGTAAAGCTTGGTTTCGATGATCAGAATATAGTTGATTCAACCTGGGCTAAATGGGATTCAACACACTGTGTCGACACCGCAAAATTCCATGCCTGGCAATACTTCATTGAAGAGATAGCAAATCCTATAAGGTTGCATCTTGAAAATAATAACCTAACTGAAACAATCCGGTATATTGTTATGTGTCAGGGAGTCCCGTATAAGATACAAGCCGTTGGTGACTGGAGCAGTCCCGGTAACGTTAGTGTAGATGGTCTTCTCTGTATGCTGAATACGGATGATTACGATGATTTTGTCGAAACAATCTTTAATAACCTGGTAGATGACTGCTACCCGGGCTGTGTTCCACCACCATACCATTGCTACTCTTCTCCGGTTATATCAAACCCGTATTTTGATAAAGATAGTACTTTTAATTTCAATTCCAGGTTTAAGCCTGATAATTACACAGGGTCGTGGGGAGGCTACAATTACAGACTTTCATATCTTGTAAGTCGATTAGATGGACTTAGCTTTGAAATAATTAAAGATATGATTGACAAATCCGTTGCAGCAGATAAATCTGGTGAAGCAGCCTGGATTTTAGATAATACTCCCAATATTTTAGGAAATGGATTAAGTGGTCAGTTTATTACCGCTAAAAACAGGCTTGAAAACTATGGGTTTAATGTATTGTATGATTTCACAAATGATTGGATTACACACAATACATATACCGAAGGTCCGATAATGGGTTATACATCACTCGGAGTTCATGCTGTTGGTAGTAATCCAGCCTACCAAACCTATGTTTCGGATAGCTTACTATTCGATTATGCGAATGGATCTGTATTTAATACGTTTGAATCATTTAATGCATATAGCATAAGTACATTGAGACGTATAGGTCAGGGTGTTATGACAGAATTCACTTCAATTGGAGGAACATCCGGTGCGGGTCATGTCTGGGAACCTTACGCAAGTAGGGTATCAAGAGCTCATGTGTATTTTCCCTACTATGCGATGGGCTATAATCAGATCGATGCTGTCTGGCAAGGTTTTTCAGTACTGGCTTGGCGAAATGTAGTCGTAGGTGACCCTCTCACAACAATCGCTTGGGGCAAACAACAATTGGCAGAAAACCTAACCTGGTCTGGGACTAATTTAGTAACAGGTGAAATAGATATAACGAATCATATTATTACAATCGAAGATTCGTCCGTTATAAATTTCAGACATCAGGGTTTTATAACCGGTGATGGAAAGTTAATGATTGGCAACAATGTAACTTTTAATATATATAGCTGGCAAAAGGGACTATTCCTCTCTTATGACAGCAACAATCCTAGACTTGTATGGGGAGAACATCCAACCTTCGGAAGTTCTGCAAACTATAACATTTACAGGAAGATAGATACTTCTGCCTGGAGTTTAATAGCTCAGACAACATCATTAGAATATACTGATACTGAAATGCTTATTAACATTCCGGGTGATTTGGCTCCTAATCTTTTCTATAAGATTTTAGCATCCAGTGAGTTGCCAGGGTATGATACTTCAAATACAGTTCAGGCAAGCGCAGAGAAGGGTAAAAATAAAATTACCGCCAACAACGAAATTGCAGAATTATCTTACTCCCTAGATCAAAACTATCCCAATCCATTTAATCCGGAAACACGGATAAATTATGATATTAAAGAAAATGGATTAGTTCAATTAACAGTTTATAACATTCTCGGTCAAACGATAAAAGAATTGGTAAATGAAATTCAATCAGCGGGCAGTCATAGTGTAAATTTCAATGCTGCAGATTTACCAAGTGGTGTATATATATATAAACTTAAATCCGGAGATTATTTAAGTTCGAGGAAGATGTTATTGGTGAAGTAAAAGCACCATCCCCGACACCTGACTGCAGCAGGCAGGATTACCCTAAGGGGAAGTTAGTTGTTGAGAACAATATTCAAGGCGATTCGAATGGATCGCCTTAATAATTTTATAAATGTTCTTCACCCAACTTTCCTTTAAATTACAACATCATATGAAAAATTTTTCGGAAGTATTATGAAATATATTTTTACAGTACTCTTCACTTTCTCAATAATCATCTTTCCGCAATCAACAGACCAATGGCAAACGAAATTTGAAAAATCAGGTTTTGTTTCAACTGCAGACTATTCTGAAACGATGGAATACTTTCAAAACCTTGTCGATAATTCTGAATATGCTAAACTATTATCTTTCGGAGTTTCACCGCAGGGAAGGGAAATGAAATGTATTGTTATCTCTAAAGATAAAATATTCAATCCCAATGAAATTAAACGACTAAACAAACCAATCGTTTTTATAATCAATGGCATTCACGCCGGCGAGATTGAAGGCAAAGATGCAAGCAAAATACTGCTTCGTGAAATTCTTATAACGAAAGAAAAAGAAAACCTGATCGACAATGCTGTTTTAATGATTGTTCCTATTTTCAGTGTGGATGGTCACGAAAGAAAAAGTAAATACAACAGGATAAATCAGGATGGTCCCGAAGAAATGGGCTGGCGCACAACTGCACAGGGATACAATCTTAACCGTGAATGGATGAAAGCAGATGCACCTGAAATGCAGTCGATGTTACAATTGGTTTCAGAATGGGATCTGGATTTTGTTATTGATAACCACACAACCAACGGAGCAGATTATCAGTACACCGCAACATACCAGGTTGAAAGGTTTGCAAATATTTATCATAAAACTGCTGAATGGCTGAAGGAAAAATTCATTCCGCATCTTATTAAAAATGTTGAAGAGCAAGGTTATCTTATGTTTCCTTATGTTGCATTGCGCAACTGGCGCGAAGGTTTGGATTTCGGAATATCTGATTGGGCATCGGGTCCAAGATTATCAACAGGATATTTTGCACTTCAAAATCGTCCGTCCCTACTTGTTGAAACTCATATGATCAAACCATTTAAAGAAAGAGTTTATTCTACTTTGAGTGTATTGGAAACTTCATTAGAATTTATCAATCAAAATTCAAAAGAGTTGATTAGACTAAATAAAGAAGATGATGAAAAAACTATTAAGCAATTTCATGTCAATCGGGAATTTCTGCCTCTATCTTTCAGCACAAGCGATAAGTTTGAAGAAGTTGAGTTCAAAGGCATAGATTATCATTATGAAGATTCAGATATATCCGGCTGTAAAAAAATAGTTTATACCGGTAAGCCAAAAGATATGATTTTAAAATTTTATAATGATGTATATGCGCAGGACTCTGTTAAAACCGCAAAGGGTTATTACATTCTTGCTGAATGGAAAATTATTATTGACAGATTAAAACTTCACGGCGTTGAAGTTAATGAAGTAAAAGATCCTTCAGAGGTGGAAGTAACAAGATATAAATTTAAAAATATCAAAATGAATACTACCTCAAGTGAAGGTCGTCATCGTGCAAATTTTGAATATGATACTTATACAGAAAAAGTTATCATTCCTGCTGGTACATTTTATGTTTCAACGAATCAAAGAACAGTAAGAATTATAACTCATCTGCTTGAGCCTAAATCACCGGATTCATTTGTTCAATGGGGATTTATGAACACGATATTCGAGCGGAAAGAATATTTTGAAAATTATGTGATGGAACCAATGGCAGAAGATATGTTAAAGAATAATCCTGCATTAAAGAAAGAGTTTGAAAAAAAACTTGCTGAAGATGAAGCATTTAGGAATAATCCTTATGAAAGATTAAACTATTTTTATCAAAGATCGCCTTATTGGGATCAGGCATTAAATTTGTACCCAATAATGCGAATTGATTAAGAGATAATGAGTTATTTAACGTATTTCCTTAAAAAATCGATTTTTTAGTTGATAAAGCAGTTATCAACAAACATATATTATTAAAATATTTTACCGTGAAAAAGAAAAACTTACTCTTTCTTAGTAGTTTTAATCAGAAAAAATCAGCCACATTTAGTAGTTCAAATCCTAGTTCAATAAATAGTTTTATACAAATTAATTATTGCCGCTTGTCAAAAGCTTGTACCTGTTTATTATTTTTGAATGGAAGTTATTGTCATTTTTTTAACAAGTAATGTTAAACTGTTCTAAATATCAATCATTACTTTATCATCAATAAATAAAGGAGCTCTCAATGAAAAAATTTCTAGTTTTCTTGTTTCTTTGCGCCGGAATTGCATTTTATGGATGTGATTCAACAGAACCGGATACAAATGACAATTCTGATATACCGGCAGATCCTCAGAATGTTACCGTACCGGCAACAACAATTAATAATGTGCAGCCCACAGCTGTATTCACGCCTGCTGCCAATAATCCGGGTAGAATTCAGGTCAACCTGACCGGTCTAATTAATCCTGTAACACAGCAGCCAATAACACTTTTCTATGATCCTAATAGTCCAGCATCTTCAAATATTTTTATAACAGAAGATGGAGCAGTAAAAGGATTAAAAGTTTCCAAAGTGGGTACCGGTACTGTCCTGAAAGCTGATGTGGTTTTCACCGTTGATAATTCAGGCAGTATGTATGAAGAAGCAGATTCTGTTGCAGCAAGTATTATTGAATTTGCAAATTTTCTGCAGGCAAGCGGACTTGATGTTCAGTTTGCTGTTGTTGGCTACGACGGTTGGGTAAATGGCGGAATTAATTTTACGTCAGCACAGAATATCTCTACCTATCTAAACCGTGCCACCGGTACAAGCAGAACTTATTATTTTTCCGGACCAGATAGTGCAGGTTTAACAGAGAAAGCTTCAAGTTTTGCTCCTAATGTTTGGGGTGAAAATGGAGTCGTTGGTGTAATATTTGCTGATTCAAATTACACCTGGAGAGCAGGGGCACAGCGCGTATTTGTTAATTTTACAGATGAGCCAACACAACCTGATAACCAGTTATTCTGGAATACAGCTTTAATGTGTGGTTTAATTGGCGGCAAAGCTACTGTTCATACTGTTTATAGCGGACCGGCAGATACCAGTTCTTATTATGGATCACCGTGGTCTCCTTCTAATGAAAGACCCTGGGACATGAGTCTATGCTCTGGCGGTACAATTAAGCTTATTCCTCAAGATGCTACTGGACTAGACCTTAAAAATCTGCCTGTTGCAGGAGCACTTTCAAACAGTTATTTAGTTGAATACAGAGCCGGATCAACCGGTACATCGCATACAGTTGTTATAACAATTAAAGAAAGTAATGCTGACGGAAAACGTGAGTACACCGTTACTTATTAACTGTAAAATCTTAATTATTTAATCAGATAGGCTAAGTTCACTGTTTTAATGTGTACTTAGCCTTTTTTGTTTTTTCATATTTTTGTAATCAGATGGATTCTGGAACGACTACTTGTTTATTCTGACTTGCAATTACCAAATTCTCAAATTCTAATAGATTCTTCGTATCTTAAAAATAATCAATGAATTACAGTAAATAATTATTAACGATTTGATTAGGTTGTATTCCACACCTCAAATAATAATTAATTAAACAAAAATATTGATATTAAGTAAAAGCTTTAATATGTTTATGATTGTGATAGAGGGAATAATAATGTTTTCATACTAAAAGCCATTTATTTTAATAAAATATTCACTTATATTTTACAATCATCAATCATAATAACAAAAAGGAGAGCCCAATGAAAAAACTGTTCTTAACCCTATTTCTCATCGCTGGAATTGCTTTTTACGGATGTGATTCAACCGAACCGGATGCAGATGATAATACTGACATTCCGGCAGATCCGCAAAATGTTACTGTACCGGCAACAACAATTAACAATATACAGCCGACAGCTGTATTTACACCTGCTGCCAATAATCCGGGCAGAATTCAGGTTAACCTTACCGGTCTTATCAATCCGGTAACACAGCAACCAATAACACTTTTCTATGATCCTAACAGTCCTGCATCTTCAAATATCTTCATAACAGAAGATGGGGCAGTAAAAGGACTAAAAGTCACTAAAGTTAGTACCGGAAACGTACTAACTGCGGATTTAGTTTTTGTTGTTGATAATTCCGGCAGTATGTCAGAAGAAGCAGATTCCGTAGCAGCAAGTATTATTGAATTTGCAAATTTTCTGCAGGCAAGCGGACTTAATGTTCAGTTTGCAGTTGTAGGTTATTCCGGAAGCATAAATGGCGGAATAAATTTTACAACTGCTCAAATGCTATCAACTTACCTTAATCTATCAACAGGTACCAGCAGAACACGTGGATTTTCAGGAGCTGATAGTGCTGCTCTTGTAACCAGGGCCGCTGGTTTCGGTTCGGGTACCGGTGAAAATGGAGTGATCGCTGCAATATTTGCTGATAGTGTCTATAGTTGGAGATCAGGTGCACAGAGAGTGATTATTAATTTTACAGATGAACCAACTCAATCAGATGGCAATATGTGGAATAATGCTATGGGGTGCGCTTTGTTAGGTGGAAAAGCCACTGTTCATACTGTTTTTAGTCAGGATAGCACTTCTTATGTTTGGTCTTCGACAAGAGAGCGCCCCTGGGATCTTTCCAACTGTACTGGTGGAACAAATATATTTATTCCAACTGATGCAGCCGGCCTTGATCTTAAAAACCTGCCTGTTGCAGGTGCTCTTTCAAACAGTTATTTGGTTGAATACAGAGCGGGATCAACCGGTACATCGCATACAGTTGTTATAACAATTAAAGAAAGTAATGCTGACGGAAAACGTGAGTACACGGTTACTTATTAATTTTTAATAGTTCATTAATTTCTTTTGTCAGGCTAAGCCCACAATATTATTTGCGGGCTTAGCCTTTTTATTTTGAAATTTTCCTAATCAGTTTTCTTCAACTACATTTCCACATATACTTTTCTTAAATTTATACTAGTAATTCTTTCAAATATTTAAAAATTCTTTCAGGGAGAACCGTTATGAGCTACCGCATTGAAAAAGACACAATGGGTGAACTTCAAGTACCATCCGATAAATACTACGGCGCACAAACCGCAAGATCATTAATGAACTTTAAAATTGGAGGTGACAGATTTCCGCGTGAGCTTATAAGAGCACTTGGGGTACTAAAAAAAGCAGCTGCCCTTACAAACAAAGAACTTGGAACCTTACCATCTGAAAAAGCTGATCTTATCATCAAAGCTGCTGATGAAGTTATAGAAGGAAAACTTGATGAGCATTTTCCTCTTGTGGTTTGGCAGACAGGAAGCGGCACACAAACTAATATGAACGCAAATGAAGTAATCTCAAATCGTGCTATTGAATTAGCCGGTGGAGAAATGGGCAGTAAAAAACCTATCCATCCGAATGACGATGTTAACAAAGCGCAGTCATCAAACGATACTTTTCCCACTGCAATGCATATTGCCGCAGTTGAAGAAATCCACAGAAGACTTATCCCGATGGTTACAAAACTTCGAGATGCTCTTGCTGCTAAAGAAAAAGAATTTAAAGACATTATTAAAATCGGCAGAACGCATTTAATGGATGCTGTACCGCTTACACTTGGTCAGGAGTTTGGCGGATATGTTCAGATGCTGACTAATGGTTTGGCAAGAATTGAAGCAGCTTTACCGAGATTGTATGAATTAGCGCTTGGCGGAACGGCAGTTGGTACAGGTCTGAACACTCATCCTCAGTTTGCAGTGAAGTCTGCTGAGCATATTGCAAAGATTACCGGACAGCCGTTTGTTACAGCTCCCAATAAATTTGAAGCACTTGCAAATCATGATGCACTGGTTGAATTCAGCGGTGTACTAAAAACCCTTGCTGCATCATTGATGAAAATAGCAAATGACGTTCGCTGGCTGGGTTCTGGTCCAAGATGCGGATTAGGAGAATTGAATCTTCCTGAAAACGAACCCGGCAGTTCAATTATGCCCGGTAAAGTAAATCCCACTCAAAGCGAAGCGATGACAATGGTTTGTGCACAGGTGTTTGGTAATGATGTAGCCGTCAACTTCGGTGGAGCAAGCGGTAATTTTGAGCTAAACGTATTTAAACCCGTTATAATTTTTAATGTACTCAACTCAATCAGACTCATTTCTGATGCCTGCGAGAGTTTTACAGATCATTGTGTCGTAGGAATTGAAGCTAATCTTACTAATATTATGAAACATCTTGAAAATTCTCTGATGCTTGTAACATCGCTTAATCCTCATATCGGATATGATAATGCTGCAAAAGTTGCTAAGAAAGCTCATAAAGAAAATACAACACTTAAACAGGCAGCAATGGCACTTGGACTGCTCACTTCTGAAAAATTTGATGAAGTTGTTCGACCCGAAAAAATGGTTGGACCGAAAGCATAACAATTTAAATATTTGCGGGCGAAGCTTAGCATTCTGTAATAATTTAATTTGCTAAACGCTTCGCTCCTTGCATTAGTAATAACACTTATTGTTAAAATAATATGAACTGGAACGGAATAGTCTCACTTTTTATTGCCTGTATTGAGTTGCTTTTACTTATCAATCTTCTCTCATTCACTGAGAAGAACAGATTTAATATTACCGCAATAATTATTGTTGCTTTACTCTTCTCATATCAGTTTATGGAATTCATGATATGTATGATGGGTTTTGACGAATCGCTGTTTGTTTATTTAGCTTTTATAATTATAAGCTATCTGCCACCAATAGGAGTAATTCTTGTTGCGTCATTAAACAAAGTCAAAAGTAAATTTCTATATTTTCTTTTCCTGCCGCCGCTTTTCTTCACAATTTACTATAGCATCATCATTGATGAATTTATCCATAAAGGATGCACGGTTCTTTATGCATCATATCATTATCCGCTCGGCGATCTTTACGGTGCATTTTATTATCTTCCAATAATTGTAACCATTATCTGGCTTGTAAGCACAATAAAAAAGACAACTGTCCCGAAAATAAAAACTATTTCATCGGTTATACTATTTGGATATATTTTTACATCAATTCCTGTAATAATTGCATTTGTATTAATGGCTTATAATAATTACACACTTCTATCGAAGATAGAAAGCATAATGTGCAAGTTTGCAATCGTACTTGCTTTATGCTTAAGTTTTGCAGCAGTTTATAACTCAAGAAAAAAGAATGAACGAAATAATACTTAATATTTATCTTATTATTGTTAACGATGTGGTAATAGAATTCCGTGCTATCTCTTATGAACTAGAAGGCGGCGATGATAATAAAATTAAGTTTCTTAAAAGCCGTGTACGGGAAGATTTTGAAAAAGCTTATAGATTTGATGCACCTACCGACAAATTTGGAAAATTTATGAGTTATAAAAAGTTTCACAAACTGGAAAAAAGAGGAATGCAGTTTCAGTTGTTTGAAGAGATATTTGAAAGATTTGGTGTCCCGGAAAATCCGATTGTTTGTGTAACTCCCGTTGTTGACGGCGAGTTTTATGCAGAGGAAGTAAGTTTGTAAAACATTATCTGGCAGGGTTCAATCTGTTTATTCCGTTTATTTAATCAATGGTATGAATTATGAAATCATTTTATAAAATATCTTTAATAGTAATTTTATTATTCACAATTACAGGTAGCACATTGTACATAAGTGACAAAACAAAAACTCAATTATCAGAAAAGAAAAAAAGTTTTTTAAAGAGACAGGCTGAGCTTGATAAGTATTATTCAGATAAAAAGCTTGGCTCTTTTGTTGAAAATGGAAAAACACTTTTCAGGTTATTCACACCCAATGCTGAAAAAGTGACTCTGGTAATCTTCAATAAAGCAGATGATGAAAAAGGTAAAGAATATGAGATGACTAGAGATGAGGATTCGGTCTGGGAAACCGAACTTGAAGGTGAGTTGTATGGCAAATTTTATGGCTTTAATGTAAAGCACAAAGGTAAAGCTTCAGTCCTATGCATTGATCCATATGCAAAAGCGGTTGCAAGTTTTAATGACTATTTTACTCCCAGAAAAAGTATAGTTGTTAAAGAAGGTAATTATGATTGGGAGGGCGATGAATGGATTCAAATGGATTGGCGTGACCTTATCATTTACGAAATGCATATCCGCGATATGACAGAACACATATCATCGGGTGTTACTGAAAGGGGTACATATAAAGGGCTGATCGAAAAAGGAAAACGCGGCGGAATTGATTATATCAAATCCCTTGGAGTAAATGCAGTTGAACTTTTACCTGCACAGGAATTTGCCAATATTGAAGTCCCTTTCAAAAAAGAAATGAAAGGAAAATTGAATACCTGGAATCCTTATGAACGAAATCACTGGGGATATATGACTGCTGCATTCTTTGCGCCTGAATCCTACTACAGTGAAAACGTGCGTGAAATTAAATGGAATGAATGGAATGGAACAGATGCAAGGTCTATTAACGAATTTAAAGATATGGTTAAAGCTTTCCACAAAGAGGGCATTGCTGTTATAATGGATGTTGTTTATAATCATTTATCTGAATACGAATTTGGAAATCTTAAGGAGATTGATAAAGAATACTATTTCAGATTGGATGAGAATGGCAATTTTATTGCTGAAAGTTTCTGCGGTAATGATATCCGAACTGAACGGCCTATGATGCGAAGATTAATTGTGGAAAGTGTGCTTTACTGGATGAAAGAATATCACATTGACGGTTTCCGGTTTGATCTTGGAAAACTGATCGATTGGGAGACTATTGAAACAATTATTTACGAAGCAAAGAAAATTAATCCCGATGCTGTATTTGTTTGTGAACCCTGGGGCGGAGGATATGATCCGGCCGGATTTTCTTTGCGCGGCTGGGGCTCGTGGAATGATCAGATTAGAAACGGAATAAAAGGTGAAAACCCCGTTAATGGTCACGGCTGGATTTTTGGGAAATGGTACGGAAATAATTCGCCTCAAAGAATTAAAAGCTATGTGAATGGAACTTTGGTCAGAGATCAGTACGGATTATTTCAGAAACCTGATCACGCTGTTAATTACCTTGAATCGCACGATGGTTATACACTTGGTGATTTTATAAGAATCGGGCTTGGCGATGTAAAACCGGACGAAGTAATAAAGGATGTTGACAAGAATGCAAAACTATCTGCAACTCAACTTGCATTAAATAAACTCGGTGCTCTGTTTCTGTTTACTTCCAGAGGAATAACAATGATACACAGCGGTCAGGAATTTGCACGCAGCAAAGTTATTCCGCATAATGTTAAAGTTGATGATCCTCATAAAGGAATGCTTGATCATAATTCTTACGACAAAGATAATGAGGTAAATTATATCAATTACAATCACGCAGAATTGAACAGTGAGCTTTTAGATTATTATAAAGGGTTGATTGAACTAAGAAAAGTTTTTGAAACATTCCGCCGGGCAAGACACGAGGATGTAAAATTTTATAATATTATTGATAATCCTTTCGCAATCGGCTATGCAGTTAGTTTCAAAAATGAATCATTCATCGTATTGAAGAATGCTGATCGCGGCATGGATGAAGAATTCATGCTTCCTGATGGCGAATGGGATATACTTGTTAGTCCTGAGAAAGCGGGAACTAAAACTCTTGGTACAGTGAAAACGAATCTTATTGTGAAACCCTCATCGGGTTATGTGCTGAAGAAGAGATAGTTATTTTTAGTGTTTTTAAGATTTAGTGGTAATTTTTTTTCTAATTAAAATTCACACTTGTATGAATATACCTTACTTTTATTTGATTCTATGGTTTTTATCCATTGCTGCAACAGCACAAACAATATATCAGTCGGGAAGTCCTGGGTGGCTGGTTAATCAGTTCTTTTCTGCAGCAAATTTTCCTGATAAGGAAAAATACTTTACGGATGAAATGACTCAGCAGTTGCAATATCCAACCATTGGTGAAGAGCTGCGTGGACAAGCTAAGGTTAAGTTAAGTGAAATCAATAAAAGAAATCTAGAAACTGTCTTTTCTGTAAACATCAGCACTGAAAGTGACCAAAAGGATTTTTATTGTTATTTGAAAAATGAGGATGGCTGGAAGATTTCTGCAATACGCACTTTCATAATTCCGATTTATTATCATCAGCTTGCAGATTCAATACTTAATGATAAAAATCTGACTGCTTCAGAAAAATGGATTGCACATTCTATCCGTTTATTAACAGGCACTGATGAAAATTTAAAAGAGCATCTTAAACTGAACTTTAATGAATTAAAAGATATTCTTGCCAGATTTTTAAACAAACCTGATGAAGAAATAAAACCCATGCTTCAGAAACTCTATCTGTCATCAGTCTTTAAACCTGATCAACTTGCCGAATGTGTTTATTTCAGTATAATGGAAATAAATTATTTAGAAGCAGGATACATTTACTGCACAGATAAAACAAAATTACCTCCGATGAACCCGGGAGATTTTATTTTGGTTGAAGAGATAGTTAAGGACTGGTACTTGTACAGGAGGAATTAATTATCAGAAAAACTTTTTCTTAAAGATTTTTCAACCGCCTGTTTAAAGTGCCCAAGGTTTACAGGCTTATGAAAAACAAATTCAATTCCAACCTCGTTGTAATCGTTAATTGCATCCCTGTCAATATCGCTGCTAAGAACAATTACCGGGGGCTTGCCTTTCATTTCAAGTTTTTGAAGTTCAATAACAAATTCATATCCATTCATAACAGGCATAGAGTGATCTGTAATAACTAAAGCGGGATGGGTTAATTTAATTTTTTCAAGAGCTTCTTTGCCGTTAGGAGCAATTTCAACATCATAATCAGGAGTAATATTTTTAAGTATTTTAGAGTAAAGAAGTCTGTCAGTTTTGTTATCATCAACAATAAGAATTTTAGCAGAGGCAATAGGTAATGTGAATCTGAAGTCAGTGCCTTCACCAAAGTTACTTGTAACAGAAATTTTCCCTCCGTGAAGCTCTATTATTTCTTTTACAAGAGAAAGTCCAAGGCCGCTTCCTTTTTCACCAGCGGTACCTTCAGAGGTGAATTTAGATTCAATGCTGAAAAGTTTTTGTAAGTTTTCTTCTTTAATTCCAACACCGGTATCTCTTACTGAGAACTCAATAAATCTCGGATTCTCGAAGGCAGAAGATGAAATGTAAATCTTACCACCACGGTTAGTGAACTTTATTGCATTCGAGACCAAGTTGTTAAATACCTGGATTAGAAGACTCTTATCAGCAAAAACAAGTTTTTCACCTTTAGTAAGATTTATTATTTCAATTCCTTTTTGCATAGAAATACCGGAAAGAGTTTTTTGCGAATCTTCAATGATCTGTACCGCATCCAGTTTTTGGGGTTCGAACTTAATTCTTCCTGTTTGCAGGCGTGTCCAATCCAGCAATGAATTAACTAATGCAAGCATTGAATGTGAAGATTCCTGAATATAAAGAATGTACTGTTTTTTCTCATCCTCAGTAAGGTCCTTATCATTAATAAGCAGATCAGTGAAACCGAGAATAGAACTGAATGGTGTTCTTAGATCGTGAGAAACTATTGAAATGAATCTGTCTTTTGTTTCATTTAGCTTGATAAGATTCTGTGTTGATTTTTTTAATTCTTCTTCTGCGCGTTTTCGGAAAGTTACATCACTAACAAGTCCAAATACTTTTTGAATTCTTCCTGCTCCGATTCTAACAAGGTTAAGTTTTGTCCTTACCCAGACTATATTCCCGTGTTTATTAATAATTCTGAATTCAAACTCGCCTGAATTCTGAATTCTGCTTTTCAGCAGGTTCATAAGCTTCGGTTTGAATACCTGGAAATCATCCGGATGTATTATCTTAAGGAAAAGTTTACCATCAGCAAGAAAATCTGTCTGCGTATAGCCTGTAATTTTCTGCACTGAAGTTGTACAGAATACGGGTCGTAAACTGGTTCTTAATCTTTCGAAAGTAAAAAGAAAATCGTCAATATTTTCTGTTATATTTCTATATTTTTCTTCAGATTCTCTTATAGCTTTTTGTGCACGTATAATTTCTGAAACATCTCTTACAACCATTACAATATGTGTTTTATTTTCAAAAGAAAATGTGCCGGCAGAAATTTCAGCATGAAAAAGTGAACCGTCTGTTTTTCTGCCCAGGAAATTGAATCTGTAAGGTACATTTTCTTTACTTCTTTCAATCAAACGGAAGTACTCTGCAACTTTTAAAGTATCTTCTTCGGAGACAAGATCAAGTACATCTTTTCTTGTTAATTCTTCTTCGGATTTATAATTGAAAATATTTGCGAATGCCCTGTTTGCAAAAACAATTTTACCGTTTTGGCAGGTAGATATACCATCATTTGATGCAGATAGTATTGATAGGAATAATTTTACTTCCTTTTCTTTTTCTATTTGTTCATCAATACTTCTCAGAAAGCAGTCATATTGAACAGTTCCATCGTTATCAAATTCAGGTATAACGGTTAAGGAAAAATTAATTAACTCTCCCTCTGATGTTTTAAAAGGCAATTCAGTCTTTAAAGGAGATGTTTTTTCTGCGGAACGCAAATCAATAATATTATCTTCAAAATAGCTTTGATCAATAAGATCGTAAATTCTTTTATGCTTTAATTCTTCGTGTGTGTAATTGAAGGTTTTGCAGAAGTTTTTATTGGCATAAATAAAATTTCCGGTTTCATTAGTTTTACAAACTAAAAAATCCGCTTCTGTAAGAAGCATCGAAAAGTTTTTTATACTTTTATTAAGTTCTTTTTCATTTTGAATCTGTACAGTAACATCTTTGCATAGCACCAGCAGACGGTCTTCATCCGAACTGCTTAATGTAAAAAAGCATTCAACAAATTTATTATCACCATGCTTATGATTAATGACCAGCCTGACCGAGGAATTGTCATTCAAGGAGTTCTTAATATCGGATAATCTGCTATCTCCCAGTTCATCGATAAAATTGCCGATAAATTTACTTTTAACTGCTCCTGCACTGTAACCAAAAATCAATTCACAATTAGTATCCCACCGTTTAACAATATTTTCGGCATCCAGTGAAAAAAGTGCATTGCCAGCGGCTTGGTTTGCTTTTGAGTAGCATTCTGACTGAAGTATGTTTTTCTTTATCCCGTCAATTTCGGATTCAATTGTAGTAACATCTTCAAAAAAGATAAAGATAAAAGTTATTTGGTTTTTGCTATCAAGTTGCGGAACGAGCTTTAGCTTTGCTAACTTTTTATTTTCGTTTATTGTTAATGTTATTTTCGAACTTAAGTTTTTTTTGCTGCTTTTTACTTCGGATATCAGATGATCTAAATCAGTTCGGGACTCGTCATCAATAAATGAAAGAAGAGAGTGATTCAAATAAGAAATGGCGCCTTCAACAATTAAAGTGGTATCACCGGTAATGTATTGAATTATCAGATTTGGATCTATTACAATAAGCAGATCTGTAATAAACCCAGTTGCTTTTTCAAGTAAATCACTTCTGAGCGCAAATTGTTTCTGGGTTTTGCTGATGATCTTCAGATCTTCAATAATCAAAGCTCCACCTGAAAAGTTTTCATCTTCAATAAGGGGAGTCCCTTTAACAATTAATTTGATATTAGCTTTGCCGGGGAGAGTTAGCTCTTCTATTTCAATTTCAAATGGATAACCCCTTTTCAGATCTCTCAGTTGTTCAGTTAATGGTCTTTCTATTATAATATTTTCAGTAAAAATATTTTTCCCAAATAGCGAAGCCGAAAAAAGGGTTGGATAAAGAATTTCTAATTTGCGAATAGCAGTATTAGCAAACTGAATTATTCCGTTCTTGTCGAACAGAATAATACCGATAGGAAGGTTATTAAGTATATCCTCCCGGGTTTTATTTAAATTTTCAGCAAGTGTAATCAATTTATTTATCCATATGGCATGGGGATATATCAATTATAATGCTATTAAAATTAAAAGAATAAACTGCGTTTTTAAGCCGTAAGTGGACTAATTAAAGGTGGACATTTGGCCATAAAATTTAGTATTTATCTCAAATTCAAACCAAATGAGCATTTTGTCTCGTTTTGAAATATAAGTTCCAGTTTATCAAACGAAATTAATATGGTTTGACCATATGAAGTAATTAATTTCATCTCAGTCTTATTTAAATCAAAATGATTAAATTTGAATTAGAAATTAGAGTGGTTAACATTTGATAAGAATATTACAAAAATTAGGAAAAGGTACGTTAGAATTTTTCCGGGAGTTTGGACAGGTTTCAAATTTATTTTTTGGAATCATAAAAAATTTCACTCAAATTCCGCGAAGCAGAAGGCTGATACTTTTTCAAATGGAACACATTGGAGTTAACTCACTTCCATTGGTTCTTATAATAGCTGTATTTACCGGAGCCGTTGCTGCGTGGCAGGCCGCCTATCAGCTTAAAGGTATAGCGCCTCTTTCGTTTCTCGGCGGTGCTACCAGCAGAGCAATAATTACAGAGCTTGGTCCGGTATTAACTGGAATTGTTATAGCTGGTCGGGTTGGTGCATCAATTGCTGCAGAACTTGGTACAATGAAAGTAACGGAACAAATTGATGCTCTTGAAACTATGGCAATCAGTCCTGTTAGATATCTAGCAATGCCAAGATTTCTGGCCGCTATTATTATGATGCCTATACTTGTAATATTTGCTAACGTCATTGCTGTCCTGGGCGCCTACATTGTATCGGATTATTTTCTGGGCGTATCATTTTCAGTTTTTTTTAATTCTGTAAAGAGGTTTTTTGTCTTTTCTGATTTGATAGCAGGTTTGGTAAAAACTGTTTTTTTTGGCGGAGTAACTGCTCTTCTTGGCTGCCATATTGGTTTCAGAACTCAAGGTGGTGCTGAAGGGGTCGGACTTGCCACAATTCGTTCTTTTGTGTTATCTGCTGCGCTTATTCTTATTCTTGATTATCTGCTCTGGATTTTTCTTTTTGGTATGTAGAAACATCTCAATATTTAAAATTGTAATTGCCCGTTAGCAACTGATTGATAGTCAATTAACTTTAAATTTGTTGCGATTTTCATTAAATATGGAACATCTTAAATTATAATTAAGGGCTTCAGTTATGGAAAAAACAAAATATCTTATAAAAGAGAGAACTGAAAAAGTAGTTTTACCTGAAAAGCTTGGCTTCGGTCAAATATTTTCTGATCATATGTTCCAGATGGATTATAGCCCATCAAAAGGTTGGTACAGTCCTCAGATTCTGCCGGTTGATAATTTAATGACACACCCTGCATCTTCTTTTATTCATTACGGTCAAACAATTTTTGAAGGCTTAAAAGCATTTAAAACTGTTAAAAATGAAATTATAATATTTCGACCGGAAACCCACATTGAAAGATTGAATAATTCAGCGAAAAGAATTTGTATGCCGCAGGTTGACGTGAAATTTGTTCTTGAGGCATTAACCGAATTGGTCAGGATTGATAGTGACTGGATTCCCACTAAAAGAGGTGAGTCTCTTTATATCAGACCTTTTATGTATGGCCTCGATCCCGCTCTTGGCGTTAGACCTTCCAGAGATTATAGATTAGTAATTTTACTCTCACCGGTTGGTGCTTACTACCCTGAAGGATTTAAACCGGTTAAAATTCTTGTACAGGATGATTATGTAAGGGCGGTAAGAAAAGGGCTTGGTGAATGTAAAACAGCAGCAAATTATGCTGCAAGTCTTCTTGCAACTGAAGAGGCGATGAAAAAAGGATTTACACAGGTTCTATGGCTGGATGGCGTGCATCAGAAGTATGTTGAAGAAGTCGGCACAATGAATATTTTTATCAACTTTAAAGATGAGGTTGTTACTCCAAAACTTAATGGATCTATCTTGCCTGGTGTTACAAGAAGATCAGTAATTCAAATATTGAAAGAATGGGGGATGAAAGTAACAGAACGGGAAATTTCAATTGACGAAATTATAAGCGAATATGAAACTGGTAATCTGCTTGGTTTATTTGGATCAGGTACGGCTGCTATTATATCTTCTATCGGCTGGTTAACTTATAAGGAGAAAAGTATGACCTTTAATAATGGTGAACCAGGTGAACTTGATGTTAAACTGTTCAATGAACTTACTTCAATTCATTACGGCGAAAAAGAAGATACACATAACTGGATATTTAACGTTGATAAAAAAGGAATTGAAGTCAGTTGATACTTCGGTTACTGATACTTCTATTTTTATCACTTAATAATTTTATTCTGGTAGGACAGAACTTACCTAAGAATATCATTTTTCTTATCGGTGATGGAATGGGCGTCAACTATGTTGCCGCCTCATTCTTTGATGATGAGAACAATCCTTATCGTAACTTTAAATCGATTGGTTTGGTAAACACAACATCATCAGACCGTCTAATAACAGATTCCGGTGCTGCTGCAACAGTACTGGCAACTGGTCATAGAACTGTTAATCGATATATCTCAATTGACTCAGCGGGTAATAGATTAAAAACATTGTTTCAGTTTGCTAAAGAAAAAGGAAAGTCGGTTGGAATAGTATCTACAAGTTCTGTAACCCATGCTACACCGGCTGCTTTTTATGCGCATACAGATAACAGAGGGCGCGAAACTGATATTGCCTTTCAATTAGCAGAAAGTGATGTTGATGTTATAATCGGCGGCGGTACTCAATTTTTCCTTTCTGATATTATAGGCGGAAGCAGAAAAGATGACATCAATGTAATCCACAAAATGGAAAATAAAAGCTATAAATGGTTAAACAGTTTTGATTATAAAACTATTGTTGATGCAGATAAAGTTTTGTGCCTGATGGAAAAGAATGGACTAAAACCTGCATCCGAAAGGATTAATACTCTTGGAGATTTCACTAAAGCTGCAATTGATAACTTGAAATCTAATGAAAATGGATTTGTATTAATGGTTGAAGGCTCTCAAATTGATTGGGCTGGACACGAAAATAAACAGGATTATCTCCTTTCCGAAATGCGAGATTTCAATTATGCAATTACTGAGGCCCTAAATTTTGCACACGAAGATGGCAATACTCTAATAGTCATAACTGCAGATCATGAAACAGGTGGAATGGCAATCACCGGTGGCAATCTGGATGGCAAAAATCAAAAACTGGGATTTGTAAGTAAGAGTCATACAGCCGGATTTGTGCCTGTTTTATCTTATGGTCCGTCTGAAGATAAATTCCGGGGAATACTGGAAAACTATGAAATCGGGCAAAATTTAATACTTTTGATCGATCCAACCTCTCAATTCTAAAAAATCTTTAATTATTTTTAATTTACCCCTTGACAAGTGTGCATTTGCACACTATTTTAGTAGTGAACAATTGGACACTATTTTTATATGAAAAACGAATTAACTGATCGACAGGAACAAATTCTGATTTTTATTAAAGAATTTCTTAGCCAAAATGGTTATCCCCCAACTCTAAGACAAATCGGAAAACAATTTAGTATCTCATCCACTTTTGGCGTTAAACGTCACCTTGATGCACTTGAAAAAAAGGGATATCTGAATATTGAAAGCAATGCCAGTCGTGGTATTTCAATTATCAGGAATGATGATGATTTTCCAATTCCAACTCTGGTAAGAGATGAAGAAGTTGAATCAAACAGAATCCCGATAATTGGACGTGTCGCAGCGGGTTCACCAATTCTTGCAGAAGAAAATATTGAAGGCTCGGTGCTTATTGACCCTTCATTTATGAATAAAGCAAAAGATTGTTTTGCTTTAAAGGTTAAAGGCGATAGCATGGTTAATGCAGGAATCTTTGAGGGAGATCTTGTAATTGTTTCACCAAAACACATTGCACTTAACGATGAAATAATTGTTGCACGAATTGATGATGAAGTTACTGTAAAAAAATATTTTACAAGGGGAAACGAAGTGAAGTTAATTCCTGAAAATGATAAGTATAGTGCGATAATAATTACTAATGAAAATGATTTTTCAATCATCGGTAAGGTTACCGGTGTAGTTAGATGGCTTAATTGAAAGGAGTTTAATATGAAAACTGAAATCTTTAAAAGAGCAATTGTTTGTAGAAATAAACTGCAGTTTCTTTATGATCTTGATAAGTTCTCAATAGAACCATATTATATAGCTGTTGAAAAAAACGGGCGAAAGGTTATTTATGGAAAACTAGTTAACTCAAGTGAAGTGAAAAAATTTGATTATAAAAGAATTGCTAACATTAAAATTTTGAAAGCAAAAAAATTTTCACCGGTTATACCGATTATACCAATGGCATCATAAAAGAGTGAGGTGTGTTATGACAGACAGAAGAAAAGAAATAGATCTGCTAGTAGAACATTTTTGGAAAAAAGGTTATTTAACTTTAAGCAGAAAGTTTGGAACTTATCTGCCTGAACCTTCTGATATTGGCGGATTCCAGGTTGATATAATTGCCAGGCAGAAAAATAATTATGCAATTGGAATAACCTTAAACAGAGATGACTTAAATGATAATACTTTATTGAACAGGCTAATTTACCTGGCAACAAGACAAACACGAAATACAAACAAAAAGGTATCTCTTTTTGTCGGGGTTAATAAATCTGATTACTCGACAGTAAAATCTTATCTTAATCAAATTGAAGAAGACATTAGAAAAAATATAAGATTATTTATCATAGAAGAAAGACCCGTTTCATTTTCTACACATAAAAAGGAACAGATTTTATTTTCCTGATAATAAAAGGGGGCTTTTTTTTTCTTACCATCCTAATTTTTACCTTTATATACCTTTCCCGCATTTCTATTATTGTATTAAAACTTTTTAACATTTAATACAAATGTTAAAATCCTTGATTTTCAGTGGTTGCAAGGTTAATTTTACACGCTTAATCTAACATTAGGATTGAAAGTTGAGTAAGAATAGTAAAGCTTCTGATGAATTACTCCAGGAAGAGTTAAAAAAATCAGGGGAAATACCTTCACACATTGCAATTATTATGGATGGTAACGGTAGATGGGCTAAGAAAAAAGGTCTTCCTAGGGTTGCCGGTCATAAAAGAGGTGTTGATACCGTTCGTGAGATTGTTGAAGCCTGTGCACAAATTGGCGTTAAATATCTTACTTTATATACCTTTTCCACAGAAAACTGGAAAAGACCGAAAGATGAAGTTTCTACTCTTATGAGGCTTCTTTTAAAAAGCCTTAAAGACAGAGTTAAGGAACTTAACAAAAATGATATTCGACTAACCACCATTGGAGAGATTGATAAATTGCCCACGGCGGTTCAAAAGCAGCTAAAATCTGATATTGAGAGAACAAAGAATAACAAAAAAATGGTGTTGAATCTTGCGCTCAGTTACAGTGGAAGATGGGAACTGCTTCAGGCAATGAAAAAAATTTCTGGGCTCGCTTCTCAAGGTAAGATTCATTCCGAAGATATTACAGAAGAAACTATTTCAAATCATTTAACAACAAAAGATATACCTGATCCTGAGCTTCTTATTAGAACCAGCGGTGAGTTCAGAGTTAGTAACTTTTTGCTTTGGCAGATTGCCTACTCAGAATTTGTTATTACCGATGCTTATTGGCCTGACTTTTCAAGAGAGCATCTTTATGATGCAGTAAGGCAATACCAGAAAAGAGAGAGAAGATTTGGCAGAGTATCTGAACAAATTAACAAGAATGATAAAGGCATAAAGGATGTTCAATCCATATCCTCATAAGATATTTAAAATACTTTTTTTAATTTTTATTTTACTTGCTTCATCACAAACACTTGCCCAAGGGCAAAGAACCGTATACAAAATTCTTGGTGTTACTGTTGAAGGTAATAAATTTGCTGATGCGGCAACTATTATTGCCAGCAGCGGATTAAAAATTGGCGATGAAATACAAGTGCCCGGTGATCAAACCTTAAACGCTATAAGAAAACTCTGGACCCTGGGTATTTTTTCTGATGTTCAGATAATTGCTGATAAGAAAGTTGCTGATGGAGTTTTTTTAATAATTAAAGTTGAAGAGTATCCGAAGCTTGAAAAAGTTGTGTTTGAAGGTAATGATGATGTTAGTGACAGCGACATTGAAAAGTTAATTACTTTCATTCGCGGACAAACCATAAAACCGCAGGACTTATCAAAACTCGAAAATCGCATTTTAAATTCGTATACAGAAGAAGGTTTACTTAACGCTAAAATAATAACTGAATATTTCATTTATTCAAGTGCGGATACGGTTGATGGTAATATCTATGTCCTTTGGAAAAACCAAAAAGATTTTTCAGATGAATATGAGGTTGAATATAAATCAGGCGATCAAAGATATGCTGATCTTATTGGTAGAATTAAAGAACGTGTTCTCATCAAGCTAAAAATTGAAGAAGGCGATAAAGTTACTGTAAGAAAAATTGAATTCACCGGTAATGAAGTTTTTGATGATGGCGACTTGAAGAGTGAAATGGATGAAATATCTGAGAAAAAGTGGTGGAAATTCTGGAGCGGCGCTAAGTTTGATCCCGAAAAATACAAAACAGATAAAGACTTTATAATTAAATTTTACAGAAAGAATGGTTTCCTCGACGCTGAAATAACATCTGATTCTCTTATATATTCTAATAATAATAAAGATTTAAGAATTATTATGAATATTTTTGAGGGACCCCAATACAGGATCAGAAACATTGCCTGGGAAGGCAATACTGTGTATCCCGATGCAGTCTTAACTGAAAGATTGGAATTTTCAACAGGTGACGTTTTTAACTATGAAAAGTTTGAACAAAACCTCAGGGGAAACGAAAAACAGACAGATGTTTCAGCTTTATATCTTGATAATGGTTATCTTACTTTTAATGTCCAGCCTCGTGAAACGCGCGTTGCGGGAGATTCAATAGATATTAACATTCGGATTGAGGAAAGAAACCAGTTCAGAGTTAACAGAGTTGATATAACAGGTAATGATAAAACAAAAGAAAAAGTAATTCGCCGCGAATTATTTACAATCCCGGGTGAATATTTCAACCGTGCATTGCTTTTTAGAAGTGTTCAGCAGCTTGCTAATCTTCAATACTTTAATATGGAAAAACTATATGGACCGGGAGGAATAGACACAAAACTTGCAAGTGATAGTACTGTTGATGTTGCATTCAGAGTTGAAGAAAAATCAAGTGATTATTTAAATGCTTCGGTAGGTTACAGCGGTGCCTTCGGTTTTAGCGGTGCGGTCGGCATCACATTAACAAACTTCTCCATCTCGGAACCATTTAGTTTGGGAGGAGGACAAATCTTAAGTTTTAACTGGCAATTTGGTGTGGGTAGTATTTACAGAACTTTTACTCTTGGATTTACTGAACCTTGGCTATTCGATACGCCTACTTCTGTTGGAGCTGAACTTTTTGATACCAGACAGCAGTATATTTACGACTTGAGACAATCCGGCATCACCGTAAGAGTTGGAAGAAGATTGAAATGGCCCGATGACTTCTTCTTTGTTCAGGGCAGGGCCAAATATCAGTATAACGATGTAATTGAAGGACGAGGATTTTATGCAGAGGGAAGAACAAATCAATATACAATTGGCGCAATCATCAGTAGAAAAAATATTGATAACCCAATTTTTCCTTCTCGCGGATCTTCAGTTTCACTTGATACGGAATTAACCGGTGGACCAATTCTTCCCGGGGATGTTGATTATCTTAAAATTGGATTTACTGCCGAGTGGTATAGAAGATTATTCAACAGTAACCGTATAGCACTTTATACAGTTGCTGATCTCGGTTACATTGATGAGATAGTAAAGGGCACAAATATTCAGCCTTTTGAATTTTATTATATGGGTGGTAATGGCTTGATAATTGCGACAACATCACTTCGCGGTTATGATGATAGAACCGTTGGTCCTCGAAATGCTTTTGGTGATGTTATTGGCGGACGCGTAATGGCAAAATTTGGAACGGAATTAAGGTTAGCCGTAACACTTGAGCCTATTCCGTTGTATGTTCTGGCTTTTGCTGAAGCCGGTAATGTTTTTGAAAGCTTCCAGAAAACAGATATTTTTGATCTCAGAAGATCTGTCGGTTTTGGTGCAAGGTTGTTAATTAACCCGATAGGTCTGATCGGTTTTGATATTGGTTATGGTTTTGACAGACAAATAACAGATAAAAAAGATCCTGCCTGGCTGTTTCACTTCCAGTTTGGCAGAGGATTTTAATTTTTTATAAATAACAAGAAAGAGGAAACAAGTGAATAAGTATCTTTTAATTTTCTTTATTGCTTTGTTCAGCATTTCAGCATTTGCTCAATCGCAATTAAAGCTTGGATATGTTGATTCTGAAACAATTCTTAATCAATTTCCCGAAGCAATAAAAGCTCAAGGAGATCTTGATGCACTAACTAATAAGTGGAGCGCTCAGGTTGATTCTATGACTTTAGCATATCAGCAGTCAATTGCAGATTACCAGAAGCAGCAGGAAATGATGACTGACGAGAAAAAACTTGAAGCTCAACAGCGAATTGTTGGAATGGAACAGCAAATTCTTGATTTCAGAAGACAAAAATTCGGTCAGGGTACTGGTGAAATATTCAGAGAGCAGGAAAAGATTTTTGCCCCTATTAAAACTAAAATTTATGATGCTATTGAAAAAGTAGCTAAAGAAGAAACTATGCAGTTTGTATTCGACAAAAGCGGTGACATTATTTTACTATACGCCGATGCCGCATTTGACATTACTTTTAAGGTATTGGACAAACTTAAAAGAGGTAATTAATTTTTGATTCAGGTCACTATAAAAGTTCTCTTCGATTTTAGGAGAGAACTTTTTCTTTTTTATACGTAATTTAGTCTCGTTGAATTAAGAAACAGAAAGAATAAAGAATGAAAAGAACTATTTTATTTTTTGCCATTTTTATCTCAGTTGCAACTGTATCATTCGCCCAGTTGAAAATCGGGTATATTGATTCTGATACCGTAATGGATAAATTACCCGATGTTCAGGATGCTCGTCAGAAAATTGATGCTCTCATTCAGGAATGGCAATCTGAAATAAGGGCACTTGAAAACGACTGGAAGACTAAGTATGACGATTATGAGAAAAGAAAACTTATAATGACTGATCAGACAAGAGCGGAAGCTGAAGCAGAATTAATTAAACTGGAAAATGATATTGCTCAATTCCGGGACAAAAAATTCGGTACTAATGGCGAACTTTTTCTGAAACAGGATGAATTAATGAAACCTGTTCAAAACAAAATTTTTAATGCTATTAAACAAGTTGCCGAGGAGGAAAATCTTGATTTTGTCTTTGACCGCAGCGGTGATATTATGATTCTTTTTGCCAAAGAGCAATACGATATTTCCCAAAAAGTTTTAGATAAATTAAAAATTGATTAGTACTGATGTCTATCCACATTAAAGATATTGCCGCTCTTATTAACGGTAGAATCGTCGGTAATGAAAATATCAGTATTAATAATATTGCGAGAATTGAGGAAGCAAAAGAGAACGACTTAACCTTTATCTATTTGCCCGCTTACGAAAAATATTTTGATGCCACGAAAGCATCAGTTGTTCTTGTTAAACCCGCATTTAGTAAATCACGCAATGATATAACACTTATTGAAGTAGAAGCCCCCGATAAAGCTTTTCTCAAAATTATTCTTAAGTACTTTACACCTGAGTTTAAACTTGAAGGTATTGATAAAACTGCTTTTGTGCATCCAAACGCCAGGCTTGGTAATAATGTTGCCCTGGGCAAAAACGTAGTTGTGTCAGAAGGTTGTGTAATAGGTGATAATACCAAGATTTTTCATAACACAGTTCTTTATGATAATGTTGAAGTCGGAAGTGAATGTTTATTCTTTTCAAATATCAGCATCAGGGAAGATTGCAAAGTTGGAAGCCATGTCATACTTCATTCCGGCGCAGTGATAGGTAGTGATGGATTCGGCTTTAATCCTGATGAAAAAGGAGTTTATCAGAAAGTTCCTCAAATAGGCAACGTTGTTCTGGAAGATGATGTTGAAATAGGTTCAAATGTATCGATTGACAGAGCGGCACTGGGGTCAACCATTATTAAAAGAGGAACTAAAATAGACAACCTTGTACAGATTGCACATAATGTTGTTATTGGTGAAGATACTGTTATTTCCTCACAAACCGGTATTTCAGGAAGTACAAAGATCGGAAATAATTGCATTTTAGCAGGCCAGGTTGGTATTGTCGGCCATATTGAAATTGGGGATAAGGTAGTACTGATGGCTCAATCGGGTATTTCAAAATCAATTACAAAACCAGGATATTATTTTGGATATCCTGCCAAAGAAATTAAGCAGGCTCGGATACTCGAAGCACATATAAGAAATCTTCCCGGATATTCAGACAGAATAAAACAACTTGAAGCAGAAATAATCAAACTAAAAGATTTAACAAAAAAGAATTAAAAAGTTTGATCAATAGTTAACCTACTCATATAACCTCAATTGTATTTCTTACCCCAACTCAGTATTTTGTCATCGATTTTTTTATTAAAATATTTAATTGGTAATCCATGTTAGAACAACAAAGAACTATAGCTAAAGCTGTTTCAATGGAGGGAACCGGACTTCACACGGGAACTACCTGTACAATGACATTTAAACCTGCCTCCGAAAATTTTGGAATAAGATTTGTAAGAACTGATCTTGGCGGAAATCCTGAAATTCCAGCCATTGCGGATAATGTAGTTGATGTTTCGCGCGGTACAACTATAGGTATTGGTGAAGCTAAAGTTCATACAGTTGAACACGTACTTGCAGCAATAGTTGGTCTTCAGATTGATAATATTATTATTGAACTTAACGGTATTGAACCTCCCATTGGTGACGGCAGTGCGCTTCCTTACGTAGAGGTTTTACAAAAAGCAGGATTCGTACAGCAAGAAGCTCCGAAAGATTATTTAATAATAGATGAAGCAGTAACATATCAGAATCCGGATAAGCAAATTGATATAGTAGCATTACCTTTGGACAGGTATAGAATTTCTGTAATGGTTGACTATCAAAACCCTGCACTTGGCAGCCAGCACACAGGTATGTTTGATCTTGAAGAAGAATTTGTCAGAGAATTTGCGCCGGCAAGAACTTTCTGCTTCCTTAGTGAAGTTGAAATGCTTGCTCAACAGGGATTAATAAAAGGCGGTCATTTAGATAACGCTGTTGTAATTGTGGATCATAAGCTTGCTCAGGATGAACTTAATAAACTTGCAAATAAAATAGGCGTTACTGAAAAAATTGACATTGGTAATAACGGAATTTTAAATAATAAAGAGGTTAGGTTTAAGAATGAACCTGTAAGACATAAACTACTTGATCTTCTTGGTGATCTAGCCTTGATTGGGGCTCCGATAAAAGCGCAAATATTAGCAGCACGTCCTGGTCATAAGGCAAATGTTGAATTTGCTAAGATGATACGTAAATTATATCAGCAGAAAAAGCTTGTTAAAAAATTTCAATTTGTAAAAAAAGAAGGAGTTGTATTTGATACAACTGCTATTGAAAGAATATTACCGCATCGATATCCGTTCCTTCTGGTTGACAAAATTGTTCATCTCGAACTTGATAAAAAAGTTATAGGTGTAAAATCAGTAACTGTAAATGAACCGTTCTTTCCTGGTCATTTTCCCGGTCAGCCGATTATGCCCGGTGTTTTAATTATTGAAGCAATGGCACAGACTGGAGGAGTACTTCTGCTTAATTCATTTCCCAACCCGGAGGAAAAGCTGGTTTATTTTATGCAGATTAATAATGCCAAATTCAGAAAACCAGTTGTACCGGGCGATCAGGTATTTATGGAAGTAGAGTTAACCCAGAGAAAAAGTAAAGTTGTTATTATGTTAGGTAAAGCTTACGTTAATGATGTTCTGGTAGCAGAAGCTGATTTTATGGCCGGCATTGTAGATAGACCAAAACAAATACAAGAATAATTTATGAACAATATTCATCCTACTGCAATTGTAAGTCCAAAAGCAAAAATTGGTGATAACATTACCGTTGGTCCTTATGCTGTAATTCAAGATGATGTTGAAATTGGCATTGATTGCCAGATTGGTCCTCACGCAGTTATTTACGATGGTGCCAGAATAGGTGATAGAGTAAAAATAAAACAGGCATCATCTATTGCACACGTACCGCAGGATCTTAAATTCAGCCAGGAACCAAGTTTATTTATAATTGGAGATGACACAGTAATACATGAGTTTGTCACTCTTCATAGAGGAACAAAAGAAACGGGTAAATCAGAAATTGGTAAAAAATGCCTTCTGATGGCATATGCTCATGTAGCTCATGATTGTGTTATTGGCGACAATGTTATTCTTGCAAACGGGGTTCAAATAGCAGGGCACGTTACTGTAGAAAACTATGCTATTATTGGCGGAATGACACCCGTTCACCAGTTTTGTAAGGTAGGCCAGCACTGTATGATTGGCGGTGCATTCCGTGCTGTGCAGGATGTTCCTCCATACATACTTTGTGGTGAAATGCCATTAAGATTCGCGGGGCTTAACCTTGTAGGTTTGAGAAGAAGAGGATTTACAGTTGAAGATATTAACGCACTTAAAAAGACTTACAACTATATATATGATCACTCATTGAATGTCAGTCAGGCACTGAAAAAGGTTGAAGCTGAACTCGGTAATAATAGATTAGTGCAAAATGTTCTTGAATTTATAAGAACTAGTAAACGAGGAATTATCGGTAAGAAATGGTCTGGAAGTTCCTAGATACAGGTTCCAATACAGGCAGGTTCAATATGGACCTGGATATTCAGCTTGCAAATAATCTTTCCGAGAATGAAGTTATCTTTCGTGTTTATAGTTGGAACCCTTATTGTATTTCACTTGGTGCCAATCAGTGTAATGAAGAAATAAATATTGAAAAAGCCCGGCTTGATAATATTGATGTTGTAAAAAGACCTACCGGCGGCAGAGCAATCCTTCATTCTGAAGAGCTTACTTATTCCGTTATTTATCCCATTGATTATAAAACTTCTGCGCATGATCTTTACAATCAAATTAATCTTGCTTTAAAAAAAGGGTTGATCTTTTATAATTATACTATGAATCAACTTGAACTTGAGAACAATCAACCTGACCTTAAAAATTTTTATAAACAAGATAAAAGCACAATTTGTTTCGCAGTTTCTTCAAAAAGTGAAATTAATTTTAACAGCAAAAAATTAGTCGGAAGTGCACAGAGAAAAATGGGTAAAGTAATTCTTCAGCACGGTTCAATTCTGTCCGGTAATTATCATTTGAAAATCGTTGATTACCTTAAAATTGATAATAGCGTAAGGCAAATAATTAAAGGAGAAATTGTTAACTCAACCATAGATTTAAAGACAATACTTAAAAAGGAAATTGATTACAATAGACTTAAAAATTCCCTGAAGATGGGATTTGAAAGCCATTTTAATATTCAGTTCAATTTGTTCAATGAAACTGTATTTACTTAATGATATTTAAAAAATTTTTTCGCAATTCCTCCTAAATATGATTAGAATAATATTATTAAATATTACCCTTGTTCTTCTTCTCAACAGCAATATTTCTTCGCAAATAGAATCCGATTTATTTCTTGAAGGCGCAACAATTATTGATATGAAAATAGACGGCAACTATCTATGGGTAGCAACGTATGGTCAGGGAATTTATCGATTTTCTTTTAGTGAGGAAAAGTGGTTCAATTATTCAACTGCAAATAATAATTTAGATAATGATTTATTCTTTACTCTCGAAGTCAGTCCTAATTTTGTCTGGGCCGGCACTACAGAAGGTCTGTTCACGCTTGATAGAAAAACTAATAGATGGACCAAACGGAAATTTGCACTTGGCGGAGAGTTCGGAAATTGGATAAGAGCTCTTAAATACGATAATAAAAGAGATTTACTTTGGATTGGCAGGTTCAGAAACATCACTCACTTTGATATTAAAAGAAGGAGATATATTGATATTGATAGAATGCAGGGGAATGATCAGAAAAGTAATAACATTAAATCAATCTCAATTGATGGCGATAGCCTGATCTGGTTCGGCAGTGAATCCGGTGCACATAGCTTTGATATGAGTAAAAAGATCAACGACCGTGCTGCATGGTCTTACATAAATAATAAGGACAGAAATTTTCTAGGTGAAGGAGAATCCGTTTCAGTCTCATCATTTTTATTCGAAGGAAGAAATATCTGGTTCGGAACAGATGAATTTGTTACAAGAGAAAATCCTACATTCAATATAGGAGGGATATATTTATTCAATAGAAAATTCAGTTGGGAAAGAATTTCACGCGTTGATGGTTTAGGAGGTAACGGTATTTATTCTATGGCAAGAACCGGAAATTATATTTGGACAGGTGTTTATGAATTTGATCGTCGCGATAAAAAAGAATTTGGAAAAGGATTATATCTGATTAACAGACTTACAAATGAAGTTAGTCCGGTGAATCTAGATGAAATAAAAATAAATTCCTCAAAAATCTTGACGTTACTATTTGAATCTGATTATTTGTGGATAGGAACTGATAGAGGTCTTGTGAGGTTGAAAATTTCAAATCAGCTTGCGAAGTGGGGAGTAAAATAACACACAATTTTTATAATTTAAGCACCAACTTCCTTCATATTTATTCTTTTTATTTTGTTTTAACTACATTTTATCCTCTTTTTAAGCCATTTTTTTATAGTTATCTTATTACTTATAATTTCAATAATTCAGGTAAAAAATGATAAAAATTTCCGAAAAGAGATTAATTGAATTAAAAAACAGCTTTAATGGAAAACGTATTGCTATTATCGGCGATATGATGTTGGATATTTACTTTTGGGGAGATGTTAGAAGAATTTCTCCTGAAGCACCTGTCCCTGTTGTTGAAGTTGAAAACGAATTTTTCCGATTTGGCGGTGCGGCTAACTGCGCATTAAACATTTTATCTCTCGGCGGTATTGCAGAACCAATTGGTGTTATTGGTTATGATAGTTTTGGTACAATATTTACTTCTCTTCTTTCAGAATTAAATATTTCAGCCAAAGGAATTTTAGTTGATGAAAACAGACCGACAACAGCAAAAACAAGAGTTATTGCTGATAAGCAGCACGTTGTAAGAATTGATAAAGAAAGTAAACAAAATTTAAATTCGGATTTATTTACAAAACTCCTTAGTCATCTTGAAGAAATAATTGATTCTTTAGATGGTATAATTCTTCAGGATTACAATAAAGGTGTTCTTGATGAATATGTGATTCAACAAATAATTTCTTTAGCTCAAAAAAAGAAAATTCTGGTTACCGTCGATCCGAAATTCCATAACTTTTTTGCTTATCAAAATGTAACTGTATTTAAACCTAACAGAAAAGAAGCCGAGGATGTTTTGGGAATAAAACTCAGAACGAATGACGATATATCACAGGCAGGTAAAATTCTTTTACAGAAACTTAAAGCAGATAATGTGCTTCTAACTTTAGGTTCTGAGGGAATTGCAGTTTTTGAAAAAGGCAAGCCAGAGAAAAGAATGCCTACAAAAGCAAGGAAAGTAGCAGATGTTTCCGGGGCTGGCGATACCGTAATTTCCACTTTAACTATAGCTCTTGCCTCCGGTGCTGATATTATTGAAGCATCATACCTTGCCAACTATGCTGGTGGTATTGTGTGCGAGGAGGTTGGTATAGTTCCAATTGAAGCAAATAAACTTTTTAACACTATAATTCAGGAAAACAAATGAATAGAATTAAATCACTTGGAGAACTGAAAATCATTCGGCAGCAGCTCAAGGTTGAAGGTAAAATAGTTGTTTTTACTAACGGCGTATTTGACCTGATTCACGCAGGGCATATAGATTACCTAATTAAAGCAAAATCTCTTGGCAATGTTTTAATAGTTGGTTTAAATAGCGATGAATCTGTAAAAATAATTAAAGGTGATAAAAGACCTGTACTAAAGGAAGAGGAACGTGCGTTTGTTGTTTCAAATTTAAAACCTGTGGATTATGTAGTTATTTTCGAAGAAGATACTCCTTCTGATGTTATTGAAAAAATTATTCCCGATGTTTTAGTTAAAGGCGCTGACTGGTCAATTGATAATATTGTAGGAAGGGAAGTTGTTGAAGCGCATGGAGGTGTTGTTCGTTCAATAGAATTTGTAAATGATCAGTCAACTTCAAAAATTATTGATTCTATAGTTACGAAATACTGTAAGTGAAAGAAAAAAAAATAAAAATAAAAAAGAAAATCACCGGTCAGAAAATACTGCGTATTGGTGTAAACTCATTTTTATACTTTTTAATCGGCATTCTGGCTATTCTATTAATTACTTTTGGTTTTACTCAAACTTCAGTATTCAGGGGATGGCTTAAGGATACAATTGTTGAAGAAATTAACAGTGGGATGAATGGTAAGATTTCTATTGATAAGCTGGAAGGCACGATATTTACATCTGTTGTGCTTAAAAATACTTTGTTAACACAGAATAACGATACCGTTTTTATAGCCGAGCATATTGAAGTTAAAACAAGCCCTCTGAAAATTTTATTTAAGATAATTTATGCACGAAAAATTGTAATAAGAAACTCTGCTATAAATTTAAAAGAAGACAGCGATGGAACACTGAATGTAGCAAAATTATTTCTGCCTTCAGAAGAAGAAGACACTGATACAACTTCCTCACCATTTCCTTTTGCATTTCAGGTTGCAGATCTTCAGCTTAATAATATTGCTTTTACTCTTCAGGAATATTCCAAAATTAACAGTAATTCGGTTTATGAATCTATGAACATGGCTGACTTTAGAATCAGCGATTTATATCTTCATTTAAGTGCTTATGCTGATATGAATAAAAATTCCTATCAGGTAAAAGTATCAGAGTTTACGTTTAATCCTAACTTTAAATTTTTTAACCTAAAATCACTCCGCGGTGAATTCTTCTCTACAGAAAATGGTGTTCTTGTAAATGAACTTAATATTATTACTGAAAAATCGGAAATATCTTTGAATGCGGGCATAACAGATGTGAACTTATTTAGTGATTTTACAAATGAAGAGTTAAGCAATGCACCGCTAAGGATTAAGTTTGAATCGGAAAAATTAAACTTTGATGACATAAGTACATTTATTCCGGATTTTAATTTTATGAGAGGCGAAATAGCAGTAAACCTGTTTGCCGAGGGTTCACTGAATAATCTATCAATAGATGATTTTCTTTTTACATACAATAAAACCACCTTAAAAATGCGGTGCGTATTAAATAATATTTTAGACTCTGATAATTTATTTATCAACGCTAATTTAAATGGTTCAATAATAGATCCTGCTGATCCCTCTTCACTTTTTGCATCCTTGGATTTTCCTGTTTATTCAGATTTTGGAGTTGTAAATATCGATACTCTTATCTTTACAGGAAACCCTGTCGATTTCCGGACAGTTATAAATCTAAACTCTGAAAAAGCTAACAATATTAAGGGAAATATTAATCTGAACTTTCAAGCGCAAATCCCAACTTATAATGTAGACCTGGAAACTAAAAAATTTAATCTACAGCCTTTTACATCAATTAAAACAAACCTTAACAGCAGTATCAAGGTAAAAGGCTCCGGTTTCGATCTGAATGAAATGAATTCAGACATTATTATCACTGGTTTGAGATCTTCACTTGGAGATGCTTATCTGGAAGAATTAAAATTATCTGCCAGAGCTGAAAAGGGAATAGTTATAAGTAATTTGGATATATTACTTGATAATTCCACTGATTTAAAATTAGTGGCTAATTTAAACTTCACAGACACAAATGATCCCGCTTATACTTTAGAATTAAGTTCAAATAATTTTAATATTGGAAAAATACTCAGCGATTCAGAACTTAATTCCAGGTTTAATTTTGAAATGCAGGCAGAAGGCAAGGGTTTTGATCCGGATAGTCTCGACCTGTTTCTTGTAATGAATATGAACGATAGCTTTATTTATGACTTCGAAATTGACAGTACAGCACTTATTGTTGATATAAGGCGAAATGATAATGGTAATAAAGTTATTAATATTATTTCTGATATTGCAGATTTAACAATCTCCGGCAAATATTCAATCTCTAATCTTGCTGAAGTAGCAACTGCTGAAATAGAATTGATTCAAAAATCTATACTAGATAAATATTCCTTTCTGTTCCCATCTGATGAACAGCCTGTTACAGAATTGAGTCAGCGGAGTAAACAATTACTGCAGTATGAAACTATTAATCTGGATTATCTTGTTGACTTTAAAGATTTTCTGACAATACGTTTCAATAATTCTGAAGTTGAAATTGATGGAAGTATAAGCGGGCAGATATTTGCTGATGAAGACAGCATTGATTTTAATTCTACACTTGACATTAATTACTTTAAGTATTGGGATAATGTTAACCTTTTTTTCCTTACCAGAACAGTATTTGACATTGATCTATGGAATAAAATTGAGGATGGATTCATTGAAGACTTATCAGCTTCGGTTTTCTTGCGTTCTAACAGACTATATGCCGGTACTAATTTGTATGATATATCTTTTCGCACAGATTTGACAAGTGATTCTGTGGCCTTTAGTTTTAATACAAAGTTAGAAAATGAAATTGAGCTTAAACTGAAAAGTACTATTCAGGTTGATGATGAACTTGAAATACTAACTGCAATCATCGATCCGATGATAATTAACTATAATGAATTAAATATTGTAAATTATGAACAAATTATCATCGGCTATAACGATTCAAAAATTAATTTTAATAACTTTAAAATAGCCATCGCAGATGGTCTGTTTTCTTTAAGCGGTGAAGTCGGTCTTGAAGAATATGGTGTGCTGAAAATGCAGGCTCAGGATATTGAATGGAGAGAAATTGGAAGAGAAGTTTTAGGAATTCAAGATGCAAGTAATTTTGATTCAAAAATAAGTCTTGATGGTGAATTATCCGGAACAGTATCAAATCCCAAATTAACAGCAGATTTGAAGTTGAATAATTTAACTTATCAGGAAAAAAATCTTGGAACGATAATTTCATCTTTTTCATTTGAACATAATGAACTGTATACAGATTTACGATTTGTTGATTCACTCAGAACTTTTGAATCTCCCAAGCTTTCTTTATTTGGTACAATTCCCTTAGCCATATCTGGCAAAAAAGATGATGCGAAAAACAATGAATTAAACCTTAAACTAGTTTCAGACAATTTTGATCTTGCTTCCTTAGGAAATTCAGTTCCATTTGTTAATGACCTTACAGGAATGTTTAATACAAATATAGATTTTAAAGGTACCTTTGATGATCCTGAATTAAAAGGTACATTAAATATTATTAACACAGCATTTACTGCCGAACAGAATAACCTGAGGTATAATTTTGAAACATCAATATTATTAGATAGAAATGTGATAAAACTGGAAAGTCTTCAGATTGGCAACACCATAGGTACCAAATATGGTGGAACTTTAAACGGAAGCGGAGAAATACGTCTTGATCAATTCAAAATTGGCAATGCGTCACTTACACTTAAAGGTGATCTTAAAATATTGGATAGAATATCACGAGAAGCTAATCCTCTTGTTTACGGCGATCTGGCAATTCAAACTGATGGGGAGATCACTTTAACAATAAATGATCAGACAACTTTTGTAGATATTCCAATAAACGTTACCGTTGCTGATTTAAATTTTCAGCTTATGCAGACTGCATATCAGAATACATCAGGTTTTATTTACAGATTTCCCGATATCATTGATACTCTTAAAATTAAAGATTTGGAGCTGGACAGCTTAATACAATTTGCAGAGCAAAGCAAATTAGAACAGTCAGGTGTAACTGCAGAGCAAAGCTTTTTTGACTATAGAGTTCGTGTTAATATGAAAACCGAAGCTAAAATGGTAGTTGTATTATCAAGAGAACTCAATCAGGATCTTGTAGCTGTAATGGATGGGAATTTTGAATTAACTTCCAGAGAGGGCCGGATCGCTTCCACCGGACAGCTTAACCTTCTTGAAGGATCGAAGCTATCTTTTATAAAGTCTTTTGATGTAAGAGGAAATGTTCGTGTCGAAAAACTTGATAACCCGTTATTAAATATCGTTGCAACATATAAAGATTACTACTATCCTGCCGATACTACTGGGACTGCAGAAGAGGTAGAAGTTGCTGTTAAAATTAAATTTAGCGGTCCCTTAAGCGACCTGGCTCAGAATTTTATCCGTGATGAAGAAAATATTGCCGTATATATTGGTTCAGATAAAATAGAAAGTGATGAACCAGATCCGACAAAATCTACCACTGACGCATTTCTGTTTATTATTGCAGGAAGGTTCACTGATGGTGCAACTACTCAGGAAATGAATGCCGCTGCTAACACTGCTGCCAGTTTAGCTGGCTCGGTATTGGGTGGTGTGCTTAACAGGTATTTAGGTGATTATGTTAGAAGTGTTCAGCTAAGGCAGGTTGGTTCTGAAACCAAATTCAACCTTATCGGTCGTGCCGGCAAATTTAGATATGAAATCGGCGGCTCAACAGATGTTTTTCAGGATTTAAGTCGTGCTAACGTCAAAATTGAGTATCCCATTATTCAAAGACTGCTGCTTAGGCTGGAAAGAAAAGAAGCAATTAATGAAACTACTCTTTCTAGCGATATGTTTAATGAATTAGGATTAAAATATAGGTTCGACTTTTAAATGAAAAAAGAAATAAAATCATTCTTTAAAAAAAATCCGACCAGAGGGTTTAAAACGAAAGATATAGCTCGTAATCTGGATTTAGTATCTGATTATGAATATGCTGAACTTAAGAGTGTTTTACACAAACTTACTGAAGAATTATTTCTTGTTAAATCCGGAAAACGCTTTAAGCTGAATACTATCCCGGCATCGAATAAAATTACCGGCACTCTTGAAGTAAATTCGAATGGTTACGGATTTGTTTCACCTGATTCGAAGGACATTGGTGATATTTTTATTGCCTCTAGAAATATTGGAACAGCTTTCGATGGGGATAAGGTGGAAGTTGAATTGCTGGCAAAACAGAAGGGAAAAAATCTTGAAGGTCAAATAATCAGAATTCTGAAAAGAAAAAAAGTTGAAATTCCCGGTGTGCTGAAAAAATCAAAATCGTTTTATTTTATCACACCAGATGATCCGGCTATACATAAAGATATATATATCAACGAAAATAAGTTGAAGGGAGCCAAAAAAGGAGATCGGGTTGTTGCAAGTAATATTGAGTGGGATGATACCGTCAGAAATCCGGAAGGTGAAATAATTGAAGTATTAGGAAGAGACGGTTCTTTGGATGCCGGTGTTGTAGCACTTGCAAGGGAATTTGGTTTAAAGTACAAGTTCTCAGACAGCTGTCTTAACGAAGCTGACAAAATTGAAGCAGTAATTAAACCCGCAGATCTTAAAAGCAGATTGGATTTTAGAGATAAAAATGTTTTTACTATTGATCCCATTGACGCAAAAGATTTTGATGATGCACTTTCAGTGGAAGAACTTGAAAACGGCAATTTTAAGATTGGTATCCATATAGCAGATGTTAGCCATTATGTTAATATACAAACTGAACTTGATATAGAAGCTTTTACCAGGGGTAATAGTGTTTACTTTGTGGGTAAAGTAATTCCTATGCTGCCTGAAAAATTATCAAATAACATTTGTTCACTTGTTCCTGATCAAGACCGGCTTACTTACTCTGTAATTGCCGAAATGAATAGGCGTGGGAAGCTAATAGATTATAAAATTGAGAAAACTGTAATCAATAGTAAAAGAAGATTTACTTACGAAGAAGTTCAGGAAATAATTGAAAAAGGAGAAGGGGACTTTACTGATGAAATTACCTTACTTAATAAACTTGCAATAACACTAAGAAGAAAGCGAATGCAATCGGGCAGTTTCGATTTTGCTACAGCAGAGATAAAATTTGAACTTGATGAAAATGGCAAACCCATTAAAGTCTTGAAGAAGGAAGTAAAAGAAAGTAATATGTTGGTTGAAGAGTTTATGCTCCTGGCTAATAAAATAGTCGCTACACATATCGCTCAGCCAAAAAGCGGAACTCCAAGACCCTTTGTTTACAGAATTCACGACGACCCTGACCAGGAAAAGATATTCGAGTTTGCCAGATTCGTAAAATCCCTCGGGTATGTGTTTGACCCTGCATCCAAATCCAAAGCCCTTCAATTTCAAAAATTAATGAAGGATGTTAAAGGTAAACCGGAAGAAGCACTAATAAATGAACTTGCTATCAGATCTATGGCAAAAGCCGCTTACTCGCCCGATAATATTGGTCATTACGGATTGGGTTTTAAATTTTATTCGCATTTTACCTCACCCATAAGAAGATATTCAGACCTTATAGTGCATCGACTTTTATTACATTATAATAATGGTAACAAGAAAAATCCATATACTCATATCCAACTTGATGATATGTGCGATCACATATCTTTCTGTGAACGAAATGCTATAGAAGCCGAACGGCTTTCAGTAAAACTAAAACAGATTGAATTTCTATCAGACCAAATAGGGGAAGAATTTCCCGCTATTATTTCTGGTATTACAAATTTCGGGATTTTTATTAAAATTACAGATGTATTAGCTGAAGGTTTGATCCGATTAAGAGATTTGGAGGATGATTTTTATGTTTACGATGAAAAAAAATATTCATTAATTGGAAAAGCTAATAAAAGACAATTTCGTTTAGGTGATAGGGTCAACGTAAAATTAGTGCGGGTAGATAAAGAAAAAGCCGTATTAGATTTTGTAATCGTTAATTAAGGTATCATATATGAGAAATTTTAAATTATTATTTGTGATTTTACTTCTTTTTAGTGGAACTGCATTTGCCCAGTTCGGTAAGAATAAAGTGCAGTATAAAAACTTTGATTGGTTTTATATACAGACTGATCATTTTGATATTTATTTCACCAATGGCGGTGAAACTATTACAGAGTTTGCCGCACACGCTGCTGAAAAAGCTTTAAGCTCAATACAAAAAACCTTCAGGTTCAGAATCAACAATCGTATAACCTTGATTGTATATAATTCTCAGAACGATTTTCAGGAAACAAACGTAATTGATCAGTCATTAAGTGAAGGCATTCAGGGATTTACAGAGTTATTCAAAAACAGAGTGGTAGTTCAATTCAATGGTTCATACAGTCAGTTCAGGCATTTAATTCATCACGAACTTGTTCATGCCGTGATGAATGATATGTTTTATGGTGGTTCGTTACAAAATATCATTGCAAACAATATTTCCCTTACATTTCCCCTTTGGTTTAGTGAAGGGCTTGCCGAATTTGAAGCTTTGGGATGGGACGTGGATACCGATATGTTTATTCGTGAGGCTGCAATTAGCGAGTATTTACCAGATATAAACAGACTTGGAGGATATTTTGCTTATCGAGGCGGTCAATCAGTATTCTACTATATAGCAAATAAATATGGTAAGGAAAAAATTGGAGAGCTTCTTAATAAAATAAAGGGTCTTAACAATGTTAATGAAGCTATAAAAAGTACTCTCGGACTGGAAATAAAAGAACTTAACGAACGATGGCGTAAAGATATTAAAAGAACTTATTGGCCTGACGTTGCTCTGCGGGAAGATCCGGAAGAATTTTCTAAACGTTTAACTGATCCCGAAAAAAATGATGGCTTTTACAATACGAGTCCCGCAATCTCTCCACAGGGTGATAAAATTGCGTTCATCACAAATAGGAACTTTTATTTCGATGTATATTTAATGAATGCCGTAGACGGTAAAATTATAAAAAGGCTTGTTGAGGGTAACAGAACACCTGATTTTGAAGAATTAAATATATTAACACCCGGTTTAACTTGGTCGCCGGATGGTACAAGCATAGCTCTTTCAGCTAAAAGCAAAGGTTATGATGTTATTTACGTAATTAATGTTGAAACTGAAAAAAGAAAAACCCTGCCGGTAAGACTTGAAGCTATTCAAAGTGTTACCTGGTCTAACAAAGGCAGACATTTAGCTTTTGTTGGGCAAAATAAAAAACAGTCGGATGTTTATCTTTTTGATCTGGAAACAAATGAATTAACAAATTTAACAGATGATATATTCACTGATAGTGATCCTGCATGGTCTTTTGATGATACTAAAATATATTTTGCTTCAGACCGCGGTTCTTATTTGGATAATACCCATCTGACTGAAAACTTTAAAATTTATGAGCATGAGCATTTACAAACTGATATATATTCAATCAACTTAAAAGATAATAAAATTGCGCGCATTACTGATCTCCCCTTTAGTAATGAAACTTCACCAAGGGAAGATGCAAATGGAAATCGACTAATATTTATTTCTGATTTAAATGGCATAAATAATATTTATGTAAAAGACCTGAATTCAGATAGTGATTCATTCATACCGATTACTAATTCAATAACTGGTTTGTATCAACTTTCAACCTCTAAGGATTCAAAGAAACTTGTTTACTCAACACTTTATAAGGCAAGCTTTAATCTGTTCTTAATGAATAATCCTTTTGAACCTAAAACTGATCTGGAGTCCTTAGAACCTACAAAGTATATAGCAAAACTAACCCAGGCAAGAGAAAGAAAAACAGATGAAGATTCTGAAGAAGAATTAGTTCAAATATTTGACGATTCTGTTGATACAAAAAAAACTGATATTTTAATTTTCACAGGTAATGTAATTGATACTTCAAAATCAAGTTCTGAAGGGCTTAAGGATGACTTCAGTAATTTTATTTTTGGTAAACCCGGTGATTCATCAGCTACAGATGATGAAGCACTATTGGATTCGTTAAAACCTAAGGATAATCTTGACGAAAATGGCGATTTTATAGTTAATCGTTATAAAATAAGTTTTGCTCCGGATCTTGTATACGCAAATGCCGGCTATAATACTATTTATGGTTTAATCGGTACAACAATAATTTCTTTTAGTGATGTTTTAGGCAATCATAGGTTAATTGGTGTTACCGGACTCCAAATAGATTTGAAGAATAGTGATTTTGGTCTGGCGTATTATTATTTACCGGATAGGATTAATTTAGGTTTCCAGGGATTTCACACAGCTCGATTTGTTCGACTGATAAGAGGAAATTTTGCTGATTTGTTCCGATTCAGAAATTATGGTGCCGCTATTAGTGCTAATTTTCCGTTAAACACTTTTTACAGATTTGAAGCTGGTATTAATTGGTTTAATGTAAGAGCTGAAAATCTGGATGATATAAGCGAACCTGTTGATGAAGCTAACTTTTTCGTTCCTTCCCTAAGTTTTGTGCACGATAATGTTCTATGGGGATATACCAGTCCTATTGAGGGTACCAGGTATAGGTTGGATCTGTATGGCAATCCTGGAATAAATAGTAAAAGATTAAGTTTTTATACCTTAGCTGGTGATTATAGAACTTACCTTCGGTTCTGGACCGATTATTCCTTTGTTATGAGATTTTCAACAGGATATTCAGGCGGTGCTAATGCTCAGCGCTTCTTCCTTGGAGGAACAGAGAACTGGATAAACCGGACTTTTGCTACAACAGAAGTCCCATTAGAATCAGTGTCAGATTTTGCATTTCTAACTGCTGCTCTTCCCTTACGAGGATATGATTATGCTGAAAGGATAGGAACAAAATATGCATTGATCAATTATGAATTAAGATTCCCCCTGATCCGTTATCTGGTGCCTGGCGCATTGCCTATTTTATTTAGCAATATATTGGGAGTTGCATACATTGATGCCGGGGCAGCCTGGAATCAAACAGAAAAATTAAAGTTGTTTGCCAGAAATGAAAATGGCAACCTTATTTCAAAAGATCTATTGATAGGTACTGGATTAGGTGCAAGACTTTACCTTTTGTATTTTCTTGTTCGTTTCGATGTGGCCTGGGCTTATAATTTTGATGGATTTTCATCACCTCGCTATTATTTTTCGCTAGGTGCTGATTTTTAATAAAACTTTGTTTAATTAAATTTATTTGAGGATTCCAGATAATTGGAATCCTATAATATTAAAATTAATGTCAATCTGCAGATTCAGGCTTGGCTTTTGGTGTGCTTTTGTTTTCTACTGATTCAGGTTTAATATCAGACTTTTTAGATGTATCACTAGAACTTTTATAATCAGTTTGATAAAACCCCTTGCCTTTAAATATTGTTCCGGCTCCTGTTCCAATTAATCTTTTCACTTCTCCATTACACACAGGACAACAAGTAATTGGTTCTGCACTCATCGATTGAAATAATTCAAATGAGTGCTGACAAATATTGCATTTATAATCATATGTTGGCATAATAATCCTTTTAATAAGGGGCAATACTTAATGAATTAGAATTAAAAATTCCATAAATTTGATGCAATTAAATTTTATAAGATTCCAATTTTCATCGGGATACTATTTGTGAATAAATTTTTAGCAGTTTTAACTGTTGTAATACTTCTTTTTTTATCTGGCTGTATAAATTATGTTCAGGACATGATTATCTATCCTGATGGATCCGGCAAATTAAAAATTAATTACTGGATGGATTATAGAGAGGAAGAAAGTGTACCTGTTCTTGAAGCTATTGGGTTATTTAACCCTGATTCTATCAAAAAAGAATTTTATTCAGAATTTACAACTGTAACATATGTGGAAGCTAAGACCGACACCTCGGATAGCACCCTGCATGCAATTGTTCATCTTGATTTTACACACGTAGATTCTCTAAGTAAACTAAAGGTTTTTTCACAATATGAGTTCTCATTGAAAGATGGTGCCTCTGGTCAAAAAATCTACACTCAGTTCATTCCTCCAATAACAACAGGATTTGGTATTGATGGAAGTAAATATTCCATTACTTATAACATAGATTTCAGGGGAGATATTGTTACGCATAATGCAACTCGGAAATATGGTCAGATTTTGAGTTGGTCATACTCTCTTCCGGAAATCGGAAGGGGTAAAACCATTTCTGTTACATTTAAACCCTTCAAGTTAAAAGAAACTCCGTATTGGATTTACATATTAACCGGTATTGTTTTATTAGTAGTTGTTATTTTCCTGTTTAAAAAGAAAAAGGATTAATTCTGTTCTTTCAAGCTAAGTTTTAAGATATTAGATATTAAACAATTGGCTGTAATCATTGTAAATCTTTTATTTGACATAACTTATCACAATACTTATATTTGTCGTCTATTTTTAAATAGACCCGAGGAAATGCTGTCTTATGCCAGTTAATGACTTTATGATCTTCGCTGGAAGTTCAAACCTTCCTTTAGCACATAGAATTGCACAAAAATTAGGTAAAGAGCTTGGTAATCTTGAATTAAAAAGATTCAGTGACGGTGAAATTTGGGTAAAATATGGGGAAAACATCAGAGGAAGAGAAGTTTTTATCATTCAATCTACTAATCCTCCCTCTGAGAATATTCTTGAATTATTGCTGTTATTGGATGCGGCTAAAAGAGCTTCTGCTAAAAGAATAACTGCGGTTATTCCTTATTTCGGCTATTCACGGCAGGATAGAAAAGATCAACCGAGAGTTTCTATTACAGCTAAACTTATGGCGAACCTGATTACTGAAGCCGGTGCAGATAGAGTAATTACCATGGATTTGCATGCTGCTCAGATTCAGGGTTTCTTTGATATACCTTTTGATCACCTTTATGGTTCTTCGATCTTTATAAACCATATTAAAGATCTTTCTGATAATCTGGCGGTAGTTTCTCCGGATGTTGGCGGTATAAAAGTAGCACGTGCTTATTCTAAGATGCTGAATTCTAATCTTATAGTTATTGATAAAAGAAGACTTTCGCATAACCAGGCTGAAGTTATGAATATTATCGGCGATCCCGATGGAAAAGATATATTGTTAGTGGATGATCTTATTGATACAGCAGGAACATTTGTTGGGGCAATTAGAGCATTAAAGAGTAAAGGGGCAAAAAAGATTTTTGGTGCAATTACACATCCAATGCTTTCCGGTAAAGCTTTGGAACGATTGGAACAGTCGGAATTAGAAACACTTTATGTTACCGATACTATTGATAAGGGTTCATTAAAGTTATCGAAAGTAAAAGTAATTTCTGCTTCAGATTTATTTGCTGAAGCCTTATTAAGAACATTTAATAACGAATCAATTAGCTCATTATTTAACATAGATAAAGGATAAACCGTTTTTTGGAGATTATATGGAAAAAGTATTATTAGAGGCACGAAAAAGAAGCAACGAAAAAAAATCTTCTAACAAATCTTTAAGAAGAGAAGGCAAAGTTCCCGGAGTTATATACTCAAAGAACGTTCAGCCAATTTCTATTGAAGTTAATGAAGGTTCAATTAATCCGCTGGTTTTTACTTCTAAAACCAATCTTATATCGCTCAATATTGAAGGTGAAGATAAACTTGACTGTATAATCAAGGATATTCAATTCGATCCTGTTACAGACAAAATCGTTCACTTTGATTTGCAGGAATTCAACGTTAAAGAAAAAATACAGATTGAGGTCCCGATACAATTAATTGGCAGCGCTATAGGAGTTAAAGAAGGTGGTATAGTTCAGCAAAATCTTCATAAGGTTGATTTAGAGTGTCTGCCAAGTGACATACCTGAATCTGTTACAGTTGATATTTCGAACCTTAAACTTGGAGATTCAGTCCATGTTAGTGATTTAAAACTTGATGGTGTTGAGTTTCTGAATCCCGAAGAATCGATTATAGTTTCTGTCGCACATCCTAAGGTAGATAAGGAGCCAATCGCCGAAGAAGCTGGTGATGAAGAAAAAACTGAACCCGAAGTCATTGGCAAAGGAAAGTCTGAAGATAAAGAAGAAGAATAATTTCTGTGAAATGTATTTTTGGAATTGGAAATCCTGGTAACAGATACCAAAATACAAGACACAATATAGGTTTTATATTATTAGATATATTTGCCTCCAAATTAAAATTAAATTTTAAGCCGGCAAACTCAGATTTTTATTTTGCTGAAGGGGAAATTGAAAGTAACCCATTTATCTTTGTTAAACCAACAACTTATGTAAACAAAAGCGGTATAGCCGCTCATCAATGCTTAAGTTATAACAATATTGATGTTGATAATTTACTGGTTTTGGTTGATGACGTTAACCTTATTTTTCCGGAAATCAGATTGCGTAAATCCGGTGGAGACGGGGGACATAACGGGTTAAACTCTATCATTTACCATCTCGGATCGGAAAATTTTCCAAGACTGAGATTTGGCATTGGCACTGAAAATTTTGCGGAAGATCTTTCAGACTACGTTCTTTCAGGGTTTAGTCAAATTGAATTAAATACAATAAATAAGTTATCCGATTTTATGTTTATTCTTAACCGATCGTTCATATTACACGGTTATGACTTTATGCTTTCTGAGTATTCAAGAATTAAGAATTTAGAAAATAAAAAAAACAGAACATCTGATATAAATGAATAACAGGAGTTAAATAATGGATTCAATTATTCACATTATTCCGCTTTTTGGAGTTTTAGCATTACTTTATACAGTTTGGAAGTCATCCTGGATTAACAAACAGGCCCCTGGTAATGAACGCATGCAAAAAATTGCAGGACACATATCTGAGGGAGCAATGGCCTTCCTTAAAGCTGAGTACAGGGTATTAGCGGTATTCGTCGTATTAGTGGCTATTCTGCTTGCTGTTAGTGGTGCCAATTCAACAGATTCTTCTCCATTAGTTGGTGTTTCATTTATAGTTGGTGCTTTTTGTTCCGCTTTGGCCGGATTTATTGGTATGAGGGTGGCTACAAAGGCTAATGTAAGAACAACTGATGCGGCCAGAACTAGTATAGGTAAAGCCCTGGAAATAGCTTTTGCAGGGGGTTCTGTTATGGGGTTAGGAGTTGTTGGGCTTGGGGTACTCGGTCTGAGCGGGTTATTTGTTCTTTACAGTGATTTATTTGGATTGGATACTCAGGCTGATCTTTATAGGGTTATTACTATTATTACTGGTTTTTCATTTGGTGCCTCTTCTATAGCATTATTTGCAAGAGTTGGAGGTGGAATTTATACAAAAGCTGCCGATGTTGGTGCTGATTTAGTTGGTAAAGTTGAGGCTGGAATTCCTGAAGACCATCCATTAAATCCGGCTACTATTGCCGATAACGTTGGAGATAATGTTGGTGATGTTGCTGGAATGGGTGCAGATCTTTTTGAATCTTATGTTGGCTCTATTATCGCAACAATGGTTTTAGGTTCTGCATATTTCATTATTCCTGAATTTGAAGGTAATTTTAATGGACTTGGAGCGGTATTGTTACCACTAGTGATTGCAAGCGTTGGAATTATTATGTCAATTATCGGTACCTTCTTTGTTAAAGTTAAAGAAGGCGGCGATCCCCAAAAAGCTTTGAACAAAGGTAATCTGGTTGCCGGAATTCTAATGATTATAGCTTCCTGGTTCCTTATTAAATGGTTTCTTCCGGAACAATGGCACTATCAAGATCCACTGTATCAATGGGCCGATCCTATTAAAGGTAATTTATATACTTCAACAGGAATTTTCATCGCAACTGTAGTTGGAATTCTTGCAGGTGCTGGCATAGGAATGGTAACAGAATATTATACTGGTAGTGGAAAAGGACCGGTAAAAGGAATTGCAAGACAATCATTGACAGGAGCAGCTACTAATATCATTGCAGGATTAAGCGTAGGTATGTTATCTACGGCTGTTCCAATTATAATTATTGCTTTTGCAATTATTTCTGCTTTTTATTTTGGCGGCCTTTATGGAATTGCAATTGCTGCAGTTGGAATGCTTTCAATCTTAGGTATTCAATTAGCAGTAGATGCCTATGGTCCAATCTCTGATAACGCAGGAGGCATTGCTGAAATGTCTGAACTTCCGAAGGAAGTTCGCCAGAGAACTGATAAACTTGATGCAGTTGGCAATACAACAGCTGCCATAGGTAAAGGTTTTGCAATTGGCTCGGCAGCTTTAACAGCTCTTGCACTTTTTGGTGCATATATGACATCTGCTGATATCAGATCAATCGATATCTCTAAAGCTCAGGTAATGGGCGGATTACTGATTGGTGCTATGATTCCATTTCTTTTCTCTGCACTTGCAATGCAAGCTGTTGGACGAGCAGCAATGGCTATGATTGAAGAAGTCAGAAGGCAATTTTTATCTATTCCTGAATTGATGGCAGCACTGGATGTTATGCGCAGAAATCAAGGTAAAGAAAAGAGTTCGTGGTCAAAAGAAGATTTTGATACTTTTGAAAAAGCCGATGGAAAAGCCGAATATGGTAAATGTGTTGAAATATCTACCAAATCTGCTATTAAGCAAATGGTACTTCCTGGTCTCCTAGCGGTTGTTATACCTATTATCACTGGTTTTTCAGGCGGTAAGGAGATGCTTGGTGGATTAATTGCCGGTGTAACAGTCTCTGGTGTATTGATGGCCATTTTTCAGGCAAATGCCGGAGGAGCCTGGGATAACGCTAAGAAAATGTTCGAAGAGGGCATTGAAATAAACGGTCAAAAATATCTGAAGGGCTCAGACCCACATAAAGCCGCCGTTGTAGGAGATACGGTTGGTGATCCATTCAAAGATACCTCTGGTCCGTCTTTGAATATTTTGCTTAAGTTAATGTCAGTAGTAGCTCTTGTTATTGCACCGCTTATTAAGTAATTTAAGCGGCATTTTTAAAAAATTATTTATCATAACCTTGTTCCTGAAATTTATAAATTGTCAGGAGCCATAATAGTCCATAGGGAGGTGAAACTTACGGATGAAAAATAACGTCTATGACAGCACTGTGCTGATAAATGCAGCGCTTGATGATACTCAAATCGAATCAATTATTACCCGCATAAAAGATTTTATCGCTTCTAATAATGGTGAACTTCGTGAATTTGAAAATTGGGGACGTAAAAGGCTGGCTTATATGGTCAATAAAAGCAAAATTGGTTATTATGCCGTCTTTAGATTTGATGCCCCTTCCAATTTAATATCCAAACTAGATAGGTTATACACTTTAGATGAGCAGATCTTTCGCTTTCTCACAATAAAACTTAGTAAGGAAGCCTTAGAGCATATTGAAAAGAATAAAACGCTATCTGTTGCAGCTGAAGAAGAGATAATCCCTACCTCAGTTGTTGAAACCACAGAAGAAGATATTAAATTAAAAACAGAAGATAACGATAATAAATAATTTTACAGTCTCAGTACGGAGGAATAACTAATGGCCGATTTGAAAATGCCCGAAATCAATTATGTAGTTGTGGCAGGTAATTTAACCAAAGATCCAATATTCAGGGAAACAACAAATAAAACCCCTGTTGTAAATTTTTCTGTTGCCTCTAATAGAAAATATAAAGATAGTTCTAATCAATGGCAGGAAGATGTATGTTATGTTGGTGTAGTTGCATGGAATAAATTAGCGGAGAGTTGCAGGGAAAGACTCAAAAAGGGTTCGGCTGTATTGGTTGATGGAGAACTTCAAAGCAGAACCTGGAAATCTGAAGATGGTCATCACAGAAGTATAGTTGAAGTTAAAGCTCGAAGAATTCAGTTCTTGAATAAAAGATTAGCTAATTCTGAAAATAATGGTTCAGAGGCAGAAGATGATCTTATTGTTACCGAAGAAGAAGAATCTGTTGACTATACAGAAGACTCATTCGATAAATTTTTATCTAACGAAGAATCAGACTTAATTAAGTAGGAAAATTTAATATGAAAAAGGAAGTACGAGCAAAAAAAGTTTGCAGGTTTACCCAAAACAATATTAAATATATTGATTATAAAGATATAAAGTTGCTGCAAAAATACACTACAGAGCAGGGCAAAATTATTCCTAAAAGAATTACCGGCACCAGCTCAAAATATCAACGACAATTAGCCCTTGCTATCAAACGTGCAAGACATATGGCTATGCTGCCCTATGTTTCTGATACTGTTAGGTAGTAATTAACTCAGGAGATCAAATGAAAATAATATTAAGACAAAATTTTGAATCAATTGGCAAAATCGGAGATGTTGTTGACGTGAAAGACGGTTATGCCCGAAATTATCTTTTACCCAGAGGCATAGCTTATGCTGCCTCAAAAGGTAATATTCGCGCCCTCGAGGAAGAAAAGAAAGTAGTTGAAAAACGAAGCAAACAGGAATTAACTGCTGCTGAAGTTCTTTCATCAGAACTTGACAAGATTTCTGTTACTATACCTGTGCAGGTTGGTGAAGAGGATAAAATCTTCGGAACCGTTACAACACAAATGATTGCCGATGCACTTAAAGAAAAAGAATATGATATTGACAAGCGAAAAATTGATATCGAAGAACCAATTAAATCACTTGGTATATATGGGGTAAATATAAAGCTTCATCCAAGTGTAACAACTAAAATTAAGGTTTGGGTGGTTCGCGAGTAATTTATTCTTTATTAAAAATAAAAAAAGGAAAGCTGAAAAGCTTTCCTTTTTAATTTTAAACATTTCAGTAATGTAATTATCTGACTTTAATCTTATTTTCTTTTACCAGTTTCGCAATGTGAGCGGTACCTTTTTTATTTATTGTTTTAATTGCACTGGTTGATAATTTAACAGTAACAAATCTATTTAATTCCTGTACCCATATCTTCTTTTTCTGTAAGTTTGGTAGAAATCTTCTTTTGGTCTTATTATGAGCATGCGAAATGTTGCTCCCCGATACCGGACCAACTCCTGTTACCTGGCATCTTCTTGACATTATATTCTCCTTGATAAAAACATTTACTATTTTATATTGAAAAGCAAATATAATTATAAATGATAATAAAAATAAATACTATTTAATTAAAAAATTTTTGAATATTAGTAATAATAATGACTATTGAGATTGACAATCATTTATAAGCTTATATCTTTATGGTTGAAAAACTTATAATTTTTTGTAATTAACCTGTCTTTTTCCCGCAAAAAGTTAGTCGAAAGGGCAAATTAATGGAATTTTATGAATTACATCCTGATAATCCTCAGTTGAGGTATCTTAATAAGGCCGTAGATGTTCTTAAAAATGGCGGCGTAATAATATTTCCAACAGACACATTTTATGCTTTAGGATGCGATTTGTTCAATAAAGAAGGAATTGAACAACTTTTTTCAATTAAACATGAAAGTGATACCAAGCTGTTCAGTTTTATTTGTTCTGATCTTAAAGACGTTGCTACTTATGCAAAGGTTTCAGATTATGCATATAAATCCATGAAAAAGCTCCTTCCCGGACCCTACACCTTTATACTTCCCGCCGCTAAAATTGTACCTAAAAAACTATGGGATAAAAGAAAAACGGTTGGAATAAGAGTGCCAGATCACGCAGTTACTTCAGAACTTGTTAAATTTTTAGGTAATCCAATTGTAAGTACTAGTGTCTCCAACAGAAAAAGCGAACCGCTTTTTGATCAGTTTGAAATTAAAAATATTTTTAACTCGCAGGTAGATTTAATGCTGGCATCGGATAAATTAAGTCATAAACCATCAAGTGTTGTTGATTTGAGCGGTGAAGAACCTTTAGTGATTCGGGAAGGGGCTGGTGACGTTAGTATTTTTATTTAGATATTTTAAATAACCAAGGTACAGTCTAAAAAGATTATATTTGCCAACCTTAACTCGTTTCAGGTTCTAAATTTATTCCTGGAACAAATGGTTAGATTCGGAAACAAGTTCGGAATAAAACTTTTATTACAGCCTTTTCATTTTCTGTAAACTTGTGTTGATGAAGCTTGTTGAATAGGTGTTATTATTATCTGATTGATGTTGACATTTTTAGGACGGGTAGCGGTAAAGATTACAGCATCAGCAACATCTTTTGCATCAAGGGGCTCAATGCCTTCATACACCTTATTGGCTCTTGAGTCATCTCCGGAAAATCTAACTTTACTGAATTCTGTAATTACCATACCCGGGTCAATACTGGTTACCTTTATTCCTTTATCGAGCACATCTAATCGTATTGATTGAGAAAGTGCTTTTACGGCAAACTTCGTTGCAGAATAAACATTTCCGAACGCATATGTTTCGTGTCCGGCAGTAGAGCCAATATTAATAACATGTCCATCCATTTTTTCAATCATTTGCGGAAGAAAAGTTCTTGTAATATATAATAAACCCTTTATGTTCGTATCAATCATCTCTTCCCAGTGCTCAGTATCGCCCTCATAAATTTTACTTAGGCCTCTGGCTAATCCAGCATTGTTTAAAATGATGTCAACATTCTTCCAATAATTTTCAATCTTATTATATAAATTCTTTACATCATCATAATTTCTTACATCTAATTGAACAGATTTGGTTTTAATTTTATATTGTCCAGCCAAGTCATCAGAGAGCTTAATAATTCTGTCCATTCTTCTGGCAACTAATAAAAGATTTGCCCCTGACTTAGCGAATTCAATTGCGCAAGCTTTTCCTATACCGGAAGAAGCGCCTGTTATAAGCACTTTTTTATCCTTGAGATCGGTCATTATTTTCTCATTATTTTTTTAACACTATTACTTAATTAAAAACTCCGGGTAACACAGTCCTGCAAACTTGGCATTTATTATTAAGCAGATCCTTAATTTTAATGGAATGCCAGTTTCTTTCAATCAAAATTGATTTACAATGATGGCAATAAGTTGATTGATTTTCAGGGCTGTAGATGTTACCAAGGTAAACATACTTTAAACCCAAAGACTCTGCTATTCCCTTTGCTCGTATTAAAGTAGATGGAGGAGTTGCATTCTTATTTTTCATTTTAAAGTCCGGATGAAATGCAGTAAAATGCAATGGTACACTGTCACCAAGGTTATCTAGTATCCAAGAACATTCAAGTTTTATTTCCTCTGCAGAGTCATTTTCATCTGGTATAAGCAGAGTAGTGATTTCAAGCCAAACATCAGTTTCATTTTTAATCCACTTCAATGTATCCAGAACAGGCTCAAGATGCGAAAGAGTATTCTGAAAATAAAAAGATTCAGTGAAAGCTTTCAAATCAACATTAGCTGCATCTATGTATTTATATACATCTTTGCGAGCGTTCTTATCAATATAGCCTGCGGTTACCATTACTGAATGAATTTTTTCTTCTCTTGCAAGCTTCGAAATATCAATAACGTATTCCCCGAATATAGTTGGATCATTATAAGTAAAAGCTATTGATGGAGCTGCATATTTTTTTGCAAGCCTTACAACATCCTCCGGAGAAGCTATCAATGCATTTGTTTCATCAAGTTTTGCCTTACTGATGGACCAATTCTGACAAAATTTACATCCAAGATTACAACCTGCAGTTCCAAAACTTAAAATATCAGTACCTGGTAAAAAATGGTTTAAGGGCTTTTTCTCAACAGGATCAATAGCAAATCCGGTTGGTCTTCCGTAGCCGGTTGTATACAATTTGCCACTAATATTCTGTCTGATAAAACAGAAACCTATCTGCCCATCACCTATTTCACAATACCGAGGGCATAGAGTACATAAAATTTTATTACGCTCTGTAGGATGCCACCATCTAGCTTCTTTAAGATCTATCACTTTCATACATTACCTCATACAGCTTCAAACCTAAACCAATTAAATCTGCTTTTTTCTTTATAAGGTGCACCGGCAGTAAAAATAATCATATCGCCTTTTTTAACAAGTCCGGCATCAACAATTAATTTTTTAGAATTATCTACAAGAGTGTATTCTTTGTCTATTTTCTCCGAATATAATGATGTAACGCCCCAACGCAGACATAGTTTATTCATAGTTGCGAAACTATTTGAAATTGCAATTATCTTACATTCAGGCCTGAATTTTGCAATATTTACAGCAGTTCGTCCCTTGTTTGTGAGAACAACAATAGCATCAGCATTTATTTGTTTACTAATATCTGATATTGCACGGCCTACTGAATCAAAAAGATTTTCTTCATAATTTTCAGGTATTGCAAAAACAACATTTTGCCGATGCTCAGCAATACTCTCTGCTTTTATAATAATATCGTTCATAACTGAAACGGTTCTTAGTGGGTATTTACCTATTGAGGTTTCACCACTTAACATTACTACATCGGTTCCATCCCAAACTGCATTTGCTATATCTGATGCTTCAGCACGGGTTGGTATTGGAGAGTTGATCATTGATTCAAGCATCTGTGTTGCAGTTATAACCAGCTTGCCGATTTCATTACATTTTGTAATTATATTTTTCTGAAGAATAGGAACTTCCTGCGGAGGAAACTCAACACCAAGATCTCCGCGGGCAATCATTATTCCGTCTGAAATTTTTACAATTTCATTAAGATTTTCAATAGCTTCTTTTTTCTCAATCTTGGCAATAACAGGTATTTCTTTACCTTTCTCTCTTAGCCAACTCTTTAATAGAAAAATATCTTTCGGGGATCTAACAAACGATAGTGCAATAAAATCAATGCGGTGCTTAATAAGAAATTCGAGATCATTAAAATCTTTTTCAGTTATAGATGGAGTAGATAATTGCATTCCAGGTAGATTCATTCCTTTTCGTGGAGATAGAATACCGCCGCTTTGGATCAAACAAATAACGGAGTGTTCTTTTTTGTCTGTAATTTTTAATCTTATAAGACCATCATCGATTAATATTTCGTCCCCGATTGATGAGTCATCAACCAATGATTTGTAAGACGCTGATATAATTTTTTCATTACCAATGATATCCTCTGTTGTTATTTCAATAGTGCTGCCATCTTTTATCTCAATTTCAGGTTCTTCGAGGTCGCCTATTCTGATTTTGGGGCCCTGCAGATCAGCTAATATTGCAAGCGGAGTATTTTCTTCCGTGCAGGCAGTATGAATAGTATTAAGAAGCTTCTCATAAAAATAATGGTCACTGTGTGACATATTTAATCTTACACCATCAATACCATTACGAATTAATTGCCTGATTATACCCAATTCACTTGTTGCAGGTCCAAGAGTTGCAAGAATTTTAGTTTTAGCAAAAATATCCAATGTGTCTGTCATTATTTTTTACTTTTCTTTTTTTGTTCATCCAGATTGTTTGATTTATATTGTCGAGATTTAGCATAAAGCTCTTTTATTTTACACTCCACAAGAAAAAATACTGTTTTCGGTTCGTATCCCTTAGTACTTTTTTTACCAGCCTTAACACCCGTCAGAATTTCAATTCCTTCTTCAACCCTGCTTATAGGATAAATATGGAATTCTTTTTTGCGTACAGACGTTACTACATCCTCTCTAAGCATAAGGTCTTTTACATTCTGAACAGGAATTATAACTCCCTGATTTTTTGTAAAGCCTTTCATTTTACAAATATCATAAAACCCTTCGATCTTTTCATTAACACCGCCGATTGGCTGAACATCACCTTTTTGATTAAGGGATCCTGTAACAGCTATGGTTTGTTTGATTGGCAATCCAGAAAGAGTTGAAAGAAGAGCAAATATTTCAGCACAAGAAGCACTATCACCATCAACAGTGCCATATGATTGTTCAAAAACAAGATTGGCATTAAATGACAGCGGTAAATCCTGTCCGAATGTTTCTCTGAAATAGCCAGATATAATGAGCACGCCTTTGTTATAATGTCTTCCGCTCATACCGGCTTCACGCTCAACATTAATAATTGTTCCGCTTCCAAGTGAAACCGTAGCTGTTATACGCGTGGGTCTTCCGAATGAATAAAAATCCGCATCGTAAACTGCCAGTCCGTTTATTTGCCCGATTCTTTCGCCGGATGTATCAATTAAAAAAGTTCCGTTTTCAAACATCTCAGTAATTTTATCTTCCAGCATACCATGACGCTCTCGTGCAAACAAATAAGCTTTTTCAACGTGCTTTGCTGTTACAAAATCCGCACCCTCGTTGTTAGCCCAGAAAGTTGCTTCACGCGCAATGTCAGCTATCTGTGAAAATCTTGTTGTAAGTTTATCTTTTTTCCCGGCAAATACAGCACTTATTTCGATAAGGTAAGCAATACCTGTTTTATCGAACTCTTTTAATTTTTCATCCTTAATTAATTTTTTAATCACCCGGGCATATTCAATAAGTATGTCATCAGTTCTATCAATCTCGTAATCAAAGTCAGCCTTTATCTTAAACATTTTTTTAAAATCGTATTCACGCTGAGACAGGTATGCATATATAATATCACTTCCAATCAGAATTACTTTAGTCTCTATGTCTATGGGTTGGGGTTTAATTGAAGTTGGCGACATCTGAAACATAAACGGAGCTTCCTGTATTTCAAGTTTATGATATGTTAACACTCTTTTTAATGTTTTCCAGACACCTGGTTCTTCAAATAAGTGATAGACATTCAAAACCAGAAATCCGCCGTTAGCCCTGAGGAGAGAACCGGCTTTAATGTTTGTAAAATCTGCATACCAGTTACCTCTGCCATCGGATACTTTTTCAATAGTTCCGAATAAATTTGTATATGTAGGGGATGTTTCAATAACCACAGGACATTCCTCCGATTCTGCATTCTCAAGAATAATATTCACTTCATATTCACGGAAATAATCAATCAAAAAACCTTCTCTGGTTGTATCTCCTTCAGGTTTCTGTCCTGTAAACACCTGTATGTTCTGAAGAATATTTTCCTCAACCTGTTTGATGTATGATAATATTTCCTTTGAGACATATTTTTCTTTTAGACCATCGGTTATTCCTTTTACTACAACCTCACTACTGTCTTTTTCAAGTTTCTGAAGTTTTCCCTGAAAATCACGACTAAGTTTTAATCCCCGTTTAAATAATAACTGAAGTTCCTGCTGATGATTATTATACTGTTTAACAATTTCCTGAGCTTGCTCTTTGGTTATTTTTTCCTCACTTATAAGTTCTTCAAGTTGAAATACGGGCACCGGTTGATCATTTATAAGGGGAATGATATCAGGGCGTATTGCTTCACCAACTTTAACCTGACCAAGTGAAAATCCTTTTTCTCTTAACTTCTTATCGAAAGAAGTCATTAGTTCCTGTTCAGCCTGACCGTATTCTTCAATTATTAATTTTTTTCTGTTAAGATAAAGCTCACCTTCCAGTGTTAGGGGAATTCTTTGTTTAAGAACTTCTATTGCGGAAGAGAGGTCAGATTTAAATTCCTTCGCTGTTCCTTTTGGAAATGTTAAAAGTAATGGGCTATCAGGATTTTTAAAATTATATACATAAGCATAATCATAAAGCATTGGACATTCTGAAGTTGCCTGTTTTAGCATTTGTTTAACAGTTGTAGCTTTACCTGAACCAGACAGTCCCGCAATGTAGATATTATAACCGGGGCTACGCAGATCAACACCGAGTTTTATGGCTTTCATAGCTCTATCCTGCCCAAGTATGCCTTCAATAGGATCAATATCACTTGTTGATGCGAACTCAAAAATTTCAGGATTACATTTCCATCTTAATTCTTCAGGTTTTAACTCTTTATGTTTAGGGGCTTTTAGATTTGTCATTGCTGATACCTGTGTTTAATTTCGGTATGAATTGAAAGAAATAATTTTAATTTTATTAAAGAATTATAAATAACTTATTTCTACTTCTAAAAAATAACAAAATCATATAAATAATATGTCTCTTCAAACACTAAATATTCAGGAAATTAGAAATTACTTTCCGTTTCTCAAGAATGGTATTACATATTTAAATCACGCATCAACCGGACCGATGTGCAAACCGGTAATTGATAAGATAAATGAAATTCTTTTAGAGCGAAGTGAATCAAAACCGGATGAATATCAAAATTTTCTTGCTGCTGCAGAGGAAACCAAAGAATTACTTGCCAGATATCTTAATATAAATAAAGATAGGTTCGCATTTACAGACAACACTTCAAATGGCTTAAATATTCTGGCGCAGGGAGTAAATTTTGAGAAAGGGGATAATATTCTCCTTAATGATATTGAATTTCCTTCAAATGTTTATCCATTTCTTAATCTAAAAAGTAAAGGTGTTGATGTTCGTTTTGTTAAATCTGCTGATGGAATTGTTACCTGTGAAGATATTATAAGTGCAACAGATGACAACACAAAACTAATCTCAGTAAGCTATGTACAATTTTTATCCGGATACAGGATCGATATTGAAAAGCTTGGTAAATTTTGTAAAAGCAAGAATATTATTTTTTCGGTTGATGCTATACAGGGATTGGGTGCATTTCAATTAGATATTCAAAAATGCAATATAGACTTCTTATCCTGCGGAGTGCAAAAGTGGCTGCTGGGATTGCAGGGTATGGCATTTATTTACATATCAAAAGAATTACAGGAAAAAATTAACCCGATTTTTATAGGCTGGCTATCAGTAGAGAATGCTTGGGATTTATTAAATTTCGAACTAAGGTTAAAAAACTCTGCTTCGGTTTTTCAAACAGGGACTGTAAATACACTTGGGATTTATGTACTAAATACTGTTCTTAACACATTCAAATCCTATGGTTATAAAAATATTGAGAATAATGTAATTGATAACACATTATTGTTAAGAAATAGATTAAGCAGTGCTGGAATTAGGTTATATCCTGCAGAATTGGAGGAATCAAATTTTTCAGGAATTGTCAGTTTCAGGCATACTGATCCGGAAGGATTATTTAGGTGGCTATCGGAAAGGAAAATTATTGTTTCCTTACGTGAAGGAATAATACGACTCTCGCCTCATTTTTATAATTCAGAATCAGATTTTGAAATTTTGGTTGAAGCAATTAGGAACTATTAGAAATACGGCTTTATTTTAGATAAAATTTTGAAAATTGGAATGCATTAATCACTTTGAATTTATAATTGAATTCACAATTTTTCAAAAAAGAATTAAATGTTCACTTACTGGAATTATGTATGAAACAATTATTACACATTCTGTTTTCACTTTTTTTGCTCTTGTTAGTTCTTGGCTGTGAACAGGAGCAGGAAGAGCAGCCCCAAATAAGGGTTAGTCCTAAAGCCGAAGTAATGCAGACAGTCGGTTTTACAGAAGTTAAAATAGATTACAGCCGGCCCGGTGTAAAAGAAAGAGTTATTTGGGGCGAACTTGTTCCATACGACAAAATATGGCGTGCTGGCGCTAATGAAGCAACAAAATTTACTTTTAGTACAGATGTATTGATCAACGGCAAGCTTTTAAAAGCAGGTGCATATAGTTTTTTTGTTATTCCTGGCATTGATGAATGGATCTTGATTTTTAATAAAGTTGCTGACCAGTGGGGAGCATTTGAGTATAATGAAGCAGAAGATGCGCTGAGAATAAAAGTTTTTCCGATTGAAAATGACTTTCAGGAATGGCTTACTTATTCAATTACCCGTACCTCCGATACATCAGTAGACATTAATCTTGAATGGGAAAAACTAAAAGTACCTTTTACACTTGAAGTAAGGGCAGGCTAAAAAATATTATGCCTTCGGAATTGTAATATTTATTGAAGCTCAATTCCGAAGGTTAATTAAATTTTCCTCTGATTATTTTCAACAACTCTTCTGCTTTTTGCTTCATTAAATGCTCATCATCTTTTGCTTCAACATTTAACCGGATTATTGGTTCGGTGTTAGACATACGTAAATTGAATCTCCAGTTGTCATACTCCACACTAAGCCCATCTGTTTTATCGACTTTTCCATCAGAGTATAATTTTTCAATCTCTTTTATTTTATTTGCGGGGTCATCAATTGTGGAGTTTATTTCTCCTGAACAAGGATATTTGGCAATCATCTCTTCTAACAATTCGCTGAGTTTTTTATTTTCCTCAGACATCAACTGCATAATTAGTAAAAACGGAATCATACCACTATCAGAATATGCATTATCTCTGAAATAATGATGTGCAGACATTTCACCGCCATAGATTGCATTCACCTCTCTCATCTTTTCTTTAATGTATGCGTGACCGCTGACTGATTGAACTGCAATTCCGCCGTTTTCTTTAACAATCTCTAAAGTGTTCCAGGTTAATCTCGGGTCGTGAACAATATTTTCACCGGGATGATTTATCAGAATAGACTTAGCAAGAATTCCAACAATATAATATCCTTCAATAAAATTACCTTTTTCATCAAAAAAGAAACAGCGGTCATAATCGCCGTCCCAGGCAACTCCCAGATCAGCTTTATTTTTCAGAACGGCATCAATTGTCGGCTGGCGGTTTTCAGGCAGAAGCGGATTCGGGACACCATTTGGAAAATCAGAATCAGGTTCATTAAATACCTTTATCATTTTGATTGGAAGATCTTTTTCAATAGCATCAATAGCTAAACCTGCGCAGCCGTTTCCGGCATTTACAACTACAATGAACGGCTTTATTTTTTTTGCATCATAAAATTGTTTGAGATTATTTATAAAAACCCTCATAATATCTTTTTTTGAATAATTACCTTTCTTTCCGCTGATTTCACCAAGCTCGTTTTTTAAAATCATCTTTTCAACTTCATTCAAGCCGGAATTGTAACCAACCGGAACGGCATCGCGTTTAACGAATTTCATTCCATTATATTCGGGAGGGTTATGACTTGCAGTAATCATAATACCTCCGTCAGCATTGAGGTATGGAGTTCCGAAATAAACCATTTCAGTTCCGCAAAGTCCGATATCAATTACATTTGCTCCTGCATCATTCAACCCCTTTGCCAGGGCTTCAGAAATTTCCTCGGAAGATTTTCTAATATCGTGGCCAATTACCACCGATTTAGCATTTATAAGCTTTGCAAATGCCCGTCCGGTTTTATAAGCAAGATCAAGGTTTAATTCTGAAGGTACTTTACCTCTTACGTCATAAGCTTTAAAGCTGTTTAAGCGATCCATAAAAATTCCTTTTTTAATTTAAAATTGAAAAAATAATCTCTGAATTAGATTGGTATTTCTATATCAACAAACTGAGTGTAGTTTTCAACTGCAATTTATAAAATTATTCAGAGCTAAACTTCGTAAAAAACTTTAAAGGTTCTTAATTTTTACATGGACTTTTTAGTTTTTACTGCTTATGTTTCTTTATAACAATAATAATTATGGAGTCAGTTATCGCAACGATTGATACTGTAAAGTGGCACTTCGCAAAATGTAATAATACAAGATGTAACTCAATTTTCCCGGTAAACCCTATTGAAAAACCGGGTGATTTAGGTTTCATTTGTCCGGATTGCAGCGCAAAAACCACTACATCGCATATCGTACAATGTTCCAGTTGTAAAACTATTTTAAACTTTGTCAGGGCAGCACCCTATGAAGAAAAGGTGGTTTTTACAGTTCCCAAATGCTCGCATTGTGTCGGTACTATTGAAGATGAGTGGGAGGTTGAACCCTTATATCAACCTGAATCATATATTTAGACAAGTTTTATCCGTAATTAGGACATATTGGTTTTAGCCGATTCTTTTTATCAGTAAAGGAATCGGCTGTTAATTTATCCGGTGTATTTACCATTCGTATAAAAACCCGAATAAGCTATTGAATTTAAAGCCAGAAATTATGTCAATTTACCTGGTTCGTTGTAAATTGTCATTCAAATTTTAAACAAAACTATCACTAACTAAATGAAGGCACAATTATGAAAATAATGTCGCTCAAATTCTTTTATAAAAGTTTATTAGTTGCTTTTATACTGTTCTCCTCCATTCAAGCTCAGCAGAGCTCTGATTGGCTGAATCTCGATACCGTTAAAGCCGGTCAGTTTGATAATGGTAAAATGTGGACTTTCGAATATCCTCCCATGGATTATTTTGAAGAGGAATATTCTTTCAGACCTACCCAGGAATGGTTTGATCATATAAGAATGTCTGCGTTAAGATTAGCTAACTATTGTTCTGCTTCCTTTGTATCGGAAGACGGACTCGTAATGACCAATCACCATTGTGCCAGAATGAGTATAACACAAATAACAGGAGATGATGAAGATTTTCATGGTAACGGTTTTATAGCATATTCTCTTGAGGAAGAAAGACCGGTGCCCGGTTTATATGTAAGTCAGTTAGTGCTTATTAAGGATGTTACAGATGAGATACTCGCCGAAATGGAAAAAGGACAAACAGATGAAGAAAGAACAAGACTAAAAAACGATATTATTGATGTGATTGAACAAAGAGAATCAGAAGAAAGCGGGCTTGAATGTACTGTTACTGCTCTTTATAATGGCGGTAAGTATTCACTTTATGGTTATAAAAGATATACTGACGTTAGATTAGTGTTTGCTCCGGAAGAACAACTTGGTTTCTTTGGCGGCGATCCGGATAATTTTACTTATCCAAGGTATAACCTTGACATGACTTTTTTAAGAGTTTATGATGAAGACGGAAAACCTTTGAAGACAGACCATTACCTGAAATGGAGTGAAAATGGAGCTGCTCCCGGCGAACCTGTTTTTGTTGTCGGAAATCCGGGTAACACCGATAGATTAAATACTATTGCCCAGCTTGAATTTGCACGTGATATTCAATATCCGAGAACGCTAAATCTTCTTTACGGATTAATTGAGATTTACTCTAATATGATCAATGAAAGTCCGGATAGAGCTTTGCAGCTTCAGGATATGCTCTTCAGTTTTGAAAATTCCCGTAAAGCATTTGAAGGAATTCTTAAGGGATTAAGAGATCCTGTTCTTATGCAGAGAAAGAAAGACTTCGAAAAGAACTTTAAAGAAGCAGTAAATGCAGATCCGAAATTGAAAGCGCTTTACGGAAATGCCTGGTCAAAAATTGAAGAAACAAGAAGTCAGTTAAAAGAAATATCCAACAGAAGTTTTATCTATACACTAAACAGATTCACAACACCACAGTATTTCTTTATTGCAGATGAATTATTATCTATTGCTGAAGAATTAAAGCTACCTGAAGCAGAAAGAGATGATCTCTACGTTGGCGAAGAACTTGATTTCACACTTGAATCCTTAATACCAGAAGACTTTGACCATAAAATGCAGAAAAGATTGCTAAAGAATCGAGTTGATGCAATGTACAATTACCTCGGTGCAGAAGATCCTCTGGTTAAGAAATTTACAGGAGGCAAACGTGGAGTTGAAGCTGTTGATTATATACTCTCCAAATCAAAAGTTACAAATCTTGAGGATATTAAGAAGTTAGTAAAAGCCGGACCGGATGCAATAGTTAATTCAGATGATCCTTTTATTTACTTTATGCTGAATACAAAAGAAGATCAGAAAAAATTAGCCGGACAGATAAGGGAAATTCAAACACTCGAGTCAAGTTATAACCAGAAACTGGGACGTGCATTATTTGAAGTTTATGGAACTTCTATTCCGCCTGATGCTACAATGACATTAAGATTAGCAGATGGTGTTGTTGAAGGTTTTCCATATAACGGTACCGTTGCACCCCCAATTACTACTTTTTACGGATTGTATGACAGATACTATTCTTTCAATAAAGAATTCCCCTGGAGTTTACCAGAAAGATGGCTAAATCTTCCTGCAGATTTCGATCTGGCAACTCCGTATAATTTTGTTTCAACGAATGATATAATCGGCGGTAACTCCGGTAGTCCGGTTATAAATAAAAATGCTGAAGTTGTTGGATTAGCATTTGACGGCAACATACAGGGCTTACCCGGAAACTTTATCTTCCGTACCGAAGAGAACAGAACTGTTTCTGTTCACTCTAAAGGTATGTGGGAAGCAATTGATAAAGTTTATAAACTTAAAAGATTAAGTAATGAAATTAGGAATGGTAAGATGGATTAAAACTCCCATCGTATAAAATTCAGCTTTAATAATCCCCTCTTCTCCGAGGGGATTTTTTATTTACAGATAGAAATTAAAAGAATTTCTCAATACTTGCCAAACGAGTTATAAATCCTAACAAGATTTTTCTTGACATAATAAATTCCATTTTCTATATTGGAATTAAACTAAAGGCAATTAATTATGGCGCACAAAAAATTAAGACTGAAATTACTGCTTTCTCTCCCTGTATATTTGCGGGGGGGGGGG
>JAGXRK010000044.1 GCA_018335755.1 Ignavibacterium sp. | reverse complement strand
TCACCGCGGAAAATTTTTTTATTAAAAACTACCCCGCCGCCGACGCCGGTGCCAAGAGTAACCATAACAAAAGAGGTATACTTTTTTCCTGCTCCAAAAATAAGTTCGCCGATTGCAGCTGCATTTGCATCATTTTCAATACTGGTTGGAATATTAAATTCTTTTTCAATAATGGCACCAAGTTTTATTTTTTTCCAGCCCGGAAGGTTCGGCGGATTTTCTACGGTACCTTTCTTTACATTAATAACACCTGGACAACCAATACCTATTCCTTTAATCTTAGACGTTTTACCTTTGAGAATAGTTTTAATACCAGATTTAATATTCTCGATAATCTGTTCAGGACCTTTTTCAGCTTCTGTTTTGATGGAATTCTTGCTTATTAATTTTCCGTCATTTGAAACTATACCTATTTTTATATTTGTACCGCCTAAGTCAATACCTATGGCGGTTTTAACAGATTTTGCCATAAAGCACGGTATTACTAATTAGTAAATTGAGTATCAACAATTTTCAATTCACCGGGATATGAAATATCACCGAGTACAGTTGAAACTGTTGGTTTAGCATATAAAGCAACTTTGGAAGATGAACCCTGGGCTCCACCTAGTGCTAGTGCAAGATTAATTAATGATTGATATCCTCGATCAGCAAAAAACTCCTTAAGATCAATATCAATTCTTAAGGGAATAACTGTAATATCACCTGTACCAGGCACCGAAACCGGGTTATCCAGTCTTCCCGAAATCGTCTTTTTTCCATCAAGTTCTAAAGTCCAGGCAAAATCTTTAAGTGTTGCATCAGTTCGATTATATCCGCCGCTACCGTCATTTGGATTTTTAGCATCAACATTCAGTACAAAAGAAACTGGAAATTTTCCAGCAGATACAGCAGATGTAATATTTATTACATCCAAAGCACTAAAGTCACTTATTGAAGTTTTATTTGAGATTGGAATACTCATTACAGTAAATCCGTTAACATCACCCAACTTGAATTGAAGGCGGGATATATTAACCATTGTTTGATAAACACTGCATTGTATAGCTATAAGGGCAATAACAATTATTAAGGAAAGTATGATTGGTTTTTTCATAAATTATCCTTTGATTCTTCTATTTTTTGAATAATATTTTGTGCAACTTTAAGAGCTTTAAGTCCATCTTCACCCGAAACCACAGGTTTTTTCTTTTCAGCGACAGAATTTACAAAAAGTTTCAATTCATATTCTAAAGCATTGATCTCTTTATGTTCCGGCTGTTCGTAAACTAGTATTTTCTTTTTATCACCAACGCCAATTTCACCAAATGAAATTGAATCAGGAGTTGTTTGATCATTACCGGAAAGAAGACGATAGATTTCAGACACGCCCGTAACAAAATCGAGTGCTATATAAGTATCCTTTTGGAACATTCTCATCTTACGCATTTTTTTCTGGGATATTCTGCTTGCGGTAACATTGGCAACTGCGCCATTTTCAAAAACTATTCTTGCATTTGCAATATCAATATGATCTGAAACTACTGCTACTCCGCTTGCATCTATTTTCTTTACATCACTTTTAACCAGACTTAAAATGATATCAATATCATGAATCATCAGATCCAGGACAACCGCAACATCTGTACCTCTTGGATTGAACTGAGCCAATCTGTCAGATTGAATAAACTTTGGGTTATTAATATATGCTTCAAGAGAAACCAATCCTGGATTGAATCTTTCAATGTGTCCAACTTGAAGAATAAGATTTTTATCATCAGAGATTTTTACTAACTCTTCCCCTTCTTCTATGGTCGCAGTAATAGGTTTTTCAATAAATACGTGAATGTTAGAATCGAAACATTTTTTGGCAAGTTCATAATGTGCGCTTGTTGTAGCAGCAATCGAAACTGCATCAACCTTCGGCAGCAAGTAATCAAGTGATGAGAATGACTTAATGCCAAACTCATCTGAAACAGCTTTGGATTGATCAGGATTAGAATCATAAATGCCCATTAATTCACAGCTCTCTATCTGCTTTAACATTTTTGTATGAAGTTTACCAAGATGACCCGTTCCAACCACACCGATTTTTATTTTATGCATAAGTAATTCCGGATTATTTATCTGTTTAAAATTCTTTTGTAACCGATAACTCTATCGTAACCGCCAAAATTAGGATCTTTATAATACAATAATACTGTAAACTCATTTGAAGAGCCCCAATTATTGCCCTCAAGCTGCAGCCAGTCCATATTCACAATTTTACCATAGGAGTCCTGAGCAACTACGTATTGATAATCATAAATCCCCCGTTTCAATGGAATTGTTATGCTATAAATTCCTGCTGATTCATTCATTTTGTATTCATCAGAAACAATCCAATTATTAAAAGCACCGACAAGAAAAATATCACCATCAGGTCTGGATGCTGGCTTAATTGAAAATTTTACATTCATATAAGTGGAAAACGGATCTTTAAAATCCGAGAGAATAAAACCTCCGTTTAAATCCCTGTCACCGGATCTGAAATATCTTGTTGTTTCAAAACCTTCAAACTGAGCCTGTACATTTTCACTGGAAAATTTACTTATGTCCCTTATATCTGCCTGACGATATTCATTACCTGGAAAAACATCACGGGCAGTGAATGAAAATTTCTTATTGGCATCCCAATTATAAATTCTCATATCGCTGGATGAAGTCCTGTCAACTATGTACGGATATTCGATTTTGTGATTTTGTATTATCTCTACCTGATCAACAAAATTTGGAAAAAGTCCGTCTGGTAGTTCAAATGAAGCAGTAATCCAGAACACATTTCCAAAATCAATAGGGAAATAATTCTTATCATCCATTTCCTGATTCTGAATGCTTATATTCAAATCCACCAGGTCATCGTTGATTACGATAAACTTACCCTCCGCATAAACATTTGACTGATTCTGTGAATCAACAAGATAATAAATCCACTTACCTGAAAACGGAAAGCTTACATAACCTTCTCTATCAGGAAAAGAGTTTTTGAAATGGTACGAAGCACCTTCAACCGTGTTTGGCAGACTTTCAAATTTTAAATAGTAACCAATATTTTTTCCATGGTTTAAAAGGAAAATATTATCAGTAGGATTCCATTCTTTATTGCAATACTTAAACAACACATTTAGATCAGGCGGATAAACTGCATCAACATCGAACTCAATAATTAATCTTGAACCCTGTACTAATACCGGGAAAGAAAGATTATTATCGCTTGTATAAGTTTTTAAACTTTTAATCTCAACATTTTGTGCAAAGTTAAATGCCGGAAGTAAAATTAATATGAGTAACAGTCTTATTGGTGTTTTCAATTTATACCGCCCTGAAGCTGAAAAATTTCAACACATTTAATTGATTGGTAAGGAATAAAAATTAACACCACAGTTTTTTCCCGCTCGGTTTCCAGCAATAACCCATCATCAAAAGATTCTATTAGTTTACCTGATTTAAATACAATTTCGTAAAGAGGTGATTTGCTGCCTGGGTCAATGGTCATTCCATAATTTTCGTGCATGGTAACATTTAAAGTCATGCCGACGTAATTTTCCCAATTCATTTTCATAACAGCTCCGGGTTAGTTTAAAAAGACTGAAAAATTATACAAGTAAATATAAATGAATGGAATTTCTAATACACTTTTATTGAAGTCAATAAATAAGCCCCAAAACGAAGTTCAAAGTATAAAAACCTTACATTTGTAAGTATCTGTTGACGGTTGAAATAAATTAAAAAATAAAGATTTGATGAATGTTTTAACTATTGGATGATTGATTGAATGGATGAGCTTATCACTTCTCTCTGAAAAAAATCAAGCTGGAAACTTTTATGCCTTTTAGCAAGATTCAACTATCAGATTATTTTAATAACATAATCTTATGTGAAGCGGAATATTCATCAATATTCATTCTAAGCACATAAATACCTGAAGCCAGTTCATTTGCATTAAATAAAAACGTATGATTTCCTGATTGATAATAGCTATTAACTATTTCAGCAACTTCCTGCCCAATAACATTATAGACTCTAACAATTAAATTTCCATTAACCGGATTTTTAACTACAATTTTTGTTGAAGCATTGAATGGATTAGGATAATTGATTAAACCGTAATCTAATGGAACTTTCGTTTGAGATGCCAGATAAATATTAGTGAATGTTTGTTTCTTCTGTATAATTCTCTGATAAGATGCATCAATCCTTGATTCCGATATAATACCGAGAGAAATTTTGTTTTGAACAATGGACACAATACTATCAACCAGAGATCTTCCGTCAATCTTGTTTCCGGTGTAAAGTAAAATATCATTACCAGCATTAACTGCCAGTTCAACGGCTTTTTCGAATGTATAATTATTGGTTATTGCACCCATAAACATTCCGTCAGTAACTACTAATCCTTCAAACCCTAACGAATCTCTCAAAAGTTCTGTCATAACTTTATCGGAAAGAGAAGCAGGATAATTTAAATCAAGATTTGCATTATACAAATGTCCGCTCATAATAAAATCATTATAACCACTCTGAATTAATTTGCTAAAGGGTATCAACTCAGACTCAGACCAAGTGTTTGTAATATCCGTGAACCCGAAATGAGAATCAGTGTTTGCACTGCCGTGACCGGGAAAATGTTTAAGCGTTGTAAGAATATTCTTATTATTAAACTCATCGATAAACAAGTTGCAGTGATAAAATACTGAATCGGGATTTGCGGAAAAACTTCTATCAAGATTACCGATTGCGGGACTAGTTGGATTAACATTTACATCTGCAACCGGAGCAAGATTAACATTAAACCCGCTTTGCTGAAGCCATCCGGCCATAAGTGATGCCCAGGCACGCGTTGTATCTTCAATATTGATGTTTCCGATTTCAAAAGCAGTTTTGGTTGCAGAAAATCCATTTGTAGCTCTTAATCTTGCTACCCTTCCGCCTTCCTGATCCACAGAAATAAAAAGTGGAATTTCTGAATTTAATTGAAGTGAAGTCGTCAACTGCTGAACCTGTGCAGGCGAAGTTATGTTATATCCCATAAGGATAACCCCGCCAATTTTTCTTAACTGAATATCGTTAATGATTGTCGTATCAGTAAGTTCAGTGCCCTGAAATCCAACCATTAACATTTGCGCAATTTTATGCTCAAGTGATTGCGGAAATGAAATATTTGTTAGCAGTATTAGGAGTAAAAGTTTTTTCATATATATTATATTTTCGTAGGGAATGGACTCCCGTCCATTCCGCTATTTTTTATTTCGAATATTTGAAAAATTACATCACATTCTTATTGCGTACCCTTTTCGGATCGGTCAGGAGACCGATCCCTACATTTCACACCCTTTTTTTCTACGTTATACCTTTATAAAAATTTTCTTTGCATATAAAATCCACATCAATCCCAGCCAGATGACAATGTATGTAATTGCAAATCCCAATGATGCATTAATAGGATTCAACCATGAAAGGAAAAATGTGTCAAATATATATCCTTTCAGAGTTATCATTGTTCCTTCTGTGCTTTCCCATTTAATTAAGTATAACAATCTTCCGATAATACCTGAAAGAAAAAATACTGTTATCGCATTCATACCGTATACATGAAATGGTTTTATCCACCATGTAACTTTTTTAATATCAATAAACCAGTAGCAGAATGCGAGAAAAAATAATGCTAGTCCGCCAGTGTAAAGAACATAAGAGCTTGTCCATATATTTTTATTTAACGGAAACCAGAAACTCCATATCCATCCGGCTAGCATTAATGCACTTCCCCATATATACATCCATACAGTTTTTGATGCAGCATCTTTATCACTTCTTAATAAATTTCCTGTAAAAATACCGAGCATTACAGTTCCAATTGCGGGCAGAGTAGATAGTATTCCTTCCGGATCCCAAACTTTTGATGCTGACCATAGGTGACTTCCAAGCAGAAGCTGATCTAAATATGCTGCCAGATTTGTTGTTGGTTCATAATTAGCATAACCAACACCCGGAACAGGTACCAGACTCATTAAAGCTGCATAACCAATAAGAATTGCTCCTGTAATCCAGTACTGTGCTTTAGTATTAGTTTTAAGAAAAAGAATTGAAGCGACAAGATAAACTACTGCTATCCTTTGCAGTACGCCCGGTATTCTGATAGTTGCCCACGAAAACTGGTGATCAAGCATAAGTCCGAATGGAAAACCAGCCAGTATTATTCCCAGTAAAAATAAAATAACCGAACGCCTGAAAATATTAAGGTACAGACTTTTCATACTTCCGCCCTGAGATTTTCGCTTTGTGAGTGAGTATGAAATTGCTACACCAACAATAAAAAGAAAAAACGGAAATATCAGATCAGTAAAAGTACAGCCATGCCATTCTGCATGCCGCAGTTGAGGGTAAATTGCACTCCATGTTCCGGGATTATTGACGAGTATCATTCCCATTATTGTTATTCCCCTGAACACATCCAGAGAGAGCAGCCGTTCGGTAGGTTTCATATTAATTCTCCAATAAGAAAATCGTATTTATTAAGTGCAAAAATACGCAAATTTATGTGAATAATGATTAAAGCTTTGTTATTTTTGAGTTGGAATTCCGAACTTGTTTCGGAATCATAATTAAATTTATTAGTTAGTGACCAGAAACCTTTGTTGACATACTTACTTACAATGCCCTTTATCACCCAGGGAGAAAAATGAAAAAAATTACTATACTGTTGATGATCTTTACAATTAGTACAATAGCCCAAACAAGATTCAATGATATCAACCAGTTAGTCCGCTCAGGCGAATTCTCTAAAGCTGAAAAGATAATAGATGAAAAACTTAAATCAGATAATCTTTCTTATGATGAACTATTTGAACTTCAATTTGAAAAAGAAAGACTCGACAGGGTCAGAAAAGATTTTAATAAAACGGCCAAAGATGTATTGCAGGTTGTATATAAATATTATCCCGAAGCAACTGAAAACGAATTGAAGAAATGGGAAGATGACGGCTCATTAGAATATAAAGTTATAGATGGTACAAAGTGGTATTTTTCACGTTCTGCATACAATCTCTTTAGAATTAATAAGGAAGCAAAAAAACAAAAACAGTTAGTTGATGGTATTCAGCCGGACCCGCTTTATATTTTTCTCGAAGAGTATATTCCTCTTGCTCTTGATGAATCAGCAAACTCATACGAAAATTTAGTTAAGCCCGTTGTTCTTAATTTAGATTATACCGTAACAGTTAAACCAAACGAAGTACCTCCGGGTGAAATAATCCGATGCTGGCTCCCCTATCCGCGTGAAGGACATAACAGACAGGTTGATATAAAATTACTCGGTGTTAACATTGATGAATATGTAATTGCTGATAATAATAATCAGCAGCGCACTATTTATGTTGAGAAAACTGCTCAGAAAGATCAGCCCACAGTTTTCCATATGGTGCTTGAAGTAACTATGTTTACAGAAGTGAATTTTATTGATCCGGATTTAATCAAACCTTACAATAAGGAATCAGGATTATATAAAATATTTACTGCTGAGAGAGTACCGCATATTGTTTTCACTGATAAGATCAAAGAATTATCGGATAAGATCGTAGGGGATGAAAAGAATCCGTATTTAATTGCAAAAAAAATATTCACCTGGATTTCAGAAAATATTCCATGGGCTGGTGCAAGAGAATATTCAACAATAGAAAATATTTCAGATTATTGTGTTTCAAGAATGCACGGGGACTGTGGAATTAAAACACTTTTGTTTATGACATTATGCAGATACAATGGTATTCCCGCTAAGTGGCAAAGCGGCTGGATGCTGCATCCCGGTGAAGTTAATCTTCATGACTGGAGTGAAATCTATCTGGAAGGTTATGGATGGATTCCAGTTGATCAATCATTCGGTTTAATTGAATCAGAACTTGAAGATGAAAAATATTTCTTTCTCGGAAGCACCGATTCATATCATTTAATTACAAACGATGATTATTCAAGACCCTTGTTCCCTGCTAAAATTTTTCCAAGAAGTGAAACAATAGATTTTCAACGCGGTGAACTGGAGTGGAGGGGCGGTAATCTTTATTTTGATAAGTGGAATTACAAAATGAAAGTAGATTACAAAACTTTAGATAACTGATAATTTATTTTGCATTTGCCAGTAAATCTATATCCCCAATTATTTTTATTGTCTCAGAATTGAATAACACATCGATTTGTACCACTATTTTTCTTTATAATTATCAAATATTACTCATTATAATCATTTGTTAATAATGTAAGGCTTTTGAGGAAGAAAGCTTTAAGTTAATATAAAATAAATAAAAGTTTATTAAACAAAGTTATTTATTATCGTGAATAACGATTCTAAGCCTCTTCCAAGTACAACATTTCGCTATTTATCTCCTTTGCCTGACACAGGTATAGTTTTTGACTATAAAAATTTACATCAATCAACAAATTATCTCAGAGGAGTAGTTAAAATGAAAAGAGTAATGAATTCTAAGAATCTTTGTGTTCTTTTTATAATTATTTTCGGCTTATTTACATTATCTTCAGCACAATCATTACCAGATAGTGTGAATTATAATACTGCTGATATCGATATCGGAGAACCTTTTTACACAGGTTACTTTACAGGTTTCGGTCATTCTACAATAAACTCTTTCATCGAAGATCCAGTAGACGGGTATTTGCATGTCGCTTATGTTGATAACTATGAACTTTATTACTATAAATCTACTGACGAAGGACAATCCTGGATAAAAGAACAGATAATTACAGGACACGAAGGAGATATAAGGTACGCTGCATTGGCAATTGATCTTAATCAAAAGATATTTATTGCTTTTACAATTCATTCGCTATATAATTATTCCAACCCAACTGGAATAAGTTTTGGCCAGGAGTTCTTTTACGATTTGTACTGTTTAAACAATCTATCCGGCAACTGGAGTATTGAGCAAATTGAACTTCATAGTATTTCAAATTATGGAGCAGTAATACAGAATATTTTTGTGGATAAAGACAATGATGTTCATATCCTTGCAAACAGATACGGATGGAATTCATTGGGAGGTGAAGCCTGGGAATGGATAAGAAATTCAACTACTAATGCTTGGGGTCCAAAAAATACAATCGTTCAATTTTCAGACGCAGGATATGATAAATTTATTTTTGACCGTTACTTAACTTTGATAGATACAGCTGGAACAATAAACTTAGTATGTGCCCGGCAATTAGCAGATAATTATAGATTATTCTATTTAACCTATGATGGAAGTAGTTGGGGAGCACCCGTTGAAATTTCTGATAACATTGCCGTTGCCTGGAACAGATTCGATGCTATTGTTGATCCGGATTATAACAAATACGTAGTATATCTTTACAATAATTCCTCAGGTTTGCCGGAATTAAAAGTTACAATTAATTTAGATTCACCCCAAACAGCTAATATTAATCTTGCTCCTACAGATACACTTAACTATTTTACTTTGCACTGTGATCAGCACGGTTTATTTACAATGTATTTATGGATAAAAAATAAGAATGTACACATTACATTTAGTAACGATTGTTTGAACTGGTCGGACCCTGTTGAAGTACCAGATAGTTTAACAAATTATTTTGGTGGAATGATGGTTCGTACAGATACAAGGCAGGGATACTTTACAAACCGCGCAAGACAAATAGTTGTAGCTGCAGGTACAAGAGGAGCACAGCCATACGGTCCTGATTCTTTATTTTACGGCGACGTAACTTATTATACAATGCCTGCTGCACCAGAGTTATATTCACCTGCAAATGGATCGGTAATTGACACAACAAGTGTAGAATTTAATTGGTCAGAATCATATCCGGCCATTGATAATTACTGGTTCGAAATTGCAGATAATGATCTGTTTAATAATTCATTTATTGATTCAAGCCTTACAAATCCAACAATTATTTACGATAATATTTTACCAAATAAAACTTATTACTGGCGAACAAAGTGCAAGAACTTACGTGGCTGGGGTGAATATAGTGAAACCTGGAATTTTTCAACTGTAATAGTTTCTGTGGAAGATAATAAATTTGCTCCTTCCGATTTTATACTTGAACAGAATTTCCCTAATCCATTTAATCCTTCAACACAAATTTCGTTCAATTTACCAGAGAGAGCTTTTGTTGATTTGAAGATTTATAATATTCTGGGAATAGAAGTCGCAAATCTTATTTCTAAAGAACTTGAAGCTGGACATTATACAAAAGAATTCGATGCCTCTTCACTCTCAAGTGGAATTTATCTTTATAAACTTTATGCAGGTAAATTTTTGGATGTTAAGAAAATGACATTCATTAAGTAACTTGAACCTGAAATAAAATACTCAATTATTCGCTTATTTAGGCATCCTTTTATGGATGCCTTTTTTATATTTGTAACAGTTAATTCTGAAGTAATTATTAAACGGAACAAATATGAAATTTTTTCTAACAATAATCTTAATCTCATTATTTGCATCTTCGCATTTTTCTCAAAGTAATAATCAATTGGAAGATATAAATAAAATTATAATCGCGGTTAAAGAAAAATTCGCACCCGACAAACGTGTGGCTTTATTTAATATTGAGATTGATAAATCCGGCAACTCTTATATTCTTAAAGGTGAAACTAATCTGCCAGAGGCTAAAATGAATTTAATTGAACAATTAAAAAAAGAAAATCTCAACATTAAAAATGAAATTAAAACTCTGCCTGCTGAAGAGCTTGGAGATAAAATATATGGAGTAATTAATCTGTCTGTGTCAAACTTAAGATCGAATCCTGATCATCCGGCAGAACTTTCTACTCAATCACTACTCGGCACTCCGATTAAAATACTGAAAAAAGCAAGATGGGGTTTCTATCTTATTCAAACTCCTGATGGTTATCTTTCATGGATGGATGACGACGGATTTCATGCTATGACTAAGAAGGAAATAAATGAATGGTTAAAAGCTGATAAAATAATCTATATGCAGGATTATGGATTTGCTTTTTCTCTACCGGATGAAAAATCACAGAGGGTTTCGGATCTTGCAATCGGCAATCTCCTAAAATTAGTGGGTGAAGAGAAAGAATTCTACAAAGTTAATTTTCCTGATGGAAGAGAAGCATACGTTAAAAAAGATCAATGTAAGAGCTTTACTGAATGGTATACTAATATAAATCCGACACCTGAAAATATTTTAAAAGAGGCACACAGGTTTATGGGTGTCCCTTATCTTTGGGGCGGTACATCATCAAAAGGCATGGACTGCAGCGGATTTACCAAAACAGTTTTTTTTCTTAACGGAATCATTCTTCCCCGCGATGCTTCACAGCAGGTTCATACCGGTGAGATGATAGATACTGAAAACGGATGGGATAAGCTAAAGCCCGGTGATCTCCTTTTCTATGGTACAAAAGCCACAGAAGACAGGAAAGAACGTATAACCCACGTTGCTATTTACATTGAGGATGGCGATTTTATTCACGCAGCCGGAAGAGTAAGAATAAATAGTTTTAATCCCAGTAAGCCTTACTACAGCGATTACAGAAAAAGTGGATTCATTCGCGCTAAAAGAATTCTAAACTCGATTGGAACACAGGGAATTGAAAGTATATTAGATAACGAATTTTATAAAATGAAGTAAGCATTTATTAGGTGATTTTGATGAAATATTATTTAATTGGCTTGTTTGTGTTGTTTACATTTGTCATTGTGGCGCAGTCACAAGATATAACATTTGAACAAGCAGAGATCAGTGTAACAGATGATAATAATATTGAAAATGTAATAGTCAGGAATGGCTTTTCTACCATTACTTCTAAAGAACTCAGAATACCAATCACCAATCCAGACCCGTTTCTTGGAGTTGCATTCAAACTTTATGGAAAAAATCTGTCAGAGGAAAAAATTCTCATAGAGGTAAGATCAGATTTTAATAATAATTGGATTAAATTTGAATTTGATGATGATGTTGAAAACCTTTCAGGTGAATTGACCAGCGGATTGCAGTTCTTTGATAAAAGTGCAAACACAATTCAATTCAAAATTTATCTTAAAGAAGAAACGATTGATATTGAAAGAATAGTCTTTAGCTTTATAAGTCCGGGCAAAACAGCCGATGAAGTATTAGAACAAATCAGAAAAAATGAACCTGAAATCAATTTTATTCCGGATATGGATATTAAAAGAGATCGGAATCAGATTTTTGATTTAAGTAAAATGAGTGAAGCCACTTCATATCCCCGCCCGCCTATTGTAACGAGAACTGAATGGGGATGTCCTCAGGGTCAGGGCTCACTGGGAAGCCCGAGTTTAACCAGTCCTACACATTTAATTGTACATCATTCTGCAGGAACCAGTTCTTCAAATGACTGGCCTGCAGTTGTAAGAGCTATTTATGCGCTTCATACACAATCAAACGGATGGAGCGACATTGGTTACAACTGGCTTATTGATGCAAATGGAGTGGTTTATCAGGGCCGTGCGTGGTGGCAAAACACTAATGACAATGTCCTTGGTGCACATTTCTGTGGAACTAACAGTAATACTATGGGAGTTTGTGTGATGGGGACTTATACTTCAACCAGTCCGACAGAGGCAGCTAAGACAAGTCTTGCAGAAATTCTAGCTTACAAAGCAGATGAAAGGAATATAAATCCGCTTGGCAGCGGCTATCATACAGCTTCCGGATTAACTTTAAACAATATCAGCGGACACAGAAACGGATGTGCTACAGAATGCCCGGGAACTAATTTGTATAATCAGCTTCCGGCTATTCGCAATGCGGTATATGATTTACTGAATCCAACATCAGTTCAGTTTGAAGAGAATCTTCCGGAAGAATTCCATCTGGCACAGAATTATCCGAATCCGTTTAATCCCTCAACAACTATACGTTTTGTCATTCCGAACGAAGTGAGGAATCTTAAAGATTTCTCGTCGCAGACTCCTCGAAATGACAATACACTGGTAACATTAAAAGTTTATGATGTACTTGGCAATGAAGTTGCAGTTTTAGTGAACGAAAACAAACCTGCAGGCAATTATCAAATTGAGTTCGACGCTTCGGGACTTTCCTCGGGAGTATATTTCTACAGTCTGATGGCTGAAGACATTGTTCAAACTAGAAAAATGATTTTACTACAATAAATTAATTCCGGAGAATGTACCTTATTTCCATTCTCCGATTCACTTTCAATTATTCTGAGGTATATATGAAATTCAGAATTATTACTTTGTTATTTTTCATTATTTCACTTCCAAATTTTTTACAGGCACAGCAAATGAAAACAGCTTTTATCAATGGTAAGATCTATACGGTAAATGAAAATCAACCACTGGCAGAATCGGTTATAATTGAAGGAAATAAAATTTCTTTCGTTGGTTCGAATGCGGATGCTGACAAACTAATTGATGAATCCACAAAAGTTGTTGATCTTAAAGGTAAACTTATGATGCCGGGTTTTATTGATAATCATGTTCATTTTATCGGCGGAGGTTTTTATTTACTTGGAATAGATCTTCGTCCGGCTAACACAACAACTGAGTTCAAACAGATTCTTAAGGACTATGCAAAAGCTCATCCCGGAAAATGGATAACCGGCGGATACTGGGATCATGAAAAATGGGAAGTAAATGATCTTCCCACCAAAGAAATGCTTGATGAAGCCGTTCCTGATCAACCTGTATTTGTTGACAGACTTGATGGTCATATGGGAGTTGCAAATTCTCTGGCACTTAAGATGGCAGGTATTACAAAAGATACAGAAAGTCCCGATGGCGGTTTGATAGTTAAAGATCCTGTTACCGGGGAACCTACCGGTGTACTTAAAGATAATGCAATGTACTTTATAAATAAACTGATTCCGGATCCGACAGCAGAAGAAAATTATGAAGCATTGCTTGCAGCTCTCGAAGAAACTAAAAGACTTGGAATTACAAGTGTACAGGATATTACCTATGGTGCTGCATTAACCGCTTTTCAAAAAGCAAAAGATGAAGGTAAATTAACCGCCAGAATTTTTACACGCTGGCCTATCTCTGATTATAGGGATCACGTAAATAAAAAAATAACTGCCGGTTATGGAGATGATTATCTAAGAATGGGTTCACTAAAAGCCTTCGCCGATGGTTCGCTTGGATCAAGCACTGCATGGTTTTTTGAAAGATATGATCAGGATACACTTACAACCGGATTAGCGATGGATATTATCACAGACGGAAGTATGGATAAATGGTGTACCGATGCTGATAAAATTAAATTACAGCTTTCCGTTCATGCTATCGGTGATAAGGCAAACTCATATATGCTTGATTTGTTTGAAAAAATAATAAATGAAAATCCTGAATGGGACAGGAGATTCAGAATCGAACATGCTCAGCACGTGAGATTTGAGGATATACCAAGATTTGCTGAGTTGGGTGTGATTGCTTCTGCACAACCCTATCACTGCATTGATGACGGTGTATGGGCTGAAAAAAGGATTGGTCCGGAACGCATAAAATATACTTATCCCTTTAAATCATTTTTAGAAGCAGGAGTGAAACTTTGCTTTGGAACTGACTGGTATGTAGCTCCATTAAATCCGTTGTGGGGAATTTATGCAGCAGTTACACGCAGAACGCTTGATGGAAAAAATCCTGACGGCTGGGTACCAGAACAGAAAATTTCTGTTGAAGATGCAATCAAATGCTATACAATTAATTCAGCTTACGCATCCTTTGAAGAGAATATTAAGGGAAGTATTGAAGTTGGTAAGTTAGCCGACCTTGTTGTACTTAGTGATGATATTCTTTCTATTGATCCTATTAAAATAGAAAATGTAGTTGTTGAGATGACTGTGTTTGATGGGAAGATTATTTATAAGAAGTAGTTCGATTATATGCTACCTAAGTGTTTCTTAGTGTCCTTAGTGTCTTAGTGGTAAAGCATTCTTTAACCACTAAGACACTTAGAGCACTTAGTTTCACAGAGGGATGATTATTTCGATCCAATAGCATCCTTTGATCTATCAAATCCAAACCTTTTCAAAAGTGCATCAACTTCAGGTTCTCTTCCTCTGAACTTAATGTACAAATCCATCGGATCTTCACTGCCGCTTCTTTCAAGAATGTGAGTTCTGAAAAGCTCTGCCGTTTTCTGATCGAACAAATCAGTTTCAAGAAATGCTTCGAATGCATCTGCATCGAGTACAGCAGCCCAGTAATAGCCATAATACCCGGCAGAATAACCATCGCCTCCGAATATGTGATTAAAGTTTGTGCTTTGATATCTTGCAGCGATCTCAGAAATCAATCCGATTCTGTTTAAACTTTTTTCTTCAAACGTTATTGTTTCCTGCAGTTCTGAAGTAGTTAATGTATGCCAATCCATATCAAGGAAAGAAGCTGCCAGATATTCTGCTGTTTCAAATCCTTTATTGAAATACTGCGACTTCTGAATTTTTTCAATCAACTCATCGGGAATCACCTCGCCGGTTTCATAATGCTTTGCATACATTTTAAGAACATCAGGATGAGCTGCCCAGTTCTCCATTATTTGTGAAGGCAGTTCGACAAAATCCACCGGAGAACGTTTTGCACCGGGATAAATCGACTTGCTGAATAATGAATTCAACCCGTGACCAAATTCATGGAACAAAGTATTTACTTCATCAAAGCTAAGTAAAGCGGGTTTACCTTCTATAGGTTTAGAAAAATTTCCAACATTTATGACTAAGGGATTAATATACTCACCATCCATATTGGATTGACTTCGGTAACTGCTTGCCCAGGCTCCTGCTCTTTTTCCACTTCGGGGATAGTAATCAGTATAAAGCAATCCTATATGAGTGCCATCTGCTTCCTTTACTTCATAAACTTCTACATCAGGTTGATAAACTGAAACATTATTAAGTTTTATAAACTGAATTCCCCATAACCTCGCTGCAATCTCAAAAGCACCCTGACGAACATTTTCCATTTTGAAATAAGGACGAATCATTTCTTCATCTAATGCATACTTCTCTTTTTTTACTTTCTCAGCGTAATACCACCAGTCCCAACCTTCCAGCTTAAAATCTTTTCCTTCCTGTTCAATTAATTTCTGCATATCACCTGCTTCAATTTTTGCCTGAGCGAGTGAGGGTGTCCACAAATCATTTAAAAACTTCAAAACATTCTCAGAGTTTTTCGCCATATTTCTTTCAAGTTTGAAATCGGCATAAGTATTATATCCAAGAAGATTTGCCTTCTTCACTCTTAGCGAGGCTATCTTTGATAATATTTCTTTGTTATCGCTTTCGTTGTTGTTATTACCGCGGTTCAGATACGCTTTGTAAAGAATTTCTCTTAGCTCTCGTTTTTCAGAGTATTGCAGAAACGGAGTAAAGCTTGGTCTTTGAAGATTAAAAGCCCACTTCCCTTTCATACCATTCTGTTCTGCTAATTCCTTCGCTCCTTGAATTACTGCATCCGGAAGTCCAACAAGATCATCTTTATTTTCTATAACTAATCCGATTGCATTTGTTTCTTTACGAAGATTATCACCAAACTTCAACTGCAGCATGCTCAATTCGTTATTGATTTCTTTGAGTTTGGATTTGTCTTCATTATTTAGAGCAATTCCACTTCGTACAAAATCGAGATAATAATTTTCAAGAACCCTTAATTCTTCTTTATTAAGTTCTGAATTATCTTTTTCATCATAGACTGATTTTATTCTGCTAAACAGAGTTTCGTTAAGGTAAATATCATTGCTTAACTTTGATAATTCAGGTGTTATCTGTTCAGCAACTTTTTGCAAATTAGGATTAGAGTTAGCACTGTTCAGATTTGAAAATACTCTACTGACTTTAGAAAGAAATTTACCGCTCTTCTCCATTGCTCCGATTGTATTTTCAAAAGTTGGAGCATCAGGGTTATTTAAAATATTATCTATCTCTGCACGTCTTTGATTTATTCCTTCCATTAAAGCCGGGAGAAAGTGCTCATCCTTTATCTGATCAAAAGGAGGTGTTTGAAATGGTGTAGTCCATTCCATAAAAAATGGATTCTGAGCTGTTTCTGTTTGTGCGTGCATATAAATAGAAAATGCAGTTAAAAAAAATACAGTGAATAAAATAAATTTTTTCATAATCTCACCCTGATTATTGATTAATAATGTTATACTGAAGTTTGCAGACTTAAATTTGAATAGCCCCGACATTTAGGGTCTTTTGCAGAAGTCACATAATTGTCATTTCGACCAACGGGAGAAATCTTTTTCGTTACATATTGAAGGATTTCTCAGTCGAAGACTCCTTCGAAATGACACTTTCCGAGTTATGCAACAAGCCCTTTATGTCGGGGTGAAATTAAATCAAACAAGCACTACATTAGTCACATTTAATATTTATTATTGGGCTAAAGCCCCGGGATTCGGGCGGCTTCTTTCCCCCACCCTGAAGGGTGGGGCTATTCAATATAATCGTATGCGTAACTTCAGTTTTTTATAAATATAATGAATTAAACTCTATTCTGATTTTTTACCAAACTCCGGATCAATTTTAACAAGTTTAGCCATTATGAATCCCGGTATAGTTGCAATGCATATCCATATAAAGAAGTTCTGATAGCCGATTAATTCCTGAAGCCAGCCGCTCCACATTCCGGGAATCATCATACCAAGTGCCATGAACCCCGTGGCGATTGCATAATGTGAAGTTTTGTATTCACCATCTGAAATGTAAATAAGGAAAAGCATGTAAGCGGTAAAACCGAATCCATAACCAAGCTGTTCAATACCAACCATTAAACTGACAAGCCAAAGATTTGTTGTTTGAGTAAATGCCAGAAAAACATAAACAAGATCCGGTAAATTTATTGCTATAATCATAGGCCATAACCAAAACTTTAATCCTTGTTTTGCTATAACAATACCGCCAATTATTCCGCCGAGGGTCAAACAAATAACTCCTATAGTACCATAAACAAGTCCGATCTCACTTGTTGTTAATCCAATCCCCCCTGCTTCCTGCGGATCCAATAAAAAAGGTGTGGCTAATTTTACAAGTTGTGATTCTGCAAATCGATACAGCAAAATAAATCCAAGTATTATCCCGATATTTTTTCGTTTGAAGAAAGCAGTAAAAGTTTTAAGGAATTCATCCAGTACCGAACTTGATTCATCTTTTCTGGCAGAAACATCTTTAGACGGGTACGGAAGGATGAATTTATGATATACAAAAAATATCATAAACAATCCTGCGAGAATAAAAAATGTGATTGACCAGGCTAATGGAATATTCCCGGTAGATGTTTCTAAAAAGCCGGCTAGAATTACTAGCAATCCTTGTCCTGTAATCATTGACAGGCGATAAAAAGTTGAACGTATTCCAACAAACCAGGCTTGATCACGCTGTGATAAACCAAGCATATAAAAACCGTCAGCAGCAATGTCATGTGTTGCAGAACTGAAGGCAACTAACCAGAGAAATGCAAGAGAATACTGGAAGAAATTTGAAACAGGTATAGTTAATGCTACTCCAGCTAATCCTGCACCAACAATAAGCTGCATAACTAGTATCCAGTTTCTTTTCTTTTTAAAGATGTCAACAACCGGACTCCACAATGGTTTTATTACCCAGGGCAGATAAAGCCAGCTTGTATAAAGTGCAATATCAGTATTAGATATATCCAATCGTTTATACATTATCACCGAGACAGTCATTACAACTACATAAGGAATACCCTGAGCATAATAGAGTGATGGTATCCAGAACCATGGATTTCTGTTCTCAGCTTTTTCTTTAGACATTTAAACTCCTGTTGAATATTTACAACTTCAGAATGACTGCTTTAGTTAATACTATTTTTCGCCATCAGAACGGCACCTATTTCAGGTGGATTTTCAGCTTCCTTAATAACAACATTACTGAATTTTTTTACAACTTTTTCTTTGAACAGGTATGAATAATAATTCTCTTTCGTAAGAAGACTTCCGATAAAGGAAACATAAAAAGTTTTTTCGTTAAGTATTTGTTTCATAGCAAAAATATGCAAAATCATTTCATCAGCTTCGGACTCAATAATTTTTATTGCCTCTTTATCATTCTTTTCTGCTGCTTCCAGAACTATCGGAGCTGCCGAGGCGATGTCAAAGTTATTTCTGTAAATTTCAGTGATAAGCATTTCAGGTGAAGAAATTGAAAACTGTTTCAAGACAAGTTCTGTCATTAAAGTTTTATTACCTCTTCCGTCAAAATCTTTTGCAACAGCGTTCAAGCCACGTTGACCAATTCTATAACCGCTGCCTTCGTCACCAAGGAATCTTCCAAATCCGCCAACACGATGAATTTGACCTTTTGCATCTTTACCAAACATAATGGAACCGGTTCCGGCAATTAAAATACTTCCCGGCTTACCAGAAAATGCACCTTCGAGAGCAATACGTGCATCGCTTTCAACTTTGAAATTTTTCAATGCTATACTTTTTGATATGGTGATTTCGTTAATAGAATTTTCAAGGGATTCTGCATCACTCCTCCTGCCGCCGCCGGTTGTTCCAAGTACTATTGACTCTATAGCATTAGAATCAATTTTTTGATTTTGAACACACTCTGTGATCAGCGCAAGGATAGTTTCAGCAACTTTATCATTTCCAAGCATTAAAAAATTGGAGGGACCGCCTGTAGTTTCAAATATTATATTTAATTCTAAGTCTGTTAAAATGCATTTAGTTTTTGTTCCCCCGCCATCCATTCCAATCAAATATTTCACGATAATATCCTATCAAAAAATTATTAAATACACTCAAAAAATATAGATTTTCAGCAGTATAGTAAAATAAAATTAATCAATATTCATCATTAATGAATCAATATTCCAAGGACTAAATACATTAAAGCTGCAATAGCCCCGGCAATCAGTGCATAAGGCAACTGAGTTTTAACATGATCAATATGATCACTTGCAGATGCCATTGAAGCAATTATTGTTGTATCAGAAATTGGTGAGCAGTGATCACCAAAAACTCCACCGCCTAAAGCTGCTGCTATTGTAAGATAAACATTAGCATCAAGTGCCTGTGCCATTGGAATTCCGATAGCGAGCATAATTGCAAATGTTCCCCAGGAAGTTCCTGTTGAAAAAGCGATAAAGCATGCTACAAGAAATACAATAACCGGAACAAAGTTAGGCGATAACCATTCCTTTGAAAGCTCAGCGGTATAAATTCCGGTCCCTAACTCACGGCATACTGTACCTATTGCAAAAGCTAGCATCATAAGTAATGCTAAAGGAATTAATCCGCTGATACCTTTGAAGATTAATTCTATAGTTTCAGCAAATGTGAATATTTTTTGAGACATATACAGAATACTGCCGACAATTATTGCAGTTAATACAGAATATAAAACAGCAGTTGAACCCGAGCCTTTACCGATTGCAAAGAATATCTGTTCATACCATTCAAACGAAGAAATATTTTCAACCTGTCCCCACCCGGTATAGAGAAGCATAAGCGGCATCATTCCAACCATTACAGCAATCGGAATTATCATATTGATTGCCTTTTCTTTTACATTCTCCTTTTTCTCCATTGCTACTACATCGGAAGAAATTAATGGGACAGCACCATCACGCAGAACCTTACCCTCTTCCTTTGCCCGCTTCTCAGCTTTCTTCATCGGACCAAAATCTTTTTGACTGAGAATAATAAAAAGAACCATTGCCATTGCAAGCATTGGATAAAAGTTAAATGGAAAGGCCTTTACTAAAACACCAAGAGGATTAGTAAATCCTTGTGCAGCTATTAATCCCATTATATAAGCACCCCAGGCATTTAACGGAATGAGAATACAGGTGGGTGCAGAAATAGAATCAGCGATGTAGGCTAATTTTTCACGCGGTATTTTAAGCTTATCAAAAATCGGCCTGTATATAGCACCGACTGTAAGAGCATTTATACTTGACTCAACAAAAATTGCTGTACCCGTTGCCCAGGCAAATAGTTGAACTGTCTTTCTGCTTTTTCCAATTTTCTTTTTCTCTAATCGATCTAAAAAATTATTTATAACATTTACAAATCCAACCACACCACCCGATCTCTGAATGAAAGCTATTAATGCACCAACGAGACAGCTGAACATTATCGTTCGTGTGTTACCGCTGTCCTTAAATACATCAACCAAAGCCTGAATAGTTGCATTGCTTCCATCAATAAAATTACCTCCGCTGAGTATTACCCAGCCAAGCCAGATACCAAATAATAGTGAAACAAAAACCTGGCGTGTTTTAATTGCTAAAAGAATGGCAAGAATTGGTGGTAATAATGATAAGAATCCGTAATGTTCCATAATCAATAATATGTTTTTTTACTAACCAATATTAATTAAGCAATTCAAAAATTTTTTCCGAATCCGGTTCCAGAACATTGAAAACAGGAATCTTCAGAGATGAAGTCATTTCATTTAGAAATTTCTCTTTGTCAAGATACGAAGAAATATATTTATAGTTTTCTAATTCCGGGTAAAATGGATTAATTGTAACTGCTGATAATTTGGGTTTATATTTGTAAGAAATATCTACGCTGTGCTTATTAAACAAATCCAGAAGAGCTGAGATGTTCATAAACTCATCAGTTAAAAGCATTTGAAATGGAGAATTAAAAATTATTTTAAATGGTTTGTTTATTCGTTTTACTAACCTGTTAAAATTTCCTGATAATAATTCAACCGATATTATCCCTGGTACTATAATCTTTTCAACATTTTGATTGAAAGAGCTTTCAAGCGTAAGGAAGTCATCTTCATCTACGAGTGTATTTGTGTAGAGATTTAATTTAATATCCGGGTAGACAATTTTAATATTATCATCTTCATTATTAAAGTTTTCAATACATTTCTTAAAAGAAAAAACTTTTTCAATTACGGCCATTTCATTAACTAATTGATCTATGTTTATACTTCTTGATGCACCGGTTGTAAAGATCAGCTTATCAAGAATAAACATTGGTGATAAACGGTTGATAGAACCATCAACCAAAACTATATCACTATTTGTTTTTTCATTAATGAGATTGATAATTTCACGAAGTCCCTTAACACTGTTTGGGCCCGCAATAACAATCATTCCTGGTTGAGTAACTTTTATTAGTAATATTTTTCCCAGTGCAGTAGTCTGAGAAGTTTCTGCAATAATATTAAATAGGGCATCTGTATTATTTAAACATTTTTCAGATGTAGCAAGAATAGTATCTTTTTCAAAATACAATCTTGGCTTAGGAAGGTTTGTTATGTTATCAATCTCTTCACCGTCATATCCGATTCCTGTAACAGCTAAATTTAATCCTTTCGAGTGAAATCCTTTTAATAGAAAAGACAATGTTGTTGTTTTACCGGTATTCTTAGCTGTTCCTATGACTCCAATGGTTTTCATGTTAACTGACAGTTCCAAATCCGAATTTACCCGGATAAGCACCATCCTCTTTATTGCCAAGACAGCCGTCGTAAATAGCTGCAGTTAAATTATCTTTTGCGTCAACTTCTCTAAGCGTTTCTGTTATTTTCTTTATCAAATCATCTTTGTAATAATCAGCTTGTGGTGTAGTTTGAAATTTCGCATCGCCAACAAATCTGAATGCATCTGATATTGCACGGATACTATCTATTCTTGAAGTAATGCATATTGGTCCGCGTGAATATGCTTCATCTGTAGAGGCAACAGTAATTGCATCAACCCCGACTGATGCAGCTAATGAAGCATGATATGAGGTTGCATTAGCCGATTGAACACGCTCTTCCGATTGTGTCATAAATGCAATCGGTTCACCTGGCCAGATAGGAGAATTAACAATTTCTCTAAGAGCATAAATTTTTGCTGCATTATAATCTATGAAATTCTGTTTCATCATTCCGTTGATTACAATATGAGGTCCATAACAAAATAATGGTTTCAGAATAGGTTTTGCACCAAGCTTTATACCAATCATAACATTGATAAGTAAACCAGCAAGAGTTTTCCATGCAGGAACTCCGCTTAATTCATCGTTGCCGGGAATATCGAACGGCATATTATATTTTGCTGCAAGTTTAATCGCCTCTACACCATCAACAGCAAGTCGAACAGGATCAGTACCGGCGCCTAATGAACCGTAAACAAGATTTATCTTTGCAAGATCAGCACCTGCTTCCCCGGCGAGCAGAACGGTTTCCGGTGTATTCAGGCCACGATGTGCGCGGACTGTAAGTAATGTACTCTCATCCAGACTCTGACGCATCAACTTAATATTATCAAATGAGGTTATCGTACCATCGTTTTCATGAGTCAGGAAGCCCCGCAGTAAACCTTCATATCTTGCTTCCCAGGAAGGATTAATTATCAAGAATCCGTCTATGCCATATCGTTCGCATACTTTGGCGTGAGTAATATCCATAATCGGGCATCCACTTCCCAAAAACTTAAACAGCAGCGGTTGTTTTTCATTATACTGAATTTCATATGGATTTAAAGGTTGAGACTTACTTAAAAAATTATTCAGGTTTTTAAGTTCGATATCGGATACTTCCCGAACACCTTTTATAAAATTCTTTTTAGTATTTCCTTCAAAGATTACATCATCACAAAGAGCATAGTATTTTTTTAAAAGTTTTGTTGTTTTTGATTCATCTTCAGTGTGAAAAAGTTCTTCCTGAATTTTTGCTCTTTCAATACCGGGAGATTTTTTATTTTTTGTGAAATCAAGGAGTTTGGTTGCAATACTATCTAATAGTTGACCAATTTCCCGATTGTTAAAACTATAATCATACTTTGAGGTAATATCTTTCTTGGTCCTGTTCAGACCAACTCCTACTGTTTTAACTTCCCTTCCCTCAATGTAGGCTAGTAATTCTTCGAGTGAGGAATGTTCACCGAAGCCTTTATCAAATCCAAGTTCTGCAGCCAGTTCAGGAGTGATAGGTTTTCCGCCAATAACAATTTTAGATTTTTCTCTTACACCTGCGGCATCAAGCATATCAATAAATCTTGCAAGCATTTCTGCAACACCATAACCAAGCGTACGGCTTACAAGTATAAAATCATAATTTCCGTTTGCTGCAATTTTAACTATTGCTTCAGGGGTGAGATCAGGTGAAAGAAGTTCGGTCTGATGTCCGTTTTTATCAAGTTCACTTTTTATAATTTTTATTCCAACATCGTGGACCGGATCAAATGGAACACATAGAATCTTTTTTGACATAATGCACGCCTAAGTTTTTTCTTCCTGGTTGAGGTATTTATACAGATTGCCCGGTTTGTATACATATTTTCTTAATCGAACTCTTACGCCATATCCATCAAACTCCTGATACATAATATCAATCTCACCCAGATTCATCTCCTGTCCTAACTGCAGGGCAAGCTTTTTTCCTTCATTTTCATCATTGCAAACGATATAAGTTTCAATATCGATTGCATCCATTACACGTTCTAATGCGGTTGTCATATAAACCTCAAATAATTATAAAAAGCCTTGAGAACCTTTTCAGATCCTCAAGGCTAAGGTTTCTATTCGTAAATACCAGCGTGTTCACATACTATTTCAATAAGCATAACCAGTCCGCGTATAACCATTCTGGTTCTGTCTTCAATTATCTGACCCTTGTTATCTGTTGTTCCAAGTCCGGGTGAAATAAAAATGTTCGCATCATAAGCTATTGTTGGAATAATACCCATTTGCGTAGTGCCATCCTGGAATAAATTTGAACCTGAGTACATATCTTCAATAGAGAAGATTGGAATACCAAGTTTACCGCCTTTCCAGCTGTTCTCATAGTTAATTTCAACAGTACCGCAGTTATAACTCTTTTCAAATAAGAAGTCCTTACGGATTCTTTCATCTATTCTTGAGAATTCATCAACAATAATATCATATAAATCATCAATTGGTTTTGTAAGAACTGCCGGATTATCTCTCAGTACTCTGAGAGCTGCAAGCTGACCGCTTAATCCTTCTTTGCCCGGATCCATTGTAACAAGAGCAGCTTTGCCATAAGAAGCAGTTGTACCATAACGATTGCCATGATAACCAAGTGCTCTTCTTATTGGAACAAGCACATCTTCTTTTCCAATTATCAATCCGCTTGTTGCTGAACCGGTAGCTTTATCCATACTATATATCATAACATCAGCACCAATATTCTTTATGCTGTTGCCGATAAATGGAAGTCCCCAGGCATTATCAATGATGTAAGGAACATCATATTTCTTAGCTAACTCAGCTAAACCTTTTTGAAGCAGCGGTGTTCCATTTTTATCCTTTTCGCCGTAACCGTAACCCGGAGTATCATAACCAAGTGAAGCAAATCCTGATAGTAAAGTCTGATGTCTTTCAGCAATTTCACCAATCTTTTTAATTGATTCTTTTGCTTTAACATTTTTTAACAGCGGAGTCGGATGATAATTTAATCCATGAACTGGATACTCTGCACCTTCTAAAGGTACAAGAACCGTATCAAGATTATTTTGTCTCTTACCATAAAATCCTAATTCACCTGCAGTGCAGCCTCTGTCAGCTAAAATATCTTTATACTTTGGAGGGAAAGGTCTTCCATAAGATGCCTGATGATGTATATGTCTTTCCATTGGAGCAATGTAGCGAGTTCTGTAATTGTCGCCTCTTCCCTGGTTTGGAGGAGTCATAAGCGTATCGAACGTTACCCATAATCCACCTTCGCAAGTATTAACCGGTGCAGCATCATAATCATCACCGTACATTTCTTTTATTATTTCTCTTATCTGATCGACATACACAGCAAGCGGAACTACTTTTTTGGATTCCTGTGCCATAAAATGTTCAATATCATCTCTCAACGGAGCAGGACAGCCGGATATTGCACCTGTCAAACCGAATGCACCTTTTAATTCAGCGGGAATTTTTAGTGTCTCAGCAGCTTTTCTTGCTTCTGCATAAATTTGCGGAGTACGCTGCTGCAATCGTTTATACATTTCAAATTTGAACCTTGGTTTAGCCATTATAATTTTTCCTTATGATTATTAATTATTTGTGTGTGTTGTAGTAAAATTTATTTTTCAAAACCTTTTATAAGAAGTTTATCGCCTCTTTTTATTCCAAGAACCTTACCTGATATTCTTTCTTTCATTAGTACAATTGTATTCTGATGGTTTGGCATATGTGTATCATCATATCCCGCAATAACTCCGATCTCGGAGTCATTCCATAAAACTCTGTCACCTGTTAGAATCACTCCGCTGTTAAGCAGTTCAACAAATCCGATATAGCATATATTATTAACCATACTTCCCGGTTTTGCATCCAGTTCATCTGTACCGATTAGTTCAATAATTGTGTGCTGTGAAAACGCTCTGGAGATTGGCTGGATTAAATTCAATCCCCTGTTATCAAGCTGACCATCGAGCACAACAAGAAACTTTCCGTTTATATCTACCTTGCTGTGATAGAAATCTTGATTCACTAATTTTCTTTTATATGGATCGGACATCATTCCACCTCTTAATTAAACAAGGCTTGATACAAAATCTTCCAGCTCACCATAAAGGAAATCAATAACGGGAACTTCAATCATGGTATAACAGCCGGGCCTTTGTTTTAATGTTGCTCTTGCTGCAGAAACCATTACCTGAGCCGTAAGTGCCGGATTATTTATTTTCATTTCAAACTTCAATTGCTGATTATGTGTTGCACCTGAAACGCCTTTTCTCTCCATTAATACACCGTGACCAACATCTATAAGGTCTTCAACTTTATTCACTTCAAATACATATGTTCTGTCTTTAATGAAATAAGGATCAGTCTTGATTGCCTTTTCAACTTCTGCAAAGTTTGCCCCCGGTTTAAGTTCTACATATACCATTCTTCTATGGATACCCATTCCGGCAGGAACAGTAATTGAAAGGGCATTCTTGACTCCGGGTAATTCTTTAACGACAACTGTATGACCCATCGACATACCGGGGCCATAGTTCGTGTGTGTAATGCCTTTTGGCGTCATTGCTAAAAACCATCCGCGGATAACTGAATCTATTCCGGGGTCCCATCCTGCAGATATGATTGATACTTTATTATGTTCTTTTGCTATTGGATCAAGATGTTTACGAAGGGTAGGTATTTCTGAATGGATATCAAAACTATCAACGGTGTTGATTCCGAGTTTGAGATATTCAGTTACAACATCTTTTACTTTACGGGAAGGTGCACATACTAAAGCGACATCAACTTCACCAAGTTCCTGAATTGCTTTAACAACTTTAGTTTCTCCAAACTTGCAGCATTTCTGAGGATTCATTGATGCACGGATTCTTTCTCTGTTAAGCAGTTCAACGATACCGGCAATTTCCATGTCGGGTTCCTGTGTTATGGCATCTAAAGCCATGCATCCGACATTACCGAATCCGACTAAAGCAACTTTTATTTTTTTCATATCTCACCCTGGTTCTTCTGTAGTAAGTATTAGTTATTCTTTTTGATTCTTTATGTAATTGATAAGCATTTTACGTGCACTTTCATTATGTTTTTTCACAACTGCTTCTGCCTCATCAGGTTTTCTGTTCTTTAATGCATTCACTATTTCAAAATGTTCTAAAACTGATTCATCTAAATGCGAAAGCAGCGAGAGATAAATATAGTTATATCTTAAAGTTTGATTTCTGAGAGTATTAATCATCCTGCTCAACTTCAAATTGCCGCTGCATTCATAAATTTTTTGATGAAAAATGGAATTCAATTCAAGAAATGCTTTGTAATCTTTTTTCTTTGATTGCGCGATCGATGCCATTTTTTTGTTAATGTCGATTATTTCACCAATCTGATCATCTTTTATATTATCGGCAGCTAATCTTGCAGCTAATGCTTCTAGTGCACCTTTTATTTCATAAGTTTCTTTAGCATCTTTTAAAGAGGTTTCTGTTACGAGGGCACCTTTACGCGGGTTAACCTTTAAGAAACCCTCTGACTCTAACTGAAGGAATGCCTCTCTTAAAGGTGTACGGCTGACTCCAAGTGCTTTAGCGATATCGGGCTCCATCAATCTCTCACCCGGTTTTATTCTTCCTTCAATTATGGAATCCCTTATGGATGAAGCTATCTTATCACGAAGAGGTTTAAGCTCTTCAAGATTAAAACTTACGTTTATTGGTTCTTTTTCAATCATTTTTGTCAAATACTGTATATTGTATACAATCTACATTCAAAAAATAGTTTAATTAAACTAAAATGTCAAATTTAGTTTTTAGTTAAATCATTGCTATCAAAAAAAATCTTATGCAAATGAAATAACTTTAATTTATCTAAAATGTAATATTTTTCTATGGTAGACATTAAATACTACGCCAACCTAATTAACATCTTTATATCCCATCTGTATCAACCTTATTACCTTCATCAAAACAAAAGCATGAAGAAAATATTTATTAAGTTGTGATTAGGCTATGTTAAATAAGTAAAACAGAAATCTTTGCAAAAGATTTCTCTTCTGCTTAAATATTGAACAAAGTTCACTTATAATGTAGATTATAGACGTAATTATTTTTTATTTGCAATAGGTAGTTTTTTTTCACCAATGGTTAAGCTAAAAGGAATAACTGAATCGGATGCTGTTAGCATTTTGAATTCAGACATATCTTCTGAACTAAAAGAATACTTTAATTCAAAATTTACAGTTAAAGAAGAATCAGTAAGTTTTTACTCAAAGAATGGTTTCGTAAGAATTGAAAACGTTGTTGAGAAGGAGTTCCTTAATGAAGTTAAAAAAATAATTCAGTCAGCTGTTCTTATACGAAAAGGAAAAGATGAACGCGAGCTGAAAGAAAAATCTCAGTACGAGCAATCATTTCTTCAGTGCGGATATTTATGCTGGGACTTCCCTGCTGTTAAGGAATTTGTATTTTCAAAGCGGTTTGCCGGAATTGCAAGAGATTTAATGAAAGCTAAGCATGTCCGCTTGTGGCATGATCAGGCATTATTTAAAGAACCGGGCGGCCGGATGACTGATGCACATCAGGACTGCAGCTATTGGCCAATTAATGAACCACAATTCACAATAACAATGTGGCTTGCACTAACAGATGTTCCTGTTGAGAAAGGATGCCTTTATTTTTATCCACAGACAAATAGAAATGAGTTGATAGAATATGTGGACATCTTTAAGAATCCCCATCAACCAGAAAAACTTAAAAACCTGGAAAAAGTTTTTGTGCCCTTGAAAGCAGGAGATGCAACATTTCATTCCGGTTTAACCTTTCATGGTGCCGGAAACAATCAGACCAGCCAAATGCGGACGGCAATGACTATCATTTACATTAAAGATGGTGTGACATTTAATTCCGCAGACGAAAGGAATAAAACACATACTTCCTGCATTGGCTTGAATCATAACGATATAATTGATACAAAATATACACCTATTCTCATATAGCAATTTAGAGGACTATTATGAAAAAATCATTTTACTTATTTGCAGTTTTAACCGGATTAATAATTTTTGGTTGTGCCTCATCATCCACATTAATCATTAATGTTGCAGAACTTAAATACCCGTCTGATCTTAATGTTACAAGCAGAAGCGAATGGGGATGGCAGCCACTTGTACAGGCATTACCAGCTCACTCAATTACCAAAATCACAATTCATCACAGCGGTGAAGTTTTTGATGAGAATTACAGTGTTCAACAGTATTTAAAAAATCTTCAGAACTGGAGCCGGACTGATAAAAAATGGATTGATATCCCCTATCATTTTATGATCGATTTAAAAGGAAATATTTATGAAGCCAGACCAATCAATTTTCCCGGAGATACTAATACTGATTATGATGTCCGGGGTCATGCTTTGATTTGTGTGATTGGAAATTATGAAGAACAGAAAATAATTCAGAATCAATTACACTCTCTGGTAAAGCTTACTGCTTTTCTTAAATCTAAATACAATGTACCTATTAAAGATATTAAAGGTCATAAAGATTACACTCCAACACTTTGTCCGGGAGAAGATCTATATAAATATCTGCAGGATGGTTCATTTATAACAATGGTTGAAGATGAACTGAACAAATCCTATACTCTTACAACCGCAAAAGTTAAACCTGGTATTGAAGCATTAAGGGATAGAAATTTTGATTTGCTAAAGGGTAAAAAAGTAGGATTGGTAACCAATGCAACCGGAGTAGATAGTGAATTAAAATCCACTATCGATATTCTATTCGAAGCACACGAAGTGAATCTTGTTGCTTTGTATGGACCGGAACATGGAGTCCGTGGAAATTTTGAAGCTGGAGAGTATGTCGATTTTTACATAGATGACTTTACGCAGCTTCCTGTTTATTCACTTTATGGTAAGACAAGAAAACCTTCTCCCGAAATGCTAAAAGATATCGACGTATTAGTTTTTGATATTCAAGACATTGGAAGCAGGTCCTACACTTATATAAGCACTATGGGCTTAGTAATGGAAGCCGCTGCTGAAAATAATAAAGAGGTAATAATACTTGATCGTCCTAATCCTCTTGGCGGAAACAGAATTGAAGGAAATTTAGTTGAAGACGGATATTTTTCATTTGTAAGTCAGTTTGCAATTCCTTATGTGCATGGCTTAACTGTCGGTGAACTTGCAATGCTCTTGAACGAAGAAGGTTTGCTAAGCAAAGCACGAAAATGCAAAATTCAGGTAGTTGCAATGGAACACTGGACCAGAGATATGTTTTTTGAAAGAACAGGCTTGCCCTGGATCTTAACTTCACCGCATGTACCTCATTATTATTCAGCATTTTATTATACTGCATCAGGAATTATCGGTGAACTTCGCGGAGTTATTTCTATTGGTGTTGGATATACAATACCTTTCCAGACTTTTGCGGCTGAATGGATAAACTCTCAAGCTATGACCAATAAAATGAATTCATATAACTTACCCGGTGTTAATTTCAGACCTATTACTTATAAGCCTTTTTATGGATTCGGTAAAGGCAAAATGCTTCACGGTGTTCAGATTTATATTACAAATTATTCAACTGTTAATTTGATGGAAATTCAATTTTATTTTCTGCAGGCTGTTAATGAATTATACCCCGGAAGAAACCTGATAATTGAAGGCAAGAATGACGATATGTTTGATAAAGTTCTTGGCACAAGTAAAATTAGAGAAATGTTTATAAAGAATCAGAGAGTCGAAGATATAAGAGCTTATCTGAATAAGGATGTTGAGAGTTTCAGAAAATTGTCAAAGAAATATTATTTGTATCATTGACTTTAGGGCAGGGCTTGCCCTGTTCTCCATAGATGCATATGAATCAGAAATATTAATATTACATAAAAACTAATTTCGGGAGGTGCTAGTCCCTCCCCTACATTTTGAATTTTTAAGGAACCAAAATGCAATTCTTTGAAACTGATTTTATAAAATACAGAAACGATGAACTTTACATAGAAGATGTTCCGCTGAAACAATTAACTGAACAGCACGGAACACCTTTTTATGTTTACAGTAAAAATCATTTTATAAAACAGTACCGCGATTTTGAAAACGCCTTTAAGGGAACTAAGCATAAAATATTTTATGCAATGAAAGCAAATTTCAATCTAAGTGTAGTTGATACATTTGTAAAACTCGGCAGTGGTGTAGATGTAAATTCTGAAGGTGAATTATTCCGTGCACTAAAAACAAATGTTCACCCGCATAGCATTATTTTAACCGGTGTAGGAAAGACTAAAGACGAAATCAGACTCGGTATTGAAAAAGATCTTTTACTGATTAAAGCTGAATCTATAGAAGAAGTTGAATTGATTAATAAGATAGCTGGTGAGATAAATAAAATTGCACGTGTTGCAATAAGAGTTAATCCTGATGTTGATCCTAAAACCCATCCTTATATATCAACGGGACTGGCAAACAGTAAGTTCGGTGTTGATACAAGAACTGCATTGAGTCTTTATTCACGAAGAAATGAGTTTAAGAATATTCAGTTTACCGGACTTGATATGCATATTGGTTCCCAGATAACATCTCTTGATCCATTTATTGAAGCTGTGAAAAAATTGTGTGAAATGTATTGTCAGTTAAAAAAAGACGGACTGAAACTCGATCACTTCGATGTCGGCGGAGGGATAGGTGTTAAATATCGGAATGAAACTCCATTTAACATTGAAGAATATGCTGAAAAACTTATTCCCTGCTTCACTAAAATTGACTGTGAAATTATTTTTGAACCGGGCAGATACCTTACAGCAAACGGCGGCATTCTGGTCACAGAAGTAATTTATAATATGTCGAATGGTGATAAAAGATTTATCATAGTGGATTCAGCTATGAATGATCTATTGCGTCCAACTATTTATCATGCATACCATCATATACAGCCTGTTAAAAGAATATCGAGCAGAAATAAAATTATTGCAGACGTTGTGGGACCTATCTGTGAAACCGGTGATTATTTTGCTAAGGACAGAGAAATATTCGAGACGAAAACCGGTGAGTTGCTAGCAGTAATGTCTTCAGGAGCTTATGGTATGGTCATGTCTTCAAATTACAATGCCCGCCGCCGTGCGCCAGAAATTATGGTTAATGGTGATAAAGTCTCCGTCGCACGCACCCGAGAAACTTTTGAGCATATGCTGTGGGATGAACAAATTTAATAAGAATATTTTTGTGAGTTATAGAGCTTTAGTGTTTTTGTGCCATTCTTTCTTGCTACTAAATCGCGAACCCGACGTGGCGGAACAAAATAGCAAAAAACTTATTTAGGGGTTAGCATTCTCCTTATCAAAGTAATTGGATGAATTACTTCAATATCAATATTAAATTTTTGTGTGCCGTATTTTATTTGTCCCATACAGCCAGGGTTACCCATAAGCACAATTTTTGCCTTCGTGTTTTTAATGTTGTTCATCTTTCTTTCAAGCTGCTGCAGTGCATCATCGTATCTAACAACATTATAAATTCCCGCACTGCCGCAGCACCATCCTGCTTCTTCAAGTTCTGTGTAATTTAATCCGGGTAAAGATTTAATTACATCTCTAGGTTGAGTACCAACTTTTTGAGCATGCAGAAGATGGCATGCATCGTGGTATGTAATAATTTGTTTTTCGACAGGGATGTCAATCCGATCATGACTTGTCGGAAGAGAAATCTTTTCCGAATCTTTTATATCAGATTTCTCAGTCATAAACTCTTTCGAATGGACAGAATTAAAACTAATTGCTGGTTTTTGTTCAGCAAAGAATTCCATTATGTCCTTTACTTTGGAAGAAAATCGTTTTGCCTTTTCTGCATAATCAGGATCATCTTCAAGCAAGTGTGCATAGTCTTTCATAAAAGCACCGCATCCTGCAGAATTTGAAATAAGATAATCATAATCGTGCTTATCGAATGCATCAATATTTTTTCTGGCAAGCTTGAGAGCAAAATCCATATCACCGTTATGTCCCAATAGTGATCCGCAACAAACCTGATCCCTGGGAGTAATAATTTTACATCCGCATTCCTTTAGTACTTCAATGGTATCGGAATTAATATCTGCAAACATCGTATTCATGAGGCAGCCAAAATGAAAAGCTGCTTTAAATTTCACTTCTCCTTTTGGCATTTCAATATCATTTATCTGTTTGTCAGAAAATTTATCTGCAATAACAGGAGAAAGTTTTTCAATCTCAGCCAGTTTTTTTGAAAAGATTTTTAAGACTCCGGATGATCTTACCAGCTTTTGTAAACCTGTTTTCTGATAAAGCCATAACAATCTTGAAACAAATTTTAATGCATTACGTGAGGCAACAATTTTTCTCAAGGCAAATCTTTTAACAGCAATTCCAAACTTTCCGCCGTAGCCAACTTCATCAATAACTACTCTTGCTGTTTCAACCATTCTGCCGTATTTAACACCGGCAGGACAAGCAGTTTCGCAAGCCTGGCAATCAAGACAGAAGTTCATTTCTTCAGCAAACGTCTCACTCAATTCCATCTCTCCCCTTGCAACGGATTTGATCATAAAAATTCTTCCGCGTGGAGAGGAACGCTCCATTTTTGTTAAATCATAAGTAGGACAAGTTGCAAGACACAAACCGCAATGCATACACTGCTGAAGAATGTCATCGTGAGGAAGGATTTTTAATAACTCAGGATTTGGAGTAGAATGTTTCATTAAAAATCTTTTATCTGTTCTCTGCTCATTGGTAAACTTCCCTCACACTTGGGAGAAATTGTAAAAATCTTACCCGGATTAAGAATATTATTTTCATCAATTGATGCCTTGATCTTCTTCATCATTTCAATGCCCGGGATTCCGGCGAGTTTTTCAAGAAAATGTTTTTTTGATAATCCGGTTCCATGTTCACCGGTTATTGTACCTCCAAGCTTGATAGCTTCATTAAAAATAAAATCAAATGCACGATGAGCTTTTTCAATTTCCTGTTTATCTCTTTCATCCGTTAAGCAGGTAGGATGAAGATTACCATCGCCGGCGTGACCAAAATTGCCAATAATTACATCAAACATTTTTGCCGCATGAGTTACTTTTTCAATCATTACAGGCAGCTCACTACGAGGAACAGTCGCATCTTCAAGAATTGTGGTTGGTCTTCTTCTGGCTAAAGCACTAAATGCAGTTCTTCTGGCTGTTTTTAATTTATTTGATTCCTCTTCTGTAGTTGCAACCTTTATGAATGAAGCATGGTTTTTTTGAAGTATATTTTTCATTGTTTCTGCGTCTTCAGCAACAGCACTTCCTCTGCCATCAACTTCAAGAAGAAGAATTGCTTCACTGTTCCTTGGAAGACCAATTTTTGCATAATCCTCAATACAATTAATTGTTGTGTTATCAAGAAATTCCATCATACAGGGTGTAATGTGAGCGGCAATGATATCAGAGACCGCCTGTGCACTGTCGGTCAGCTTATCAAAATAAGCTAACAGTGTTATAGTCTGAGTTGGTTTAGGAATAAGTTTCAATAAAACTTTTGTAATAACTCCAAGCGTTCCTTCACTGCCGACAATAAAATCACGCAGATTATATCCGGCAACATCTTTCATATTTTTGCCGCCGGTTTTGAGTAAGTCACCATTAGGAAGAATCATTTCAACACCGAGCACATAATTTTTTGTAACGCCGTATTTTAATCCGCGCAGTCCGCCTGCATTATTAGCAACATTTCCGCCTATTGTACAAACATGTAAGCTGCCTGGATCGGGCGGATAAAATAATCCCAACTTTTCAACTTCTTTTTGCAATGCGCCGGTTATAACACCGGGCTGAACCCAGGCAGTTAAATTTTTATCATCTACTTCAAGAATTTTATTCCATTTGGTCATTACAATTACAATGCTGTTCTCCACAGGAACAGAACCACCGCTTAATCCTGTTCCGGCACCTCTTGGCACAACTGCAAATTTATCTTCATTAGCACATTTAATGATGTTTGATATTTGCTGTTCATCAGTGGTAAAAACAACAGCTTCAGGCATTTGATGAAGAGTTGGAGTGCCGTCATAAGAGTAAACCATCCGATCTTCGTATGAATCGAAATAATTTGAAGAACCCACAATGGTTTTGAGTTTTTGCTTTACAGAATCATTCATAATAATCTCTTTTTGCTATACAAAGTTAATAAAATTATTAGTTGTCTGTGTTAAATGATTAACGATGATAATATGATTTTTATGCTAAATGACTATCCTCAAGATTTGAAAATATTTTTTCATCAATTCGGGAACAAAGATTCTTCACATAATGTTATGACGGTGTAATCAATAATAATTGAATTAATTAAAAAAGGTGATGTTATGAAAAAGTTCTTTTTTGTTCTTCTATCAGTTTCTATAGTTTCTTTCTCTTTCATTGGCTGTTCAGATAGCAGCACTATGAATCCTGTTTCCGCAGATAACTCTGTAATAAGTTCATTGGAAAAAAGACCTGGTAATGGTCAAACCATAGTAGGTATTGCTGCAAGTGATACAAACTTTACATATCTTGTTGCTGCAGTACAATTTGCCGGATTAGTAGATGTACTTAACGGTAATCGTCAATTTACGGTTTTTGCACCCGTTAATCAGGCCTTCCTGGATTTAGCTGCTGCATTAAACATCAGCATAGAAGACCTGTTAACCGAACCTTATAGAGAATTAGTAACTGCTGTTCTGCTTTATCACGTTTCGCCGGGATTAAAATTTTCACGCAATGTTTCAAAATCCAGCAGAGTTAAAACACTTCAGGGTCAATTTGCCTTCACTAAAATTGAAGATGGTGTGGTTATGATTGGTAATGATGTTACAGGATACGCTAATATAACGGCAGTTGATATTAGAGCAACTAATGGTGTAATTCATGTTCTGGACAAAGTAATAATTCCTGTGTTAGATTAGTTTTAAAAATTCTCAATAAGGCCTGAAAGAATAATTCTTTCAGGCTTTTTCATTTTAAATGAATATGCTCAGCTTTCTTATTCAGTTTGTTAATAATTCTTAAAACGACATTATTTATATTTACTGAAGAAATTGAAAATAATTTTAGTATCAATCAATCAGGATTTCTTATGATGGAAGAAGATTATATCCGTAAATTCATTGGAGATGTGTTAATAGAAAAAATAAACTTTGTCCGTGCAACATTTAAGGAAGCAGCAGTTTTTCGTGACAGAATATATGAAGTTATCTCTATGAAACAATACAAGATTGTTATAGATCTAACAAGATGTCAGTTTATTGATTCAACATTTCTTGGTGCTCTTGTAATGATTTTAAAAAGAGTTACTGAAAGAGGCGGTGAATTAAAGTTAGTCATTCCAAATACAGAAGCTTTTAAGATTATGGATACAATGGGACTCTACAGAGTTTTTAATGTTTACAGCTCAGAAGAGGATGCAATAAAGAATTTTGATTGATTGAAATAATTAACTTTTTAAATAAAAAAGCTCATCGAAAGGCAAGCTTATTTTTATGGGGATCGACGAACTTCCGAATTTCGTTCGGTACAACCTCAACAACAGAGATTGAGAAAATGGATGCTGCACAGCTCAATCACTGCAGAGCAGTTCTTGAAGATCTGTTCAAAACATTATCCGCAGCAAATCCGGAAGATCCACTCGCCTATCTTAATCAATTAGATCAGGCAGCCTAGCTGATGATAAATATAAATGCGGGATGAAAGGTCCCGCATTTTTTTATCACGCCATAGCATAAATAGTAAAAAAAAATAAATAAATTTCTGCATCTCTACTGTTTTAATATTTATATATATAAATTGAATATGTTTATAATCCATTTAACGGTAACTTATGGAAAAGATACTATCTTATTTCGGAATTGTGATTATCACTTCCATTATATTTATTGAGCCCAATCTTTATTCTCAAATTGTTACTGGAAAACTTGTCGATGAAAATGGTTTTAACCTTGCTGATATTAATCTAGAATTATTCATTTCATCTAATGTTTATAATACAACTTCCTTAGCTGATGGAAGTTTTTATTTTACTGGCGTAACAGGTGTAACTGATGATGGAGCATTACCTTCAGGTTACAGCATTACCAATAATTATCCCAATCCATTTAACCCAAAAACAAGGTTAGGAATTACTTTAACCGGAGATGCTAACGTAAGGGTTAATATTTATAATATTCTTGGACAAAAAGTTACCGGAGTTATCCAGAAGTACTATGCTGCAGGCACTCACTTTCTTGACATAGAACTATATGGTCTAACCTCAGGAATATATATTGCGCAGATATCTATTGATGATAAATACACAGTGTTAAAAAAGATGATGCTGGTCTATGGAAGTCAACATTTGACCAGTACTGGGGGCACATTTAATTCACCATTAAATAAACCGAATCTTAATAAATTTAACATATCTCAAAATATTGATAGCCTAATAGCATCAAGCCCAATTATTGGACGTAAAACTTTTACTGATCTGCAAAGTTTATCGGGTGACACTACAAATCTAGGTGAATTAACAATTGAAAGATTTTGTCCCGGAATGCCTACAGTTACTTATGAAGGCAAAACATATAATACTGTGCAAATTGGAGATCAGTGCTGGATTAAAGAAAATCTTGATGTTGGAGTGATGATACAATCAAATCAAAACGCAACAAATAATGGTGTGATAGAAAAATACTGCTACAACAATGACCCAAATAACTGTGACACTTACGGCGGACTGTATCAATGGGATGAAGCTATGCAGTATGCTACCAGTGAAGGTGCCCAAGGCATTTGCCCTCCTGGCTGGCATATACCGACATATCTAGAATTTGAAACTTTAAAGGCAACAGTAGACAATGATGGGAATGCACTTAAAGAAATTGGACAGGATACAATAAGCACAAACACAAGCGGCTTTTCCGCACTGTTTGCAGGTGGCCGAAACGGCAATGGTAGCTTCAGCGGTTTAGGTTACGGCACGAACTTTTGGAGTTCTAAGGAATATATTTCAGCTTACGCATATACCCTGAGACTGATAGACGTTAATAGCAATATTTACTTAGAACTATTCGGTATGGATCTCGGATTATGTGTTCGTTGTATTAAGGATTAGGATAGAATTAGAAATTGTTTTTGTATATAAGATTTTCATTGCAGTGAAAGTAGTTAAAGGAAATGCCTATGGCTCAGTCACAGTTTTTCTAAGTTCGTTATTTCCTTTACTCGCTCGGCTTCGGCTATGCTCACCCTGCCTACCGGACAGGCAGGTTCGTTCCGCTATCCTCGCCTCCCTTCGATACAAGTTCAATAACTTTCACTGCTATTAAAAACTGTGCCTTCGCTTATCGTATTTAATACAAAACAAAAAATCCTGGTGCCCAAATGGTGCCCAAAATCGGAAAAACTCTGATTAGTTCTGATTAGTTGCAGGTAATTTTTACAGAGTGGACATAAAAAAAGCCCGATTTCGGGCTTTATTTGCGGGGCCGACGAGACTCGAACTCGCGACCTCCTGCGTGACAGTAAGTAGGCGCTTCATTTTTTAATTAAAAATAAAACAAATTTCTTGCATCTTCCTTCTTTTAAGCCTGTTTTTTACAAAAAGTGTTATAATAGTGTTATAGTCAAATATTTTTCTTCTCTTGTAAAACACATTATAAAAATCCTTACAGCGTTTGATTATAGTATTCCATTACTTCTTGAGGAGTCCATAACCTGCTCTCAACTATTACTTCATCCACATACCCATTAAAAAATCTATTATTGTATGAAGCTCCAACAACTGCGTTTGGAGTTGTTGCGTTTAATGATCGTGGATTTGTTCCCACATCAGTATAAACTTGAACCCCATCCAAGTATAAAGCTGGCTTTGAACTTTCATTTATAGTCATAGCAATGTGATGCCAACCAGTTCCAATTGCTCTTCCAGTTGCCATCCAACGAACCCCATCATAAATGCCAATTAAATTGTTTCCATTATTATCAGCCGTAGTACCTCCAACTCCTATACCAAATCCACGAGTATTATAACCATTGCCCTCAGGCTCACTACCTACATTCACAAACACACCCTTCAAAGAAGTTCCAGATAAGTATGCCCAGCACATTATTGTAATGTTAGTAATTACAGCTCCCCCAAGTACATTGCCAAGATAAATTCCCTTACTTGTAGATCCATTAAAACTTCCAGCCTTAACTCCAACTTTTCCAGTAACATAGGTTACATCAGTTGCAGTCGCATCAAACCCATTTCCAGAAGAGTCATTAACATTATCCTCTAAAGCTAAGTACCACTTTGTGTTTGCTGTCATTTTCCATATCAACTTTCTTCCAAGAGCATACCAGTCGGTAAATTTAATAAATATAGTGTTCATTAAGTTTTCAACTACTCCAAAGTTTCCATCCTCAACAGTTGTATCATCTAATAATTCTTGATAAGAATTAAATTCAGTAACTGAAACACCCCCCCCACCACCACCACCTAATGGCAAATTAGAAACTTTTAATTTCTTTTTATTAAAAGAATCAGCACTGTCTTCAATGACAAAAATATCGTCATCAACCGGAGTTGTTTTTTCTGTTAAAGAGTTTATATCTATTCCACCAGCATTATCATCCACATATTTTTTTGTAGCAGGTTCATAATCAGCATCAGGAGTAAAAGCATCTGTATTTTCTTTATTCAAATATAGATCGTCGTGATCGTGACTTTCAGGCGGAAACTCTGTTGGTTTACTTGTAATATTCAACCAGTCAACAACCGTATTAACTGCCCCAGAAGTAGAGGAAGATATTTGAGATAAAAATCTTTTTAATTTTTTCATATCTAAATTACTCAACATTATCAGCTCCTATTTATACTTCAATTGTAAATCTTTGCGCAACTTCTAAACTTTCTAAATTAGCAATTGGAATGGGTGCAGTGCGTTTTTTTATATAAAGCATTCTTCTATTTTCAAATGCCTGATAAGCACTCCAATTTCTTGCAATCACTCCATAATTATTTACTGTAATAGTATCTACGTGATCGTTTATAAAAAGTCTTCTAATAGTAAAAGTAATGGATTCATCCACTTTGTTTAAGACCTCTCCAATTTCTGTTGCGAGACTTGTTAACTGACCCGCTCCTGTTCCAATACCAATCAGCCCATCAATTTGATAATCATCTACTGTAACAGTATTAGTTCCTGTCCCAACTCTTATTCCATAATCACTTCCAGCTGCATTTACTAATCTGCAAGTTTGATGAGTATTATTATTTAACGATCCCGCAAAAACCAAGTCTCCATCAACATCCAACGAAGTTCCTCCAGTAGATGTATTAGCTAACGCGCCATTATAGTGGATTTGAGCTAAGGCTTTTACAGCACCTTCACTTAAATCAAAATAAAAATTATATAAAATTCTGATAGACTCAGTGTTATTCAAAGTAATAGAAATTGGATTCCCATTTTTTAATACTCTATCTGAAGCGCACAAAACCATATCACTAAGAGTTGCCATATTGGAATTTCTCAAACAACCTAAAGATTGAATAGTAATTGAAGCCCCAGAATTGTTTGTCAAAGTTCGATAAGCTGTCAGCTTATAAGAAGCTCCTTCTTGTACAATAGCATTTGTAGTCATTGAGGAGTGGTTTAATTGATTTGTTCCACTTCCATAACCTAACAAAGTTCCAGGTAAATTATAATCCATAAGACCTACGGCTGTACTTCCAGTTGAGGCTCTAATCCCACCCTGATCAGTAGTTCCATTACTAATAAGAGTGAAAACTGACTGGTTGCCAACTGCATTGTTATAATTTCTCACCCTTAAATCCGTCGGAGAGGTAGGAAAACTTGGATTGTTACCAAAATGATAATAATATAACCCCATTTGATTTTTTAATAAACTTCTCATTGGCATATTATATATCTCGCTAAGAATATGACCCCTTTTATTAAACTTTATAATATCGATTGTATTTTCTTTTATAGTTCGACTGTTCAAAATTGTTTTTAATTTAGTCTTACCAAAAGCATCCTTTAATTCTAAAACAGTATCTAATTTTAATTTATGACTTTTCATTTTATGGAATCTCCGTTTCTACATTTTGATTGAAAGAACAGTTTTCTAACATAGAATAAGCATTCTTTACTTCTACGTTAGAATAAATCAATGATTTTTTAGATCTAATGAGAGTGTTTACAGGCTCAATAGAAACAAAACTAATTAGAAGCCCATCGGGAGCGTTTTTAGATGTTAACACTATAGGCTCTAATTTATCCAGTCTAAAATAAACTGGATCCAAATTGTTATTAAGATAAAAAGATCCATCTCTTCTTTTATATAGTCTTACATTCTGCTTATAATAATTTTGAAGTTCCAAGTACTTTGCCTCCGGATCATCATATTTGAATAAATGAATAAGTCCTTCAAATATCCAATGATCTCCCTTATCAACCCATTCTCTATGTCGATTGATTATTGATTGATGTTCAATAGTTCCAAAATCTTTCTCATCTTTCAAAACAACAAAGTAATTCAACAATACTTCATTGCTTTCATCATCAACAAATTTTGGAGCCTGTATTCCGAAAATTGAATCTTTAGCTGCCATAACTCACCAAGGTTTTTGAAATGTCAATAGGATCTTGCGATTTAAACACAAGTGTTAGCACATCAGGATATTTAACATTGTGCAAAAAGCTTTCATTCATTTGATCGAATCTGAAAAGTACTATTTCATCATTATTATTTCTGAATGGTTGACCGTCTCTTCTTCTCCAAAGCTTAACCAGAGATCTGTGATAGAGTTTCAATTCATCGTACTTCTCCTGAGGATTATCATACTTAAACAGATACATCAATAATCTAAAATTGAAATGATCTCCCATATCAGTCCAGACTATGTATCTGTTGAAAACCGATTCGTGAATAATATCTCCATAATAAAACGAGTCATTCGCTCTTTCTATCACAACGTGATCTAATAAAATTATTTCTGAATCAGCTTCAAATTGAGGAGCTTCGATTCCGAAAATTGAATTCTGCATTTATCCGCTCACCAATTGGTTAATTTCCTGGACTACTCTTATCAAATCTTTTTTAATATCTAACCACAACTCTTTAACTGTATAAATATCCTGGTCTAAAAGTTCCAGCCGGAAAGATATTTCTTCACGCGTATGGTTAAGAAGAGCGTATTGACTGTTTACCATTAACGCATTTTGAGAAGGAGAATAATTAGGATTTAATAACATTTCAGTTCCATCAAGAACAGCACCATCTCTTAGCATCCTGACATTATAAGCTCCATTGGTTTCAAACTTATCATACAGAAAAAAGACAAGATTATTCCTTACAGAAAAATCAGACATTTGCTGTCCGTCTGAATCATTTAATCTTAGATGCCTTTCCAGGTACTGTTCAAATTCCTTAAATCTCCTATTGTTATATATAAAACTCAGTGCCTCCTGCTGAAAAACCGAAACCAGCGGATGAGAATAGAACCATCCTCTCTTTGTGTCAATCAAATCTTTTTCATTATAATCATCTGAATATTTTTCTTCAATTACCCACATAGCTTCGATTTCAGGTCTTATCCTTCCGAATTCATCTTTTTTCTGTGATAATAATTCATACTCTTTAGTTGAAGCATCTTTAAGCCGGATCGTAATACCCAGTCTTTGAAAAATATCCTGAATAAGTTCCAGGCAGGTTGTATCTGTGATAACATCAGAATGATAAACTGGTTTTGATTGATCAACATTGTAGAGCAGGCATTCCATTAAGTAAATATCATCCCATTTATAGGATTGAAATTCCGTTGTGTACCTGTATTGAATAATAGTATCAATTTCCGTTGTATCTAACGTTACTCCTATTTTCTTAAACACAGTTTCAACAAAAAATTTAAGCTGAATAATAGCAGTAGGCATTGAAGTCCAGAGATCTGCATCTCCGGATTTTCTCCTCAAAACAGAAAACCATTGCTGGTCTGATCCAGTAGCCCCAGGAGAAATGGCATTATCATTCACATAATCAGTCCAATTTGCATAGATCTGAAACCATCCTCCAGCAAGATTTTCATAAGCCGCAATGTAAGCTCGATCTTTTGAAAGGCCGGTTGGCAAAGTTCCATCCGTATCAAAAACAATTAAATTATATTCTTCCTTATCAGAATTCTGAGGATAATTTAATTGCATCGGATAAACATTATTATTTGGAATCAGCTGAGAATAAAATTGATTTGTAGTTCCTTTACTGTATTTTATATCTCTGTAAAAACTCCAATCATTATATTTTTTATTATCCAAATCAAGAGAAAAAGAATGAGTTCCGGTTCCTGAATTTGTTATGTTGACGTGCCGATCATTTGTAAAATTGAGAGCATCATTATCCCAAAGTAATGCCATATCTTCATACAGCTTTACATTATCATCATTAATTTTTTTTACATAGTATCGATTTGTGTTTACAAGGGGAGCCGGAAGAGTATCTGAAGATTTCAAAACAATTTTATCTCCATCCGAAAGACCGTGATCAGTGCGAACCAAATAATTATCGGTTGTGTTTACAGTGAATTCGTTCCAGGTTGCATCATCGTTTATAGATTCCAAAACAAAATCATTATGAAGATCAGCGTGCTGAACTAAAAAGTTTTCTAATTGCAATAAATAATGATCGATCTCCAACTCCCATAAAGATAAGGACTGATTGAATCGAATGTCCTTAATAATACCCAGGAAAACATCCTGCGTATCATTTACAGTTATTAATACTTCCTGATTCTTCAAAGGCTCATTAGGAACTGCACTTGATAAGGAAAGCCTCATTCCTTCAAATACAGGAGAGTAGTCTCTATTCCTGTTTACAATTTGTATAAGGGATGAATTATAAACATAGCTGCTTACATCAACATCATTTATTTTTACTACCGCTTTAACGCTCATTGAAGTTCATTCCAGCAATGGATAATTGATTCTCAACTTTTTTTAATCTCTTAACGATTACCTCAACATCCGGAGATCTGTTCTCAATGTTAACAGACATATCCTTCCGGACCAGATTCATATTCATTGCCTGAATAGACTTATTGACTTGTGATAGTAATCGTTCAATACTACCATTTTGACTGCCTACCTGGTTAGCCGGTGTAACGCTCACTCTCTCTCCGGATTCAACCAGGAGAGGATAACTATCGTTTGGAAATCCCTGGGGAACAATAAAACTTCCACCACCTGCAAGCTTTTTAACTCCCTTGTTGGTCCCGATGAAATTACCTCCTGAGTGACCAACAGCAGCTGGTATTGCTTGAACTGCCTCAGAGGCGCCGCCGGTGGCTGCTGCGAATATCGATCTCAAAGTCATAAGCACCACCCACTTCGCGATCATTCTTTCAACTTCGGCAATAAAGGCATTCGCCATATTTGCGAATCCCCGGATTAAAGCGTTGTTAGTTTGGTCTGCTTTAATTCTTAGTTGATCAAACAAACCGGATGTGAATGCACCTGCAATGTTTTCTGTAATTCTTTCGGTTTCCTGGTTGAGCGCACGCCATTGTTCAAACTGATAATCGGTTTGTTCATCCTGCAATTCCTTTAACTTTTCATTCTTCATCTGCTCAGCAAGAATAATGTTACCTGTAGCTTCCAGGAATGCTTGATACTCTTCTTCAATTTTTCTTTTCTTGAATTCAAAGTATTCTTCAGTTTTTATTTTTGTTGAATTGAAATAATTAGCTAATGCATCTTCCCGTTTTTTATAACTTTCAGTAATTGCATCTGATTCATCATCAAGCTGCTTTAATAAATCTTGTTCCGCTTGATCATTTATCTTTTCAATTTCCTTTATAGTGGTTTCCGCTGCATCTGTCCGGATTTCTGTGATTTCCTGTTCAAGCCGGGCGACTGCGAGTTTTTTGTTCTCTTCCGCTTTAGCAATTGCATCAGTATTCCCTTTTGCCCTGGCTAATTCCTGTTCATAACTCAGTTTGATTTGAGCATTACGGAATTCAACATATCCCGTAACGGCAAACTTTAGTTTTTCAAACTCAGCAACCTGCTCAGCTGTATAACCGGAGGGAATTGAAAAGCTTACGTCAACCTTCTGTTTTGTACTTTTATCAATTCCAATTGATTGCTCGAGCTTTTTAATTTTTTCTAAGTTCTTCAGGTAGTCATCAGAACCGTACACTAACCCAAGCTGTTCTTTTTGAAGTTCACCAATTTTTTCAATCACCTGTCCAACGGTATCAGCTTGTTGTTTATATGTAAGCATTATTGCAGAACTGTTTTTATCTGTTAACTTATAGGTTAACATCAGCAGACTGGCGTACTTTTGATGTTCATCAATTAGATCTTGTAGAGTTTTTTTAACCTCGGATTGTCCGAAGGTTACAAAACTTTTAAGTGCTCTTGTAAACAGAACCAATCCATCTGTAGCCCAGCCAAGCACTCTTAATGTAGAATTCCAATAAGGAAGTAAGTCTTTACCTAAAGCAGCCTTTTGGTTTTCGATTTGTGCATTAAGCTGAGCCATTCTATCTGCAGTGGTTTCTGCAACATCGCCCATTTTTCCAAGTTCACGCTCAACTATATTAGCCGCTGCCTGCCCGAAATCACCAACCTTGCGGATCTCGTCCTGGAGCTCTGTTGCTGAAATTCCAAGGTTATCAAGCACCAGAGAAGATTTTCGTCCGATACCATCAACGATAGAGTTAACCAGGTAATCAACCGATTCCCCGGTTTGTGTGGCTCGTTTCTGTGCGAACTCGAGAAGGGTAGCAAGTTGATCAAGAGGTATCTTGAAATTTGATGCACGCATAGCTGTCTGCATTAATTCCCAGTCAGCTACCGTGTTTCGTGTGGCTCTTCTTAATTCATCGAGTAATGTAGGTTGGTTAAGTCTGTCAAATGCAACTTTTATTCCTTCAACTTTGCCGGCAAGCTTAACAGCCTCAAATCCGAATTGAATTATCTTAGCTGTCCCAAAAGCTGCTGTGGCAGCTATTCCAACTTGTTTAAATAGAGATGGTGACTTGCTGGCTTCGTCATTGATACCGCGAAGAGCATGGTTAACGCTGTCCATCTTTTCCCTGGTCCTTTCCAGAGAAGCTGAATCAACGTTCATCTTTATTTTTTTATCGAATTCCTGTTGAAGTCTTTTTCGGAGATCCTGAAGTTTTTTAATATCGAGTTGTGCAATTGAATTGTCGAACCGGGTTTTGAAAGTAGCGTTTTTCTCAATATCAGTTTTTTCCCTTACTACTCGCTGCTTTAAACTTTTAATATCAGCGTCAAACTGATCAACCTTAGCTTTAATAGCTACATAAATTTCACCAAGTTTTTCTTCATTAGCCATATTAGTTTAATCTTCCTTGCGAAATGAAAAGTTCGATGTCTCTTATCACTGCATTTCTTTTATCAAGGCTGTCCGTCATTTCAAACTTTCCGCCTCTGTATAAATTGCCAATGTTAAAAGCCTGGTCTATTAACAACCGGTATTCGCTTATGAATCGTTTCTCAACTTTACCGAGTGGAATGCAAAAAAAATGACTTAGAAGCGCGTTAGCAACTCCTCTTGAGATTCCGGGACCGGTATCTTCTCCGTCACTACTTTTTTTTTATTATCGATGCCTTCAAGTTCCAATACACGGAAAGCAAGATCGTAAATGTTTCTTTCAGAAAGATGCTTAATTAAGTATCGTTGGTTTGTAAGCTTTTTAAGTTTAAATCTTTTACGCAGCTGGTACCACTTAAGCAAAGTATAGTTATACTTAAGTGCTGATGTTACTGTCATAACAGCCTGGGAAAGAGATTCAATTCTGGTTAATTCCTTTCCTCTGGCATACTCAGCCAACGCATTTACATCCTCAGCATATCTCTCCGAAAGAAGAAACTTTTCATTAAGAATAAATATCTCGGTTGTATTAGGCGTCAGTTTTAACATTTTCAGTCTGCGCTCCGTTTACTCTAACTGTGTAAGTAATTCTTGCAACTCCGGAAACATTGCAGCTAACACTTTTAGCCGTTATTACTGCATTGCCTGTATATTCCTTGTTTGTTACAACTCCTCTTTTGAAGATCAGTTTGAATGCTTTCTGAACGCCGGCTGCGAGACCAAAATTTGTTTCAGTTGGAACGCCCTTCCATTTAAGCGAATAATTAACTTCTGCGAACCCGGTTGTTGGATTTGTTATGTTTTTTGTGGTAACTATAGCAGTTCCCTCAACCTTTGTGGTAGCTGAAAGCTCAAGAGCAACATCTTCAGCAGTCGGATTACTTGAAAGCAGATCAGCGTCTTCATCACGCATTATTGCACTCAGAGTAGTTTCACGTTCTGCGCGGCTGACCTCGGTTTCCTTAGCATCGCCGGTTGTTTCACTGTCAGTTCCGTCCAGCTCGTCATAGGCTAAATTAAAACCGAGTTCTCTAACCGGGTATGGTGACGAATCAAACTCAAACGACATTGCCTTGCCGGTTACCTTTGCCCCAAGGGGAACGACTTTATCCGTTGCGGACATTACTTCAGTTCCAGCGGCTTCAAAGAGCTGTCCGACATCGTAGGCAGCCAGAACCGTATCTTTTGCGGTTACACGGTAACGAACTCCGGCTACTAAAGTGCCGGTATTTATTTCAGCTCCTGCCGGCTCATACATTATTGCTTCAATATTAAAGCTTCTTGCACCGCGGATGACCTCAAAATCCTTTCCGTCACCCGGAGTCGCAGTATCTGTTGTGTCCTCTGTATCAAATTCCGTTGCAGGCGATACACTTACAACCGGATGTTCGATTCCATCAAACCAGAATTCCAGGTCTTTTCCAACTACTTTACCCATGATAATCTCCTATAGTTTTGTTTTTTGTTTAATTTTTATTAGTCATAAACTCGAATTTCAATAAAATACTTCCAATAGTCATAATAATTACCACCATTAAACCCACCATCATAATCTATAATTCCATTAAGAACTACTATTTTAGAAGTAGTATTCCATACACAAGACATTTGCTTTATTGAAGTATCATAATTTACATTATTAGATGTGACTAAAAAAAATGTTTTATTTTCTGTAAAAGCATCAGCTAAAACTCCTTCATAATAGCCTTGAGAAGTTCTTGCCCAAACAATATCACCACCTAATGTATTTTCAAATACTACAGCAACAGGGTCATCAATTCCTATTTGTGTGAGCAAAGCTGTGTAAACTTTATAAGGTCTAAGTTTTTCATCTATCTCTTGACCCGTGTATTTTGAAATATATTTACCCATAAAGAAGTCTCCTAAACAAGAATGTATTCATCAGCAGAAGTAACAAAAAAGTTATCATCTGCGGTAAAAAGGTAAATTTCGCTATTACCTTTTGTTAATTCTATTTTGTATTGATCTGAGATCATAAAAACTTTATCAATTTTTCCGTCTCTGCTGTTTAATCGTTCGATCCTGTCGACCTTGTTTTCTATTAATAAAAATGAACTCTCCGAATCATCAAACTTACTTCGGCCGGATGCTGCAATTGTCTCAACACCTGCAGCACTCTTATCATAATAACTTATGTTGATGTAAACTTCTTCAAACTTTGTTGCTGTGTCCCTGCTCTGAGGATTTCCATAAGTTGAAAGCACTGCGTAAGGATATTCAGTATCCCTGGGAGCTTCCAGCCAATAAAATCTGTTTGACAAGCCTGTAATCGTTTTACCTATCGTTACAATTGCTGTTCTTAATTCGGGTATCACTTTTTATTTTCCTGCCATAAATTATCGTAAGCAATTGCGAACACTCCGCCCATTAAAGCCAGACCGATAAACAGAAATATTATTATTGTCCACCACCACGCTAAACCAAAATTTGATACAAGTAATATTGATATGATCAGATCATAGCAACCCAGCTCTATTGTGTTGAGTGTGTGGAAAGCATCTGAAAACTGTACCATTACTTTTGTTATCCATCTGAAACCGAAAATGTCAATCGTCCATTTGATGGTATATTTATTTTTCCAGGACAAAGCAGGATTCCACCACTGATCATCAATATCAACTCCGAACACTCGTTTTATTCTTTCCCTAGTCCTTGGATAATTAAAGTTCAGTTGATGAACCAATGACCTTAGGAACATTGCAAAAAAAATCAGAAATGCTGTTGTGATTATTATGAAAATCATTTTAATTGTTTCTAAATAATTCTAAAATTTCTTGTTTCTTTTCTATTAGAGCAGCCCTCATTATTGGTCTCGGTCTCATTCCCAGGGTAAAGTGCCAGTTACCTTCGGGATCCTTATAGTACCAACCACCCTTTCTTCCATCTCCGCTCTCTGCTAATTCTCCGGTACCAAATTCAATGTATGGTGCATAGTCAGCTGAGTTAGCAACCAAGCCAACAACTTCATCATCGCCTTCAATAACTTTATGAGTAAAACTGTTCAGATAATTTCCAAGATCTACCGCTTTCAGTTCCGGTCCCTGAGCACCTGAAGTTTTTTCTTTCATATCGGTTTCAAGCAGCTCACAGGCAACTTCCATCTTATCTGAATAATATTGTTTAACTAACTTCGATATTTTATCAGCGTTCCACTCCACTTTACTTCGATCCCCAAATTTTCACACCGACAGTAATTCCAAACACCGGAACAAATTCATTACCGCTGTAACCTATTCCCAGACCAGCAACTACAACGAACCTATCGTACCAGAATGATTGAGTCTTGCCATACATAGCCTGGTAATACTCAGCTCTTCCGCTCATTTCAGAAATTATATTCCGGTATGCTTCTCCCTTCAGCATATAATTTTCACTGATCTGCTTTTCTTTTTGTAAGGCAGCTTCATAGTTATTAATTCGCAGCTTCATTCCGTAAGCTTCTGTGATAATCTTTGAACCAAGCCCGATCTCCCGAAAGGTTAACAGATCCGTATTGTTAGGTATATCTTCAAACAGCAGTAAAGCTTTCCTGTACTCTGAAATTGCATTTGCAGAATCTTTAGCAATTGAGCTGTCAATTTTTTCAGTTGCTTCAACAGTAATTATTTTTATTTGCTGGTTACTTTCCAGTAGCTGATCACGTTCATTCTTTAATACATTTATTTCTTTTTCACGCTCAGCAATCTCAACTTCTAGCTGCTTGATCTTTTCCTCGTCCGGAGGAACAATTACTACATCATTTCCGCATTTAGAAAGGAATAAGAAAAAAACCAATACAACTATTATCAGAAATGTTATTGCATCCTTAACCTGCATTGTCCAATCCTCTGAATTGAGTTTCTCCAATCAGCTTAATTAAGTGATCGATTTCTTTTTCTTTTTTTAACCAATCCTCGACATCGAAACAGGGACATGCTTTTTTGGCAAAATGATAATGACCCTTAACTTCAACATCTAAGTGTAAATACTTAAGCAGGAACACTTTTGTTAAGAACCGCATAGATATTAGCTGCTCAGGAGTCCGGGTATCTTTGGGCTGAAAAGTATCTTTATCAAGTCCGCCAACGTAACAATAATGACGTGAGATAGAATTGATTCCTGCAACTCCGTAGGTTACTTCCCAGGGATCAACAATATCATCACCATTCTCATCAACGAAACTGTGAATAGTTCCATCGAGCATTACAAGCTTTGAATATCCGACACGATCCCACCCTCTGCCCTGAGGAGGTTTAGCTTTATGCCAGCGGATAATATCATCCGGTCCGACAAACCTTCCCTCAGGAGTTGCAGTGCAATGCCACACCAGATATTTAAGCTTCTTACTCATATCTTAACTTTTTTCACCTTGCTGAATAACTTGTTAATTATGAGTTCGACCAGAACACGACCTTTGAGATGGTAAAAAGCAAATGGGACAGATGCATTCAACAAAATAAACAACCCGCCAAGAGCCCAGGAATTAATTACTCCTCCAGAAACAAGTACAGCCAGGGCAAGCACCGCCAAAATTAATGCAACTGCCAGGGTAATAAGTCTGAAAACAATTGCTGCTCTTTGTTGTTTTTCAACAGTTATCTGGTTTATCCATTCGTCAGAGAAAAAACTACGCTGTATTCCTTCGCTCACGAACGATGCAATTACTCCGAGCACAATCGGAATAATTATCGAAACCAATACCGGATGTTCAAATGCATATTGAATTATTTTATCTTCCATAAGGATATCCTTTTCTTATGGCAACACGCCAAATAGTTTGAGCAAGATTGTAACCATACCGCCAATAAGCGTTAGGTCACGTGCAATTACTCTTAATGAGTTTATCGGTGCATTCTTTATCATTTTAGCAATCCTCTCAGTTGTTTGAGATTCTAACAACTCTAAATCTTTCCTATTTGGTTTTTGATACAATCGCTGATAAAAATCTTCTCTGCGGAATTTTATCGGTATTCCGCCACCGTTATTTATTGTTACATAGTTTAAACTGTGTTTCAAATCCTGTACGTCCATAGTTAATTGTTTTACATCGTTTACAAGTTGTTGCAAAACTTCAGTATCGTCCATCAATTCTCCGAAAATTTTAGTCTAACTTGATGATACCGGGTATAGGAATATTTCTGACTCTGATAAAGCGTGATACCCTCAGCGGACTTTTTTGCCCATTGAAACCAACTGCCACAATTCCGACACGAACCCAGTAATGATTAACCGGCGTTGGAAATTTCCTTATCTCAAGATTGTAATGGTTGTAAATTGTGGATGCGAAACGCCAGCCCCACACATCATCATAATCAGCGCCGTCTATCATACCGGAAACTGTTTTAATTGTATTGGTATCTTCACCCTGCACATAGAAAATGTAATATTCAGATACATCCCCGGTTGTATCAATATCCCAACTCATCCTTACCGTTGAGGGATAATATTTAACCTGAACGGGCTGAGCCTGGATAAATCCCATTACCAGGATTGCAAGGATGCAGGATTGTAAGATTAAATTTTTCATTTTGTTCCTTCTCATTTTAGTTTTGAATTTTATAAACTCTTTATTTTTCTGATAATGCTGCTGATTGCTTTTCCTTTTTGAATCGCTGCGCTCTGCTTCAATTTCCTCAACCGGTTTAACAGACTCCTTCTCTCTGCATCCGGCACAAACAAACTCTTTATCCTTCATTGCCTGAACAAACCCCAAAGTTGGATAATCGAATACGACACATTTACAGCGGTCGCACTTAACACTTAACCTGTTGTTGTGGTAGATGAACAAACCTTTTTCACTATTCTTCTTCTTCCAGATCTTCTTCCGGTGGTATTGGAACTGGAGTGAATGCCTGATGATCCTTCTTAAACAGACAATCAATTTCCAGGTGATCATCCATATCCATCGGATTTTTTATAAACTTCACTTCGAATAATCTAGGCTTAACAGTGTCATAGATGTAGTCGCCTTCAACAACATCTATTATCGGACAATAAAACCTGTGACTCGTTATCAGATTTAATTTTTCATTCCCCAGGATTTCATTTCCGTTTAACGGTCGCAATCTTCCAGCTGTGTCAACAACCTTAGCAAGCTGCTCTGTCCAGCTTCCCGCACCGTCATCAACCTTTGTAACCCGTTTAACTTCAAATCCTGTTACCCAGTAAGTTTCGATGCCCATTTTAATCCCACTGAAGCTTTCTGAATGATGAAAACTCAGCAAGCATTTCCTGTTGAGTAAAGAAGCTTTCTGAGTGATCTCCCAGGGATCTGCTTTTAACCGTTTTTTCTTTGTTCATTTTGAACGCAATAAAATCGGCAGTTGCAAGTTTTATATCCTCTGTAAATTCAACTTTGTGAATAATCACACGCAGGCTGCTTTCCTCATTTACAACAGTTTCGTTAACGGTAATTTTATTATCGGTTATGGTAGCGATGCTGAAAAGCTTGTTGTTTTGATAGGTACCACTTACAAGAATGTTATTGCCCTGGTCTAATCCGGATTCTAAGAATTGCTGGCTGTTGCTATTGATGGATTTGTCGCTTGCCGTGAAGGTTAAACCGTAGCATTCAGCATAAACATACGGAACAGCAAAATTGTTTATCCTTCGAATGATAAAATCCTGAACCTTTACAATCAGCGAATCAATAAGGATATCCTTTGATGTATCCGCCGCCGGAATCTGCAGAAGTTCTTTCACTTCCTCTTTAGTGGTAATCGGCATCGCAATCCCTTTAATTAATTATGAGGGATCCTCACGAATCCCTCAGAACATATTTTCCTAAAGTTTATCTTGGTAGATAAACCGCGAACACATCAACCTTGCCGGTCAATGCTGCATCATCACTTACGAGGACTGCTTTTATGTATCTCTCTGCATCCAGAGGGACAATGGCTCTTCCAAGCTCAGTTCCTGCAGCTATCGCACCATTCCCGCCAGCAGCGGTCAAAGTGAAAAGAGTTAAAAGGTCTGCGAATGCATCTGCAACACCATTGTCGGTTGACTGCTGAAGTTTAATTGTCAATGTTTCGGTATCTGCAAGAGCTACCGCTTCATTGGCAACCGCAACTATTTCAACAGACGCAATTGTGTCGGAAAGCTGAAATGATCCGCCGTTTCCATCAGCAGATGTATTCTGTGGCAAAGTCTGAGCTTTCGCAAGGAAATCCTCAGCCTGTCTTAAAAGACCATTAAGATCTACCTGGTTTGCTTGATTTAATCCCATACTATTTCACACCTCCTTAAACGTTAGCCTCGGCAGCATCGAGGAAGTTGTAGGACGTAACAATTGGAATCCTGTCCCAACGATCGATGATAACCGGGTTATTTATATCAGGTGAGCTAACAGTTATTCTGTTACCGGCTCCTCTGATGTCTTTTAAGTTAGAAAGCAGTTTGGGATGCATAAACAGATAAGTGGAACTGTTATTCGCTCTGATCATTGCAAGCAGATCATCTATCTGTGTAGCGGTTGGAAGTTTTTTAGTGGAAGAAACTCTGTCAACATTGTATATGACCCCAACCACACGGCTGCTCAATATTTGGAAACCGAAGTAACCTTTGTAACGGATCTTGTATCCCGGAACAGTAACCGTTGCACCATTCCTTGTATAAGTGAGATCCATCAAGGCACCGTTGTTGAATGCTTTCACATCCAGCATAGCACCGTTCGCAAATCCTTTGGGACTATACAATCCATTACATTCCCCGGTTGCGAATCTTACAGCTAAGATTGAGTGATTCGCATTGCTTGACCCTTCTGCATTAATCTTATTGCTTCCGGCAAGTGCATGAACACGAATCATATTGTAGAGGATCGCTTTTTCTGCTGTCTCACCTGATTTTCTTAAAAGCAAGGGTTCTTTTTTAGAAAAGTACCGTGGGGCTCCGCCGCTCAACTGAGCAGTATCTTCCGGAACCTGGGCAATCCCGCCCATAATTGAAAGGTCTTTTTTGGTCAGCTTTGTTGCTACGTTGACGATCGGAAGTTCAGCATCCAGGTCGACAAAACCCGGTCCTGTTACCGATTCAACTTCTTCAGCAACGTTCCACATATCGTGCGAAGCTTCTTCAAAAGGAAGCATCGATAAAATCGGGGAATCTTCTGTAATTGCATCAACCTGCTTTGGTTGTTTTTTAGCATACATTACTGATAATTCTTTAAGTGTTGGCATCTTTAAACTCCGTTAATTGATTACTGTGATTACTTACTACAAAACACCTCACTCTCAAAAAACTCTTCAGTCGAAAGTTCTTTAACTTCCTTCTGATTTTCTTTTCCCTGTCCGGGAGGAGTACCGCCAAATTTTTCTTCACCGAATAATGGCTTGTAATCTTCCTGAAGCTTCTTAACCGATTCATCAAATCCTTTAATCTTTCCGTTGTCATCAAGTTCAACCTTTTCCAGATCAAACTCTTTCATCAACAGCTTAAGATTTTTCGGATTCTTAACACCGGCTTCTGTAAGTGCATCCTTCAACACACCTTCATACTTTGCAAGCTGAAGCTCTTTATCCTTTGCAGCAATCTTCGAATCCTGGTCCTGGAGTTTCTTATTAAGTTCGGCAATTTGTTCTTCAACAGAATTCTTGCCTTTCTTATTGTCATCCTGAACTTTCTTCAGGTCGTCCTGGGCAGTTTTCAGATCACCGGTCAGCTTATCCTTATCCTTCTGGAGATCCTTCTTCTCATCATTGAGTTTATCGAACTTCTCCTTCGGAATATAAGTGCCGTCATTGACGATCAGTTCTTTGCCGTTCAGATCAGCTTCAACTTTTTTAAAAGCTTCTTCCCCGATCAGTTTTTTGAGTTTTTCTAAGTAGGACATTTGTTATTACTCCTTTAGTTTTTTTGGCGAGTCACCCTCCTCGCTGAGAGTTTACGTTCAGTTTTACGCCGAACATTTAAAGTGCGCAAATCACTTAATTATTTGTTGCTGAAAAACTATCAGAAGGGAGCGTGAATGTCATCCTAATTTTTTTTAGGATTTTGGGAATTCGTAAATGGAGAGTTACGGAGTGTTACTTCATTTCTCAAACTTAAAAATTATTTAACAATGGATTAAGATTGCTAATAAAAAAATGTGTTTGATCTATAAGGAGGATCGAATATTTAGAAATATCAAAAATACTAATTGGTGACGGGGTCTGATTCTCACAGTAATTGGCTGGAATAACTAAGTGACTTGATAATTCTTTCCATGGATTGAAAGTCAGGAGTTCCAGAATTAGTAACCGGCAATTTAATCAAGGAATTTCGCATCCGAGACAATCCCCACTTCCTACCATAATTAAATCTGTACTTTTCCATTCTGATGATTGTTATAAAAAACATTGCGCGGAAAATATTCAATTCAAACTTTGGTGTAAAAATATGCACATCTTCAGTTGAACAGAAGGGAATTGGTTGATAAAATGCTTCTCCAACACTGCCATTTCTCGCAACACTAATCACATTACCAGAATGATATGCAGATCGGTTTATGAAACCGCTAAGCCCGTTGTTACGATCGGTAGATGTGATGACAGGAGTCGACCCTTCATTCAACAGCTCGTTTAGGCGTGCTCCTCTTCCCCGATCAATAATAAATAATTCAGAATACTTAAACCACTTCCAATTTGATGTTTTGAGTCCAGTTCGAGGATGAACCATAAATGGTTTAGATAAATCATTTCCGAAATCAACTTTTGCGTTGGCTATATCTTGTGGAACTGCTGATGGTAATATAAGAGAAGCAAGTCTCTCCCCTTTAGGCTTTCTCCCGTATGAAAACCGATACCTGTTTAGTGTGATACAATTTGCATAATAAATTTTCTCCTGAAGCTTCATATCTTTTTTTGGTATGAGAACTGCCACATTACTATTCGGAACAAATACACAAGTTGAGACGTATGAATAAGTGTGGCTTCCCTGACCATCGGTAGAAACGAATATTTCCTCAGGGCCAAAAAGATACTTTTCGGGAATTTCCGATGGGTCAACATAACCAGCAATAACATTTGAGAAATTGTTCGAAGGTCGCAAATAAGGAACAGAATATTCATCTGTTTTGATACTTTTTATTATAACTTTATCGGATGAAATTCCATTATAGATATTAAATATTTCTTCAAGTTTCATCGAGTTTGCAGATTTTTAAATAGTACATAGTTTTTGATATTCAGAATAAAATCTTCTTCAGTTATCTTACTGTAGTCAGTCTCAAGGTAAGCTTCTGCACACCATTCATCTTCAGCTGATACGCACCGAAGAACGCTCTGTCCGGGTAGTGCTCGTCTATTCGTAAATGTGTCAAGCCATTTAGCCTTTATTCCGTCCCAACGTTTGTTTGCATCGATTCTCCCTTTATTCTTTGTTTTAACAAGACCATCATCCTTCCAGTATCCAAAAAAAGTTTCTTTATTCTGATTGTGTGGTTTATGCGCGGTAAATATAATAATACAGGTTACTACTCCCACATTTGAGTTTGCAAATAAATCGTCAGGCATTGACAGTACTGCTTCAAGTGTATGGTTCTCAAGAATTTTCTTTTTTAATTCATAAGACTCTCCCTTCTGTGCAATTGCACAACTAATAGGGACAAGTGCAATACAAGTTCCAGATACTTGCAATGATTCTAAATTATTGAGAACAAATTCAAGTTCCTCAATATCAGTCTTTTTGGTTCTGTAAGGAGGATTTAAGAAACCAATATTCGGTTTAAAATTTTTGACGAGGCTTATAACTTTTGGGTCAAAGCAGTCTCCATGAATAATGTTTGATTTGCCATCTTGGTGAATAAACATATTGGAGCAAGCTAAAGCAAATATATCGTCTTGCCATTCTACGCCGATTAATTGTTTCTCTTTTATTATTTTTACTTTTTTAAGATCTCCTTTCGCATCTTCGATCATTTTATTCATCGCACTTATCAAAAACCCACCTGTGCCAGAACAATTATCACATACAATACTATTTTTATTGACTCCAGCGAGCAAACTAAATAACTCTGTGATATGAGGAGGGGTAAGTACAATTCCTAAACCGGTATCACTATTTGCGTAACTTAAAAATTCGATATAAAACTGACCTAACACATCGAAGTATTTATAGGTTTTGATAAAATCATTGACATTATTGTCTATATCATCTACGATCGTTTTCAATACCTCAGGCTGACTAGACAAAGATGTATGTGTCCGTATAAATGAGTATGCCGTATTAAGGTTATCCAATTTTTCGTTATTTAAATTAGCATTTTTGAGTTCAAGTGAAACCGTTTGAACTAACATATTTGCAAGATCTTTTGGTTTAGTGTGATCTTTGTAGGATTTTTTGAATGCCTTATTTTCTAATGCAATTAATATCCCACTTATCAGTAAACTTCTCTGTGATTCCTTTACCTTATGGGCATGTAGCGTTTCGTTTAGTTCTTTAGAGAAAATCAGTAACTTTTCATAATCATAAGAAAATTTTTGAGGACTATGTTTGAAACCAGTTAAGTAGGAATCAGGATCAATAAGCTTATTTGAAAATATTGGAATGGCATCTGAAGAATTTTTTAAAAATAAAAAGTGTGAAACTTTTATTTCACTGATTTTTTCTCCACTCACTGCAATGGCTAATACATTAAATTCTTTAGTGAGATAGGACCCATAAAGTTTCACCCCGTCAACGGCAAACTCAGAGTATTTGTTTCCCTCGGGACTAACATGCTTCTTAATACTACTTTTACATTCAACGACAATGATAAAATCTGAATCATTCTTAAATGTTATAATAAATTCTGGATACCCTGGACCATTTCCTTTTTTTGAAGCATTGCGTAACAGTTTATTAATTTTAGGATTATCAGATTTTTGTTCTTCTATTTTAATCATAGAAAATTTTTGAAAATGCTTACGAACTATATTTTCTGTTTTTCTTTCGTTCATATTCTTCAATTAACTTAAGATATTAATTCATTGTGAATTATATAATAGATGATCGGGGTCAATCCATACTATATAAAACGTTCCTTCGTGTAAAAAACCATGTACCCGACCATAATTATTATTATTAATGCCAAATTGATAGGGTGCATAGTCTCTCAATTGTGCTGGAAGATGCGAGTATCCCTCTGGCTCAGAGGTTTCATCCCATCTTATGATATGTGCTCTTAAGGCTGTAGACCTTTCTGAAATAAACTGATTGTACGTAAATGAACTTATGTGTAACAACCGTGTCAATAACTCCTTGAAGTAGGCATTTTCACATTGGTCAATACAGAATTTTTTATGATTTATAGAAAGATATTTAAACGAAAAAGTTAACAGTCCGTTCGGAATCAATGCAGCAGGTTTTATTTTATTTGACTTTTGAGGGACTTTCGAAGCCTTGATTCGACTCATTTTTCGTTAGCAACTGATTTATAGAAATCTCTCATTTCCTCTTTATTAATTTTATTACTTGATGGTATAAGGCTAGGTAGATTTCCTCTGGCAATTTGCCAAGGTTTTTCTCGATGCGTCATCAACTCAAGTTCATAACTATTAAACTTATTAAAGACATGATAAATTTCTTTCAGATGTGCTTCCACTTCTTGGAGAAGATTTGGCTTCTCTATTTTCTCATTGATGGGTTGGTATCCGAATTTCTTAAATCTTTGGTATAAAGTTGGCAATACCGGACCGTGAACCCAGGCTTCAAAATCTTCACTAAACAATGGTTTATCATACAAGGCTAAATACCAAGCTTGGGAGTAATATACCAGTTTCTGAATTTTTAGATTTGTTAACAAATCACCAAATTCATTGGCATAATAAATAAAAAAATCAGCTATATTATCTACTTCTTTAGTCGGATTTATATATTCGAGTACGGGCATACAAACTCCTAAAGTGATGGTATTCAAAATTACCTCTATTGACTTTCAAAGTCAATGAAAATTAGTTTTTCACTAATCTGTAACCAAATTATTAAACCCTCTCCCCCTTCCACTCCTCAAAACTATCATAATTCTTCCGGATATACTCCGCCAGAGAAACTGTGTTCAGGTTCTTAAACTTAAGAGCAGTAGTGCATCCGCAGTTAATATCATGCTCAGCAATACCGGTTAATCCTGGTCCATCGGTTGTCGTTCCATCGGGCAAAGTGAACTTTCCCTCGTCGTCAGCTTCAACACCATCCATTTGTATGTGATCCGGTCGAGGCTCCCTGGGATTGCCACTGTGCACCCAGGTTCTAACAGACTCAATCCCTAACCGCTCGGCTGCCGCTTCCCCTTTACTGAAAGAAGTAACCCTAGCTGCACTCTGTACCCGGTGTCCTTCTGTCCGGACGACCCGTAAAACCTTGTTTGCTGTAAGTCCCGTTTTATCCTGGATGGTTTTTGCAATTGCACCGTAACCCTGTCCTTGGATAAGTCCCTGAGTTAGTTCCTGCCGGATCTGTTTAACATAAAACTGTGCGTGTTCCTGCAATCTGGACTTCCAGGTGATTCGGTCAAGTGGATTAAGAAGAGAAGCCTCAACCACTTTCGGATTTAAAACACCAAAGCCAAGTCGAACACTCAAACTGCTTTCGAGAGCATAAGCAGTTCTGTAATAATTTTCAGAATAAAATTCCTTCAATCCCTTAGAGATGGTTTTTATATTTTCATTGGTAAGTAACTTAACCTGGTCGGCAATTTCCCGTTCAAGATTTGTCAGCCGGTTGTAGATGATCAGATCTTCATACCTAACACTGTCGCCATACTTTTCATAGATTGCAGCAATAAGTTTTTTTATCTCCCCGAGCGAACGTTTGTATTGTCTCAGCAGATCCTTTTCATAACCGGCAATCAGCTTATCAAGTTTCGAATCTGCCTGGGCGAGCAGCTTAATTATTTTTTCGTTAACGTCCATACTTCTGAATCACATTCCCGGTTTTATCTTCAAAGAATTTCTTGAACTCATCAAATGGTATTGTGCACTCACAGGCAATTCCAAAATAAAACCTTAGGGTAGTCCTGTTGTTTTCTTGAACAGGATTGAAGCCGGCAATCTCATTCAGATCAACAACAAGTGGTGCAATGTCATCATCAGCACTGGCTTCAATATTCAGTTCATCAAACATCGATTGTGTTTTTGATTTCCACGCAACCGGCAATTCATAGTAGATCGGTTTATTCATCTCCTTCCTCAGCCGGAATTTTATCGAAGTCGATTATTCCCTCCCCTTCCTTCTCAAAAGCATCAAGTTCATCATCTACATTTTTAACCCAGGGATGATTTGAAATAGCTGTCCGTCGAGAAATAACACCCAGAGAATCTTTAACACTCTTAATCTTTTCACTCTCGTTAATTATCAGATGTTTCTTGAACACCGGATCAATTTTATCTGCATTGTATTGAACTCGCTTAGTGATCAAAAAATAATCAGCAAGGAAGCTCATAAACTCGTGAATAGCAAGCGTGGCTTGAGTTATCATTATGTTGCTCTTAATGTCCAGACCGGCATACATATACTCGAGTGCAATTCCGGAGGGAGATAAGCCCGCTTTGTCAATTTTCGGATTAACACCAAAACCAAAAACGAAAATATTATCCTCAACCCGGTCAAGATGAGAGTCGTGTGCATCCTTCGGAATTTCATTCTGCTTCGGTTCAACTCCACCATCCTTATTAACTTTGATAGCACCATACATATTCAGGTTACGGACAAACTCACTTAGCTTCGTACCTTCATACCCTTTAAGCACCCAGATTGCTTTTGCAATGTCCGCCAGGTTATTCGAGAATGAGCTGAGGTCATAGTCGTAATTATCAATCAGATTCTTTGTGAACCTGAGATCAGAGATTGCTTCCTCGTTATTCTTCAGCTCTACAAACGGAACACGTCCCCAGCCTCGTCCTTCAGGAGTGTTTTGATTCAAAGAGTTCCATTTGTAAATATGAAACCGCGGATTCGGTTGTATGTCAGGATCAGGAATGTATCGTCCGCCCTTTGTTTCCACCAGGTAGAAAACCTTTTCACTGTCGTATATCTCCACCTTGTTAAGTGTTATCCTGGGTGTGTTCAACGACTCCCGGTAAGTAACCGGATAATATCTGATAACACCAACAAGCTTTTCATTAAACTGAGTGTCATAAATTGGAATGATCTGCTCACCGGGTATTTGGGCATAATCGAATTCTCCCTTTTCATTTATGAAAACATAAAGGTAGTCCCTTCCCCGGTTGCTGCTGCCTGTCAAAAGCTTCTTGAAAATGTTGTTAAACCAGAAAGTAAAATTTTCATTGATCAGTTTTACAAATTGCTCATCCTCGCCTTTAAACATTATCGGATGCCCGGCAATATATCCGACCTTCTGATCAACCAGGTATTTGTGATAAGCGTTCACAATCCGGTTATTGCTTTTATTCTGGTTGACGTAAGAAACACCATCGATAAAATACTTTCTGAAATCAACATCGAGAATGTCGTGCTTCGATTTGTAGTAATTCGTACCGTCTTTCATATCCCTCTTCTCTTCACTCTCGAGATCTTCCCTGATCAGTGATGATATTATTTCCGAAAGCCGGTAGTTCTGATATTGGTTCAGTTGGAGATTGACAATGTCGGTTTGTGTTAAATACATAGCTTAATTCCTTACTTTAAAAATTCAATTGCACTTCTGCTGTTCCTTACCCAATTCCAGTATACAACAGCATCGCCTTTGTTTGGGGAGTGACCCAAACGTTTTTTTATTAACTCTTTAGACTCAACAACTACCTTACCGTTTTTTGGCTCCCACTCAGGAGTAATCAGGTCGGCAGTTAATTCATCATCCGGCGGAAGAGCTATAATTCCATTCCGCAAATCTTCTCTTAATTGCCACCACATCTGGGAACGAAGATTTTTAAACTTTTCTTCCTGGTTAGCAATGTCAACAGGTGCATCTGCTCCGCCAAGAGCTGCAACGTATTGATCCATTTCCTTCAAAGCATTAACTGTTCCGGCTCCTACTCCAACACTGTCAACACCGACTCGCTTAGCCTCAATGTTTTCGTCTTTCATCAGCTGCAGAACTTCCCGTTTACCTAGGAGATTTGAATCGGGACATTGAAAGTCAACCACCGAAATTAAAACTGTTCCCTTACCTTTGGCAATCGCTGCTTTGTCACCATGTTCGGAATTAGCAACGTCAACCCCAAGAGCTTTATGTCCGGGAATTTTTGTTTCCTCTATCTTTCCGGTTTCTTCACAGATAAGATTCCATCTCTCATTTGCTTCCTTAACCCATTTCAAATTTATTAAAGCAGATACCGATTGCCCGGGGGAAATCCCTTTTGCACGCGAAAGATATAGCGCACCCTCATCACCATAACGAACCTTCTTATCGTTCAACCCATCGAGCGTAACAGCACCAGGAATAAATGAAGGATTTTTCAATACAACATTCGGATGATCATACCCGGAGATCCTAATCGATATAACATTCGGGAGCTGACAAAACTTATGTAGGTTATCAAGCTGGTGATCAGGATTTCCAAAAGCTAAAATTATATTGTGTGGTCCGTCTGCAGTATTCTGAAATGCTTCAATGATCGGCTGAGGCACACCGGGAGTCTCCTCGATGATGATCAGTAAATGCTCGGCGTGGAAACCCTGTGCTTTTGTGGATGACTGTTCATCTGCAGCAACACCGGCAACGAATCCGATCGCTTGCCAATCAGTCAGCCGTGGATCCTCGTGCATATTAAGTCGCAACGTACTCAGCGACCCTTTCCTGAACACAGGATACATTACCCCTATTTCCTTCCAAATATGAAGTTTCAATTGTGGTTCTTTGGGAGCTGTGGTTACTACAAGAGAATTTTCAAAGCAGTCTAAAAACCACAATGCAATACCGGCACCAATTTTTGTTTTACCTGTTCCCGTGGACGACTCAACTCCGATTTTCCTTACTCCCTGGGATAAGCATTCAAGAATAAAGATGAATGGGTTTACTGTTCCATCCCACTTGTGATTTTGATATTCAGGATTGAGATTCCAATCAATTGTATTAGCTCTGAACCCTAATCGCTCAACCAGATATTCAAGGGGATGAGTCTTGTAAAAATCACGCTGCGTTTCGTACTGCTTCAACCTTTCGGCTCTGCGTCTTCTTAATTCAAGTTCCGCTTCTGCTGCTAACTGGATTTGATTCATTCAATCTTCACTGCTTTTGGATCCATCAATACTTCTTCTATCGTATCTCCGCGCTTCAATCTTTCAAGTCCGTGCTCGGTGAACTTACTCATATCAACATTCTTCATAGTCATTTCACCGGTTTGTTTTACTTCATCAACATAAAGACCAAGGATCTTGTCTCGATCCTTCACTATTTCAAGAGCCAGTTTATAATCCGGCTTCTCAATAAGTTTACCTGCTTTGTCTTTAGTGCCTTTGGCACGTTGAAATAAAAACTCTCTATCACGTAAAGCTCTTAGCAATGCTTTTTTCTTCTCAGCCCTCCCGAGCCTCCGGATTTCCTTCTTGGCTTCGCTAACGTAGATTTTCGCCATACGCTCAGCAACACCAAAGGTTTTCATTACAATCTGGTTTAGCTCACCACCACGCTTTGCCTGGAAGTATCTCTCGTTCTCCAGGATCAGAGTAACGACACTATCAATCCGGGACCAGACAATTTCAGTGTGGCCTCCTTCGATCTTTTCACCCATATCGTTTTTAATGACTGGCATTGGTTTACTTCCTTATTTCAAAAAATAAATCATTGGCTTTGATTGTGTTCTCAAGTTTATCACCTTGCATTTTTTCGATGAGATGATTTCCCTTTCCAATTTTGTAATCGAAGATCTCCCGGACTTTCAAACCAAGCTTTTCACAAATCGAATTGATGACCAGATCAAACCGGTATTGACTTCCGCCAATGTTGATGACAAAGAAACCATTTGCTTTTAAGGATTTCATCACCTTCTGAATAAGCACTGTTAAAAATTTCTTATTGAATTCCCCGATCGTTTTGTATCGGATGAATGCCTGAGTTTCTTCATCTGAATAAATTTCAGTATCGAAGTAAGGTGGTGATGTAAATGCAAAATCAAAGTATGAAGTCGGAACTTTCAAATCCTCGAATGGTTTGTTGAATAGATTTATTTTTGGCTTTGCGATGTTGGAAGCACTCAAAAGAAAATCACGAAGTTTCTGCAATCCCTGGAAAGTTTTGACCGATGGATCAGTTGCAAAATATTCACCGCCTAATCCGGAAGAAGCAAAGCCCATCATTCGTCCGCCCCAACCGGCACAGGGATCTAGAACCTTTGCACCTTCTTCACAATAATCCTGGTAAATGTCCCTGGCTAAATATGGTTTGAATTCGTGAGCCATTTGTGTCCCAGTGTTTGCCTTTGCAACATCAATGTATTGCCGGTGATGAACTACATCCTGCTGCTTGCTCATCCATTGTGAAATTGATGAAATAAATCCTTTCTCCGGATTGATGAAACAGTCAGCTGCTGAATGCTTACGATTGTTTATTCTGGTCTCGAGCCGGTGCGGATTAAAAAGCAAAGATATATCTCCACCCACATTCTTGGTTCCGGAACAAAGTTTATTGAACTGATGCATTGCCAGAGGAATGTCTATCACGCCATCCACAATCTCCTGAACGGTTTTGAATTTTGGAAAATGATCTTTGATAGCTTGCTTAATCTGTTCCTGGGAAAATATAAATTGATATTCCCGATCGCTTTCCTGCGCTTCGTCCGGAGAGAGATATGTTTGTTCAAATTCGATAAGATCAACACCGGGAAGTTCGAGCGTACTTTTCATTTCACCAAAGTTCAGTTCAAACCCAGGTTCAAACAGATATGAATAAAGTCCTTCATCCGTTATCGTTCCATAGCTGCTGTTCACAGCTAACAATTTTTCTTTTGCTTCAACTTTATTTTTAGCATCGATGAAAACGCACGGCAGCGAAGTGTTAACCGATCCATCCTTTTGCTTGAATGTATAACCTTCCTTCACCAGCTCTTTACAAATGAAGTCCCTTCCGTGACCATCGAGTGTGAAATGATTCTCTCCATCAAACCAGATATACATCGGGAAGGAAAATCCGTATTTCAGAATCATAGTCCGTAAGTTCTGAAGCTGTTCCCTGGTCCGGCTTTTCAGGTTACCCTGGATCGGCTTCATATCAGAAACATCCACCTGGTGCGAAGATGTGCATGTAACCGGAATGATTTTTCTACTAAGCTTGCTTTTTCTCTTTGACATAAACGATTGCCTGAATTGCTTTTGGACTTAAAAAATGTTTCTGACCGAGTGATTCGAATGCTTCCTCAGATCGCACACCATCACCTTTCATTTGTTCATACTCTTTTTTGATAACAGCATTCCTCAAAATGTTCTTAGGAACAAGGCCACGCTTGACGAAAATCTCCAGCATATCAATAATTATTTCATCGTTCATTTTTTCACACTCGAATAATAAATTTTTGAAATATCAAAAGAATCCTAAACTTTTTTAGGATTGAATAAACTCTGATCATCTTTCTCCTTTGCTTCCAGTTCTTTTAGAATCCGCTCAACTTCTTCCTTTGTTCGTTTCAGTCCAAATTCATCAAAGAAGATTGGGTAGACAGAATGGTCTTTCGTGATCAGTCTTGTCACGGGAACTGGTCCCTTTTTAGTTTTACAGCCTTGTGTGAAATTAAACTTTGTCATACATTTACTCCGATAACTTTTAATGCTTCATCTACAGTTTCAACTACGTGCACCTTGCCTTTCCATTTGTCCCGGAAGATTAGCTGAGAGGTGGATAGTTTTCCACGAGCGTCTTTGTTTTTAATTTCAATTAAATAATTTTTTCCGGAGATCGCACACACAAGATCCGGAAAGCCGCCACCGACCTGACTGGTGATATGCACCGTTGCACCAACAGCTCTTAATGCTCTAACTATTTCGGATTGATTTAGGTCTGCTCTGCTCATTTTTTTTCTGTTTTAATTTTTTCCGGCGAGCTAATTCATTTTGAGCCGCATTACTCCAAAACTCATTTCCGCTTAAACAAATATTCTGAACTGTCGCTAAAGGATATGTTTTTAGCCTAGCGATAATTTCCTGATCTGTCATAGACATATCTTCCTTCATAGAGTACCTCTTGAAATTTTAATAGTGAATTTTTCCGTTCAGCATAACTAACTTCTCGAGCTTTCGCTCAGAAGTATGTTATGCTTCACTTTCTCTCCTCAGCTTTTAAGTAAGGAAGCTCCAAAAATTTATAAATCTGTTCCTCTGAATTCATTCTGTACTTATAGCCTCGTTTATCCTCAAAGCAGCTTTCATAAATTCTTAAATTCATTCCGAGTGAATTAGCTTTTCTCGCTACCTGTAAATTGTTTTCTGCTCCGCCGGTCCGTACAAACTTTACCATCATAAAATTTTCATCGTTTGCCGCGAAGATGTCAACCGGGATATTCACACCGGGAGCGGGATGATAGATGATGAGTTTATTTTTCTCTCCGTACATCCGGTGTCCGTTTTTGTTCAGACGGAAGTCAAACCTATCATCACCCAGGATGAACCGATCGAGCGGATAAAATAAATTTTCCTCATCGTTGAACAATCCGGAAAATTCCACTTCCACTTTCGGAATGATTATCAGCTCTATGTCTTTCACATCCGGTTTTTTTCTTCTTACAGATCCGGCAACTTCAATTCTTTCACAATGTGGTGAAAGGATATCCACTAACTCAGTTGCAATCTGTTTTGCTGTTTCAAGTTTTATTCTAAAAAATTCTTGTTGCATAATTTCTCCCAGGCACTTTTGTGCAATTAATCGAATTTCATTTTGTTTGCTAACTGTTCAATATCTTCATCGTGAACAATATTGATTTCTGCATTTTCTTTCTGTTTAATCTGTTTTGCTTTGCGTTCCCTGGCTTCAATGAGAGCATCGTCAATCCTTCCCTTCAATCGTTTGTACAAATAACCGAGGTTTCTTTTTCCTTCCGGATACGTGTGAAACTCATTAAAAGTGTTAAATAAATACTCAAATGCAGTTTGATTCTTAACCTGTTTCGTGTTCATAACAATGTTGGTAAAGCTTGATAGAGTTGCTTTGTCCGGATGTTCGATGTTGCAAAATGAATTAAGTAAGTTCTTAACAGCTTCAGTTACATGCTCACGATTTTCATAATCGATAGGAGCGTAGTCTGAGATTTCCGTAAGAAGAGGTAAAGAAATTTCAAGGTTAGAAGTTTGGTGGTTCCCGTTTGAGTTATCCACATTCCCCTCATCTACACTAACCTTATTTAAACTTAACTCTTTTAAACTATACTTACCTGTCGTGGAGTCCTTCCGGAGTGGTTCGGGATTAATTCCTGAATTTTTTGAAGTTAAGTCTTTATTTATAAATAATTTAGGGTCTGGATATTTTGATGGTATCGGGTGCGAAACTTTTTGGTATTCTTCCCATTTTGGTAAGAAATAATAAATTTTTGAATAAAAAACGATAGAATATTGTAATCTTTGAACACATTTTTTTAATTTTCTGTCAGTTACTATCCCCGAAATCTTGTCAGTCAGTGATTTTATTCGTCCTCTTCCTTCATCATCTGCTGCCGAAATTGCAGCCATCATCACGGTGCAATCATCAGAAGTCCACCCTTTGTCCTGAGCTGATTCGAAAAAGTGGGGGTCGATCATCCGTTTTCTTGCCATTCTAATTCCTCAGTAAGTTTTGATAAAAATTAAGTCGATTGATTAGTTCTTCAATGGTTTCAAGGTGCATCTCTTTCCCACCTTGCTCCCGCCATATTTTGTGAGCTATCTTCCAATCAGGTTTAATACCCGGGTTTCCATTCTTTCGCTTCAGTGCAATCCTCTTGGCCAGCAGATTAAGATTGTCCCGTAGGCGTTCTTTCTGCAGGTAAACTGGATCATCATTCACAGGAACCTTTCGGGTATCAACCGAGTGCTTTATTCCGGAGTTAATTTCTATGTTCACCGCAATGGTTTTACTGTCGGTGGCTTCGCTTCCCAGTGGAATGAACTTTCCTTGAAGAGCCGGTGTATAATCGTTACCGAACAGATCTGTATTTCCTCCGGCCCCCGCATTCTTCAGTCGTTCAGCTTCATCCAAAGCATGATCACGCTCGATCTGAATTGTTTCAGCTAGCTTCACAATATCTTTATCCTGGGGAATGAATATGTATGCATCCTGATGATGAAGCCCGGTAATCACCCGGACAAATCTTCCAACTGCCTGACGGAAATAAAGCTCAGCTTTTATGATGGTGAGATATACACCAACCCGGAGTCGTGGAATATCAACTCCTTCACTTACCATTCTCACGGAAACAAGCCACCGGGAGTTGCTGCGCTTGAACGACTCAATCTTTTCTGAGCCGTCTCCATCGTCAGAAACCACCACAGGCGGTTCTTCTCCTGTGAGCTCGAGTAAAACCTTTGATATTTCTTTTGCGTGCCGCTGTGTGGCTGCAAACACGAGAGCTGCAGCATTATGATGTGTCCTGCGGATCTCGTTAAGCTTTTCGTCGGCATCCTTCAAAACATCCCTCACCCAGTTTCCCTTCGGATCGAGAGCGGTCTTTAATCGTTTGCTCACCTGGTCCGGTGTTAGGTAGTCTTTAAAGTTGTGCTCAAATTCCTGTGTACCAACTCTCCATTTCATTGTACCGTCGTGAATTGTAAAGTAAACCGGCCGGCAAACATTTTCCCGGATTGCTCGTTCATAGGAGTAATTATAATCAGCAACAGAAACATTGTTGTTATACTTTATGAAGGGAATCGGTGCATCGTCAGATCTGAATGCAGTTCCGGATATTGCAAGTCTGAAGACAGCATCCTCAAAGGATCTCTTTAACGCATCTCCCCAGGATAAACTTTCTCCAGCGTGGTGAACTTCATCAAAGATCACAAAAGTTCTTTTTGCAAATGTGTTTTGAGAGTGGATTTGTTTTTTATCCTGGCCGAGCAAAGCGTATGTTATAACAACACCGTGAAAGTCGCTGGCTTCCATTCCCTGGTTGTTTGTAAAATCCGGATCGAGATCTATTCCGGCAAAGTTTGCAGCTTCATAGGCCCATTGTCGTTTCAATCCTTCGCTGGGAGTTACTACAACAATACGATCACAAAGATTTTTCTCAAGGAAATGGTGAGCGGTTTTAAGTGCAAACTTAGTTTTACCGGCTCCGGGTGTGGCTACGCATAGAAAATCTTTCTTACCATTATTGCAGACACTCAATACTGATCTGAAAGCTTCCTGCTGCCACTCCCGGAGCTCGAAATTTCTGTGTGTAATTAATCTTTTCATTTTTTCAAGGACTTTTTATAAACGTAAATTCTTAGTTCGGAGATAAGGTACGTTGTCTTAAATTCATCTGGTTTTCGTATGTTATTTCTTATTAGCCTGAATATTGCAGAAGCAACATTCTTATATTCAAAACGATCCTTACAGGTTATGCAAATGGTTTCATTAGCTTCCATCTCTTTAAGTGTATCATATAACTGAGCATATTTTCTTAGATGTTGTTTGTTCTTTGCCTCTTGTATAGAAATATTTACTACGTTTTCTATTTTCATAAGTCACCAGTCGAAATATTTAAATTCAGTTTTTTCAGGATATCCTTTTTTAAGTTGAACGATACAAGTTTGAACTCTTGAGCCGGGAAATGTTTTTCGCGGTAATGTTATGACTGTTTGCAATCCATAATTCATCAATTGCTTAACTCTAAGAACTGAGTTTGTAATATGAGACCATGGAAGCAAAGCAATAATATTATCGGTTCGTTTCATACAAGTATCTATAATGAATGAGCATGGCATATTATATCCTGCAGGTTTTCCACTATGATCAAAAAAAGCATCTTTATTAAATGGCGGATTCATTAAAACGCAGTCATAGAACTCATCATCCAGATCCCAGAAATTAGCCAGGGCGGTTATTTCAAACGGCCGATCAGACTTCTCTAAAGCATTTACCAGGTTTCCTTTTCCTGGTGTAGGCTCAAGAATCGTTCTGCATTTTTTGGGAATTAGTGTAACCATGTAATCAGCAACGATCTCCGGAGTCTGAAAATTATAATTCATTCTCATCCTCATCGTCAAAAAAGTTTGCGGCCTCTTCAGCTTGAAATTGTTCTTTCAATTCCTCTTGACTGGGTGGAAAGGAAGAGGATTCTTTAAGTTGCCTTGTTGCTGGTATGTAAGGAAGCACATCGTAATTCACACGTGCACCAACAAATTTCCGGCACCACTCTTCCGTGGTTGGTTTGATTGAGAATATTGAAGAGGGAGAAAATAATTCCGTGTGTGAAAATCCTTCATCAGGTTTCGGAACATCAACCTGAAGCATAACCTGGATGCCGACCTTTCTTTCAGATACCCGGCCGGCAATTCTGTTGTGTCCCATTATTTCTATATACGCCCAGGTCTCAATTGTTTCCTGGTTCTTATCAATTAAAATATTTTCGTTCATTCTGCATCCCTTCTTGTTAAAATGATTTGATTGTCTGTTATTTCTGCAACGAATAAACTTCCAATCCCAAACCCGGCTTCGTTAAGCCATTCGCCCTGCAGCCGGATGTATGGTCGTTCAACCTGGTTTCTTACAATGTAGCCAACGACTCGACTGGGATTTTTTTTTACTCATTGAGTACCTCTCATTTAATTGGTTTGTAAGTAGTTACTTCTTTATTGGTCAACGGATCGAAACACTTACCACTGATTACAACCTTCTCCTCAGCGATAAGTGTTAATATTCGATCCGGAATTACGTGACGTGGTAGCCCGGTGGCTTCTGAAAGCTCCCTTTGTGTTGCTTCTCCGAGCGTGCGGAGAGCTTCAAGTATCTGTTCCTTCTGAGTTACCCGTTTGGTTTTAACATCATCCGAATAGAAGGAATCGATTTTATTTGAGAGAGGTATGTTTACCTCTCTCTTATCAAATAATGTTGGTTGGTTCATAAAGGCACCTCGACATCAAATAAGCTGAGCTTTCCTGTTACTGGAAATGGTTTAACTTCTCGGATATTCCTTAAAAACCAAGAATATGCACCAGGATAAGTTTCACAAAAAGCCGATGCTTCGTGTTCCACTGTCATCGGTTTGATGTCGTATAGTTCAGCGATACATAGGGCGACACCGAGCTTTGGGTTTTTAAGTTTATCCAGGTCAATATGAGTGTTGATTAATTGGTCAGTGAGGACAACGTCAAAGAAATTAGTATCAATCTTTTTGGAGGCTACAAATAGTATATCTCCTCTGTAGTTGGTTTTCCATTTCCTCGTTTCAATAGTTTTAAGCCCGGTCTGAACTAAGTAGCCCCACGGCTGCTTCATTGATAGTGCTTTCACCCGTTCACCACCTCCAAAACTCCGTCGGTGAGTTTTACTTGCTGAGGAATAAAGTCGAGTAGTTCAGGACGATGTGTAATTATGAAAGTATTGTGAACTCCGCTGAGTTGGTGAGCTCGTCTTAACATTTCGATGTATGAATAAGCATTTTCAAGATCGAGTGCTCCGTCTTTCTCATCCAGGAAGGCTGTCTCAATGTTCCTTCCCTGGTTACGGACCACCAGGGAAATTGCAAGCTGAATTGCTGTCTCTAACCAAACCTGCTGGCCGCCGGATTTATTCGAGATCTCACAAACGCCATCATCTTCAACTATGTTTATATCGAATGATTCTTTGTAGCTCTTTTTATCAGCTTTAAGTTTTGTGGTTTCAAATACAATCCGGAATTTGTTCTCAAAGATTGAAAGCAGTTCATTTGCAACAGATGTTATTTCGATCCCTGAGTTCTCAAGTTTCAACACCGGGATTCCTGTTTTATCGAAAGCCTTAACCAGGAACGACCAGTCTTTTATTTCGCTCTCAATTTCTCGCTTCGTTTCATTCAGCTTTGCAATTCGTTCCTCATTCTGTTTGATCGTTTCAATCTCTTTATCGAGTGTTGCGATTTGTCTTTCGTATGAGCTAAGAAGATCCTGACTGGTTTTCAGTTCCCTGGAAAGTTTATCGAGTTCATCGGCTTTCATGTCCCGGCTTTTTTCCACGCTCCGGATTTCAAGATCGATGTTGTTATCAATCTTTCTAGTCAGTTCATTTGCCTGAACCTTAAGAGATTCAATAGATCTGTTAAAATCATCAACAGCCTGGTCGATAAGAGATTGAGTGTTTTTAATTTTCTCCTCGAGCAACTTGATGTTGTTTCCGGCTTCTTTCAGATCTTCGTTAAGTTTTTCCCAGTTGTCTTTAGTTAGCTCTGCAAGCTTTTTGTTTACAGCTTCAATCTCAGTTTCATTGTCCTTCATGATACATTTGAAATCCTGATCTTTAAGCGTGAACTGTTCATCTATCATTTGCTTATCAGTTCGGAGTTGTTTCTCCGCTTTGACAAGTTCTGCCTCTTTGAATGAGAGATTTTCATCGATCTTCTTTAAGGCTTCGTTCAACCCCGGTAATGATTCCTTGTTTCCGTAGGCATTAATTAAGAACTTACAACTGCTTCCGGTTGGTTGATCACAAGGCACTTCATCAATAATTTTGATTGATTCCTCATACCTTTTGATTTCATTTGACCTGGTTTCAGCTTCGGATTTAAGAGCGTTAAACTCAGAGCGAAGAGTATTTACTTTCTTCTCCAGTTCTCCCAGGGATATTAATTTTTCAGAATATTCTTTCTGATGATCAGAATATTGTTTCTGAATGCCGGAGTGATAATCTTTAGTTGTGCTTAGTGACTGCTTAAGGCTTTCAATTTCTTTCAGCTTCCATCGAACCTTTTCCTTAGCTTCCGGAGTAGCAAGTTTCTTGTTTCGCTCAAGCAGTTTTTTATTATCATCAATCTCAGATGTCAGTCTGATGATTTTTGAATTGTGCTGAGTTGTTAAAGAAAGAATATCCCCTCCAATATTATCAATCTTATCCTGGTATTCTTTGTTCCTGGATCGCTTGTCCTCTGCAAGTTTCACCTTAACTGTTAAATCGGAGATCTCTTTTTTGAGCTCATCAATCCGGGTTTCAAGATTTGAAATGTCAGAAATGATTTTAACCTGGTCATTAAGCAGTTCAACTCTCTGATCATCGAGAACATCCAACGAAGTCTGGCTTTGCTGCAATGCTTTTATTTCACCTTCAACCGCAGAGAGTTTTACTTCCTGTTCCCTGGCTTTTACTTTAGCCTGTTCTAAGTATTGCTCATAAATGTTGAGGTTAAGAAGTTCATAGAAAAGCTTTCTTCTATCGGCTGGTTTCAGTTCAGCAATACCTTTGCTTTTCTGTCCGGAGAAAACTGAATTGAAGAACAGATCCGGGGATCCAAGCAGATCCTCAATAGCTTTATCGTAGGTGGTTAGTTTACCATCATTAAGAGGGTTATATCCCTTGTGTGTATTTTTCAGCAGATAAGCTTCTGAACCTCCGGTTAGCGCATCAATCAAAATTTTAGATTCATAAATATCACCGTCCTGCTCAAACTCAAGAATGCGGAAACTATCCTTTAAGTAGAAATGATTTTGAAGCGAACCATCCCGGCTAACCATCATCCGGTAAGGATGAAGATTTTCCATTATGGTTGTTTTACCGCTGCCGTTGCGCCCGGTTAGTGCAATTAGTCCGGATTGATACTGACTGAAATCGATTTCAATTTCTTCAAGTCCTAATCCTTTTCTTATTCCTATTGCACCGCGAAGTTTTAGTTTACGAATTTTCATACCTCAACTCCCTTCTCCTTAAACTTAAACATTGAAAGTGATACTACATTCTCCAAGTGGAGATGTTCATCGGTTTCGCTTTTCCAGAAGTTAGCACTTACCCTTGTGCATTTTCGATGTTGATCATTTAGTCTTTCAATTCCATCACCGAGATATTTCTTATAAGCTTGAAGATTCTCTTCTTTGATCACTTTTCGATTTTGTTGGCCAATAAATTCCTGTATCGCTTTGTGAAGCTTGTTTTTAGGCTGATAAAACATTCCGAGAATAATTAGATATTTTATCATTGTACCTCAACTCCTTTCTCCTGAAGTTCCAGGACTTTCTGTTCAATCGTACCGTTAATCGGTTGCTCGATGACAGAAGCGTATTCCTTAACTTCATCAAGCAAGGTTTTGCAATTCATAATCTTCTCAGATCTGCTTTCACGCTGGTCCGGGATGATGTTGAATTCAATCTTTACATCTTTACCAAAGAAAGTTTTCAACCATTCAATCTTATCATCAGAGATTAACTTTCGGTCATTCTCAGATACGGTACACCGGAAACGAAACTCAGCGTTTGCATTTGCTTCATCAGTTGTGATTGATTCATCCCACTCAAAGCGTCCATTAATGAATTCAGCATCAATCTTTACCATCGGACGGGCAGCATTAAGCGGAATTGTTATCGTAATCATATTTCCATCTTCAAACTCGATTGTTTCAAAGCTTTTCTGTTCAGTCTCTCCCCAGTTCTTGTTATAGATTGACCCGGAGTAACCCATATTCGGTTTGAAGAATTGTCTTAAATGAATATGACCAAGTGCATAATAATCGTGCTTTGCTTTTTCAAGTGTGGAAGGTGCAACCATTATATCCTGACTAACTAATGTTTGTCCGGATGACAAACGAGATCCAACGACATTACCATGAAAAGCCAGAAGCTTCGGACAAGTATAAGGTTGTGTAACCTCACCAATGTGCTCGAAGATCTGTTCAAACTTTTCAATGAAGTTTGCATTGTTGTTGTCTATACTGTCTTCAATTAACAGAGAAGCTTTTGTTGGATATGGAACTAAGGAAACGATGTAATCAAATTCTGTTATCCTGTGCTCGTCTCTTAGCAGATCAAATACGTGTTGTTTTACTGCACCAGCTTTCATTCCTAACACCACCGGATATTCATAAGCAAATACATTCGGTTCGATCTGGTGAAGCAGTTCTATGCTTCCGGGTTCATCGTGACTATTATTTCCTTTTGTTATGAAGATGAAATCAACCAACTTTGCAAGTTTGTGTAAATACTTAAGCACAACCGGCACGCCTGAGTTTGCCTGGTATTTCTGACTCTTCTCAAATACATCCCCGGCGTGAATTATTGCATTAACTTTTACGTTGCTGCAATACGCAACCATCTGATCAAGAGAAGCCTCAAGCTTCTTTTGTTTTTTCGGATCAGCATCAGCATGCCAGTCCGCTGTATGAATAAATCTTAATTGTTTCATTTGAAAATTCCTGCCATAGTTATTATTAAATAAATTAATGTTGCCATCACTAACGCTGTCGGGATTGCTGTAATGCATCCGTCTGCTTTGTTTCTTCTGTACATTTTCCCTCCGCTTTTTTTAATGACTCACCAATTCGATTTGAAATAGTTTTTGGTAATGAGATCTGAAATGAATTGAACAGTTGATATACAACTGCCAGATCATCATAAAGTTGAGGAGCTGCTGAGAGCAGATTTGCAATCTTTATGTTTTCCGGATTTGCAACAGAACCGACAACAACAATGTCGTTTCCCTCTTCATCAATAACCCGGATTGTGTGTCCGAGCACTTCCGTTTTCCAATTCATATAGGTAACGCCTCCTCAGCATCCGGCATTTCCAGAAGCTTCTTAATGAACTTAATTTGTGAATCGAGTGGAGATTGTTCAATCCTGGCTTGAGTAAACGGAGTGCCTTTAGGATCCTGGAATTTCTTCAATTCAATTAATTGTAAAATTTTCTCAGTTCTTTCATTCTGCGGAGCTTCACGATAAGTCTCTGAAATAAACCCGGGATCTTCGTTTGGTGGTGTTTCGGTTTTGGGAGCTTCTGTCACTTCCTCAGTAACCACGGCTTCTTCAACTTGTCTGCTGTTGTTTGCAGGAGATCCTGATTGATAAATTGTATCAACTATGCCAAGTTTTTGTCTGGCAAGTTCCTTCTTAATTGATTTCTGTTCCTCCGGAGAGAATTCAGAAAGCAAAGCGTTCTTATCTTCTTCCACATAAGGGATCAGGAATGGTTTATCGAAATCCTTTTTGTTGAAAGATTGAGGAAGTTGAGGCAGGACTTTATTGAAAGCCCTGGTTAAAGCATTACTTTCAGCGAGAGCCTCTGCGTGTTTGCGTCTGGATTTTGTCTGCTTCTCGCTTTTTGTTGCTGCATCATTAAAGTAATCGTACTTACCGGTGTATGATTCCTTTATCATTTCGCCGCTTACAGTCCGGTATTGAACTGTTACTTCGTGACTTATAAAAGTAACCCGGCCGGTCTCATCAACTTTACGTTCAAGTATACGAGATCCAACAACTCTTATCTTAGCTGCTTTGGCAATCTCATTTAACTTGCTGAGATGTAAACAATAACCACCGCTTTCATTCTGATAAACTTGTTTGTCATCATTTGGATTCACGGTTACGATTTCAGCACCGAGCCTGCAATACTTATCGCTGAAAGGAAGTGTCTCCGGAAATACAACATTTGCTATTGTTCTGGCTTGCTGCACAAATTTTTGAAGCTGGTTGTTGTTTCCGATTCTTTCCTCTGTGAGTTTAACTAATTGTGTACTCATCGTCTTACATCTCCTTTCGGTCCGTAGGTTTGTTTGAAACCCTGGAACAGATGGTGCAACCTTGTAACCGGTCTTTCCTCTGTTACTATTGAAGAAGTATCCAGCGTAACCTTTAACGGTTTCACCAGGCTAATCCTCAACCGGGATTTCTTTTTTGTTGGTGAATTGTTATTTTTGTGTAGTTCCATAGTGAACCTTTCTAATAAGTTTAGTGATCGATAAAGTCCTGTTAACGCAGGACTTTTTTATTTATTAAAACTTGTCTGAATAACTGACCTGTTGTTTTTATCCACAACTTCACAGAAACCTTTATTAATCGATAAATGAAATGGGTATTCTTTTCTGCCACCCGGATTGAACAGTGATCGTTCCAGGCTTCAATGATCAAATAACCTTTCCCCGGGATAACATTAACAGTCGTTTCCATTAAGCACTCCTTTTTTGATTGAAAAATCTTTTAGCAATTTCCTCTGCAGACTCAACTTCATCGGCGTGAAGTGAAACCTGATCATATTTATTATTCTGTTGAAAGGCTCTTATATCAACTAACCGGAAGCGGTAACGCAGTTTTCTTTTGCTATCCCTGTAAACTCTGGCCTGAAGCTTTCCGGATTTGACAAGTTGAATAACTGAATAGCTGCCGAGCTTAAGAAGTTTACAGGCTTTATTTAAGCTTATCTCCTCGATGCTGAATGAATCGGTTTCTTTCATAAACTTTTCGAGTTTCTTCTCGATGTCGCTTAGCTTCTTAAATATTTGTTCTTGAGTGACTAACATTTTATTTCAAGTCAATCGTAATGAGTAAGTCATTGAATTCATCTGTAACCCTTCTCAACTGCGATTTTATCTGATCGGTAAGCATCTTCTTCTCGCTCTCATCAAGTACACGATCATTTATTTTTTCTTTAACAGATTTTGATATGATAGAGACTGTTCCGGAGAGTACTGATGAGAAGTCAATTAAATCATCTTTAAGTTTATCACATACTTCTTTGTTCGAACTGATATACCCTTCCTTTTTTAACACCTCAATAATTCTTGAATGAACATCCTGTCTATAGTTGATAGCCTCACGCAATTGGTAACGAAGCAGCTCATAATCCATAGGAAGCTTTTCAGCGAGCCATTTTATTTCCAGACCGAACCTTTCCAGGATCTGATTAATGAACTTCTGATCTTCATTAAGCATATTGAATTTTTCTGTATGGATTGAATTATTGTTGTTCATAACCTGAGATTTTCCTGTCTTCGCTTTTTAGTTTTCAGTAAAAAAAAATCATTATGGATGATTCATTAGTTTTCAACATTTCATCAGACCACTTTAACATCAGATACAAGGGAAGATTTTTCTTCCCCGTTATGGTCAGTCCGTTCGGATTGATCATGATTCTCAATTGATTTTTTGGGGATTATTATTAACGCATCGTGACCATTAACCCGGTCGCGGTAAATGACCATTTCATCTTTTGGCTGGAGTTTATTTGCTTCAATGAATGGATCTGGAAGAGGAAGTGTAAACTTATTCGAATAGCGGATAATTGACTGATTGTCAATTCTTCGAATTTGGTCTATAATCAACATTTTGTTTCCTTTATAAATTATTCAAAATAACTGAATAAAACATAAAGGATTTTCTCTTAAATGTCAAGATAATTTTTATAAATTATAAAAATATACTTTAGGAATATGTCATATATTATAAGCTATACAGAAAACTTTTATAATATGTCAAAACGCCAGGATATTGTAATAAAGTGGCTTCAAAAAGCCAAAAAAGCCAGAATATCACAGGCTCTCGTAGCTGAGCGGATTGGAATTACTCCCCAAAATTTTAATTATCACCTAAAGGAAAGTCCGGAGCTGGATCTTGACCTGTTCAACTCAATAAAAAATGAACTTGAGAAGTTTATTGACCTGGAAGAGGATCAGGTTTCAGAAGTATTAAAAGATGATTTAGAGCTCAAGCCTTCAAGCATCCCGATTTACAAAGTGCTCGGTCAAATTCCTGCCGGTTATTCTGAAGTAACTGAATACAACGATTGGAATGAATCTGATGATTTATTTTATGATCCGAGAGCACACTTCTGGTTAGTCATTGATTCCGAGTATGGTTATTCAATGACTCCGTTTCTTCAACCGGGAGATATGGTTTTATGTTCAACTTCGGCAAAGTATAAAGATGGCGACATCGTTGCTGTCCGGTGGGATAAAACAAAAGGAGCGATAAAAATTTTCAGTCATAATCCGGAAGTAAAAAACACGATTGGTTTGTTTTCGTATAACAATGCAGAGAAACCAATAATACTAACTAAAGACAGAATCGAGCAGATTTATAAAATAGTTAACATTAAAAAGAAGTAACTCTCATTATTTATTGGGGTATTTATTGATATTAGAAGCAAAACGGGTCGACCTTAAAAAACCAAAAAAATATTCTGATCTCCGTAAACTAAAGCAGGATGCTACCGGTCCACTTAATCCTGGTGAAAATTACTATGTCCACCCGCTGCCACTGTTTCCACTCAAAGTAAAAGACAAAAGATACCGTTACAAGGAGTTTCATCTTGATGTTTATAATCTCCGGTGCACCTGTGAAGATCAAATAGCAAAACGAGAAGAATACCAGGACAGAGATATTCGTAAACTATGCAAACATCTTTATTATAAAATATCATCATCGTGGTTAAAACAGTATGTAGATTCTCTTTCTTTGGAACTATTGAAAAACTCTGTTTTCTTCGGTCCCGAACATCTCTACAAATACGAGTACAAAAAATCATTGATTATCCTCGGGTTCAGAAGTGAAACGGAATGGGTAAACGTTTATGCACCAAATATTCATCATCCGGAAGAACACAAAAGATATTCATTCAATCCATCCACAAAACGGTGGAGTTATAATAGCAAACCAGAATATGGAATCTTGTTTGAAGATGTAATTCATCGATTGATAAAAAATACATTAACATTTGAGCACCACGGATTGAAGAAAGGATATTTAAATGGATAAGATTTTCAATTACATAAAACTGAAATGGAAGTTTTTGGTTGTTCTGACATTTCTTTTGGCTTTGAACTTAATAGTGTACTTTGAAATAATTTTTAAATAGGTGGTAAAATGGAATTACTAATAATTTGGGCTGTATTTGGTTTTGTTGGAATGATGATTGGCAATAATAAAGGCGCAGGAGGAATGGGGTGTATTCTCGGCTTATTGCTAGGGCCTATTGGATGGATAATTACAGCAGTATCGAAGGGGGATAAAGTACAATGTCCGTACTGCAAAGAGTTTATTAATAAAGCTGCTGTAGTCTGTCCGCATTGCCACAAAGATATTTCAGAAAAAGAGATAATAAATGAAGTTCATCGGGATGATGTGCGTCGTCTGAAATTCAATGCAGATAAAACCGGTTATTTCTGTCCGAAATGTTCCACAATGAACCCGATTGATATGCAATTATGTAGGAAGTGTGGTGAAGAAATAATTATCACATAATAACAAATGATAATGAAGAATACCCTGGATAAACTTTACGACCGTCGCGAACAGTTAAAAGATTTGATCAAATGGTCAAGTCGTTATGGTGGTAAAATTTCATTGAACAATGAAAAAATAACGACAGAAGATCTCAAAAGATGGTTATCAGAAGTCAATGTAGAAATAGCATCCATCGTTTCCAACGCACGTTTGAGGCAGATCAAATGAAAGGTGTCTATCTACAAAAGAACTCACCTTACTACTGGATAAGGTATTATGATAAGTTCGAGCATAATGATAGCCGGAAACGTAAGTCAATTAATACAAAAATTGAAGTAACTCCTTCCGATCGTAAGCGGTTTGAGAAAAAAGAAAAAATTATTGGTACACCCGAGCTCCGGAATAAGGTAAAAGGTTTTCGGGATGCCCTTACAAACCGGAACATAGAGCTCCAGAGTGGTATTAAGATCAAGAAGGATCTTACATTAAAAGAAGGCTTTGAGGAATATAAGCAAGTCAGATCAGTCCCTGGCTCAAAGAATGAAATAAAACCTAAAACATTCGAGAGTTATAAACTTGCTGTCGATCATTTTGTTAGTGCCTCCGGAAACAAAAAGATATACACGTACTCCGATCGGGATTACGTTAAACTATTAAACTTCTTTGAAGATAAAGCACTCTCCAGAAATTCACGATCAATTTATACACGTGCACTCAGAACACTCTGGAAATATTTCCTTCAGCAGAACTATACATTAAAGAATATTATTGAAGCCATTGAAAGCGAAACGAAGGATCCTGCCCCTATTCCGTTGGATGATATGTTCACAATTATCGAGTACTTCAAAGCAAACACTGATTATCCTCATCATTATCAGATAATATATTTTATGTTGCTCACCGGCTGCCGGCCGTCCAGTGCAATTGTTCAGTTGAAAGAGGATATAGATTTCAAACGAAAGCATATCACTATAAGAAATATTAAAGCGGGCAAACGTAAAGGGAAAGAGCTATATAAGTTCCCTTTGTACAAAGAGCTGGAGAAATTACTCAAGGAAATGAAAGCAAATGATGGTAAGCCTGGGAGATTGTTCTCGATGTATTCCGTTGTGCCGGCAAATTATACCTGGCCTCTTTCCTTCTGGAAGCGTGGAGTGGGATTTCTGAAAAAAGGAAACAAAATATCTAAAGCATACTCATTAAAACAGATCCGTCCAACCCTGGCAAGCTTCCTCATCAACAATTTAGGAATGGACATCTACAAAGTGAAAAAACTCCTGGACCACACCGATGTGAAGATCACAGACAAGCACTATGTTGATTTCCGTGTTGATGGTGTCCGGAAAGAGCTGGACGAGATTGAGTTGGAGAAATTTATATGATTGCATTTGAGTGGTTATTTTTTATCATAGTTGTTATAGTTGCAGCCTACTATCATTATTGGAAAAAACCAATCTTTGATAAGCATAAAGCCTATTTTGAAATAGTTATAATATCTTTCACTGTTGCATTTGCTATATACCAAGTTAGAACTTCTGCGGAAGATTTTAATAACATAATTGATCGAATGGGTAAGATTCTTAAAAGTGCGCAGGAATCAAAAGAATCTTTGAAGGAAGTTGAAAAAAGTATATCTGACCTCCCAGATAAAATAGATGCATTTTCAAAATCAATCGATTCATTTACCTCGAACGTTATTTCGCAGAGAGATCAATTTGAAAGCGTTTTATCATCTTTTAATCATAGCTTAATTAAATTTCAACTTGCCCTTGATAGTTTAACTTCTCGATTAAATAGAAAGCCTGAACTTAACATAGATGCCCATATAGTTGAAAATGACTCCATGGCGACAATTACAAAAATTATTATTTCAAACAGAGGAAATATAAAAGCAGAATTATCAACTTTAAGATTTCAAATCCCAGAAGCACACCTTATAAATTTTAATTTTAAAGGCAGCCGGGAAACTCCAAAACAAGGGAATAACCAGTCATTCCAACGAGATTTTAGAGAGCAGCCTATCTATCCAAGTAAGTATGGGGACAAACCTATTGTTCTTGAATCCGATATTCAATTAAAGAATAATGGGAAGTTTACCTTGTACATAATCGTATATTATGATTCACCGTTTGGGAATGATGGATATGAGTCAAAATCAATTACTTTTTCCCCACGTAAAAAATAAAAAGTGTTATAAAAAGTGTTATAGTCAAAAGATCGAATGTATTTCTTTAAACTTAAAAACCCTTGTAAACATATAATTTACAAGGGTTTAAGTAATGCGGGGCCGACGAGACTCGAACTCGCGACCTCCTGCGTGACAGGCAGGCGTTCTAACCAACTGAACTACGACCCCGTATGTGCACTATACTTCTTAAAAAATGCTTTCAAATATATATTTACAACATTCTAAATGCAATATTAGATCAAAATTATTCCGTCCCAAAAGAAATTCCCACAGATTTTGCAGCAAATACTGCTTGTGTATCTGGCTGAACTAACTTCTGTTTTAAAATTGCATCAACTATCCTTACAGGTTTAATATCACTGCCTTTTAATGCTACCATATATCCAAATTTCTTTCTTGATACCAGGTCAATGGCGTAAGCACCGAATTTAGTTGAAAGTATTCTGTCAAAAGGTGTGGGACTGCCTCCTCTTTGTAAATGGCCCAGTACCGTAACACGTGTTTCTCTTCCTGTATTTTTTTCAATATTTCTTGCAACTACTTCTCCAATTCCGCCTAACCTGACGGGATCTGTTCTCTTTATATCTTGTCCTTTCGTGGTCATTTCTTCTCCAAGGGCTCTGGCACCTTCGGATACTGCAACCAAACTAAATTTTTTGCCCATTAGTTCTCGCTGTTTAATCTTGTCGTAAACCTTCTCCCATGAAAAAGGCATTTCAGGAATAAGAATAATATCAGCTCCACCGGACAAACCGCCGTTTAGTGCTATCCAGCCGGCATACCTTCCCATAACTTCACAAACGATTACTCTATGATGAGAAGAAGCAGTTGTATGTAACCTATCTAATGCCATCGACACAACATAAATTGCCGAATCGTGTCCAAATGTTAAATCAGTTGCATCAAGATCATTATCAATTGTTTTCGGCACCCCAATTACATTTAATCCGAGTTGACTAAGTTTGTTGCAAATATGCATTGTTCCATCGCCGCCAATAGCAATGAGAGCATCCAGATTCCAGGCTTCATAGTTTTTCACTGCCTGCGCAGATTTATCCATTATTTCAATTCCATCATCCTTTTGAACCGGCCAATGAAAAGGATCACCTTTATTAGAAGAGCCAAGAATTGTACCTCCCCTGGCAAGAATTCCGGAAACATCAGCATTTCTTAATTCGCGAGCTTTACCTTCAACTAATCCTTCAAAACCATCCATAATACCAAAAACTGTCATTCCCAAATCCTGTGCAGGTTTAGTTACACCTCTTATAACCGCATTGAGTCCCGGACAATCACCACCGCCAGTCAATACACCTATTCTTCTGATCTTTCTTATAGCACTCATTTTATTTTTATTATCCTTTCTTACTCTGACTTAAACTTGCGTAATTTTTAAAGTGTAATTTAACTATTTTCGGTAAAATATCGGCTCCATACTTCAAAGCTATTTTAACAGCCGTGATATTGACGACATCACCGGCGCCTTTAGGAATAGTAACTTTTAATTCATTTCCCGTCTTAATAAACCAATGTATCATTCTATCCCGTGCCAGAATTGATGCTGCCGCAACAGCAAGGAAACGCTCGGCTTTGGTCGTCTGGATTAGATTGACTTCTATATTTTTTTTCAATACTTCAGAAATCAGCAATTCTTCATTACCGAATTTATCACTAATAACTGTTGAAGCTTTATTATTAAAAATTATATTTTCAATTGCTTTCGAATGTCCCCAGGCAAGAAGCTTATTTAAGTTTTTGAATGATTCATACAATTGATTATACTTCTCCGGATTTATTATAACCACATTTCTATAATTATTTGGAACGATTTTTTTAATCTCTTTAGAAATATTTTTTATAGCACTGTCATCCAGTTGTTTACTGTCTTTAACCCCGGCAAGTTTTAACTTAGTTAGCAGGTTATCATCAGCATAAACTGCTGCAATAACAAGGGGACCAAAAAAATCACCTTTGCCAGATTCATCAGTACCAATATATTCGGAAGGTTCTTCAATTTCTTTACTCACAGAATCAAATAGTCCTTCACCAAAAACAATTCCTTTAACTTTGGTATATATTTTCGAATTAATATCACCCTGTATAATTGTTGATATTCCCTTTTTACCAAAATAGACAAGTACTTTTACTTTTTCCTCCAAATATTGAGCAGTTAACTCATAATTATATTGTTTTTCTTCAATTTTTGAGGTTTCTAATGCCTGGCCCGTTAATTGGGAGGATATATAAAGGATTTTATTATAAGCTTGATCTTTTATTTTAATCATCAAAATCCAGAGAAATTTGCGCAGCAAAAGTAATCATAAAACAATAAGTATTGAAATTCTAAATTAAATTGATTAAGCTTATTATAGTTATATTAAATTCATTCATAGGAGCAAAAATGAAAGTGATAAATAAATTATCTCAGGTTATAGTGATGACTGGTATTATTACGGCTTTTTTATCTGTTACCTTATTCGCTCAGGTTGAAGAAAAATCCAACGATGAGATGGTTAAATCTATGACGGATAATCTAAAACAAAAGATTCTGCTCAGTGATGAACAGGCAGTTAGTGTAAGAGCTATTTTAAGTGAATATGTATCGAATAAAAATGCAACCAATGAAGATTTAAAGACTGCTCAGCAAAAAGTTGAAAATCTTTTAGACAATAAACAAATAATGAAATACAACATCCTTAAAAAGGAATGGTGGAAAAATCTAAAACCTGTAAGTAAAGAATAATTCACAATCAATTAAGACCCGGTCAACTGATCGGGTTTTTAATTTCCGGTTTCTAATATCTCTACTTTAACTTCCACAATTCCATCTCTTATCATATCAAGTTTGATCGCTGCACCGTAGGAAAGGTCAATTACACGGTTTTTAAAGTCAGGCATTCTATCATTGATTCTGACAATTACGATCTTACTATTTTTAAGATTAGTGACTTTAACTCTAGTATTAAATGGCAAATTTATGTGAGCAGCCGTTAATTTATGCATGTCGTAAATCTCACCACTAGCAGTTTTTTTGCCGTGGTATTCATCAGCATAGTAAGAAGCGATTCCACTAAAAATTTTTATTCCGGGTGGAATCTTTCCGCTTTCTTGTGAATCAGAATCACTTGTAAAACGCGGCGCGGCACTGCAACCAATTAAGACTAATAGAAAAAATATAATAGGAAAGTATTTCATTATTAATACTAACTTATAATTGACGCACACTTGATTATTGCTGTCTCTGTCCGTAATCGGTTACCAGCTAACTTATATACTGTATTAAAAAGAGAAAGTTCTTCGTTAGAAAAACCGCCTTCCGGACCAAAAATGAAAAAATATTTTTTATTCTTAATTAAACTATATTCAAATTGTTCATTAGTGTTCTGATCAAAAATAATTTTTTCGCCATCGAAATTCAGTAAATCTTTAACATTATCAATATTAGTGATAACCGGTAAGTAAGCCCGGAGTGATTGTTTCATCGCCGATAAAATTGTTTTATCCCACTTTTCAACATTTTTTATCTTTACTATAGATCGGCTTGAACTAAACAGAATGAAATTCGTTATTCCGAGTTCTGTACACTTTTCAAGTGCAAATTTAAAACGATCCGGATTCTTCAATACCGGTAAACAGAAAGTGATATTACTAAATTTGTTTTCATATTTTATTTGTTTTTTAATATGAGCTTTTAAATAATCTTTAAAAACTTCAGCGATTGTACAAATAAAAATAATTCCATTTCCATTTGTAATATGAATTTCACCGCCTGCCCTGTTACGCATTACTTTAATAGCATGATGAAATTCATCGCCCGTTAGTTCTATTACATTATCACCGCTGTTTGCGAATGTTGAATAGTACAATTCTATGTTAGAAGGATGTTCCAATATCCAGAATAATCTCCGGTTTTCTTAATTCATTTATTGCATATTCAATTCTGGCAACATAATGCGGAAGGATCAAAACGGTTAATCCGGCACCATATCCACTTTTAAAATTATTTAATCCTATTGAAGCCTCTGAATTCTGTGTTGCACCGGCATCGGCAAATATTTGAGCGTACAGAGCAACCCTGTATGACAAAAGCTGCTTTGGTATTATTGGAATGAATTCCAGGTTAATCTTCAGTTCTTCAATTATAGGGTAATATAATTCCGCTGATGTAAGGTAGGAATGATTACCTTCAATCTTATAATTAAAAAAACCTCTTATCTTGTCTTCCAATCCTATTATCGAATTATCATAAAGTGGAATTCTGTTACCAAGTGTAAAACGACTTGTAAATCTCATTTTGAAATGTAGTTTTTCGATAAGACGGTTATAAGTCCTTAAGTCAACTCTGGCGACGTTGTAATTTATACCATTAATTCCCATCCCTTTAAGAATATAGCTTACATTTGTATAAAAACCGCTTTTAGGAAATTGAACTAGATCCCGAGTGTCATACTGATAACCAGTACTTAAAGTAAAAACCCTGTCAATTCTTTCAAACGAAGCGTTGATTCTATCAATATAAAATGGGGATTCTATGTAGCTGAATCCCAAGTTTAAAGCCAATTTATGAAAAAGAAAGAACCGCCTTCCTATTTCAACATTGCCGGTGATTACTTTCTGATCAAAGTTTCCTAGTGCCAGTTGTTCAGCAATTAAGCTTTTATTTGATACATCTGAGTAGCTCATCCTTGTGAAGAAAAAAATATCTTCATTTCCTATCATATTAGGATTGTAATAAGACAAACCAAATGTAGGATCATACCCGAAACCAGCAACCGCAGAAAGAGTTTCATTCCTGCCACGAAAGTTTTTTAAAACAAGAAACATTCCAAATGATATTTTATCCCAATCGCTCTCTTTTATATTAATAAAGGGAATCGGATAAATATACCAGCTTTCCTCAACAACAATATTCAGAATATTTAAATCATTATATGTATTGGGCTCTAATGTAACCTGGTTAAAAATTCCAAGGCTGTATATCCTCTCCCTGTTGTAATCAGCAGTTTCAAAACTTATTGTATCTCCTTCGGTAAAGGTCAATTCTCTTAAAATTATGAACTCCTCAGTAATGTCGTTACCTGATACTAAAATAGAATCGACGATGAATGGATAGGATTCTTCCCCACCTTTTTCATCTGTTTGTGAAAAAAGAGATCCACCAGAAAAAACTGATATCAAAACGATGAAAAAGAATTTTATCATACGATCTGTTAAGGAATGAGGTATATTCAAAATTATTTATTACAAGGATAATAAAAAGGGAGATAATATACTGCTCAATAATAAAAGCGGTATAATCTAATTAAACTTCAACAGGTTCATCGTTATAATCTGAAACTGGCAAACAACTGCACACTAAATTTCTATCACCGTAAGCATTGTCAACTCTTGCCACAGAAGCCCAGAATTTATGTTTGATAGTCCACGGTAATGGATAAGCAGCTTTCGCTCTTGGATAAGGATGAGTCCAGTTATCGGAACAGACCATTTGTATCGTATGTGGAGCATTCTTTAACACATTATTAATCGGATCTTCTAATCCCTGTTCAATTTCCTTAATTTCAGATTTTATTGATATTAATGCTTCGCAGAAACGATCAAGTTCAATTTTAGATTCGCTTTCAGTTGGTTCAACCATAAGTGTACCGGGAACCGGAAAAGAGACAGTTGGTGCATGGAACCCATAATCCATTAGTCTTTTTGCAATATCTTCAACTTCAATATGAGCAGAGTTTTTAAATTCCCGCATATCAAAAATAAGTTCGTGGGCAACTCTGCCATTAATTCCTGAGTACAAAACGCTGAAGTGCTTCTCAAGATTCGATTTAATGTAATTTGCATTTAGAATGGCGATCTCAGTTGCTGTTTTTAATCCTACACTGCCCATTAATTTTATATAAGCATAAGAAATTAGTAAAATACTTGCACTACCCCACGGAGCAGCAGAAACAGCATTTATGGATTTTGCCTTATTGATGTTTATAACACTATGTCCGGGTAAAAAAGGAGTAAGGTGTTCTGCAACAGCAATCGGACCCATACCAGGCCCACCGCCACCGTGTGGAATACAAAAAGTTTTATGAAGATTTAAATGACAAACATCAGCTCCAATAAGTCCGGGAGTAGTCAATCCAACTTGCGCGTTAAGGTTTGCACCATCCATATAAACCTGTCCGCCTTTAGAGTGAATTAATTCACATATTTCAACAATACTTTCTTCAAATACACCATGCGTCGAGGGATAAGTGATCATTAAAGATGACAAGTTATTTTTATTTATTTCAACTTTCTTTCTTAGATCATCGAGATCAATATTTCCAAGATCATCGCAGTTTACTACAACCACTTTCATTCCTGCCATAACTGCACTGGCTGGATTTGTACCATGAGCGGAAGACGGAATAACCACAATATTTCTGTGTCCTTCTCCTTTACTTTCATGATAAGCCCGAATTACTGAAAGTCCTGAAAATTCACCTTGAGCCCCGGAGTTTGGTTGTAACGATACGGCGGCAAATCCCGTAAGTTTTGAAAGGTCGTTTTCTAATTCCAAAAATAATTTTTGATAGCCTTCAGCCTGATCAATCGGTGCAAATGGATGAATTTCTGAAAACTCTGGAATAGTTACACCCAGCATTTCAGTTGTTGCATTTAGTTTCATTGTGCATGAGCCTAACGGAATCATAGAGTGAACCAGTGAAAGATCTTTATTTTCAAGCTGTTTCATATATCTCAATAGTTCCGTTTCGGAATGATAAGTATTAAACACCGGATGTCCCATATATCCGGATGTTCTTAAAAACTTTTCAGGTAAATCAAGTTTAATAGATTCTGAATATTTTTTTATTTCAGTTTCATTCAACTTTTTCCCTTTTACATCGGCAAACATATTCAGCAATTCAATAACATCTGAAACTGTAGTTATTTCACTTAATGATACTCCTATAAATGAATTATCAAAATATCTAAGGTTTATCTGCTTTTGTAAAGAGTTTTCACGTATAGTCTTTATTTGTTCTTTATCAGATTCAATAACTAGAGTATCAAAGTAAATGCTATTTATTTGTTTAAAGCCCAACCCCTTAAGACCGTAATCAAGTAGTTTTGTTAACCCGTGGATTTTTTCTGCAATCCTCTTAATTCCATTAGGGCCATGATAAGCAGCATACATACCTGCAATAACAGCAAGTAAAACCTGCGCAGTACAAATATTGCTGGTCGCTTTCTCACGTCTGATATGCTGCTCCCTGGTTTGCAAAGCCATACGAAGAGCAGAATTACCTTGTGCGTCAATGGAAATGCCGATAACCCGGCCAGGAATATTCCTTTTAAATTCATCTTTAGTGGCAAAATATCCGGCGTGAGGACCGCCATAACCCATCGGAACACCAAATCTTTGAGTGGAACCAACAACTACATCCGCTCCAAATTCTCCGGGAGGTGTTAACAAAGCGAGACTTAATAAATCCGCTGCGACTATTTTGTAAATTCCGAATTCATCGGCTGAACTGAACAGATCTCTGTAATCATTAACTTCACCAGTATTTGATGGATATTGAACTATCAAACCAAAAAAGTTATTATCAAATTTTTGAGTTTTATGATCACCAATAACCAGCTCAATATTAAATCCTAATGCTCTTGATTTAAGCACATCTACTGTTTGTGGAAAAATTTCCTGATCAACAAAAAACTTTACGGAGTTTTGTTTTTCTTTTTTTCTAAGATTAAAAAACATTACCATTGCCTCAGCGGCGGCGGTTCCTTCATCAAGTAAAGATGCATTTGCAAGTTTCATCCCGGTTAATTCGGAAACCATAGTTTGAAAGTTTAACAAAGCTTCTAATCTGCCTTGGGCAATTTCTGCTTGATAAGGAGTGTATTGAGTGTACCATCCAGGATTTTCCAGAATATTCCTCTGAATTACCGGTGGTAGAATTGTTGGATAGTATCCCATTCCAATGTAAGATTTGAATATCTTATTCTTCGAACCAAGATTTCGGAGGAAACTTATAAAATCATACTCACTTAGAGCAGGTTCTAAAGAAATATTTTCATTTAATCTTATTTTTTGTGGAATTGTCTGTTGGATAAGTTCATTAATAGACTGAACCCCGCATGCTTCGAGCATTTCCTTTATTTCTGATTCTGTTGGACCAATATGCCTGTTTACAAAATTATCCGGATGTTTTAACGATAACATTTTTGCGCCTTTAGAATTATAAAATTTCTTTTAAATCAGTTAAAATTATTTTAAAAGTATACACTAAAATAAAACAAATAATTGTAAAAACTGATTCAATTTATAGGAACAGAATGGAAATAAAATAGTAAAATTATTCAGATGAGATATTGTGATAAATTTTTGAAAGGGCTGCTCTTGCTGCATTTTGTTCTGCTGTTTTTTTGTTCCTACCCTTACCTATGCCAGAGATATTATTATTTAGAGTGACTTTTACCGTAAAAATTCTTTCGTGCTGAGGACCTTCTTCATTAATAACTGAGTAGGAAGGTATTTCGAACTTATTTGCCTGGGCATACTCAAGAAGCTGACTCTTGTAATTTTCATCAATCAGATAATCACCCTCTTTAATATTTGGATCAATTAATACTCGCTGAATAAAGTTTTTACAAGTTTGAAGACCGTGGTCAAGGTAGATAGCCCCAATAAGAGCTTCTAGCGCATCGGAAAGAACTGTTTTTGAGGCTGCAGAGAATCTATCGGATAAATTCTTACTCACAAGAATAAACTTCTGCAGACCCATTGATTCAGCTGAATCAGATAAAGCCAGTCTATTAACAAGTTTTGCCCTTACCTTGGTTAAAAAGCCCTCATCTTTATCAGGAAAATTTTCAAAAAGATATTCAGCAACTACCAGGCTTAAAACTGAATCACCCAAAAACTCCAGCCGTTCATTCGAATCATCATCAGCTTCCATATATTCCAGAAAAGAACGATGAATTAATGCACGGATATAGTGCGATTTATTTTTAATTTCAAAACCTAGAATTGCTTCTAATTCAGACAATTTAGATGCACTTAAGTGCTTTGAAATGACTTTCGAATGGCGCTGCTTTTCTCTTTGTTTGAGTTTTTTGTATAGCCAGCTGAGAAGATTCAAGAACTATTCCTCAAATTTTTTAAATAACAGAGATGCATTATGCCCGCCAAATCCGAAGGTATTGCTTATTGCCGCATTTACCTTTCTCTTGGTTGGTTTTACTGGGCTATAATTTAAATCGCATTCCGGATCAGGAATTGTTAAATTTATTGTAGGCGGAACTATGTCATTAACTAAAGAATAAATAGTTGCAATAGCTTCTATACCACCGGCAGCACCGAGTAAATGACCTGTCATTGATTTGGTAGAACTGATTATAAGCTTGTAAGCATGATTACCAAAAAGATTTTTAATAGCCTTAGTTTCATTTACATCATTATGAGGAGTTGAGGTTCCGTGTGCGTTTATGTAATCAATATCATTTGGAGTCAGTCCGGCATCCTCAATTGCAATTTTCATAGACCTGTAAGCACCTTCGCCATTTGGTGCAGGAGCAGTTATATGGTAAGCATCTGCGGTTAATCCTATTCCGGCTAATTCTGCGTAAATTTTTGCCCCTCTATCCAGCGCGTGTTCCAGGCTTTCAAGAACTAAAGCACCAGCCCCTTCACCCATTACAAAACCATTTCGTTTAAGATCAAATGGGCGGGATGCTTCCTTATAATTGTCATTCCAGGTTGATATAGCACGCATAGCATTGAATCCGCCAATTGCAATTTCCGCAATTGAAGCTTCTGAGCCGCCACATATTATCAAATCAGCACTGCCTCTCTGAATATGCATAAAAGCATCGGAAATAGAATGCGAAGCTGTAGCACAGGCAGATGTTGTTGCGTAGTTAGGACCTTTCAATCCAAATCGCATAGATATTTGGCCTGCAGCGAGGTCTGCTATCATCATAGGAATAAAGAAGGGACTAATAACTTTCGGATTTCTATCCTGAAAATATTTCCAGTGTTCATTTTGTAATGCCTCCATTCCACCTATTCCGCTTCCAAAAATAACACCGGCTCTTTCTTTATTAATTTTGTCAAGATTTATCCCGGAATCAGTAACTGCAATTTCCGAGGAGGCAATTGCAAATTGAGAGAAAGGATCCAGCCGTTTAATTGTTTTTTTATCAAGGAAATTTTCAGGGTTAAAATCTTTGACTTCCGCTGCAAACTTCGTATCGAAACGCGTAGTATCGAATTTAGTAATTAAATCAACACCATTTTTACCTTCTAAAAGGGCATTCCAATAATTATTAGTTCCAACAGCGATAGGAGTTATTGCACCTAATCCGGTTACAACTACTCTTCTCTTACTCATATAAACTCCGGAAGTTTTATGGAGGTTTTGGGGAAAGAAAAATGAAAAAGGGTGCCGTTAGTTTATCTTAGGACACCCAGATTCAATTATCCTAATTTTTCTTTTAAGTAATTTACTGCATCACCAACGGTGCCGATTTTTTCAGCATCTTCGTCAGGTATAGAAATTTGAAAAGCGCTTTCAAATCCCATTACTAATTCAACGATATCAAGTGAATCTGCACCTAAATCGTTTGTGAAAGAAGCTTCCGGTGTAATTTGAGAATCTTCTACGCCAAGTTTGTCGATGATGATCTCTTTTACTTTAGCTTCAACATCCATTTTCATCTCCTGTTATTAGTTATTAGAAAGTTTTAGTGATTTTAATAATACTTATATTAAATTTAATAAAATTGAATTCTAAGAAACAAATCCTACATTGTCATTCCGCCATCAACAGCAATAACCTGACCTGTAATATAATCAGCATCGGGGCTGCATAAAAATGCAACAACCCTGGCAATATCTTCAGGAGAGCCCATTCTACCCAGCGGAATATTCTGAACTAATTTTTGTCTCTGTTCATCATTAAGTTTATTTGTCATATCCGTTTGAATATAACCCGGGGCTACCGCATTTACTGTAATTCCTCTTGAAGCTAATTCTCTGGCCATTGACTTTGTAAACCCGACAACACCGGCTTTTGAAGCAGAATAGTTTGATTGGCCAGGATTTCCAATTAAACCAACTACAGATGAAATATTGACTATCCTACCATATCTTTGAGCAATCATGGGTTTGATTACAGCTTTTGTATAATTAAAGACACTTTTAAGATTTGCACTGATCACGTCATCAAAATCTTTTTCCGTCATTCTCAATAGAAGATTATCCCTTGTAATTCCGGCATTATTTACCAGTATATCTACGCCACCTAGTTTTTCTATTGCTGCATTAACTGTTTCTTCAGCCTGTTCAAGTGAACTTGCATCAGCTTTAAAGGCATGAATGTTAGTTCCAGGGTAATCAATTTCTTTCATTATTTCATCAGCGCATTCATCGCAGCTGTTGTATACAAATGCAACATCTGAAAAAAGAACTCCACAGCAACTTTTTTTTGCAAGTTCTTTAACTATTGCCCTACCAATTCCTCTTGTCCCACCGGTTACTATTGCTCTTTTATTATGCATACTTTTATTATTAGCTGCCATCATTTTTCAGCTCCGATTTGAATTTCGTTAAGATACTCTTCACGATATTTTTCGAGTTCAGCAAACGCTTCATTGCCAAAGAAGTGTTTCAGTTCATCCCGACAAGTTTCATAAATAGTAAGTTCATTAGCATCAACTTTATTACAGTATTTTAACCTGTCGATATGTTCATCATCGATAGTTATGGCACCTTCAAAAATTGTAAGCGGGAATAAAATACAATACATAGGTTTGTATTCCCATTGATGCTTTCCCTCAAGTATTGCAAGCTTCTGCAAGGTACAAAGTCCGTCTTTGTCCAGAAAAGTACACTTACCATTTATTATTTCAGTTCCTACAGCAAAACCGGAATCGAAATCTTCATCTTCTTCTGGAGGTTCAAACCAATTACTTACGTTTTTGGACTGAGATTCATCCATAAGTGGAATAATTTTATCTTTTATGCTAATGATGAATTCAGCTTCTTTCTGGTCTGTGAATACACCATAGTTGCAGCATTCACCCTGACATTTACACCCAAATTTAAAGGTAAAAATCTTAGGATCAATAAAAATTTTTTTAATTTTTTTACTAAAGTTTTTATTTTCTTCACTCATTAAATATACTTCTCCACATCTTCGTACTTCTCAATGCCGAAGCAACTGACATCGGGATTTATTCTTTTAACCAGGCCCTGCAAAACTTTACCGGGACCTAATTCATAAAATTCATCAATACCATCACTGATCATATTGTTGATTGTTTCTTCCCATCTAACAGGTGCCGTGACCTGTTGGTGCAGCAGATCTTTAATTTCTTCTTTTTTATGAACAGGTTTAGCGGTAACGTTTGCATAAACCGGAACCCTCGAATCATAAATCGGTGCCGCTTCAAGTGCTTCAAGTAAACTATCTTTTGCATTTTGCATTAAAGGTGAATGAAAAGCTCCGCTAACAACAAGTTCCTTAACCATTTTAGCACCCCCTGCTTTACATAATTCCATAGCTTTTCTTACACCATTAACTGAACCAGAAATTACAATTTGGCCTGGAGAATTAAAATTTGCACATTGAACAATGCCTTCAACAGAAGCCTGATTACAAAGTTCTTCTACTATCGCCGGAGTAAGACCGACAATCGCCGCCAGAGTACCAGGATTCTCCTGACCTGCTTTCTGCATAGCTATTCCCCTAGCCCTGACAAGTTTAACAGCATCATAAAATTGAAAAGACCTTGTTGCAACGAGCGCAGAATATTCTCCTAATGAGTGACCTGCGGCTGCATCAAAATCCAATGTTCTAATCAAACTTGCAAGTACAACGCTGTGAAGAAATATAGCCGGTTGGGTAAATTCCGTTTGCCTTAGTTGATCTTCTGGTCCATTAAACATAATGTATGAAAGATTAACACCCAATGCATCATCGGCAGTTTTAATCATTTCTTTGGCTTCAACAAAGTTTTCAAACAAGTCTTTAGCCATACCGACATATTGAGATCCCTGTCCGGGAAATAAAAACGCTCTTTTACTCATAAAAAAGAATCAGAAATTTTACAATGACCACACTAAATAAGTCGAGCCCCATGTATAACCAGCACCAAAGGCTGCTAAAATAAGTTTATCGCCCTTCTTCACTTTACCTTCACGATAATACTCGGTTAAGCAAAGCGGAATAGTTGCAGCAGTTGTATTACCATATTTACCAATATTAATCATTACTTTATCTTTGGCAATGCCCATCCTTTCAGCGGTTGCATCAATAATTCTTAAATTTGCCTGATGCGGAACAAGATAAGCGACATCATCTGACTTGAGATTATTTTTTTGCATAATCTCATAGGAAACGTCAGCCATACCTTTAACTGCTACTTTAAATACAGCTTTACCATCCTGATAAATGTAGTGCATTTTATTATCAACAGTTTCATGGGTGGGAGGATTTAGACTGCCTCCACCTAACATATAAAGAGCATCTTTGCCGCTTCCATCAATTCTTAATATTGAATCCAGAATACCCAGAGATTTATCTTCAGTAGGTTCAAGTAATACGGCTGAACCTGCATCTCCGAATAATATGCAAGTATTTCGATCTGTATAATCAGTTATTGCACTCATTTTATCAGCACCAATAACCAAAACTTTTTTATAAGTACCAGATTCAACCAGTGCTGCGCCAGTTTGCAAAGCGAATAAGAAGCCGGAGCATGCGGCTGAAAGATCAAAACCCCAGGCATTTTTACATCCAAGCTTATCCTGCACAAGACAGGCAGTTGCAGGAAATAACATATCCGGAGTAACTGTGGCAACTATTATAACATCAATTTCATCTTTGTTAACATTGTGCTTTTTAAAAAGGTCTTCGGCTGCTTTGTAAGCAAGATCGCTTGTTGCACCGTTTTCAAGTAACCGTCTTTCTTTAATACCGGTTCGGGTAATAATCCATTCACTATTAGTTTCTACTACTTTTTCAAAATAAGCATTATCTAACACTTTATCAGGAACATACATCCCCACCCCTGTAATCATTGCGTTAAATTTTTTACTCAATACTTTACCTTTATTTATTCTGATTATTTTTTAATGAATTTTCAATTTTCTTAACGAGCTGGTGTTCAAACATATGGTAAGCTTTACTGACCATATTTTTAATAGCTTTTGACGAACTTGAACCATGACCAATTATGCTTATACCGTTCACACCTAAAAGCGGAACACCACCATGCTCCTGGTAATCCATACTTTTTAATGATTTTCTAAGCACACCCTTTGAAAACCCAATTTTCAGTTTGTCAAGTAAACTTTGTTTAGCAGTTTGCTGGAGAAGATATTTTAACAATTTAGGAACAGATTCACCAAATTTAAGTATTATGTTTCCAACAAACCCATCGCAAATAACAACATCAGCTGGTCCATTTAGGATATCTCTTCCCTCGACATTACCAATAAAATTAAGTTCTGAATCTCTCAATAATCTGTATGCCGCCAGAGTGACTTCATTACCTTTACTTTCTTCTTCACCCATACTTAAGAGTCCTACAGAGGGTTTGATTATCCCATGCATTTCTTTAGCGTATATAACACCCATGACTGCATACTCATAAAGATGCTGTGGTTTAGCATCTTTACCGGCTCCAACATCGTAAAGATAACAAAATCCTCTTGTGCTCGGAAATTCTGCCCCAATAGTAGGTCGTCCAACACCCGGAATTCTGCCCATAATTAGTGTTGAAGCTGTCATCATTGCGCCAGTATTTCCCGCACTCACAAAAGCATCGGCTTTTTTATCTTTAACATACTGACAGCCGACTACAATAGATGAGTCTGGTTTGGTTTTTAACGATGTGGCTGCAGCATCACCCATCTCAATAACCTGAGTTGAATGAATGAGTTTATTTATGTCAAATTGAAGATTTTTTTCTTTTAATACCTCTAAAATCTTTTCTTTATGACCTACCAGAAATAAATCAATATTAGGATTTGCTTTAGCAGCAAGTATAGCTCCTTCAACAGCATTATGAGGGGCATAGTCGCCCCCCATTGCATCAACAACAATTTTACATTTATTCTTTTGTTGAACAGAATCGTTCATCTGGGGTATGTATTTTTATCCTTTAGGAATGAACATTGAGCGCTGGTTATAATAACCACAAGAAGGACATGCACGATGTGCAAGCTTCATTTCGCCGCAATTTGAACAGGCACTTAACGATGGTGCGCTGGCCTTATAGTGTGTTCTACGTTTATCTCTGCGGCTTTTTGACCATTTACGTTTTGGATTAGGCATTATAGTTCCACTTTTTATTGTTTAATATTTTTGTTCAAATCAATTAATTTTTGCCAGCGGGGATCAATTTCCGGTTCTTTGCAGTTACACTCACCTTTATTTAGATCACCACCGCATCTGTAACATAATCCCTTACAATCAGTATTGCAAAGCTTTTTCATTGGTATAGAAAGAACTGCAAATTCTTTAAGATCATTTTTTAAATTTATAGTTGCTGCATCGTGCGGAAGATAAGCAACATTAAGTGCTTCAGTATCGACAGGTGATTCATTCATCAAATAAACCATCACATAATCATTTTTAAGTATTGTAGAAAATTCTGTACTGCACCTGTCACATTCAAATTTGGCGTTTACCGTTGTATGAACTTCAACTATTAATTGATCATGAAGCTTATTAAGCACAACATCTGAATGGAAGTTACCAAAAAAAGGTTCTTCCAGCTCAATTTTTTTAATACTTTCATCAAAACTGAATTCATATTTCCCCTCAACAAGATTTGAAATTTTAATTATCATTTCTTAAAAAATTCGCTCAAAAATGACTTCTAATATATTTATACATCATTAGATTATCAAACATTTTTTCGCATAAAAATAAGGGTTTTCTGCTGATTTTTAATAAAAAGCGATTTTTCCAGGCTCAAGTATTTTAGTACTATTAACTATTAAAAGACTGATTTTTTTTACTTAATATAATAATGCTTTAATTTAACAATTATTTTTATAGAGATTTAGATGCTGAAGGTAACCAACCTTGTAAAAGAGTATAAAGATGTTACAGCCGTAAATAACATTTCTTTTTCAGTTAAACCGGGAAAAATATTTGGCCTTTTAGGTCCTAACGGTGCTGGTAAAACTACAACTATCAGAACGGTGTTAAATATTATCAAACCTACTTCCGGCGAAATAACTTATAATAATAAAGTAATAGGTCAGGAGTTTTTTAATATTATAGGTTATTTGCCAGAGGAAAGGGGATTGTATAAAAAAAGTAAGGTTGAGGATGTCTTAATTTATTTTGCCGCTTTAAAAAACTTAGATAAACATTCAACCTCAAGTAAAATTGACGAATGGCTGCAAAGATTAAATATCAGTGAATACAGAGACAGAAGGGTTGAAGAACTTTCTAAAGGAAATCAGCAAAAAATTCAATTTATAACTGCAGTTCTTCATGATCCCGAAATTCTGATACTTGACGAGCCTTTTAGCGGATTTGACCCAATCAATCAGCAGCAGATAAGAGATTTAATTTCCTCTTTTGTTGATTCCGGTAAATACATAATTCTCTCAACCCATCAAATGGAAACTGCAGAAAAAATGTGTTCTGAAATTTTTCTGATTAATCAAGGAAAAGAAGTTTGCAGTGGTGAACTCACCGAAATTAAAAAAAGATTTAGCAGTAATAATATTAAACTAGGATTTGATGGGGATGCAAAATTTTTAAGCAGTGATAAAAGAGTTATGCATTTTGATTACTATAATAATTATGCTGAAGTGCAATTAGCCGATAATGTGCATCCATCAGAATTCCTGAAATCGATTGTGAATAAACTCACGATAACGCATTTCTCAGTTGTTGAGCCTACTCTAAATAAAATTTTTATTGATGTTATTAATCAAAGCTCAAAGTAATTAAATGAATAAAACATTAGCTATAGCAAAATGGGAGTATCTTGAGAAGGTAAAAACAAAAGCTTTTATCATTTCCTTAATTATAACACCTGCAATAATTATTCTTTTTTCAGTCGTACCATCTTTGCTTGTATCAAAAGAAGATAATACAACAAGGATGATAGGGTTTTTAGATAAATCGGGAATATATTTTACTGACTTTAATGCTGAAATCAGTAAACATACACTTGATAATGGTCAGCCCCTTTACGTAATGGTAAATCTTGATCAACCAGCAATCAATGAAGACGAAATTAAAACAAAGATCGATGAAGAAACCTTTAAAGGAAAATATGATTCCTTTGTTTACATCAAATACGGTGGAACTGATTCAATGACGATCGAATTAAGGAGTAAGGGAATTGCAAATTTTAGAGATGTTGGAAGATTTTCCGAAGCATTTGAGATAGCTAGACTAAATCAGAGGATCCAGCAGGATACAATTGATCCGGATCTTGTTGAATTTATCAGGAGCGGTGTAAAAATAAACCAGATAAAAATTGAAGAGGATGGTAAAGAAGGCAAATCTAACTTTGAAACAGTATTTTTTTCTTCATTCATTTTTATACTTCTTCTTATGATGATGGTAATTTATTCGGGACAGATGCTTGTAAGAAGCCTGCTTGAGGAAAAATCGAATAGAATAATTGAAATTCTTGTATCGAGCTGCAATCCAAATGAATTGCTGGCAGGAAAAGTTTTTGGACTAAGTGCACTTGGATTAACACAAATTCTTATCTGGATGATGATAGGAATTGCTTTAGCAGGTTCAGCTGTTATTCCACTGGACGCATTCAAAAATATTTTACCTATGCTTGTATACTTTATTTTAGGATTTATCTTCTTTACAACCCTATTTGTAGGTATAGGATCAATAGTTTCTACGGAACAGGAAGCACAGCAGATAACCAGCTACTTAAGTATTATTATGGTTATCCCCGTGGTTATTGTATTTCCGGCAATGCAAAACCCGGATTCTACCATAATAAAAATTCTATCATATATTCCTATTACAACCCCTTCTGTTATGCTTCTAAGATTAAATATTGCCCCGGTACCTTTATGGGAAATTGCAGCAACATTGGGGCTGTTAATTGTTTCAACTTTGATAACAATTAAATTTTCAGCAAAAATATTCAGAATAGGAATTCTTGCTTACGGCAAAATGCCGAATATTAAGGAATTAAAGTCCTGGCTTCGAGAAAAATAATTTAGTCAGGAACGATTTTATTTTGATTTTTACATTCAGTAATAGCTAATTTGATGTAGCAATAATTCATCTTAAATAAATCCGGAACCTCAATTATCAAATGCTGATTTTTGCTTCTGCATTAGCCGCTGTTTTACCAATGAGTTTCTATCTCTTTCTTATTTGGCAATTCGACAAGTATGACAGAGAGCCTTTTAAGCTTGTTCTTGCCAATTATTTATGGGGAGCATTAGGAGCTATTATTTTTGCTGTAATAGGCAGTTTAATACTTTCATCTTTTGCATCAATATTTATCCGCGATGAACTTCATCTTGGCAGGTTTGGAGCAATTGTAATTGCACCCGTTGTAGAAGAAATTACAAAAGGCTTTTTTCTGCTTATCACTGTGGCAAACAGAAAATTTGACAATATAACCGATGGAATTGTTTATGGTGGTGCAATAGGATTAGGTTTCGGAATGACAGAAAACTTTATTTATTTTATTGTCTATGGAACGACTATCCAAGATTGGATAGTAATTGTTGTAGTTAGAACCTTATTCTCTGCTGTTATGCACTGTGTTGCAACTGCAACTTTTGGAGCTTTTATTGGTTATGCTAAATTTAAGGGCAGAAATTCAAAATTATTTTTCTCTTTAATTGGAATGTTATTAGCAATGGCAATTCACTCAGCCTGGAATTTTAGTGTCAGCTTTCAATCCACTGCTCCCCTTGGATTTTTATTTATGTTCGTTACAATCTTAATTTTTATTTTAGTTTTTACTTTATCAATTCAAAATGAAAAGAAAATATTATTAAACGAATTGATGGACGAAGCAGCACTTGGAAATATTCCATTTGAGCATATAATTTTTTTATCTTCATCATTGCGCGATAGGAAAGGCTGGGTGGATGAAAGTATCAGAAAAACTTATATAAAAGCAGCAACCACTCTGGCATTTAGAAAATTACAGGCAAGAAACTCGCACGGAACCAGTAAATTATATTATGATAATGATGTAACAAATTACAGAAAGTTTATCGGCAGTTTACTTATTGAGGAAACAGTTTAGAATGAAAACTGATTCTGCGATATACATATTTTCTCCTCATCCGGTATTTAACCCTGTGTCGGTAAAATCTTTTTCTTCTTTCGACAAAGCAGATTCCGTGATATTATATTCAACCTTATTGGAAAACCTGATCGAAATTGTAAAATCATTAAAGATAAATCTTGATTTTTTTATTTTACTTAGTCTTGAAGATGAAAACTTAATTAAGATAACTGAGTCAGATTATTATAAAATAAAATTTTTGTCTGATAATTATAACGAAGAATTAATAAATTATTTTGAAAATAAATCTCTGAATTACCAGAATAATTTACTGATACTATCAGACTCAATAGGAATTTCAGCAACCAGCATCTCTCACTGTTTTAATTTGTTAAATATTGAAGACGATTCACTGGTTATTGGAAAAACTTTTTTGGGACATATCTCTTTTATAGCATATAATAATATTGACGGTAAAACAATTAATTGTTTACTAAAATCGGATTTTGATTATATGAAATTTCTTGCTCATATGGACTCCTGTCCTGCTTTTATAAACATAATGGAAAAATTCCAGCGAATAATTTCTGTAGAAGATTTCAAAAAACTATATACAGAGCTTTCAAAAAAAGAAAGTTTAAATTATTGTTCGCAGGAGATGCACGAACGATTCACTCACTTATTTATAGAGCATAAGGAATTATTGCAATGAGTAAAGTTGGAATTTACGGAGGAACTTTTGACCCGATTCATCTCGGTCATTTAATAACTGCGCAATCAGTCAGAGAGTTAAGAGAATTAGATAAGATTATTTTCATCCCTGCATTTCTTTCACCACATAAGCTTGATATTAAAGCATCATCGCCAAAGCATAGAATAAATATGTTAAAACTTGCAATTGAAGGTGTCGATTTCTTTGATATTTCTGAATTTGAAATTAAGCAAAAACAGATTTCATATACCATAGATACATTACTCGAGCTTAAAAAACATCACGATGAACTTGAATTAATCGTCGGTTACGATAATATCTTTAAATTCTATACCTGGAAAGATCCCAACAAAATTTTACAACTTGCAAAGTTAGTTGTGCTAAAAAGAAAATCTTCTTATGCACCGCCTTATGAGGATAAATATTACAACCAGGCAGAATTTGTTCAAACAAGAGGTATAGAAATAAGTGCAACCGACATACGGGAAAGAGTTAAACACGGACAACCAATTAATTACTTAGTGACTAAAGAAGTTAAAGATTATATTTTCGAACATAATTTATATAAGGAATAACTATTGAAAATTCTTGTAACTGGCGGAGCTGGATTCATTGCTTCCCAAATTGTTGATGCTTTTATAAGTGAAGGTCATTCTGTTGTAGTTCTGGATGATCTTTCATCTGGTTTTGAAAAAAATATTAACCCAAAAGCTAAGTTTGTGAAAGCAAACATATGCGATAAATCAGTAGAAAGACTTTTTGAGTCAGAAAAATTTGATGTTGTCAATCATCATGCTGCACAAATGGATGTAAGAAGATCTGTTGCTGACCCTGCGTTTGATGCTAATACAAATATCATAGGAACTATCAACCTCTTGCAGAACTCAATTAAGTATGGTGTAAAAAGGTTTATGTTTGCATCAACCGGTGGAGCTATTTATGGTGAACAGGATTACTTCCCTGCTGATGAAAAACATAACACTCAGCCTAAATCTCCTTACGGTATTTCAAAACTTGCAGTCGAGAAATATCTTTATTTTTATAATTCCGAATACAAATTGAATTATACCATACTTAGGTATGCTAATATTTATGGTCCACGTCAGAACCCATTTGGTGAAGCCGGTGTTGTTGCAATCTTTTCAACCAAATTACTCAAAGGTGAACAGCCAATCATCAACGGTCATGGTAAACAAACACGTGATTATGTTTACGTTGGTGATGTAGTTAAAGCAAACCTGATAACGCTTAATGATGATACCAGTGATATCTACAATGTAGGCACAGGTATTGAAACTGATGTGAATGATCTTTTTAGAATTCTTAATAAAATTACAAGAGCAGAGAAAGAAGAAAAACACGGACCGGCTGCTGCTGGCGAACAGCTCAGAAGTGTTATAACCAGCGAGAAACTTTTAAAAAAATTCAGTTGGAATCCTTCAACTAAATTTGAAGATGGCCTTATTCAAACTGTAGATTTCTTCAAGAACAATTTAACTTGAAATGATTAATAACACTCTAGTTGAAAAACTTTATACAAAAGATAAAAGAGCTATTGCCCGACTAATATCACTGATAGAGTCAGATAACACCTTAACCTCAGAGTATATAAAAAATATTCACTTTAAAGTAGGCAACGCTTATCGAATAGGTATCACAGGCCCTCCGGGTGCAGGTAAAAGCACAATTACAAATCAGTTGACTAAATATTATCTAACACAGAATAAAACTATTGGAATAATAGCCGTTGATCCGACTTCTCCATTTACCGGTGGGGCATTACTCGGAGATAGAGTAAGAATGACGGATATCGGTATGAATGAAAATGTTTACATCCGAAGTATGGCTACCCGAGGCAGCCTGGGGGGATTGTCAAAAAAAGCTATTGATGCTTCCGATGTTCTTGATGCAGCTGGATTTGATGTAATATTATTAGAAACTGTCGGTGTTGGTCAATCAGAGCTGGATATTGCACAGGCAGCTGACACCACAATAGTGGTGCTTGTTCCGGAAAGTGGAGATTCTGTTCAGGCAATGAAAGCCGGTTTGATGGAAATTGCCGATCTGTTTATTCTTAATAAATCCGATCGCCCTGGTTCGCAACAAGCTTATACCGCTCTTCAAACAATATTAATGATTAAAGATCATGATGAAAATACCTGGCTTCCGAGAATATTTAAATCTGTTGCATCGGAAAATAAAGGCATCGATGATATAGCTGAAGAAATTGATCGTCATAAAACTTTTTTGAATGAAAAAAATCTATTTCTTTTCAAAAGGGAAAAGCAGGCAAAAGTGCGGATTAAAGAAATTGTTGAACATAAATTAAAAGATGAACTTTGGCGTGAAACAGGAGAAAATTCACTAAATTCAACATTAGATAAGGTTATACTTGGCAGCTTCTCACCATATCATATAGCTGAAGAAATAATAGAGAAATTTAAAAACAAATTATAATTAGCAAGTAAATTGATTCTGAATTTAATTAGGAACTTCTCAGTTAATAAAAAAATTATTCTATCGTAAAAATATCAGGAATTTATATGGATAACTCACCATTCATAACTGACTTATCTGAAAACCAGGTTATCATTCGGGATACAATTAGAGATTTTGCTGAAAAGAATATTCGTCCTTTCATAATGGAATATGATGAATCGCAGAAATTCCCCATGGATATTATGCAGCAGCTCGGTGAACTGGGCTTTATGGGTATTCTGGTTCCAGAAAAATTCGGCGGTGCTGATTTAGGGTATATTGAATACGCTCTTATTGTTGAAGAACTTGCAAAGGTTGATCCTTCTGTCTCGCTCTCGGTGGCTGCTCATAACGGACTTTGTACAAACCACATAAATTTATTTGGTAATGAAGAACAAAAGAAAAAATACTTACCTGATCTTGCCAGCGGCAAAAAAATAGGTGCGTGGGGATTGACGGAGGCTGCTTCCGGAAGTGATGCTGCCGGATTAAAAAGTACTGCTGTAAAAGATGGAGATTACTATATTCTGAATGGAAGCAAACAGTTTACTACTCACGGAACTGTTGGCGAAACTTATGTTGTTATGGCTATCACTAACAAAGATGACGGCAAGAAAGGAATTTCTGCTTTTATTCTTGAAAAAGGTATGGATGGATTAATAATCGGGAAAAAAGAAAACAAGCTTGGAATGCGAGCAAGTGATACTACCCAGTTAGCTTTTGAAAATTGCAAGATCCCTTCTGAAAATCTTCTCGGTGAAGAAGGTATGGGTTTCATTAATTCGATGCAGGTACTGGAAGGCGGAAGAATTTCCATTGCAGCACTTAGTGTTGGGCTTGCACAGGGCTGCCTCGATGCTTCAATTAAGTATTCAAACGAACGAAAACAATTCAACAAGCATCTTTCTGAATTTCAGGCAATTCAATTTAAACTTGCAGATATGCAGACAAACATTGAAGCTGCCAGAATGCTCACTTTCCGTGCTGCTTATATGAAAGATCATAACATACCTAATACAAAAGAAGCCGCAGAAGCTAAACTATTTGCAAGTGAGATTGCTGAAAAAGCTGCTAATGAAGCTATTCAGATTTTTGGAGGTTATGGTTTTATTAAAGAATACCCTGTTGAAAAATTTTATCGTGATGTAAAACTTCTCACCATTGGAGAAGGTACTTCGGAAATTCAACGAATTGTAATTGCAAGGGATTTACTGAAAGACTAATTCTATGAAGCAAATAGGCACACAAACAATTCAAAACGAATCTTTCCTAAAAAGAGATGATTTTCAAAAAGAGTTAATCAGAAAGCTTGAAGCTGCAAAAGTTAAAATTTCAGAAGGCGGCGGCAAAAAAGCCATTGAAAAACATAAAGCCAAAGGAAAGCTTACTGCCCGAGAAAGAATAGACATTCTTATTGATGATCCAAAAAAGTTTTTTGAACTAAGCACTTTTGCTGCCTTTGGAATGTACGAAGAATATGGCGGAGCGCCATCATCGGGAACTGTATATGGAATCGGAAAAATTCATAACCGCAATTGTGTAATCGTTGCTAATGATGCAACAGTTAAAGCCGGTGCCTGGTTTCCGATTACTGCAAAAAAGAATTTACGCGCTCAGGAAATTGCTATGGAGAATCGCCTTCCAATTATCTATCTGGTAGATAGCGCCGGCGTTTTTCTTCCATTACAGGATGAAATTTTTCCGGATAAAGAGCACTTCGGAAGAATATTCCGTAACAATGCTAAAATGTCATCAACAGGAATTCCACAGATTGCAGCTATAATGGGACCTTGTGTTGCCGGCGGTGCTTACTTACCAATAATGTCCGATGAAGCTTTGATTGTGGAAGGTGAGGGTTCCGTTTTTCTTGCTGGATCTCATCTTGTAAGAGCAGCAATTGGTGAAGTAATTGATAATGAAAGTCTTGGCGGTGCTAAAGTTCAATCAAATATTTCCGGCGTTACTGATTATATAATGAAGAACGATGAAGAATGTATTAAGCAAATAAGAAGCTTGGTTTCAAAATTTGGAAAGAATGGAAAAGCTGGTTTTGACAGGATCGAAAGTAATCTACCTAATTATGAACAGAAAGATATTCTGGGTGTTTTGCCTGAAGATACAATTAAACCATATGATACTTATGAACTATTAGCAAGAATTGTTGATAACTCAGAGATTGATGAATACAAGGCAGGTTTTGGAAAAACAATAATTACCGCATACGCCAGAATTGATGGCTGGGCAGTTGGAATTGTGGCAAATCAAAGAAACGTGGTTAAAAATGAGCATGGTGAAATGCAGGTCGGAGGGGTTATTTATTCTGATTCAGCAGATAAGGCTACAAGATTTATAATGAATTGTAATCAGAAAAAAATTCCTTTATTGTTTTTACAAGATGTAACAGGTTTTATGGTTGGCAGCAAAGCTGAACAGGGCGGCATTATTAAAGATGGCGCTAAGATGGTAAATGCAGTTGCAAACTCTGTTGTTCCCAAAATAACAATTATTACAGGAAATAGCTTCGGTGCCGGAAACTATGCAATGTGCGGTAAAGCTTATGATCCGAGATTCATTTTTGCTTATCCAAATGCCAAAATATCTGTTATGGGAGGAAATCAGGCCGGCAGTGTTCTGCTTGATATAAAACTTAAGCAGGAAGAGAAAAGCGGTAATAAGTTTAGTGATGAAGAGAGGAAAAAATTATTGAATGATATTCTCAAATCCTACAATGAAAAAAGTACGCCGTACTATGCTGCTGCAAGATTATGGATTGATGAAATAATTGAACCTGCAAAAACCCGTGACTGGATTTCAATGTGTATAGAGGTTGCAAATAACAATCCTGAGATACCAAGATTTAACCCCGGTGTTATCCAGACCTAAGGTATATTTCATTTAGACAGCGATGCGCGTGCAGTTATTAGTTAACATATTGTACAAGGTGTCTGTCTGTAAAGTAGGCAGATCCTTGTGATAAAAATGAAAATTATATTTACCTGCTTAATATTAACAATTTCCCTCTCTGCTCAACAAAGCAAACTCTCTAAATATGTTAATTACATATCAGCGTATATTGGATCAGAGGACTTTAATAGCCTGAAAAATAAAATCGGAGATATTGCAGCTACAGATTCAATTTATTCTGTTGCAGCAAAAGCTGCCGACTTCCATTATTCAGAAGCCTTACTTGCCCTGATGTTTGCAACTGTACCTTATAGGGAAGTTCCTGTCCAGATTCCGTTAATTAACTTTGTTTTAAATTATCCGTTACTATCCGCTGATGAAGAAACATTCCACAAAAAAAACAATAAACTTCCAAAGTATCTGTTTCTTGATTCACCATCATCCGATTATGGTGATAAAGATAAATTAGCTCATTTTTTCGGAAGTGCATTTCTATCCTATGAGTCAAGGTTCTTTGATTTGGGAGAGCTAATTGGTTATTTTGTAGAGGCTTTTGAAGAAAGTTTTAAAGTTCAATCTGCCATTGATTATAGAGACCTGGATGTGAATGAATACGGCAGATTATTCGGTAAAATATTAAAAGAAGACAAAACAATTTTGCCGTCACAAATAATTTTCTTAAGATCACTCAGATATATCAGAATCATTTTATGAAATCAATTTTAATTATAGACGACGAAAAAGAAATTTGCGAAAGTATTCAAATGATACTCGAATACGAAGGGTATCAGCCGCAATATACTACAAGTGCACTGGAAGGACTTGAAAAAATCAGTGTTGGAGAGTTTGTGGCTCTGCTTCTCGATATTCAAATGCCGGAAATGAATGGCTTTGAGGTACTTAAAAAAGTTAAAGATGCAAAACCGGAAACTTCTGTCATAATCATATCAGCACATGGAAGTTTGGAGAATGCAATTCAGGCAACCAAGCTTGGGGCATTCGACTTCATCGAAAAACCAATTGACCGTGAAAAACTTGTTATCAGTGTAAGGAATGCTGTTGAACAGGCTAACCTGATACTTGAGAATAAAGAAATTAAAATGTCTCTTCTAGGCAGCGGTGAAATTCTCGGTAGAAGCAAAGCAATGATGCAGGTTCTTGAAATTATTGAACGTGTTGCTCCGCTTGATACAAGAGTTTTAATTACCGGTGAAAACGGAACCGGTAAAGAACTTGTAGCCAGAGCTATACACAGTAAGAGCTCAAGAAAAGATAAGCCTTTTGTTGAAGTGAATTGTGCTGCAATTCCTAATGAATTAATCGAATCGGAATTGTTCGGACATGAGAAAGGTTCTTTTACAGGCGCAGTATCACAACGGATCGGAAGGTTTGAACTGGCTAACAATGGAACAATTTTTCTTGATGAAGTCGCTGATATGAGTCCGCAGGCACAGGCAAAAGTCTTACGTGCTATTGAAGATGGAAAGATTGAGAGAGTAGGCAGCGGAAAAAAGATTGATGTGGATGTAAGAATTGTTTCTGCAACAAATAAAAACCTTAAAGAAGAAATTGAAAAAGGAACATTCAGAGAAGATCTGTATCACAGGTTAAATGTAATCCCGCTTCAACTTCCCCCACTTCGCGAAAGAATTGAGGATATACCTGTTCTGACAGAACATTTTGCTACAGATATTACAAACAAACATAAAAAACCAAAAATAAGATTCACGGACGATGCAATAAAGTTTCTGCAAACTTTGCAATGGAGTGGTAATGTAAGGGAACTCAGAAATGCTGTTGAGAGAATTATAATACTTGTAGATAAAAAAGAGATTACTAAAAAGGAGATTGAATTTCTGTACTCAATTGGACAAGCCTCTATAGATGATCTTATTGATACCAGTAATTCATTCCAGGAATTTAAGGAGAAAGCTGAAAAAGCATTTATTCTAAAACAGTTGCGTGAAAATGACTGGAACATCAGCAAGACAGCAGAAGTTCTGGATATTCAGCGAAGTCATCTTTATAATAAAATGAAAAAGTATGAAATAGAAAAGGAGGATTAATGTCTACTATCTTTTCTAAAATTATTAATAAAGAAATTCCTGCTGATATAGTTTATGAATCTGAAAATGTTCTGGCTTTTAAGGATATCAAACCTCAGGCACCTGTTCATTTACTTATTATTCCCAAAATTGAAATACCAAAAGTAACGGATTTAAATGGAAGTGAGCACTCCCTTTTACTCGGGGAGATGCTGGACACAGCAAATAATATTGCAAAAGAGATGGGAATTGCCGACGATGGATTCAGATTAGTTTTTAATTGCGGGTACAATGGTGGACAGGAAGTTTATCATTTGCATCTTCATCTTCTTGGCGGCAGAAAAATGAATTGGCCTCCGGGGTAAGAACCCCATCCTTAATCCTTCCCCCAAGGGCAAGTAAATTTTAAAGCTAAACTTTGAAATAATTCTTTTGTCGTATTATATCTTTTTCCAGCTTTGCACAGCCAATTAGTAATGATTCATATCCAAACTTATCCCGGACACGTGTAACTGCTCTAAGCATTTTTTTTCTTTTAACCTCGTAATCTTCAAACAAATATTCCTGTTCATTAAAAGGAGAAAAGTTCGTGATACTCACTCCAATCAATCTGACCCCGACTCTTCTGTTGCGTGCTTTTTTCATCAGGTTCCATGCCGTTTCAAAAATAATTTTATCATCATCGCTTGGTTTGATTGTTTTAGAACGTGTTAATGTCTGAAAATCAGTATAACGAAGTTTTATATCAACCGTAGATGCTTCCCATCCTTTGTTCCTTAAACTCTGGCAGACTTTTCCTGTAAGATAAAATAAATTATTTTTTAGCTCTTCTTCGCTGGTTATGTCATTCCCAAAAGTATTTTCGCGCGAAATGCTTTTTCTAGTTCTTTGAATTGTAAGATATTCTGTCCCCTCTCCGTGAGCTTTCCTCCATAGATCAACTCCATATTTTCCAAATGCAGCGGATAAATAATCTGACGGAAGTTTTGTTATATCACCAATTCTATAAATCCCTCGTGCGTTCAGACTTTGCTTCATAACTTTTCCAACACCGGGAATTGTTTCAACCTGCATTGGAGCAAGGAATTCTTTTTCCATTCCCGGAAGAATATAAGTTATTCCGGTTGGCTTCATACAATCGGAACCAATTTTAGCAACAGTTTTATTGCTGCCAATCCCGATTGAACAAGGCAGTTGCAGCTTATTCAAGATTTCTTTTTGAATACGTGATGCAAATGCAAACATAGATCCGTACATTCTTTGTGTTCCTGTCATATCAAGATAGAATTCATCAATAGAAGCTTGCTCAATGAGAGGTACATATTGTTCTAAAATGCTTTTTACTGCTTTGGAAAAACGGGTGTATTCATCACCATGTCCGTGCATATAAATTCCGTGTGGACAAAGTTTATAAGCAGTCCTTATAGGCATAGCAGAATGTAAACCAAACTTACGGGCTTCATAAGAACAGGCAGCTACCACTCCCCTGCCGTATTTCGGATCGCCGCCAACAATAACAGGTTTGCCGTTAAGTTTGGGATCGAGAATTCTCTCTACTGAAACGAAGAATGCATCAAGGTCTAAGTGAAAAATTGTTCGCATTAAAAGTCAAAAGTAAAAATTCAAAAATTTCTAATTAACTAATATTTCTTCCAATCTGGGATAAGCTTTTATAATTGTAGGAGGCATTTCAACTTTTGTTTTATTCTCGAGCAGATGAATTAACTCGAATGCATTTGCTACAGCATCACCCTGTGGATGGTTATTCATTATTACATTAACTTCTTTGACTTTTTGCTGAATGGATTTTATCTTCTGTTCAATTTCGATTAACTCACCGGGGGAGTATAGATAACTGTAGCGTGAACTCTGTTCTTCATATGTCTGTTTCTTGCCAAAGTTAGAAAGGGATTTTTTCCATGCTTCAACATTTCTTCCGTGAAAACGTATATATGCTTTATCATTTGTAATAACCGGTTCAAACTCTATTGCCTGTCCAATTTGCGGCTGATCTATAGTACAGAAAGTTAGATCGTTTTCTTTAAAGAATTCATAAACACGATTGTTATTCCACGATGAATGGCGAACTTCTATAAAGCAGCTTATATCGGGGAAAATATCTCTAAGCTTTTGAATATGCTCAACAGAACTACCATCGAATGGAAATGAATACGGAAACTGAATCAGCAATCCGCCAAGCCGTTCAGATTTTTTTAACAAATCCAGGTTATAACGAACAGCTTTAACGTTCTGTTCATCATATTTTCTCTTGTGAGTAAAATCCTGGTGCAGCTTTATATGAAAGATAAAATCATCGGCATCCGAAACTTTTTTGATCCATCCATCAACAATACGCGGACTTAAATAAGTATAGTAGCTTGCATTAACCTCCACACAATTGAAGTAGTGTGAGTAAAACTGAAGCCAGTCAAATCTGACTGATTGGTTTTTAGGATAAAAGTTTGGCACCCAGTCCTTATAGGACCATCCGGCTGTACCGATATTGTATTTTGGCATATTTCAATATCAATTTAATAAATACACACGGTTAACACTTTTGTTAATTATTTGTACTTAGCAAAATCATAAATAACATGAAGATCAATTAATTGAAAACTTAACTCCAAGCGAAGCACTGAATGCACGTGTTAATCCATCAACATTAACTTCCCTTTTAATAAAAGGAACAGCAAAATCAAAAAACAATGAAAGATCGTTGCTTACCTGATAGTTAGTCAGCACAAGCAGGTTCAATTGTGCCTGGTCGCTGTTTTCCATTTCTACAAAAATTTCTTCTGTTTTAGTTGTATCTATAATACTTGATTTAGCCAATCGTTTAATAAATAAAAGTTGAGGTGTAATGCTGAACTCTTCGAATTGGAAGCTATATGCACCTCTTAAAAGTAAATCATCGCCTCTTTCAAGCCGATAATAATTTTCATTCCTGCCGCCTGCAAGCTGGTATCCTGCACCGATACTGAATTTATCATAACTATAATTCACTGCGAACAAAATATCATTTGAGCCGAGTCCGGATTGATAAGGTATAGGAAGATTATCTTTATTATCATCCCCTGTTGCGAGTTTTACACCAAAAGATGCATCAAATCCGGAATTTTCATCTGAGTATAGATTTTGATTTACACTTACCAGTAAATCACCTATTCCACTTACATTACCAAGTGGACCAGATTGTATATTATATGGAATAGAAAACTGAAGTGATGTTTTTTCTAAAACATTATAAAGTGCCCCAACCTGAAATGAATTATATTTTACATCGTCGTCCTTACCACTATAACCATATTTATATGAGGCTGAAATATTAAAAAGACTTCTGTTTTCCTGCTCCATAGAATGTCCACCGACAGAACAAACACCTGCATCGGAGCATTGAGCTTTAATAATTACAGAATAATTTATCACAATTAGTAAAGTGAAGATTAAGACTATTAATTTTTTCATTGTAATCCTTATAATTTGATGATTGATATTGTATGATGGAATGAAAAACCATTAATTACAACCATTAAAATTTTATCCCGCCTTTTTATCCATACTTCTGTAAACACCGATAACTAATCCTACAATTTTGAATGAAGCATACTTTTTATCAATTATTATCGGTTTGTATTCGGGGTTTTCAGAAATAAGTTCTATTTCATTTTTCTTTTTATAAAACCGTTTAACTACTGCAGCATCATCCAGAATAGCGGCAACTATTTGTCCGTTTTTCGGTTCAAGATTAGGATTTACAATAACAATATCTCCGCTGAAAATGTATGCATCTTTCAAACTATCCCCTTTTACACGAAGAAGAAAAGAATCCTTAGGCATCCTTGCTATGGTTGGAAGTTCAACAGTATCAATTGCATCCGGATAAATAGTTAAAGGATTTCCGGCAGCAACCTCACCTAAAACAGGTTTAGGTACAAAGAATTTATCCTCCAATGTTAGTTCAATTCCACGTGCAAGATTCGGGTTTTTTCTGATATATCCTTTTTTTTCAATAGCTTGTAAATGCTGCTGAACAGTTGCACGGTTTTTATAACCAAAATGTTTTGCAATATCTGCTAGTGTTGGCGGAATACCTTTTCCTTTTATCTGATATATAAGAAAATCTAAAATGTTTTTTTGAGTTTCTGTCAGTTCGATTTTCATAGACACACCTTCGGTTTGTAAGTCACAGGTTATAAGTATGAGAAAGATCAGAATTCTTATTTTTTTCCGACCACCATACATTTGTATGGTAAAAGTAATTAAAGCAGAGTAAATTGTCAAGTATTGGGTACAAATAATAAATCCCCTTCTTAAGAGGTTTTAAGAAGAGGACTTAAGTGTGGAATTTTTTTTTAATTTGAGAAAACGCGTTCTAATGATTCTATCATTTTTTCACGAAATATTGGCTTAGAAACAAAATCATTGAAACCAGTTGAAATAAACTTTTCTTTATCTCCAGGCAGAACATATGCAGTTACTGCAATAATTGGTGTGTTTTCATGAGCAGGCATTTTATTAATTATTTTTAATGCATCTAAACCGTTATACTCTCCCTGCAAGTTTATATCCATTACAATAAAATCGAATGTACGGCTGTCCAGCATTGGTAAAGCTTCTTCAAAGCTTACAGCAAATTTAATTTCTTTTAAGCCTTTCATTTGAACTTTGAATAGAATTTGAGAATCAACCTGATCTTCAATATACAAACAGGAAAGATTAGTCAGATCTAATTTAGTTCCAGGTTTCCCGGTAACTTTCTGATCTAATTCGCTTAATTCAGGTTCAGGTTCAGGTTCAGGCTCTGGTTCAGGTTCAACTAATTCCACAGTATCATCATTTATTACGTCTTCAACAGGAAGTTCATCAATTTGCTGATCTGACTCCTGAGTAGATAAATACTCATTAACTGTTTCAATTTCTTTTTCACCTGAATCTTCTGTTAGTGATTCTGACTCCACCTTTTCATCAGGTATTTTCAATTCCTCAAACTCAGGTAGTTCTTCAATCGATGGTTGCAGTGATTTTTCACTATTTAAATACTGTTCTATTTTTTCATCTGCACTTTCAAACTTTTTCTGATCTGAAGTTTTAGAAGCATTTAATGGAAACAGAAATCCGGAACCAATATTTTCATTAACAATAAATGATCCGCCTAAAATGGGCAGAATTATTTTAGCAAGATGTGTCGTAAGTCTGGGAGCACCAATATCTCTTAAATCATTATTTCCGGTAAAAATCAGTTTGAGTTTTGATACGAGATAGTCAGAGCAATTATTATAATTATCACTTACAAGAACAATAAAACGTTCTTCATCCTGAGGAAAAGCTGAAAAATATAATTTCTTTTCCTTAATGATCTTTCCAACAATTTTCACCAAACTGCTGATGAGTAATTCAAATTTCTGAGAGTTAGTGATAAACGTCAAAGACGATGAAATTTTGCCGTAAGAAAATTGTGTGTCAGGGACATTTATAAGTTCTGTGATTTTTTTATCCAGTTTTTCGATCAAATCTGTAATAGAAATTTCTGAATATCTAAACTCCGATTTGTGCTGCAGCAATTCCGAGTATTCAACAACGGAATTCATTGTACTAAGTAGTTTCAATTTATTTTGATTGATCAGTTCGGATGCTTCTTTTTGTTCGGAAGTAGGATTGTTGATACTGTCAGTTAATTCCTGTGTAAATCCCAGTATAACATTCATTGGAGTTAAGATTTCATGGAATACACCTGAAAGGAAATTTGGGTCAGGCATTTCAGAATCAATTTTGTCTGTTTTTTCAACAATAATTTCTTTTATAATCTCTTTTACTTCCCCTTTTGATTCTGATAGACTTTCAGTTTTATGTTTAAGCAGAACAGTAAAAGATTCAACCTTACCGGAAAAATCGAATACTGGTGTAAAACTTATTTCTGAATAAATAAAATTTCCATTAGCTTTTTTAATATCGAGCAACAGAGAAGCTGTTTCTTTAATTTCAGAATTAAAAACAGATGTATTTATCATAGCTCTGTCTTCATCCTTAACAATCGCTGCAAAGGATGTACTCTGGATTTCCTGCTCAGAATATCCTAATAATTCAGTACCAGATTTATTTATAAAATTAATGAATCCATTTGAGTCAGTAATGATAATTATATCACTCGTGTTGTCAAAAGCCGCTTTAAAAAGTTGATTCTTTTTTTCAAGTTCCAGCTGTGCTGACACGTTTTTAACAATATTAAAAAAACAGTCTTTTTCATTAAATCTGAATTTAGTTTTGCTTATTTCTACAAAAACTGATTCACCGTTTTTCTTTTTATGCCTGTAAGGTCCGGCAAATGCATTTACTTCTGAATCTTCAGATGAAGAACCGAGCAGAGTCTGAATATCCTCCGGAGTATATAAATCAGTTAGATCCATCTGTAAAAATTCATCGTGTGAATATCCATAAAGCTGCACAGCAGCTTCGTTAACTTCCAGGAACCGAAGGTTTTCAATATCATAAATAAAAATCGGTTCAGGATTTTTTTGAACTAAAATATCAAACATTCTTCCTCGTTGTTTTATTAGTTGATCTAAATCAACTTGTGATTTGGCTTCATCAATAAATATAAAAACTCCATCGGCACTTAGATCATGCAGCGAAATTTTATGAAGAAAGATTTTAAACTTTGATTCTTCACTGCTGCATGGTATCATATCTTCAGTTGTAAAAAATTCTTTGACAGAAATATTACTGTTTTGAAAATTTTTAATGATCTCAGTTAATTCTGATGGCAATACCTCTGAAATATGAATGCCGCTAAGTGATTCTGATTCTATGGTCAATAATTTACAAAAATCCTCACTTACGTGCTGAAACTGACTATACTTATCAAGATAAGCCACAGGTTTTGGAAATATTTCAATTACTTCACCAGATAAATACAATTCTGCTGAAATACCTTTATCAGCATACATGGTTTTACTTTGTGTAATACTAACTACAGCAATTACATTGTTTTCATAATCCTGAATAGGTATCTGAATAACCTGCTGTTCAGAAGCATCAAAAATTCCCTGGAGAGGAATTCCTTCAATTATTATATAATTATGGGTCTCATATAAATACCTGTCAATTGATATGAGAAAATCCTTAACGAACTGCGGAATAAAATCCGTTTCCTTTCTTCCTTCAAGCTGAGTGACAGAAATACCAAGACTTTGTGCATAAGACTGATTAACCAGAACAAATTTGCCTGTATTAGTTTTTATCCGGATTGCCTCATCAAAATCATCGATAAGTTTTCGTAATCTGTCTTTGCCGGTTAGTGTAAATGGATAAAGATTCTTTATTTCTTTGAGAACTTTTCTTAGCTGCGGATTAAGTATTGATTCTACAGGATTACGAGATCTGATATCAATTTTTGTAAAATTCAAAATTGAAGAATCAGAATCTTCACCCAGTAATGACACAAGCACAAAAAAATCATTTTCAAAATTTATATAGTTCAGATTTAAGTTTGTTAATACTTCAGAATTATCTTTTAATTTCAGGACAAAGTCTTCATAAGTTATGTAGCTTTTATTTTTAATCGAAGCTTGAATCAACTCGCTTAATTTGTTGCCGGATTCCTCAAGAAGTAAATCGTTTAAACTTTGGTTGTCTTTATTGATCTTTAACAATGATGCTGCAGACTCATTATACTCAATAACATAATTACCGCTATCCAATACAAGAATAGGATCCTTATAACTTCTAAAAATTGCTTTTAGAAAAGACTTGATATGTGCTTTTGCTTCATCCAATTTAATCTTCTAATAAGTTAGTCTTCAACTAATAAATTTAATTCATCTAAGTATTTTCACTAATAATTTCCATCTTAAACGCGAATTCTGTAGAATAAGTATTACTATTAGCAGAATCTGAGTTGAAAGTGACTTTTTCGCGATAGAAAAAATGCCTCCTGCGTACAAATTACCGCCCCTATCGGTAAAAAAAGTCACATCTTAACCCACATTACCAATTTCTACAAAATCACAATAAATAGATTTTCTCTCGATTCGGAAAATATTTTCATTATCGCTATTACCTATCCAATGCAAATGGACAAGTTGAGTGCCAAAAGAAGCAGCTTTTAGCTGAGTTAAGATATGAAAATCACCAAAAATCACCTTTCCGGCACTATTTACTTCTTCACTGAATTCCGAGGATCCAAAATTATTAAATTATTAAATTTTATGATAGTAAATTGAATCTCAAATCACCCCTATAATTTTTATTAATGGACTTAGTATCAAGAACTTTAATAAACAATATTAGCCTTAAAATGATTTTTACAATAAATCTCAATTATTCTATTGTCTCTAATTTCTATCGGTCGTTAAAAAAGTAAAGGATGAGAATTGAATGTTCAGGAAAATGAATATAAGGGAAAAGATCAAATGATAGCTAAATATCTTATTTGGTAATGAAGCATTCATAAATCACATACTTATAATTCCTTTTATAGCTAAATCAATTAGGAGCAGATTCTTCAAACCAATTTATTGTATTTATAATTATTTTTTCGATTTTCTTCACATCTTCTCTGCTGCTGATTACTTCCAGAGGATCAAAAGAAAACCATGCAGCTTTTGAATTATCCATAGTATTAAAAACAATTAAAGATTTCTCAATTTTGTTGCTTGCGTTATCTGATTTTACTTTACTTAGAGATTTACTTTTGGAGGATATTATTTCAACATAGACTGGACTACTTTTAGCAGAAACCTGAACCGGTAACTGATTAGCAATATCTTTTGTTACTGGAAATTGGCTTCTAAATTCAGCTAATAAACTCATTTGTTTCTGCTGTATATAGCCAGAATATAAAACTCCAAATAAATATTCTAATCGTTCAAAACTTTTTGTGTTGATTCCCTGTTCATAAAAACAAAACTCTCCAAATGCAATTAAATTTCCGCTATTTTCCATATATTTTTCAATTGAAACGTATTCATCTTGACTCACTACTTTTGAATAGGGAAACACTACCGTATGATATTTTTTGTGAGATATACCGGATTCTATATCTTTATCGTAAATAACATCATAGTTAATTTTATTATTGATAAGAAATAGCTCCCAGTAAGTTATCTTTTCAAGAAGTTTTGCAGATTCTATTTTATTGGTTGCATTAGAAAAATGGAGAGCTAACTTCTTCTGGGGGAAAACAGAGATAACTGTTGTTACAAGAAAAACTAATAAGAATGTACAGATTTTTTTCATTGTTCAGTTAGAAATAATTTAACAAGTATAAATGAATTGAGTACTATTGAAAAAGATATTTGGCCTTAAGTATTTGCCCGATCATAATCAATAAAATATGTTCTTGATTCACCGGGTTTCAGACTATCTATTAGTAAGAAAAGAAACCTGCTTCCAGGATCATGTTTTATTACTGCTGGTTTAGTTCCGATAATTTCAGTATCCAGTGAAATATTTATTACATCATCATTCAGGTCTACATCAATAACAAGGTCGTTTATCAGTTCTTTTCCGGGATTTGAAACTTTAATAGCTACTCTGTTATTCCCTCTTCTTTCTGCTCTTAACTCTATATAATCCCGTTTCTCATACCATTTATGTATTTCGGAAGCTGTAGTTATCCAAAACCTTTTGTTCTTTAGGTCTTTGATTACGTCTCTAACAACGTCTACGTAATCATATCTGCATTGAAAATCAGTATGAATTTTTAGAATATACATCCCGCCTTCAAAAAGAATTCTGTCAATATCCTCCTGATAAGTATAAAACTGAAAATCCGGAAGAGTTAGTCCATAATCTCTTATTACCTCATAATCATCGCGGGCTGTTTTGGTCATGCTGAGTATTCTGTTTTCACCTCTGATTAAAGTTCGGGGAACAGATCTATCAGTAAGTGAATCAGTTAATAAATATCTAAACTCAGAGTTTATCGCTGCAGATACAGTATTGTTGTTAAAAAGTCCGTAATAAGGAAATAGTCCAAAAACAGGAGTGTTAGTAATATTCTCAAGAATAGTTTTAGCTGATTTCATTTTATCGGATTGTTGTTCAAATGAATTCAGTTTGTTTATTGTATCATTTACTGATGACAAATAACCAATATCAACTAAAGCTGCAATCTCACCATAACCAGCCAGCGAAGCGATCAAATTTCTGTTCTGTGAAGCCCGCTCAGGATCAACAAAAAAAGTTGCACGTGTATTTTCTGAACGTAGAATTGGCAGAAGATTCTGAATATTAACGGCATTATTTGAAAGAACGGGCATAATAACTGCGGCTGCATCATAACCATCAGGCCAATCTTTTATATAGGCAATTGGACTGTAAGTTAACCAGTTGATACAGTTATTAAAAAATCTGTCAAATAAAATATAATCTTCCTGTAAACCAATCACCGAATTAATTTCAAATCCCATCCACACAAATCTGCCTGCACCGTATGATCCATATGCAATACCGGTTGAACGTTTTATACCTTCTCTAACTAAACCTTCTTCTAATCTGAAGTTATACCAGAAACTAACCTGTTTAGTTCTTGGATCTAAAACTTCTGCCGCCATCGGAACATCCCATGTAGCAATTTTTAAGGGATACCCGGTGGGAATAGTTGCGGTAAGCGGAATACCTCCTCTCAAGGTATGAATCTTCAGAACATTATCGTGCTGAATTTCGTACGTAAATTGCATACCAAAAACCTGGTTAAAAAACTGCCATCCTCGCCATTTACCGTCCTCAGAATAGCTCGCCACTCCACTTGTTGCGAAAACACTTCCACCGTTTTCAAGATATTTTTTTATCTGAAGGATTTCAGAATCACTGAGTGACTTTGACCCCGCAAGAATCAATAATTTATAATCAAGGTGTTTACCATTTTCAATATCCTGATCTGTAAGTATATTATAACGAATGTTAAGATTGCTTAAAAATTTTTTCCACGTAGATATATTATCAACTAACCATGTACTGCCGTCTGGGAGCATATTTTCTGTGTATTTAGAATATAAAATTGCCGCCAGATCTGTTTTTCCAGCTAGGGTTTTCTCAACACTATCTTTTGTCGGTAAGAGACTTGTAATATCAAATCGGCCGTAAACTCCTCTTAAAACGAAATAATATACAAGAATTGCTGCAATAAGAATTACTATTCCTGAAAGTAATATCAGAAACTGGTTGATTCTTCCCTTTTGATCAGCGTTTGTCAACGCCATTTAAGAACTCCTGCCGCTTTATCATCTTCGGTGGGAATATATCCTTCAGAAGTATATTTAAAGAATTTTGTGTCACTTGTTTTTTTTGCATAGGGATAACGTGGTTCAAAAACTTTTTTTGTATCCTCAACAGAAAAACGTGCTGGCTCACTAATTTCAGATTCAGGTTTACTGGTTTTAAACTGCGGTGCTGGTTTTTGAACCGTAAACGGACTTTGGTATTGCGGGGATTGAGATTGCTGAAGTGTGCTTCTTCCAGGGAGTACATCTGCTGGAACAATGAGCTCTGCCTGCACAGTTTTAGGCCGGCTGTGTAAAGTATTCACTGATTTCCTCTCTCTTATTTTATACAAAATATATGCACCAATAGAAAGAAGAAAAGTGCTTATTGTTGCAACAAGTATTATTGTTGATAGTATAGGAATTAATTCCATTTGTTACCTCTAAAATGGCTGATATTAATTAATAAATTCACCTAAACAGCGCCAACTCTTTCAAGTTTACCCCACGTCATTCTTATACCCAGAAATTCTTCAATAGTTGACATTGCTTTACAAATATCTATGATAAGTATAAAAAACATTCTATAAATAATTGCATACCACACAAGCCTGAACTCTTCTTTTTCAACTGCAATACAATAAAGTGCCGTTATTAGGTCAAGTAAAGCTAAACCAGCCCACCAGAAGAAGATAAGCTGAGTGAATCCGAATATTACTGCAGCAGAAATAAAGAAAATATTGGCCGCAATATTCATTGCAGGCCAAACCAGGGCTTCATAAAACATTGACCAAAGAATAAATGTGTGTCCGAAATTAATCGTTGGGTTAATTAAAAGTTTTTTATGTTTTCTTAAAGATTGTAAAATACCTCTTGTCCATCTATATCTTTGTTTTAGTAACTGTTGAAGAGTAGAAGGAGCTTCAGTATAAGAAATAGAATTTGGTTCGTAATAAATTTTCCATCCGGCTGCAATTATTTTCACAGTAAGATCTGCATCTTCAGCAAAGGTATCACTTGAATAAAAACCGGCATCTTCAATTGCTTTTTTCCTGAATACACCTATTGGACCGGGAATAATGTTTACTAATCTTATTAAACTCTGCGCACTGCGGGCCATATTTAAACCCTCAATATATTCTAAGGCTTGCAGATCAGTAAAAAACTTCCGCCTGTTTAATACTTTTACATTTCCGGCTACTGCACCAATCTTTGGATTAGAAAAATGACGGGCAGCTGATTTCAAAGCATCTGGAGACAATTGTGAATCGCCATCCATACAAAGAACAAAATCGGCTTTGGAGTATTGAATTCCTGTATTAAGAGCTTTTGCTTTACCACTGTTTGGCTGGTTAATCAGTGAAACCTTTACTTTACTACTACTTTTTCCATTATGAACCCCAACCAGGGATTCCGCTACCTGTTGCGTGTTATCATTGGATCCATCATTTACTATAATTATTTCATAATTAGGATAGTCTTGCTGAAGTAATGATTTAATTGATTGTCTGATCACCTTTTGTTCATTAAAGACCGGAATAATAATTGAAACGAAAGGTGAAAAGTTTCCATTTTTTTTGAAAGTGTATTCATTCAGATAAAGATATGCAAATATCAGTATCGCGAAGTAACGAACCAGAAGAATAAAAAGAAATATTACAAGTGCGACAATTACAGCATACTCGATAAGAGAATTGAAGGAAAGTATGGTATACGGCAAAGTATAAACGATTAATAGAATTAATAATAATGAAACAATTCCACTTACAAGAATTCGTCTTAAATACTTTTGCTCAGGGTTTGAAACTGAACCTTGGTCTTCCCTGTTCTCAATAGTAAATATTGTTCTTTTTATTTTGGTATTAAGATTCATTTAATTATAAAAAAATTATAATGTCCAGAAGGCACCAAATTGAAACGAAGTAGAATTATATCCAATGCCTGATCTTGCACTGCTACCGGTAATAAATTTTGCCTGAAGATTAAAATTTACAGTCAAATTATACTTAAGCTCGGCAAAAAACTCTCTTAGTAAAAAATCATTCTCTGGTATCAAGCCAAGTTTACCACCAATATTTAAATTAGTTTCAATATCCTTTACAAGAGTGAAATCCGCCCAAACTGAATGAGACTCAAAATTTTGAGGACTCCAGTACAAGTCCGTTATTTCTAAAATATTATAATAATAATACTCATAACCGGCTTTTATGTCGTCCTGAAACTCTTTACCAAGTCTGAATTGAAATTGATTCCCTTGATTTGCATCTGAAAGATTTATAAAAGCATACTTGCCTGATATGATCAAACCGCTTTTAAATGAATAATTACCATTGAAGCCGATGTATTCTGAAGTTAACCTATTATTAACCAGCAATGGTGAGTATAATATAAAAGCAGCATCCATATTAATGTAAAACACATTAGCTGAGTAAGTTTTTTTATCTGTTAAATTTATTGAAGTTTCAATTATATTTTCTTTAAGATCATTTGAAAAATAAGACTGACCAAAAGAGCCCATTAAACTTATATTCTCTTTCATTCTTATGAAGACTGATCCTTTAAGATTATTGAAATTTAGATTACTGAATTCTGAAGATAAGGAACCGCGGTAACCAGAAACACCAAATGATACGGAGTTAGTTACACCACTTTCTACGCCCAGTCCTACCAGTTTATAATTAAAGCCGGTATTATCTGTAAAATAATTTCCCTGCGGTGATACTAAAACATAAGTTGGAAATGTATCGAAGGAAAAACCTGTTATGCCCTCACTTCCAAGCCATTTCATTCTCATTTTCAAGATGTGAGAATTTGGTGATTCGTCGAGAAGCGCACTATATATTTCTCTTGCACTTCGATATTGTTTTAACTGTAAATATGTATCGGCAAGAAAGAGTTTTGTTTCAGCATCTTCAGGATTATTTTCAACAAGATTTCGGAATTCGCGCAATGCATTTAAAGAATCACCGCTCCAGAAAATAACTTTTGCCCGAAGTTTTAATGTTTCATAATCACCGAATCCGGAAGCGATTAAATCATCATAGAGAGAGATTGCCTTGTCATAATTTCCATCACACTGATATGCGTGAGCAAGTTCAAAATATATTTGTTTATTGGTTCCGCCTTCAGCAAAATATTTTTCAAAATAATTTATTGCCCCGGAACACTGGTTGTTAAACGAATATTCTCTTGCTTTTTCAAGATATAAGTATAGCCTCTCTGCCAGAATTCTTTCTTTCGCAAGTTTCATATTTACAGATAATTCATTTAATTCTTTTTTATTCACGTTTTTAATCTTCTGCAGCGAGGCATAAATTCCTTCGGCTTTTACGACATTTTTTAATTTTAAATATACATTTGCCAGACCTAACAGCGCTGGTATATTGTCGGGCTCTTTTTTCAGGACTTTATCATAAAGTTGTAAACTCTTGTCGAGGTCTTCATCCATCCATAGTCTTATATTAGCACCTAGCAATTGATAATCCGTATTATCAGGATGATAAGTTAAGAGCAAATCTGTTTCATTCTTCGCAGAATCAAGTTCATTTTTCCAGGTTAATAATTGAGCAAAAGAATATCGTACATTAAAATCGTTTTGTTTTAATTTTAAGTAACGTATGTACATTTCTTTTGCTAACTCATATTCTTTCTGATAAGAATAATAACGGCCTAATTGCAGAATAGCTTCAGTATTATAAGGGTCCTTAGAAAGAAGAACCCGATATTCATCAATTTTACTTTTATAGTGAGCATTTCTGTGCTCTAATACTCTTGAGTAAAGATTCTTAAAGTCATCTGAATTTGCATATATTTCTTCCAGATATTTTAGCTGCTCATAAGCTTCTTCAAATCTCTGAACTTTCACTAATTCATCAATCAGTTGGAACCTTAACTGATCATTAGCAGGATTACCTTTTATTTTCCTGTATAATCTATCAATGATATATTCGGCAGTCCCCGGCGGCAGCCCATAAGCATATCTGGCTGTAGTATCATTTATTGTATAAATATATCCTCTACCTTTTGCAAGATCTAAACCGTCAAGGGCTTCTTTGAAGAAAGGTCTGAGTTTTAATGATTCCTCAAAAGCATTAACCGCTAATCTGAATTTACCGATCCAGTAAAGAAAATAACCATAGCGTGACCATATTCTATGATCATCTGCATTCTTAATTGAATATTCTTTTAATATGGTTTCACCCTTTTTTAGCTGGTTATTTTTTGCCAGAATTTCTGTATACCTTAATAGTTCATCAGCAGAAGCTTCTTCTCTTTTAAGGTATTCATCATACCATATTTCTGCTTCCTTCCATTCACCTAAATTTTTATATGCAATCCCAACCGCTAAGTAATTGATTGCACGATTTGGATGGATTGCAATCTCACGTTTGTGCCCTTCAATTTTGTTTAAGAGCAGTTTAGTCCAGGATTCAGTAGCAAATTTTAATTTTCGGTCAACCTCGGCATCGGATGGTGAGACTTTCTTTGCAGTCCGGTAGTCGTAAACAGCAAATTCAAAATCTCCTCTTTTTTCAAAGCAAGTACCTCGCAGTAAAAAGCCCTCAACATTTTGCGGATTAGCAGCAATAAACCTGTTAAGTAAATCAATGGCTTCACCGTACCTTTTTAAACTCATAAGCTGCGAAGCCTGGCTTCTTAACTCATCGTCTTTGGTTTGTGAATGAAGTGATGCTGTAAATAGGATGAGCCCAAGCAATAAAATATTTACTTTCATCATCCTGCTGCCTGTATTATTCGAATGCTTTTTTTCTTGATTTATCCTCGGATATCAGTTCATTTAACAAATCATCTGCATTACGTGTTTCTTCATTTACTTTGATTGTGTAAATAAAAACCCTGCTCAAAATATCAAACAACTGATCCCCATTAATCACAGGAAGATTATATTTAACTCTTGAAATTAAATTTGTTAAGCTCTTCTGATCATCTTTAGTGACCAAAACCAATATCTTATTTCCAACTATACATATCTTGTCTTTTTTATCAATTGCAAGTCTAACAGCATTTTGAAGCTGGTTTATTGTAAGAAGTCCCGTTCTTTCAAAGTCATTAGAATACTTAAAAGATAGAAGTCTGAATGTTTGTCCGGTGCTTTTATATAAAGCAATTTGATTGTTGATAATCAGACTAAAGTCATCAATACTATAAAAACTAGATAAGGAATAGTTAACAGGAGGTATATCTATTTCTGAAAGAGATTTATATTTTTCTTCATCAAATGAAATTATGCGTTCTCCAGTTAATGTTTTGCGCTTAATCGGCTGGAAGTCAGTTGTTACCCCTTTATATGCTTCAATAAAATAATTTGCTTTAAACTTTCCTTCAGTGTGACCGATGTTGGGAGAAATAGTAATTGTTCCGCCTTTTGTTCTGTCATACATATCAGATTGTTTCTGAAGATGAATGATTCCGGTTGCAGCCAAATTAACCGAATCAATAATCATTTTGGATGAGGGGGCAGCTGGTTCGCCTAGGACGAATAAACTTGTTATTCCATTGTCTTCAATCTTTTCAGTAGTTTCTAAGAAAACTTCCTGAAGAAGAGATAGATTTTCAAACCCGATAAACGGAGTAAGCTCATCGAATACAATCTTTGACGGCTGATACTGTTCTACAACAGTAACTATATCCTTAAGATATTCTATAAGAAGTTCGTCGGGATTTTTAAATTCTGCTAACTCTGCCGGTGGTGCAACTTTTACAACAATTATAAGATTTTGATTCATATAATGTTGTAAATCAAAATCAATTGATGCCGCCTGAATCATAAGATCTTTTGGGCGCATATTTGTAAAATACAGACAGACTTCTTTCTGTTTAGCACATTCCATTGCAAATTGTAAGCTGAGTAAAGTGCGACCGGATTTTCTAGGTCCGATTAACAGATAAGTTCCTCCTCTGTAAAAACCACCCCAGGCATTGTCCGCAATAGTGATACCTGATGGCACCAACTGGATACTTTTTTTCATTTTTCCGAAATAGTTTATTGCTTGTTTTCCCAATAATAGTGCCGTTCTTACGTTTAGAATTCAAGACTAAATCAAAGAAAAAGTGTGAAATTTTTACTAAATAGAGACAACACAAATCACTTTGTATTATATTGCAACAAATGTAAAATATTGGCTTTGTAGGTTATTTTCCTACATTCTCTTTAAAAATCAAGGATTTGAGAAGTAACCAAAAACGAATAGTGCTGTTGCATTGCTTCCGATTGTTGGTTCATTTGACAGGTAATCATTGTAATCATCAAAATATTTAACAGATGAAGTATTGAAAGCATTAAAAGATTTGTCTGTTCTGCTGATTTCGTATTCTTCAAGAAGAGTAACCGGGATTGGTCCTGAACTAAGAGCCCCGGGAATATATCCATTGTTGAAGTATCCCACCTGAGAATGAAGTTTTTTAGGAAATTGAGTTCCAATATTATGAATAAATGAAACTCCCCATGGATTTCTTCCTAAGACAAAATCTCTTTGAAATAAAAGTGTTGAATCAAATGTTTTATCATCTGTTAAGTCTATATAAAGTATTGATTGTAGAGCAGCACCCAGAAATGAGTTAGTTGTGCCCCATGTATATTCAGTGGCTTCCCTGAAAAATGACTTATCTGAATGGAGTTTATAAGTATCAAGATTATTTTTTATATAAGAAATAAATCTGGTATCGAATTGTGCTATTTTGTAATGAGCTAATGTATTTATATTACCCCAGCTCCACCAGAAATCTGATTTTGCACTATCAGCAAATTTAACAGCATCAATGTAGTAACTTCTGTTTTTTGTGGAAAGATATAACTCGATAGCACCGAGAGCAGATTTGCCCCAGTGATTATTGTCCTGGTAAAAACCGGATTGAATGCTGTCAACATCTGGTACTTTTTGCAGAAGATCATATACTTCAACTGCAGAGTTCAATAAAATTTCAGAAAATTCATAATCATAAAACCTGTCTTGCCAGATTCTTGAAGCTAAAGACATTACCGCTGAAAAAATCCCAATCTGATTTTTTCCAATACCGGCATAACCGGTTCTGTTATATCTTAAAGTGTCATTTTCAGGTAAACGCCAGCCAACACTCTGATCTGAAATATCCTGAACTTGAGTAATAAATAAGGCAGGTTTAAATCTGCACCTTAATAACCAATCGAGTCCAACCCTTGCTTCTTCAAGAATATCAGGTACATCATTATTGTTAAGATCATAGTTAAATTTTTCGCTATCAAATTCATAACTGAAAAGCAGTAGATAAGTAGTATAAGCAGCCGTTGTAAAAAATTTAAGATAATCTCCTGCATCGTGCCAGCCGCCTGTTACATCAACACCTGAAGAATCAGAATAGCCGGATACTTTTGCAACATCAGAAAGGTGGCAAGGGTCATGCAGCAGTGGATTTGTAGGTCCGCAACGCTGAACCTTAAAGAAAAGACTGAGTGAGTCTCTTACAGAGTTAAAAATATTATTATTAATTTTAAATGAAATAGATCTAGTACCATCCAGTTCAATGTAAAACTGTCCGGTGGTTTGGAGTGTGGAAAAATCAATTTCAAAACAGTACGAAAAATCTCCCCAGACAAAATAATCTACTTTAAATTCTTCTTTGTGGACTATTTTATTATTTTGGTTATCTTTAACCAGAAAAAAATCTGATTGTACCGGATAAGCAGAAATAACTACAGCAGTTTTCATTTCATCCGGCAGGAAGCCAAGCTGATTTAATCTTATGTGAGGATTATCTTGTACACCTGCCTGGCAGCTATTATTAAATATGAAAGGAATGAGAATTAAAAGTGTCTTAAATAATTTCATTTAAGGTTTTTTGATCAATAGAATCAGTTTTACTTTTTTTCGGGAAAATTGCTTCCGATAATAGAATCCCAGATAGGAGTGCTTACACCAAATCCTTTAGTTGAATCCTGGTAATGATGCTTCATATGATGGTTTTTTATAGCTAACCAGAATTTACTATGCATATTAAAGTGGTGAATTGCATAATGAGTAATATCATAAAACAGGTATCCAAGAAGAAAGCCTGCAAAGAATGGAAATATAAAAACACTGCCCAATATTAACTGAAAAAGAAAATAAAAAAATAGTGCCAATGGAATGCTTACTGAAGGAGGCATAACCAATCTTCTTGAATCGTTAGGATAGTCATGATGCACACCGTGAAATATAAAATGTATTTTTTCACCGAACTGACTTTTTGGAATAAAGTGAAAGACAAATCTGTGAAGTATATACTCAGTTATAGACCAGACTAATATTCCAAATAAGAATAATCCTGCAATATTCAAAAAATATAATTGATGCTGCCAAACAGCAAGATACAACATGTATGCAATAATTGGAAGATAGATTATAACCGGAACTGATGGATGAACACGTGACAAACTTTCAAGAAAATTGTTGTTAAACATTCTAACAGTTTCATCTTTATTTGATACAAAATTTTTAGCCATAACTCTTTACTTATAGTTTATTTTACAATTACAAATTTAATTATACGCATAATAATATTAAACAACTCTGTATTGTAAAACACACTTATTAAGCTTATAAATAAAAATAAAACAAGTAATTATTGAGTGGGGCCCTGATTAAATCGCATAATTAAAAATTAAGGCACTCATAAAAAAAATGTCAAACTTTGAACTTTTTATTTGATATTAAATTTCAAAGTATCCATATTGCTCATCATTATTTTCAACTTAAAGCACTTATTATTCTTTTGGAGGTTTGATGCCGCAGTTAAATGAGCGCGAACAATGGGGCTCTAAATTAGGATTTGTTCTGGCCGCTGCTGGTTCTGCAATAGGATTGGGCAACATTTGGAAATTTCCTTATGTTGTTGGACAGAACGGTGGTGCAGCTTTTATTATTATATACCTTTTATGTGTTGCAATGATTGGGCTTCCGGTAGTTATTGCTGAAATTTTAGTAGGAAGAACTACTCAAAGGAATCCGGTTGGTGCGTTCAAAGCACTTTCAAAGTCAAAATTTTGGCCACTTGTTGGCGGTATGGGCGTATTAGCAGGATTTGTTATTCTATCTTTTTATGCAGTAGTTGCCGGATGGTCTGTTGGGTATATATATGAAGCAGCAGCCGGAAGGTTTGCTGAGTTTAAAACTCCTGAAATAGCAGGTAATCATTTTAACAATCTTACTGCAAATGTTTATTGGGGAATTGGAATGCTTGCCCTGTTTATGATTATGAGCATGACTTTTGTTTATGCAGGGGTTAAGAAAGGTATTGAAAATGGCAGTAAAATCATGATGCCAATCCTATTCCTTCTTCTTATAATCGTAATGATACGCGGACTTACTTTGGAAGGAGGTGATAAAGGGCTTGAGTTTCTTTTCAATCCTGACTGGAGCAAAGTTACCGGTACTACAATTCTTGAGGCATTAGGGCAATCGTTTTTTACCTTAAGTTTGGGAATGGGTGCTATGTTAACGTATGGTAGTTATATGACCAGAAAAGATAATATCCCTTCTGCTGCAGTTGAAATAGTTTTTCTGGATACATTGATTGCTCTAATAGCCGGCGTAGCTATTTTCACTGCGGTTTTTGCAACAGGACAGAATGCTGCTGAAGGTCCGGGATTAATTTTCCAAACACTTCCCATTGTGTTCACTAAGATGCCGGGCGGATACATTATAGCTATCCTTTTCTTTATATTGCTTACTATTGCGGCAATAACATCTGCAATATCCTTGCTTGAAGTGGTTACTGCTTACTTTATTGATGAGAAAAAATGGAAAAGACACAATGCGGTTTTAGTATTCGGTGGTCTTGCTTTCATTATTGGAATTCCAAGTGCCCTTTCATTTAACTTGATGAAAGATTTTACTTTGTTCGGATTAAACTTTTTCGATCTTGCTAATTATTTATCTGCTAATATTATGCTCCCGCTTGGAGGACTTTTATTGGCCATTTTTGTCGGCTATATCTGGGGAATAGACAAGGCTTTCAGCGAACTTAAAAACGGTGCGGAAAAACTATTTGAAAAATCAAAATTAAGAGTAAAGATTTGGGCTATACTTGTAAAGTACTTAGCACCTGTATTAATCTTTCTTGTTTTACTGCAATCCTTAGGAATATTACAAAAATTACTGGACTTTTTTTCTGAAATAATTTAGCAACAATAACCATCTAAACATATGAAAAGATCCATTGCAGGGCTGGTTACTTTCTTTATAATACTTACTGTTTTGATAATTGGCGGCGTAGCTTTTTTCGAATCAGTTTGGTCCTTCCCGGGTAATTTAGATTTTATCAAAAACTTTCCATCTTCCGAATATCCAATCGGTTCTATTCCATTTATGGTTATTGCACTTGTAGGAACAGGTATTTTTGTTACTATTAAGTTAGGTTTTCCGCAACTAAGATATATAAAACATGGAATTAAAGTTACCAAAGGTGACTACGATAATCCTGATGATAAAGGTGATCTGAACCACTTTAAAGCACTGGCAACTGCCCTTTCTGCTACTGTTGGAATAGGCAATATTGCCGGTGTAGCAACTGCAATATATTATGGTGGACCTGGTGCTCTTTTCTGGATGTGGGTAACTGCTTTTTTTGGCACTGCACTTAAGTATTCTGAAGTTACATTAGCTCATCAATTCAGAGAATTTGATCATAAAGGTAATACCGCCGGCGGACCTATGTATACAATTGAAAAGGGTCTTGGCAGTAACTGGAAATGGCTTGCAGTGGCATTCGCCTGTTTTGCTGTAATTTGTTCATTTGCGACCGGTAATGCCATTCAAACTTTCACTGTTTCTGATCAGATTTACTCAGAGGTTACTCAGATTGTCGGGCAAACTCATTTTCTTACTGAAAAACATACTGTATTTGGAAATTTTGCATTGTCAGTTCAGCAGGTAATAAATGGAATTTTTCTGGCATTTATTGTAGGTTTGGTAATAATAGGCGGCATTAAAAGAATTGGAAATGTAACCGGCTTTCTTTCACCTTTTATGGCTATTATTTATGTAATTGCCGGACTATTAATATTAGTATCAAATTATTCCCATCTTGGTGAAAGTTTTCAATACATTATTGAAATGGCCTTTAACCCGCCCGCTGAAATAGCGGGAGTTGGAATCGGTTCATTCCTTGTTATGTTAAACACAATGCTATGGGGAATTAAGAGGGGTTTGTATTCCAATGAAGCTGGTCAGGGAAGTGCAGCTATTGCACACGCAACGGCAAAAACTGAATACGCTGTTCGCGAAGGTTCAGTGGCCCTGCTTGAACCATTTATTGATACAATTACTATTTGTACTATAACCGGTTTAGTTATAATTTCAACAGATGCATGGCATCATACTCAATTTTATGTTACAAGAGTTGATGCAACTTTTTCAGGTGATCTATTGAACAGCAGTATTTTAACTTCTTATGCATTTAAACAAGGTTTAAGCTGGCTGTTTGATTTTGGAGATAAAATTGTAACGCTGGCTGTTTTATTATTTGCAGTCTCAACAGCCATCAGCTGGTCATATTACGGTGAAAGAGCAGCAAATTACCTTTTTGGTAAAGTTGCAACCTTACCCTATAAATTTGTTTATATTATTTTTGTTTTTATTGGTGCTATTGCTGAATTAGAAGCCGTTTGGGCTTTTGGCGATGCTGCATTAGGTTTTATGACTTTCCCGAACCTTTTAGCAATTATTCTCTTATCAACTACCTTAAAGAAGATGACAAAGGAATATTTTTCTATTGAACATAAAGAGTACAAAGAATAATTGAATTAAGAAAAGATATTTAAAATAAAAAACTCCGACCTGAATGTTCGGAGTCGAAAATAATTTATCGGGTAAAATCAATCATCGCTAATATTTCCAAATTCCCTTAACTCGGGTTCATCATACGATTGAAAAGGTATATTACTGTCATTAGTGGCGAGTGTTAATTTCCCCTCTTTAATATTCTTATAAAGCAGATCATTTTCAATGAGGTAATAAAATTGCTGTTTAAATTCCTCAAGTGATATTCCTGCAGTAGCTGCATATTTTGCAAGTTCGTGAGGATCATCAAAATCCGCCTGATTTAACCTTAACATATATCTTCTTGCTATATAAAAAGTTTCAGACGCCGGATCAACCATTCTAACACGGGTTTTTTTAGTTTCCGGATCGATTATATCCTTAAAGTACAAAGGTACAAAATGACCATTCTGTATTGAAACCATAGCTCCGCTACCACCATTTAGGATAAACTGAGTTGCAGAAAACCCCAGATCACGTGTGTATTCCATATCAAAAGGTATCGGGTCAGCACATCTTAATTCATAGCCAATGTTCTTAGCAACAATAGTGGCCTTAAGACCAAATTCTTTTAGCCGGTCTTGAACTTTTGCTTTAAGAATTTCACCAAAATTAATTTCAGCAATTCTAATATTATCGTGTGCATCGCGTTCAACGTCTACAAGAAAATCAAAATCGCTGGGATTCAGGTGTTCAACAAGACCTTCGGCAAGTACTGCAACACCATCTGTTTTGCCGTAACTCATACGTTTAATGATAGCACCGACAAGAATATCAGCAATGTGAGAAAGTTTTATTTCTTTAGAGCTAAACTCTTCTGGTATAAGTGTTAAAGTTGCTCCTGTTGCTTTGCCAATTCCAAGAGCAAGATGACCTGCTTTCCTTCCCATAGAAACAACAAAATACCAGCGTGAAGTAGTTTGTGCATCAACCATGAGGTTTTTTACAACTTCAACTCCAATGTGTCTTGCAGTTTGGAAACCAAAAGTTGGTATGCCATGCGGTAAATCAAGGTCATTATCAATCGTCTTTGGTACATGAACTACTCTGATTCTACCGGCAGCCATTTCATTTACTTTAAGTGCACTGAATGCGGTATCATCGCCACCTATAGTAATTAGTTTATCTACATTTAATCTTAATAAAGATGTAACGGTATTTTCAAGGTGTTTCCTATCTTTTGTAGGATTAGATCTTGAAATACCAATATGGGATCCCCCCCGAAAATGTATCCTGCTTACGTTATGAATATTAAGTTCTTTTACTTCTGAAATATTCCCTTGCATGATCCATTTAAAACCGTCCTTAATACCCAGTACTTCAATTCCTTCAACAGCGGCTCTTATTGTTGCGGCTCCAATTACGCTGTTTATTCCTGGTGCAGGACCTCCGCCAACTAATATTGCTAATTTTTTAGGTGCTATGGACATTACTAATTAAACTCCTGATACATAAATTTTACTAAATGACAATTTATTAGATTAAAGTACTTTTAGTTTAGCAAACTTGAGCATTAACTGCTTAACATTATTTCCCTCAAAGTGAACTGTTGCTTTAAGAGTATCACCGCTGCCAACAACATCCGTAACTTTGCCTAAACCAAACTTATCGTGCATAACTCTTGCACCGGGCCTGAGAGATTTGTTATCCTGGTTAAAATCTTCATAATCTACCTTTTCAAAATACTCGTAATAGATTTCTTTCTTGGTCTTACGGTTAGATTTCCTGCCCATATTACCATTAACATCTTTCACAGTTGCGGGATCAAGTTCGTCAATAAATCTTGATCTGCTCTGGTAAGCAACTTCACCAAATCTGTATCTTGAGCGTGCATGAAGAACATAAGCTTTTTGCTGGGCTCTTGTAAGCGCAACATAAAATAACCGTCTTTCTTCTTCAACAGATGCGTCGGTACTGAATTTATTGGATAAGGGGAAAATTTCCTCCTCACAGCCGGATACAAAAACAATTGGCCATTCAAGTCCCTTAGCGCTATGAATTGTCATGAAAGTTACGCAATTCTTTTTATCTTCATAATTGTCAATATCAGAAACTAATGAGATATCCTGTAAAAATTCTTCAAGAGGAGCATTATTATTTTGGATTGAAAACTCTGTTAAAGAACCCAGTAATTCGCTAACGTTTTCATAGCGTGTTATTGAGTCTGGAGTGTTCTCCTCTTTAAACATTCTTAAAATACCTAATTCATCTACTAATGCACGTGTAAGCTCACCAACTGAAAGTTTATCCTTAAGTCCGATATACTTATCCAGCAGAACCTTGAAACCTTTTACATTCTTTTGAATTCTTTCTTTTATATCAATTACCTCAAAAACCCTGGTCATAGTTTCAAAAAGAGTTAAGCTATGTTTATCAGCAAAAGCCAGCATTCGAGTTATGGTAGTTGTTCCTATACCTCTTTGAGGAAAGTTCATTATTCTTAATAAGCTCTCTTCATCCTGCTGATTTGAAATAACGCGAAGGTAGGCAATAACGTCTTTAACTTCTTTTCTTTTATAGAATTCCGTTCCACCAATTATTGTATAAGGAATTTTTTCTCTTCTAAAAATATCTTCAAGGGCACGAGACTGAGCATTTGTTCTGTAGAGTATGGCAAAATGAGAAAACGAAATTTTCTTTTTTGTCATTTCGTGTTTTATGAATTTGGAAATTTGTGAAGCTTCATCCTTTTCATCCGAGCATTTAACAATCTGAACTGGTTCACCCTCGGCATTTTCTGTCCACAAGGTTTTTTCAACCTGATTTTTATTATTCTTAATTATCGAATCAGCCGCTTTAAGAATCATTTTGGTTGAGCGATAGTTTTGCTCAAGTCTGAATAATTTATGTTTAGGAAAGTCTTTTTGGAAATCAAACAAATTTGCAAGATTAGCCCCCCGCCAGCTGTAAATACTCTGTGCATCATCTCCTACAACGGATATATTTCCTTCTCTGCCAATGAGCATCTTCAATAATTCATATTGTGCTTTATTAGTATCCTGAAATTCATCAACCAGAAGATAATTGAATTTCTTTTTATACTTATTATGAATGTATGTACTACTGTTAAAAAGTTCAATTGGCTTTAACAAAAGATCATCAAAATCCATAGCGTTATATTCTACAAGGCGTTTTTGATACTCTTTATAAATATCTGCAATTTTTTCTTCAAGGAATGAATTTTTGTGAGTTTTTCTGAATTCATCCGGCATAATCATATGATTCTTTAAAAAACTAATTCTATGCCTAACCGAATTTGGAGTAAGTGCTTCAATTTCTATATTAAAATCAGTGATAATACTTTGAACTAATGAAAGAGAGTCGATAGTATCATAAATTGAAAAATTACTTTCGTAATTAATGTGTCGGGCTTCATGCCTGAGAATTTTAGCAAAAATTGAATGGAAAGTACCCATCCAAAGTACTTCTGCTTTTTTGCCAATAAGATCTTTAATTCTTTCTTTCATCTCATTGGCTGCCTTATTAGTAAAAGTAAGAGAAAGCAGATTTTCCGGTTCGAAACCTTTTTTAATTAGATAAGCTATTTTATAAGTTAAAACTTTGGTTTTACCTGATCCCGCTCCTGCCACAATCATCTGGGGACCATCTAAGTATTCAACTGCCTCCCGCTGCGCAGGATTCAAATCCTTTAAGTATTGCATAATTCCTGATTAAGTTTCAAAATTTGAAGTGCAAATATATATAAATGATAAGGAATTATAAAGAAAATGCTCACCCTAAAGTTTATCTGCGTTTTGATATGCTTATAATATTAAAGAGATGATAAGGTTTTATTATATTACACTCCGGTATTTGGGATTATATATCATATATAAGATAATTAAATAGCCGGATGAAAAACCAGTATAAAAACAAAAATAAGTCGGAACTGGTTGAGGAAATCGCTTCTCTGAACCGTAAGCTTCAGCAGCTTCAAAAAAAAAGCTCCACTCAAGAATCTTCTATTGAATATGACACAATTGCATCAACTGTACTTGATGGTCTTTTTATACTATCTAAAAAAGGTTTTCAGTCCGTAAATGATATTTTAGCCGGTTTCGTCGGTTACACTACTGAAGAATTTTTAGCAACTCCTCTTGAAAAAATTATAGCTCCAAGTCACAGAAAAATTGTTGTGGAAAGAGCTGAAAAACGCTGGGCTGGTGAAGACGTACCTAACAGTTATGATGTAAATTTATTGCACAAAAATGGCAAAACCCTTGTACCAGTAACATTAAGTGTTAGTTTGTTAAAAACTAAAAGGGAACCTCTAACAATTGGAATTGTTAAGGACAATTCTGAAAAAGCAAAAGCTAAAAAAGCATTTACTAACCTGGAGAAAAAATTTAATGCTATAACCAATTCAGCTGGTGACAGTATTATAATTATAACAAGTGAATTGCAGATAACCTACTGGAATAAAAATGCCGAAAAAATATTCGGATACAAATTCAGTGAAGCTAAAGGAAAAAATCTTATAGATCTGATTTTTCCTGATAAAAATCAGAAGGGCGTATCAGAAATTATTGAAAGATGCAGGGATAAAGAAAAGTTTCCGGATCATTCAGATGTTTTTGAAGTTACTGCTGTGGCTATTAATAGCAAAGTGTTTCCGGCAGAAATCTCTATTTCAATAATTGATTCTCTGGATGAGCACCATTTAATAATTATTTTGAGAGATATAACTGAAAGAAAAGAGAAAGATAAATTAGTAGCTAAGGAAAGAAGCCTGTTCCAGTATTTTATGGATAATATACCATTTTCAATTTACTTTAAGGATCACGAAAGCCGGTTTATAAAGGTGAATAAAGAAGCGATTACGAAACATGGATTTAATGATGCGGTTGATATGATTGGAAAGACAGACCATGATATTTTTACAAAAGAGCATGCAGATATTGCTCGTGAAGATGAGCTAAAACTAATAAGAGGTGAAGAAAGTATAATTCAAAAAGTTGAGAAGGAAACCTGGATTGACGGAAGAATTACCTGGGTTATCACTACAAAAGTTCCCTTAAGAAACCACAGTAATAAAATAATTGGTACCTTTGGAATAACCAGAGATTTTACACAGGTTAAGAAAGCTGAACTCATTCAGCAAACTTTGTTAAGAATATCTACAGCCGCTAATTCTGTTGATGAAATGGAAGAACTTTATGCTGAAATTCACCTGGCTGTTAAAGATCTCATGAAGGTAGATAATTTTTACATCGCAATGTACGATGATAAGACAAACATCCTTTCCTTTCCTTATTTTGTTGATCAATTTGACTCAGCACCTGAACCCAGAGTTTTCGGAAGAGGTTTGACAGAATACATTATCAGAACCGGAAAAGCACAGTTGATTGACAGTGAACTAGATTTAGCTTTAAGAAAACTTGGCGAAACAAATCTGATTGGTGAGCCCTCGCATATTTGGCTTGGAGTTCCATTAAAGTTAGGCGATAAAACTATTGGTGCAGTAGTTGTACAGGATTATTCTGACCCTTCCACTTATGATGAAGAAGAATTACGTATTCTAAACTACGTATCTGAACAGATTACAAATGCAATTTTAAAAAAGGATTCTGAACATCAGTTAAGATTGTATTCAAAGGAACTGCAGGAAAGCAATGCTTCCAAGGATAAGTTTTTTTCTATAATTGCTCACGATTTGAAGAGTCCTTTCCAGGGATTAATTGGATTATCCAGGCTGATAGTTGACGAGTTTGATGAATTAGCAGATGAAGAATTAAAAAGTTTTGTTGATGCCTTAAATCAATCAGCAGAAAGCACCTACAGCTTAATAGAAAATCTGCTTGAATGGTCGCGTCTGCAAACCGGCAGAGCAAAATTTAATGCCGCATATGTCGATCTATTTAAATTAATTGAAGAAATAAAAATGCTTTTATTTCAAACTGCGTCGTTAAAGAAAATCCTGATTATCAATAAACTTGAGCCAAATACCAGGGTCTGGGGAGATAAACATATGTTAGGTTCTTTGTTTCAAAATCTGCTTTCAAACTCTATAAAATTCACAAACCGTTTCGGAGAAATTAAAATTGATTCAATTGTGAAATCTGAGAAACTTGAAATTTCTATTCAGGACAATGGTGTTGGTATTGATAACGAAGATTTAGAAAGATTATTTAAAATTGATTCAACTTATTCTACACGCGGTACTGAACAGGAAAAAGGAACAGGATTAGGTCTTATTCTTTGCAAAGAAATTGTTAACAGGCATAGCGGTAATATCAGGGTTGAGAGTGAAAAAGATAGAGGAACAACTGTTATTTTTACTTTAAAAATTAATCAACCTGATGAATAAAAACTCTAATTGACCATGAATGATGATAAAGATATTTATGAAGATTATTTTTCAGAGTTTGATGAATCAATTCCATTCGATTCTGAAATCTGTCCTGTTTGTGGTATTAAAGTTTCAGATACAATTTTAGTTTCCAACTCACCGTATATTGACCTCTTAAAAACAAATTCTGAAAGCACAGCAGATTTAGTATGTAAAAAGTTTGAAAGTAATAACTTAGATTACAAAGCATATAAAGAAATTGATAATACCTGTCTGGATTCCATTAAATATCAATTCCGGATAACAGTTACGATGAAAGACATTTCAGCTGCTAAAAAATTGTTAGCAGAATTCACAGATATAAATTTGAAATAAAAAACCTCCGGAGTTATTACAACTCCGGAGGTAATCTAAATGCAGAATGTTGATTGATTATTTAACCATCATCATCTTTTTTACATTGACGAATTTCTGCCCATTAATACCTTCGGTTTCAATTCTATAGAAGTAAATACCTGATGATACCTTATTGCCGGAGTTAGTTGTTCCGTTCCATTCATACTCATGATAACCAGCAGGAATAGTTTCATTTATAAGTAAAGCAATTTGTTCACCAAGAGTGTTAAATATGCTTAACTTTACTCTGCTTTCAATTGGAACAGAATATTTTATTATAGTGGAAGGATTGAAAGGATTCGGGTAGTTCTGTTCTAACACAAAACTAACAGGCATTCCCACTTCAACTTCTATAACATCCGAGTAAGTGAAAACACCATTAAAATCAATTTGCTTTAATCTATAAGCATATTTACCAAACTCAAGATTATTATCTGTAAATGAATAGACTGATTTATCTGTAGTGGTACCTTTGCCATCTATAAAACCAATTTTCTCCCAAATGAGAGTTCTCACTCCATTAGAAATGATACTACGTTCTACATCAAAGCCCATATTATTTAATTCCGTTGCAGTAGACCAGTTAAGAGTTACAATATTACTATTTACAAAAGCTGTAAAACTTGTCATCTCAACAGGAATTGCGTCTTCACCACCCGAGAATAAAATGATTCTGCCATCCCGTGAAGCAGCTGCAAATTCAAAGCTAAGATTTCTGTCAACATCATCCACTGGACAGATATGCTCTGCAGCAGTGCTGTTACCACCGCCGCCAAATGCATAAGTAAATATTATATTTCCTGTTCTTCCATCAAAAACATGAGCAAGATTATTAAGTGAGGCAGATCCGACTTCTGGAACACCGTCCCCACTAAGATCTGTAAGAACACCAATTCCAAGAATGTTACCACCAGTAAAATTACCCCAGATATTTTGCCCGTTTGCTCCATCAAGAATGTAAATATTAGGATTTATGCCGCTGATGAGAATATCAGGAGAGCTATTTGAATTAATATCAGGCACAATTCTGGCATCTTCAATAAAAACACTACCAATACTGGTTTGCCAGATCTGTTGCCCTGTTTCACCATCAAGCACGTATACAGCACCGGTTGTTGTTCCAACAAGAATATCTGAAGAGGCACTTCCGCCAACATTTGGAATTTCCCTAACTGTCCAGGGAGTTCCGGAAGTAAGAAATGTCCAGACAATCTGTCCGTTTCTGTTGAAGCCGATAACCTCATTAAGGGTTCCGACTCTGGAACCAGCTGCACCGCCAAAATCAGTTGAAGCAACCATATATTTTAGTTTTTGCTGAGATGCCTGATTAATTTGCCAGATAACATTTCCAATAGCACCATCAAGCAGAATTACAGAAAATCGTCCCTGCCCGGTACTTTCATTACCACTTGCAGTCACAAGAACATCCGGAACACCGTCGTTATTCCAATCACGTTTAACGTCAACCCCCATTATGTCGCCATTACTAAAGTTTATTGAATCACCATACTCCCAAATTTTTTCACCGGTTAAACCATTAAGAGCGTAAACAAATTCATTACCGCCGGTTGTACCAATAACTACGTCATTTACGCCGTCATTATTTAGATCTGATGCAACGGCCAAATTCTGTATCCATTCAACGCTTCCGGCGTTAGTACTGCTTGGTATCGTTGAAAATTTCCAAAGGATATCACCAGTACCTGAGCTGTTTCCATTATATGCAATTGTCCAGTAATTTCTTGAACATACTATCAGGTCTTTAAATCCATCTCCGGAAACATCATCAAGTTCAATCATTGCTCTCACCTGTAAATCCTGAAATGAGGTGCCGGGATTTGGTGGAACAGTTGTTTGCCAGAATATATTTCCTAGAACCGGATCTGCATTAATTCCCTGTCCGGAAAGAGGTACATATAAAACAGACCTGCTGTTAGATGCATTTGAATGAATGGTTATAGAATCAGTATAAGAAATTGGGAATATAGGATTGAACCAAACACGCACAGTTGTTGATGCAAGTGCATTTAATATGATCGGAGTGTTTACATTCTCAAAATAAAAATTATCCGTGCCAATTATCATTGAATCAATTTGAAGTTGTGCTGAACCGCCATTTATTAATTCAAGCTCAATATAAGAGGTTGAAGCCACTCTTTTACTTCCATAATTGACGGCAGAGGGATTAAATAATAAATAGGGCGCTGAGTAAACGCCTGAACCCGCTAAGGTTACCTTTGAATAAGTATAACTAGGATCATTATTATAAAAAAGAACTGAATCAGTATAATCTATATATTCTGTTGGAGTAAAAGTAACCTGCAGAGATGCAGTGACATCAGGAGCAATTGTATAAGGAAAACTTTCGTTAATGTTAAAAACAGTGTTACTTATTACTGCTGAATCTAAAATGAGGTCAGCGGTTCCGTAGTTTTTAATTAAAATACTTCCTGTAACCGTTGAATCTATCATTACATTACCAAATCCAATAGCTGGTGTAAGGATATTTATACCGGGCGTACCACTTCCACTAAGATCATATTTAAATAATTGTCTTCCTGAACTCGCACCAATCGGTTCAGCAAGAAGCCAGAAGTAATCGCCGTCCCAGGCTAATCCTCGTGGATTTTGTCTCAAGCCGGGTTGTTCAGGCGGATTAAAGGAAAACAGTAAATTTTTTATGTTGATATCAAACGCATATATATGATCGAATCCTTGAAAACCATCATTGGCATAAAAAAGTGTGTCACCTTTAACTGTTACTCCGGCAGGCTGTAATTGTAAAGCGGGTATAGAATCAACTATCTGTTTAGTATTTACATCGACTTTATAAATTGCTACCGATGCATCGGGTGAATAAATTGAAACCCAAAGCCCGGTTCCATCCCATGCTGCTCCTCCCATATACCATGAAGCACCGAATAGCTGCGTTGATGTTATTGAATCTAATACAGTTCCATCAAGAGAAATTTTAAATAGATCACATCTTGCTGTTTTTCGTTCTACATACCAGAAATCAGATCCATCAAATGCAAGACCCTGAGATGCCCTCAATGTTGGATAATTTTGAACTGTAACAGTATCAACCAGTAAACCCTGATCATTAACTGCATAAAATATTCCGTTTCCTGTAGTAGACGAACTTGAAATCCAATACTTGCCATCAGCGTAAACCATGCCATATGCACTGTTCCAGTATGTTCCGGCAGGCAGATCTACTGACTGAATCAGAGTTTGAGAAAAACTATGTGAGGGAAATAGAAAAATCAAAGAGAGTAAAAATCTTAACATGACTCATCCTTTCACTATTAGTTAAAAAAAATTATAATCGTGGATTTTCCGAACGCCACTTTTTAATGTATTCGGCAATTTCAGTAGTGGGTGCGCCGGGTGTAAATAATTCGCCAACACCCATCTCCCGTAGTTTGATAATATCCTCTTCCGGTATAATTCCCCCGCCAGTTAGTAAAACGTCAGATAAACCTTTCTCATTCATCAAAGTTTTAATTTTGGGTAGTATCGTCATATGAGCACCAGAAAGTATGCTTATTCCAATTACGTCAACATCTTCCTGTAATGCGGCTTCAACAATCATTTCGGGTGTTTGCCGTAAACCAGTATAAATTACTTCCATTCCTGCGTCGCGTAATGCAGCAGCAATAACCTTTGCTCCCCTGTCGTGTCCATCTAATCCAGCTTTTGCGATAAGAACTCTAATCTTACTTTGCATTCAGCAAGTCCTCATATTTATTTACGAATGAGCGTATTTTGTCAGCATATTCGTTCATAGAATTTTCCGAATACATTTTCACCTGAGGTTTCATCTGAAAATCTTTCTCAAAGCGCGGTATTATATGAAAGTGAGAATGAAAAACTGATTGTCCCGCTGATGCACCATTATTAGAAATGATATTAAAACCATCAGCATTAAGACTTCGTTTAATGACACCTGCCAAAAACTGAGTAATCTTTACAAGACCCTGCAATTTATCTTCGGGGATAGTAAGAAAATTATCAAAGTGGGTCTTAGGAATAACAAGTGTATGTCCGTAATTAACAGGATTGATATCAAGAAATGCTTTATAATTTTCATTTTCATAAATTACCTGTGCTTGAGCATCACCGGAAGCGATTTCACAAAAAATACAATCCATTTTTAGAACCTTATTTTTATTTATACTTTAAAATAAAATTTTTATCAGTTAACTGCCACTAATTCTGTTAAGTATTAAGGTATTCATCAGTTCTGCCGAAAACACCGAATATTCCGCCAGTATGAAGAAAAATATTCTTCATACCTTTTCCTTTCATTAAAAATTTATCGTTAAATGCCTTAAATGCTTTACCTGTATAAACAGGATCTAATAGAATTCCCGTCTCTTTAGCAAAGTTTTTTATCAGTTTAAGTTTGTCTTTATTAATGCTTTTATATCCTTCTTTTGAATAACCATCAAGTATTATCAAATTTTCATTTCTTAATCTGCAGTTAAATTTAAATTCAAGAATAGCTGCCTGGGCAAGATTAAGAATTTTTCTTCTCATTTCGTGTTCTTCATAAAGTACATTAATTGCGTAAACCTTTAAGTCAGATTTATAATATGATAAACCTGCCAGAATTCCGGCAGCAGTCCCACCGCTTCCACAAGCAACAACAATTCCATTTAGTTCATCAATATTAATCTGCTTTTTAATTTCGCTGACAAAACTTATATAACCGTAAATACCTTTTGTAGTAGAGCCGCCTTCAGGTATAATATACGCAGTTTTCATTTTCCTGCTTAATATTTTTCTTTCAGCCTGCATAATATCATTCACATTTTCAAACTCTCTTTTAGTTAAATAAACTATATCTGCACCATATATGATGTTCAGAAAATGATTTCCATCGGGAACTGATGATTCGCTTCCCCAAAGAAATAATTTTGATTTTAAACCAGCTTTGCAGGCCGCAATAGTTGTTGCTCTTGCGTGGTTCGACTGTATACCGCCGCAAGTCATAACTAAATCAGTTTTTTCTTTACACGCTTCTGCCATTAAATACTCGAGCTTTCGGACTTTGTTGCCGGAAAGCTCAGCGCCTGTAAGATCGTCGCGCTTCATAAGAAATTTTTTATTTTGAAACGATACGGTTTCAATTGGCGTCGGTGTAACAGCAAGGTTTATTTTATTAGGTGTTTTCATTTATGTTATCCGGATTATTTAACAGTTCGTAAATTTTTCTTGCACGGTTGAGATCATCAGGCGTATCAACGGAGAAGGAATCAAATTCTGTTTCAACTATTTTTATTCTGAATCCGTTTTCGAGCATTCTTAGCTGCTCAAGTTTTTCGATGTTTTCAAGATCTGTAGGCGCAAGCTGCGTGTATTTTAGCAGGTATTCTCTTCGATATACATATAAGCCGATATGCTTAAATACATCCGCTTTTTCAAGAGTTTCATCTTTACTATTAGCCTCTCTTACGTAAGGTATTGGAGATCGAGAAAAATACATTGCAAAATTTTTATAATCAAAAACTACTTTTACAACCGAAGGAGATTCCAATTCTTCCGAAGTTTCTATTTTTTTTGCAAGCGTTGATACATTACAAGTTGGATCAAAGAGCAAAGGCTCAATTGCCTGATCGATCATTTCTCCGCAGATAAAAGGTTCATCTCCCTGTATATTAACTATTATTTCAGCGTTGTCATATTTCTTTGCAACAAGAGCTATTCTGTCAGAACCGGTTGGAATATCTTTGGGAGTCATCATTACTTCAGCTCCAAAATCACGAACAACCTGAAATACTTTTTCATCATCAACAGCTATTATTACTTTCTGAATCAGTTTTGACTTTAAGGTTGATTCGTAGGTATGCTGAATCATAGGTTTACCGCCAATATCAGCAAGCGGTTTACCCATCAGCCTGGTTGATGCAAATCTTGCAGGAATTACGCCTATTATGGTTGGTAAGTTATCTTTCTTTTTGGTCATTATTAAGTTTAATTATTCGATACAACTTTAAAAAAAATTCCAAATATCAAAACCCAAATAACAAATAAATCTAAATACTTAAAATCAAAATGTTTAATCAATTTTACTTAGTCTTTTCAAGAATTGAGGAAAAAAATTTTGTTAACTCACTTGCTTCCTGAATCAATCTCCCTGCCTCTTTGTGATTTTCTAGCTCATTTGTTTCATTAATTAATCTTAACCAAAACATACTTTCTTTAGACTCTTTACGGCTAATTTTAATTCGCATTGAAAAATCCTTTTTACTTAAAGCCTCATTAGCTTCGATATAATTTGCTCCAGTAGAACCTGATGATTTAATTACCTGTTTGGCATCTTCGGAATTTGCTATCGTCTTAGGCAAGGTTTTAACAAACAAACGAACATCTTTGGCAAATCTAAACGTCCGTTCTTCTAAATCATAAACCGGTTTTGAATTTGAATTTTTATTCATTGAATATTGTTTGTCTTTTGAATTTTAATTTTTGGGATTTATTGATTTATCTCTAAAAAATATTTTCAGCTCCTATCATGTATTACCTTCGGCACTTTAAAAAATTTATCATCCTTATCCGGTGCGTTTTTCAAAGCTTCTTCAGTTGAAACAGAAGGTTTGAGTATATCTTCTCTGAAAACATTTGAAGCTTCATTTGGATGTGAAAGAGGTTCAACATTATCTGTATTCAATTCATTGAGCTTTTCCACATAGCTCAAAATTTTGTTCATTTCAATTGTAAAGTCGTTAAGTTCATTTTCATCGAACTTAAGACGGGCTAATTCAGCAATTTTTTCAACATCTTTTTTTGTTATTGACACAAATCTTAATCCTTTTTATTTGCAATAATTGTGTTTCTTACTTTTTCCATTAACTCGAGTTCATCCTGTTTAGTTTTAATATTATCAGTTGGAATGGGTTTGTCAAAGTGAAGATAAATTGTTCCTCGCCTAAGTTTAAAGGTACCTTTAGGCATAATCTTGGCAGTTCCATTAATTGTTATTGGAACAATCGGATAACCGCTTCTTGCCGCAAGATAAAATGCTCCTCTTTTAAAAGTTTGTATTTCCCCGGTCTTGCTTCTTGTTCCTTCAGGAAAAACTAAAACAGATATTTTTTTCTTATCCATTACTTTCCTCGCGTCGGCAAGACTTTTCATTGCGGCCTGAGGGTCTTTTCTGTCAATTATTACATAAGGTCCCAATGCAAGCTGCCATCCGAAAAATGGAATTCTGGCCAGCTCTTTTTTGAATATCATACTTAATCGGTTTGGAACTCCCCATTGCAGTGCTGTAATATCAAGCTGACTCGAGTGATTTGATGCAAAAACATAAACTGCTTTTTTATCGATATTCTCTAGTCCGAAAGTTTTAACACGAATTCCCGTTATCAATAATACACCACCGGGAAAGATTTTTGCAAGTATATGATAAAGAGTAAAGCTTCTGTCAATAAAAATAAAAATCAATCCAATAACTGAACAGATGAAAGTATGGATAACTATAAAAAATATTTTTATCCAGGTAATCAATTAACTACTCCGGTTTGAAGTTCCGGTTCTTCGGAAATATTCATCAAATCAGAATATTTTTTTATTGCAGAAATACGATTGTTTATAGAAGGATGGCTGTAAAAAAACCACTCAACAAATGGGTGGGGTTCCTTATCACCAAGGTTTTGATCAGTAAGTTTTTCAAGTGTATTAATGAAACTTACCGGTTTACGTGTTGCATCAATTGCATACCGGTCGGCTTCATATTCAAATTTCCGCGAAAGAATATTCCCAATCGGCGTTGTTACTAAGCCTATTAATATTGACCATAATGTAAGTAAAGGTAAAGCAGAAATTTGTGTAACCGATTCAAATCCAAACCAGCTTAGAGATAATTCATAAAGTTTTGCAATAAGGAATAAAGTAATAAAACTTGATAATGTTCCGATAATTATATTTTTTGTAATGTGGTTGTGTTTGTAATGACCAACTTCATGAGCAATTACTGTTTCGATTTCATTCTCCGAATAGCTGTCCAGCAATGTATCCCCAAGGATTATTCTTTTAGTTTTACCAAGACCTGTAAAAGCGGCGTTAGCCTTTTTTGTATTTTTACTCATATCGAAAGAATAAACGTCTTCTACTTTTAAGCCGGCATCTTTCGCCAGTTCACTTATTCTTGTTTTCAGTGATTCGTTTTCAATTGGTTTAATCTTATAAAAAAATGGAAGGATGAAAACCGGAAATATCTGTGAGAGTATAACCGAAATAAAAAACATCAATATTGCGAATGGCAGCCACCAGTTTGTTCCGTACTCCCTTAAAACCCAGAAGAATAATAAAAGAATCGGGATTCCAATTACTACAGAAACCAGCAAACCCTTTGCTTTTTCTAAAAAGTACTTGAATAAATTCTGATTAGATAATTTGTATTTATGTTCAAGTATATAACCGGAATAAAAATTCACAGGAAAGAAAATGATTGCCCCTGCAACTCCAACAGCAATAACGAACATGATAAAAACCAGATAGTCAGAAGAAGTATAGTTTCGGATATAATCTTCCAGTTTGATGTTCCAGCTTAGAGCAACAAACAAGTAAATAAAAATAAACCCGGCTATTGTATCGAAAATACTTAATGCAAGTTTAGTGTTGTTGTATTTCTTGGAATCCATATGGAAAAATATAGAGATGAGAATTTGGATGCAATCTGACGATTTAGGATAACGAGACTCAAAATCGAAATTTTTCAGTGTATTTTCTGAAAATTACACTATAAGCCAGTCAATTGCTTCTTTTTGATTACTGAAAATCCGGACATTATAGCCGTTATTAACCATTACAGTTTCAATAAGATCGTGAGAATGATCATCCTGATCGGTCAAAAGTGCAATCTTCATTGACTTATCAAACCCCACTAAGCCAACGTCCTTATAACCAAACTCATAATTTTTAAAACCATTTTGAACATTTCTGGATTTCCTTAAATCGTAGAGCATTGAGCTAAGCTTATTCTCACCGGCGAGCCGATTGGCTTGCTTGCCTGCTTTAAGGGCTAACTCAGTAGTCATCGGACCATCGATAAAAACAATGATATATTTCCGATCATTGGAAACCGATACTGTATATTTCATACTAACCTCTCTGAAGGGTTAATGTGAAGATAACATATTTTTGGAATGAAGCAAAGAATAGCTTAGAGGTAATTTTAGGGTTTAGAAAATATTCTATTAAAAAGCAGTAAAATATTCATCGATCAAATAACAGCAATCTGATTTCTTTTAACCCAGCCGACTTTTCCATCGGGAAGACGAATTTTTTTCCATTCATCTACCTGATCCTCAAGAAGAATTTTTAAACCTTCGTTTACTATAAAGCCGTCTTTACCCTTTTCATCAGGTGAAAGTTTTACCACAACAGAGTTTTCTATAATAACGGCTTCCTGTCTTTTTTCTTCCCTGTTCAGTTTGATTGCAGAGACTGAAACTGATATTAAAAAAATAATTAAAACTGCAGCACCGGTAAAGAATGAAATCCTTGGATGAATAATATGACCAGCCAGGAAATAAAAAGCGATTACAACCAACAGCAATAAGTAAATAATTAATGAAATTACAAACCAGGTTTGTAATGAAAACAATGTAAGGAAAGATTCCCACCATTCGAATAGAAAAAATTTCGGAAGTGAATCTATTTTATCGATTGTTCTTGAATTCGCCAGCGCAAGATTGTGCTTGATGTCTTCATCGTTCGGTGAGAGTTTTAAAGCTTTTTCATAATACAAAACAGCATAACCAAGCTTTCCAATTCTGTAATAGGCATTTCCAAGATTGAAGTGAAGTGAAGCTCCCCGATAACCTTCGGAAACAAGTTTTTCATACTCTGCAATAGCAGCATTAAAATTATTTTCACGATAATACGTGTTGGCTTTATTCATCGCCTCGTCAATGGATGCTGATACGGATGCAGATAAAAATGCCAATAATAGAGCAAGGTACATCACTTTCATTATCAGCTTATCCTCTTCTCTATTTCAATTATAATTGATGAAAATTCATTATACATTTGCTGCATTGATTCTTTTTCCTTCGAGCCGGGTGCAAATCTGACGAATTCACTTTTCTCAGCACTTGTACTAACTTTGTTTATAAGATCATTGTCTATACCCTTAATTCTAAGCAACTCCTGAGCATGTTCAATAGTAAAATCAGCTTTAGGTATATTTAATTTATCTTCAAGGTAACCGAACAGAGCCAATGATAATTCCGAATAAAATTCTTCAGTTTTTCTTTCTTCCATTAATTTCTTTGCAAGTTTGAAACGTGACTTTGCAATCTTTTGAGCCTTTTGATATTTAAGAAGTTGTACATTTCCGGAAAGTTTATCCTGTCTGCGTTTCCAGCCTATCAATCCAACCAGGGCAAAAAGCGGAAAAGCAACTGAAGTCCAGAAGGCAGGATGATAGATCATTAATTGTTTATTCTTATCAATATCAGTGTAAGTTGTTTTAATAAACCTGATATCATCACCAAGCTGCCTGATATTTTCTTTTCCCGCGTAATCCAGAGATTGAGTTTCAGTTCCCTGTTTAATGTTTATTGTAAGAGGCTGGGATTTTAGAGTGACATAACTTTTCCTGGATGGATCAAAAAATGAAAACTCAATTGGTTTAATTTCTCTCACTCCGGCAATTCGCGGAACAAAAAGGTACTCAGCCTCTTTGTAGCCGGAAATTGCTCCGGTCCGGTTTATCTGTTCATTAATTTTGGGATCGTATCTTTCAAATCCAGTTGGAAGATCAAATGAAGGTAATTCGAGTAATTTTATATTACCTCTGCCGTTAATCTTCATCTTAATTGAAATCGGTTCATTTGTAACCGTTTCAGATTTATCAAGAAAAACATTGAAATCAAAATTACCAACAGCACCTTTGAATGAATCAGGTTTACCATTTTCAGGTAAAGGCATTACTTCAATTTTTGCGGTGTTTGACTTAGCAAGGTATTCAATCGTTTCACCTCTGCCGAACGGATCGCCAAAAAAATCATCCCAAATATTATTTGGATTTCGCTTTCTCTGAATTCTTACAGGAACATTTAACTCAAACGGAGTTACTTCAAGTGAGCCGGTCTGTGTTGGAAATAACGCTGCACGTTTGAGAATACCAACGCTGAACTGCTTACCATCAATAACTTCTGTGCTGAATGAAATATTCTGACTAGTCTGAATCTCCTCTGCCCAAAATCCCTGATACTGAGGTAATTTACTTATCGACATTTGAGCGGCAATATTAAGTCTTGTATAAAGCTTATAAGTTACTGTTACCTGCTCACCAAGATAAGCCCTGTTCTTATCAACAATGGTGCGAATAAAAAGGTTTTGCGCAATCTCCGCATCCGGAATTGATTGTTTACTTTCTTCTTTCGGTTTAGCAGTTCCTTTAACTACAGAAACCGTAATGGGCTCGGTTTGCAAGTTTTCACCATCATATTCAATTATTGCAGATCCAATTGTATAATTACCGGTAGCATTAGGTAAGAGGATGTAAGAATACGCTAATGAAGCTGATACAACTCCATTTATAATCTTCATACTTGTTGATTGATTAGGACCTGAAAAAATTCTGAAGTCTCTGAATGCAGGAGGTTTAAAGTTTTTAAGCTTGTTTACGTCTTTACCTTCGAATGTAAACGTAACCTGCAGACGATCTGTATCAGCAATCTTATTTTCATTTACAGTGGCAAAAAACTTTTGAGAAAAGATCTCAACGGTTAATAAAACAAAAAGTATTAATAATTTATTGATCATTACCAATCCTTATCTGTTTTAACAGCTCTTCCGGTTTTCTTTCTTAATTCTTTCTGAAGATCTTTTTCATTGTTTTTCAATGCTTCAAGAATTCTTTCAGCATCTTCTTTTGAAATGTTCGATTCCTGCTGCTGGGGCTGCTTCAAATTATCCTGCTGAGTTTCCTGATCCTTTGGCTGCGGCTGATTCTGCTGCTGATCCTGGTTTTGATCCTGATCCTGATTCTGATTTTGTTGATCTTGTTGATTTTGTTGGTCTTGATCGTTCTTATCCTGATTTTGATTTTGCTGCTGGTTTTGATCCTGATTATTCAGCAATGAAAGAGCATAAGATAAATTATATTTAGTTTCGGCATCATCCGGGTTATGCTTTAATGCAGTTTTGTAGGCTTCAATGCTTTCCTGTATCTTATTAGATTTCAGCAATGAATTACCAATATTATGGTGAATTTTTGCTCTGGTATAATCATCAGAAGCATTACCCAATGCTGCCTTATATGAACTAATAGCTTCATCATACCTTTCTTGTTTATACAACGCATCGCCAAGATTGAAATTAGAGATATAGCTATCTGGTGCTTTCTCCAATCCCATCTTGAATTTTACTTCTGCTTCAGTAAAATCTCCGGAATCAAAAGCATCGACACCTTTATTGTTTGTGCTTCTATCCGGCTGGGCATAGCTTTCTGTAATATTGAGGAGTATGAGTAAGAAAAAGAGAAAGAATATTTTTATCAACTTCATGCCTTTTGCTCCAAACCTAATTTTTTACTTAACCTTGAAAAGAGTTTCGAACGTTTATCCGATACAAAAAATTCAAACACTAAAAGAAGAATCGCCGGAAATAAAAAATAATAAAAGCGGTCTTCGTAATCAGTAACTTTTTTAACACCAAATTCAGTTTGTTCCAATTCGGAGAGCTCTTTGTAAATTCTGTCTAAATAATCATCGTAATTAGTACCGCGGAAATATTTCCCTTTGCCATCCGCGGCAATTTGTCTTAATGTTTCTTCATCAAGTTTAGTAAGCACGGTATTACCTTCCCTGTCCTTTTTAAATCCCATCATTCTGCCGCGGGAGTCAGATACAGGAATAGGTGTACCATCAGGAGAACCAAGCCCTATTGTATAAATTTTTATACCTTTTTCCAGTGCATTTTTAACGGCAGAATCAAGATCACCTTCATGATCTTCACCGTCGGATATTATAACAATCACCTTCTCAGTTGAAAGTGTGTCAAATGATCTTGAAGCAAGGTTTATTGCAGCGGCAATAGCTGTTCCGGGCTGAGGAACAGAATAAACATCCACAGCAGATAAGAATAAATTTGCTGCCGAATAGTCGGTGGTTAATGGAATTTGAATATAAGCTTCTCCTGAAAAAATCACCAGACCTATTCTATCTCCGCGCAGTTTTTGAATAAGATTAGCAATCTGAAATTTTGCTTTTTCAAGCCGGTTCGGTTTTATATCCTCAGCCATCATACTGTATGAAACATCGAGTAATATAAAAACATCAATTCCGGTTTGCTTTACTTCCGACATTTTTGTTCCAACCTGAGGATTAGCCGCCGCAATGACCAGTAAACTGTGAGCAATAATTACTAATACAAATTTGAATAGATTTTTATATCCGCTGAAAGATGAAATTATAACCTTATGCAAATTTTTATCAGCAAACTTTTCAAGAAGTTTTTTCCGGTTGATGCTCATATACCAGAAGAATGCAATCAGAACAGGAATTGCCCAAAGTGCTATAAGATTTTCGGGATTAGCAAATCTGAACATTATGGCAGCTTCCTGAAAATTGTTCTTAATAATCCGAATTCTAAAAACAAAAGTAAAAGTCCTCCGCCCAGCCAGCCATAATAAAGTTCGCGTGCAGTTCTGTAGGATGTAATTTCTATTTTGGTTTTTTCCAGTTTATCAATTGTACCATAGATCTCTTCAAGGGTTTTGTTATTAGTAGCTCTGAAATAATTGCCGCCTGTTGTTTCAGAAATCTTTTTCATTAATGGTTCATCTATTTCTACCGGCATCATCTGGTATCTTGTACCAAAAGGAGTCTGCACCGGAAATGGCGCTTCACCTCTTGTTCCTACACCGATAGAATAAATTCTTATACCAAAAGTTTTAGCAATTTCTGCTGCTGAAACCGGATCAACCTCACCTGCATTATTTACGCCATCAGTTAGAAGAATCATAACCTTACTTTCAGCATCACTGTCTTTAAGTCTGTTGACCCCATTTGCAATTGCGTTTCCGATTGCTGTTCCATCGGGCACCATTCCGCTTTTTATTTCCAGAAGAAGATTTCTTAACACAGCATAATCGATAGTTAAAGGACATTGTGTAAATGCTTCACGGGCAAAAATTACTAAACCTATTCTATCACTAATCCGCGATTGGATAAATTGATCTGTAAGATTTTTAGCTGCTTCGAGCCTGTTTGGTTTAAAGTCTTCAGCAAGCATACTTCCCGAGATATCAAGTATTATGGCAATATCAATTCCTTCTGCAGTAATATTTTGGCCTGATGAAAAGTCCTGCGGACGTGCAAGCGCAATAATCAATGCAGACAGTGCCAGCATTCGCAATGCTGCAGGTAAATGTCTCAATCTTTCACGAAAAGTTTTGGGGACCTTATCTAAAATCATGAACGAAGAATAGGTTATTGATGCCTGATTTTTTCTTCCTTTGTAAATATACCAGGCAATCATTACCGGAATGATAAATAGAAGATACAACACCCAGGGGTAAGCAAATGTTACATTACTGAACATTATTTACCTCATTAGCAATTTGCTGTTTTGGAATTGTTGCATTTACTATTTCCTTTGCCTGCGTCATCATCTCTTCATTAACGATAGCCAGGGGCTGGTATTTTGCAAATTTTACAAGATCAGCGTTACTTAAGAATTTTTCGGTAATATTTAGTACATTGACTGCTTCAGGATGCTTAGCAAGATCGCGCAATGACTCTGATGTTGTCATCTCCAGAGCAGGTAAATCAAATCTTTTTTCAAAGTACTCACGAATGATCTCTGTTATTCGTGAATGGTAATCTTTTATAAATCCTTTTTGCCACAACTGCTCCGAGTCCAGTTTATCTAATTTTGACAAAGCTTCAATGTGTAACGGAATTTTTATTTTCTTTGGCTGTATTATTTGATCGACCGGTTTTTTCTTCCAATACTTTTTATAAAGATAGACTAAAAGAGCAATGAGTATCAGTCCAATCAAAATCCACAAAGCTATCATCCACCAGTTTAATGGAATTCTTACAGGAGGTTTGATATCCTTAATATCCTCTTCCTGCGAAACTACTATGCGATGAACTGTAAAGCTGACCGGATTAGAGAGGACAGATTGTAAAGTTGTATCATCTTCAGTCCGGTAATCAATTTTAATTGCAGGAAGAGTTACATCAGCAGAATCAAATCGTGTAAGTATATATTTATATTCAAATATTTTCTCTGATTCCGATTCAGAAATGACTGGATCAGGTTCCTGAATGATATCTACATTCTTTAAACTATCTCTGAAGAAAGGACGGAGCGGATATACGTTTCTATCAGCAGTAATTTTTAACGAGTAATTTATCCTGTCACCGATCAGATAATCTGAGGTATCAACAGAAGCTTCAACAAAAATGTTCTGCGGCAGTACCGTGACAGAGAATAAGAAAATGAACAGGAAAAGATTTTTTACCATCGTCTCTCTCTAAGTTTAAAGAAACGAACAAGTGGTTTAACGTAATCTTCACCGGTTGTAACTTGAATACTGTCTAATCCGCTTGAAACAAATAATGAATTTCTCTTCTGAACTTTTTCTCTCTGAGTAAACATCAATGCCTGTCTTACTTTATTACTGCTTGTGTCAATCCACCTTTCCAAACCGGTTTCAGCATCAGTCAGTTTTACAAGCCCCATCTTTGGAAATTCTTTCTCACGAACATCATCCAGAACAATTCCTATCAAATCGTGTTTCTTACCGACAATTCTTAAAATTTTTTCGTAGCCGACATCCATAAAATCTGAGAGAACGAATGCAATAGATTTTTTCTTTATTGCATTGTGCATATACTCAAGCGCACCTTTAATATTGGTTGCTTTACCATGAGGTGCAAAAGAAAGAACCTCCCGGATAATTCTTAAAACGTGAGTTCTTCCTTTCCTTGGCGGTACAAATCTCTCAATTTTATCAGTAAATAAAATCAGTCCGACTTTATCATTATTCTTTAAAGCAGAAAAGGCAAGTATTGCACTCAACTCTGCAGCAACCCTCTGTTTGGTTTTTGAAACAGATCCGAAAATAAGTGATCCACTGAGATCAACCATTAACATAACAGTTAATTCACGTTCTTCTTCAAACACTTTTATGTAAGGATGTCCAAAGCGAGCAGTTACATTCCAATCGATATTCCTTATGTCATCACCAAACTGGTATTCACGAACTTCGGAGAATTCCATTCCTCTACCTTTGAATACAGAATGGTATTCACCTGAAAAGACCTGGTTTACAAGTCCGCGTGTTCTTATTTCGATTTGTCTTACTTGTTTAATTATTTCTTTAGTGAGCATTACCCTCACCTTTATTCTTTCCTAAACAGGAAATAAATATTTCCAAATATTTCTGAGTATTATGCATTTATTTCTTCACGATTGTTCAAAACTCCCCTTACCATATGGAAGGGTTTGGGGCATGGGCTATTACGGCACTTCAACCTTATTAAGAATTTCGTGAATAACATTTTCTGAAGTTATTTCTTCTGCCTCTGCTTCATAAGTAACGGCAATCCTATGCCTGAGAACATCCATACAAATTGCACGAACATCTTCAGGGATTACATATCCTCTTCGTTTAATAAATGCCATAGCTTTTGCACCGATAGCGAGATTTATTGTTGCGCGGGGTGAAGCACCATAACTGATCAGTTCTGTAAGATTATTCAATCCAAAATCTTTTGGTGATCTTGTAGCAAAAACTATATCAAGAATATACTTCTCAATTTTCTCATCGATGTAAACATCCTGGATAAGATGTCTTGCTTTCAAAATATCCTCCTGTGAAATAACCGGATTAACCTTAATGCTATCCATATTCATATTCTGGCGCATAATAGAAAGCTCTTCATCTCTTTGAGGATAAGTTATCTTTATCTTCAGCATGAACCTGTCAACCTGTGCTTCAGGAAGCGGATAAGTTCCTTCCTGCTCAATTGGATTCTGGGTTGCAAGTACAAGGAATGGTTCCTCAAGTTTGAAGGTCTGTTCACCGATTGTTACCTGCCTTTCCTGCATCGCTTCAAGCAAGGCGCTCTGCACTTTTGCAGGTGCACGGTTTATTTCATCTGCAAGAATAAAATTTGAAAAGATGGGACCCTTACGAATAAAAAAGTTGCCGTCTTTCTGGTTATAAATCTGTGTGCCTATTAAATCTGCAGGAAGAAGATCAGGAGTAAACTGAATACGCTGGAACTTCGACTTCATAGCCGAAGCAAGCGTTTTTATGGCAAGGGTTTTAGCCAGTCCGGGTACTCCTTCAAGAAGAATATGCCCGTTGCCAAGCAGCCCGATAACAAGTCTTTCAACCATGGCTTTCTGACCCACTATTACTTTACCGATTTCATTCATCAACAGATCAATAAAAGCACTTTCATTTTTTATGCGTTCATTCAATTCAGTAATATCCAATTTTTACCTCTGTATTTGTGGAGTTAGATTTTTTCAAACTAATTTGATTAGACGGGCGTAAAGCTATAAAGGTTGCGTTTCTTATGCAATGAAGTTGAGAAGGACATAAAAAAAGGATGGCTGTTAAACCATCCTTTTCTAAACTATAAATATAACCTGAGATTACTTCATCAGGATCATTTTTTTAGTTGATGTAAATGACTGTGTTTGAATCTGGTAGAAATAAATTCCGCTTGATAATTTTGAAGCATCAAAAACTATTTGATGACTTCCTGCCTGAAGCACTCCACTGTACATAGAGGATACTTCCTGCCCGATGCTGTTGAACACTTTAAGTGTTACAAAATTTTCTACCGGCAGATTAAAACTAATTGTTGTACTGGGATTAAACGGATTCGGGTAGTTTTGTTCTAAAGCATATTCCTCAGGTACTGTATTTCCGTTTTGTTTAATCGAAGTAGTAAGATTTTCCTGGTTAAAATAAAGGCTGTTAGTGTAATTACTAACAATACCAGTATATACAAAAGCTGAATATTTTGAACCTGATGGGTTAAATATAGCAACCTTGGGTGCGTTAAATGTGGATGATTGAAATTCATTGGGTTTCTCTAATCGTGTGCCTAAACTACCTGGTCTTCCCCGTCTAACAACTAATGAATCTCCATTGCCTTTTTGAAATGCTCCAATTAAGTAGTCATCTCCTGCTGTGCTGCTGTCAGAACTTATTGATACGTATGAAACATTATTTTCAGAAGAAAGACTAAGAGTCGAATTCTCGATCCAATTAAGACCACCATCCATACTTCTGTGATATACTGCCTGACCATCTCTAATGCAGGCAATTACAATTTTTTTAGGCAAGGCAGATGCATCCTGAACAATAGTCATTTCAGGTTTCTTAAACTCATCAGAACCCACACCAGTAATACTATATCTGAAAAACGATGATGATGGTGTCCAGGTAGTAGAGATTACTCTTATTTTGGAAGTTATATCACTAAATCTTCTTTCGACAGCAATATAGACAGAGTCAGTAGTACCTCTTTTAAATGCTGACACGGGATACCAATCACCCCAGGAAGGGTAGCCATCAATAATCTCAGCAGTTGCAAAGTTTAAGCCCCAATCAGTAGTTCGGGCAATACGCAGACTTATACCCTGACTGCCAGTATTTGAATATTCACCGCAAGTTACTCCTATATAAGTTGCTGTTGACCAGTATTGACCGTCTGTAACTGCAGAGGGATATAATAGTTTATTATTAGCAGATGGTGTTAGTAAACTAGCAGATCCGTACCAAGCTGATCCATCTCTAAGAAAAGATGCATAAGCAATGGTTGAATTATCAAAATTTTCATTTGCAGATCGGGAATAAAAAATAAATATTCTTGTTGAATCCAAATTAGGTGTAGCACCGCCAGACCTTAATTCAACAGCCATAGATATCTGACCAAAGTATGCACTGGCATTTTGGGCACCGGATACATAGCTCCAAGTAGCTCCGCCATCCGAAGATCTAAAAACATCAATCCTCCCATTAGTCCCTGTTACAGGTCTGCGAATTAATGCAGAATAAAGATTGCCATCTTCTCCCATTTTAAGATCAATTCTTTTGTGATCGGAACCAACCTGACCTATATCGCCGGAATAGATCATTACATCATTAGGAAGCCAATCTGTTAAATCCGGAGATCCAGGAACATCAGTCGGCGGGAAATCGGTATCACTAATCTCAGGAGTTATCAGATTACCTTTATATAATTTATCCATTTCTGCTCGAATGCTAAGTTCAAGTTCAGTATTACGGGATTCGATTGCTTCTTTCAACTGCTTGTCAAGCTGAAAATGACGCGTAAGGTCCACTGTTTTTTGGTATTGCATACCAGCTTCGGGTCCGGAAGAATAATCCGGAACATACCTTTTACCTCCATCCTGCGCAATGGCTATAAAAGTGAAAACAAGAGTAAATAAAAGTACATGTATTAAGTTTTTCATTATGCCTCCATAATGTTTTATTAGATGATTAGTTACGGATTGTAATAATCCATTGTTTTAGGATCAAGTTAAATGGCATTATTAAAATGATTAGAAAATATCCAAGTAAGAAATTATAGTTAAATATTTTTACTTTTATTAAAGAACTACCCAAATACTCTACGGAAAACTAACCATTATTATGCCAATGATCAAACTTTGATTATAAATCTAATCACTCACTTATAAAAATATTTTGTAGTTGTTACCATTTAGTAAATGAAAATATTACTCGTAAGTATTTTACTTTATTGGATTATTTAACCTTGAGAAAATAAAATACTGCAAAGATGTTGCGATATATCAAAAAAAATACACCCATAATTCACTATTTTTAAGTGTGATATTAAAAAACTTTTAGGTTGATGAGTTTTTCAAGACTGATATTATTTTTCATAATTCCTTTTATTTTAAAAGCAGGACTCCTTTCAGCACAGGAAACTCAATTTGCTGTTATTGCTGATCCCCTTCTTGGTTCAAAGAATTCTGAAACCATTCTTATTACTATTGTTGATAATATTAATAACAGAAATGATCTCGACTTTGTAATAGTATTCGGAGACATATCAACGGACGGTTCTTACGCAAAATTGAATTCCGCAGATAATATTTTAAGTAAAATAAAGATTCCGTACTATGTTGCACCGGGCAGTAATGATATTTCAGAAGCAATTAATGGAGGGATAGATTATTTCCAGTCAATTGGCGGGGATGGATTTTCTTTCTCATACTCATCTGCAATTTTTATAAGCATAAATCCCTCACTCCCTTTCAATACAGAACTTAAAAGAATCAGTGTAAATGAAAAAAGATGGGTAAGTGATTTTATAGCTTCCTCAGGTAAGAATGAACTTTTTCTATTTACACCGGTCATTCCGGTTGAGATTCAAAACAGAAATGATCTCTTAAATGCTTTGAACAATGTTGAATATCCATTCATTTTTTCTTCCAATACCGATAAGTATTCAAGAGAAGAATTTGATGGTATTGAATTAATAAAATTGCCGTCGTTAAATGAAAAACAAACCGGCTACAATACTATAAGGATTGAAAATGATTCAATTTACATTTTCAGCAGGCTGTTAGCTGATAAATCAGATCTTTTGATTGATGTTATTCCAATTGAACCTGCAGCCATTCAATCTGAAATTGACAAGACAGCAACTGTTTTTGAAAGTTCTGTTTCAATAAAAAATACTATCAATTTGAATGACTTACATCTTGCAGGGGCTTTAAGTAATGAAGGATCCGTCTATACTGCATCAAAGGATGGAATTATTACTTGTTTTGATGATAAGGGAAATAAGAAATGGGACTTCTTTGCTATGGGAACGATGTTCCACTCCCCTGTCCGTTATAAAGATGTACTTGCAGCAGTGATCTTTGAAGGTGATCTTATAACATTAAATGCTAATAACGGCGATGTACTGCAGGTAATAGGAATGGGAAGAAATATCATAAATGCTCCTGCATTAATTGATATTGAGCACAATGGATACAAAACCAAAGGTATAATAATAACAACTGTTAGCGGTGAAATTTTCTGTTATGAACTTTTTTCGCTTGAACTGGTCTGGTCGCACAAATTAAATAAAGGACGAATTACTGCCAAGCCGCTTCAGGTGGGGAACATTCTGATATTCAATAACTGGAATGGTGAAGTGTTTGCTTTGAATTCCGATTCCGGAACAATTATCTGGAGATTTAAACTCCCTGGTGCAACCGGAACTATCAAAACTTTTTCAAGTCCTTTATCATTTGAACAAACTGTATTTGTTCTGTATGGAGATGATATCATTGTATCAATAGACCTGCTGCAGGGAACTCATAAATGGATTAATAATAAGGTATCGCATCAACATTCTTTTGCGCTTAAACCGGATGGACAAATAATTGTTAAAGGTAATAACAATAGTATTATTATTCTCTCATCTGCTGATGGAAAATTAATTAAATCTTTACCCTCAATGAGTAATAATTATTTTCCAAATAATATAGTTGTATCAGATAACTTTATACTTAACGGAACAGCAGAAGGAGATGTGTTTTTAATTGATAATAATTTTTCTTTAATAAAACTGTTCAACTCATTTGATGCACCAATACGATCAATTTCTGAAGTAAAACCTGATTCATTTGTATCTTTAGACATTGACGGTAATTTGATTTTTTTTGACATCAAGCAGATAAGGAAATAAACTTTATGAAATACAGGGGAATAATTTTCGATATAGACGGCACTATCACTTCTACAAATCAATTAATATTTGATACATTTAATCACGTTGCAAATAAATATCTGAATAAAGCTTTTACTGATGAAGATATTATTTCTATGTTCGGTCCACCGGAAGATGTAATTCTGAAAGAATTATTTTCAGATAATCTTGAGGAAGCCACTGAAGAGTATTACAATTATTATAAAGCAAATCATTCAATTGCAAAAATCTATCCCGGTGTTAAAGAACTTATTAAGGACATAAAAAATTATCCTGCCCTGCTTTCAATATATACCGGAAAAGGCAAACGATCGTCCTTAATTACTCTGCAGGAAACAGATGTCGCACACTATTTTGATATGATAGTAACAGGCGATGATGTAAATGAACATAAACCATCAGCTGAAGGAATATTGAAGTTTGTTAATGAGTATAATCTTCCAAAAGAAAAAGTACTGATGATAGGTGATGCCGTTTCTGATGTTAAAGCTGCAAGATCAGCCGGAGTGGATTATGCTTCCGTCCTCTGGGACAGTTACGGGGCTGAAAAAGTTAAAGAAATAAATAGCAGCAAAGTGTTTCATTCTGTTGAGGAGTTGAGGGAATTTATTTTCAGGAAGTGAATGGATGATCCTGTCATTTCGGGGAGGACGGTAGGACGACGAGAAATCTGGGGATGCGCTTTAGATTTCTCCCGTTGGTCGAAATGACAAAATGCTTTCCTGTCATTTCGAATCCTGATTTATCAGGTGAGAAATCTTGTGTTGCGCTCTTTGGATTTCTCCCTCTGGTCGAAATGACAATATGCTTTCCTGTCATTTCGATGGAGGACGGTAGGACGACGAGAAATCTGGTGTTGCGCTCTTTGGATTTCTCTCTTCGTTCGAAATGACAATTGCAAAGAATGCACTTTGGATTTCTCTCTTCGTTCGAAATGACAAAATGCAAAGAATACTCTTTGGATTTCTCTCCCGGCTTGCACCGGGATCGAAATGACAATTGCTTTCCTGTCATTTCGATGGAGGACGGTAGGACGACGAGAAATCTGGTGTTGCGCTCTTTGGATTTCTCTCTTCGGGCGAAATGACAAAATGCAAAGAATGCACTTTAGATTTCTCTCTTCGTTCGAAATGACATAATGCTATTAATGAAATGGATATTTGGGTATGATAGATGTTTAATTAAAATTTATATTCAATTCGTTGGTCAAATCTTTCCATTCCGGATTAACTGATTCTACCAATTTGTTTTTCTTCTCTCTTCTCCATTTCTTTAATTCTTTCTCTCGTTGAATGGCTAAATGCACATCGGTGTATTGCTCGTAATAAACAAGTTTGTCAAGATTATACTTTTTTGTAAATCCCTCTACTAATTTATTCTTATGCTCATACATTCGGCGCTCAAGGTTATTGGTCATACCAATATAGAGGACAGTGTTATTCCAATTTGTAAGAAAGTATATGAAGTAGTTATGGGTTCTCATTGGTTATAAGGTTATTCAGTAATTAATTGATTTTAGATTTTCCCGTTGTTCGAAATGACAAATGCAATGAATACTCTTTGGATTTCTCCCTCTGGTCGAAATGACAATATGCTTTCCTGTCATTTCGAATCCTGATTTATCAGGTGAGAAATCTTGTGTTGCGCTTTTAGATTTCTCCCGTGGGTCGAAATGACAATTGCTTTCCTGTCATTTCGAATCCTGATTTATCGGGTGAGAAATCTTGTGATGTGCTTTGGATTTCTCCCGTTGGTCGAAATGACAATTGCAATGAATACTCTTTGGATTTCTCCCTCCGGTCGAAATGACACAATGCTTTCCTGTCATTTCGAATCCTGATTTATCAGGTGAGAAATCTGGAGATGTGCTTTTAGATTTCTCTCTTCGTTCGAAATGACACTGTTCCTTCCTGTCATTTCGAATCCTGATTTATCAGGTGAGAAATCTTGTGATGCGCTTTTAGATTTCTCTCTTCGTTCGAAATGACAAAATGCAAAGAATGCGCTTTAGATTTCTCTCCCGGTTTGCACCGGGATCGAAATGACAATACAATTCTTATTGAATACTAAAGTCCGAACGGGAATATGAAAGATATTCTTGGTTCTATTCTTTTCTGAGTTTCGTAACTTATAACATTATCCCCTGCATCCCTTACCGGTGCAAAAGTCCAGTGATAAACCATTGAAACTAAAAGATACGGCATCGGTTTATATCCGAGTTCAGTAAAGAAATAAGATCTGTCATCAAGAGTGAAAATATCTTTTTCACTTTCAATTCTAACTTTATCATAGCCGGCGCGAGCTACAAAGGGCATATCTTCAGGTGCTATTTCAGAATAGAGATGAAGAATACCGCTCTTAGGTGTTTTATCCAGTCTCTGGTAGGAGCCAATTATATCAAATAAATTTAGAACCCTTACTCCAAGCTCACCGAACCATCCGTTATCCGGATCAGTTAAAACTGCAAGCTGTTGTACTTTACTCTGGAACAAATAAGGTGAGTTTGCTTTATCAACTCTGAATCTATCCAGTTCATAAAACGAATTAAAGTATGAAGGAATGTATTGATCATTATTAAATCTTCGTTCAAGTTTAGCAGTTAAAGAAACTAATCCAAGTCCTTCAAGGTCAAATTTAATTCCTGTTGCTGTACCGCTTCCAAAATCAATTATCTTGTTGTAATCGGCATAGAGTGTTAAAGTTGCAAGTGAAGATTTTATTACGGGAAATCCAATATCAATACCAATAATTGTAAGAGCACCGTTATCCTGCGTTATTTCAAATTCATCTGAAACAGGGTTATAGTTTCCGCCAAGCACTCCGGCATATTTGTTAAAATCGGATGCAAAGGTAGTACCAACTTCAATGTTTCTTAAAATAGGAAGGTCGGTTGATGTGCTGAACTGCAAGGGTCTTACATATCCTCTTAAAGCAATAATTCCGCCTTCACCAAAAGTTCCGTAAATAGATTCAAAACCAAATTGTCCGAAATCAATATCGGCTGCAAGACCTATTTTTCTTGTATCAAAACTTGGACTGTTGTTATACCTGTTCATAATTGTTCCGTGACCAATAGTGTAATAATCAAGCGCTCCAAGTCTGATATAAACGGGCTCGTTCTTTAAACCGTACCTGATATAACGGATTATGGACAGGTAATCAGAAAATTCATTGAAATTTTCTTTGCGTAGTTTTCCTTCTTTATCAAAGTCGAGGTTTAGATCCAATCCTACACCAAAGTTAGCGAAAGATACCTCCGGTCTTAAGCTAAGTCTGTAATGGGGTTCGCCGTCAATCCACATTAAACCAGCCCCTCCGGTAAATACACCTTCATCAGGACGGGGATACTGATTAAACTGAGCAAACAAGCTAACTGTACTTAATAGAATTATTAGAGCAGATAATCTGAGTTTCATTTTCTACCTCTTTGATATTTTAATTGAATAAGGCAGTTAAAATATAACGATAATAAGTTTTTTTTGCATTATGAATAATTAAATGGTTGTTATTTGTTAGTTGACTTGTAATACAGTGCAAGATGTTTTTAAAACAATAAATTAACATTAGTTTACTTTCTGAACCGGATTTGTGAAAGAATATTTTTAAAGTGATTGTGATTTTAATTTCGTTAGCAACAACAGGATGCCGGATGCAGAGTAAGAGTAAGATTGTTTCTGTGAAGAGGACTGAGGGAATTGGAGGACGGAGAGACGAAGGGGACTAAGAGACTCGGGGACTTGGAGACTCGGAGAATTGGAGAATTGGAGACTCGGAGACTTGGAGACTGAGACTTAGGGATGGAGAGGTTTGGATTCTGATTATTAAAAACATTAAATAAATAAGATTATTTTGGTAACCGCTAATAACCATTATATAATAGCTATTATCAGATAACCTATTACCGTTAACCAGTAACCAACCACCAATTGCACTCCCCTTGCCCAAGGGCACTAATCGTTGATAAAAGTAAAGCAAAAAGATTAAAAGAAGGCTTGAATATTTGATTTCAATAATATAGTTTGTGAGTGACAATTCCGGAGGATTTTTTGTCCAGCGGTGTTTCAGACATTCAATTCAAGAAAATCACTCTAAAGGGTGATGCTAAAAAACCACCAAAACTGCTCGACCAGGTGCGGGCATACCTGCGCGTTAAACATTACAGTGCTAAAACCGAAGAAGCTTATTTAAACTGGATTAAACGATTCATATACTTTCATAATAAACGACATCCCAAAGAAATGGGTTCGGAAGAAATACGCGAATTTATTAGTCACCTGGCAAATAAAAAACGCGTATCTAGCGCAACACAGAACCAAGCATTACAAGGTGTTTTATTTCTATATAAAAATATTTTAAATAAAGATGTTGGTTGGATTGATGAAATAAAATTTGCACATAGAAAAAAACATTTACCGGCAGTACTTAATAAGGCTGAAGTAAATGAAGTATTTAAGCATTTATCCGGTGTTGCTTTACTTATCTCAAAAATGCTTTATGGTTCCGGAATGCGTTTGGGCGAATGTTTACAATTAAGGATGAAAGATATTGATTTTGAATTAAGAACGATTACTATTAGAGACGGTAAGGGTGAGAAAGACAGAATCACAATTCTGCCTGATAAGCTTGTTACAGATTTAATGCAGCACTTTAAGAAAATAAAGAATTTACATAAGATTGATTCAGAAAGAAAAAATGTTAATGTGCCATTACCATATGCTCTGGGTGTGAAATATCCAAATGCGGGTAAAGAATTGGCCTGGCAATATATCTTCCCGGCAAAAAAACTGGTTTATAATATTAACGACAAAAAGTACTATAGGGTAGAGTTACATAAAAGCACATTCCAAAAAGAATTTAAAAAAGCTGTTAGAAAAGCAGGTATAGCTAAACCGGCAACACCACACACATTAAGGCACAGCTTTGCGACACAATTATTGTTGAATGGATATGATATTAGGACTTTGCAAGAGTTATTGGGTCATAATTCAGTAAAAACTACAATGATTTATACCCATGTAATCAACAGAGGAATAGGTGTTAGAAGTCCGTTAGATTAGAAGATGGTAGATGAGAATTTTTAGCGGTAATATTTTCTTAAGAAATAAAGAAAAAGTAACTGTAAGTTCAATTTTTATAAAAAGTTATAAGTTATTAAGTTAAGTTCAAGTGGTAGGTAGATAAGAAAAATTTTCGGAACTACCTACCAAAACAAATAGTAATAATGCTCTATAAGTAATAGTTATACAAATTTACTAAACGTTGTAAATAGTAAAGCTTATTTGGCTCTGGTGTTGGGGGTTTTCCTTTTTTATACTTTGTTCTTTTTGTTTATTGCGCTGTTGTTCGGGTGTTCTCTGTTTTTTCGGGAGCAGCTTTCTTGGCTCTCTGTTTGGCTTAGTAAGTTTATTAAAAGTAGATGTTCTTCTAAAATTTTTAGTTTTTAAAAGTTTGGTTTTTATCGGGGTTACTTCCCTGTTTTGCAGATTGTAGATACTGCAATCGTATTCTGTTTGGTGTTGTTGTGTTCGGCATTTGTGTTCAGGGGTTTCTTTTTATTCTTTGTTTAATGTTTTACTGCACCAGGTCTTAGGTTGATATGTTTTAGGTATGCAATGTTTTTGTTTCAGGTTTTCATTCGGTTTGGGTAAGACAGTTACTCTGGTTTTGTAATTCGTGTTTAGGTTTGGTTGTTCTTTATTTTTTTTTGGTTCAAGGCTTTAAATTTGCATAACAAGCAACTCAAGCCGACAGCATATTCGCACTTGGGTGAAGTAAAGTTTATGGCTGAGTTAATCCGTTTTGGCTTTTGTGTTCCGGGCAGTCAAATTAATTAATCTGCGGGACGTTCTCGCAGCTAATGATAAACCTCCCGACAAGTCGGGATAATAATTTTCGGCAGTTGTAATTAACGTGGCGAAGCTGTGCTGGGCTGCGGCTTAGTTGCAACGTCGTTAGGCTTATAATCAAATAAGCAATTTAATAATCATTTGGAGTGTGTTATGAAAAAGTTAATTGTAGCCTTCGCTGTAATTACAATTATTTTAACAACTTTTATAATTGCAAATATTGGTGATCAAATACCTAAAGGATGGTTTGCTGCTGGAAGCAATCCTTCTGAATATGAAATGGGAATTGATAACTCAAACTTTGAGAACGGGCATTCTTGCGCTTATATAAAATCAAAGACACCAAAAGAAAATGAGTTTGGAACTTTAATGCAGACTATTAGTGCAGAGAATTATTTAGGGAAAAGGTTAAAATTATCCGGTTATGTCAAAAGTGAAAACGTTAATGGATGGTGTGGTATGTGGATGAGAATCGATGGCGAAAATAATCAGCAATTGGGTTTTGATAATATGCGAGATAGGACAATAAAAGGAACGACGGATTGGAAACAATATGAAATTGTTTTAGACATTCCTACAAATAGTAAAACAATTAATTATGGAGTTTTGCTAGGTGGAAATGGTAAAGTTTGGTTTGATAATTTCAAATTGGATGAAGTTGATAATAGTGTTCAAGTAACAAATCTTATAAAAGAAAATAAATTTCCATCTCAACCAATAAATTTAGATTTTGAAGAAAAATAAGCCTAACCCGCGCCTCAACGCCGACCGCCATTTTAGTTCGGCGGATTTTTGATTTTTGAGATTGTGTTTTTGTTATAGATTTTGTTCTAAGTGTTCATTCTAATTAATTAACTTGCCTTCGGTGCTTTGCTGACGCAATTTAAGCACCTACGGCTTAATCATCGGCAATTGTGTTTTAGTTAGTCGCACTTGTTATGGGCGGCGGGTTAGGCGCAACGTCGTTATAAGCTCAGCAGAATTATACCAACTAAATTTAAAGTAATGGTTATTAGCTCATTAATGAAAATATTATTCTCTATAATTTATATCATATTTATTTTATCTACCATTTTTTCCTGTCAGAATAGTGTTGAGTATGATTTTGAGCGAACAAAAATATCCATTAACAAACAAAAGTTTGAAATACTTACTGCTTGGAAAATATTCGATGATTACATAGTTAATAAATCAAACTATGAAGATAATATCTTCCTTAAGATTAAAGAAGAATTTGATAATAATAACTCGGAATACGCCTTTCTACTTGATGCGATTAAAAATGAGATTAAACCCGACGAAGAGCTGAAGAAGGAAATTGAATTAATGAAAAGTATAAATTTTGTAAGTATCGTTGATTCCGTTTATCAAATAGTGACAAAAAAATTGCCTGGTCCTGATATAAAAATATTATTCATTCCCACAAATCCTGCCAACAGAAAGTTTTATCGGGATTTTGGAGTTGGATTCCACGCTTTTACTTTGGGAGCAGGTAAGATTATCGTATCACTTGACCCTACTTTTGAAAACTGGCGGCAGTATATTCAATACGCTCTTGCTCACGAGTATCATCATAGTGTATGGACGTCAAGAAATTTCGAGACACCAGATCTAACCCCACTTGAATATATTATTCTCGAAGGGAAGGCTGATTTATTTGCAAAAGGGATTATTCCAGAAAGCAATAATCCGTTTTGGGATATGCTTGATAATGAAAATGAGAATAGGATTTGGAATATAATTAAGCCTAAAATGAATCAAAGAAATACAGATATTAATGAAAAGATTTTTTATGGTTCAAAAGAAATTCCGTACGGAAGCGTTTATGCAATTGGATATAGTATATTAAAATTATTCAAAGCAAATAATCCCAATATTGATGATGCTGAAATAATTGATATGCCTCCAGAGGAAATATTATATCTTAGTAAATATGATGAGTAAAATGAAAGCCAAAAATATAAAATCGCTTATAACAAGCGCCTCAAGCCGAAAGCTTTTTTCGCATTTGACATTTGTGCAATTTAAAAGTTTGTTGCTCCGTTTCGGCTTTCTTGTTCAGTGTGGTTTATAAATGAAAGTTAGTTCTAATTAAAAAATTATTTTAAAATGTAGCATTGCTGCTCTGGGCTTCGGCTTAGGCACAACGCCGTTATACAAATTTACTGAGTGGTGTAAAGAGTAAAGCTTTTTTGGCTCTGGAGTTGGGGGTTTTCTTTTTTGTCCTTTGTTCTCTTGTTTATTGCACTGTTGTTCGGGTGTTATCTGCTTTTTCGGGAGCAGCTTTCTTGGCTCTTTGTTTGGCTTAGTAAGTCAGTAATAAGCAGATGTTTATCTAAAGTCCTTAGCTTTTAAAAGTATTGTTTTTTACCGGGGTTAATTCCCTGTTTTGCAGATTGTAGATACTGCAATCGTAATTTGTTTTGTTTAGTTGTGTTCAGCTCTGCTGTTCAGGGGTTTCTTTCTGTTCTTTGTTTCTTGTTTTACTGCACCAGGTTTAAGGTTGGTATGTTTT
>JAGXRK010000043.1 GCA_018335755.1 Ignavibacterium sp. | reverse complement strand
CCGCAAGCCGACTCGTCCAGCCGCGGCGGGCGATGAAGGCAACGCCGATTGATTCGTTCTCTTTCATCAAAACGCGGCTGGCGGTCAGGTCAATGCCGTCGCGGCGGAGCATGGTGTGCAAAGCAGTTTCCGTGATGTTGACGGGGACGAAGTAGCCTTCGAAACTGCGGGTCATCAAGTCTGCGAGAGTGGGGATGGGGAAGTTGGAGGCGGGGGAGAGGGAGAGAGTCATTGTCAACCTCAAAAGCTAGGGGGCAGCTTCAATGCGCCGGTATAAATTGATGTACCAGCCATTTCTGATTTTAATCGGAAAGAACTCATATGTTTCGTGAAATTCATCCAGAACCCAAAGCTCCGCAATGGATTTATATTGCAGCGCCCAACTGTCCACGCCGGGGAGAGGTTCATCGGTCAACCGGTCAACGAGGAGAATATACGTGGGCTCCAGTCCAAGGATATGTTGTCCATTTCCCTTGTCATGTCCCGGTCTCCAGGAATCCTCGATGTATTTCAGGTCGAACGGCTCATGCGCAATGACGGGGTCCACCAAGCCTACCATGTCATATACGATCATTTCGGAATAAAAAGCGACCGCCCCTATGGGAACCAGCGCTATCGATTCACCCGGTTCGGATATTTCTTTGAGAGCCCTTCCCATCGCCACAAATTCAGGGGTTGAGATCATTGCCTTTGTCTTGCCCTGCCGCGCATTTGGAAGCGGTTTGTTGATGGTGGATTGGGCAATGGATTCAGACGGGTTCCATGCCGCAAATCCAATGACCAGGACCAACGTCAGCAGGGGGATGCGATATCGCCTGTCAAATTTTGAGGTCAGCCACGAAAGTCCGATCCCGCCCATCACATATAAAATGGGAAGGGATGGGGTGATGAAGCGCCCCTTGAGCATGTAATCCCCGCCATTGATCGCAACAATGAACCAAAAAGACAAAAATAATACAAGCAGGTAGATCTTTTCCACACTGAATTGATTTTTGATTATTCCGAATAGAAATAAAACGCCCAGAAGCCCCGCCGGAACGAGGATTTCTATAAAGTTTGTCAGAATGTATTCAAAGCCCGTCTGTATCTGTATCCACCCGCCGCCGGTTTTGTTGTAGTAGGTATTGGGAAACGGGTATCCGAAATACGACCACTTCCACAGGAAAATGGGAAGGAATACCAGTAGAAATGAAACCAGCATCCAAATTACAGAACGATAATTGCGATTCCCTTTGAAATATTCGATCAATCCGTCAAACATCAGCGTTATCGCAAATAATCCCATGCTTTCGGGGCGGATGAACGATGCCACGGCAAACGCGATCCCCGCAAGCCACGAACGAACCCTACCCTTGCGATACAGTATATATAGAAACGCACATGCCGCTATCACAAATGCATAAAATGCGACTTCCAGCCCCGTGAGCGCCCAAAGCATTAATCGGGGCGAAAGAGCAAGCAGGGATACTGCCGTCAAATTCTCCAACAGGGTATCAGGAGACAATGTCTGCAAAAGAAGATAGGATTGAATGATCGCAAGCGCCGCGCACACAGCGCAGATGTAGATCAGCCACCAGACCGGCTGGAATCCCAGCGATTCGATCCCCGCCAGCATCAGCATCCACACAAGAGAAGTGGAGCCTTCGACGGGAGGGTCGCCGATATTCCAGACAATTCCATGACCCGAAGCCAGATTGTGCGCAAACCTCAAATGGATGTAGGTGTCATCGGCATAGGTGGAGAAATTCCCGGCGGGATGTGCATTGTAGGCATTAACGAAATAAATGGCGGAGACCGCCACAAGAATCATCACCAGTAAAAATGCAAAAAGATGTTCAGTTTTATTGAAATTGAGAAAAAATGATGATTTTTTCAAGCCCATATATTCCTTGAATTTGCTGGTCGTTATTCATTCCCGTCATTATACCGAATCGGTTCCACATCCCGCTTCGATTTATCTCCGGGCTTTCGTTCCCGCGGATAGTAGAAAGTCTCCCGCAACTGTGGCGTGACCAGGCTCGTCTCGCGGTGTCCGATTCTCGTTCCGTGAAACTGCATGAAGCGGAACCAGAAAATCGAAGCAAGACTTTTCAGCAGAGCACGCTCGCGCACGGCATGCCAGAGATCGCTCAGGACGTTGGTGAAAGTCAAACGCAGGAAATCATAAATACTAAAGTGCGATTCGGAATAAATCTTTTTGAACGCCATGGCTTCGCGGCGGTAGCGATTGTACACGCCGCGCGGCGTCTCGTTGTGGATGTGGACGATCTCCGCTTCAGCGACGTAGGCGATCTTGTAGCCCTGTCCCTTCGCCCATTTGCCCCACTCGAGGTCTTCGAGACCCGTCAGTGTTTCATCGTAGGGATGCAACGCCCACAAACTCTTGCGGATGGCGGCGTTGGCGTTGTTGCAAAATGCAGTGGGTTGATCGAAGTTACTCACATCGGGATACCACTGGTGGAAAATTTGATGCTCCGAATATTTCGAACCTTCGTATCCACGCTGCTTGCCGTAGGCGAGGGCAACCTGCTCATCCTGAAATGGACGGAGTAACGTCTCCAGCCAATCGGGATAAACGGGATACACATGCGCGCTGGCAATGACGATGAATTCACGCGCCGCAGACTTAACCCCGAAGTTGAGCGACCGCCCAAACGTAAACTCCGCTGACGGGATGTGGACAACCTTCGCGCCGTATGATTCGGCGATGGAAACGGTCGAGTCCGTCGAACCTGAATCAACCAAGATGATTTCAACATCTTTGATAGTCTGCTGGCGAATTCCTTCCAGCAAACGCCCGATGTACTTCTCTTCGTTATAAGCGCGGATAATAATTGAGCAATTCATGGGCTATTTCCCGCGCGGCAGGAGCAAATTCACCAGCGCATCTGCCAGCCATCGTTGATATTTTTCCTCAGACCAGCCGCGATCCATGATTGCCAGATTATACATTTCAGCGCTTGTCAGCATCCACACGGTTTCGGCTGCTTCTGGTCGAGTTACCCCATCCCGCAAGGAACTGTTGGAAGTCAGCGCCTCTATGAATACCATCATCCCCTGCAAGCGCGAATCGAGCATCCTGCGAAGCATTTTACCGACATCAGGTTCCGTCTTTGCGGCGGCACGCATGATGCTGAAAATCGGCGCCATGCGCCCCATGATCGCCGTAATATCGTTCGCAAACAACTCCACCTGGCGCTGAGGGTCTCTCTCACGCCGAACGGACTGCGGTCCCTCGCGCTCCAATAATGGAGTCCCTTCGTCATCCCCAACCAGCGAAACATCGATCAGGCTGGAGAGAATCCCGCGCTTGCTTCCAAATGCGGCATAAACCGTATCGACAGCAACGCCAGCCTCGGCGGCAATCGCATCGAGAGTCGCGCCTTCGTAGCCGCGTTCCATAAATAAACTGCGGGCGGCTTCGATGATTTGCAGGCGGGTTTGGCGCGCCTGCTCCTTGCGTCGGCTGGAATTGTAGGCGCGTTTGGTCGGTTTCTGCTTGTTCAAAATACTTGACAATCCTTATTCTGTTTGATATATTCGATAAAGTAAAACTTTATCCAATATTGCGAGACTGTACTGGAAAATAGTGTAGCAGAATCAGATTGCCGAGTCAACCAAGGAGACCCGCATGGAACAGAAATCAGATCACGCCCAAGTCATCGTCAACCCATTCTTAATTTATATCGCGTCCGCTTTGATCGCGTTCGCGCTTCAAAAAATCATCCCGCTTCCCTTTTTGGAAAAGACCACAGCGCAAGGCGTCGGCGCCGCCTTAATCATCTCCAACCTGATTGCAGGGCTGCCTGCCTTGCTGGGCATGATCTCCGTGCGCACCTCCCCCAACCCCAAACGCCCCACAACTGCGCTGGTTCTATCAGGCACCTTCCGCATCTCCCGCAACCCCATGTACCTCGGACTCACATTTGTATATTGCGGGGTGATCACCATCCTTCAACTGCCGTGGGGCTTGATCTTTCTCCCGCCTGTCATCTGGCTGCTCACCATTTGGGTCATAATCCCCGAAGAAAAATATCTGGAAGAAAAATTCGGGGCGGAATATCTGACCTACAAATCAAAAGTCCGCCGCTGGATTTAGGTCCTTCCACAAAGAGAACAGGCTGGATGAAAATCATACTTCACCCAGCCTGTTTGCTTTCGGCTCTTTCTTAACTGGGGGCTGTTACCACTTGTCATCCTTTTCGTACCCGAGACGGATCAACAAATCCCCAGCGACATCTTTGAAAATCTTTTTATGCTCATCGGTAAAACGTTTCCTCCACTCGCCTGTTTTGCCTGAACGGAAGGTCGGGGACTTTTTCGGGTTGATGGAGGCTTCCAGCGCAGCGAGGATCAACTTTGGGGGAGTGGGAAGCGGAACACGGCGGAGGAGGTGATCCATGATTTTAGTCAATGTCTCTGCGCGGGCGTGAATCAAATCCTCGAAGTGAATTGTCAAAACTTCGGGATGGTCGAGCCAGCCGAGGTAGGGAGCGAAGCGTTCGGCGATGTTTGGGAATTCGATATCCGCATCGGGTCGTCCCAGGATGCTGATTTTTAGGCGCGAGTCGAAATCGGGCAGGGACTTGTAATATTCGTGATGGACATGGCGCGTTTCCATGTCGGTGACGTAGAAGACGTGCGAGACGACCACATCGCGCGGGTCGCGGAAGATAAAGTAAGGCGCGAATTTTTCCGAGCAAACGCGCGTGATCGCTTCAGGGCGGGCAAAGAGATGCGCGGA
>JAGXRK010000042.1 GCA_018335755.1 Ignavibacterium sp. | reverse complement strand
AAGCGATTTCTACTCTTGGCTTCCAAAAATGAGTAAGCGTGGTGTTGTTTTATTCCATGATATTGCGGTGTTTGACTCTGATTTTGGGGTATGGAAACTTTGGGGTGAACTTAAAAGAGAGCATCCTTCTTTCGAATTTATACACGGCAGCGGGCTGGGAGTGTTGTTCGTCGGCAAAGATTACCCGTCGGAACTTAATATCTTAATGCAAAAGTCGAGCGAAGCGCCGTTTATTCAAGAGTTCTTTTATCAACTGGGTACCAAGGTTGAGCGTAATAAGGAGGCGGCGGAAAAGTACCAGGATACCGAAGTTGTTTTACGGGAAATTATGTCAAGCAAGCCTTGGAAACTATTAAAATGGTTTGAAGACTTCCCAATTTGGCTGCCTGTGGCTGGGATTCGAAAAAGGTTGTTGAAATTTCTTCATAAAAGGATGTGATTTTTGATTATAAAACCATTGAATTCATGGTTTGCAAGCACAAGGATGGAGAAGGTGAAAAGTGTTGGGAAGTCCCGGCGTGGAAGAGATCTCTCTCTTCCAAAAAATCCTGCGTTGGGCGGGAAACGGATTTCCCACTGGTTGAGTCGGTATGACCTTTTTATGTTTGGTGGCGAGAGCGAATCCCAGGTTCAATTCACCGCCAGTTACTTGCTTGCGCAATTCGCTGAGGAGATTTCTAGTGAGTGATTATCAAATTGTCGGTATCATGCTGGTGCGGAACGAGGATGTGTTCATCGAACGCGCCATTCGTAACATTGTGGACTTCTGCGACCGTATCATCATCACTGACCATCAATCCACGGATCGGACATTCGAAATTTGCACACAGTTGCTTCAAGAATATCCGAAAATTGACGCGAGGAGAATCAAGTCGCCGCGTGAGTCCGCGATTGCCATCGAGCCGTATTTTGGAACGAATACCTGGATATTCGGTGTGGACGGTGACGAAATCTACGATCCGCAGGGCTTGAAAATTATGAGAGGACAGCTACTGGAAGGCGCATTTGCGAGGGATTGGTGTATTTTTGGGAATGTATTGAATATTATATCGCTTAACCTGAAAAACATGACCGCTGCTGGTTACCTTGCCCCGCCATCGAGACCGATTACCAAACTATATAACTTTTCCCTTATAAACGGCTGGAAAAATTGCCCCGAGCGACTTCATGGAGACGAGGTTCTGTTCAAGGAGGGTTTTCAAGTCGGTTTGCGTAATTATTTATACAGAGAAATCCCTTGGGATGAATCCTTTTTCCGTTTACTGCATATGCCTTTCTTGACAAGAAGTTTGCAAGATAGGAGAAGAATCCTTAAGACGCGATTGAATCCTGACGAGTTATTGCGGATTGATGGTAAGACAACGCGATTGGGAAAAAAGATGAAATTACTCCGCCTGCAACTCTCCCAACTTCTCGGCTTGGACTGGAAACACAAAAAATATCGCCGCGGACCTTTGGTGGAAAAGGATGTCAGGGCGTTTTTCCCGCCGTTCAGCGCCGGATAAACCGGGTTTCTGCGAATGGATGTTTGCATTTTGCTTTCCACCTGCGATAGATACTCGTACCTTGTGGCGCTTACGCTTCGATTGCTCGATCTGCGATGGAAAGAACACCCCCCGATATATGTTTGCGGCATATCATCCGCCTTCTCCCGCGAGGCTGCTTTCCTGCCGCTCATGAATGATCCGCGTGACTGGATCGGGATCGTCGAATCTGCGGCAGGTCAATTGTTGGGAAAAGGATACCGGCAATGTTACTTGATCCTGGACGATCATCCCCCTCTTCAGTCCTGCAATGTACTGCATCTAAATGTGACCTTGCCAGCACTGATGGACACCCTCGGTGCGGCTTATATCGGGCTTTATGGCTGGGATCAGAATGCGTTATCAAATGGGGAAGTGATGAATGCTGGCTATTACCGCCTTCAGCATCAATCCGACTCCTTTTTATGGCGATATTCCCTTCATCCTGCCTTATGGAATCTCAAGGCGCTTCAAGCAATTACGCGTTTGCTGCCGATAACGGACAGTGATCTTGCCTCACGGAGCGTTTGGGCGTTCGAACGAAGATCAGGCGTTCTATCCTCCGACTCACTAGCAGAATGGAGCCGAAAATCCTACCGTGTTTTCGGTCTGGGAATGCTGGGTGAAAGATTCCAACTTACCCGCCGTTTTTCTAGGAGGATGATGTATCAAATCATAAATTTATTGGACACGATCATCAAAAAAGTATCCGGCCCTGCGGCGCAGGAAAAATTCATCGAATTTGTAGCGGCTGAAACCCTGTTCTTTGACGGTCCGTACCCATTATATTGGAGCGGTGTGATGCAAAAAGGCAGACTGAACGCGAATTTCGAGAAATATCTGACGCTCCATCGGCGGGAGTCCGAACTGTCGCTTTTTCGGGAGGCGCTGAGGGGTGCCCCCCCTGGGAGTATTTGAGGGATGTGTTACGGCGCTTGGATTTATACCTTCCTCCCGTTAATGCAAATGACGAAGCGGTCGCCATCCACAAAATTGGATCGCACACGAAGCTTAACGCGGGCGACAAGACTGCGTTTGCTGATTCCGCTCCAATCTTCGAGAAGAAACTTGAATTTGAAAAAGGCTTTTGGATGATGCCCGAACAACCTGTAATCGTCTATGATGATCAACCCCTTGCCTTGCAGCAGGGTATTGATAGAGTCCAGTTCTTCGAACAATGGCACGTCCTTTTTCCCGCGCCCGGTATCCTTGCTGGACCAGTGTCCGTCCAGGAAAAAGATGACATCCCCTTGAACGTCAGGCAGGATTTGCGGGAGGATCTCACTGCTGTCCCCAAGGTGAAAGTTGATCTTGTCTCCCGCGTATTTTTCCCTGCATGTGTCGTGGAACTCCTTTTTGATTTCGATGGTATGCAGGGATTCGAAATAGGGCTCCATGGCAAAAATGGTCCCGCCGCGGTATGTGCCGGTTTCGATGAATGTCTGGAATGGGCTGCTTTTGAATGGTGAAAGGTCAATGATTCGGTCAAGTTCGTCTTTGGTTAAACTGGGCATGCAGATATTTTACACGAAATACACGAAATCAAGGACCCTCAAGGTCAGGGCGATTGCATCTAATTTTGTGGTCAAAACTGCCAGATATCAAGTAAATGCATAATCCAAATCAATTTTTTCTGAAGTTCTTTACAGTTTTTTGGATTTGCTTGTTACAAAAACTCCTATTTGGTTGTACATCTCACCTGATTCAGGCCC
>JAGXRK010000041.1 GCA_018335755.1 Ignavibacterium sp. | reverse complement strand
CAGGTGGGGGAAACCTTATGGCCCTGGGGTGGGGGAATCATTCTGGCCCTGGTGGGGGAAACATTATGGCCCCGCCGGGGGAATCATTCTGGCCCTACATGGGGGAAACGTTTTGGCCCTGGTGGGGGAATGGTTCTGGCCCTCGACATGAATTAACTAATATCTTAACTTCTCTTCCGAGAATATCGAACATGATCAATTTTGTAAATGCATTTTCCGGTAGACTAAATTTAATTGTTGTTGTTGGGTTAAACGGATTGGGATAATTTTGACTAAGATGAAAATGAGTTGGCAGATCAGTACTCGTTTGAACATCTGTTAACGATTCTGTGAATATTGCGATCACATTCTTATCGGAGTTCATCGTGAGAGACAGGGGGTTGGTCTGTTTCTGTCCCGCAGGGACATCGCCGGTCCATTCGAAAAATTTGTATCCGGCATCTGGAAATGCTTGTACAGTAATAGTTGTATCCTTAGTGAGCACATAAGAAGCAGTTGAAGGCTCAACACTCCCGCCCTTTTTGCTTGAGATTGTGAGATGAACATTGTCGGGATGAATCCATCTCCACCATTTAGCAAGAACTTTTTCTGCTGGTTTGGAACGTATGGAAGGCGCTTTGTCGAGTGAGTTCCAGTAATTGTAGTTGAAGCTGTATGCCCCTTTGATCCAATCCGTTTCACTGATTGCCTGTAATATTGCTTCATATGCGTCTGCTTGTTCCTGCAAATCCACAGGATAATTTGGATCGTCAGGTTCCCAATATAACAGAGTCTCCCAGTAGGGGGTGCCAAGCACAGATCCATCGTAGCTACTTGCAGCAATTTCATGAAGGATTAGCGGTTTCCCATATTTTTCGGTAGTCTGTTTATATAAACCATCAAGACCTGCCCGTAGAGCTCCCAACATTTCCGAAACATTTGGATTTTTTGAGTCGCTCAATTTGTAAGGCCAAAAATCCCAAATCTTGAAAGATAGGTAGTCACATTTTCTGTAAATTTCAAAATCTGAGCCCATATATGGAATAGAAATCTTACCGTTGTAAATAGTTCGAACGTCTTTGAGAAGTGCTTGAAACAATGAATCGAAAACAGGAATTGTATTAGAAGGCCAAAACTCACTCGGATTGAAGAAGGATAACATTTCAACATTATATTTCTGAGCAATCTGAGCATAGTAGAGCATGATTGGACGCCATTGCACTTCGTATGCAATCCACCATTCTCTGTCATGAAGTTCTGGAAGATTGTCTTGGACGTTCAACATCGCAGGGAAGGGACGCAGATACACCTTGAGTCCTCTTTTATGTGACTCCGTTATTATTTTGATAAGTTCAGCTTCCGGTGTACCATTGCTACCCTCTCTGACAATAATCGGCGTCGGATAGACTTGTGTTATTGACGGGATTGGTGAATATTGAACCCAATTAGCGTTTGTATGCTTGACTATCCTATCAAGTGTCGGTTTAACCACTGGGCTGAAATTATTCCACCAAAAATCGGGAAGCTGAACACCACATTGAAAAGAAGATTGAGGCAAGAAGTCTGGCCGCGCAAAAAGATGTTCTGTTGTATTGATCTCCGGGACAATCCCGTCGACAGGCCACCATCTCCATTTCTTAACAGTATCTTCAATTATGGTGACAGTGGGTGTCAATCTCAATTCCCTGTATCCACAACCGCCGCATCCAGAAAATACATTAGCTCGTTCTTCCCATTCTTCTTCAGCGCCTAATGGCATATAGTTCCGACAATACTTATAGAGACCTACCGAATTTGATGGTAAACTTACAACTGTTTGCCATTCATTTTCTGATATCTTCTCCATTGGAAAAGAAGGACAGCCGATTTCCAAACTCAATAAAAGCACCACTGTTTCATCTTCTGGTGTATGTGTTTCGGTAGTTAGTTTAAATGTAACAACATGCTGTGTTTGTGCTAATGATTGGTTATTCAAAATTAACAACACGATTAGAAAAAAGAATGAAATTAACAAAGTTTGATTAAGATTGGGTTTTATCTTTGGATACAGCCCTATCTGCAGGATATCAAATAGATCTTTCATTTGATTACTCCTTTTTGATGAACGTATAACGGCTTGCAACTAACCTGCGAACCACTACACGTGAATTCAGTACACACCCAGCGTGGGCAAAGTGCGGTGTCGTCTCGCGCGGGAGGGACTTAGACTGTAGTCGGCTTATTCCGTCAGGTTGAGTTGCTTGTTAGGCGAACTCCGTTTGTTGATCTGTTGTAACGTGAATTTACTGAACAGCTTTTGAATCTGCAAGGAACTAAAGTCATGGTGCACGGGCGGGGGAGGGGACAGCCGCTTAGACCAACGTGCACGTCAAACTACCACAACCATCAAAAATGTTTTTTCCGCTTGAAAACTGCACACTTTTCCGCCTGAAAATTGCACACCTATTCGCATCAATAACACATACGTTTCCTCTTGGAAGCCATAGTTTTCAATCAATCCAAGAGGAGCGGAAAGGTGATAGCAATGGAAGACTGGGTAACAATCAAGACCCTCAAAGCAAAGAATCCTGCAATGAGTTTGCGAGAGATCTCACGTTTGGTGAAGATCAGCCCGCATACCGTTAAGAGCGCACTGGAAAATAAGGAAGCGCCTTCATACCAGAGAAAGTCTTCGACGGCTGGAAAACTTGAGCCCTTCAAAGAAGTGGTCTTTGAAATGCTCAACGTGAAGAAGTTTAAAGGATCACGCATTCTCGAAGAGCTCCGTTCCAAAGGATACACCGGTGGAAAGACAGCATTGTATGAACTGTTGAGCTCAATCCGCATAGAAGCGAAGAAACATTGTACACCCTATGAGACTGCACCGGGAGTTCAGGGACAATTCGACTGGAGCCCATATACGGTCCTCATCGGCGGTGAGTTAACAAAGGTCATTGCCTTCTCTTACATCAATGCGTTTAGCCGGTTTCAAGTATTCGATGCGTCGCTCTCTGAAAATCAAGGGGCGGTCTTTGAAGCAATGGAAAACAGTTTCACCGAATCACAGGGTGTTCCAGAACGCGTCCAAACGGACAACGCCAAAGTATTCGTTACCAATGCATCTCGTAGTAACTTCTGCTGGAACGAACGCTATCTCCAATTTTGTGGACACTACGGTTTCGAACCCTCCCGCTCGCTACCAGGACATCCCTGGAGCAAAGGCAAGGTCGAAAAGCCGTTTGAATACCTTGAAAACCATTTCATTGCCGGTAGTTCTTTTGAAAGTTTTGAAGACTTTATCTGTAAGTTGAAATCCTTTCAACAGCAGGTCAATGCCCGGCTTCATGCAACGATCAAAACCACACCAACAGACCTGATCCAGAAAGACCGAGAAGCTTTCTCTGCTCTGCCCTCAACACGCTATGTGGGAGTCAAGGAAGAGATACGCAAGGTCACGCAAGATTGTCTCCTTTCGTTCAACGGCAGTCGCTACAGCGTCCCCTGGATGTTTGCCGGGAAATATGTCTGGCTGCGAGTCTCAACCATGATTTTTCTTAGAGATTTATTCCCAAGCCAACGTCTCTCTTGCTACGCACACACTTTCAATGAAAAAAGGGGGGATAATCATTGACAAATCTCACTATCGCACTAATCCTCATGCCGAGACCAGCTTTGACCGCCTGCGCGTAACATTCATAGAATCATTTCCCGCCTATGAATTGTTTCTCGAAAAACTCCACGCACAGAAGCGGCTCAATGCGCGTCGGCATCTGTTTCAGATACTGGAGATTGCAGACTTGTATCACCCCACGGATTTTTGCAAAGCGCTCGATCTGTCATTGGAATACAATGTCTTCACAGCGACATTCATCAAAGGTGTTCTTGAAAAACACTGCAAGCACACAACAGAAATCTCCCGGGTCAACCTGTATCAACAGCTTCCAGCAACCGATGTGTCGTGTAATCTTGCAGACTACCAACTCCTTCCGACCTTACCAGACCAACAACCACAATGACTTTGTCAGGACACTCCATCATGGAAACCAATCACATCGATACCTATTTGAAAACTCTTTCTCTGCATCGCATCAGTCAGATCTACCTCCAGGAAGCAGAGAATGCTGCCAACACAAAACTCAGCTATCAAGACTACCTCCTGCGCTTGCTTGAGCAGCAAGTGCTCTCGAAGATCGAGCGGTCGGTTAATCGTAAAATGCAACTTGCTGCTTTCCCTCAAGTCAAGAAACTCGAGGAATTTGATTTCTCGTATCAACCAAAAATCAACGAACAACTCATTCGTGAACTTGCCTCGCTCACGTTTCTTGCCGAAGGCAAAAACATCCTTTTCATCGGCGCACCCGGTGTCGGTAAAACACATCTTGCCATCAGCATCGGTATCAAAGCCATCCAAGCACGAAAACGCGTCCTGTTCTTCACTGCTGATCAGCTCACACAAAATCTTGCCACCGCAGAGGTCTCTGGCCGCCTGAACTCAGTCCTTGATCAACTCGGTCGCATTGATCTGCTCATCATTGATGAACTCGGCTATCTCTCGCTCTCGAAGCAAACCGCTAAACTCTTTTTTCAACTCATCTCCAAACGTTACGAACGGGGATCGATCATTGTCACCTCCAACAAACCTTTCGAACAGTGGGGTGAGATCTTTAGCGACGACGTTGTCGCCGCCGCTATTCTTGATCGCCTCTTGCATCATTCATATCCTTTTCTTATCAATGGCAAGAGCTACCGCATGAAACAGATAACGAAACCTATCTAACAGAAGTGTGCAATTTTCCGCGGAATCTTGTGCACTTTTCGACCGGAATCAACACCGTCAGGTTCAACGACTGGTTATGCCGGAGCAAGACAATATATTGAAGCGTTTTGCCGCATATCATGATAAACGATTGGCAACCAAACACAGTTCGTAAATCTCTCGTAGATGCGAGTGAGTGCATACCCTAAGTACGCCGACACGTGAGGAAGATTGCTGGCGTCGAATTCGGTTGTCACATCAGAATAGATGGACAAACCAATCTTGAAGGCTAGATGGAAAGCGTTGAAACCATTCCTTGTATCCCATGCCGATTTCGAATGCATTGGCGGCGTGAAATTCGGGTAGAGCAAACATCTTTTGGACTGCACGTTCCATCGATGAGTGATATTCGGCTTTTAGAGAACCGGTCTCGCCAAAAAGCTCGTGTGCCAAAGAAGGATCACGCAAATTATAAAGGAAGTTTTCGACTTTCTCTTCGTCCAGAAGAGAACCTTCAAAGGATAAGGGCCTCAGTTCTTGGCCCTCTTTGACCAAAGCGTCAAGGGCTGGCATTAAGATCTTGCCGCTTACGAGTTCTTGATATTGCGACAGTGTCGTGAGATACATTTCGACATCTGAAAGGGCAAGACCGGAGAGCTCCCGGAGGAGTGTGCATGTACCTATGACCTGTATCTGTGATTCCTTTGATAGATGCTTGAGCTTTATCAGTGTATCGACCCACTCTCTCCGTTGGGCAAGATAAGCGAAAGCGTTATTGTCGAAAATGATTCTCATAAATAGCATTACGCAAAAACGCAATTCGAAGATGTGGCTGCGGCG
>JAGXRK010000040.1 GCA_018335755.1 Ignavibacterium sp. | reverse complement strand
ATAAAAAAAAGACAAGATTGTTGACTTTTTTTACTGAAAGAGGATATAAAATTCAAGTAACCGATAATCATAAAATGTTTTGTTTTACGCCTCATCGTCTTTTTATTAAAAAATTTTATTATGTTTATTTAATGAAAAAAGAGGGTTTTGGTTGGCGATTGGGAACAACCAACGATTTGGCGCAAAGATTAAAATTAGAGAGATCAGCTGATTTAATTTTAGGAATTAAATCATTTCAGACAGAAGAAGAGGCAAGATTTTATGAAACCCTGTTTGCTTTAAAATATAGTATTCCCAAAAGTTGTTTTATGGAGCGTGAAGGAATGATGATAAAAGGAGACTGGATAAAAAAATTATACAAAGAAATTAATGTTGAAAAAGGGGTCCAAAAACTTCTTTCTGATTTAAAAATTTCTTCAAACAATCATCATTATTCACTTAACAGAGTGGTTAGAGGAAGTAAGGCGAGAATAAAAATTAATTTAGAGATGTGTTTTAGAAATTATAAAAGCAAGCATACCTCAAATTATTTCTTAACAAATCCGTGGATAAGGCATCGGCTTCACCTTGAAACATCTCATTTACAAACAATTAAAAAATTGAAAAAAGCAGGATTCAAAATACAAAAAGCAAAAAAGGGTTTTCGTTTAAGAATGGAAAGTCCCAATTTATTAAAAATTGGTAATTTAGCGGAAAAAATAAAAAAAATAACTAATGGAATTTTAGAATACGGATTTGTTTTAGGAAAAAGTAATATTGTTAGCCAGAAAGCCTTGATTATGCCAGCTAGCAATGTTTTGCCTGGTCTTTATTTACCTGTTGTGACCAAAAAGGGGGTTCTTTATGACCAAGTTTTAAAAGTAAAAGAAGAATTTAAAAATATTATTGTTTATGATTTAGAAGTTGAAAAAAGTCATAACTATGTCGCCAATGGTGTTGTTGTTCATAACTCACTTTATCAATGGCGTGGTGCGGCCTATACCAACCTCATTCAATTTAATAAAGATTATCATCAAGCTGAAATTGTTGTTTTGAAAGATAACTATCGCAACAAACAAAACATTTTAGATTTATCTTATAAATTTATTCAGCTTAACAATCCGGATCGTTTGGAAGTTAAGTTATCCGAAGGGAAAAAGGGAGGTGTTTTGGCTGGCTTAACTAAGAATTTAAAAGCGACTCGCCAAGGAGACGGTTTGATTGAACATTTGCATTTTAAAACTCAAGATGACGAAGCAACTGGTGTGATTAAGAAAATTATTGATTTGAAAAAGAAGAATCGAACATTAGCCTGGAGTGATTTCGCTATTTTAGTGCGGGCTAATGATTACGCTAATTTATTTATTGAAAAATTGGCGCAAACAGAAATCCCTTATCAATTTATTGCTTCACGTGGTCTTTATAAAAAGCCGGAAATTATGGATTTAATTGCTTTTTTGAAATTAATTGATGACTATCATGAAAGCTCGGCTTTTTATCGTTTTGTTTCTTTACCAATTTTTAAAATTGAATCTCTGGATTTGATCAACTTAATGCATTATAGTAAGAGAAAAAATGCTTCGCTCTTTGAAACCTTTGGCTTGGTTGATAAGCTAGATATTAAAAACAGAACTAAAAAAGAAGCAGGAAAAATTGTTAAAATAATAGAACATTATACTGAACAAGCTAAGAAAAAAACTATCGGACATTTGCTTTATGATTTTATTGAAAAAAGTGGCTTGCTTAAGATTTGGACGCTGGGGCGAAACCAAGAATCAATTGAAAAAATTTCTAATTTACGTTCATTTTTTAAAAAAATAGAAGAATTTACTCAAGTCAACCAAGACAAAACAGTTAAAAATTTCATTGAGCATCTTAATTTAGAATTAGAGGCAGGAGAGGAGGGATCTTTAAAAAATATTTTGGAGCAAGGTCCAGAAACAATAAAAATAATGACCATTCATCAAGCCAAGGGCTTGGAATTTCCCTATGTTTTTATTGTTAATTTAGTTGATAAAAGATTCCCTTCAATAGAAAGAAAAGACCCAATTGAAGTTTGTGATGAACTGATTAAAGAAATTTTACCAGCGGGTGATTATCATTTGCAGGAAGAAAGAAGAATTTTTTATGTGGCCATGACCCGAGCACGTGACGGTTTATTTTTAACTTCCGCTGATGATTATGGTGGGTTGCGAAAAAAGAAACAATCTAGATTTTTAGAAGAAGCGGGTTTTATTCAACAAAAAGAAAAACAAAAAAAATCTAATCAGCGAAAATTAGATTTAGGAATTTCGGTGATTGGCAACCTAACTCATATTGAAAGTAAGAATATTAAAATTTTACCTCATAAGTTTTCTTTTACTCAATTAATTGCTTTTCAAAATTGTCCCCAGCAATATAAATATGCCCATATTCTAGGTGTGCCTGGTAAACCTAAATTTACTTTTAGTTTTGGTCAATCAATTCATCAAACACTAAAAAATTTTTATCAATCTTATCAACAAACAAAAAAAACACCCTCATTGAAGGAGCTGTTGAATATTTACGAAAAAAACTGGCTTGATGATTGGTATGATTCAAAAGAACAAGAAAAAGAAAGAAAAGAAATTGGTCGTCAATCATTAATTCAGTTTTACAAAAAACATAAAAGAAGCTTGAAGCAAATAAAATTTATCGAGAAACCGTTTAATTTAAAAATAGGCGGCTATACTATTAAAGGGGTGATTGATCGAGTCGATATTTTAGAAAAAAAAGAAGGCTATGACATAGTGGAAATTATTGATTATAAAACAGGTAATTTGCCGACCAAGAAAAATGAATTAAATCCAGAGCAATTATTAATTTACGCTCTGGCTGTCAGAGAGGTTTTTCATGATATCCCTCAAAAATTAACTTATTATTATTTTGACAATAACCAGCCGATCAGTCTCGAGTCTTTTGAAGAACAGATAGTTGGTGTTAAAGAAAGGATTTTAAAAACTATTGAAGAAATTTTTAAAAGTGATTTTCGAGCGACTCCCAACCCTTGGAAATGTAAATATTGTGATTTTAAAGAGATTTGTCAGGATCGTCAACTTTAGGTAATTTGTCATAAAATAAATATTTGTTATAATGATCTATTATTCTAATTATTTATTTATCAAATAATGTTAATAAAATAATGTCAATAAAAAAATCATTTTCAATTATTTTTGGTTGTTTTTTCTTTTCTTTTATTATTTTGGTGCTTTTTCTTATTTATGCCAACCCGCAAGAGGCAGGAATATTAGGACTAATTATTTTTCTCTTTTCTTTATTTTTAACAATCTTAAGTGCATTAACCCTAGTTTTGGCAATTATTAAAATTAGATCAAAAAAATATCAAGATAAAATATTAGATGCTTTAGTTATCGCTTTTCGTCAGGCAGTTTTTGTCTCGTTGTTTGTTTTAGCAATTATCATTTTTCAATTTTTAAAAATTATTTATTGGTGGAGTGCGGCCTCGTTGCTTTTGTTTTTTATTATTTTGGAAGTGATCATCTCTCATCGTCGTAAAAATATTATTTATAAGTAAAAATTCATCATGCAAGAAGAAATAATAAAAATTAAGGAAGAAGCAGAAAAAGAAATTGTTCTTGTTAAAGATTTGTTAATATTGGAAAACTTAGAGAGAAAATATCTTGGTCGTAATGGTAAGTTAAGAGATTTGATTTTAAGACTTAAAAATTTGGTTGATGTCGAAAAAAGAAATTTTGGGCAATTAATTAATCAAGCGAAAAAAGAAATTGAATTTTTGATTCAAAAAAAAGAAACCGAAATTAAAAAATTGAAATTAGTCACAGGTCAGGTGATCGACGTTACTTTACCCGCTGAAAAAATTTCTTATGGTCATCTTCATCCTTTGACTCAATTAAAAAACGAGGTGGCGGAAATTTTTAAATCAATCGGTTTTGAAATTTTAGAAGGACCAGAAATTGAAAACGAATATTATAATTTTGAAACCCTAAACATTTTAGCTGATCATCCAGCCCGGGATATGTGGGATACTTTTTACTTGCGTAAAAACGATAAACCAGAAACAATAAACAATAAACAAAAGAGTTTAAAGTCTAAAGTTTATAGTTTAAAGTCAGAAGTTTTGCTTCT
>JAGXRK010000039.1 GCA_018335755.1 Ignavibacterium sp. | reverse complement strand
GAGGCGGTTTATCTTATCTCGTAGATAAAGAAAGCGTTCCGCTTAATTTTATAAAGCTTGCAACAGAAAACAAGGAAACCACAACACAAGACATCACGTACAGGTCACTTTCCGTAAGCATTCCACCAAATAATGATAGCTGTATTGTTGGTGACCTACTTCAAGAAATACCACCAAAAATACCGAAAAAAGATCGTCACTACCATAAGGATAAAGTTGATTTCAAGATGGGTATTGTAAAACGCGTACTTCAATCAACAGATCACAATACGCCTGAACGAGCGCTTTTGATTCGTGAATTAGCGGCAAAGGAACGTTATCCGTTTGGAGCTAAACGCGGCCAGTATGTTGGTAAAAATACAATCCGGCGATGGCTAAGTGAATATGAAAACAAAGGGCTTACCGCTATTTGTCGCAAAAGGCGCACTGATTCCGGGCAATCCCGTGTAATTATTTCAAGGGCATGGGATAACGAAGTCAAGAAGCTTGGATTAACCGATAATGAAATACAAAAAATGGCGGTAAGCCTTAAGCGCCACATAGCTTCATTATGGCGCTCGGGTACGCCAAGCGTTCCAACGATACAGTTAAACGCTCTGCCGTTTGCGGTTAACCAGATTATGCAAAAAGGTTGCACATTGAGCAAAGAAGAATTAACGCACATTTGCGAACTTCCGCAAAAACTCATTCAAAGAGAATCGCATTATAAGGCTGTTAATACTTATCGTCAGGATGCCGCGCGTTCTGCCGCTATACAAACCCCACGAATAAAACGCAGCCGCGACCATCTAAAGCCTATGGAATGGGTAGCGGGTGACGTGCATCACATTGATATTGCTTTTAAACGCGATGATGGTTCTAACTGTACGATAAAGGCCGTGGCGTGGCTGGATTTAGCAACCAACCGCGCATTTATTACGCCTTTTTTGATGCCTAAGGGCGAAATGATCCGCCGAGAGCACGTTATAGAGAGCTTTGTATCTATGTGCGAACACTCGAATTGGGGAGTGCCTACCAAGCTTTATCTTGATCGTGGCGGGGAATATAACTGGGGCGAATTCGTTGAGGACTTATGCCGACTAAAGCGCAGCATTGAGATTCATGATCTACACGATCTAGATGAAGAGGATTCTACCGGCGTACAGCGCTCAAGAGCCTATAACCCACAATCTAAAGTCATAGAAACCTTGTTTGCCGCTTTGGAAAAGTCAATATTTTCCCAAATCCAAGGTTATATAGGAGGCAACCGAATGCAGAAAAAAACCGAGAATCAAGGCAAATCTCCAAAGCCTTATGATGGGGATTTAGAGTCGTTCAAGGCTACTCTGCATACAGTATTGGCCTATTACCACCATAAAAAACAAAACGGACACCTCAAAGGTAAATCCCCCAATCAGGCTTTTGAAGAATCCATAAATGCAGGATGGAAAAGTTTGTTATTGGACTCTAGTGAGTTGGAAGTAGCTTTCTGCAAAAAAGTTTTTAGAGAGGTACGGGCCGGTGGTGTATTCATGTGGGATAACCAAGAATACCGGCATGACGCCTTAATTGCTATGGCCGGCAACAGAAAGGTATTAGTAGGCGCTCCACTGTTCGGCAATAAGAACCGTCTATACCTTTGGAATGAAGAAGAAGAGCCTATCGGTTTAGCTGAACCAGTTAAATCGTTTTCATTTGACGACATAAAAGGCTCAGGCGAACAGAAACGACAAAATAGCGTGCTTAATAAGCAGATAAGGCAAATGGAATCAGACACTGACAAGCTGGATTTAGAGAAAATCATGAGCGAAGTGATTGAGGTAATGGGGGCAGAGCCGAAGGCAGAATCAAAAGGCGTTGTTAGTATTGACTCACATCACAGATATTTGGCGAATGAGGCACAAAAAAAACCGGCGTTAACGCCGGACGATGAATATATTGAAAATCGGCGCAGACAAAGCGCCCTACTCGAAGGACTTGCCCAAAAGCTCAAAGTGGCTAATGGGGAATAAAGTAAGCCGAAAGATGTTAGCGCATCTTTCGGCTTGGGTGCCGGACCATTTTCCCGGCGTGTCAATCTAATGGAAATCAAAATGACTGCACAATTATTACATAAAAACCTTCCGCAAGGATACTGTCCAACAGCTACAGCAAAAGACATTCATAACCTGCTTACAATTTGCCGAAAGTATCAGATTATGGGCGTTGTAGTCGGTCATCCAGGAACAGGAAAAACCACAGCGATACAAGCCTTTGCCACTATCGAAAAGGGTGTTGTGATATGCCGTGTAACAAAAGCGGCAAGCGAAATACAGCCGTTACTGATTCGGCTGTGCGAAGCTATGGGTGAGAATGTTTCGCCCAACCAGAGTAAAGCGGATTTGTACGAAACCGCATTGTGGGCGCTTACTCAGCCATTTACAGCAAAAGGTTTGCTGCTATTCGACGAGGCCCAACACCTTTCTGATGACGCTTTGGAATGTGTTCGGGATTTGTTCGATGAGTCACAAGTTGCTGTAGTTTTGGTAGGTAATAAAGGGCTGAAGCGTTGGGAAACTTCCCAAAAAAGCAAGAAGGCTAATTCATTCGCGCAACTACGAGGCCGCATTGGGCAGCTCTTGGACCTTAAAACTCCTTTAGATGAAGATTTATCAGCCCTCTGTAAATACAACAAACTACAAGAAGGATGCTTGCCTATTATTCGCAAAGTCGCGAAAAAAGAAGGTCAGCTTCACTTGGTTGCTAAATTAATCCAAGTGGCCGGTGACCTGGCTGAAGAAGAGCAGCCGATTACGCAGGATTTACTTAAAGTCGCGGCTAGTATCGTGGGGATTTCATTATGAGTATAAAAATCGTTGAAGAGACTAACTTTAAATCGACCCAAGAAGCCTTTGAATATTTAGCGCTTATCTTTGATCGAATTTCAGGGGTAGCCGATACCGCTATTGTGATAAATGACTATAAATATGGTGACTTTGAAGATCCACTTTGCAGAGAAGATCGCGTTTCCTTTCAGCTTGAAATCATCCGGGATTTAGCCAAGCAATTTACTAAAGTATGTGACAATATTCCTTGGGATTTAGGTCAACCCGCTAACTTGAGTCTTAAAAGTGTTGATAAGCAGCCCCAAGGCAACCTCGATGCATTACCAGAATGCAAGGCTAGTGCCGTTTTAACAGATAAGCCTAAATCGCTTAAAAATAGCCCGAAAAAAACATAGCTGTACCAAGGCATTAAAACTCAAATTTTGGGCGTTTATAAACGTTTATAAACGCCTTTTTTGTGCTTTTTGACAAGCATCCCCAATAAGATACAAAGCATTTTCCCC
>JAGXRK010000038.1 GCA_018335755.1 Ignavibacterium sp. | reverse complement strand
CCAAATCGATCCTTCCTTTCAGCGTACACTCAGTTTGTTTCAACTTGGCTTACGTTGGCTCAAACGTTCGGTAGCCACTGCCATTCACGCTTTGCCTGCTTTTCGAGCTACTTTATCGAATCTCCGCCTCAAACCGGTTATTGTTCAGCAACCTTCGGTTGCCATTGTGTAAGGTAATCAGACCGCAGATATAATTATTAATATAAATTACATCAACTGGAGTTTCTATATAAAAAACCGCATTTTAGGCATTTAGTACAGCAACCTCAAACCACCTGCGGCACACAGCCAATAACAACTAATCTTTATGAAAAACAATTAACTATTAGTTTTCGGACCCTCTATTTTACAAAAGTAGCAGGAACAATGATTACATCACTAGCTCGATATAATTGCCATCTGGATCTAAAAATACACTTTCATAGTAGCCATCTCCAGTATATCTTGGCCCATCAACAAGAGTGTATCCATCCTCTAAGAGTCTATTAGTCATAATGTTAACCTCATCCTTGGAACCTAGGCTAATTGCGATATGAGCATATCCAACAATAATCTGTGCAGAATTCTTTAAACTTACTAGATCTGGCATAGACATCAATTCGATTCTTGAGCCCGAATCAAACTCCAAGAAATACGACTCAAACCCTCGATTAGTGTTAGTGTACCTAGAATTGCTTTTAATATTGAAGTATTTGGTGTAAAATTCTCTCAGTCGTTCTAGATCTTTTGTCCAAATAGCAACATGGTCGATTTTCATAAACACCTTTCATAACTAGGCTAATAGAATCCAATAATTAGGCATGAATTCAAAAAATCATGAAACATAACAAACATAACACAGAGAAAATTATACATCAGGATTTAAATAACTTGCAAAGTGGAATCAGATTGTTTCACGCAACGCAGGATAGTCAAATAAATGATATCACCAAAAGCATCATTAAACACTCCCCAACTAGCATATTATTAAAGTTGCAAGCATTTAAAGAATATGGGAAAACGGCAATTTTACTTGAAGCAGAAAGGCAATTGGCATCCCTTTCCACAGAGATTACTCCAACCTTAACTAAGTGGCTAAAAGTACATGTTAACCAAAGTGGAACTGAAATACTAGGAAATATTCCAAGTGCTACTGAATATTTAAGTTATTTCATCAATACGCTTCATGACTTCTGTGCTCAAACCGGGAAAGATCAAAAAACAGTATTATGCCTAGAATTTAACAGTAAATCTTTTGCCGATGAATTCATTAATTACTTAACCCCCCCTAACAATAATTTACCCAATAAATTATTTATTTTTGCAACCACGGATAATACTAATTTAAGTAATAATACACTACATTACAAATCAGAACTGAATTATTACTGGAAAAATCCATCACACTTGGGATCAGATCTAAACTTCCTATCCAGAAAACATCCGTCCTCATTAATTGAGCATTTTACAAACAACGAAATCTCTTTATTACTTCGTTTATGGGGATTAAGCGACATCGCAATTCTGTTTGGAGAAAAATCAACACAATTTCTTTCACAATATTCAAATCAGGATCTAGTAGTTTTATTAGATAACGAAGAGTTTATTTTTACAATAAACAATACTGATAGATTTGAAGCAGAATACAAGATATACAGGGAGTTGGCTTTTCATTATGCAATTGTGAATGATCTAAAAAAAGCTAATTATTGCAAAGACAAGGCATTAAGTGCAATCAGTAAATCCAATGTTTCAAATATAACTAGAACAAAATGCGCAGGCTTAATTTGGGCAGATCGTGCTCAAGTTGAGAAAAACAAGTTAAAGCTTTCTGATGCAATAAAATCTCTAAAGACACAAAAATCATTTTATGAATCTCACAAAGATCAACTTGCAGATGAATTATCCATTATTTCATTTAATCTAGGAACTTGTTACCGGGCAAATGGTGAATATAAAAAAGCTCTTGTTGAACTAAATCGATCATTAGAGCTAGAAAAAAAATCAATAAAAAACAATGTTAATCTTAGTACAATCTTGGAAATTGGGAGGGTACATGTTGATTTAGGTGATTTCAAAAGTGCCTTGGCATATTTCGAAAAAGTTGACAATTCGATACCCGAAAACGCGAAAACAGGATTGCTTTACACAAAAGGCATAGCACTAGCATATATTATATATCTAAACAAAGAAATTGGCTCCACAGAAACCTTATTTCCGCTTGCCGAAAAAGCTATTCGATTTTTCTCCGCCGTTGGAGCAATTGAAGATATAAAAAAACTTCAGGTTATCATAAATTATTAGGTTATTAATTTCGAAGGAACTTATGATGAATATTAATAAACAACTCAAGAATCTCTGGTCAATTCCATCTTATAGAATCAGACTGCTTTTCTTTGTAGTTCTGGGAACATCTGCAATTCTAGCATCATTGTTAATTGAAAACCCTTATTGGCAAGGCATGCTTTCTAATTTTGCAGTAACCTTTATTGCTGTAGGCTTAATAGATTTTATTTGGGACTTACTCGGAGGAGAACCAATGGAAACCAATATGATTAATTCATTTGTCGAGGTAAATAACAGAATAAATACAATCAATCAATCAATGAGCATTGTTGCAGATCTAGCCAATCACCAAATTGGATTAGAGAGAATCTGGTCAACAAGAAGGGAGTGGGAAAAAGACCCCAAGGATGGACTCTCTGTCTGGAAAAGAAGAGTTTGCCAAGCCCAACAAGTTGATATCGTATCCAACACTTTCTATACACGTTGGGCAAATGATGAAGATTTTTGGGGCGAACTATTTAATGCATTAAATAGAGGAACAAAATTTAGATTGTTGATTTACAATCCAAATTCAGATTTATTACAATTACGGTCGGAAAACGAAGATGACCCAAGAATTGGAGAAACATCACAAATGAAGATGGAAATATATTCTACGCTCGAAAAGATATCAAAAAATAAAGAGAAACTTGAAAAAGATATTAGTAAAAATTTCGAAGTTAGATTGAACTCAATGTTTTATCAAATGGCTCAAATAATTCGCGTTGATAATAAAATTCTAGTCGCTGTTTATCTATCAAAGAAAACAGGTTCAAAATCACCCACCCTTCAAATATCAGGAGTTGATTCCGCATATTTTAAGACATATGCAGAACAATTTGAATTTTTGTGGGAGTCGGGCGAAAAGCAAGAAAATTAAAAACTTTAAAAAAATCATAAGTCTTTATTATTATCGACAGGATACGATATGACGGAGTACAAAATAAAACTAATGACATACAATATCGGGGGGGGGAGAAAAAACTTGGGATCCAAATTTGATGCTGTTCTAGAAATAATTAAGAACGAATCTCCCGATATATTAGCAGTACAAGAAGCAGCTATCTGGAAAACATTGGATGGTGAACAAATTGATCAACCGAAAATGATCTATGAGGCGATTTCACCCATAAATCATTACTTCTTTGGGCAAACTCTTGAAATGCGAGAAGATTTTAATATTGGAAAAGAATTATTTGTCCATGGGATTTTCAATAGCTGGGAAAACTGGCAACAAGGGAACGCTTTATTTTCACGTTGGCCTTTTATAAGGCTTGATGCATCTGACAAACTAGCCCTCCCTCAAAACATACCATTATATAAGGTCCTGTATACTGGCAATCGCGAAACAGATCCCAGATATATAATACTATCGAAAGTTAACATGGGGTTTATAAAAGCTTATGTATTAATAACGCATTTAACAACTCTCTATGGTGAAAGAGGCACCAAAGAAATCCCCAAAAAAAGAGAAGAAGCTCAAGTGATACGTTGGAAACAATGTGAACGAATATATGAATTGACAAGAGAGTATATATTAGAAAAAAATGAACTTTGCTTTCTTATGGGAGATTTCAACGCCATTGACAACGAACCTGCAATTTCAACCACATTGGAAAAAAAAGCGGGGTTTACACGCTTGTTGCCTAAAAATAAGATCGGTACACATCTAAAACTTGATTCGCCAGTGGACCATATTTTTATCTTTCCAGGAAACCACCACATAAAATATAACTGTAAAATTCTTGATGATGAATTTTCAGCATCAGATCATAATCCCGTTATCGCAAATATAAACATATTTGACTCAGATTCAGAAGTTTTCAAAAATAAGGGAAAGGGTGTTTTTCGAGAGGACAAAGAATGAAATATTTTGGCACAGACGGTATCCGAGGAACAACTGGTGAATGGCCTCTAGTTCCTGAGTTTTTCTTAAGACTAGGTCACGCAGCTGGGAAAGTCTTAAAAGCAGAAAAAAACTCTACTGTTATCATAGGACGAGACACGCGACAGTCTAGTATTCTGCTCCAACATGCACTTTCGGCTGGTTTATTAAGTAGCGATATTAATATTATTGATTTAGGAATTATACCCACAGCAGCTGTTTCTTGGTTGATATCCTCTATCAAAGCAGAAGGGGGTATTATAATTTCTGCATCACATAATCCTGTCCAAGAAAATGGCATAAAATTTTTTGATCGGTTCGGAAAAAAATTATCTGAACAAGTTGAGCAAGAAATTGAGGCTCTGCTTTTGGAGGAAGGTTTTCAACCAAAAATCCAAGGTGATATTGGAAGATATGTTGACGGACGGTCATTCCAAGAACTTTATGCACAAAATCTGTTGAAAGAGCATTCCTCAAATTTTTTAGCTGGCCTTACTAT
>JAGXRK010000037.1 GCA_018335755.1 Ignavibacterium sp. | reverse complement strand
TTCATACAAATGGTGATTTACCGCTAATAATAGTTCCTTAGGCGAAAGATGGGGAGTTGCCAGAGCACGTACCAACCCCTTTGTTATAGCCATAAAAATCGATGCTGATACCCCTTTGTCAACTACATCTCCAATTAGAATGCCTAGTGTGTCTCGATCAAGTTCTATAAAATCGTAAATATCTCCTCCCATCGCCCTTGCTGGGATCGTCCTAGCCCCGAAATCAAATCCTCTAAATTTGGGCAGGACACTTGGATTAATACTCTCTTGAATCTTTCTTGCCACCTGAAGTTCTCCTTCCAATTTTTCTTTTGTAAGAATTTGCTCATGCACTTCAGCCGTACGTAATGCAATCATAATCTGATCGGCAATTGTCTGAAGCAAGAGCTTATCATTCTTATCAAAAGCATCTAGATCCGGACTTTCCACATTCAGCACACCCCACACCTTTTTCTCGCGCTTTAATGGGACTGCCAACTCTGAACGCATATCTCCCGCCATTACATCAACATATATATCCTTCCATTTTTCATCTGCGAGATCGTAAATCAGCAAAGGTCTGCCTGTCTTAGCAACTCGTCCCGTTACTCCTTCACCTAACCGCACACGCACATCTTCTCGTCCTTCCTCATACCCCACCCCAGCTACATCTATCAACTCCTTCGTCTTCAAATCCAGTCGCTGTAAAGTTCCGACCACTTTTCGTTCATTTGTCGACAGAAATTTTACTGCCGCAGCTAGCGCTTTGGCTGCCTCTTTTTTAAAGCCTATCGTATTACCAAGAACAAGCCCAGTAACCTCTGCAGCAACCTTAAACCGATCTCGCTCTCGTTCCAGTACACTTTGTTCCTCAGCCGTACGTAATGCGATCATGATCTGGTCGGCAATCATCTGAAGCAAGAGCTTGTCATTCTCATCAAAAGCCTTCAAGTCGGGGCTTTCCACATTTAGCACACCCCACACCTTTTTCTCGCGCTTTAATGGGACTGCCAATTCCGAACGCATGTCCCCCGCCATCACGTCAATATATATATCCTTCCATTTCTCGTCTGCTAGGTCATCAATCAATAAAGGCTTACCTGTTTTCGCGACCCGTCCCGTTACTCCCTCGCCCAGTCGCACACGCACATCTTCTCGCCCTTCCTCATATCCCACACCAGCCACATCTACTAACTCCTTTGTCTTTGGGTTTAGCCGCTGCAAAGTTCCAACCACCTTCCGTTCATCTGTTGACAAGAATTTTACTACCGCTGCCAATGCCCTATCCGCCTCTTTTTTAAAACCTATTGTATTGCCGAGAACAAGGCCTGTGACCTCTGCTGCTACCTTAAACCGATCCCGTTCCCGCTCTATCTCGCTGTGCTTCTGAGCATTCCGTAAGGCGATCATGACCTGATCCGCAATTGTCTGAAGCAAAAGTTTATCGTTTTCATCAAAAGCCGCTAGTTTGGGACTTTCTACATTTAGTACGCCCCATATTTCCCCATCGCGCGCTAAGGGCACTGCCAGTTCCGAGCGCATGTCTCCTGCCATCACATCAATATACAATTCTTTCCAATGCAACTCAGTCACATCTTTAATAAGTAAGGCTTCTCCAGTTTCGGCTACGCGCCCGGTTATGCCTTTACCTAAAGGTACTCGAATATTTTCTTGCCCATCCTTATAACCAATGCCAGCAATATCCACTAATTCCATGGTTTTTAGATCCAACCATTGGAACGTACCAACAACAGGCTCATCGTTATTCGATAGAAAGTCTATTGTTGCCCGCAGTGCCTTCTTGGCCACTTGATCAAATATTAATGTATCCCCAATTAGTTTAGTGATATTAGCAGCGACTCCAAGGCGTTTTTTTTCTCGCTCGAATTCACTATTGATAGCCTCAATAGAGGCTTTTAATTGATCAACAGCTTCGTTTATGCGATCGCTTGACTTAATGGCGGACATATTAATACTCCGTGATAAAAACTCAAGATGCCATGCACGTTCTAAGTAGCCGGTTGAACTAAATATTACAACCTGTCGCTCAAGACAGCGGCTTGAGTGGTATTTGTCTTCTAAAACTTATGACCGATTAATTAATCTATTCTGCATGACTAAAACAATACCCACAAGGATTTCCAAGTCCACTTTTACTTTCGCAATTATAATCCATATATACCACCTGAAAAAAGCGGGTGCACGACTGGGCGCGACGGCTCCAAGAAAAGCCAAGTGAGGCGCAATTTCCAATTTCGTCTGATTTACCAATTTCAATCATTCTGTTGTATAATTTGACCAGGATTATTCATCGTAAGGAGGATAAAAAATGTCTAACAAATTGGATCTATTGGCACATTATATTAATAGTGATGAACCTTTTGGCCCAATTGACGCAGGAGATATTGATTCTACGGATGTTGATGCTTTAAACTTATTATTTGAACGGCAAAATATGATTTATGAACAACTCCGGGAGCGACCCTCGATTATCTCAGGACGCAGGGGGTCGGGAAAAACGTCTTATCTCAGAACCGTTCTTTTTGACACGGATAAAAGTAAAAACAACAAGCTGTTTTACGATTTTAATATTGAGATTCGCACCCCAAATGCTTTTACAACTATCTCTAGGCTAGTTCAGGGGATGACAGAAAATAGTGACATGGTTTTTACTGAGAACCTTGCTGATCTTTGGGAAAAGGTCTTATGGACCTCTGTATTTTCAGAGATTCGCCATCAATCGTCAATTGAGAATTTACCTACCACAAACAAGTATCTTGAGGCTATGGGTGTCAAGGATAACTATGACAACGAAATGGTGTTAAAGAAACTTGCAGATATGTTTAGAAAGGTAAAAGAAATAAATCCGCAGGATGGAATATATGATATTTTGGAAATATTTAACCAGCATGATTTTTTGAAAGCTAAATTGGAGGTCACAGAATATCTTTTATCAAAAGATAAAAGGTTCGTGATTTTGATGGATTCGGTAGAGGATATTCAACATGATATAGGAGAAATTGCGCGAACACTCGAGGGACTGCTCAAGTTTGTTGGGTCCATGAACAAACCAAGGGACGTGGTAGATATTCGTTTCTGCATCCCAACTGAGCTACATCCGAAAATTACAGAGATATCCTCTAATCCTAATAAGGATTTCCGTCGTGAGCTGAAAATTGAATGGACGGCAAAGGAGCTGATCTTAATTGGCGCCCAGCGATTGACATATTTTATCCAGTTGCATCACCCTCTCCTTTTAAAAAAACCCACCAAATGTAATAAAATACAAAGATGCGATCGCGCTTTTCAATTTGGTACTACCAAATAAAATCAATAATAAAATTTCTGGTGGCCAGGAAGATTCATTGCCTTATATCTTACGGCATACTCAGCTTTTACCACGCCATTTTCTTATGCTGTTAAACTCAATTTTTGCCGGTGCCAGTGTCGGCACCCAGTCTTTATATTCTTTTCCAGTTTCGGAAAAGAGGGTTACTGAAGGGGTACGGAGAGTAGAATCGCGAATCGTTGAGGAAATATTTGATGCATTTGGTAGGATTCATCGTACAGCTGGAAAAACCTGCAGAAAGTGTCTTCCAAGTCTCCCCGAGTCGGAGAAACAAGGTCAAGAACAAATCGGCAATCCGATGAAGTCTGCGGTTGAAACGACTGGCACTCAACATTTTAGGAATACAGCCTTTCTCAAACAAGAATCGACTTGCCTGGGAAAAGTTGCTTCTAAAAAACAATATGGCAACGATGGCGGTTGTCATCACTTCCGCATCACTCATCTGACACTGGCTATCTTCGTGATGATGCAAGGACTTGAGCATGTCATCACAGAGACAAAATACTACTATAATCTGGGTATCCATGAGGTTCTCCTGTTGGTGGTCGGGATACCCCAACTCTACTGAATCTCATGGATTTTTGTCAACTTTCATCCCAAGTATCAACTTGGGTTAAAAATCAAACGCCAAAAAACAATCTCTGTAACCAAGTTCAAAGGCCTTTATGACTGAAATTTTCTCACAGCTTTTTCCATGGAGTGGTTATATTCTTAGTGCCGTCCTGTTCATCGCTAGTCTTTGGATGACAGATAAGGCACCTCGCTTCATATCGTCCTTTTTGATTCACTTAAATATATTGATAATAATCCCTTTATTTATTGTAGGAAATATAATTAGTATTTTTTATATATCGTTTCCTTGCTTAGCAATATACTACTATTTCATTTACCAAATGGCTGATGTCGTCATCCCTTCAGCCGACCGAGGTGACATAGAAGAGCGGTGGAATCAATTCAAAGTGTTTGTTTGGTATTCATGGAGTCTACAATATCCTATTTGGATAAAAAATAAGAATACAGATTCCCCTCCACAAATTTCTGGAGACTTCACAAGACCATTTTTCGGAGAACCCGGTATCATCTGCGCTGACTCACATCATGCAATTGTGATTTCAGATCAACAAAATGAAATCACAAGAGTAGAAGGACCCGGGTTTGGTTTCACTAAACGTCGTGAACACCCATTCGCAATCATTGACCTAAGAACCCAAGCCCAAAATCGAGAAATTCCGGTTGCAACAAAAGATGGTGTGCCTCTTAAGGCACGTTTAGTCGCCCCATTTTCTATAGATGGAGAAATTTGGACAGAGGAACTATACCATCGACTACACACATCCAACCCAAAATTAGAAAAAGCACAAAAACTAGACCACAGCATAGGAACCTATCCATTTTCGAGCAAAAGAGTACAAGCTGCCATCGAATTTATAGACCAATATTCATCGGCAACCAGGGCGTTTCCAGGCAATAATTTAGGTAAAACAGTATTAGACAGAATCCAACCAATTGCACGTAAAGTTATTCGTCAATATAACATTAACGAACTGTGGGATTCGCCAAACGAAAAAAATCCTCATACTTTAGATAAGATTTCAGATGAAATTTTTAACCATGCAAAAAACATCCTAAGAAAACATGGAATACTATTGCGCGCGAGCCGCATTGTAGATTTCCGTTTTGAAGACGACACAATACCTAAACAAAAAGTAAATGACTGGGTCAAAAATCAAAAAGCTAAGGACACCAAGGTCATCGAGGAAGCAAAATCAAAAGTTTCTCTTGAACTGGAAAAAGCCCGCTCTGAAATGGAACCGCTTCAATCTGCCACGTTTAAGGAATCAGAAATCAATGATCCGGATAAAAAACAAATGCAAGAAATAATTCGTAAAATAACCCGCTTGGAGGATCTGGCCAAAAGCGAAACAAATCATCATCAACAATCTAACGACGATACAAATAGCACAGGGCGTTCAGAAAAAAACGCGTCAGTATTATTGCTGGCAGAGCAAGTAAAAGAAATCATCCTTCCAGATATATTGCGCCACATAAAATCAGTTTTATCCAAAAACAAGAAGGAAGAATAGACATGAAGCTCGACGACTCCGCCTTTAAGCAAAATTCTTATACTCTTGAAAATGCCTACTGGCACAATATAGTGCGCTTAATAATACACTTCATTTTTTTAATGGTTGTCTGTTTCACACCCCTCATACTCTTTGATACCACAATTATGAATCGGTACTGGACACCACCTCTTATATTTACTTTGTCTATAAGCAGCTTTAGTGTATTGTTTAAGATGGCAAAAATATTTCTGTCAGAATTAAACCAATCAAATCCCATACCCGATTTAAACAAAGTGATTTTACACAGGCTCTTTGGAGTTTTTACTCCGCCTCTTATGATAAATACGAATCCTGAAAAATATTTTAAACCCATAAAGATAAGCCATGGTGCTTTGGAAGACTCAAACGATGGCTGGGTTACTTGGCTAGGAGGGCCTGCCTTGCTAAGTGTAGATGCCGACTCCGCTGTTTACATCGAGAAAGGTGTGCAATTTTCCCGTGTAGAAGGTTCGGGCCTCGTTTTTCTACACAGGGATGAAACGATCAAGTACATAGTAGATCTTAGGTCTAACACAAAAAACGTCAGCATAGGGGCGTGGACAACAAATGGGATCTATGTGGAGATAGGGGCTGAACTTAGGTATCAAATTGGGTCAATTAAGACAAAAGCGATAAATGAAAATCGTCGTTTTTCATTTGATCCACTTTCAATCAAGCAGGCGGTTGAAGCGAGAACTATACTCTTTGACGAAACAGAAAACGGTTTTAAAGAAAACGACTTTGGTAATATCCCCGTGGGTAAATTGAGAGCTAAGTTATCAGATTATATTAGAAGCCATAGCATCGATGAGATACTCAGTAAAAAATCCGGCATTGACTTAGACCAGCAATTGGAAGATTGGAAAAAAGAACTGAATGATGGCCTTGAACAATCTGGCATAATCATCAGGGAAATAAAAATTGACAAGGATATAAAAACTGATTATCCAATTGTTATAAAAACCGTCCAAGAGAGTTGGGCAGCTAAAGATGAAAGCCAAAGAATAATCGAAAGAGGGGAAATAGAAGTTGCAAAGTTCAAGGAACTAGCAACTTCTAAATTTGAAAAAGTCAGAGAACGTGAGAGAGCTTTACGAAAAGAGATAGAGGGCATAGCCCCCCATCATTTTCACCTCTACGTTGATATGCGCATGCGAGAGGCAGAAAGAGATGTTGAAAACTCAATCATAAGGAGCCAATTGATTGATCAACTCTTAATAGACCTTAAGAAATCTATTAAGAATTGGTCGGATTCGGATACCGATAGCTAAAGATAGTTTTAGGAAACAAAATATCGAAATATTACAACTCTTGTATTAAATTCAACCATCTTCATACTTCATATCTGAAGCATTAATTGTTATCCAGGTTGTTACCTTCTGGGTAAACGGGACGTTGATCTTCATTACCGGCTCGACCATAAATTCCCGAAAAAAGAGGATGAACACATAGATCATCATCATAACTAAGATTTAATTCATGACCAATCATATATTGAAACTTGCCTGTAATATAGAGATCGGACTTATAACTCACTCTGCCGATAACTCCAATCTCTACCAGCATTCTGTAAAAATCGGTAAACTCACCACCAGGAAAATGTTTTTTTCCATGTCGATTAAGTACATGATGAAGGTCGCCCAATTTAAAAGTTTTTGGGAGTTGAGGTAAGCATCGTTTACATAATTCCCTAGCATCAGGATGAAGAACATTAAATGTAGTAAATATTTCCTGAACAATCGATTCTTCAACCTGCCGAACACCAGAAAGAATATCCTCCCCTGTGACAGGAAAAGGGTCTTTCTCATGTCTGGCAAAAGCGCTGCGAAAGATAGAATTCAACAACATTATAAAATGGCGCGGTAAAAGCTGCATATGCCTTAATATATAAGATATTGCAACCTCTTCATAACCGTTCTGATTGATGATTTTTTCAGGGAGCACCTTCCTAAAAAGAGCAAACGCACTAGCACGATTTAACTCCTCCGAGGGAGATATCCCTATTATCAAATCCTGATAATGTAACTTCAGAAAATACATCAATCGTTGAGCGCCTATCAAAATAAGATCAGTAAGTGTCCATTCAAGCTGATCCATATGTGCAAAATCTTTATTTGGATTGGAAGAAATTCTGAAAAATATTGGTTTCAATTCCGTTGTAAGGCACAAGCGAATATCTATGACATCTTTCGGAGCATTCATAAAACCAGCAAGTTTCAATAATCCTTTGATTGCATGTTCGGTCGATTCATCCCCAACATGAAACTCCTCAAGCGAATCCATCAAAATCACAAATTTTGCTTTTACTGCTCCAAGACACTCAATAGCCGCCGATTTGGCACCTTCAAAATTTGCCGAACCAAATTTCTTGATAATTTCAGATATGCCATTTTGAGGGTTGTGTACTATAGTTTCCCGATACATGGTATCAAGTCTTGATAAAATATCATGAACAGAAGCATTTCTTTGAATATCTATTCTTTTAAGGTATTCAATAATAATATCCAAATTTTTCGAGGCAGGAAAATCCGATTTACATATCTCAACGAACACACAGATCAACAGTGTCTTCTCCCACAATTCCATCACAATCTCAACAAAATTCTTTTTTCCATCATTTTGTATTGCTTCAGAAATATATTGAACAATTTTTGGGGTTGGTATCTCAACATAATACTGGTATTGATCTTGAAAGTATACTGATTTGAGGTAAGATGTTTTTCCAGCACCTCTTCGCCCCATAATAATGGAAGGTCTTTTTTTATACGCCTGACTTCTCCTTTCAAATAATAATAATAATCTTAGAGCCTCATAATCTGGTCCTATTAGAGTAGAATCAATAGGACCAAACGGTTCTTGATATGTAACATAAGGTTTTAGTGAATCTAATTTAGGCATCTGAATCTCCTCCTCCGATGGATAGTGAAAGTAATTATATAATAATACATTTTTACAAATATAGGAATGGGTTTCGAGAATGTCCACATGGCTTTTGCAAAGTCAGAAATTCTGTGATTCGGCTTCGTGTAGGAGACGAAAATCGGCTACTTTTTCTGAAGTTGTTTCAGTGACGCCATAGACTTCAAATCCTGTCAAGCGACTTTGCAAAAACCATAAGAATGTCCAAACAGGTGACCTCGCCCGTATTGAAAAAGCCCTTTACGATATAGACGATCATGTATTCCACTACATCAAGAGACAAAAATGAAACATCCCAACTTTCAACTCTCCCCCGAAATCTCGCGCGTGCTCAGCCTGGGCGCGCCAGTTGTTGCATTGGAATCCACTGTCATCACACATGGGCTTCCCCGTCCGCAAAATTTGCAGCTTGCGCGGGGTATGGAAAAACAAGTCCGCGAAAACGGCGC
>JAGXRK010000036.1 GCA_018335755.1 Ignavibacterium sp. | reverse complement strand
ACGATGTTGATTTTACCGGCGACTGCATATCTCTTTTTCTTGAAGTACAGATTTAAGGTAGAGTCATTTAAGAAGATCGGCAAGATGCTTCTGGTTTTCTTCCCGGTTCTTGCTGCGACATATTCTTATCTACCGCTGCGGGCAGCTCAAAACCCCATGCTAAATTGGGGTAACCCGGTAGATGTGGAAAGAATTCTCCGTCATGTTTCAGGGAAACAATACCAGGTTTGGATATTCTCTTCCTTCGACTCTGCAAAAAAACAACTAAACTATTTTATCTCCAACCTACCTCAAGAATTTAATATCACATTAATCATCATTCTAATTGGAGTGATGGCTCTTTTCTTCACATCAAAAAGACTGTTTGTTTTTTTCCTGGTAATATTTTTTACAACGGTTTTTTATTCTATCAATTACGATATCAGCGATATTGACGCATATTTTTTACTTGCTTATATCTCTTTAGCCTTTTTCTCTTCATTCGGAATATTAAAAGTGTTTCAACTTCTTAAAGACGTAAAACTGAAATACATGCTACCGGTAAGCTTAGTTGTTATCTTCGTCTTCTTCCAGGCTTTTTTGACTTTCGGGAAAGTATCGCAATCAGAGAATTATATTTTTGAGGATTATACAAAAGCCGCTCTTAATTCAGTTGAAAAAGATGCTGTTGTTTTTACTTATCAATGGGATTATCTCATTTCGCCTTCTTACTATTTTCAATTCGTAGAAGATTATAGAAGAGATGTAAAAATTATTGATAAAGAACTTCTCCGCAGATCATGGTACTACAACCAACTTAAAACAACTTATCCCGGCATTACAGACGAGATGAAGCCTTTGATAGACCAGTTTCTTGAAGCACTTAAACCTTTTGAAAGAAGTGAACAATACAATTCACAGTTATTAGAAACGCTTTTCAGAAGAATAATGTCTGAGTTTATTACCACCAACATAGATAAGCATGACTATTATATAGCGGTAGAAGTAGTATCGAATGAGATGCAAAGGGGTGAGTTTACTTTACCTCCCGGTTATACTCTTGTCCCGGATGTATTTTTCTACAGGGTTGTAAAGGGTAACGGTGAAGAGTATGTGCCGGCAAAAGATCCGGATTATGAAATCCGTATTCCCAAGAAGAAAAATCATTATATAGACTTTATTAAACATGTTTGCGGCTGGATGCTGGTTAAACGTGCTCTTTATGAAATGGAATTTGACAAGGTAAACCGAGCTAAAGTATATATTAAAAAATTGAAAGAAAACTTCCCCGATCATCAAATACCGAAAGGATTGGCGGAGGTAATAGAAAAATAAGCCGTATTCAATAAATGATTCAAAGCACTTATAGAAAAAGCATGTTATTATCTTACTTGTTTTTTCGATAAATTTGAAACGATTTAATTAATTTTTTTAGGAACTTGAATTGGAAATAGCCGATAAAAAACAGATTTATAACGCATTATCAGAATTTTCATCTAATTTAGATTACTCATCAAATGAAGCAGCAATAGTATTGGCGGCCGGACATGGAAAGAGGATAAAATCAAAAAAATCGAAAATGCTCCATAACATTTGGGGGGTGCCTTCGGTTGAGCGTGTGTACAATGCCTGCTTAAATGGACTGCCGGGTATTAATACAATTCTGGTTGTCGGAATAAAAGCATTGGATGTTATGAAGGTAATTGGCAAAAGAGAAAAAAACTCGTTTGCGTATCAAGCAGAGCAAAAGGGAACCGGGCATGCTGTACAAATAGGGCTTGATAAGATTGATCCAAAAAAATTCAAAGGAACGATTTATGTTCTGCCCGGTGATATGGGATTAATGAATGCCGAAACAATTAAAATCTTTGGGGAAAAGTTCAAATCTTCAGGGGCGGATATGATGGTTTTAACCGGAATTTATGAGGGGCTGATTGAACAAAACTCTTACGGTAGAATTGTCCGGGTAAAAGAATTGGATGTCGAAGGTAATTCCTCTGGCGAAGATTCGGGAAAGGTAATAGAAATAATTGAGTATAAAGACATCCTCGCATTGAACGGTGGTAAAACATACCGCAGAACTTATAACGGAAGAGGATATGAGTTCACTCAAAAAGAGCTTCTCGAAAACAGGGAATATAACTCGGGCGTTTATGCTTTTAATTACCAAAAGTTAATCGAACTTGTTTATGATATATCCAGTGATAATGCCCAAAATGAAATTTACATTACCGACTTGATTGCTCTTTTCAACGGTAAAAACTATTTCGTAGATGCAACCAGTCCTTCCGATCAATCTGTAGTAATGGGATTCAATGATAAATCTGTTCTAAAAGAAATGGAACGGGTTTTTAGACATAAGGTTTATGACAGATTAAAGAATATAGTTGAAATTGATGATCCGGATGACTTCTTCATTGATGAGTCAGTTGTAGAACACATTGTGGAACTTGATAAACAAAATATTCCGCTTGATATTCGAATAGGAAAGGGAGTACATATTGGTAAAGGTGTAAAACTAAATTATAATATCTATTTAAAGAAGAATGTATTTGTTAACGGTAATGTGATCTTTGGAAAGAATGTAACAATTTGGGAAAGCTCTCATCTTTCTTGCTTTCCTGAACAAGAGTTTATAATCGGTAACAATGTTGAAATATTATGGGGTGACATTATTAAAGGCAACATAATTATCGGTGATCACTCGAAAATTGAGTCTAGCGTTAACATGACCGGAAGTGATGCTTTCCCGTTAAGAATCGGTAAAAATGTTTTAATTAAAGGCACAAGCTATATATTTGGTTCGATAATTGAAGACGACGTTTATATTGAGCACAGTGTAATTATTAAAAAGAAAGTTAATCGTCTTGTAAAACGAAACGGTGAAATTCAACGTGTAAGGTTTTTCCTCCCCATGCCCTCCGGTATTGATGCGATTGATGATCTTTAAAATAGAAAAAGAGGCTTTAGTTAAAGCCTCTTTTTTGTTTATTCAAATTATTTCTTTTCGGCAGTTACAGTAAGAGAATTCAAGTGCTTCGTCATAGAAGATTTTCTTCTTGAAGCCGTGTTTTTGTGGATTCTTCCTTTGCTTGCGGTTTTATCGGCAAATGCAACAGCTTCTTTATAAAGTTTTTCGGCTTCGGTTTTATTATCCGAATCCATTACTTTCTTTGTTATGGTCTTCAATTTGGAAATTGAAGATTTATTTGCTGCTCTTTTTTTCGCATTAGTAAGAATTCTCTTTTTTGCTGATTTATGATGAGCCATTTTTTATCCTTTTAACCTACATAACTAATTATTTCAAAATAAGTTGACAAATATATCAATTATTTCCCAGATGTCAAAAATAATCACCGGGCAGAAAAACCTTGTTTTCCTCTTATAAGAGAAGAAAGAGGCGGAAAGTTCCGCCCCTTTAAAATAATTTAGTTCAATCCCCGTTTTTTAAGAAGTGCTTCAACTTTCGGTTCTGCTCCTCTAAATCTTTTATAAAGCAGCATCGGGTCATCCGTTCCACCTTTGGAAAGAACATTTTCTCTGAACAGTTTTGCCGTTTTAGTGTCAAAAACATTTCCTGTTTCTTTGAAAGCTTCAAAGGCATCAGAGTCAAGTACTTCGGCCCAGATATAGCTGTAATATCCCGCAGAATAACCACCGGAAAAAATATGGGAGAAATATGTGCTTCTGTATCTTACTACAATTTCCGGTATCATACCAACTTTGTTGAGTGATTCCTCATCAAATTTGTTTACATCGGTTACATTGTCTTCCGTTAAAGTATGCCAATCCATATCAAGGAATGCTGCAGAAAGATATTCGACGGTTACAAATCCCATATTAAAATGCTCCGACTTCTCAATTTTTTCAATCAACTCATCCGGTATTATTGCACCAGTTTCATAATGCTTAGCATATATTTTCAAAACCTCCGGGTGGGTTGCCCAGTTTTCCATTATTTGTGAAGGGAGTTCAACAAAATCCCTCGGCACAGAAGTACCGGAAAGTGAAGGATAAGTTACGTTAGAAAGTAGTCCGTGTAATGCATGTCCGAACTCATGGAACAATGTATTAACTTCATCAAGGCTTAATAATGCAGGTTTGTTTCCTGCCGGCTTTGAAAAATTACCAACGTTTGTAATTACAGGGGTAACCATTTCTCCACCTAAATTAGATTGCGAGCGGAAAGCACCCATCCATGCACCGGCGCGTTTGCTTTCTCGCGGGAAATAGTCGGTAAATAAAATTCCGACATGAGAACCATCGGCATCTTTAACTTCAAATACTTTTACTTCTTCCTGATAAACCGGGATATTTTTTAGTTCGACAAATTGTAACCCGAATAGTTTGTTTGCAACCGTAAAAACTCCGTCAATTACATTCTCAAGTTTGAAATAGGGACGAAGCATCTCTTCATCAAGATCATATTTTGCTTTTTTCAATTTTTCTGCATAATACCACCAGTCCCATGCTTCAAGTTTAAAGTCGTTTCCTTCTGCTTCAACCATTTTTTGAAGTTCTTCAACTTCCTGCTTTGCCATTTTCAAAGCGGGTTCCCAAATCTGGTTCAAGAATTCATAAACTCTTTCGGAGGTTTTTGCCATGTTTTCTTCGAGTATAAAATCGGCATGGGTTTTATATCCTAATAGATTTGCTTTTTTAATTCTCAAAGAGATCATTTTCGCAATAATTTCCTTATTGTCGTTATCATTATTATTATCACCGCGGTTTATATAACCTTTAAAAAGTTTTTCCCGGACTTCTCTATTCTCCCCGTATTGCAGATAAGGAATAAAACTCGGTTTATGTAGAATGAAAAGCCACTTCCCTTCTTTTCCTTTTGCTTTAGCTGCTTCTGCGGCAGATATTACAACGGCTTCAGGCAAACCCTTTAAGTCGGCTTCGTTATCAATGAATAGCTGGAATGCATTTGTTTCTTTTAATACATTCTCGCTGAACTTAAGCGATAAAAGAGATAACTCTTCGTTAATCTTTCTTAACTGGTCTTTTTCCGCATCGTTAAGGTTCGCTCCCCGTCTTACGAAATTTTTGTAATACTTTTCAAGAAGGCGGCTTTGCTCTGCGGTTAGGTTTAATTTTTCTTTTTCATTATAAAGTGTTTTAATTCGTTCAAAGAGTTTTTCATTTAAGCTTATATCATCGCTATGCTTTGATAATAGCGGGGAAATGTCTTTTGAAATCTGCTGTATATCGTTGTTGGTATGCGCTGAATAAAGAGCATAAAATACACGGCTAACTTTATCTAGCAATTTTCCGCTTTTCTCCATTGCATCAATTGTGTTTCCAAAAGTCGGTGCGGCGGGATTATTGATTATAT
>JAGXRK010000035.1 GCA_018335755.1 Ignavibacterium sp. | reverse complement strand
GAATACAGCAGCACACCACCGGTTACGTACAAGGTGTTTGGTAAAGATTAAACCAAGTCCGACACATTTGTCGTTAATCAGACCGAGATCCTCTTCAAAAAATCCACTAAGGATCATTGTTCCGCCTTTATTAATGCTTTCCCAGTAAGCCGACATGTCCTGCAGCAAGATGTTCCGGTTAATATTGGCAAGTAAAAAGTCTGTCCGGATATGCGCCAATTGTCGGGCATCTCCGGCAATAACTGAGATATCTCCTGTGTTGTTCAATTGAACATTGTCCCGGGCATTATCAACTGCCCATTCATCATTATCAATGGCATAAACAGGAAATGCACCAAGTTTACGTCCCAGTATAGCCAGTACTGCGGTTCCGCATCCCATATCGACAAGCGATCTATCAGTTAATTGCAATTCCAGCAGGAGCCCGATCATCAGATGCGTAGTTTCGTGATGGGCCGTTCCGAAAGACATTCGCGGTTCTATGAGCAGATCGAATTCAATGTCAGGTCTAACTTCATGAAAGGGGGCTCTAACCCTGCATCTGTTGTTAATGATCACGTCGCTATAAGAGGCTTCCCACAATGCATTCCAATTTTGCTCCTTATGCTCTTTTATGGAAACCACAAACAGTCTTTTGAAACGCTCCTGTTGTAAAAGGGCTTCTAAATGCTGTTTGTTGAATTGATCAGCGATAATATATGCTTCAATTTTCTCATTCTCTTCAACAAAACCCTCATAACCAAGACCCCCAAGCTCGTAAATCAGCAATTCAGATTCCAGATCGGATCCTTCAGGCAACGAAAAAACCACAGAAACAGTATCCATCAGGCTTTGCGACAGATCGAAACAAACTCATCGGCCTTGAGGGAAGCACCACCGATCAAACCACCATCAACTCCTTTTTTGACAAATATTTCTGAAGCATTTGAAGAGTTGCAACTACCACCGTAAAGTATTATTGTAGCTTCAGCTATTTCTTCACCGTAGCGTTCGGTAATCAGTGTACGTATATAAGAATGCATCTCTTCAGCTTGTTCGGGGGTTGCCGTTGCTCCGGTTCCGATAGCCCAAACCGGTTCATAGGCAATTATAACTTTATGGAACTCATCAGTATCCAGATGAAATAATCCATGACGCACATGTGAACGAACGACTTCAAAATGACGGCCTGCTTCGCGTTCAGGAAGTGATTCACCAACACAGAATATCGGTCTGATACCATGTTTTAATGCCTGATTTACTTTGGCAGTCAACATCTTATCATCCTCATTAAAATACTTACGTCTTTCACTGTGTCCAATAATACAATAGGATACACCCATTGACTTGAGCATGGAAGCCGAAACTTCTCCGGTATATGCACCTGAATCAAATGGACTTATGTTTTGAGCTCCAACCTTGATCATTCCTTCTTCAGAGTAATCTGTAGCGAGCTCCAGGTAAGGATAAGGCGGGCAAACGACCACCTCAGCAGGCGCATTTTCCTCATCAAGGAGCTCCAGAATCTCTTCAATTAATTCCTCAGCTTCCTGAAATGTCAGGTTCATCTTCCAGTTTCCGGCAACAATTTTTCTACGCATAACAAAATGTTTAAGTTTGAATATCAAGTAATTCTGGCACGGGGATCCAAAAAACCGTACAAGATATCGACAACAATATTAATCAAAATCAGCATAACGGCAATCAATAAAACAGAACCCATGATCACCGGCAGGTCATATTTCTCCAATGCATCCACAATGACAACGCCAATTCCCTTCCAGTCAAAAACGTATTCAACAAATACCGCGCCGGCCATTAATGATGCAAACCAACCAGATACAGCTGTAATAACCGGATTCAGCGCATTACGCAATGCATGAAGTCCAATGACCCGGCCTATTTTCAGTCCTTTTGCCGAAGCAGTCCGGATATAATCCTGCGACATCACCTCCATCAATGTGGTGCGTGTAAGCTCCACAATAATTGCCAAAGGCCGTATCCCAAGAGTGAAAGCAGGAAGAATGAGGTTTTTCAGCATTAACACCTCTCCCCCACCAGCATCATCCACCTCATACAGACTTCCAAACATACTGAGCCCTGTGTAAGAAGACAGAACATAAGCAAATATCCAGGCAAACAAAACTGCAGCAAAAAATGAAGGCAGTGACATACCCAATACTGAAAATATCAGAATTAGTTTGTTAACAAATGATTTGTTGACAATAGCAGCAACTAGCCCTATAAAAACACCTGTAATCATGGCAAATAGCATCGAAACTGAAGCAAGTAGCAGCGTCATTGGAAAGGCTTCGGCAAGGATTTCGCTGACATTGCGTCTGGATTGATACGATTTTCTGAGATAGGGCTCTTTGATAACAATCATCAGTGAACCATTATCTACAATAGTCAAATGGTCACCATAAACTTCTTCATTAAAAAACCACCTCGCATCTTGGTTTTCACTCTGATGAAATGAAACTGGCGAAATGTCGTTAAGAAAATGCAGGTATTGAATATAAACCGGATCATTAAGACCTAGTTCTTTGCGGATTGCCTCAACAGAAGACATATCAGCCCGCTGACCAAGAATCATTCGGGCCGGATCGCCGGGTAAAATGTTAAACAATACAAAAACAAGGGTGATCACCCCAAAAAGAACCAAAGCACCATATGTCAGCCGTCTGATTAAAAAAGCCCCCATATGTACAGTCCTAATCTATTTGTTATGTAACCCTAACCATTTAACCAGTTCACTATCAAGCGGAAAATCATTGAAATGCCATTTTCCCAATACTACACCTTCCCTGAAGGCAATCAGTCCCGGGTTGGCTCTGACCATGGTTTTCAACACAACATCATCCGAGTAGTAGAAGTCAGTATAAAATTTGTTAACTTCCTGAAATGCAATTGACTCTTCAGGCAATGAACTTGTCAGCACCGCCAAATCAATATGCATTCCAGACAGCTGATCCGACAAAGTCTTCATTCCGTCTATTTCCTTTTTGCTCAGCGCATTAAGATCATATGATACAATAACAAAAACCACACCCGGATTATCAATCAACATCAGGGTAACTTCATTACCTTCTGCATCTTCGGCATACAGATCATGGTGCAGTGATTCGCCAAGCACTACTGTTCGCTGGTCAACAAACTCCCATGTTGCCATCCAGACTGAGTCGTTCCAGGGATAGTCCGGGGAAAGAAACTCATCTGTCTGACCAGTTTCTTTATTTCTAAAAGTTAGATAAATCTTTGTTTCGGTCAGGTTTTCATCCGGTGTCATATCCCTTCCTACCTTCCAATCCATAAAGTCAATCATGGGCAGGTGACGGTAATTGTATACAGAAAACCACACAAAACCAGACAAAAACACGATCAGTATAATGTTTTGGCTGAAAACCATCAGATTGGATTTGAACCTTTTCCTGTTGACGAAAATAACCAATGTGAACAGCATTAACACGATGTTTTTATAGAAGGTTTCCCAGTTGGTCAGCTTGATTGCATCACCGAAGCAACCGCAATCCGAAACAGGTTCGTAAACAGCATCGAAAAGAGTGAGCACCGTAAAAAACGACATAATAAGCAATAATGCCCACGAAATAAACTTCATACGTATATTAAGCAGTAATGCGGCGCCAATGACGAATTCGGTGGTTGATAAAGCAATGGATAGTAACAAAGCCAATGGATCTGCCCATGTTGTTCCATAGGCGATAAAGTAATCTTCGAGCCTGTAAGCTGTTCCCAAAGGATCAACACCTTTGACGAAACCTGAAAAAATAAATACGAATGCGGTGATATACCGGCTAAATTCCCTTAATAAATTCATGTTTAATCGTTTTTATTCTGTTTCTGAAAGCAGGATAAGTGCAAAGATGGCGTAGTTGATGATATCGAAGTAATTCGCATCGATTCCCTCAGAAAATGAAGTGTTTCCCAGGTTGTTTTCTATTTGCTTGATTCTAAAAAGTTTCATAAGAATGATGTCGGTCAGTGAACTTACCCGCATATCCCGCCATGCCTCATTATAGTCATGATTTTTGCGCGTCATCAGATCCATAGCTTCGTTTAAAACAGCACGATAAAGGCCGACAGATGCCTGTGCATCCATATCCGGAAAATCAGAAAATCCTTTTCTGAACTGAATAATCGCCATAACGGAATAATTAACGATTCCCTGAAACTCCCCTTCGATTCCTTCATCGATCATGCGTGTTTCATTCAACTGAAGGTTGCGGATTCTTTTGGCCTTAATAGCGATCTGGTCAGTGAGTGATGAGGCCCTGAGTATTCGCCATGAAGCCCCGTAATCCATCATTTTTCCTGAGTAGATCTTTTCGCAGTTCTCGATTACATCTTTGTATTGTCTGACAGTTCTTTGTTCCATAAAGTGTTCGCCTTAATATTCTAAATTTGCACAAAAACGACGGTTTCAAACCGCATAGTATTCGCCAGAAATGACCGATAAAAATACTTCTTTTTCCCGAAACCTGAATTTTCGCTGTATGGGGAGGGATTACAGCTTTAAATGCCCGATCGTAATGGGCATACTTAACCTGACACCTGATTCATTTTTTGAGGGCAGCCGTTTTTCTACTCCTGTTGAAGTAGTTCAAAAGACAGAGGAAATGCTGCAACATGGAGCAGGAATCATTGACTTGGGTGCAATTTCAACGCGACCGGGAGCAAAAGAGATAAGCCAAGAGGAAGAAGCAGGACGTCTGATCCCGGCACTTCGACGGCTTGTTAGAATGTTTCCCAAAACAGCCTTTTCTATTGACACATACCGGTCAGAAATAGCCAGAATGTGCATCGAGGAAGGCGCTGTTATGATCAACGATATTTCGGGAGGCAGATTTGACCCTAATATGAAGGATTTTATCGGCGCATATAATATACCTTATATTATGATGCACATGCATGGAACTCCCGAAACCATGCAAAACCAGCCTCTGGGTAATGAAATCATGAATGATATTCATAAGTTTTTCTCTGCTGAAATCAACAGGTTTCAACAGGCAGGAGCATCACAGTTAATTTTAGACCCGGGATTTGGTTTTGGCAAAACACTGAATGGAAACTACATCATGCTTCGACGGCTGGACGAACTTCGCCAATACGGATATCCGGTACTTGCAGGCATGTCGCGAAAATCAATGATAAGCAAAGTGTTAGGCATAAATTCAACAGATGCACTCAATGGAACAACCGTTGTGAACACAATTGCATTGCTCCATGGAGCTGAATTACTCAGGGTACATGATGTGAGGGAGGCTTCCGAGGTTGCTGCAATAGTTGATAAGCTTCAGGAGGCCGGAATAGAATAACTCAGGCAGGATTTCTGTTCCCTTTGATGTGCTTT
>JAGXRK010000034.1 GCA_018335755.1 Ignavibacterium sp. | reverse complement strand
ATTTTAAAGTACATTTCAGAAATAGCACCCAGAGGCATACATTGTGTCTCAAACTCTACAACACTTTTAGTAGAATTTCTAAAAATAAATATCGGCGGCATACCAGCATTAATAAATTGCACTCGATTCTTATTTATATTTAAAACAGTAAATGCCATCATCATTCTGCCCAGATTAAGGGCTTTTATAGTTTTGTTAGAATTACTAAAGAAGTCGATAAGATCTAATTCAGATGAATCAGAAATAAATAGAGCTTTCATTATAGAGACCATTATGCCGGCTTTCATTCCATGTCCCGTTGCATCTCCGATAGCGATATTAAGTGATCCATCCTTTTTAAAAGTAAAGTCATAATAATCACCACCGACTTCGCTTGCAGTTTCCATAAAAACACCAAATTCAAATTCACGTATTTCAGGAGTAGAAGCAGGAAGCATAGATAATTGTAACTGACGTGCTTCTTCTAACTCTTTTGTTTTTCTATCATTCTCAAGCTGCAGTAACTTTTTATTTTCTTTTTCTCTTCTTCTATCAAGCTCAAATTTTCTTAAGCCACCGAGTAAACTCACGAATCCAATAATATAAAGTAAACTAGCCCACCAGGTTTGCCACCATGGAGCTTTAATAGTAATTTTTAATGAGGCTCCGGTTTCATTCCAGACACCATTATTATTTGCAGCTTTTACTTGAAACAAATATTCACCGGGTGAAAGATTTGGATAAAATACAGAGTGCTGACTTCCAGCATCACGCCAGTCGTTTTCAAAATTTTCTAATCTATACAGAGTTATGTTTTTAGTTGGATTGGAATAGTGTAGTGCAGTAAATTCAAGCGAGATATTATTCTGATCGTGTGCTAAAATGATTTCTTTAGTTTCATAAATAGGTTTTTCTAAAATTGAATTAACGCCTGGAATTATAGATTTATTAAAGAGTTTCAGATCAGTTAGAAATACTTTAGGCGGACTCGAATTATTATTTACATCGTTAGAGCTGAAGACTGTAAAGCCATTGGCTCCTCCGAAAATGAAATGCCCATCTGAAGTCTTTAAGGAAGAACCCTCTGCAAACAACTGGCTTTGTATTCCATCAGCTATTGAAAAATTATTGAAATTTTCTGTCCTGGTATTAAAAAAACTCAATCCATCAAAAGTGCTAAGCCATAAAGCATCCTTATCTTCATCTTCCAGAATTCCTTGAACGCTCATAGATGGCAGCCCGTCATTACGAGTGTAAGTTTTTATTTTTTTCGTTTCTACATTATACTTACTTAATCCTCCCTGCCAGGTGCCTACCCATAGAGTTCCTCTGGAATCCTCATGAATTGAATTGATATCCTGAGTACCAAAAATATCTCCCTTAGATTTATCAAAACCGTGCCGCTCAATGCTATCCGTTTTATAATTATATAAAAACAATCCATTTGTAGTTAGTAACCATAAACCATGTTTTTTGCTTTCCAACGCTCCGGTAATTTCATTGCTGCCTTGTAACAGAGATAAGTCATATTGTTTAAATACATCATCACCTTTACTTTTTTTATAGAGTCCATCAAAAGAGCAGAGCCAAAGATTTTCATATCTATCTTTAAGAAAATCTTGTATGAATATAGAATTGGGAACTCCTTTTAGTTCAACCCAATTTACTTTTTTAGTTTCCGGGTAAAATGTATAAACACCTTTTTCAGTACTAATTAATAATTCACCTGGTGAAATCTCAATTAATCCAAATATTATAAGGTTGTCGGGTAAAAAATTCTGATATGGGATAGGTTTAATTAACCTGGTTTTAATGTCAAAAATATTAATACCCGAAGAGTTTCCCTGCCCTGAAGTTGTAATCCAAATTTTACCGTCATGTGCTTCATAAATATTATTTGCCCAGCCAGGAGTTAATGAGTTTTTATCGGAGGATTCAAAACGATAGGAGTTAAATAGAGTTCTCTCTTCATATTTAAATAATCCACCGAATTGTGTACCGATCCACAATGTGCCAAAAGAATCGAATTTTAGATCAAGAATAATTTCATTTTGAGTTGGATTTATTGAAGGCTCAATAAAATTCTCAAATCTCTTTTTCTCTCTATTGAAGAAAAATATTCCTTTGTTTGTACCAATCCACAAATTGTCCTCATTATCAAAAACAAGAGAAGTCCCCCTAAGTTCATCGTAGCTGCTTTTATCAAATTCCTTTTGGTAATAAGCGTGATAATTTCCCGTTTGTGAATCGTAATCAATTAATCTTGATTTATTAGTAATTATCCAAATATGACCATCATTATCGCAATTGAAATCAGTTATATATTCATTATTATTTTCCAGATCTTTTATAGGGGCTTTAACTCTACTTATTTTTCTATCCGGGTCAATCTTGAAGAATCCGGTCGAGCTGGAAATATAAACATTTCCATTTTTATCATTAATTAGATTGAAAACATTTTGAATATTTAAACTATCCGGTGTAGGTAACTTTTTAACTTTATTTTCTTTTTCATCAAAATATAAGAGTGATGATGAAATAGTTTCATCATACATAGCTCTAACACCAAAATATACTCTACCTTTATCATCTTCACAGATATTGTTAATTCCAATTTCAACATTTGCCTGTCTTTCAATCAAATGTTTGAATTCGTATTGCTTAAATGATTTAGTAACGTGATCATACAGATTAAGAATTTCCGGCGAACTAGAAATCCAGATTCGACCTTTGCTGTCTTCAAATAATGACCATATGACCAGTCCTTGTATTGATGTTGGATCATTTGGGTCATTATAAAATCTTTTGAATTCATAACCGTCATAGCGGGTTAATCCATTTATCGTTCCGATCCAGACATATCCGAATTTATCAATTAAGATTTCGCTTACCTGTGAACCTGGAATCCCATCTTTTTCAGTAAACTGAGTGATGTTATTAGGATTTAGCTGCGAAAAGGAACTGCTTGTTGAAAAGACAATTATAAAAAAAGCGTATTTAAAAAGTTTGTTCATTATGGAATTCTATATTATTTAGGTTACTTTACTTTTATTACAACAAACGTCACGTCATCATCAGGTTCTTCATTATTTGTCCAGCGAGAACCTACTTCATTTAGATATGATATAATTTCTTCTGGATCTTTTTCTGCTACTTCTTCAAAAGAATTTCTTGTACGTTTGTATCCAAACATTTCTTTTTGATCATTATTTAATTCAGGTAATCCATCACTCATCATTAATATTGTATCACCGGCAAATAATTCTGTCTCTTTTAGCTCATAAGGAAAATTTTCCATGGTACCTAATGGCATACCCTCCATTAAATGTTCTTCGAGAATCTTGTGTTTATTTTTATATATAAAAATTGGTGGCATTCCAGCAGAAGACATAAGTAATTTATTGTTTTTGATTTTCAACATTGTCATACACATTGAAAGTTTATCGAGCTGCATTAATTTCAAGCAGCGTGTCATTTCCTGAAATGTTTGAACAATACTATTATTTGTAGCCAATACATTAAATAAACTTTTTGTTGAAGTGACCATAGTTCCTGCTCTCATACCATGACCAGTAGCATCACCTAAAACAACTGTTAGTGTTCCATCCATGCTAACGTGGAAATCATAATAATCACCGCCAACCTCGGTTGCAGTTTTCATATAAACAGCTATATTAAGATTTGCCAATTGTGGTATTTGCCTAGGTAGCATTGAAAGCTGCAGTTGTCTTGCTTCTTCTAGTTCTTTAGTTTTTCTTTCACTCTCGGCATGAAGTGCTCTTGCTTGAAGTTCTGCAGCTTCTGCACGATGCTCCGCTTCTTGAATCTTCATCCGTTCTTTTGTTTTAGAAAGTAAACGTCTTCGCTGTACACGATCAATTAAAAAAACAATACCTGCAAACGATAGAAAATAACCTATGTAAGCAAAGATGGTACGATACCAGGGTGGAGCTATTGATATTTTAATGTTCCTGTCTTGCTGACTTTCAACTCCATAACCGCTAATTGCTTTTACACGAAAGGTATATTCACCAGGTTCAAGATTTGTGTAAGAAACATAATCGCGATCTGAATAGACCCAATCTTTATTTAGACCTTCGAGTTTATATAGGACTCTGTTCTTTGAAGGACGAGAATAATGGAGCGATTCAAATTCGAATGATATATAATTTTGAGCATAGGATAAATTTATCTCATCTGTCTGGTAAATAGATTTATCCAGTTTTAATGAACTGTTTTTATCAAAAACCGAAACATCTGAAATACTTAAATTTGAGATAATAGGTACTGGAGGAGTTAGATTTTCTGAGCTTGGGTAAAATGCAGTAACTCCATTTATAGTGCCTAATAAAATTTCACCGTTTGGACTAATTAAAGAACCAGTAATGAATCCTCCTGGCACCCCGTCCTTACTGTCAAATTTTGTAGTTGTCCATTTTTCACCTTCGCCTGGTCGTATTAATTTTGTAATACCAACACTGCTGCTAATCCAAAGATTATTATCAAAATCCTCGATAATAGAATTTATGGCTGCTTGAGGTAATTCCTGAATATTAGAATTTGAAATAAATGTTTCATTTTCTGGATTGAAGCGCATAAAGCCCGAAGGATTAAACACAATCCATAAAATACCTTTACTATCTTCAAAAATGTTTCCAAACTGAGCTGCATTATTTTTCATAGTTTCTGGACGATACTGTCTGTAACGACCAGAAGTAAGATCATATTTAATTAAACCTGCTGAACCAGCCCCGATCCAGATAGTACCAGGGAATTTTTTACTCTTTATAATTAAGTCAGTCCCGAAATAATCAGCAAAATCTTTTTTCTTTTTTTCTTGATCAATTAATGATTTGATCTTAACATACCGCTCATGGTCTAATTCAATAACTTGTATACCGTACCATGTTGAATCTTTTGGAGGCAAAACATTGAAGTTTCCGTATGAATGTCCTATATCAGTCTGAAAATTCGCAGTATAATTTCCTGCCTCTAGAGATTTAACTTCTATTTGCAAACGATTTTTAAATCCTCCTCCTCCGTAAAATGTTTGAGACAGATCTTTCATACTCCATAGAGTATCCTTTTTATCATTAAGGATAATTCCGTAATCAAACATTCCATTTGGATATGTTCCCTCACCCAGGCAGACTATCAATAATTCTGTCTGATTTTTTAAAGTAAATCTTTTAGACAAATTTGCTGATTCACCAACTTTAGTTAAAGAGACCAGCGCTTTATAATTCTCTATTGATTCTGTTACTTTTGTCTTTATTTTTTGATCATACTCTCGATTTCCAATTGATGGCAGATTTTCTATTTCTATATCCAAAGAATTAAATATTTTAACACCATCAACCCCACCAAGCAATATTTTATTATTTTGTAAATAATTTAGTGAGTTTATTAATTGACCGGTACCAGTTTGCGAACGGGTATCTGCGACTGGGTAAGTTTTTGTTTTCCTGGTTTTCAGGTTATAACTGGACAGATCGGTTCTTGAATTAAAAAACCAAATTTGATCATTATCATCAAAAACTATATCCCTTAAATTAGAATTGGCACCATATAATGATTTAATGGGAATATCAAGATTAATTGCTTTTTTTGTCTTAAGATTAAACTTAAATATTCCTTTTGTATCTGTACCGATTACAATTTCATCGGGATCTTTTCTATCCTTTGTGAGTGATGAAACAAAAAACAAATCAGACTGATTTTTACTCTCAACTAAAGGATAGGTTTTCATAGGTTTTCTTTTAGGATCAAATTTAATTATGCCATCATCACCCTGCCCTAACCAATACACACCAAACCGATCTAAATATTTAGATAGGGGAAATTTACCTAATCCACGCTGTTTGAGTTCTCCAGAAAGTTCAACTAACTTAAAATTTTCAGAGGTTGGAACATATTCAATCAAACCGATTCCAATAGCAATCACAAAAATGTTCCCATTGTCTCTTTCATTAGGTTGAAGAAGAAAAACTTCCTGTGGAGAGTTATTTAAATTTTTCCAGTCATCAATAATATTTAAAGATTGGGTTATAGGATTGTAGCTAGAAAAAAGATTCCTTCCTGAAAACCAGATGTTGCCTTTTTTATCTTCAAAAATATCTACAATACCTTGGTAGTTATTTAATCCACTAACACTATACTTTTCAAATGCATTGCTGTCTTCATTATAAAAATAAATTCCACCCGAAAAATTTGCTGCTAGTATATTTCCATTTCTTAATTGAGAAAATGCTATAACTACTGTATTCGTGACCTTAGTGAGTGAATCTGAAATGCTTATCAAAAATGGAATAATTTCAAATTTTTTTAACTCTTTATTCCATCTTTGTACACCGGAACCGGTTGTTGAGATCCAGAAATTTTTCTTGCTGTCAACCAATGTCCGGAATACATCCTTTTGCTGCCCAGCAGTATTGATTGATTCAATCGGGTAGTTGTTAAAAGCATCTTTTTTTCTATCGAGCAAGCTCATAAAACCATTCGTACCGATCCATAGGTTTCCATCTGCATCCTCACCTATAACCTGAATATTACTTGAAGGTAAAGATGTGGAATCACCAGGAATATTTTTATAAATTTTAAAATTAAATCCGTCATACCGATTTAAACCATCAACAGTTCCAAACCACATATATCCATATTTATCTTGAAATATTGATTGAAAAACATTTATTCTTGAACTTGACAAACCATCAGAAACACTTATATGTTCAAAAAGATATTCATCCTGTGCTTGCACTGAATTAATATTTGCTAAAAAAACAATTGTACTGAAGATCAAACTTTGAATTAAGATATTAATATTTCTCATTATTTACTCGCTTTAAATTATTATTTATAGGATATAAAAAATTATTTTACTTTTATCACTACAAACGTCACATCATCATCTGGTTCTGTTCCTTTTGCCCATTCTGTAGCACTTAATTTTAGTCCTTCGATTATTTCTGCAGGTGTTTTATAAGCAAGTTTTTGAAATTCTGTTTGTACTCTTTCATAACCATAAGCTAAACCCATGTAATTAAATAACTCGGGTAAACCGTCACTAAGAATCAGAATAGTATCGCCCGAATTGAATTCAAATTCAGTTATTTTAAAGTACATTTCAGAAATAGCACCCAGAGGCATACATTGTGTCTCAAACTCTACAACACTTTTAGTAGAATTTCTAAAAATAAATATCGGCGGCATACCAGCATTAATAAATTGCACTCGATTCTTATTTATATTTAAAACAGTAAATGCCATCAT
>JAGXRK010000033.1 GCA_018335755.1 Ignavibacterium sp. | reverse complement strand
TCAAAAATTATAAGTACTACGGTATTAAAAATTTTACTAATTACAGCAGTTCAAATGATTATGAAATTTATACAAGAGAGCAGTTTGAATTTACTGCTATGCTTAGCAGGGGTTTTACAAAAAACATTGTTGTTGAAGCCGGAATAAGCTACAAGGTTTTCAACAGTTTTAATTTTGAATCAGATGGACTTTTATTAAATAAACCTTCCGATTTTAACAGACGTAAAATTAAATATCATTCGCTCAGATTAAACGGAAGATATGATACAAGAAACAGTTTCATTAATCCATCTAGTGGCATTGTGGTGCTTTTTGAATCAGAATCAGCTTTAGAAAGCGGCATTTCAAATATCAGTTTTGCTAAAGTCGCATTAAATTTCCAAAACTATTTATCAATAATTAATCCGGAAATAATTTGGGCTTCAAGAATTTTAGCTCAGTTAGTTCTTCCTTCAGATATTCCGTTTCAGATACAGCTTCCTATTGGCGGCAATAGGACTGTGAGAGGTCTTCCTCAGGATAGGTATCTTTCATCATCAACTATAGTTCTGAATAATGAAATACGATTTCCTATCTGGTGGCGTTTTGGTGGTGTAATCGGACTTGATATTGGAGCAACCGGCAATAGATCAGATTACGAATTTTATAATGAAAGATTATCCGGCTGGTTAGTCAGCTCAGCTGCCGGCTTAAGATTTTATATGGATAATTTTATTGTACGGTTGGACATAGGAATGACGAAAGATTATACCGGCATATATTTTAATTTCGGACATATGTTTTGAATTCAAAAATTAGATATTCTAGCACTTTGGTTTTACAATGGACAATTTACATAGGATTTTTAATGTATTTTCGACTATTATCTTATTGAATGCTTTTTTGATGCCATCAACTCATTTAATTTTTTCTTTACACCATTTTGACATTTTCATGACAAGTTAATTCCATTGATTATCGAAATTATCACCGGATATATTTAATAAATTATTAAGAGGTGATATTATGAAAAAAATCACATTTTTTATCATTATTCTTTTTATTTCATTCTCTGCTGCAAGTCTAGCTCAGCAGACGATCACAATATTGCATGTAAATGATACACACTCATCACTTGCACCTATTGGTCCAAGAGATTTTGATCTTAACGGTTTACAGGGGGGGATCGCTAGAGCAGCATCTGTGATTGGATATGAGAGAACTCAGGATCCAAACCTGCTTTTACTGCACGCCGGTGATATTTCTATTGGTGATCTGTTCTTTAACTATGGTTTTCAGGTGCCTGAACTTTCTTGGATGAATGCTATTGGATTTGACGCCATGGCTCTTGGTAATCATGAATTCGATCTTACACCAGCTGCTTTACTGGGATCATTGCAAAATGTTTTTCCTATTCCTGCTAATGCATTTCCTCTTTTAGGTGCCAATGTAAATGCTTCAGCAGTTCCTGATCTTGATGCCTATATAAGTGATTATACAACCAAAATGGTGGGCGCGATTAAAGTCGGAATATTTGGCTTGCTTACACCCTCAACTAATATACTATCACAACCTGCACCTGTGATTATTGAGGAAGATATAACCCAAATTATGAATTTAGCTGACGCAAATGCCGCCCATCTTCGTAACATTGAAAATTGTGATGTAGTAGTATTGTTATCACACCTGGGTATTGAGTTTGATTTGGCGATCGCATCTATGGTTCCTGGTATTGACGTTATTATTAGTGGACACGATCATTATATATCTTTTGAAGCAATCCCGGTTCCAAATCTTAATTCAGGTACAACCTGGGTTGTTCAAGCCGGTTCAAATTATATGTACATTGGAAAAATGAAGTTAGATATTGATTTGAATGGGACTGTGTCTTTAAATGATTATACTCTGATCCATCTCGATGAAAATATACCGGAGGAATTGTCGATAAAAGCAATGATAAATTCTATGATAAATGATATTGAAATATATTATGATATGCCTTTATTTACACAACCCTTCGGATACGCCGATGCTTTCCACAAAGAGGAAGCAAAAGAATTATTGAAATTAGGTGCCCACGATACCCCGATCGGCAATCTTGTAACAGATGCATTTAGAAATTTAACCGGAACGGAAATAGCTATACACGCAGGCGGTTCTTCAGCACTGCCTATCTGGGAGGGTCCTTTTACAATGGCAGACATATTTAGAGTGAATGGATATGGTTTTAATACAGTAAATACATTAGGCTTTCAGCTGGCTACTTTTAAAATGACAGGCGAAGCACTCTGGATGGGCTTGGAATTCGGGTTGAGTGAGATAGAAAGTAACGATGAATTTTTCATCCAGGTTTCCGGACTTGAATATAAATTCGATGCTACTAAACCTGCCGGTGAAAGAGTAGTTTCGGTTTTAATAAATAATCAGCCCATTAATCCCAATTCTATCTACACCGTCACGGCAAGTGAAATTGTTCTGTCTCTCTTAGACTATCTTCTGATACCATATTCAAATCCAAATTTATTAAACGGGGTTACTGAGTTTGAAGCATTAAGTGCTGAAATTCTGGCCTTAAATAATTTACTCCATCCGAAGGAAATAGGTAGGATAGTAAATCTAGGAGATAGGGTAGTCACAAACAGGATTAAGGCACAGGGATGGTTTAATTCACCTGCGGGAGCTTTCCTTGAAAATCCCTTGATTGATGGTCACATCAATTTTCATATGAATCTTCATAATGTAAATGATCCCGGTGGTGCAAACGGAGTTGTGAAGATTCAGTTTCCTCCAGCTGGAATTAATCTGACCGGTAATCAGGTTGAGTTTCTATTAATTGAGGACAACACAATTATTGTCCGGGGAGAAGGAAAAAATACTGGTAAGGGTAGTTTTGGCTTCCTTATAACTGCTGTTGATGCAGGAAATAATGGAGACTTAATCAAGATTACGATCTGGAACAAACTTGGCGGTGATAAGGTTATCTATGATAATTTGAGTCTTAATGAATTAGGTGGCGGTTATATAAACATAATGCAATCCCAATTCGTAAAACATAATTCGGAATTGACAGCCTCTGCTGAATATGCTCTTGAACAGAATTATCCCAATCCCTTTAATCCGACTACAAATATAAGATTTAACATACCTGAAGACGGACTGGTCCAGATTAAGATTTATAATATGCTTGGCGAGGAAGTCTCAGCTCTGCTCAATGAGGAAAAAACAGCTGGTACTTATGATGTTGAATTTGACGCTTCAAGGCTTTCAAGCGGGATTTACATATATAAGTTAAGTTCGAATAATTTCACACAAACCAGGAAAATGTTATTAGTTAAGTAAATATCATTATAATGACAAAACTCTTCATGAACTCTGCCGGAGATTTGAACCTCACGGCAGAATTCTTATTTCAAACCTTACTATTAAGTAATTGTCTTCTGAAAACTTCTATTTCCCCAATCACCCTCAAAAAAATCATGTCAAAGGTCCCTAATCTTATTTCATATATCTTTTACAAATCAATGACAACTCTGTGACAACCTTCTTGCTCGATTGAACTATTATTGATTAGAACTTAGAGATAACACTGCAGAATCAATTAATGGTTATTCTTTGAATAATATGTAACGAAGAAAGGGAAGGAAATGAAACGAATAGCTGAATACATCGTTATTATTTTCACGATTTTGATACAAAGCTGTTTTTCTCAGAGCTACGTAATGAATCAAAATGTTTTTTCAGACGGCGAAACACTTATTTATAAAGTGAAATGGACATTCATTCGGTTAGGTACTATAACTATTAAAACAATTTCAGTGCCGGATGATCTGGACTTTGTCAGAATTAGTATGCAGGTTCAATCAAATCCGACGCTTTTCTTCATAAGTACAAATGAGTATAACGAAACATTAGTTGATATCAGAAATTGTATGTCAAAGTCCTACTTTGGCGATCATAGAAATGGCGGTGACAGACTTTTGCTTCATTCCTCGTTTGATGAAGCTTCCGGCAGCTGCGTTTTTCGTGAATTTGATGATGTAATTAAAAAAAATACAAAGGTTGACACTATTTACAATTCACCCAGATACGTTGACGGACCGTCTTTGTTCTTTTTTACAAGAGCATTTTCTAAATCAAAAATTATCCACAAAGTTCCCACTCTGATAAATGGCGAGATTAAGAATACTAAACTCATTTTTACTGATGAAAAGAAAGAGTTTGAGATTGATGCTTTTCAATTTCCCGTAATAGCAAAAAAGTATTATGGCATTGCTGACTGGGAGGGCGGTACTTCGCAGGGTTTATCAGGGGAATTTCTGGGATTTATTACTGATGATGAGGCTGCTATTCCAGTCTATGCAGAGGTAAAAGTATTACTTGGAAAACTCAAAATCGAATTGGAAAGCTACACAAGAAATAATTACCATTTCAAAAATCAAAAGCTTACTAACAAATAAGAAATTATTCTCTATATCAGGAGTAATATCATGAGAACTCATTTTGATTCAGAATTAAATAATAATTATACCGGTGCCAATATTACTATAATGTTATTGATAGCATTTTTTTCAACAATGTTTATCTTGTTTTATGATAAACTTAAACAGCCGGATTCCATTGCAAATGGATTAATCTTTCTTATGACTTTGTCCGTTCTGCTTATTCTTCTTTCCAGCAAAATAAATAATCAACGGGGAAAGGCAACTATCCAGACTATTTTTGTACTTGGATTTTTTGCCTACTTCTACGGCTTTATTTCAGATTTTCAACTCATAGTTCATACGCAATGGCAGGACAGTAAGCTCATCGCACTGGATAATTATCTTTTTGGATCTGAAATCTCCTTGATTATGCAAAGTATTGTTTCACCTTATCTGACTGAAGCAATGATGTTTGCATATGTTTTCTATTTGCCTCTTTTAATAATCGTTGGCATTGTTACTTTCAGAGCAGCGAATGCGAGAGGATTGGGAGAATACTTATTTGCTCTGTCACTTGGATATGCGGTTTGTTATCTCGGCTTTATTTTATTCCCGGTTGCCAGTCAGATGTATTTCAAACCCGGACAATACGAATCTGCCCTTGAGGGGGGACTATTTACTTTTTTAGGTGAGCTGATGAGAAGTGATGCTCATTTCCCCGGAGGAAATCTGCCAAGCCCGCATTGCATGGCCGCAACAATAATGCTGTTCATATTATTCAAGTATAGTAGAAAATTGTTCTATCTCTTTCTGCCTGTAATTCTGCTGCTTTATGTATCAACAGTCTATTGCAGGTATCATTATGCATGGGATGGAATTATTGCAATAGCCTTAGCAATTATCCTTATGAAACTATTACCCGTTTTTCAAAAATTAATTGATATGTTCGTACTTTTTTATAATAGCATTCTGCACCCGATGTGTATTTCAGAATCACTTTCTGATAAATAATAAATTTTTTAGTTCTTTTGCAGTGAGGTAAATAAAATGAAAATAATGATAACAGGTGCAACTGGTTTTATTGGTAATCAGTTGTTGAATCGTTTAATCGGTAATGGCGATCAGATTAACCTCCTTTGCCGATCAGAAAATAAAATATTCAGGAATATACCTGATGTTCGGATCTTCCCTGGAGACATTACTGATTCTCGTAGCATTGAACGATGTATGGATGGATGCGACCAGGTTTATCACCTGGCAGCATATGCAAGGAATTGGGCTAAAAATAAAAAATGTTTCTTCGAATTCAACACCAGGGCTGTTGAAAATATTCTGATGTCAGGTATAAACCAAAATGTCAAGAAAATTTTGTTTATGTCAACGAGTGTAACATTTGGTCCGTCAGGATCTGAACTCATAAATGAAAACAAAAAAAGAACTGTAGCGCCATATACACTGTATGAAGCATCCAAAGTTGAAGCAGAAATAATTGTATTAAGGTATCTTGATAAAGGACTCAATACTGTTACAGTCAATCCTACAAGATTATTTGGACCGGGATTATTGACGGAAGGTAATTCCGTCACTAAAATGATTGAGCTTTTCTTGAAAGGTAAATTCAGATTTATTCTTGGTGATGGTAATGCAATTGGTAATTATGCATTTATAGATGATGTCGTTCAGGGATGTATAAATGCGATGAAAAAAGGAAAAACTGGGGAAAAATATATCCTGGGTGGAGAAAATCTTTCATATAATGATTTCTTCCACTCTGTGGCAGAAAATTCCGGAAAAAATTTCCGGATGATCCATATTCCAAAGCTAGTTGGATTGAGCTATAGTTATTTAGAAAAATTATTAGGACAATTTTCAAATCACTATCCGTCAATAACTCCCGATTGGGTGAGAACTTTTGCAGTTAACTGGGCTTTCTCATGTGACAAGGCATCATCAGAAATTGGTTATAAAATTACTCCCTTCAATGATGCTCTTAGGAAAACAATTAACTGGATTATGAAAAATACTAATAAGCAAGGAGTTGAAGATGAAAGTATTAAGTTTGCTTGATTTCCGTTGGACCATACGTTCAGGGGAAATCAAACCCGGAATAATTCTGCTTGCTTCCGCATTGATAATTACGCTGCACAGATATTTCGGATCTGTAGAATTTGCAGTTCAGAATTATTCGGAAATAACAAGTTTTTATTCGGCAATTTTTATGTTCTCGACTGCTTTTCTTATGCTCGGCGTGATACCGTTTTTAATGATCAAAATCCTATTTAGAGATTCACTATCAGAATACGGCTTGAGCATTGGAGACTATAAATCAGGATTCACATTTATAGTTTGGTTATTTCCTTTAATAACGATTCTGCTTCTCTATCCTTCTTCTAATATGCAGGAAATGATCAATTATTATCCGTTTGATAAGCAAGCAGGTGATTCAATTTTCGCATTTCTCCGGTTTGAACTTTTCCGGTTGGTCTTTTTCTACTCTGCCTGGGAGTTTTTCTTTCGCGGTTTTATGCTTTTTGGTCTGAGAAAATATGTTGGTGATTGGCTGGCCATCTGTATACAGACAATACCATCATGCCTGTGGCATATTGGTATGCCGACGGGAGAAATATTTGCTTCAATAATCGGTGGAATTTTATTCGGTGTCATGGCTTTGAAAACTAATTCAATCTTATATCCTATGATTCTTCATTTTTTAATCGGTGCTACTCTGGATTTCTTGATTGTAGTCCAGTTATAGAAAGGAGAAAGCAATGAAAGCTTTAGTGACAGGAGGTAGTGGATTTATTGGCAGTCATGTCGTAGAAAAATTATACAATAAAGGTATTCAGGTAAAGTGTCTGTCAAAAGATCTGTTGTTCGCAGATGAACTTAAATCACTAAACATTGAGATCCTTTCCGGTGATTTGAATAGTAATCTTGAATGGGAAAGCATCCTTAGCGATGTTAATATAATATATCATATTGCCGGCGTGACCAGAGCAAAAAGTAATAAAGAATACTATGAGGGTAATTTTATTGCGACAAAAAGTCTTATTGAAAAATGTTCATTGCATTGTGCCGCTCTGAAAAGATTCGTTTATTTAAGTAGTCTTACAGCAGTTGGACCGTCTCTGGATGATAAACCGGTCGATGAATCATCCGTTTATCACCCGGTTTCGGAATATGGCAAAAGTAAAATGCTTGCTGAGCTTGAACTATTAAAATTCAGAGATAAAATCCCCATCACCATACTCAGACCTTCAGCCGTTTACGGGCCCAGAGAAAGAGATATGTATATGTATATGAAATCCATTAAGCGCGGTGTTCAAATGCTGATTGGATTTAATAAGAAATATCTGAATCTAATTTATGTCAGCGATTTAGCCAATGGAATTATTGACTCATCACTGAGTGATACTGCCGAGGACCAGATTTACTTTTTAGGTAGTGAGGTTTCATATCCGAATGAAATTATCGGTGAAACAATTGCTGCCATCCTGAAGAAAAAATCTATTAATCTCCACATACCGCATTGTATGGTTTATTTAATTTGTGGTGTCGAGGAAATTATCGGTAAAGTATTCAATAAAAATGTGTTTCTTAATATTCAGAAAGCCAGAGAAATAACTCAGTCTAAATGGACCTGCTCAATAGAAAAAGCAAAAAGTGATTTCAATTTTAGCCCTGGAATATCATTATATGATGGCTTCTTAAATACTTTTAACTGGTATAAAAGAATGGGATGGATGTAAAACAAAGTTAGATAAAGGTAGAATAATAAATCATTACAATAACTTTATTTCTTTAAATTCTTGAAAACTGAGTTTAAGAGATTAAGTAAATTAGATTAGAATTTAAGATAATGAGATGAAAACATTATTGGCAGTTTGGGTATACTTTTTATAGCAGTTCAATCATATTCTCAGGTAAGGGTAATTGCAAAAAGAGTTTAATATAAAAATAGTGATATTGAAAAGAGTTTTTATTCTATCCTTAGTAAAGCTATGCCAACAAATTGCTCATCATCTTCTTATTCAAACGACGGTATGATTAGCTATCAAAAATATGAGAATGTTTACGAAGAATATTATATAATACTCATTTTGTTTGCCTCAACAGGGTATTATTTCAGAAAAGTACTATCAAAAAAACCTCAAATAGTTCTTCATTTTGCTAATGATGAACACTCTGTATTTATTATAGAAAATATTTCTTATGCTATCACTGCAATTTGATTTCCAATTTTAATTTGTATTACGGTCTTTTAAATAATAAGAACACTATAAAAAAGACCTTTTTCCCACCGATTTATACTTTTTTTAACATTAATACATAATCCGGTTGATTTCCAATTTTATTTTTTAGAATTTTCAAGTGAGGATTAATATCATCACTTTCACACGCTATAAATAGTTTACAAAGCAACTTATATATAATACTATTTACAGATGTTGCTGAATTGAAATTAGTGTTGAGTTAATAGTTAATTTACTATTGTTATAATATTTTCCTCGAAAGGATTTATCAGATGAAAGATAAGAAAATGATTGGAAGATATCTGATTATTGATCTTGTCTTTTTCATCGCTTGTTGTTTTGGTCTCTATTTTATTTCTCAAAAAACCTCTCTGCCTTTCAATTATATTTATAATAATGATGAAATAAGAATATTCGACGGTAAAAACTCTGATATACCTGATGGATCATTACTGGTTTCAATCAATAACAATTTAATTTCATCTTATGAGTCAATTGAATTCATTCTTGATGGGTATCAGATTGATGATATTATTGAATTAAGATATTTATATAATGAGGAATTTTATACAACTGAAGCAGAACTGACTTCCTACTATGGCACAGTATATATTTTAATTGCTACCCTGACAGGACTGATTTTTTTCCTATTGGCAATTTTTGTCCTCCATAAAACAGCCTATAGCAGAACAGGAGTTTTATTTCATTGGCTTTCACTATCAGTTGCAGGCATTATTATGATGTCATGGGGAAGATACGATAGTACTTTCCTGGAAATTGGGTATTTGACCAGAGCGTTGTTTCACACTTGTTATTTAGCAGCACCGGCTATGTTTCTTCACTTTGCATTCGTCTTTCCTACAAATAGGCTTACTAAAAATGTCTCTCTGATAAAATCCATTTATATATTCGCGGTATTATTAGTATTAATAATAAATATATTTTTTATTGCAGCAGTTTTTAATCAGTCTCCATCTACTATCGACGCCTACTTAAAATCTTTTGGAATCTTAAGAGTATTCATAGTTATATGCGTATTGTTAAGCGTATTAGTTTTTATCACATCCTATTTATTAGCAAGAGTGAGGGCAGAGAAGAATAAACTCAAATGGATCTTGGTTGGATTCTTTTGCGGACCGGTTATATATATATTATTCTGGGTAATTCCGCAGTTATTGAATATGAAAGAACCTCTTCCGGAAGAATTAATAGTAATCTTAAGTAATTCTGTACCTGTAACTTTTGCAATTGCAATTGTTAAATATCATCTTTTTGATATTGATTATATAATTAACCGCAGTATTGTTTATATTTTATTAATAATGGTTTTGATTGGAATTTATATTTCTACGGTCGTCATCTTAGTCGAACTACTGAATATTGCATATAGTCCGGTAATTTCTGCCGCATCCGCCATATTCGTGGCCTTCTTATTTTTGCCTGTTAAAAATAATATCCAGGATTTTGTTGATAAGAAATTTTTCCGTATTAAATATAATTTTAGAATTGAAGTAAAAAGAATAATCTCATCTTTGAATAATTTTAATGATATTCCTTCACTATCCTCATTTTTGATAAATGAAATAAACACTCTTATTCCTGTTGAACAGATTGCACTTTATAAGATTATAAAAAAAGATAGTTCAGTTAGTTTAATTTATGGTAATAATATTGAGCCATCAGTAATTAATTGGATGGCTACAAATAAAAGTCTATTCGAAAAATCCGGGAATAATATAATTGTAGATAACAATAAAATTGATAAAGAAGTAAAAGCATTTACCGGGCATTCACATTTATTACATGAAGTAAATCTTGCCTTAATTCTCCCTATTGTAACAGATGATAAAAAGTTTTCATCTCTACTTTTAATAGGGAACAAGTTATCCAGATTAAAGTTCAGTTTAGAAGATATTGACTTTTTGAAAAGTATAATTGCAACGGCAGAATCCACCATTGCAAGGATTACACTCCAGGAACAATTAATCCAGGAAAGATTTGCCGCTGAAAGACTTGAAGAACTAGTTAAACAAAAATCTCTATATGTATCTTCAGTTTCACATGATCTGAAAATTCCTCTTACATCGATTAAAATATTTACTGAACTTATTCTCAAGGATAAAACTTTTCTCTCAGATAAAATAAAAGATCATCTCAACATTATTGAAAGTGAAACTGACAGATTGGCTAGTCTCGTATCAGATATTCTTGATTTGTCGCGTATTGAAAAAGGAATAAAAAGATATGACAAAAAATTACTTAGTCTAAACAAAATTGTTACAGATTTGATCTCAGTGCTGAAAGTTCAAATTGAAAATAATGGATTTTTATTTACATATGAATTGAGTGATTTTGAGGATTTAATATTTGCAGATGAATATGCTGTGAAACAAGCAATGGAAAATCTTATCAGTAATTCATTAAAATATTCGCGTCAGAATAGAAACTTATTTATCAGAACTTATTCCTCGAATAATTATGCGGTCATCGAAGTGGAGGATTCTGGAATAGGAATATCTGAGTCAGATCATAGAAAAATATTTGATCCTTATTTCCGGGTCGAAAATGATTCGTCTGGTGTTGGTCTTGGGCTTTACATTGTAAAATATATAATGGATTCTCATGACGGTGTGATTGAAGTGAATAGTATACCAGTTAATGGTACTACTGTTGCACTAAAGTTTCCAAAAATTATTAACCAAAAGAGGGAAGCATTATGAAAAAGGTACTGATTATCGAGGATGATAATTCAACCAGAGCGGGAATAATTGAAATATTAAATAGTGAAAAATATGATTGTGAAGAATCAGCTGATGGATTAAAAGGTTTTGAAAAAGCATTAAATAAAAAATATGACTTAATTCTACTGGATTTAATGCTACCGGGAATGAACGGTATGGATATTTGCAAAGAACTTCGTCGTCAAGAAATTATGACTCCGATAATTATGTTAACTGCAAAGAAGGAAGAGATTGATAAGATTATTGGATTTGAATTAGGTGCAGATGATTATGTGACCAAACCCTTTAGTATCAGGGAATTAATTGCAAGGATAAAGGCTGTATTAAGGCGTGCTAATTATGATGACAGTGATAGGAATAAAGTAGAATTTGATAATATAAATATTGATTTTAGTAAGCAGGAATTATTCAAATCAGGAGTTCAAATAAAACTATCTACAACAGAATTCAAAGTGCTTCATTATTTAGTTCTTCGCGAGGGACAGGTTATTTCAAGAAACCAGTTACTTGATGAAGTTTGGGGATATGATGCGTTTCCGACTACCAGGACAGTTGACAATTATATACTTTCGTTGAGAAAAAAAATAGAGAATAATCCCGCTGAGCCGATCCACTTGTTAACTGCACCTAAAGCCGGCTACAAGTTTACTCAATAAAATTCAAAAAAGAATTTTTAGAAATTATTTTTTAATTTCACTTGGTTTTTAATTCTTTAATAATTTACCGTCTTCTTCCCCCCATTCCTAAAACACCAAAAATTCCTCGCGCAATTTCCCTGATCAATGTTCTTCCGACTTGTTTGGATAACTGGCTGTCTAGAACCTTTTCAGTGGTGCTTTTTGTTCGTCTTCTGGTTTGAGTTCTGGGTGCCGGCTGTTTGTAAGTAGGAGGAAGTTTTTCTTTTGGAATTTTAAGATCAAGATTTTCCGAAGCTTCAATTTTTTTAGTAAGAATTTCGTAGGCGCTTTCTCTGTCAATTTCCTGATTGTATTTATTTATGAGTTTTGATCTGCTTATTAAATTATCAATTTCCTGTTGTGATAGAATATCCATCCTGGATTTTGGTGCACAAAGCAAAGTTGCCGAAAGGGGAGTTGGATTACCTTTTTCATTCAATGCTGAAATAGCTGCCTCACCGATTCCAAGCGAGGTGAGAAGTTCGTCAGTTTTGTAATAATCTGATAAAGGATAATTTTCAGAAGTAAGTTTTATCATTTTTCTGTCGGCTGCAGTGAATGCTCTGAGTGCGTGCTGAATCTTTAATCCTAACTGGCTCAGCACACTTGCAGGAACATCGGTTGGATTCTGAGTACAGAAATAAATTCCTACACCTTTAGATCTGATAAGTTTAATAATAGTCTCAATCTGATCTAATAACGCTTTGGATGCTTCTTTGAATATCAAATGAGCTTCATCTATAACAATAACTAGTTTTGGCTGATCCATATCACCTTCTTCAGGAAATGTCTGATATATTTCAGCAAGAAGACACAGCATAAAAGTTGAAAATAATTTAGGTTTATCCTGAATATCAGTAAGCCGTATAATTGAAATAATACCATTGCCATTATCATCAACTTTCAAGAGGTCTTCAACCTCGAATGATCTTTCCCCAAAAAACTTATCTGCACCCTGCTGTTCAAGCGCAATTACTTTGCGGAGAATGGTACCGGTTGAAACAGTTGATATTTTACCATACTCTTTTTCAATTTCAGCTTTTCCTTCGTTAGAAATAAACTGTAGTGTCTTTTTCAGATCCTTCAGATCCAGCAGCGGCAGACGGTGATCATCACAATATTTAAAGATCATTGAAATAATGCTCGACTGTGCATCGCTCAGTTCAAGAATTTTTGCAAGAAGCACAGGTCCAAACTCCGAAACGGTGGCTCTTAACCGGGATCCTTTTTCATCAGATAGTGAGAGTAGCTCCACTGGATAATTTTTCGGAACATAAGGTAATCCGATGTTAGTGTGACGCTCTTCAATTTTAGGATTATTTATTCCTTGTTCTGCAATTCCACTTAAGTCTCCTTTGATATCCATCAGCAAAACTGGTACACTTTTATCAGAAAGAGCTTCTGCAAAGAGCTGCACTGTTTTTGTTTTACCTGTACCGGTAGCACCCGCAATTAAACCATGCCTGTTTAAAGTTCTTAATGGTATTTTAATATGGGTATTCGGTATCGGTTCATTATTTAAAATTGCAGTTCCAATTGTTAAATAATTACCCTTAAAAGTATAACCCTCAGAAATGTGTTGAATGAAATTTTCTTTTGAAGACATTTTTTTCTCAGAATAATTAAGTATGACAGATATTTATATCAAAATTTAAACTTTATACTTTATAATAGAAAGCGGATGTCTCAAAAGTCTTAAAAACAAGGTAGCCGCAACTTTCAATTTGCGAATTTGTTAAATTTTCCCAAGCTGAAGAGGTTGTTGCATAACTCTGAAAGTGACATTTCGAAGGAGTCTTCTGCCATAGGCATTCCTTCGGGAGACTGAGAAATCCTTCAATATGTAACGAAAAAGATTTCTCCCGTTGGTCGAAATGACAATTATGTGACTTCTGCAGCAGATCCTGAAGCTTGCGGCTACCATAAAAAAATGAGTTCTGAAACAGCCTCTTTAAATAACGTAATTAAATGAGTACAATTAAAATAATGTATAAACTATCCCGATTTGCAGAGCTTCTTTAAACTGTGTTTTTCTCGTCTGGCTGATTTCGTGAACCAGTGAAACAGCGAGATTAACATTAATATATTTTGTTACTTTAGCAGTAATAATATTATCCCACCTAACATCCCAAACATCAAGGGAAGTAAACCTTGAGAATAATCTGAGAAATGTGCCGTATTGCATATTTTCGGCAAGTGGAACCACAGCAGCTGTGACTGATTCAAGACCGGTATCTATTTTAAGTTTTTCAACTTCATCAGGTGTATCAGGATCATCGCTGTATTGAAGTGCAAACTTGTTTGCAATAGTTTGCTGTACTGCGATACCCAATCGTGATGAAAAATTATCGTTTGGCTCGTATAAAAATCCAAGTGCTTCTGTAATATAGCCGGGATCAAAAAAATCAACAATTTGTGTCCTTGTTTCACCGCCATAGTCAAAACCTTTTGTAATTGCAGTTCTAACTGTAACTGCAAAATAAGGATCTACAGCCCAGCCGAATTTTCTTGAAAGAATACTTTCAAAATAAATTTCATTATCCGTAGTTCTGTATCCTGCATCTTCAATGTTTGTCCTTCCGAACGATGCTTTTAACAAATTTTTCCATTTCCAGGGATTGCTAAGGTAAGCTGTCCCAACATTTGTGTATGCAACGAATGCAAGAGAGTTCGATCCGCCCTGTGTCCAGTTCTTAAATGCAACCTGACTAAGATTTAATCCCACAACACCAAACGGATTCCAGCCCTGCTTTAATGTGCTGTCTTCCGGATTATGAAAATCCTGAGGCTTAATCACATCCTCAATTTGTGCAAAAGCTATTGAGGTTGAAACTATGATAAAAAAGATTAATATTTTTTTCATACCGATCCTATTTTATTTTATGGTTAATTATTAATTAAAAGTTTTATTTTCTATGATGAAAAGATAAAAAAGAAGAATTATCAAACTGCTACGTCAAAAACCTGATCTAATTTAAAGGGAAACTTAAAAAAGTAATGGTCATTATCTTCACTGGTTACTTTATCCTTGGTTAAATAATAATTTTCAACTGAACCGCCGGTTGAATTACTTTTATATTGTAAATAAAGTCCATCCTCAAAATAATTCTTAAATAATCGTATTTTTTTATGAGCACTCAGATATGCCATATCAAGAGCTACTTTTCTCAAAATACCATTGCTTTCTACATAAAGATAAATTGTTCTCATAACTTCCTTATTTAATAAACAAATTTATGGTTAAACTTTATAACTAAAAACTTTAATTTACACCCTATGTGATGCCAAATTCTGATTTTGGTATATTTATGATATAAATAATCTCTAATAAGATGAAAAAAACAAGCTTTCTATTATTTATACTTGTATTATTTAATACAGTTCTGCACTCACAGGTTGAAAATGTTCAAATAGATCATCCTGTTTACACTTACCTTAAAGAAATGAAAGTAAAGGGAATTATTAAATATTTCAGAGAAGATGAATCGGCTATTTCCCGCTTTGAAATTCTAAATCTGCTTAATAAAATTTCTGATCAACAGTCTGAATTAAGTGCTACTGAGAAAAAAATACTTGCAAAATATTATATTGAATTTTCGGATAAGCTTGATGAAGAAAACACTGCAGTTCTTTTTAATCCTAAAAATAGTTTTTTCGGAAACCTATCCGATAGCTTTTCTGACAAAATAAAATATCTTTATGCTTACCAGGATGAAGGTGCAAATCTCTATCTGGAAATGCTGGGCAGCTTTTATCATGGACATAGATTTAAACCGGGAGTAAATAATTCAAATCTTTTTGACATAGGTTTCAGACTTCGCGGAACTGCATTCGATAAACTTGGTTATAATGTTACTGTTATTAAGGGTGGCGTGAGCGGTGATTTTGGTTTTGCAGAAATTATTGAACCACGACTTCTTACTAACTTCAAATGGATTGAAGCCGCTGAAAATATAGGCAATTATGACTTTACATACGGATATCTCAAATTCCATACTTCACCAGTTGAAGACATGAATCTTTCGGTTCAGCTTGGAAGAGATGATATCACTCTTGGCTACGGATACGGAAGTAAACTAGTTCTGTCGGGTGATAATCCTGCAATGGACTTTATAAAATTTAATTTTGATTACGGAGTATTTCATTTCACTTCTCTGCACGCTTCTACTTTGGGTCCTTTCAGCTTTACAAGAGATGAAAGATATACTAAATATTTTGCTTTTAATAAGATAAAACTCGTTCTACCTGATTTGTTTGATATTGGAGTAGGTGAATCTATAATTTATTCCGGAAGAGCCCTTGAACTCGGGTATTTAAGTCCGGTTAACTTTTATAAATTTGTTGAAATGGCCTTACAGGATAGAGATAACGGAAATATTTATTTTGATATTCAGACAAAGTTTATTAAAAACCTTGAGCTGCAGGGAACATTTTTTCTCGATGAGAATATTCTTTCAAACCTTCAGGATTTAGAAAAATACACGAATAAAACTGCATATCAAATAGGAGCTTTCTGGTACGAGGCTCTTGGAATTCCTGACCTTTCTTTAGTTGCTGAATATACCAGGATTCGGCCATTTACATATACTCATTTCAATGAAAAGAATAATTATTCTGCACACGGAACAAATCTGGGTCATCGAATTGGGCCTAATGCTGATGAAATCTTAACAAGGCTGACTTATAACCTTAATGAAAATGTTCGATTATCATTTGAACACACATTCGTCAGAAGAGGTGAAAATGAATACGATGAACAGGGTAATCTCATAAATAATTATGGAAGCGATATCTTTCTTACCCACGGTGAAGTTCCTGTCAGAGAAAAAACTATTTTTTTAGACGGCGTACGAGTAAATAATACTTCACTGAAATTTGGAATCAGATGGGAGCCGGTGCGTGATTTTATTTTTGATATTTCCTACAATTACCTGCTTGCTCAAAATATAAGGAGCGGCGATAAACACGATATAAGTTTTGCTTTACTAAAATTTATACTTGAATATTGACGGCTTGTGAACGTTGTTATCTTACAAATGCATTAATTATTGCTTTTTAGCAATAAAAATTCTCTCACTTCCGAAAAATAATAATGAATAATTCTTCATTGTTAGAATTATATTTATAAATACCTACAATTTTTAACTAAAATCAAAACATCCTGTTAATACTCAATTCAGATAATTGGGAACGACTTTTGTTAATCTTTGCCAGTAATAAATCATTGTTATTTGAAGATTTATTTAAATTCTGTCTAAATAGCTTTACCAATGAGGTCAGAGGGGTTGAAATATTAAGAATTTATAGCAAATATCGAATTTAACATTATTTCTATCACAATAAACTTAAGTTATACAGGAGTAAATCAAATGAAAAAAACAAACTACCTCTTTAAGCTGATTTTAGCTGGAATGCTTATAGCTGGTATCTTTGCTGCTTGTGAAGGTCCTATGGGTCCTGAAGGGCCGCAGGGTCCAAAAGGTGATACCGGTGATCCTGGTGAACCCGGCGGATCATTTGTTAACTGGGAAGGCTTCAAAGAAGGCATAATATGTGCAGATTGCCATAATCCTGATTATGATACGACCTATTTCGTATGGGCAAGAAAATATCAGTGGGATTTATCTAAACACGCTTTCGGCGGAGATTTTGACAGAAACCAATCCTCGTGTGCCCAATGTCATACTACAGAAGGCTACATTCAGTTCATTCAGGGAAGACCAGTTACAAATAATGTGAATGCATCACCTCCGGGGTGCTTTTCCTGTCACTCACCACACTCAACAGCAGATTTTTCAATCCGTGATGTAGGCCCTGTTACAATAACTTCGGCGGTTGAAGGTGTTCCCGATTTTGTTTTCGACTATGGCAAAGGAAATCTTTGTGCAAGTTGTCATAAAACACGTACTTTGAATCCTAAACCGGACCCAACAAAAACAGCACCTACAGATACTATTACTATAACAACCAGCAGATGGTATCCTCATTATGGTGTTCAGGCACAAATGTTAGCCGGTACAGGTGGTTTTGAGTTTACTGATTACAATTATACCGGAAACTCAATTCATACGGTTGCTGCAGCAATAAAATCTGACGGTTGTGCAATTTGCCATATGGCTGATCCAAATGCGGGCGGCGGTATTGGCGGTGGTCATACAATGAATATTGAGTACTTAAACACTTCCGGCAACCCGGTTTATTTGTACACCGGCTGTACTGTTGCTGGCTGCCATCCAGCAGGATTTAACAATATTGACTACATTGGTGCTTCTTCTGGTCTTACAGGCGGTCTCGGAAGCCAGACTGCAACTAAGGCTTATTTAGATACTTTGCAAACTTTACTTCTTGATAGAGGATGGATTACTGCAAGCGGATCTGTCAATGCAAGTTCAAATAATCCATTGAAAATTGCTCCGGTTTCAAGGTCAGGTGCTTTATTCAATTATTTCTTTGTTGAGCATGATTTAAGTCATGGTTCTCATAATACACGTTATGCCATCGAGTTACTTAAATCTTCAATTGATGAATTAAGAAAACCATAACTCTGTATTAACATAAGTTATTATGTAAAAACCGTCAGTTAAAAACTGGCGGTTTTTTTATTCCATCAATACTCATTTTAGCTATCAAACAACTGTAAAAGCAGCAATCTATAGCTTATCTTTAAACCGGTTAATTATAATATCTTTAAAGATTTTTTTTATCCTTTATGAATTCACATAAACCTGACATAGAAAATTTTATAAATACTCTTTATAATAAAAAAACAATATATATTCCTTTAGCTGAATTAGGCGTTCATCCGAAAATTAAAAGTCAGTTTATTGGAAGAGAAATTTCAGGATTGAAAGATGAAGTTGATTTCTGGTATAAAGCAGGATATGATTATTTGAAAATGCAACCCAAAGCCGATTTTAATCCGGCTAAAATTGGAGTGGAAGAAAAATTAACATATAATGATGATGGAACAGTTTTTAGAAAGTGGGCTTCTCAGGGTTCCGGAGTTATCTCCAATGAAAGCGATTTTAGCAATTATATATTCCCGTCTATAAGCGATTTTGACTACTCCGGTTTTGAAAAAGTAAAACAGTTTCTGCCGGATGGACTCGGTGTTGTAGGTCAATATGGAGATATATTTACTATGACCTGGGAAATGATGGGCTTTGAAAACTTTTCTCTGGCAGCATTTGAAAATCCCGAACTGATTGAACAGCTAAACAGCAGGATTGGTGAACTTGTGCTTAGTATGTTTCATAATATTGCGCAATCAGAAAATGTTAATGCTTTATGGTATAGTGATGACATTGCATACACTAACGGCTTGCTGGTCTCACCGGATTTACTGGATAAATATTTTTTCCCCTGGTTAAAAAAAATAGGTGATTTAGCAAAGCAATACAACAAACCTCTCATTTACCATAGTGATGGAATTCTGTTTGATGTAATGGATAAAATAATTGATTGTGGAGTTAATGCATTGCATCCTATCGAGCCAAAGGCAATGGATATAAAAGAAGTAAAGGACAGGTATGGTGATAAACTTTGCCTGGTTGGTAACATTGATGTCGATCTGCTGGCAAGGGGAACTGTTGAAGAAATAAAAAAGAATGTGTTTGATAACATAGAAAAGATAGGAGACAGGGGAGGATACTGTGTTGGCTCAGGCAATTCAATTCCAGAGTATGTTAAGTTCGAAAATTATATAGCTATGATTGAAACAGTTCAGGAATACAATTCAAAATAGGATTACTTATTCAAAAATCTACCCGATCATTTTTTTTATATTTGCAACTGAGGAAAAAATAAAATTGAGTATAAACTACTTAAATGAGATAAAAAACCGGCTCACATCCGCGCCTGATATAATAGGAAAGAATAAATATTTAAATACTGCAGTACTCATTCCCTTAATAGAGAAAGGTAATGAAATTCACATATTATTTGAAAAACGTTCTGCAGCAATAAGACAGGGAGGGGAAGTAAGTTTTCCGGGTGGCCAATTTGATCCAGTTTTAGATAATTACTTTGAGCAGACTGCAATCAGAGAAACCTGCGAAGAATTGGGTTTAGAGGCAGACAAAGTAAATATCATTAATAAATTTGGTACGCTGGTAGCACCGATGGGATTGACCATAGATGTTTACGTTGGTTTTTTATTGATCAAATCCCTTTCCGAAATAAATTGTGACAGCACTGAAGTTGAGAAAGTTTTCACAGTGCCATTAAACTATTTTCTTGAAAATGAACCTGATGTATTTTACTCACGGTTGGAAATTCATACTCTTGACAAAGATGAATATGGTAATGAAATAAAACTTCTGCCTGTGCAGGAATTAGGATTACCTGAATTTTACTCAAAACCCTGGCGTAATGGTAAATACAGAGTATTGGTTTACAAAACAACACCTGATATTATCTGGGGTTTGACAGCGGAGATTATTTACGAATTCTGTAATTTGTTAAAGGGCAGCAAATGATTAACGGCACTATAAAGCATATTATCTGGGACTGGAACGGCACCTTACTCAATGATGTTATTTTATGCAGAGATGTTATGAATAATTTACTGAAACGATTTAACCTGCCGGTTTTAACAACAGAAAGGTATCGTGAAATCTTCACATTTCCTGTTAGTGATTATTATATAAAAGCCGGTATTGATTTTAAGACTGAATCCTTTGAAGTTCTGGGTAGGATCTTTATGGAGTTATATGAACAGCGTAAATATGAATGTGATCTTTACGATGGTGTAATGAAAGGCCTGGATTTTTTCAGTAATAATAATGTAACACATTCAATACTTTCTGCTTATCATCATAAAACCCTAACTGAAATAATTGATCACTTTAATATTAAAAATTACTTTGAAAAAGTTGCAGGATTAGATAATATTTATGCAGGCGGCAAGCTGGGAATTGGCGAGAAACTTATTCAGGATTTGCCTTATAAGAAGGAAGAAACAGTTTTAATAGGGGATACCATTCACGATAAAGAAGTAGCTGATGCACTCGGCATTAATGTAATAATTATTGCTGATGGTCATCAGGATGAGGCAAGACTTAAGCAGTTAAATGTGCCTGTTTATAGTAATTTTAAAACTTTTCTTTTATCAAACAAAAAATAAGTAGTTCCCATAGCCGTCAGTAGAGATGACAAAAAAAGTCATTGTCATTTCGAACGAAGAGAGAAATCTTGTGAGTTGTTCAGATCTCTCCTCATTCCAATCGTCGAGATGACACAAAAGAATCGTTGTCATTTCGACCAGCAGAGAAATCTCAGAGATCTCTCCTCATTTCATTCGTCGAGATGACACAAAAGAATCGTTGTCATTTCGACCAGCAGAGAAATCTCAGAGATCTCTCCTCATTTCATTCGTCGAGATGACACAAAACAATTGTCATTTCGACCAGCAGAGAAATCTCTGAGATCTCTCCTCATTCCAATCGTCGAGATGACACAAAAGAATCGTTGTCATTTCGACCAGAGGGAGAAATCTCAGAGATCTCTCCTCATTTCATTCGTCGAGATGACACAAAAACAATTGTCATTTCGACCAGCAGAGAAATCTCTGAGATCACTCCTTATTTCATTCGTGGAGATGACAGAAAAGAATAGTTGTCATTTCGACCAGAGGGAGAAATCTCAGAGATCTCTCCTCATTTCATTCGTCGAGATGACACAAAACAATTGTCATTTCGACCAGCAGAGAAATCTCTGAGATCTCTCCTTATTTCATTCGTCGAGATGACAATAAATGAATAGATGATCGGCAATCAACCAACCAATCATTAATTGTGTTTACTTAACATCAGCAATTGCTTGTGCTGCAGCGCGTGCATCTGAAAGTGACGAGAAAAATCCTACGCGTACTTTATAAAATGCTCCCGACACATTAGGTATAAATGTTTCAGTTACAAAAGCATTAAAACCGGCTTTTCTGTATTTAGCTGCAACTTCATCTGCACGTTTTTTATCTCTCCAGGTAGAAAGCTGGAGTGAAAAATTTCTTCCGTCAGTTAAAATCACATCAGTAACATTCTTTTCATTATCATAATTATACGGTAAAGAACGCCCGTAAAGTATGGACTTATCAGGAATCGGCTCTGTTTTAATTTCCGGTTTAATTTCTAAAGGTTTTTCCTGCTCCTTCAGTCTGGTTTGTTCAGTAATAACAGGATAAATTTCGATTCTTCTGTTCTGACTTCTTCCTTCCTCTGAAGCATTACCGGCAATAGGAAACTCTGAACCCATACCTGTATATTTAAGATTAGCGGAATCAAGTCCTGACTCAACAAAATTGTAGAAAATTACCTTTGCCCACTCTGATGATAGGAAGCGGTTTGCAGCCGGTTCTCCAACATTATCAGAATGACCGACGATTGCCCAATCAGGATATTTTGATTCAGAAATACGTTTAGCAATAAAACCTAGTTCCGATTTTCCGAAGGCATTTAAACCCGGTTCTTTATTAAATAGCTGATCAATATATAAAACTAATTTCTGGTTTGGATTTGCATCGAAATCGGGTACCCATAAAACACAGCCATACTGATTAACGTAATAACCTTTTGGTGTTCCCTGACATTCGTCAAGATAATCCGGCACACCGTCGCCATCAGAGTCAATCGGACATCCGTATTCCTCCACTTCAACACCCAGCGGGGTAAAAGGACATCTGTCGCGGTCATCAGGTACACCATCTCCATCAGAATCTATGATACAGCCCCGCTCATCAACAATATATCCTTCCGGTGTGTCAGGGCATTCATCGAGGTAATCGGGTACACCATCTCCATCAGAATCAACAGGACAGCCGGATTCATCCACTTTAACGCCGGGAGGAGTATCCGGACACATATCAAATTTATCCGGTATACCATCTCTATCAGAATCTTTAGTGCCGCCTATTAGCAATCCAACACCAAGGGTGCCTGTAAAGAAAATATCTTTAGCTGTACCATTTGAAATTTCATTAGTTACTCTGTCAAGGTCATCAGCAGGGAAGTAATATCCGGTTCCGGCAACTGAGAGAACTATCTTATCAGTAACAAGAAATCTTAATCCGAATTCACCGGAAGCAGTGTAATTACCTGATTGATAGCCGATTGTAGCGCCATTATATATTGGTACAAAAACTTCCCCACTCGCATCTTTAATTTCAGGTTCAAAGTTAATGTAGTGTAATCCGCCTCCAATGTATGGAATAACCAAATCAAACAAAGTATAATTTAGTGTAAGTCCTCCACCTAATAATGTAATTCGTGTTCTAAAACTTTCAACCCGACTTAATCTAAAAGTGGCAGTTTGATCACCGGCCACATAACCCTGCGTTGCATTCACATCTAATCCCATGGAAAAAGAGCTTCCCAGATCAATTAAATATTCAAACTTGCCTTTTATAATATAATCTGTGACAGCCCGCTGAAAATCAGTTTTTGCGTATGTTATACCGCCGCTGACTGAAAGCAGAAACTTGTCAGCTATGCTTTTTTCATCTTCATAAATATTCTGAGCGAACAACGATTGCTGAATCGCAAATAATAATGGAATTAAAAGTAATGTTATTTTTTTCATTGCGTATAACTTTTTCAATTTTGTTGCTGATGATTACTCAAATTTAACGCCATTACATACACACAATAAAATGAGATTAATCCGTTAAATACTTTGAAAACAGGTAAAAAGTAAAGGTATTTATTTTCCATTGCAAAATTTTTTTACACATTCAGAAAAAGTTAGTGATGCAATTAAAGATCTCTCCTCATTTCATTCGTCGAGATGACACAAAAAAAATTGTCATTTCGGACGAAGAGAGAAATCTTGCGAGTGAGTCAGATCTCTCCTGATTTCATTCGTCGAGATGACAAAAAAAACATTGTCATTTCGAACGAAGAGAGAAATCTTACGAGTGAGTCAGATCTCTCTCATTCCATTCGTCGAGATGACAGGAAAAGAATCATTGTCATTTCGAACGAAGAGAGAAATCTTACGAGTGAATCAGATCTCTCCTCATTCTATTCGTCGAGATGACACAAAAAACATTGTCATTTCGGACGAAGAGAGAAATCTTGCGAGTGAATCAGATCTCTCCTGATTTCATTCGTCGAGATGACAAAAAACATTGTCATTTCGAACGAAGAGAGAAATCTTACGAGTGAGTCAGATCTCTCTCATTCCATTCGTCGAGATGACAAAAAAACATTGTCATTTCGAACGAAGAGAGAAATCTTACGAGTGAGTCAGATCTCTCCTGATTTCATTCGTCGAGATGACAAAAAACATTGTCATTTCGAACGAAGAGAGAAATCTTATGAGTGACTCAGATCTCTCCTCATTTCATTCGTCGAGATGACAAAAATAAGTGATTGACTGATTGAATAGACACAAGTGAAACAATGATTGTATTCAATCAATCATTCAATCTATTTAATGTTTATTATTCTTTCCTTCACTCTTTTTGCTTCAGTAAGAGTGTCATAAAATCCAACACGGACACGGTACCATTTACCATCAAGTTGTGAGAGAGCAGCTTCAACTACAAAAGCATTGTATCCGGCAGATTTTAATTTATTTGCCTGTGATTCAGCTTTAGACCTTTCCCGCCAGGATGATATCTGAACAGAATATACTCTTCCGTCAGTAAATATCATTCCTCCAACATTTTTTTCACTTAACTGATTATACTTATAATCTGAAAGGTCTGTCATTCCCGGAGTATATGAAAAGTTTGTCTTTTCATCGATCATTACAATAGCAACTCTGCGGTTAAGGGATTTACCAGTCTCAGTTGAATTATCTGCAATAGGATTATCGGGTCCATAGCCAATCATTTCCAGCCTGTTTTTGTCTATCCCTTTTGAAGTAAAATAGTTGAATACGGTTAATGCACGTTCCTGTGAAAGCTGTTTGTTCAATGTGTATGAACCAGTATTATCAGTATGTCCTTCAATTCTCCATCGTGTATCGGGATACTCCTTCATAACAGTTGCCATTTTATCCAGCTCCGGTAAAGCACCTGGTAAAAGAGCGGCTTTTCCGCTTTCAAAATTTAAACTTCCCGATAAAACGAATTTTGTTTCAGGCAATATTTCAGTCACTTCTTCTTTAATCTCGCAGCCCCATTTATCTACTTCAACTCCAGGCGGAGTGTCAGGACATAAGTCCTTGTAGTCAGGTATACCATCGCCATCACCATCAAATGGGCAGCCTCTTTCATCAACAGGAACTCCTGCGGGAGTGTCCGGACAAAGATCCCTGAAATCCGGTACACCATCGCCATCTGCATCTGAAGGGCAGCCATTTTCATCAACCGGAATGTTTACAGGTGTATTGGGACATTTATCCAGGTAATCGGGTACTCCGTCCCTGTCTGTATCAACCGGGCAACCGAATTCATCCACTATTACTCCAGGCGGTGTATCGGGGCAAAGATCTTTTTTATCAGGTACACCATCTCCATCACTATCTGTAATGCCACCAAAATAGAAGTTAATACCGGCAAATCCGGAGAAAAACATATCCTTATCAGTTCCTTGCGTAACTAAGTTTGGTATATCATCAAGATTATCACTATTTACATAATTTACTGCTGCTGAAATATTCATACCGAAATTTTCTGTAAACAAAAATCTGAAACCAAATTCGCCAGTCAACAGAAGGAAATGCGGACTGAATTTATTATTATAGTTTACATTAGCACCAGTTTGGTCTTTAAGCTGCGGGTCAATATTCAAGTATGATGCACCGATTGAAATAAACGGAAGGACATAATCAGAAATAGCATAATTCATAACAGGACCGAATCCGGCATAAATCATATTGGTTCTGAAACTTTCGGCTTCGGGTAGCCGGAAAGTTGCACCGTCTTTACCAGATAGGAAACCATAACCTGCAAATGCTCTTATTCCAAATGAGAGCGGACTTGTTGTTAAAAAGGTATGCTCGAAATAAATGCGTGAAAGTAAGTCTAACTCACCAGTTTTAAAATCAGTTTTTGAATAAGCCGCACCTCCTTCCAGTCCTAATCCAAATTTACCGGAAAGCGGATTTAAATAATTGTGCCTGTCACTCTGCGAGTGTAATTCAACAGAGACTGCCAACAGGAAAATAATCAATATATAGTTTCGCATATTCCCTCTGCAAAAATTATTTAAGTAATATGTGGTTAAAAGTCAAAGCCCTAAGAAAAATCAAATAAGATTTTATTATTATTTAAAATCCATAAGCAACCGAAAATCCGAAATCAGAAAATTTACCTGAATATTCTAATGCTGTTCTGTTTAAATCATTATCTGAAATATCTCTGTAATTAAAATATACTTCCGTGTATAAAGGATGAAACGGGCTGTAACTTATGTTAAAATTAACTGAAAGATCGTTTCTTCTTTCTCCGTACAAAAATGGAGGATAAGGAGACTGATATTGCTCCTCAGGTAATTCAATTGCGCCCTTTCGCATATACCATCCGGTAATAGAAAATTTAAGCGATCTGAGAATATACTGCTCGTATTTAACAGAGATTATATCGCCGTTACTTTCTATCCAGTGGCCCAGCTTGTAAAACTCATTTGCAAACTGCTGAGCATCAACTGAATTCATATAAACAAAAGGATTGATACGCGTATATTCAATATTTAATAATGAATTATTTAAGACAGGATCAAAAATCTCTGCGCCGGTTGTGAATCCAATTGCAGAATGATTTTCACCTTTGAATAACTTGTTAAGGGAAAGTTCATCAATAAAAATACTTCCGTAAAACCTGGTTTTCATTTCAGTCCATCTGTATGAAAGATCGGCAAACATTTGTGCATTTCCACTGGCAGAAGCATTCGTTCTGCCGAGGTAATGATCAGCTACACGGAAGAACATAATTGGGATAAAATAAACGGGCTGAACATACTCGCTGTAAACTATCGACTCACCAATTGAGATTGATAAACTTTCCGTTGGATAGACTGACAACATATGGAATGCAATAAACTTTGGAACATCTGCAATGGTTGTACGGTTTGGAACCTGACTGAAACGAAAAGTTGAAGAGTCAGGCACATTTGAAACAAGAAAACCGTGAAAATATATGAAACGCATCCAATCAACCGGATAATAATCAAGCCTTATAAATGGAAATGAAGGCGCTTTGTCTGAAAGAATAATCTGACCAAGTTTACCGCTGCCGATTTTAAAATACTCTTTTGCAAAGGATAAAGACCCGGTTTGCCACGCATAAGTAATTCCGGCGTTTACTTCGTCGTATTCAATTGCATCGGGTTTAATTTTGGTTATAACAACTCCGCGGTGGTGAGTATAGTATTTCCCTTCATCCAGTCTGTTACCGGTTTCTTCATTATCAAAAAATCTTAAATTAATGCCCCAGTTTGAAGAGGCATATGCATGTGTTCTGAATCCATTTCGCCTTATGTATAAATATTCATCAAATTGTTTTCCGTAGGAAAATGCAAGCATTGGATCGGCAAATAAAGCAAAGTTTTTTCCTGTGTACTCAAATAACCTTACTCTTTTTTCTCTATCAAGCGTTAAAAATTTTATTTCTTCAACTTCAGAGGTTGAGTTTGATAATAAACCGATCTCATATTCGTAGTCCGTCAAATAAAATCTGAGCAGGTCCTTGTCCAGATTAGTAAGAAGATTTTTTTTCTCTTCAAGTTCTATGAGCAGTGAACCAATATTTGATCGCAGTAACGGCTTAATCTCCGAATTATAATTAATAACGCCGCGGACGGATTGCCGCTCAAGAAAATCATAAATCTCAGAATCTACAGGTTCAAATACAGATTGGGAATGGAGGGTAATTGAAAAGAATAATATAAAAACAAATATATTTTTCATATCTCACATAGCTGTCCGGAGCAATGAAGCCAGACTTACTGCAAAGGACGTAAAATGTAATGAAAAATGAAATCGTGGAAATGTAGTGATAATGATTTTATAAAAAAGAAACAGTAAAAAACTTCTGAGTAAAGTATCACTTATCCTGTATGCAGAAGGTATATCTAAAAGCAGACTTAGTAAAAACACAAAAACAATGGAAAGTGCAATGGAAAGATCCACACCGGTTAAAAACTGTGTTCGCAGGTTTGCAATTCTTTCCTTAAACAGAATAAATAAAATTACCACGGCTGAAAATAGAAGAATAAAAATCTGGTTAATATTTATCTGCATAATGTAGGGAACCGGATACATCTTGTAGAAAAATCCGTTCAGACCCGTTATTGCAAAGAAAATTATCAGGTTAAGAAACACAATCAGATCAACGTAATAATTATTCCTTCTGAACACAACAACCGCATAAGCAAGTGCGGGTATCTGGAAAATCAGCAGATAAAGATAATAACTTTGATATCTTTCAATTTCATAGAGCAGCAGCAGAAACATCAGCAGTAAAGTAACTACACCGAGTGCCGGCAATAAAAATTTTCTGTATAAAACCGGAATGTTGGCAGGCACTAATCTGTACATCCTGCCGATTGTTAGAAGATTTTCTTTTCTTATTACAAAATCAATTATTCTGGATGCATTGAGAAGCATACCCAGAAGAAAACCGAAGAGGATAAGCGCAGGGATCTTAGAAAAATTAAGGTAATAAACACCGGTCAATGCAAACAAAGCTGATAATGTATTTATTAAAAGAACAACGGTCTTGTGGCGTATTCTTTTACTGTATAAGATATGATGTAAATGATTTGTATCAGGCAGAAAAGGACTGCGCTTGTTTTTCATTCTTAACGTCATAACCCGCAAAGTATCAGTTATAGGCACAGCTAATACAATTATTAAAAATAATATATCAACAGAAAATGCTTTACTTTGGAGTACTGCAGATGGCTGATAAACTTCGCCGCTTGAAATCACAAGTAAAAAGCCGGCTAAAGTATAACCGAGAAATAACGATCCGCTGTCGCCTAAAAATATTCTTGCCGGATTAGCATTGAACTTAAGAAAACCCATTGATGAACCTATTAATGCTGCCGACATAATTGGTATGAATACCAGATTCTTATCAAGACTGAGCAGAAAACACATACCCGAAATGATAACTGTAAGACCAATTACCAGTCCATCCAGCCCGTCAAGCATATTAAATGCATTTATAATACCGACAATCAGAAATAACAGAATAACATAGTTAAAGCCGGAGGGGATAGTATAACCGGCAAAAGTTATTATTGAAAATCCATTAGCATTCAGAGATAGTATTAAAAAGTGAGCTGCTGCCGTTTGAAAAAGTATTTTTACGTACCATTTTTTATCTTTTAAATCATCCCAGAGCCCGATAGTAAAAACAAGGAAAACACCTGTAAGAAAAAATTTCTTGGACCATAAATCCTGGTAGAAAAGAAAAGTAATAAATAAAACAACGGAAACAATTACAAGTCCGCCCATACGTGGTACCGGATTCTCGTGCATTCTTCGTTTTTCGCCATTTGGTCTGTCCAGAATACCTTTTTTAGTTAAAAAACGAATTAAGTATTGAGTCAAAAAAATGGTGAATATAAAAGAGAGGAAAGTAATGGTTAAGAATTGCATTGAGAATTCCCCTTAATTGAAATTATCACAGGCAAATAAAAATGATAATACTTTGTGTTTCTCATCATAAAATACTTATATAAAAAATACCTTCTTATACGGAAAACTAATTCTCTGAAATGCTGTGCTCTAAATTAAAAAAAATTGAGGGATTTTTCTTATGTTTTTGTAAAATAAAGTAAGTAACGGAAATCTCATTTCGTGAAGCTTTAGACCTTTCAGATCCTCTTTGCTTTTTGTGAGAATATTACCAGCACTTTTGTTGCTTTCTCCGCCCAGAGTCATTAAGTATGTAGTATAAGGTAAGTAGTAAGCAGTAATTTTATACTTGAAAAATAATCTTAATATCATTTCATAGTCGGAGGCTATTTTCATATCAGTTCTGTACAAACCGTACTTTTCAAAAACTTCTTTTCTTAAGAACAAAGTAGGATGGGGAGGCATCCAGCCGTTTCTGATTGCTCTGCGTCTCTGTGACTCTGCGGTAAAATCTTCTTTTTGTGTTTTCCAGTATCTTAAAATAGAGTAAGTAGTAGATAGTAGGGAGCAGGAAGCCGCTTGTTCCTTAATTCCTGCAGAGACTGATTGCTTCTTATGAGATGCGTATTCTGACTTATCACTTACATCTTTAAACTTTTTCCTGACATACACAAGATCACTATAAACCGCCTCCACGTAAGACGCACTGCTCTCAGCACTTTGCGCAAACGCTTCCGCAACTCTCTCAAGCACCATTTCATCCGCATACAGATCATCAGAATGCAGCAGACCAATAACATCCCCCGATGCCATTTTTATTCCTTTGTTGATTGCATCATAAATACCATTATCCGGCTCACTAACAAACTCTAAATTATTAATTTTTAATTTATAATTTATAAGTGAATCAATACTTCCATCGGTTGATCCGCCGTCTATGATAATGTGCTCTACGTGTTTGTACGACTGATTCCGGACGCATTCTATGGCGTTTTTGAGTCCGTGTTTGTTATTTTTTGCAGCTGTAATAATTGAAAATTTCATATAAATATTTTAATGCAATGGAACACTGATTGTACTTATGAGACTGATTATCACAGATCAGTCAAAATCCGTTTGATCCGTCAAATCCGTGTTCTATTTTCTAACTGATTTCCCTGTGTTTAATCAACACTGCAGGATTTCCCTGGTAAATGCCATACGCATCTGCATCTTTTGTAAGTACTGAACCAACAGATAGTATGCTGTGACTTTTCATTGTTACACCCGGACAAACAACGCTCTTCGCTCCAACCCATACACCATCCTCAAGACTAATATCACCAACTATCAGATCAAAGGTTTCCTTTTTGTAATCGTGATTACCGCAAAGCAGCATTGCTCCCTGAGAAAGGCATACGTTATTTCCGATTGTCACTTTAGCAAGGTTATCTATCCATACCTCTTCACCAATCCATACATTGTCGCCTAATTCAAGCAGCCAGGGGTATTTGAAATTTACATTTGGTTTGATCAGAACATTACGCCCGAGCTTTGCACCAAAAAATCTTAATGTCATAATTTTAAGTGAATTAGGCCAGGGCAGGGAAGTCTTGAATAAGAAAATATTTTTAAAATACCAGACAAATCGTTTGAATGCGCTACCCGGTTTATACCAGTTATTATCGAATTTTGATAAATCTACTTTTTTCATAACTCTTCAACATTATTGATATTTTTTGCTACAAATTAGCCTTTCACAGATACATTCGCCAATCAACCAATCTGAGGTTCGATTGCGCAGCGCTTACTGTTGTTGTCATCTCGACGAATGAAATGAGGAGAGATCTGAACAACTCATAAGATTTCTCTCTTCGTTCGAAATGACAAGAGATTTCTTACCCTAATCGGGTTCGAAATGACAACGATTTTTTTTGTCATCTCGACGAATGGAATGAGGAGAGATCTGAACAACTCATAAGATTTCTCTCTTCGTTCGAAATGACA
>JAGXRK010000032.1 GCA_018335755.1 Ignavibacterium sp. | reverse complement strand
CAGAATACTTATTATGGTTCTGTTGATTTAAAAAAAATATCAATTAGCATTCCTGAACAAATATTATCTCAAATAGACTCAATCGGTATTCGCGTTCACTGTAACGATCAATCAATCTTTAATAATAATATTTATTATCCAGTTACAGGTTATCATTTCATTCCTGTTGTTGATGTGTTAGGATGGAATTTAATAATTCCACAAATTTTTGGAACACATAATCAGGCAATGGAATTCTTCACTCCAGATGTAGGTCTTATCTATACTTCAAGAGAGGTTTTTTATGGTGATCCACCAACGGGAATTAGTAACCTAACTCAAGATGGTGGTATAACTTTTAATTATAATCAACTCAATTGGAGTTACGGATCGATAAAAGAAATAACAGCTCTAAATCAAAACACTGGCTATATGCTTTTGGGAGGTCTAAGAAAAACAACTGATCAAGGCTCCTCCTGGATAGATATACTAAACCATCCTGATAATCCTATTACAGTCGCAATGTCGTTTTTGAATTTAGACTCAGGATGGGTTTCTGGTAAAAAATACATGACAAATTATGCTATATCAAAAGTTTACAGGACGTATGATGGAGGACAAAATTGGGAAGCATTTAATACATCGTTGCAAGAAGCTTTTATGCTAATTGATTTTGCTGCAGTAAATGATGGATATGCAGTAACCCAGTCCGGAAAGATATATCGTTCATCTGATGGAGGTGAAACATGGCAATACACTAATTCTATTATAATAAACCAGAAAAAACTAAAGATGTTTCAAAATGGATACGGTTGGTTAATTGGCAATGGAATATGGAGAACAGAGGACGGTGGATTTATATGGGTACAGCAGTTTGCTGGAAGTTTTGTTGACGCATATTTCTTTGATAAAAACACAGGATGGGTTATAGGTTCTTCCAATGGAAGCAAAGTAGTTCTGTATACAAATAATGGTGGGGAAAACTGGACTGAAATTGAAGTACCAGAAGTGGGATCAAATTATCTATATATTGATTTTGTTGATGAATCTCACGGATGGATTTATTCTGCAAATAAAAGACTATTAAAAACCACAAACGGCGGAGTAACATTTGTTAAAGGTAATCCTTATAAGTTAACGCCTAATAATTATTTGCTTTCACAAAACTACCCAAATCCGTTTAATCCTTCCACCAAAATTCAGTACTCAGTAAACAGCACTCAGAAAGTTAGGCTTTAGGTTTACGATTTAATAGGAAGAGAAATTGCAACACTTGTAAACGAAGAAAAACCTTCAGGAGAATATGAAGTTGAATTCAACGCTGACGGATTACCAAGTGGAATTTATTTCTACCAGTTAAGAGTAGGTAATTATTTTGAAACAAAGAAAATGGTTTTACTCAGGTGAGTCTATATTAAAAAAAATTGCTCAATATTCTTAATAAGGAATTTGTTATGAAAAATATTCTGTTCACTGCTGTTATTGTTCTGAACTTCTCAATTTCTTACTCACAGGTTCCATACAATCTTACACCAAACTGGATTTCAACAGATGTTACTGCACGCTCAACAGGCGGAATGTTTGCAGATATAAATCAGGATGGCTGGCTGGATTATGTAGTGGCAAACGGAAACGATATGGCTCGTCAACGGGTTGCTGTTTATTATAATAACGGCAACGGAACATTCCCCACCACGCCAAGCTGGCAATCGGCTGATATTGACTATCACGGACATCTTGATGTCGGCGATGTTAATGGTGACGGCTATCCGGATGTGGCAGTATCGGTTTATATTGGTCCAACCGGCTTTAACTCACCAGGCAAAGTCAAGTTATACTTAAACAATAACGGAACGCTTTCCTCAAATCCGAGCTGGGTGTCGGCCGATAATTTTTATACATTCAGTTGTGCGTTTGGTGATGCTAATGGTGACGGGTTGCTCGACCTCGCAGTTGCCTGCGGTGAATCGTATTATAGTTATTCCGAGCAGCAAAGAATTTATTTTAACATAGGCGGTACTCTTGAAACTTTACCTTCCTGGAAAAGCAATGCTTTCATTTACAGTTATGATGTTAACTGGTTTGATATGGATAACGATGGTGATCTTGATCTTGTGTTTGCAAATGCAAGCTATCCGAATTATGTATTTCAAAATAACAACGGAGTAATAAGCACTACTCCTGTTTGGCAATCAGCGGATGCAAGTATGCAGGCGAACTCATTATTTATTGGTGATGTTAATAATGACGGCTATCTTGATTTGGCAATATCGGACAATAATCAACTCGGAGGCACGGGAAGATTTAAGATATATCTGAATAATAATGGAATGCTAAATACAACTCCATACTGGAACTCAGCATTTTCCGGTTATGGTTCGGGTATCTTACTTGCCGATATTGATAGCGATGGCGATCTTGATCTGATTACTGGCGGCTGGTGGAATCCGGTTAGGATTTATCTTAATACAAACGACACTTTCACCACTACTCCTCAATACACTTCAAGTACAAACAGTGTAGTTGAAGCGATATTCTGCGGCGATGTTAATAATGTCGGATTGCAGAATTTCACTGAAACTTTTGTAGGCAACGGAACAAGGAAACTCTTCTATACATCACAAATGCATTTACAATATATAGACAGAGTGATTGTCGGAACAGATACTCTTCCACGAAATCAATATTGCTACGATCTCGAAAGCGGATGGATAAGTCTTGCCGCAGCACCTGCCTCCGGTTTACAAGTAAATGTTGAAACCGCAGTATCGTGGAAACTAGATATGGGTATAACAAACTGGGATTCAAACATCGGCAATTACCTTTTCACCAATTTAACTATTCCCGTTGAACTGACTTCATTTACTGCAATTGTTGATGGGAATAAAGTTAATCTAAATTGGACAACTGCAACTGAATTAAATAATTTTGGATTTGATATTGAGCGTAGTGTCATTTCGAACGGAGTGAGAAATCTAATTTGGGAAAGGATTGGTTTTATTGAAGGTAAAGGAACTACAACCCAACAGCAATTATATTCTTACATTGATGATCTTTCTCTTACTCATAATCTTAATCTGAATCGTACTCTTTATTACCGTTTGAAACAAATCGATTTAGATGGAACATCTGTGTATTCTGATATTGTAGAAGTTGAATTTAGTATCGTTCCATCTGAGTTTATGCTTTATCAGAATTATCCCAATCCGTTCAATCCAAGCACCAAGATCAGTTGGCAATCGCCGGTCGGCAGTCATCAAGTCCTTAAACTATTTGATGTTCTTGGCAGGGAAGTAGCAACACTTGTTGATGAGTATAAAGAAGCAGGTTACCACGAAGTTGAGTTCCTGCCAGAATCAAGCACCCAGAAACCAGCATCTGGAATCTACTTCTACCAGCTCAAAGCCGGAGATTTTTCCGAAACAGAGAAGATGATCCTTCTTCGATAGTATGCAGCGATAGTTCTACGTAAAGGTTTTGCTGAAGTCCGACTGATTTATTTTAATGCACTCCTGTCAATAAATGTTGATGGGGGTTTGTTGTTAATTAAATACTATTGCAAAATTTTATAAATATTTTTCTTGACAGTATCCAAAATAATTACTAATTATAGTTATAATTTCAATCTACTCCGAGAGGGCTGAACATTAGAGCCATTCTGCTGTTAAGTCCCGAGATGACATCCTGATAACTCTCCCGAAGCAGAAATATTGATTATAAATATTCTCTTTTAGATGGAGTCTTAATGATTGGAGAAAATATTTCCCACTACAAAATTTTAGAAAAAATTGGCGGCGGTGGAATGGGTATAATTTACAAAGCCCTGGATCTCAATCTAGACCGAATTGTTGCACTTAAATTTTTACCTCCCACTTTATATCAAGATGAGGAAGCAAAGCAAAGATTTATCAATGAAGCAAAAGCCGCGTCATCTCTGCAGCATCAAAATATCTGTACGATACATGAAATAGATGAAACAGATGATGGACAACTATTTATTTGTATGGACTGCTATGAAGGGCAAACATTAAAGCAAAAGATTAAATCGGGATTACTGAAAATTGATGAAGCTTTGAATATTTCCATCCAGGTTTCGCAAGGGCTTTTTGCAGCACATGAAAAAGGAATTATCCATAGAGATATAAAACCAGCAAATATATTTATCACAGAAAAAAATGAAGTTAAAATACTCGATTTTGGTTTAGCGAAGAGCAGCGAACATACAAAAATAACAAGAATTGATAGCACCAAAGGCACAATCGCTTATATTTCTCCTGAGCAAGCAATGGGAAAGGAAGCCACTCATCAATCAGATATATGGTCTTTGGGTGTTGTAATGTATGAAATGCTGACCGGGCAATTACCTTTTAAAGGAGATGTTGATCAGGTTATGATTTACTCTATCCTAGATAAGGAGCCGGAAAAAATAACAGACTTAAATCCCGAAATTCCCTTGGAATTAGAAAATATAGTGAACAAAGCCTTAGAAAAAAATCTTGATTCAAGGTATCAGAATATTGAAGAGATGCTTGCCGATTTAGTCAATTTCAAAAATAGATCAATGGGTTTAAGCAGTAGTCATTTTGTAAGCAAACGAAAAGGAAAGAGCAAAAAATTAAAGACAGCAATTGTTTCCGCACTAATTGTCTGTGCCGCTGCAGTCTTGTTTTATTTTGTTAATCCAAATTTCTTTAAGAGTTTTAAAAACGATATTCCAATATCTATCGCGGTAATTGGTTTTGAAAATCAAACGGGTGATTCAAGTTATAATTATCTTCAAACAGCAATTCCAAATCTTTTAATTACTAATCTTGAACAAGCGGATTTTTTAAATGTGACAACCTGGGAGAGAATGCATGATCTCTTAAAACAAATTGGGAAAGGAGAAGTTGAATTAATAGATAAAGATTTAGCTTTTCAGATATGCCGTATGGATGGCATTGATGCTATTGTTTTCGGCAGTTTTGTAAAAGCCGGTGATGTTTTCGTCACGGATGTAAAAGTTTTGGATGCTTCAAATAAAAAATTATTAAAAAGTGCAAATACAAGGAGTGAAGGTGTGCAAAGCATATTAGAAAGTCAGATCGATTATTTAAGCGATGAAATTGTGAAGGGTATCGGAATTTCTGCTGAAGAGATAGAATCAGTTCAATTACGAATTGCCGATGTTACAACTAATTCAATGGAAGCTTATAAATATTTTCTAAGCGGAAAAGAAAAATGGGAGAAAGATTACTATGATGATGCATGCAGACTTTTAGAAAAAGCAGTGGAATTAGATTCGACATTTGCGACAGCATATTTATACCTTGCATACGTTTATGCTAATTTAAGATATGTGGCAAAAGAGGAGAAAGCCTTCGAGAGAGCAAAAGCTTTTTCAGAGAAAGCAACGGAGAAAGAGAGACTTTATATAGAAGCAGATTATGCAGGAAGAATAGAGAACCAACTTGAAACAAGGTTTAACATACTTAAAGAAATAGTTAAGAAATTTCCAAAAGAAAAAGAGGCTTACCGTTTTTTGGGCATTTATTTTCGTTATAGATATAGGTACGAAGAAGCAATAAATAATTTTATTAAAGCACTTGAACTAGATCCCGAGTATAGCAAGGCATATAATTCACTTGCCTACACATACTCCGATATGGGTGATTATGAAAAGGCCATTGAGTATTTTAAAAAATTTATGGCTCTTTCTCCAGGTGATGCTGGTCCGTTAGATTCTATGGGAGATCTTTATTTTAAATCAGGGGATCTTGATAAAGCTATTACCAAATATAAAGAAGCTCTTGAAGTAAAACCTGGTTTCAGTTCGGGATGGGCTATAGCATACATTTATGCCCTCAAAGAAAATTATACGGAAGCTATGAGATGGCTCGATAGTTTTATTGCATCGAATCCGTCTCCAGGTAAAAAAGCACAGGGCTATATGTGGAAAGGTATCTATAATTTATTGCTTGGTAATAATAATAGATCCTTGAGTGATTTCGGAAAGTCGAAAGAACTTATGAAATTAGCTGGAAACGAATACGGAGTAGTTGTTGCAACCATGCTTAAAGGTTGGATTTATCTTGAAACACCAGAATATGAACTGAGCAGAAGTTGCTTTGAAGAATTTAAAGTTATTGTGAAGGATTTAGACTATTTATTTGATTTTATAGCAGGCATCCAATTTATGGCACGTATAGATTTAATGGAAGGAAAAATTGATTCGGCAAAATCAAAGTTGGCTGCGAGCGAGGTTCTCATGCACGATCTATCAGCGATGGGTCCATATTGGAGGGCACATATAAAACGTAACCACAATTCCCTTCTTATGGAGATAATGTTGGCAGACGGAGATTTTAATGAAGCAATTGCCGAAGGTGAAAAACCAGATTCGTCGGATAAACTTAGTATGGGTCTTAAGCAATTGATTGTCTGCAATATGCCGTTTCTCCAGGATATTCTGGCGAGAGCTTATTACTTAAATGGTGAATTGGACAAAGCTATTGCAGAATATCAAAGATTAATAACCTTTGACCCTGAGAGTAAAGATAGACGGCTCATTCATCCCAAATATCACTATCGCTTAGCTAAATTATACGAGGAAAAAGGCTGGAAGGAAAAGGCAATTAGCGAGCTTGAGAAATTTTTAGAACTCTGGAAAGATGCAGATAAGGAACTACCGGAATTTATTGATGCAAATAACCGGCTGGCTAAATTATTAACTGTTTCAGTGAAGTAACAAAATTATGAACGAATTAAAACTGGAATCATTAATTGAACTGGCAACAATTCTGGCAAAACAGAATGATTACCAGGAAACTTTGAGATTGGTAACAGAGAAAGCATCTGGTTTATTGAATGCAAAAACCACTTTGATCATGATGATAAATCCTCGTACCCGCGAAACAGTTAAAACACTTTATAAAGATATTGAAGAATCAGAAAATGAATCGTATAAAATTGTTCATACGTATCTATGTGGTTGGACAATTTCACATAATACCGGCTTCTTAACTGAAAACATCCGGGAAGATTCTCGTTTTAATAGGGAACTATTTGAAGATATTAATTTACAATCCGTAATGTGTGTGCCATTTACTGTAGAAGGAGTTATAATCGGTACATTATTACTTTTAAATAAATATAAAGGATATGTATTTACAAAAAGTGATTTTTTATTTCTTGAGAAATTTACTGCAATAGTTTCACCATATTTAAGGGATGTTCAAAAGATTCAGCAATATTTTACTGCCCCATTACCCCTTGAAACCCTTCAAAAGAAATATGAAGTTCATGGATTACTGGGAAAAAGTAAAAAATTCATCCAGTTGCTACAAACAATAGAGTCAGCAGCCCGCTGTGATGTTCGTGTTTTGCTGGATGGACAAAGCGGCACAGGTAAAGAACTGATTGCAAAAGCTATACATCAATACAGCTCCAGGAATAATCAAAAATTTGTTGCTGTTGATTGCGGTGCTATTCCTGCAAATCTAATTGAGAGTGAACTCTTTGGACATGTAAAAGGTGCATTTACTGGTGCTAATTTTTCCAGGAAAGGTTTATTGGAAGAAGCCAATGGCGGTACTTTTTTTATGGATGAGATTAATAATCTTCCGATGGAACTGCAGGCAAAACTGCTTCGTTTCCTTCAGGAAAATGAAATTCGTCCCATAGGCAGTAATGAAACCATTAAAGTTGATGTACGTATAATTGCTGCATCCAGCGTATCTTTAAAACAATTAGTGGAAGAGAAAAAATTTAGGGAAGATTTATTTTACAGACTCTATGTCTATCCTATACCTGTTCCATCATTAAATGAACGTATTGACGACATTCCATTGTTAGCCAACTATTTTCTTAAAAAATGCTCACTTCAGCAAAAGAAAAATATTGAAATGTTTCATGAGGAAATACTGGATTTCTTAAAAAATCATTCATGGGTAGGCAACATACGTGAGCTGGAGAATTTTGTTGAGCGGCTGGTTACTTTAGCACCTTTAGAAATGCAAGTAATAGATGCAAGTATTTTGCCCGCAGATTTCCAGGAAGAGTGGCAGGAAGTGGAAGCTATTTCTCCCAAATATGATACGAGTAATTCACTTGAGAAAAATATTTTAGATTATGAAATAAAATTGATAAAGAAAGTGTTAGAAGAATGTAATTGGAATCAATCAAAGGCAGCCCGCCAGTTAAATATTTCAGAGACAACCATCAGATATAAAATGAATAAGTTGGGCATTAGTAGAACAGAAAAATAGACCAACTCCTCTCCTTTTCACCCTAAAATAAACAACAAATACTCGTTAAAAGTAGCGAATTAAATTAAATATTAAATCTGAAACTCGTTGATATCAACGAGATTTTCCAATACAATTTTCTATTTCTTTTCCATTATCTCACAGAACGGCTTTCAAATCAACAATTCTATAAAACCAGAATTATTACTCCTTAACGGCATTCATATTGAGTAAAAGTCCACACTCACAAAATTATCATGGCACAAAGAGGCAGAGTTATGAAAAAATCAATTTTTACAATAAGTCTATGTTTGCTCGTAATACAAATTTGTTTTGGGCAGGGAACCTGGACAAAAATCGGTGATATGCCCGAAATAAGATGCAGACACACTGCAGATGAAATATATGGGAAAGTATATATCGCTGGTGGCATTAATACTGAGCAAGGAGTTTGGCCTACTACAATGTTAGTTTGCGACAAAGCAGAGGGCACCTGGTCTACAATTCAATTACCGGATACTTTAGTTAGAGGAGCGCACACTAGTTGTGTTGTTGATAGTAATTTATATTTAATTGGCGGTGCAATAGTGGTAGGTGACACAATAAACAGTACATCTGAGATGTATATGTTCAAACCGTGTACTAATGAATGGATACTTAAAAATCCAATGCCGACAGCTAGAAATAATCTTGCTTGTGCTTTACTCGATGGTAAAATTTATGTATTAGGAGGGATGCAGGTTAATAATTCAGTAGTAAATTGGAACGGATTAAAATCATTTGAAGTTTATGATTTAGTAACAGAAACCTGGTCAACTCTACCAGATATGCCAAGATATAGATGGGGGCTCAGTGTTGTTGCTTTCGAAAACAAAATATATGTTTTGGGAGGAAGGAGTCTTGATGTTCGTCCTCCATCAATAGATGTCTATGATCCTCAAGATAGTTCCTGGTCAACTGTTACCAATATTCCTACTCCACGATATAAACTAGCTGCCTGTGTTGTTGATAATAACATTTATATAATTGACGGTTGGTACAGTAGTAGCTCGGGTCCAATCTATGATACTGTTGAAGTATACAATCCTATAACTAATGTATGGACCACTGGAACTTCAATGCCGGTTTCAGTTGCATCATTTGATGGATATGCGCTTGATGGTAAAATTTATATGTACGGTGGATCTTGCACTACACATCCTAATATCGGAATATGTGATATATGGGAATTTACTCCTTCACCAGTGTCAGTTGATAGTGATGTTTCTGCGCCGATAGAATTTACACTCGAACAAAACTACCCTAACCCTTTCAACCCAAGTACAACGATAAAATATTCTATTCCGGAATTAAGTTTTATGACAATTAAGATTTATGATGTATTAGGAAGTGAATTAGCAATCTTAGTTAATGAAGAAAAACCTGTTGGCAGTTATGAGTTAAGTTGGAGCGCAGTAAATCTTTCAAGCGGAGTTTATTTCTATCAGTTATCCGCCAAAGGCGGAGCAGGATCTTATTTAGAAACGAAGAAGATGATTTTGATAAAGTAAATTATTGAGGAGGCTATTATGAAAAAGTTTTTACCCATTTTGATTTTCTTTTTTGCTATAACATCAAATGTTTTATCGCAAGGGACTTTAACAAACATTACTTTTTTCAGCAATTCCCTGGAGACAAACAGGTATGTTCAGATCTATTTACCGGAAGGATATAATCCAGGTGATTCGACAAGGTATCCCGTAATTTACTTGCTGCACGGTGCCTCAGGAAATCACCTATCATTTCCTTGGTTAAAAAATATATTAGATACTCTGATTGGGAATAATTACATATCACCTGTCATAGTAGTTAAACCAGATGGCAGCACTGAATATTGGGGAGTAAGTATGTTTACGAACTCTGAACTGTACGGGAATTTTGAAGATTATATAGTTTCCGATCTTGTTGAATTTATCGATTCCGCTTATAAAACCATCACTAACCGGGAAAAAAGAGCTATTTGGGGAGCCTCTATGGGTGGTTTCGGTTCAATAAAATTAGCATTGAAGTATCCTGATATATATTGCGCTGCTGCCTCTCATAGCGGGCCTCTGGATTTTAGTCATTTGGTAGACTGGGTTCCTGCCATATTAAATGAAAATGGGGGTCCGCCAGTAAACAACTATATTCCAACTTTTGATACTTTCACTTGGTTGTTTTATATCTGTGCCGGTGCTTTTTCACCGAATATGACAAATCCTCCATATTATGTTGACTTTCCACTTGATAGTATGGGAAATTTCATAGATACAGTATTCAACAAATGGCAACTACACAATCCTGTAAGACTCGCTGCAAACTTACCTCCAAATTCTGATTTGGCAGTTTATTTTGAATGTGGAATGCAGGATGAAGTTTTGCTTTATCCTTTCAATACGGGATTTGCAGATTCACTAGATTTGCTTGGTATTGATTATGTTTTTGAGTCATTCAACGGTACTCATACCAGCGAGTCTCTAAAGAGAGTTCCTATTGCTTTAAGGTTCCTTGATTCAGTGATAAACCCTGTAACGGGAGTTTTTCCTGCTTGTAGCAATATTATTTCAAATTTTAATTTGAGTCAAAACTACCCGAATCCGTTTAACCCGACAACGACAATAAAATATTCTATCCCAAAATTAAATTTTGTAACTATTAAAATTTATAATGTATTGGGAATTGAAGTTGCAACATTAGTCAATGAAGAGCAAACTGTTGGAACTTATGAATTAAACTGGAATGCAGCTAACCTCCCAAGCGGAGTTTATTTCTATCAACTAAGAGCAGGGAACTATGTGGAGACGAAGAAAATGATTTTGCTTAGATGATTAATGTCATTCTGAACTAGTTTCAGAATCTTATAATTAGATCCCGAAATAAATTCGGGATGACATTGAAATTGTAAAGGCGAGACATTGGCTCGCCCAAATTAAAAATAAAGAGAGTGTCCAGTCATTCCGATAAAAATTAGGACTGAATATTCTGATAATCAATCAATAATTTATCAGGAGGTGCGATATGAAAACATTTCAAATTGTAGTTGCTTTAATAGCTTTTATGGGATTTGTATTTCTCGGTTGTTCAGAAAAATCCCAACTGCCAAATGAGCCAGTAAGTTCACTGGAAAAAGTAACAACAAACGACTATAACGCCAATATTACAATCCTTGGCCTTGTTGATCCCGGTACAGAAAAAATTGTAGGACAAAATCTTATTGTAAAAGATAGGGTTGCGCTAACCAGGTTCGAAGCCGACAATTCTTTAGTAAAAGGAAACTTATTGATAACCATAAATTTCAGATTTAACCTCAATACTGGGGAAGGACCTACGCACGGTAAATGGTCAATGGTACCGGACGATTATCCTGATGGCTTGTGGGAAGGTAGCTTTACCGGTTTTAGAACTAAGACAGGCGAATCAGAATGGACAGAAAACGTTTCCATCGTTGGCAAAGGAGAAGGTGATGTTATAGATGGGATGAAAAATTTTGCTGACGGATTAATATATTCCGATGATATATATGAGCGAACAGGATTTATTGGCGAAGGAAGCGGAATTATAAAATCAAAATAATGATAGTCATTAGCTAATCTGTCTCGGCAAATCAACTTAAAGATTTTGCTGAACTGATGTTTTTCAGAATTCTAATTAGCCTCGAGTTATTTCGGGGCTATTTTTTTATTTGAAAGTAAATTGTTAAAAGTTAATTTTACATCAGCAATTAATCCAGTCTGGTAAATGAGAAATAAAATAATACTAACCTCAGAAATCAAGTATAAACTACTCCGGGATATATCTCATAAAATCCGGGGTACGCTGGATCTGGATAAAATATTAAATCTATTATTGGATTTATTAGCAAATATAATTGATTATGATGCTGCTGGAATTTTTATCCTCAGTGAAGACATTAATCATCCGGGCTATCATCAAACCAGACAAAAAATTGCAAGTATGGTCCAGCGGGGATTTGGAAACCTACCTCTTGAGTCTGATGCAATGCTTATGGAAGGTAAAGGAATAATCGGGCAGACAATCAAAACAGGAAAAAGTATCATTCTAAATGATGTAACCAAAGATAAGCGCTATATTCCTGGTAGAAAAGAAACCAGGTCTGAAATAACTTCTCCAATTTTACGTGATGGAAAGACAATCGGCGCATTGAATGTTGAAAGTGATAAACTTGCTGCCTTTGATCCCGCAGATATTGAAGTTTTAAACTTTTTTGCTGAAGCCTCAGCAATATCGATTGAGAAAGCATTATTGCATAATCAGATACTTGAGAAGAAAAAAATCGAAGAGCAGCTTAATCTTGCTAAGGATGTTCAACTTGGGTTACTTCCAAGTTCTGAACCTGAAATTCCGGGATATTCATTTGCTAGCGTCTGTATTCCGACTTATGAAATCGGCGGTGATTATTTTGATTATATTCCGATTGATGAAAACAGAATTGCAATTGTTATCGCTGATGTTTCAGGTGATGGTGTTCCGGCTGCTTTAATAATGGCAGCATTTCGTTCTTTGCTTAGATATAATGCAAAACTTTTTTCAGATCCTGCTAAACTAATGCAGTTAATGAATGAACACGTTTCGGAGTTTATGCGTAAGCGCGACTTTATTTCAGTTTTTTATGGAACACTTAATTGGGAGGATCATTCTTTTATTTATTCTAACTGTGGTCATAATCCACCATTATTAATAAACTCAAATGAGTTAAATTTATTGGAGTGTAGTGGTCCGTCATTAAATATTCTTAAGGATACTGGGATTAAATCATCTAAGCTTAAATTAGAAAGTGGGGATATAATACTTTTCTATACAGATGGAGTAATTGAAGTATTTAATAGAGAAAAAAATCAGTTCGGTCTGGAAAATTTAATTCGTTTATTAAAATTAAGCATCACGAAAGAACCAAAAGAAATCATTGATGACATAATCGCTTCAACAAAAGAATTCAGTTCCTCCGATAGTTATAGCGATGATTTTACACTGCTTGTGCTAAAACGCAATTATTGAATTCTATTTTATAATTATTCGCATCTTTTTTTACCAGTCATGATTATTTTTATTAAGTTTGATTACTAAAAATTAACTTTATCCGGAGATTTATTATGCTATCTAAAATTAGGCCTGCAATCAGAACTGATAATATTACTTATGCAGTCAGAGATATAGTAGTATTAGCAAATCAGGTTGCAAAAACCGGTAAGGAAATGTTATACCTCAACATTGGTGATCCTAACCTTTATGATTTTGAACCGCCCCGTCATCTTGTTGAAGAGACTTACAAAGCAATGCTTAAAAACTTAAACGGATATGCTCCTTCATCAGGAATTAAAGAAGCAGTTGACGCCATTGAAAGAGAAGCTGAAAGAAAAGGTATAACAAACGTACACGATATTTTTGTTACAACCGGCGCGAGTGAAGCTATTGATATCTGCTTAACTGCACTTGTTAATGACGGCGAGAATGTGCTTACACCATCTCCCGGTTATCCTCTTTATACAGCAATTGCAAGTAAACTTCAGATGATGGAAAATCCGTATTACCTCGATGAGAATAACGGGTGGCTGCCGGATATTGAAGATATTAAATCGAAAATAAATGATAAGACTAAAGCGATAATTTTAATTAATCCTAATAATCCGACAGGATCATTATACACCCAGGAAAATCTGCAGCAGATAGTTGATCTTGCACTTGAACATAATCTGGTCATCTTTGCTGATGAAATTTATGATAAACTTTTATTCGATGGTAAAAAGCATATTTCAATTGCATCAATGAATAAAGATGTTTCCTGTATTACATTCGGCGGACTTTCTAAAAATTATATGGTTCCCGGTTTCAGAATAGGATGGGGAATTATGAGCGGCAGAAAAGAAATTCTATCAGAATATATTGAAGCTATCAACAGAATTTTGAGGGCAAGACTTTCTGCGAATCATCCAGAGCAATACGGAATAAAAATTTCGCTTGAGGGTAATCAGGATCATCTTACAGAAGCAATGAATAAACTTACCACGCGGAGAGACTTAACCGTTGAAATGCTAAACGCTATTCCGGGGATAACCTGTGTAAAACCTGAAGGAGCTTTTTATGCTTTTCCGCAGCTTCATATGAAACAGCCGGATGCTCATTTTATTTCTGAACTGATTAAAGAAACCGGTGTGGTTGTAGTTCCGGGAAGCGGATTCGGACAAGTACCCGGAACAAAACATTTCAGAGTTGTGTTTTTACCTAACGAACAAATTCTTGAGAAAGCTTATAAATCAATTGGCGATTTCTTTGTGAAATACCAGGAAAAATTTGCGGATTTAGTAGAATAAATTTTTTAGCATTCTTTACAGTTTTTGTGTGATATTTATTTTCCAGAGTATCCATAATTATCCTATGTTTTTCAACGGAAAGTAACCTTGATTGGCTGAGGGGCATTGTCTATATTTCAACCTTAAAAATTCAGAAATTGTTGACAGATATTGATATTGAACAATTATAACTTAACATCACTTTCTAACGGCATTTTGGTCGTTTCAGAGTTTATTCCTTATGTAAAATCTTTCTCCCTGGGATTCTGGTATAACACCGGATCAAGGGATGAAAATATTAATAATAACGGCATATCTCATTTCATAGAGCATATGCTCTTTAAAGGTACACAAAGAAGAACCGCAAAACAGATTTCAGATGAAATTGAATCTATCGGCGGTTACCTGAATGCTTTTACTTCCAAAGAAAATACCTGCTACTACGGAAGAGGACTATCCGAGAACTTCAAGAAAACTTTTACAATTCTTTCTGATATGATTCAGAATCCTTTATTTAAAGAACATCATATTAATAAAGAATCCGGTGTTGTAGTCGATGAACTGTTTGACATCGAAGATAACCCTGAAGAATTGATCTTCGATAAATTTGAAGAAACAATTTTTGAAGGAAACACTTTAAGCTTTCCGATCATAGGTACAGAACAAAATATTTCAAAGTTTAATTCATCCAATCTGCATAAATTTCATCAGACAAGATACCGCAGCAGAAATCTGGTCATTGCTGTTTCAGGTTTCGTTCAGCACGATGAAGTAGTTAAGCTTGCAGATAAATATTTTAACATAGCAAAATCATTTTCTAACGGCGACAGAAAAACTTTTTCCTCATCTATTCCTAAAGATGTTACAGTTGATAAAGATATTCAGCAGGTACATTGTATTATCGGCAGACCCGCATATGGTTATAACAATACTAACCGGATAAAACTTAGTGTGCTTTCAACTCTATTAGGTGAAGGAAGCAGCAGCAGATTGTTCCAGGCAGTAAGAGAAAAAATGGGAATGACATATCAAATAAACTCTTTTTTGAATTCTTACCTGGATGTTTCCGCATTTGGTATCTATTATTCTACAAACGAGCGTCATGCAGATAAAGTTAATAAAATTGTATTCAGGGAATTGAATAAATTAAAAGCAGCAGAAGTGAAGCAAAAAGAATTAAAGCGTGTAAAAGAGTACATAAAAGGTAATACCCTGCTTAGTCTTGAAAGTACAACTAATAGAATGATACGAATGGCAACATCAATCCTGAATTATGGAAGACTGATACCCGTTGAAGAAATGATGCAGAGAATAGAATCAGTTACTGCCGGGGATATAATTGAAACAGCAAACAAAATGTTCGATGAATCAGAATTGTCAAGAATTATTATAAGATCAAAAGATAATTCAATTAAAAAAGCAGCTTAGAAAATTTAAGAGTTAAAAATATGCCCAGATTTATTATTGATGGCCGTGAAATAGAATTTAAACAGGGCCAGACAATTATTGAAGCCGCCGCAAATTATGGAATAGATATCCCGCATTTTTGCTGGCATCCGAAATTATCCGTTTCAGGTAATTGCAGAATGTGTCTTGTTGAAGTAGAAAAAATGCCGAAACTTGTAATTGCCTGTTCTACAATTGCATCCGAAGGAATGGTTGTGCACACACACTCAGAAAAATCAATTGCAGCAAGAAATGCAGTTATAGAATTTTTCCTTATCAATCATCCGCTTGACTGCCCGATATGTGATGAAGCAGGTGAGTGCAAACTTCAGGATTATGCCTATCAGCATAGTGTTGGTGAAAGCAGATTTGTAGAGGAAAAAGTTCATAAAGATAAACGAATTCCTTTGGGTCCCCGCGTTTTGTTTGATGGTGAGAGATGTATTTCCTGTTCTCGATGCATTAGATTCTGTGATGAAATAGCAAAAGACTCTGAACTGACTTTTGTTCAGAGAGGGGATAGAGTTACAATTACAACTTTCCCGGGTGAAGAACTTGATAATCCTTACTCAATGAATGTTGTTGATATTTGTCCGGTTGGCGCATTAACTAACCGCGATTTCAGATTCCAGGCAAGAGTTTGGGATATGTCGCATACAAACACAATCTGTAATGGATGCGCGCGCGGCTGTAACACTGAAATCTGGGTTAGAGATAATAAAATTTTAAGATTAGTCCCCAGGTATAATGAAGAAGTAAATAGTTATTGGATGTGCGACCATGGCAGATTGAATACATTTAAATTTGTAAATGCTGATGACCGGGTTGATGGTCCTCATTTAAGGGTCGAAGGAAATCTGGTTAAAGTCGGCTGGGATGAAGCCTTTGCACAAACCGCTTCGCGATTAAAGTCATTTGCTAAAGATGAGATTGCAATTATTGGTTCACCTTACACTACTTGTGAGGATAATTTTATGATTGCAAAGTTTGCTAAATCTGTTTTAGGCACCGGAAACCTGGATTTCATTAGACACATTGATCCGGAGTTTGGTGACGATATTTTAAGAAAAGATGATGTTACTCCTAATACGCTTGGTGCTGAATTGACTGGTATTGCTCCTTCAAAAAATGGCAAAGATTATTCAAATATTATTAAGGGAATAAGAGAAGGTAAAATAAAAGCTTTATATCTTATTGAAGATGATCTGCTTGATTATGATTCACATTTAGAGGAGCTAATTGCTAAGCTGGATTTATTTATTGTTAATGCATCGAATTTCAATAAATCAACAACACTTGCTGATATAGTGCTTCCTTCAGCTACTTATGCCGAGAAGAACGGAACTTTTGTAAACTTCCAGGGAAGACTTCAAAGAATAAAAGCCGCAGTTGCGACAATTGATGCTGATCGCGCACTTGAAGGAATGTCAATGAGCAGACTCGATAAATTCGGAACCAAGTTTGACCGATGGGCTAGCGGCAAAAAATTCGATTCCCGTGCAACCTGGAAAATTCTTGCAGGACTATCAGCTGCATTGGGTCAAAAATATAAATATCAAATGGCTGAAGAAGTATTTGCAGATTTAGGTAAATCCGTTTCAGTATTTAAAGATCTGGATTATGATGTAATTGGCGATTCGGGCGTGCAATTAAAAATTAATGTTAATGAATTAACAGCCAAAGTTTAACCGGAGTAATCTTAAAAATGACACTCTTAGAAATTGCAATAATATCTTTAATAAAAATTGTAATAATTATAACTATTGTTTTTCTTACAGTAGCTTATCTTGTTTACTTTGAAAGAAAAATAAGCGCCTGGGCTCAAAATCGTTTAGGCCCTAACCGTGTTGGCTGGAAGGGAGTTCTTCAGCCATTTGCAGATGTTCTTAAACTGCTTTTAAAGGAAGATGTTGTCCCTGAAGTTGCTGATAGAAGGATTCATGCACTCGCTCCAATGCTAGCACTTTTTGTTGCATTCACTACTTATGCTGTAATCCCCATAGGACCTGAAGTTGAAATGTTTGGTTATACAATTCCACTCGTTGTTGCTGATGTTAACATGGGAGTACTCTATATACTAGCGATGACATCAGTTGGCGTTTATGCAATTACCTTTGCCGGCTGGTCTTCTGGAAGTAAATATTCTTTGCTTGGCGGTATTCGCTCTTCTGCTCAGATGATCTCTTATGAAATTTCAATGGGATTTTCAATCGGAGGCGTCATTCTTTTATCAGAATCATTAAGACCAATAGCTATTGTTGAATCGCAGTCAGGTTTAATGTGGAATGCTTTCATACAGCCGATAGGATTTTTCACTTTTCTTATATCTGCATTTGCTGAAACAAACCGTTTACCGTTCGATTTACCTGAAGCCGAACCTGAATTGGTCGGCGGATTTCACACGGAATACAGCAGTATGAAATTTGCAGGTTTCTTTCTTGCAGAATATGCAAATATGATAATTGCCGCCGCTTTTATAGTAACTCTGTATCTTGGAGGATGGCAGATTCCTTTTATTGAAACCATTGGACTATCTGAAACTCTTGTAACAATACTGCAGGTTGCATCTTTTTTTGTTAAGATGGGAATGTTATTGTTTTTCTTTATTTGGGTAAGATGGAGTATTCCGCGTTTCAGATACGACCAACTTATGAATTACGGCTGGAAGGTAATGTTTCCGTTGTCGCTTATTAATATTATCTGGGTTGCAGTTTTAATAATGGTTTTTGGAATTTAATATCTTATACCTTGTTATTGATATCTAGGTAAATTAAATTATAAACCGATTTAATGAATAAAAAAGGATTTTTAACGGAGAATTAATGGCTGAATCAATTCAACCACCAAAAAAAAGATTAAAAGATCTTACATTTTTAGAGAAAGCTTATTTTCCTGAGATAATCAAAGGATTATCTCTTACTCTGCGCACTATGTTCAAACCTAAGTTTACGATGGAATATCCTGAAGTTAAATTCATTCCTCCTGCTTCTTATCGCGGTCGGCCGGTATTAGCAATTGAGGAAAATGGTGACGAAAGGTGTGTTGCGTGCGGTCTATGCTCAAGAGTTTGTCCTGCTCTTGCTATTGAAGTACAGGCTGCTGAAACCGATAGAGAAAAAGAAAGATATCCTGAAAAATTTGAAATTAATATGATCCGATGCATCTTCTGCGGTTTTTGTGAAGAAGTTTGTCCGGAAGAAGCGATCATAATGAGTAAGGATTATGAACTTGCTTTCACTAATAGAGAAGATGCTATTTATGGTAAAGATAAATTATTAGTTCCTGTTAGTCAGTTACAGGATAGGATTGAGTTTTTAAGACAGTATAAATAATATTAATCTGTCGTCATCTCATTCTTTAAATATGCTTAAACAATTGAACATATTGTTCTTTATTTGTTTTGTTGGGGTTGGGGCTCAGGACTATAGTCCCGTTGCTGAACTTGCATTTCCTTCAATAATACCATCTAACTCTTCTTTTGATGTTTCCCTCATAACCGATAACTCAGTACTTGAAGCGGAAGTACTCAAATTATATTTAATATCACCGAATAACCTCAATATTAATTCTGTCAAAGTGAAAACAGATACCGCTTCAAAAGATTTTAATTCATTGCGGACACAAATTGATAAATTGAGTGATAATGTTTTTCTTACAGATATTAACCTTTTAAGTGAAGATCTCTCCATAAACTCTTTTTTCCAGATTTTGCTCAGTCTTTCTTCTAATGGTCAAGAGATTATTTTACTCAATATTTACGGGGAGTTTATTAAAAATGATAAAGTAATTTCAACAATTGGTGAATTAACTTCCGCTGCTCGTCAATCAGAAAAAATGCTGCTCGCTGAGGTAAAAAATTATATACCTGAGAAGTCTGCCAGAAATGCAGCAAAATTTGAACGAGGCACATTTTTATCAATTAACCTGAATAAAGTAAATAGTGATAGTTTGTGGATTGGTTTCTGGCTTAGGTTGTCGGGAAACAATACAGATATTTTAAAACTGATTGAGAATAGCAATAATAAAGTTTTCTCACAAATACATATAAATCAATTTCAGAAATTTTGTGTTTTAGACGATAATGGATCGGTTATTAGTAAAGAAATTCCGTTTCTATCAAGAAAAGCTTGGAATCATGTAGGGATATTATTTGAAAAACAAAGCAACGTAATCTCTTTCTACAGAAACGGACATAAAGTTGCAAAACAGAATTTTAGCGGTTTACTTATAAGTAATGATCTCAATATTTCTTTTGGCAGCGAGAACTCAAATACATTTTCAATTGAACAACTTAGAATTCTTAAACCGCAAATAACGGTAGAAAAAATATTTGAGGAAGCTAAGTATATTTCATCAGCAGCATCAGTCAAAACTTTTTTACAGTTAAATTTTAATTCTTCAGTGGAATTGACTAATGTAAATAATGTTTATCCCGTATTGCATAAAAACATAAAATATGTCGTTTCCGATGCTCCAATCATTTCTCGTGCGCCAGAGTTAAATGTAAGTATAACTTATTCCTATAATCAGCTTGAGTGGAGGTGTGTAGAGATAAATAATATTAGTAGGTTTATTGTGGAAAGATCTTCTGCCGCAAGTTCTTTTATTGAAATTGGGTCAATCGATAATATTCAGGATATTTCTTCCAGCTATGTTTTTATTGACGAATCAGTTAATAAAGATGAAATAGCATACTATAGAATAAAGCAGATAAATAAGGATGGCAGCACTGTGTATTCTCAGCAGATTAAAGTTGGTATGGGAAATGTTGAACAATTCAGATTAAGCCAGAACTATCCTAATCCGTTTAATCCTTCTACCAGCATTGAAATAGATTTATTTGAAGATGCAGAAATTGAAGTGAGAGTATACAATCTGGAAGGGCAGGAACTGGTATTACTTCACAAAGGATTTTTAGTAAAGGGAATTCATAAGTTTAATTTTGAGGCAGAAAATTTGCCTTCAGGCATTTACCTTTATAAAGTATCCTCCCCTGTGTTTTCACAAACCAAAAAAATGCTTTTAACCAAATAGAAAAATTAAATGGCGGGATAAATGCTTTCCAAAATATTTACAAGCGCTACATACGGAATTGATGCATACATTATCGAAGTAGAAACCAATGTTGAAAAGAATGTCCCTAACTTTACTATCGTTGGTTTACCTGATAATGCAGTTAAAGAAAGTAAAGAACGGGTAATTGCGGCAATTAAAAATTCCGGCTTTGATTTTCCTTCAAGAAGAATAACAATTAATCTGGCTCCTGCAGACATTAAAAAGGAAGGCAGCTCTTTTGATCTTTCAATTGCAATTGGAATTCTATCAGCAAATGAATTGGTTAATAATACTTATTTAGAAGACTCAATTTTTTTAGGCGAATTGGCCCTTGATGGAAAATTAAGGCATGTGAAAGGCGCTCTGCCAATTTCAGTTGAGGCACGTAAAAAAGGGATTAAGCGAATTATACTTCCTGCTGAATCCGCCAAAGAGGCATCTATAGTTGACGATGTTGAAGTTTATGGATTATCAAATCTTTCCGAAGTGGTAGCTTTTCTGAATGATGAACTTCAGTTAAATAAAACCGTTACTAATAAAGATGATTTGTTTTCACTTATTAATAAATATCATTTTGACTTTTCTGATGTTAAAGGTCAGGAAAATGTTAAAAGAGCACTTGAAGTTGCTGCTGCCGGTGCACACAATATCCTTATGATTGGTCCACCCGGCTCTGGTAAAACAATGCTCGCCAAAAGATTTCCATCAATTTTACCCCCAATGACTTTTAATGAAGCACTGGAAACAACTAAAATTCATTCAATCGCTGGTATTCTGCAAAAGGATATAGCTCTTGTTACTGAACGACCGTTTCGTAATCCTCATCACACAGTTTCGGATGCTGCGCTTGTAGGCGGTGGATCTTTTCCGCGTCCGGGCGAGGTATCTTTTGCGCATCACGGAGTTCTCTTTCTTGATGAATTACCAGAGTTCAAAAAAAATGTACTGGAGGTTTTAAGACAGCCTTTAGAAGATGCGAGGGTTACAGTCAGCAGGTCAAAGCTTTCTCTTGAATTTCCGGCTAATTTTATGCTTGCAGCGGCTATGAATCCCTGTCCTTGTGGCTATTTTACTGATCCAACCAAAGAATGCACCTGTACACCTCCTCAAATACAACGCTATATGGCAAAAATATCCGGTCCTTTATTGGATAGAATTGACATCCATATCGAGGTTCCTGCAGTTAAATACAAAGAATTGAGTTCAAAAGGCGAAAGTGAAAAATCAGCAGATATTCGAACCAGAGTAATTAATGCACGGGAAATTCAGCTCAAAAGATTCAGAGAAATGAAGCACATATTTAACAACGGAGATATGGGTTCTAAAGAAGTAAGGATGTACTGTAAGCTTGATTCAACAGGGGAAGAGCTACTCAAAATGGCAATGACAAAACTAGGTTTATCAGCAAGAGCTTATGACCGTATCTTAAAAGTAAGCCGCACTATAGCTGATTTGGAGAAATCAGACAATATTTTACCTCAGCATTTAAGCGAAGCAATTCAATACCGAAGCCTCGATAGAGAATTATGGAAGCACTAATTTGTAATTTCAATTCATTTGATTAACTTTACAATCCCAAAAATTTGTATTTTTAATCGATTAAAATTATTTTTGGTGCTCGTCTAAAAAATTGGGCGGACGCCGGAGTTGGAGAGCCGGGGCGGACTGTAAATCCGTTGGCAAACGCCTTTGGGGGTTCGAATCCCTCGCCGCCCACTTGTTCTTTATTTTTATGTTCAAATTGCGGGAGTAACTCAGTTGGCTAGAGTCACAGCCTTCCAAGCTGTTGGTCGCGGGTTCGAGTCCCGTCTCCCGCTCAGCCTATTGAATTTCCCTTCAATTTATGGGGCCGGATTTTTGTAAACATATCCCTTTTTTATTCAGGGATTTTTTTATAGTTAAATAATTCTATCAGGCTGACGTAGCTCAGTTGGTAGAGCACATCCTTGGTAAGGATGAGGTCACCGGTTCAATCCCGGTCGTCAGCTCAATCAAATTCAGTTTGATTTTATTGTTAATTGAAATTTGATTTCAGATTGTTAATAACTTAACAGCTGCTTAACTAATTAAAAGAGATCGTTATGAGAGATATCATCACATTAGAATGTACAGAGTGTAAAAGAAGAAACTACACTACTACTAAAAATAAAAGACTTCACCCGGGCAGAGTAGAATTCAAAAAATACTGCCGTTGGGATAAAAAACATACTATTCACAAAGAAACAAAATAAGTTTGGATACGTCAGTAGCTCAATTGGCTAGAGCAGCGGTCTCCAAAACCGCAGGTTGGGGGTTCGAGTCCCTCCTGACGTGCACTATTAGCAAAGGATTTGTATGAAAGAGAAAATTATTAATTTCTTTCAGGATGTTGTTAAAGAAATGAAAAAAGTTACCTGGCCAACTAAGGCCGAGCTTTTTGAATCTACAAAAGTTGTAATTGTTGTTTGTCTCGTTCTTGCAACCTTTACATATGTAATCGACTTTCTTATTACTCAGGTATTTAAAGGGATATTTTAACAGGTATGGAATCGAAGTGGTATGTTGTTAGAACTTTTTCGGGTCATGAAAACAAGGTAAAAACTTTGTTGGAGACAGAACTCCTGGATAATGAATCTTTAAGGGCTAAGATTCATGAAATTCTTGTACCTATGGAAAAAGTTTTTGAAGTAAAGGATGGTAAAAAAAGAAGTAAAACTAAAAATTTCTTCCCGGGTTATATTCTTGTTCAGGCTGATTTAGATAATCAGGTAAAAGATTTTATTCTTAATACCCAGTCGGTTATGGGCTTTCTTGGTACCGCAAATAATCCGAACCCTCTTCAGCCGGAAGAAGTTAAACGAATAGTTGGACGAATAACACAGGATGAAAGCGGCGAGCGTTTAGAAACTATATTCAGAAATGGTGATTTGGTCAAAATCATTGATGGTCCATTCAACAATTTCTCCGGAACCATTCAGGAAGTAAATGAAGAAAAAATGAAAATAAAAGTTATGGTTTCAATATTCGGAAGAAAAACTCCGGTTGAAATTGATTTCGTTCAAGCAGAATTAGAAAAATAATTAAAGTTATTAATAGGTTATAAAATTATGGCAAAAAAGATTGATGCATATATAAAGCTTCAAATTCCAGCTGGTAAGGCAAATCCCTCACCGCCTGTTGGTCCTGCTTTAGGTCAAAAAGGCGTTAACATTATGGAGTTCTGCAAGCAGTTCAATGCAAGAACAGGTGATAAGGATGGTTTAATTATACCTGTTGTAATTACAGTTTATACAGATAAGTCATTTACTTTTATTACAAAAACTCCACCTGCTGCTGTGCTGCTTAAAAAAGCGGCTAAGGTTGAAAAAGGTTCTGCAGAATCACACAGAACAAAAGTTGGTAAGGTTACCAAATCTCAGGTTGAAGAAATAGCAAAACTTAAAATGCCCGATTTGAATGCTTTTGATATGGAGCACGCAACAAGTATGGTTGCGGGTACAGCACGCAGTATGGGTATCACTGTTGAAGATAAATAATTTTATGGTGTAGAAATGCAAAAAACTAAAAGAAATAAAGAAACATTGAAATCAGTTGATATTGCAAAAGAGTATACAATATCTGAAGCAATTGACGCATTAAAAAAAGCCTCTGGGGTTAAATTTGTTGAATCTCTTGATGTTGCTATTAGACTTGGTGTTGACCCCAGGCACGCCGATCAAATGGTAAGAGGTACGGTTTCATTGCCTCACGGTACAGGAAAACAAGTAAGAGTTCTTGTTATTGCCAAAGGTGCTAAAGCTCAGGAAGCACTGGATGCTGGTGCAGATCATGCCGGGTTTGAAGATTACCTTGAAAAGTTGAAGAGTGGCTGGGCTGATATTGACGTTGTAATTTCTACACCGGATTCTATGGGTGAACTTGGTAAACTGGGAAAAGTATTGGGGCCTAAAGGTCTAATGCCAAATCCTAAAAGTGGTACGGTTACCATGGATGTTGCTCAGGCGGTTAAGGAAGTTAAAGCTGGTAAGATTGAATTTAGAGTTGATAAAACAGGTATTGTTCATACATCCATTGGAAAATTAAATTTTGAAACTGATAAGCTAGTCGATAATACTAAAGCATTTCTCAATACAATTGTTAAATTAAAACCTGCATCAGCAAAGGGTCAGTATGTAAAAAGCCTATACTTGTCCAGTTCAATGGGGCCAGGTCTTAAAATAACTAGAGATGAAGTAGCTGTCGTCTAATAAAAAGAATTTACGCACTCAAAAAAATAGCTTCTAACGAGTTCCGTAAAAAACGGAACCGACACGATTAATTAAACACTGTGTTCGGGAGTAAAATGAATAAGAACGAAAAAGCAGAAGTCATTTCCGAGATATTGGAAGTGATTAATGGATCATCTGCCGTTTTTCTTACTGACTATTCCGGAATTAATGTGGCCGATATCAGTGATATCAGGAATCAATTCCGAAAAGAAGGTGTCAGATATAAGGTTTATAAAAATACCTTATTTAAAAGAGCACTGCAGGAAAGTGGTAAGTTTGAAAAACTTGCAGATCATTTAGAAGGAATGACCGGGTTTGCATTTGCTTCAGATAATCCGGTTGCTCCGGCAAAAATAATTAAAAAGTACTTTGATACTTCCAAAAAACTTGCATTGAAAGCTTGTTACATCAGTACAGATTACTATGATGGAACAAGACTGAATGAATTGGCCTTATTGCCATCTAAGGAAGAATTAATTGCAAGCATTATGGGAAGTCTCAATTCACCGGCTTCAGGTATAGTTGGCGCAATAAACGCTGTAGTTAGAGATCTGGTAAGCGTTGTTGATCAAATATCTAAAAGAGAAGCTGCATAATAAATTTGAAATAAAATCAGGAGAAATATTAAAATGTCAGAAAAAATTGCTGAATTAGTAGAAAAAATTAAAGGGCTTACATTAGTTGAAGCTTCAGAGCTTAAAAAGGCTTTGGAAGATGAATTTGGTGTCACTGCTGCAGCTCCGGTTATGATGGCTGGTGCAGTTGGAGGTGGTGCTGATGCAGCCCCGGTTGAAGAAAAAACAGAATTTGATGTTATTTTACTTTCAGCTGGCGAAAAGAAGATCAATGTGATTAAAGTTGTTAGAGCTCACACTGGTTTAGGACTCAAAGAAGCAAAAGACCTTGTTGATGGCGCTCCAAAGCCGGTCAAAGAGGGTGTATCTAAAGATGAAGCCGAAAAGGTTAAAAAAGAACTTGAAGAAGCCGGTGCTTCAGTAGATTTAAAGTAATTAATTCCTTTTTAGATAATAGAATTTATCACATTCAATGATAAGGCGGATTAGTCCGTCTTATCGTATTTATATTAATGATTAACGTTGTATCAGGTAAGAAAAACAGATTTTGAATCATTACCAGGAGGACTTTCAATTGAATAATAACCGAATTTCTTTTGGACAAATCTCATCAGTGCTGGAATCTCCGGATTTACTTGCAATTCAAACTGAAACTTTTGAAGATTTTGTTCAGCATAATGTTTTACCAAATAAGCGTGAGCTTAAAGGTTTACAACAGGTTTTCAATACTAACTTTCCGATTTTTGATAATAAAGAGAATTATAGACTCGATTTTCTTGAGTATAATATTGAGAAAGCCAGATTTTCAGTAGACGAATGTATTGAAAGAGGATTATCCTTCGCTGCTCCTCTAAAGGCAAAATTACGTTTGTCTACAAAAGATCCTGAAACTGAGGAGTTTGTAAATACTGTTGAACAGGAAGTTTATCTGGGTAACTTACCCTTTATGACGGAGAAAGGTACCTTTGTTATTAATGGTGCTGAAAGAGTAATTGTTTCACAGCTTCATCGTTCTCCGGGAGTTGCATTTGCGCAGACTACCCACCCAAATGGGACACCTATTTATTCGGCCAGAATTATTCCGTTGAGGGGTTCCTGGGTTGAATTTGCCACAGACATAAACTATATAATGTATGTATACATAGACAGGCGAAAAAAGTTTCCCGCCACTACTTTATTAAGGGCTATTGGTTATGATTCCGATGACAAAATCTTAGATTTATTTGATCTCGTCGAAGAAGTATCGGTAAAAAAAGTTAATCTTGAAAATTACCTTGGTAGAATGATTGCCAGTGATGTATTTGATATGTCGACTGGAGAAATATTCTTAACCCGCGACTCGGTTTTAACTGAGGAAGACCTTGAGAGAATTGACGACGCCGAAGTTGAAAAATTGAAGTTCTTGAAGTCAGAATCTTCTCCGGATCAGGATTTGATTGTAAATACACTTCGTAAAGATACATCACATACAAAGGAAGAAGCCTTATATGCAATCTACAGGCAACTCAGATCAGGTGAATCTCCGGATGTAGAAACTGCTGAAGCATTAATTGATAAGCTTTTCTTTAATGATAAAAGATATGACCTTGGTGATGTTGGCCGTCACAGAATGAATGATAAGCTCAAATTAAACATCCCTGAAACTACCACGGTTCTTACAGTTGAAGATATTATTGCGATCATGACTCACATCATTGAACTTAAGCAGGGCAATGTTTCTGTCGACGATATTGATCATTTAGGAAATAGAAGAATCAGAACTGTAGGTGAACAGCTTTCCCAGCAGTTTAATATAGGTATGGCACGTATGGCCAGAACTATTAAAGAACGTATGAATATGCGCGATACTGAAAATTTCACTCCGCAGGATCTTGTTAATGCAAGAACTATAACAAGCGTTATCAATGCATTCTTTGGAACAAATCAACTGTCACAGTTTATGGATCAGACTAATCCATTAGCAGAACTTACACATAAAAGAAGAATGTCTGCTCTCGGTCCGGGCGGTTTAACAAGAGAAAGAGCTGGATTTGAAGTAAGAGATGTTCATTATACTCATTATGGACGTTTATGCCCTATTGAGACTCCTGAAGGTCCGAACATCGGTTTGATATCTTCACTTACAATCTATGCAAGAGTTAACAGGTACGGATTTCTTGAAACTCCTTATAGAAAAGTTTCGAAAGGCAAAGTTTCAAAAGAGATTGAATATTTAACAGCGGAACAGGAAGATAAATATACTATTGCTCAGGCAAATGCTACACTTGATGAACAAAGTCGGTTTGCTAAAGAAAGAGTTAAGTCCAGACTTAAAGGTGAATTCCCAATAGTGCATCCGGAGGAAGTACAATTTATGGACGTCGCTCCGGCTCAGCTGGTTAGTGCCGCAGCTGCACTTATTCCTTTTCTTGAACATGATGATGCTAACAGAGCACTTATGGGTTCTAACATGCAACGTCAGGCTGTCCCACTTTTAAGGCCTAAAGCTCCTATTGTCGGTACCGGTATGGAAGCTAAAGTTGCCCGTGATTCCAGAGCACTATTAGTAGCAGAGGATGATGGTGTTGTTGAATATGTCGATTCAACCATAATTGTTGTTAAATATGACATAAATCCTAATAGTTTTGAAGCCCTTACAAGCTTTAACGATGTAAGAAGAGTTGAATATAATTTAACAAAATTTCACGGTACAAATCAGGAAACGTCTGTAAATCAAAGACCTATAGTTTCCGAAGGTCAGCGAGTTGCGAAAAACGATGTATTAGCCGATGGAGCAGCTACAGACCAAGGCGAATTGGCATTAGGCAGAAATGTTTTAGTGGCTTTTATGCCCTGGCGAGGCTATAATTTTGAAGACGCAATTATCATTAGTGAAAGATTAGTAAGTGACGATACTTATACATCATTACACATTGAGGAATTTGAACTTCAGGTTAGAGAAACTAAAAGAGGCGAAGAAGAATTAACTCGAGAAATTCCAAACGTTAGTGAAGAAGCTGTCAAAAATTTGGATGAAGATGGTATAGTAAGAGAAGGTGCTGAAGTAAAAGAAGGTGATATCCTTATTGGAAAAATTACTCCGAAGGGTGAAACTGATCCAACGCCTGAAGAAAAACTGCTTCGTGCAATTTTTGGTGATAAAGCCGGTGATGTTAAGGATGCTTCATTAAAAGCTCCTCCCGGTTTAAAAGGAACGGTAATCAAAACCAGACTTTTCAGTAGAAAAAGAAAAGATAATGAATCTAAAAAAGTGGAAAAACTTGCCTTAGATCAGATTGAAAGCTATCATAAGAAGAAAGTTGCAGATCATTATCAGAAATTTGTCGAAAAATTAACGAAAATTACTAATGGTCAGAGCACCACAGGAATCAGGGATCTAGATGGGTCTATAGTTTTTAGAAGTGGAACTACCATAAAAGACACTACTTTCTCTTCAATGGAAGACATTTCAAAGCTTGATTATACACTTGATTGGTTTGAAGCAAAGAAATTGAACAACCTTATTCAGGCTTTATTTAAAAACTATTTTGATATACTGGTTGACCTTGAAGAAGAATTCAAACGGGAAAGAATAAAAATTCAAAGCGGCGATGAGCTGCCTCCCGGAATAGTTCAGCTTGCTAAAGTATATGTTGCTAAAAAAAGAAAACTTGCTGTTGGTGATAAAATGGCCGGCCGACACGGTAACAAAGGCGTTGTTGCTAAATTAGTTCCTGTTGAGGAAATGCCCTTTTTACCTGATGGAACCCCCGTTGATATTATATTAAATCCCCTTGGTGTACCATCAAGAATGAACTTGGGACAGCTTTATGAAACAGCATTAGGATGGGTAGGTAAAAGACTTGGAGTTAAGTTTGCAACCCCCATTTTTGATGGTGCTAATGTGGATGATGTTGATGAATGGCTTGAAAAAGCTGGTTTAGAAAGCGGAAGTAAAACAGAACTTTATGATGGAAGAACAGGTGAAAAATTTCATCAGAAAGTTACTTGCGGGTACATTTATATGTTGAAGTTAAGTCATCTTGTCGATGACAAAATTCATGCTCGTTCAATTGGCCCATACTCACTTATTACCCAGCAGCCGCTTGGTGGTAAGGCTCAGTTTGGAGGTCAAAGATTCGGCGAAATGGAAGTTTGGGCTCTTGAAGGATACGGTGCTTCACATATTCTTCAGGAAATTTTAACTGTGAAAAGTGATGATGTGTCTGGTAGAGCTAAGGCTTATGAGTCTATTGTTAAGGGTGATAATTTACCGGAACCTAATGTTCCCGAATCATTCAACGTTTTAATTAAAGAACTCCAGGGACTCGGACTGGATATAAAAATTAATTAACGTTGATTAAATTTTTCACATAGTAATCAGGAGATAATTTATATGGCTTTTAGAATTCAAGAAAATGCAATGCGTGAAATACACAGCTTAACCATTGGTTTAGCTAGTCCGGATGATATTCTTTCCAGATCTTATGGAGAAGTAACCAAACCCGAAACTATTAACTATCGTTCTTTCCGTCCGGAAAAGGATGGTTTGTTTTGTGAAAAAATATTTGGACCTACACGTGATTGGGAATGTTTCTGTGGTAAGTATAAAAGAATAAGATATAAAGGTATTATTTGTGATAGATGCGGTGTTGAAGTAACCCAGAAAAGTGTGCGTCGTGAAAGAATGGGTCATATTGGACTTGCTGTTCCTGTAGTACATATCTGGTTTTTTAGAGCACAGCCTTCAAAAATTGGAAATATAATTGGACTTAGCCTAAAAGAATTAGAAAAAGTTATCTATTATGAATCTTATGTTGTAATTAATCCGGGATTAACCGGTTTAAGCAGATTAGATTTGATTTCCGAAGATCAGTATTACGAGGTATTGAACTCATTACCCGATGGAAATGAAAAACTTGAGGATAATGATCCGAAAAAATTTGTAGCTCGTATAGGCGGAGATGCTGTTAAAAACATTCTGAAAAATACTGATGTAGAAAAACTTTCTAAAGAATTAAGAGAGCAGCTTGCGGTAGAAACTTCACAGCAAAAGAAACAGGATATTCTTAAAAGGCTAAGAGTTATAGAATCATTCAAGGAGGAGGATGGTAAGGTTCCAAATAGACCCGAATGGATGGTGCTAAATTACATTCCGGTTATTCCCCCGGAATTAAGACCACTTGTTCCTCTTGAAGGAGGCAGATTTGCTACCAGTGATCTTAACGATTTATACAGAAGAGTGATAATTAGAAATAACAGGCTTAAAAGGTTAATTGATATTAAAGCACCTGAGGTAATTTTAAGAAACGAAAAACGAATGCTTCAGGAAGCAGTTGACGCACTATTCGACAACTCCAGAAGGGGAAGTGCAGTTAGAAGCGATAACAACCGACCGCTTAAATCACTAAGTGATATGTTAAAAGGCAAGCAGGGCCGTTTCCGCCAGAACCTTCTTGGTAAACGAGTTGATTATTCCGGTAGGTCAGTAATTGTTGTTGGTCCTGAATTAAAACTGCACCAGTGCGGTCTTCCCAAGGATATGGCGATTGAATTATTTAAACCATTTGTTATACGAAAACTGATTGAACGAGGACATAATAAAACTGTAAAAAGCGCCAGAAAAGTTGTAGATCGTAAAGATCCTATTATTTGGGATATTTTAGAAAAAGTTATTGAAGCGCATCCGGTTCTTCTTAACCGTGCGCCAACTTTGCACAGATTAGGAATTCAGGCTTTCCAGCCCGTGCTGATTGATGGCAGAGCAATTCAGCTCCATCCAATGGTTTGTACCGCATTCAACGCTGATTTTGACGGTGACCAGATGGCCGTTCACGTTCCTCTATCTTATGAAGCTCAGCTTGAAGCAAGCTTGCTTATGTTAAGCAGTCATAACATACTTTCACCGCAAAATGGAAGTCCAATTGTTGTACCTACTCAGGATATTGTTCTGGGATGTTACTATCTGACAAAAGTGAAAGATGGTGATAAAGGTGAAGATATGATTTTCTCATCTTCTGAAGAAGTAATTATAGCTTATAATAATAGGGTTGTGGGGCTACATGCGAGAATCAAAGTAAGGATTGACGGAAGTATTTTAGAAACTACAGTGGGAAGAGTTATTTTCAATTCTATAGTGCCTAAGGAAATGGGATTTTTTAATCAGCTTTTGATTAAGAAAACTTTTGGTGGATTTATTGGTCAGATGTTTATAAAGATGGGTAATAAAGTTACTGCAAAATTCCTTGATGACCTTAAAGATATCGGTTTTAGATATGCAACCGCCGGTGGTTTATCAATAAGTTATACCGATATGATTATTCCTGAAGAGAAATTAACTCTTATTGAAAAAGCAAATAAAAAAGTTGAAGGTATACTTAACGAACACGAAGTAGGTGTTATAACAGATGCAGAAAGATATAATAAAATTATAGATGTTTGGACTCATACTACAAATGATGTTGCCAGGGCACTGATGGAAAAAATCCGTGTTCATAGCCAGGGATTCAATTCATTACATATGATGGTTGATTCAGGTGCTAGAGGTTCGCAGGAACAGGTTAGACAGCTTGCTGGTATGAGAGGATTAATGATGAAACCACAAAAATCTCTTACCGGGCAAGCCGGAGAGATAATTGAAAACCCCATTGTTGCAAACTTTAAAGAAGGTTTATCAGTACTGGAATATTTTATTTCTACACACGGTGCACGTAAAGGTTTGGCTGATACTGCTCTTAAAACGGCCGATGCTGGCTACCTGACTAGAAGGTTGGTGGATGTTGCTCAGGATGTTATCATTAGCGAAATAGACTGTGAAACAATTCTAGGAATAGAAATTAAAGCACTTAAAGATGTTGAGCAGGAAAGAGAACCGCTTGCTGAGAGAATTACAGGAAGAGTTGCGCAAGGTGATGTTTATCACCCGAGAACAGATGAACTAATTGTTGAAGGTAGTGAGGTAATCACTGAAGAGATTGCAGAGAAAATTGAAGACGCAAATATTGATTCTGTATATATCAGAACAGTATTAACCTGTGAATCAAAGCGGGGTGTATGTGCTAAATGTTATGGCAGAAATCTTACAACCGGCAAATTAGTTGAAGTCGGTGAAGCTGTTGGAATCATTGCAGCTCAATCGATTGGTGAACCGGGTACACAGTTAACTCTCAGAACATTCCACCTTGGCGGAACCTCCTCCAGAATTGCTAGTCAATCTCAGGTTGAAACCAATGCTGAAGGTAAAATTGTTTTTGAGAAAATTAACTTTGTTGAAAAGATTGAAAAGGATCCCTTTGGCGGACCGGATATGACCATTAAAGTTGTTACCGGACGACGAGGTGCTATTGGTCTTTATGATGAAGATAATCGTCAAATAAAGAAGTATGACGTTCCCTACGGTGCTGAGTTAGTTATCAATGATGGTGATCTTGTTCATAAAAGAACTCCTTTATATAATCACGATCCTTATAATGCAGTTATTATTACAGACGTTTCAGGAACTGTCAGATTTGCAGATCTTATTGATAATATTACAATGCAGCAGGTAACTGACGAACAAACCGGACACGTTCAGAAAGTAGTTATCGAATCGAAAGATAAAAATTTAACACCAAGTATTGTTATTATCACTGATGATGGTGAATCCAAGCCATTTAATCTTCCGGTAAAAGCATACCTGTCAGTTGAAGAAGGTGAAAAGATATCAGCAGGTACTGTATTAGCAAAAATTTCTAAACAAACATCAAAAAGTAGAGACATTACAGGTGGCCTTCCACGAGTAACAGAATTGTTTGAGGCTCGTAGCCCTCTTGAAACTGCTGTTGTTTCTGAAATAGAAGGCTTCGTTAAATTCGGCGCCAGAAAGAAAGGTTCAAGAGAAATAATTGTAACGGCACCTGACGGGTCTGATGAAAAAAAATACAATGTGCCACTCCAAAGACACATTTTGGTTCAGGAAAATGATGAAATACCTGCTGGTGAAAAAATAACAGATGGTCCTGTTAATCCTCATGATATCCTGGCAATAAAAGGCACAAGTGCTGTTCAGGAATATCTCGTTAATGAAATCCAGGATGTTTACCGCCTGCAAGGTGTGAAAATTAATGATAAGCATATAGAAGTGATTGTTAGACAGATGCTTCAGAAAGTAAGAATAGTTTTACCGGGCGATACCAAATTCCTTGAAGAAGATGTTGTTGATAAAATTGAGTTTATTGAAGAAAACAGTAAAATAGAAAATCTTGTCTACGTTGAGGAAAAGGGAGATTCTAAACTTAAAGTAGGTCAGCTAGTAAGTAAATCGAAGATTAGAGAAATAAACTCAGATTTGAAGAAAAAAGAAAAAAGGGAAGCTGTGATAAGAGATGCTGAACCAGCTACTTTCGAAAACATATTGTTGGGTATCACTCAAGCGGCACTCTCAACGGAGAGTTTCATTTCTGCGGCTTCATTCCAGGAAACTACCAAGGTTCTTGCCAATGCTGCAATTCAAGCAAAAGTTGACAATTTACTTGGCTTAAAGGAAAACGTTGTTATGGGTCACTTGATCCCAGCTGGTACAGGATTGAAAAAATATAGGAAGATTGCTCTCAAATCAAATGAAATTGAAGCTACCGAAGACGAGAAAAAAGAACTTGAAGTTAATTAGAATCAATAATCAATATTTGATAAAGATCAAACTATTGAATCAGATATGTGAGCTTAAACGGTTTAGTTTTAAATATTATTATAATTATCAAAAAAACCTTGTAATTTCTTGACAAAATTTGAGTCAAAGGGTATATTTGAAGTCTGAATTTTTTTGTAAACGTTTTTTAGGAGAACTTTGTGCCTACTATAAATCAATTGGTAAGAAAAGGTAGAGTTGTAATTTTAGCTAAGAACAAAGCACCGGCTCTAGCGGGGTGTCCGCAGAAGAGAGGTGTTTGTACACGTGTATATACAACTACTCCTAAAAAGCCTAACTCTGCTTTAAGAAAAGTAGCACGAGTGCGGCTTACCAATAATATTGAAGTTACTGCTTATATCCCGGGAGAAGGACACAATCTGCAGGAACACTCAATAGTTATGATAAGAGGTGGCAGAGTAAAAGATTTACCGGGAGTAAGATATCATATTATCAGAGGAACTTTGGATACAAGTGGTGTTGAAGATAGAAAAAAAGGTCGTTCTAAATACGGTGCCAAAAAACCGAAAGCTAAATAAGTTATGAGAAAGAAAAGAGCAGAAAAAAGATATGTAAAGCCGGATCCTAAATTTAATGATGTTTTAGTATCCAAATTCATAAACAGCTTAATGTACGATGGCAAAAAATCTGTTACCAGGAAAATGGTTTATGAAGCATTTAATTTAATAGAAGGCAGAACACAAAAACCCGGTCTCGAAGTTTTCAAAAAAGCTATCTCCAATGTTCAGCCATTAATAGAAGTGAGAAGCCGAAGAGTTGGAGGTGCTACTTATCAGGTACCTACTGAAGTACGTCCTGAAAGAAGAATTGCTCTTGCTATGAGATGGATAAAAAATTATTCAAGGTCTAGAAGTGAAAAATCAATGTCGCAAAAATTAGCAAACGAGCTAATAGCTGCTTCTAATAATGAAGGTTCCGCAGTAAAGAAAAAAGAAGATACACATAAAATGGCTGAAGCAAATAAAGCTTTCGCTCACTTTAAATGGTAATTATACAATAGATTGGATTAAATGTCTGCTAAGATTAAAATAGGTATGGTTCGCAATATTGGTATAATGGCGCACATCGATGCCGGTAAAACTACAACTACAGAGCGAATACTCTTTTATACCGGTAAGCTTCACAGAATTGGTGAAGTTCATGATGGTGCAGCAACCATGGACTGGATGGAACAGGAAAAGGAAAGAGGTATTACCATTACAAGTGCAGCAACAACTTGTTACTGGAAGGACCATCAGATAAATATTATAGACACACCGGGTCACGTTGATTTTACAGTTGAAGTTGAAAGATCTTTAAGAGTTCTTGATGGTGCAGTCGCTTTATTTTGTGCAGTTGGTGGTGTTGAACCACAATCAGAAACCGTTTGGCGTCAGGCTGACAAATACGGTGTGCCAAGAATTGCATTCATAAATAAAATGGATAGAATTGGTGCTGATTTTTATCATGCAGTTCAGATGATGAAAGAAAGATTGGGTGCCAATGCAGTTCCAGTTACTTTACCAATAGGTGAAGGTGATTTGTTTGCTGGAATTATTGACTTAATTGAATTCAAAGCCAGAATGTACCATGAAGAATCTTTTGGTCAGACTTTTGATTTGATAGATATACCTCAAGATCTTATAGAAACAGCTAATAAGTTCAGAACCGGGATGTTGGAAGCAGTATCCGATGTTGATGATACTTTATTAGAAAAATATTTAAGTGGCGAAGAAATAAGTCCTGAAGAAGTTAAAAACGTACTAAGAAAAGCTACTATAGAGCTCAAAATTATACCTGTTCTTTGTGGCTCGTCATTCAAAAACAAAGGCGTTCAGAAACTGCTCGATTCAGTGATTGACTTTTTACCATCTCCTGCAGACTTTAAAGATATAGAAGCCCATCATATTGGGGTTAGCGATCTTGTAAAAAGAAAAATTGATGAGAAGGAAAAATTTACAGCATTAGCATTTAAGATTATGAATGATCCTTACGTTGGAAAGTTAACTTATTTTCGTGTATATGCTGGAACGCTAAAAGCAGGTTCATATATTTTTAACTCTGTCAGTGGTAAAAAAGAACGAATCAGTAGGTTACTTCAGATGCACGCAAATTCTCGTTCAGAGATGGAAGAAGTTAAAGCCGGTGATATCGCAGCAGCTGTTGGATTAAAGTTTACTCGTACGGGAGACACTCTGTGCGATGAAAAAGACCCCGTAGTTCTTGAAAGAATAATATTTCCTGAACCAGTAATTCAAATTGCAATTGAACCAAAAACCAAAGCAGACCAGGATAAACTTTCTGATTCCTTGGTCAGACTTTCTGATGAAGATCCAACTTTTAGAGTTAAGGTACATGAAGAAACAGGTCAAACTCTAATTAGCGGAATGGGTGAGCTTCATCTTGAAATTCTTGTAGACAGAATGAAACGGGAATTTAAAGTTGAAGCCAATGTTGGTAAACCTCAGGTAGCTTACAGGGAAACAGTAAGAGAAATTGTTCAGGCTGAAGGGAAGTTTGTTAAACAGTCTGGTGGAAGAGGAAAATTTGGACACGTTTGGATAGAGTTGGGTCCTAATGAACCTGGTAAAGGTTTTGAATTTACAAATGGTATTGTTGGTGGCGTTGTACCTAAGGAATACATACCGGCTGTTTCTCAAGGAATTCAGGAAGCAATGAGAAATGGTATCATCGCGGGTTTTCCTGTTGTTGATATTAAAGCAAAGATATACGATGGCTCATATCACGACGTTGATTCAGATGAAATTTCATTTAAAGTTGCTGGTTCTATGGCATTTCAGGCTGGTGCAAGAAAAGCTAAGCCGGTTCTACTGGAACCAATTATGTCAGTTGAAGTGATCACTCCCGAAGATTACTTGGGTGATGTTATGGGCGATTTAAATTCGCGCCGTGGAAAAATAGAAGGATTTACAGCAAGAAAAGATGCTCAGGTCATAAAAGCAAAAGTACCATTGTCCGAAATGTTTGGATATGCTACGGTTTTAAGATCTATGACACAGGGCAGAGCAATTTATACAATGCAATTTGAATATTATGATGAAGTACCAAAATCAATCGCTGAAGAAATTGCAGAAAAAACATTAGGGAAAAAATCAGCATCAACTACTTAATAGTTAGTGAACAAAACAAAAGAATAATAATATAAAAGGAGAATCCGATGGCAAAAGAAAAATTTGATAGGAGTAAACCTCACGTTAACGTAGGTACTATCGGTCACGTAGATCATGGCAAAACTACCTTAACGGCTGCCATCACAATGGCTCTCGCTTTAAAGGGCTTATCACAAATCAGATCGTTTGACTCTATTGATAATGCTCCTGAAGAAAGAGAAAGAGGTATTACCATTGCAACTGCTCACGTAGAGTATGCAACAGCTAACAGACATTATGCTCACGTTGACTGTCCAGGTCACGCTGACTATGTTAAGAACATGATCACTGGTGCTGCACAGATGGATGGTGCTATTCTCGTTGTTGCAGCAACTGATGGGCCGATGCCTCAGACAAGAGAGCATATTCTTCTTGCACGACAGGTTGGTGTGCCTAAAATGGTAGTGTTTATGAATAAAATTGATATGGTTGACGATCCTGAGTTGATTGAATTAGTTGAAGTTGAATTAAGAGATCTGTTGACTCAGTATGAATTTCCTGGTGATGAAATTCCTATTGTTAAAGGCTCCGCACTTCAAGCATTGGAAGCTGGTTCTGCTGCAGCAGACCCTAGTGATGAAAGATACAATTGTATCTGGGAACTTATGGAAGCAGTTGATAGCTATATTCCAATTCCTGAAAGAAGTACCGATAAGCCATTTCTAATGCCTGTTGAGGACGTTTTCTCAATAACCGGTCGTGGTACAGTTGCTACAGGAAGAGTTGAAAGAGGAACTGTTAAAATTCAGGAAGAAGTTGAATTAATCGGACTGGGTCTTCATAAGAAAACAGTTGTTACCGGTATTGAAATGTTTAGAAAAGAGCTTGATTCCGCAATGGCTGGTGATAATGCAGGAATATTGCTCAGAGGTGTTGATAAGAACGAAATTGAGAGAGGTATGGTACTTGCCAAAACAGGTTCCATAACCCCCCACAAAATTTTTGAAGGTGAAGTATACATCCTTTCGAAAGAAGAGGGTGGACGACACACACCATTCTTCAACGGTTACAGACCACAGTTTTACTTCAGAACTACTGACGTTACAGGAGTAGCAACACTACCTGAAGGTACTGAAATGGTTATGCCTGGTGATAACGTGAAACTTAAAATAGATCTTATTTCTGAAATTGCAATGGAAGAAGGTCTCCGGTTCGCTATCCGTGAAGGCGGTAGAACTGTTGGTGCTGGTGTTGTAACAAAAATTATTGAATAATTTTAATAGTTATTAAACCGAAAGGGAGGTAAAACTCCCTTTTGGTTTGTATTATAAATTAAGGAGTAAGTTCCGTGCCCGGACAAAAGATTAGAATTAAATTGAAATCGTACGATCATATACTGATTGATAAGTCAACAGAAAAGATAATAAAAACTGTTAGAAGTACAGGTGCTGTTGTTTCTGGTCCAATACCATTGCCGACCAGGAAAACAATTTATACTGTACTCCGATCTCCTCACGTTGACAAAAAATCTCGTGAGCAGTTTGAGACAAGGGCACATAAGAGAATTATTGATATTCACAATTCAAATAACAAAACCGTCGACTCTCTAAGTAAATTAGATATACCGGCGGGTGTTGATATTGAGATCAAGCTTTAAGGAATTCTGGAGTAGAAATGTCTGGTTTAATTGGAAAAAAAATTGGTATGACGAGTATTTTTAACCCCGACGGGGCTATTATACCTGTTACCGTAATAAAGGCAGGTCCGTGTCAGGTCGTATCAATACGAACTAAAGAAAAAGATGGTTATGAAGCTCTTCAATTAGGTTTTGGAGAGAAAAAGGAAAAGAATATAACCAAACCTGTTCTAGGTCACTTTAAGAAAAATAATATTTCGCCTAAAAAAACTTTAAGAGAATTTAGAAAATTTAAACTTTCAGATTACAAAATTGGTGATGAAATAAAAGTTGATTTTTTTTCTGAAGGTGAATTCATTAAGGTTAAAGGAAAAAGCAAAGGAAAAGGTTTTCAAGGTGTTATGAGGAGACATGGTTTTGGAGGCGTTGGCGGTACAACTCACGGGCAGAGCGATAGGTTAAGAGCACCTGGCTCTATCGGTTCAAGTTCTTATCCTTCAAGAGTATTTAAAGGAATGAAAATGGCCGGTAGAATGGGTAATGAAAATGTAACAGTTTTGAATTTGAAAGTGGTTAAAATAATTCCGGATCAAAATTTAATTATGGTAAAGGGTGCAACACCCGGTGCTATTAATTCTATAGTTGAATTGATTAAGAAGTAAACGGTAAATAAAAATGATTTTAGATGTATACAAAATAGATGGAAAAACTTCGGGCGAAAAAGTAGAGCTCGTAGATAGCATATTTGCTGTTGAGCCTAACGATCACGCCATTTATCTTTCGGTTAAAGCGTATCTTGCTAATCAACGACAAGGTACTCATAAGTCGAAAGAAAGAGCTGAAGTAAGAGGCGGTGGTAAGAAGCCATGGAAGCAGAAGGGTCGTGGTGGTGCCAGAGCCGGAACATCAAGATCTCCTCTGTGGGTTGGTGGTGGAACTATCTTCGGACCCCGTCCTAGAGATTATAGACAGGATTTACCAAAGAAAGTAAAGCGATTAGCGAGAAAATCAGCACTGAGTTATAAAGCTAAAGATCAACAGTTAATTGTTATCGAGGATTTTTTACTAGAAAAACCTAATACAAAAGATTTTTCAAAAATTCTTGAAGCACTGAAGATTGATGGGAAAAAGGTATTAATGCTAACCCCCGCTTTTAGCGATCAGGTTTATAAATCGGGAAGGAATGTCCCAAAAGTAAAAGTATTAGAGGCCAACAAAGCATCTACGTATGACATCTTGAATAACCAGGTATTAGTATTACAAAAAAGTGCTGTTAAAGTAATTGAAGCTACCTTTGGAAATAATGGAGAGGCGGTGAACTAATATGCATCAGATTTTGATCAGACCCTTGATAACTGAAAAGATGACTAATATAACTGCTGACCAAAGTAATAAATATGGATTTATAGTTAATACTAAAGCAAATAAAATAGAAATTAAAAAAGCTATAGAAAACAAATTTAATGTTAATGTAGTTGATGTAAGAACTATAAACTACGATGGAAAAACTAAAACTCAATTCAGAAAAAGCGGAAGATTTGTCGGTAAAACATCCAAATATAAAAAGGCGATTATTACTCTGAAAAAAGGCGAAACAATAGAATTGTTTGAGCAAGTGTAGAGTTTTGAAATAGGATATTAAAATGGCAATAAAGAAATTAAAACCTGTTACCCCCGGAACCAGATTTAGATCGAATGCATCATTCGAGGAAATAACAAAATCAACCCCGGAGAAATCACTTACTGTTGCTCTTAAAAAATCCGGTGGCAGAAATAATCTTGGAAGAATAACAACAAGATTCAGAGGCGGCGGACATAAGAGACGTTACAGAATAATAGATTTTAAAAGGGATAAGCATGGTGTTCCTGCAAAAGTATTTTCTGTTGAATATGATCCCAATCGTTCTTGCAGAATTGCTTTATTACATTATGCTGATGGTGAAAAAAGATATATTCTTGCTCCGGATGGTTTAAAGGTTGGTGACAAAGTAATATCCGGTGAAGGAAGCGATATACAGATAGGTAATGCTTTACCACTTAAAGAAATGCCGTTAGGTAGTTTTATACATAATGTTGAAATGAAGCCGGGAAAGGGCGGGCAATTAGCAAGAAGCGCTGGTACCGCAATTCAATTAATGGCTAAAGAAGGTGGTTTTGCGCAGCTAAAAATGCCTTCAGGTGAGATTAGATTAGTAAGAATTGATTGTATTGCTACATATGGTTCGGTAGGTAACGCTGAGCAGGAAAATATAAGCTTAGGAAAAGCCGGTAGAACAAGATGGTTGGGTAGAAGACCGCACGTAAGAGGTGTTGTTATGAATCCAGTTGATCATCCTATGGGCGGCGGTGAAGGTAAAACTTCTGGTGGTGGTCATCCTGTTTCTCCTTGGGGTCAAAAAGCAAAAGGATTAAAAACCCGTAAGCGGAAAAAAGGATCTAATAAATTTATTATTAAAAGACGTAAGAAGTAGAGAATAATCTATGCCAAGATCAGTTAAAAAAGGACCTTTTGTTCATTACAAATTAGTCGAGAAGATCTCAAAACTTAATGAAACTAATCAGAAGAAAATTATCAAAACATGGTCAAGATCTTCTACTATATTACCGGATTTTGTTGGACACACAATTGCTGTTCACAATGGTAAACAAATGATACCTCTTTACATAACCGAAAATATGGTTGGCCATAAGTTAGGCGAATTTGCCCCAACAAGGATTTTCAGAGGTCATCCAGGAACTAAAGCTGAAAAAGCCGCAAAAGGAAAATAATTTTAAGGTAAATTTTTAAAATGGAAGCAAAAGCTGTTAATAAATATATTGGTTCATCGCCGCGTAAAATGCGGCTACTAATTGATCTTATTCGTGGTATGTCTGTAGATAAAGCACTTGAAGTACTTCATTTCTCTACTAAATCAGCCTCTAAAGATGCGGAAAAAACTCTAAGATCTGCTGTTGCTAATCTTTTGAATACGGATGATGCTGGCAGAGTTGAACCATCTGATCTTTTTATTAAAGAGGCATACGTTAATCAGGGACCGACAATTAAAAGAATTTCGCCGGCACCCATGGGTAGAGCATACAGAATAAGAAAAAGATCTTGTCATCTAACTATTATTGTAGCAAGTAAAGTGTAATATCAGGAGGTATTTTTTGGGACAGAAAACTAATCCTATAGGTTTAAGAGTTGGAGTAATAAGAGGCTGGGACTCAAATTGGTATGAGAATAAATCCTATTCCTCTAAATTAAAGGAAGATGATAAGCTGCGGCTTTATGTTAGAAACAGGTTAAAGAAAGCCGGTATTTCAAGAATTGTTATTGACAGAACATCAAAAAATATTATTCTTACTATTCATACTTCCAGGCCAGGAGTTGTTATTGGTAAGAGCGGAAAAGAAATTACACAGCTTGAAGAAGAATTAAAAAAAGTAACTCAAAAAGATGTAAAAGTTCAGATATCCGAAATAAAAAGACCGGAATTGGATGCTTATTTAGTTGCGGAAAACATTGCTCAGCAGCTGCAGGGTAGAATATCTTTCAGAAGAGCAATGAAAATGGCAATTACTGCCGCTATGCGAATGGGCGCCGAAGGTATTAGAATTATGTGTGCTGGAAGGCTTGGTGGTGCAGAAATGGCAAGAACTGAACAGTATAAAGAAGGTAGAATTCCCCTTCATACTATTCGTGCGGATATTGATTATGCCACAGGTCGTGCAGAAACTATCTATGGCTCAATTGGAATAAAAGTTTGGATTTGTCGTGGTGAAATCCTTGGCAAAAGAGTAACCGATTAATTTGGCAGGAGTTTTTAAATATGTTAATGCCTAAAAGAGTAAAGTTCAGAAAATCACAAAGAGGACGCCGTAAAGGAAAAGCTTATCGTGGAAGTGCGGTTTCTTTTGGTGACTTTGGACTTAAGGCCTTAGAACCAGCCTGGATTACCAGCCGACAAATTGAAGCTTGTCGTGTTGCTCTGTCCAGAAAGATGAAAAGAGACGGTAAAGTCTGGATCAGAATTTTTCCTGATAAACCAGTTTCCAAGAAACCTTTAGAAACAAGAATGGGTAAAGGTAAAGGTGCACCAGAATTCTGGGTTGCTGTTGTTAAACCTGGCAGAGTTATGTTTGAAGTATCCGGTGTTTCAAGGGAAATTGCAAATGACGCTCTCAAATTGTGCTCGCACAAACTTCCTATAAAAACTAAAGTTATTTCAAGACCGGATTACGAATAAGAGATAAAGGCAGTAGAATGAAAATTTATGAAATAAAAGAAATGAATAATGATGAGCTTGAAAAAAGAATAGCTGAAGAAGAAAAAAATCTTGTTGATCTTCAGTTTGCTCATCAACTTAAACAATTAACCAATACTGCAAAGCTAAATATAGTTAAGAAAGATATTGCAAGGATGAAAACTATTCTCAAAGACAGAGAAATGCAGGCTGCAGAAAAAGCCGGTAGTGATAATAAAGAAGGAGTACAGTCTTAAATATGGAACAACGTGCTTTAAGAAAAACCAGAATCGGTATTGTTGTAAGTAATAAAATGGATAAGACTATTACTGTTGCTATCGAAAGAAGAGTTCCTCATCCTATTTATAGAAAATATTCTAAAAAAACAACAAAGCTTATGGCTCACGATGAAAAAAGAGAATGCGGATTAGGTGATAAAGTTAAAATAATGGAAACGAGACCTTTAAGTAAAAGAAAAAGATGGCGCTTAATTGAAATAGTTGAGAAAGCCAAGTAGAGTATCAAGGAGAAATTGAAAAATGATTCAAGAAGAAACTAACCTGGTGGTTGCTGATAATTCTGGTGCCAAGAAAGTACGATGCATACGCGTACTTGGTGGCAGTAACAGAAGATATGCCTCCCTTGGTGATATTGTTGTGGTTTCCGTTAAAGCTGCTATACCTAATGGCGCAGTAAAGAAGGGTGAAGTATCGCGTGCTGTAATAGTAAGAACAAAAAAAGAAGTTAGAAGAAATGATGGTTCTTATATCAGGTTTGATGAAAATGCGGCAGTTTTGATAAACCCCCAAAACGAACCCAAAGGAACTCGTATTTTCGGGCCTGTGGCAAGAGAGTTAAGAGAAAAACAGTTTATGAAAATTGTTTCATTAGCACCAGAAGTTATATAAGGATTGTAGATTAATGAAGATTAGAAAAAATGATACTGTAATGGTTATTTCCGGTAATGATAAAGGAAAAACCGGAAAAGTACTTAAAGTATTTCCTAAAGATTCTAAAGTTATTGTTGAAGGAATCAACATTCGTAAAAGACATACAAAACCGACTCAGAGAAATCCTCAGGGCGGAATTCTTGAAAAAGAAGCACCAATTAATGCGTCAAATGTTATGATCCTCGACCCTAAATCGAATGAACCTACAAGAATAGGTGCAAAAATAATTTTGGATGATAAAACCGGTAAGAAGAAGATTGCCCGAGTAAGCAGAGTTAGTGGAGAAATGATTCCATAGTTTCAAATTCAGTTAAGGTTTTAATAAAAAAATGGCAAAAGAGAAAACAAAAGTAAAAGAAACAGAAAAACCGAAGAAAGCTTCAAAAGAAAAAGCTAAATCGCCGGCTGAAAAAGATATTAAAATTAAAACAAGATTGCACGATGTTTATAAACAGGAAATTGTGCCGTCTTTATTGAAGAACTTCAGCTATAAAAGCGTGATGCAGGTTCCTAAACTTCAGAAGATAGTTGTAAATATAGGTGTTGGATCTGCAGTTGCGGATTCTAAAGTCCTTGACGAAGCAGTCAAAGATCTTGAAACTATCACCGGCCAGAAAGCCAGTATCAGGAAGGCTAAAAAAGCAATTTCTAATTTTAAGTTGCGTGAAGGCATGAATATAGGTGCAATGGTTACATTAAGAAAAGAAAGAATGTATGAGTTTCTTGACAGGTTTATAAATATAGCTTTGCCTCGTGTTCGTGACTTCAGGGGTCTATCTGATAAGTCCTTTGATGGAAGAGGCAATTATACAATCGGTGTTAAAGAACAAATTATTTTTCCCGAAATTAATGTTGATAAAGTTACAAAAGTTCTAGGTATGGATATTACATTTGTTACATCTGCACCTACAGATAATGAAGCTTATGAATTGCTTAAATCTTTTGGCTTCCCATTCAGAAAAAAAGAAATTAAAACAGGAGAATAGGAGATTTAATGGCACGAAAGAGTATTATAGCCAGAGATGAAAAAAGAAGAAAACTTGTTGCTAAATTTAAAAAAGTCCGTGAGGAAATTAAAGATAACGGTGATTGGGTCGCTCTTCAGAAATTACCCAGAAATTCTTCCCCTGTAAGAATAAAAAACAGATGTATGTTCACTGGAAGGGGACGTTCATATTATAGAAAGTTTGGTGTTTCAAGACTAGTGCTTAGAGAAATGGCACTTAGAGGTGAAATTCCCGGATTAAAGAAATCAAGTTGGTAAAAGGAGATATTATATGTCATTAACAGATCCGATTGCAGATTTTTTAACTAGAGTAAGAAATGCTTCAAAAGCAAAAAAAGTTCGCGTGGAAATTCCATCATCCGGACCAAAAAAAGAACTTGCTGAAATTCTGAAAAAGGAAAATTTTATTCATGATTTTACCATCGTTGAAGATAATAAACAAAACATAATTAGAATTCATTTAAAGTATAATCAGGGAACTGCTGCTATTAGCGGATTAAGAAGAATAAGTAAACCAGGATTAAGAATTTATAAAGGTAAAGATGAGCTTCCTAGGGTATTAAATGGATTGGGAACCGCAGTAATTTCCACTTCAAAAGGACTGCTTACAGATAAGGAAGCACGCAAGCAATCTGTAGGTGGTGAAGTAATCTGTTACATCTGGTAATTTTTAGGATGGAGTTATAAAGTGTCAAGAATTGGTAAAAAACAAATAGAAATTCCTAAAGGCGTTACAATAACAAAGAATGGTAATGCACTAAAAGTAAAAGGTCCGAAAGGCGAACTAAATTTTGAATATCACAAAAATATTTCTGTGGATATTGAAGGAAGTATAGTTCAGGTTAAAAGATCTGATGATCAAAAAGAAAACAGATCTTTACACGGACTAACCCGAGCTATCATTCAAAATATGATTATCGGTGTTACCGAGGAATACACAAAAACATTGAACATTGTCGGCGTTGGATACAAAGCCGAACTGAAAGGAACAAATCTTCTTCTAAATATAGGCTATTCTCATCCTATATATTTTGTTCCGCCAAGTGATGTTGTACTACAGGTTCCTGCTCCAACTCAGATAATTATTAATGGGATTGATAAACAGCTTGTTGGACAGGTTGCAGCTAAAATCAGATCAATAAGAAAACCTGAACCGTATAAAGGTAAAGGTATCAAGTATTCTGATGAAGTCATCACGCGCAAAGCAGGTAAAACAGCTGGTAAATAATTTTTAGCCGGAGAATGATTAGAAAATGAAAAGAAATTTAAAACCAAGAGAAAGATCAAAAACAAGAATCAGAAAAAAGATTTTTGGAACATCTGAAAAGCCAAGGTTAACTGTTTACAGAAGTTTAAATCATGTTTACGCTCAGGTAATAGACGATACTAACGGTCTAACCGTTGCATCAGCCTCTTCTCTAAGCAAAGAACTTGCTGAAAGCATCAAAGAAAGTAAAGGTAAGATTTCTAAAGGTAAATTAGTTGGTAACCTGGTAGCTAAGAAAGCAATAGAAAAAAATATTACTGATGTTGTTTTTGATAGAAATGGTTACCGTTATCATGGACGCATCCAGGCAATTGCTGAAGGTGCACGAGAAGGGGGATTAAAATTTTAATGTTAATTAATTCAGGTTTTTGCCGGGTCGTCTAATGGCAGGACTACGCCCTTTGGAGGCGTCTGTAGAGGTTCGAGTCCTCTCCCGGCAGCAATAAATTTGCCGGTGAAAATTTTGTTAAATAAATAGAATAGTTGGAGTATTAATTGAAAGCAGTTAAATCAAACGAAACAGAAGGATTAAAAGAAAAAGTTGTTCACATCAACCGTGTGGCGAAAGTTGTTAAAGGCGGACGCAGGTTCAGTTTTAACGCAATTGTAGTTGTTGGTAATGGCAAAGGTACGGTTGGTGTAGGTCTTGGAAAGGCTAACGAAGTGACAGATGCGATCTCTAAGGGTATTGATGATGCCAAGAAAAGCCTTGTTAATGTTTCAATTATTAAAGGAACTGTTGCTCATGAAATAATCGGTAAATATGGTGCTGGAAGAGTATTGCTAAAGCCAGCTTCGCCGGGTACCGGACTTATTGCCGGTGGAGGTGTCCGCGCTGTTCTTGAAGCTGCTGGTATTCAGGATATTTTAACAAAATCTCTTGGGTCAAGTAATCCGCATAATCAGGTAAAGGCAACATTGAATGCATTAATTAACCAGGTTGATGCAAGGAAAATGGCTGCCAAAAGAAAAATGCAGGTAAAAGATTTATTTGCATCTTAACAGAGGTTGAAATGAGAAAAATTAAAGTTGTTCAGACAAGAAGCATAATCGACAGACCTAAAGACCAGAAAGCAACTATTGAAGCTCTTGGGCTGGGTCGTCCGAATTGGGAAAAAGTACATAATGATACTCCTCAGATTCGGGGTATGATTAAAAAAGTAAATCACCTCGTAAGAGTTGAAGAAATAAAAGAATAATAGGTTTTATAATGGATATTTTAAGTAATCTTAAATATGCTAAGGGTTCTAGAAAAAATCGTAAACGAGTTGGTCGTGGTGAAGGTTCTGGACATGGTGGTCAATCTACAAGAGGAATGAATGGTCAGAAATCCAGGTCAGGGGCAAAACATAGAGCCTGGTTTGAAGGTGGTCAGATGCCCTTACAAAGGAGAGTACCCAAGTTTGGTTTTACTAACATTTTCAGGGTAGAATTTCAACTAATTAATCTGAATGCCCTTCAAAGATTAGCAGATGAAAAAAAACTTGGTGACACAGTTCTTAATCCTTCTGAGCTAAAAAAGCTGGGTTTGATATCAAGCTTAAAAAAACCTGTTAAGGTTTTGGGCAAAGGAGAATTGAAAGTTAAAGTTCAGTTGGAAGTTAATTCATTCAGCAAGTCTGCTCAAGAAAAGATTGAAGCAGCTGGCGGAAAAATTATAAAGTTATAAACCGGAATTAAATGTCTAGATTTACTGATACTTTTAGAAATATATTCAAAATTCACGAGCTAAGACAGAGGATTCTATACACAGTAGGAATACTCATTTTAGTGAGGTTAGGTTCTCATTTAACAACCCCTGGTGTTGATTCTGCATTACTTAGTCAGGCTATGGCGAACAAATCTATGGATGACCTGTTTGGATTGTATGATCTTTTTGTTGGTGGTGCATTTTCTAATGCGGCAATTTTTGCCTTGGGAATCATGCCTTACATTTCGGCATCAATTATTATTCAGTTAATGGGTGCAGTTGTTCCTTATTTTCAAAAACTTCAGCGTGAAGGCGAAGAAGGAAGAAAGAAAATTACTCAGTTAACCCGCTATGGTACTGTCTTAATTTCATCTCTTCAGGCTTGGGGCGTAACAGTCAGATTACTTAATATGGAAGTGCAGAATCTGCCGGTTGTGCCAGAAGCTGTTCAGGGTATTGGCTGGATAGTAACAACTATTATAATCCTCACATCTGGCACCATCTTTATGATGTGGATGGGTGAGCAGATTACTGATAAAGGCATAGGAAACGGAATTTCGTTAATAATTTTTATTGGAATTATTGCCCGTTTTCCATTTGCAGTAATGAATGAGTATCGACTTATTCAGGCAGGACAGAAATCTATTATTATAGAAATAGTTGTTCTTGCTCTTATGTTTTTTATAATTGCGGGTGTAGTTTTAGTTACTCAGGGTACAAGGCGAATTCCTGTTCAATACGCAAAACGCGTTGTAGGAAGGAAGATTTACGGAGGCGTTACACAGTATATACCTCTAAGAGTGAATACTGCCGGCGTAATGCCTATTATATTTGCTCAGTCGATTATGTTTATTCCTAACACTGTTTTATCCTTTTTCCCGGATAGTGAGTTTCTTCAGACTATGGCGGGCTGGTTCCATTATACATCGCCAGTTTATTCAGCAGTTTATGCTTTAATGATTATATTCTTTACTTATTTTTATACAGCTATTGCATTTAACCCTAAAGATGTTGCCGATAACATGAAAAAGCAGGGTGGTTTTATTCCCGGCATTCGTCCCGGAAAACAAACATCTGAGTTTATTGATAATATATTAACAAAAATAACTTTGCCTGGTTCTATCTTCCTTGCAATAGTGGCGATACTTCCTGCTTTTGTATCAGTCTTTGGTGTTACAGGTGAGTTTGCACAGTTTTTTGGAGGCACAAGTTTGCTTATTTCTGTTGGTGTTGCACTTGATACTCTGCAACAGATTGAATCACACTTGCTTATGCGACATTACGATGGTTTTATGAAGTCAGGTAAGATTAAGGGCAGACGTTAAGTTTTAGTGATTTATATTAAAATTAAAAAAGAAATTGATTTTATTCGTGAAAGTTGCAGATTAGTTGCTGAAACTCTGCAGCTTGTAAAAAGTAATATTAAACCCGGGGTTACAACTTTAGAATTAGACACAATTGCTGAGGATTATATACGAAGCAATAATGCAGTGCCTGCATTTAAAGGTTACTCTCAGGGAACCGGTTCTCCTTTTCCGGGATCAATTTGTTCGTCTGTTGAGGATGAAGTTGTACACGGAATACCCGGTAGCAGAGTGCTGAATGAAGGTGAGATTATAGCGATTGATGTTGGTGTTCTTAAAAATAGATTTTATGGTGATGCAGCTCTTTCTGTTGCAGTCGGAAATATTTCTGATGAAAAGAAAAAGCTATTAGATGTAACTGACAGATCACTGTATTTAGGAATAGAGCAGGCTGTAAGCGGCAACAAAGTTCATGATATTTCATTTGCAATACAGGAATATGTTGAAGTAAACGGATTTTCTATAGTAAGAGAACTTTGCGGACACGGTGTAGGAAAATTTTTGCATGAAGAACCCTCTGTACCAAATTTTGGAAAAAAGGGAACAGGCGCAAAACTTAAAAATGGAATGACGCTGGCAATAGAACCTATGGTAAATGCCGGTAAACATTACGTAACTACAAAATCCGATGGATGGACAGTAGTTACAGATGATGGTTCTCCATCAGCACATTTTGAACATACAATTTTAATAAATGATAATTCTCCGGAAATTTTGACTGTTTGTTAATGGCAAAGCAAGGACCAATAAAAGTTGATGGTGTAATAACTGAAACCCTGCCCAATGCACACTTCAGGGTGAAATTGGACAACGGACATGAAATTCTTGCGCATATTTCCGGTAAAATGCGTATGCATTTTATAAAAATATTAGTTGGCGATAAAGTTTCTGTAGAGCTTTCTCCTTATGATCTTTCAAAGGGAAGAATTACATACAGATATAAATAGTGGAGATCAAATGAAAGTCAGAGCTTCTGTTAAAAAGATTTGTGACAAATGTAAAATAATAAAACGCAAGGGTGTTGTCAGAGTTATCTGCAAAAACCCGAAACATAAACAGCGTCAAGGTTAATTAAAAGTAAGGAGATGATCATTGGCTCGTATAGCTGGTGTAGATTTACCGAAAAATAAAAAAGTTTTATACGGTTTACAGTATATATTCGGAATTGGTAAAACAACTTCTGCTGATATTTTGGAAAAAGCCAAAATTGATGCAAATAAAAAAGTAGCGGATCTTAACGAAGAAGAAGTTGCAGAAATCAGATCCGTTCTAACCGCTGAGCATAAAGTAGAAGGAGCTTTGCGTTCTGAAGTTCAGCAGAATATTAAAAGATTAATGGATATCGGTGCTTACCGTGGCTTAAGGCATAGAAAAGGGCTTCCGGCTCGTGGTCAGAGAACAAGAACAAATTCCCGTACACGAAAAGGAAAAAGAAGAACAGTTGCCGGTAAGAAAAAAGCACCTTCTAAGAAATAATGAAATAATGAAATAATGTATCTGATTATACGGAGGTTTAATCGTTGGCTAAATCATTAAAGAAAGCAAAGAAAAAAGCACATGTTGATTCTAACGGAGTAGCTCATATAAAAGCTACATTTAACAATGTGCAGGTAACTATAACTGATATTTACGGAAATACAATTTCATGGTCTTCAGCCGGTAAAAATGGATTTAAAGGATCAAGAAAAAATACTCCTTTTGCTGCCCAGGTATCCGCAGAAGCTGCCGCAAAAGAAGCTTATGATCTCGGATTAAGAAAAGTTGAAGTTTTGGTCAAAGGACCCGGTTCAGGCAGAGAAGCTGCAATCAGAGCATTACACACTGCAGGACTGGAAATATCATCAATAAAGGATGTAACCCCTATTCCACATAATGGTTGCAGACCACCTAAGAAAAGAAGAGTTTAATTTCGGAGAATGAACTAAATGGCAAGATACACAGACTCAGTTTGTAAACTGTGCAGAAGAGAAAGACAAAAATTATTTTTAAAGGGTCAGAAATGTTATTCTGAAAAATGTCCGATTGAATCCAGGAATTATCCTCCTGGGCAACACGGACTCTCCAGAAGATCTAAGGTTTCTGAATATGGAATTCAGCTTCGTGAAAAGCAAAAAATTAAAAGATCCTATGGAATTCTTGAAACCCAGTTCAGAAATTATTTTGAAAAAGCTATCAAGCAAAAAGGTAAAACAGGGGCGAATCTTGTTAAACTGCTTGAGAGAAGATTAGATAATGTAGTTTATAGATTAGGATTTGCATCCTCAAGAAAGCAGGCACGTCAGCTTATACGGCACAGGCATATTCTTATAAATAATAATTTAGTTGATATACCTTCTTATCTTGTTGTCCCTGGTGATAATATTCAGGTTAAAGATTCAAGCAAGAAGTTGGATGCAATTCATAACTCGTTAAAAAGAGTAAAAGATAATACTTACGGATGGCTTTCAGTTGATAAAGCGTCTTTAACTGGTACATTTATCCAGATACCCGATAGAGAAGACGTTCCGTTGAATGCTAACGAACAATTAGTAGTTGAACTTTATTCTAAGTAATAAATTTTTTAAAATTAACTTAGAGGATATTAAATGAGTGTTACACAATTAAAGATGCCCGAAGCAGTTGTATTAGATGAATCAAGTTTTTCGAATACATTTGGAAGATTCATCCTTCAGCCCCTTGAAAGAGGTTATGGAACAACCCTTGGTAATTCTCTCAGACGAGTATTACTTTCCTCGCTTCCCGGTGCAGCAATTACATCTGTTAAATTCAGCGGTGTTCTCCACGAATTTACAACTATTGAAGGTGTAGTTGAAGATGTTTCAGAAATTATTCTTAACCTTAAGCAGGTTAGAATGAAGTTATTATCAAAAAAACCAGAGAAAATATCTCTTTCCTTTAATGGGCAGGGAGATTGGACCGCTGCTAATATTCAGAAAGCTAGTAATGAAGTTGAAATTCTCAATCCGGATCTTCACATTGCAACATTAAACAGCAAAGCTAAATTTGATGTTGAAATACGTGTTGGAAAAGGTGTTGGCTATGTTACTGCCTCAGAAAATGTTGCTCCGGATCAGACAATCGGTGTAATTCCAGTGGATTCAATATTTACACCTATTAAAAATGTTAAGTATGATGTTGAAAATGTAAGAATCAGTGATAAAAATGATTTCGACAAGCTTACTTTAGAAATCACCACAGACGGTTCAATAACTCCTGACGATGCACTTACTCAGGCTGCAAAAACTTTAAGAGAACATATCCAGCTATTCATTAATTTTGATATGGAACCTGAAGAAGAGCAAGCTGTTTCTCAAAAAGATAGTGAAACTGACAGGATCAAAAAAATACTATTAACTAATGTGGATGATCTTGAACTCAGTGTCCGTTCTCATAATTGCCTTAAAGCCGCAAATATTAAAAATCTTGCTGAGCTTGTAAGAAAAGATGAACAGGAAATGTTGAAGTTCAGAAACTTTGGTAGAAAATCTCTTGCCGAATTAATGGAAATAGTTGAAAATCTAGGTCTTGAATTCGGTATGGATGTAGACAAGTATATTAAAGATGAAACAGAATCTCACTAATTGAAAATTAAGGTTTACTAATGAGACATAGAGTTAAAGGAAGAAAATTAGGCAGAACAGCCAGCCACAAAAGTGCCTTAATGCGGGCTCTTACTACAGCTTTACTTAAGCATAAGAGGATTAAAACAACTGAGGCTAAAGCAAAAGAAGCCAGGATTTTTATTGACAAACTGATAACCAAAGCCAGGAAAAATAATTTGCATTCAATGCGGCAGGTTATGAGTGTTATCCACGATAAGGAAGTTGTTAAAGAGCTTTTTGGTGAAATTGTTCCAAAAATTGGTGACAGGCCTGGTGGTTATACAAGAGTTATTAAACTTGGTAATCGCGTTGGTGACGCTGCTGCTATGGCAATACTTGAACTTGTTGATTATAATGATATTGCGAACAAAAAAGCTGAAGAACGAAAAGAGCAACGGGATTTAAAAGCACAGGAAAAAGAAGCAAGAAAAGATGAAACCGCCGAAACAGCTCTTGTTGAAGAAGCAAAAGTTGTTGAGGATTCTGAAGGACCTAAAACAAAATAGCAATCTTTTTTTCTGATCAAAATTAAAGAGTAATTGGGCTGCCGGTTACTCTTTTTTTTTACTTAAAGAAATATGTAATGTTCAAAAAACAAGTTTTTGTTACTTCTGTATTTGATTTGAAAAATATTCCCGCTAAGAAACTTCCGGAAATAGTTCTTTGCGGTCGGTCAAATGTTGGCAAATCCTCTCTTATAAATTCATTGTTCAATCGTAAAGAACTTGCTAAGATAAGCAGTACTCCCGGTAAAACAAGATCAATAAATTATTACGAAATTGATGATAGTTTCTACGTTGTTGACCTACCTGGGTTCGGATATGCTAAAACCAGTAAAAAAGAAAGAGAATACTGGTCTAGATTAATTTCTGAGTTTTTTAACAAATCAAATGACATTAAACTTGTTATCCACCTGATAGACAGCAGGCATAAACCTACTAATTTGGATTTAAAGTTAAACGAAATGTTAAATTATCAATCATTGCCGTATATATTTTTATTAAGTAAAGCGGACAAACTCAAACAGGCTGAAATTAAATTAGCTGAGATTAATGTTAAATCTGTTTTTACAGAAGCCGAACGAGATATAAACATGCTTTTTTATTCTTCGGTAAAGGGCAGAGGGAAAAAACAGCTGCGGCAGCTGTTAGCTCACATAATTTATAATAAATAACATCCGCTGTTCAGATTGATATTCTTTTATTCTAAGATTATATTAAATCTTAATTTTATATCATTCTTTTTAAATGAACCGCCGACATAGAAAACGAATATTTATCTTCCTTTTAGTACCGCTCCTAGCGGCTATTCTGTTTATTACTGATGACCTTATCATACGAGTAATTACTATTATTTTGATGATCATTTATGTCGCCTTCATTATCTTTTTAAGAGATTCAATACGTTTTGACGGTAAATATTCAATAAATGAAGATGAAGAACTCGATGATCAATTCAGTTCTCCTCATTCTTCTGATATGGATGAATCATTTAAAATTATTTCGAAAACAAAAAATGTAGATGTTATTACTGATGAAAACTATCAGCCTGAGTTTAAAATTTCTAAAACTACATTAAAGCCCCCGGATTTAAAGGAAAGATTTGAAGAAATTGCAAACGAATCACTTCCTCCTGAATTAGGAAATAATGGTCAGTTCGGATTTGTTCTGGAGAAAATGTTAACAGTTATTAAAGAAGCTTATGGTGCACATTCCGCAATATTCTTCTGGTACAATAAGAAAAAAGAAAAACTTACAATTGAAAAATATATCTCCTCCAGTAATCAGGTTACAAAAAGTAAACTTGATATCGAAGATGATATTCTTAGTAAAATTGTTCAGCGCAGTGAGCCGGAACTTCTTACCGAAATCTCGCCTGCAGCTGAGGCAGATGTGATAAGGTATTACGATTCTCCCCAGGGAATAAGAAGTTTTGTTGGGGCCCCTATTTACTACGATAATCAGCTTATTGCAGTCCTCTCAGTTGATTCCAAAGTTGGTGATCAGTTTGGTATTGAAACAATTTACTCTATTGGAAGATTTGTAAGAGTCATAACAATGATTATTCAGATCTTTGAAGAAAAACATTCAGATACTATTTCACAATCCCGACTAAAAGGTCTTCTAAATCTTATTGATTCGGAAAAAAGTTTTGAATCTCAGGAAAATGTTTTAAATAATCTGACTGATTCAGTAAATGATCTTATTGAATGGGATGCATTCACTTTTGTTTACTTTAAACCCATCGAACAAAAATTTGAGACAGCTAAAGTTATAAATAAAACATCATTGAAGTATATCGGGCAGGGATTAGAGTTAGAATTAAACGGCACTCTTACAGGTAAGGCGATTATCAGTGGAATACCTGTTAAAATTGATGATACCGGTGCAGATAAATACGTTCGTTTTTCGAAAGTCGAAGATCTTAGTTTCGACGGATCATTTCTTGGGATACCGCTTTTTTATGCAAATCAAATTTATGGAGTATTGTGTTTTGAGAGCTTGAAAAAGAATGCTTACACGAATGCGGATGTTAAATTTTTAAAGAATGCTGTTAATATAATTTCATTTGTAATATACTCCCATTCAACCCATACACTCCTAAAAGGATTGCTTGCCGTTGATATGGAAACACGTGCATTAAATTCTGAAGCTTTTAAGGAAAGACTGAGTTCAGATCTTATAAAGATGCAATCTCTAAATGCTCCCGGGGCACTTGCACTTATTAAAATTGATGATTTTCTTGAACAGGAATCATTGTTTGAAGGTGATCCTCTTCCAAAGGTTATTAAAGTTGTTGCAGAAACCATATCAAAAGAAATGACTGCAATGAATCTTTTTGGCAGAATAGATGAAAAAACTTTTGTTGTTCATTTTTTCAACACAGTTCCAAAAAATGTTTTCATATGGGCAGAAAAGCTAAGAGTAAAAATCGCACGCAAGCCAATCGCAATAGTATCTAAGCAAACAACCTATACTGTTTCAATTGGAGTTGCTGCAACAACCGGTAAACTGGATGCAGATGAAGTTACTTATAATGCCGAATTAGCGCTGCAAAAAGCGCTGGAAAAAGGTGGAAACTCAGTACGCAATATTAGTTAATCCTTTCTTTATCAAATGAACAATTTTTTTATAATTGTGCTTGATGGCGTTGGTGTTGGTGAACTGCCGGATGCTTCTGAATATCAGGATGAAGGCAGCAATACCCTTGGAAATCTTGCTGATGCTTTGAATGGAATTTCACTGCCTGCTCTTGAAAAATTTGGATTGGGCAACATTATTGATATAAAGGGCGTGAACAAGTCGAATTCTCCATTAGCATCTTACGGAAAGATGAATGAAATATCTAAAGGTAAAGATTCAACTACAGGTCATTGGGAGCTTGGCGGACTTTATGTCGACACAGATTTTACTTATTTCCCTAATGGCTTCCCCGAAGATATTATTCAAAAGTTTATCTCTCTTACCGGAATTAAAGGTGTACTTGGCAATAAACCGGCTTCTGGCACAGAGATCATTAAAGAATTGGGTGAGCAGCACATTAAGACCGGGTTTCCGATTGTTTATACTTCAGCAGATTCTGTGTTTCAGATTGCAGCCCACGAAGACTTCTTTGGTTTACAGCATTTATATGATATTTGTAAAATTACCAGAGATAAAGTTTTAGTATACCCGCTAATGGTAGGAAGAGTAATAGCAAGACCCTTCATAGGTGATCCTGGTAATTTTACCCGCACCACAAACAGAAAAGATTATTCTTTAGATGCTCCCTCAGATACTATACTGGATGTACTTCAAAAAAATGGAATAAAAACTATTTCAATTGGAAAAATATCCGATTTATTTAATTACAGGGCAATTGATACTATCGTAAACACAAAGTCTAATTACGAGGGCAGCAATAAGCTTATTGAATATGCAAAAAGTACTGCTAACAGTTTTATTTTCACAAACCTTGTGGATTTTGATGTTTACTTCGGGCATAGAAATGATCCTGAAGGATTTGCCCGGGCATTAAAAGAATTTGATGATTTTCTCCCATCATTTTTATCCGCTTTAGATGATAGTGACAGAGTAATCATTACGGCCGATCATGGAAACGACCCAACAACTCCAAGCACCGACCACAGCAGGGAATATGTACCTTTGCTTTATTACGGAAAGAATAAACCTTCTAATGATCTTGGTATAAGAAAAACTTTTTCTGATGCTGCAAAAACAGCTGCAGATTTCTTTAAAGTTGAAAATAATTTAAAGGGTATAAGCTTTCTTAATGAGTAGAAATGATATGACTAATAAAGCCAATTCAGCTTCTAATGAATCTGAAGGCAAATACAATTTTAACAAGGATTTGATTAAAAGAATTGTAGAGATTCAGTCACTGCCTGAGATTGTAGTAATTGAGTTTTTAAAGGCCGGCGGAGCCTTGAAGAAGAACAAAACAGATGCAAAAAAACAAAATTGAATTTCTTTTAGATACAGATGTTATTTATGAGCACCTTGTTTCAGGGTCATCTTCAGTACTGGTTGAATTATTACAGATTGGGTTGGGATTTACGACTGTTCTAAATGCTGCTGAAATAATGCGTAAATGTAAATCTGAAGAAGATGAATATTCTGCTAAATCAGTTTTGTCTGCATTAAAGGTTCTTGGCATTCATTCACGTTATAGTCTTAGTGTTAATAAAATTTCGCAAGAGATTAATAGCTTACGAGATGTGCTTTTTATTGTAACTGCAGAAGTTAATAAAATTGATATAGTTACATTAAATCCGAAAAGATATCTTTCTGATAAAGTTAAAATTCTAACCCCATCGGATTTAATCATGTCACAAACTGATAATATTAATTAAAATTTGTTCTTTTTTTTATTTTAATAAAATTCTATTTTAACGATGCAAGGATGATAATTGATTATTTCTGTTGACTAATCTTTGTTGGATATTAACTCAATGAAGGTAAACAGTGCGATTAGTAAAAAATTTTACAAATAGAGAAAGTCTGTCTCTCGATAAATATTTTCAGGAGATAGGAAGAGTTGAGTTACTAACGCCTGAAGAGGAGGTTCAACTTGCAATCAGAATTAAACAAGGGGATAGTGCGGCATTTGAAAAACTTACCAAGGCAAACCTCCGTTTTGTTGTTAGTGTTGCCAAGCAATACCAGAACCAGGGATTATCATTAGGCGACCTTATTGACGAAGGTAACGTGGGTCTTATTAAAGCTGTAAGGCGTTTTGATGAAACCCGCGGATTCAAATTTATTTCATATGCAGTTTGGTGGATAAGACAAACAATTCTGCAGGCAATTGCTGAACAATCGCGTATTGTAAGGCTGCCGTTGAATAGAATAGGTGCACTAAATAAAATAGGTAAAGCATATAATAGTCTGCAGCAGGAATTTGAACGGGAGCCGAGTACCGAAGAATTAGCAGATGAATTACACATGGAAGTAGAAGATGTTTTAGATGCATTGATATCATCAGGAAAACCGGTTTCAGTTGATGCTCCGATTTCGAGAAATGATGAAAATAATCTGCTTGATTTGATTGAAGATGACCATCTGCCTGCGCCCGATGGAGATTTGATGAGTGAATCTTTGAAAGCAGAAGTAAGCTTAGTTCTTTCAATGCTGCCGGAAAGGGAAGCTGAAGTTATAAAATTATATTTTGGGGTTGATACTGATCATGCACACACTTTAGAAGAAATAGGTGAAAAATTTAATCTAACAAGAGAAAGGGTTCGGCAGATTAAAGAAAAAGCCATTCGCCGCTTAAGGCATAACGCTAAAAGTAATAAGTTAAAAACTTATTTAGGATAACTATGAATAAAATTCTTACTTTAATTTTAATATACTTTACATATCTATTATTATTCAATGCCTGCACACCATCTTCCAGTTCAATAAGGTATGGTTCAAAAGAAGTTCTTATTAAGGAAGACAAAGATTCCACTGTCAGATTTACTTCTGATAATGATTTGTCTACAGATAGTTTAACTGCTATAGATATTGATTGCTGCGGTGATGATGTTTCAGAACTTGAAGACCCAAGCGACTTACCTGATGAAGATATTTCATTTGATTTATCTGAAATATTGAAACGTATGAATAGCGAAAAGAATGATAACTCTCTTTCCAGCGATCAGAGTAATCATCGTGAAAGAGTTTTGATGGAAATAATTAAATATATGAATACACCTTATAAATTCGGCGGTAACTCTATCTCAGGAATTGACTGCAGCGCCTTTACTCAAACTGTTTTCAGAGATGCACTGTCTATACCAATTTATCGCTCTGCCAGGGAGCAATATACCCAGGGTGAAACTATTGATGAAAAAAACGAATTAAAATTCGGCGATCTTATCTTTTTTAATACAAGACGAAGAGTTAGACCCGGTCATGTTGGTATATATATAGGAGAAAATCTTTTTGCACACGCAAGCACAAAACTGGGTGTTACTATTTCTTCCCTTGATCATAATTATTATTCTGCAAGGTATATGGGCGCCCGGCGGATTGATAATAACGGAATTTTTTAGTTTAATCAAAAAAAAAGCTGCCCTGTTCAGGCAGCTCATTTAAATATTAATCAGATTATTTTAACTACAGCCGGTAGTTGAACCGCAAGTCATACATTTCAAACATGTTCCATTTCTTACCATAGTCATACTCTGGCATTCCGGACAAATATCACCCGTATAGCCCTGGTCGATCGCTTTTTTAACTTTTTCCTGCAGAGAGTTTCTGTAACCGCCATTACCTTTTAAAGACATCGGTTCATCCTTTTTGGTATAACCGAACGAATCAAAATTTTCTTTATCCAGTTCAACCAGTCGTTCACTGATTATCTCTTCGCTCTCAAACTCCGGTTCACTCAGTTTTTTAACAATACCAGGAGATGCCTTAGATTTAATTTCTTCAGCTTCAACATGCGCCAGATCATTTCTTCCCAGATATGTAACTGCAAGTTCTCTGAAAATGTAATCAATAACGGAAGTAGTCATTTTAATGCGTTCGTTTCCTGTTACCATACCGCTTGGTTCAAATCTTGTGAATACGAAAGCATCAACAAATTCTTCTAATGGAACGCCATGCTGCAATCCTAAGGAAATAGAAATTGCGAAACAGTTGAGGAGGCTTCTGAAAGCAGCTCCTTCACGATGCATATCTATGAATATTTCTCCTATTTGTCCGTTATCGTATTCACCGGTTCTTATATAAACAGATTGTCCGTTTATTTTTGCTTTCTGTGTATAACCGGATCTTCTATCAGGCAGTCTTCTTCTTTTAGCTATATAACGATGAATAATTTTTTCAGCTACTTTAACGATATCATTTTTATCTTTCTCTTCCATTAATGCTTCTATCTCTTCTTCACTTACCGAATTAAGCGGCTGAGAGAGTTTTGAACCATCACGATACAAAGCATTGGCTTTGAGTCCTAATTTCCATGACATCATATATGCATCTTTAACATCTTCAATTGATGCACTTGCAGGCAGATTGATTGTCTTTGATATTGCGCCGGATATAAACGGCTGTGCAGCTGCCATCATTCTTATATGAGCGGTGGGTTTAATAAACCTTGTACCTTTTTTACCGCATTTGTTTGCACAATCAAAAACAGGATAATGATCGTGTTTAAGGAATGGTGCGCCTTCAATTGTCATTGTTCCGCATACATAATCATTGGCTGAAGAAATTTCCTGTTTGGAGAAGCCTAAACTTCTGAGCAGGTCAAAATCAAATGAACTTACATCGGTTTCACTTATGCTTAATGTCTTTACTAAAAATTCAGTTCCTAAAACAAATTTATTGAAAGCAAATCCCAGATCGAAAACAGTTGGTAAAGCTTTCTCAATCTTAGCAAGAGCTTCATCAGTGAATCCTTTAGCTTTTAACGATTCCGGATTTATGTAAGGGCAACCGATAAGTGTTCCGGCACCTTTAGCATATTTTACAATTTCGTTTATCTGATCTTTATTGTAACCTAATTTTTCAAGCGCAGGCGGAATTGATTGATTGATTATCTTAAAATATCCGCCCCCGGCAAGTTTCTTAAATTTAACTAGAGCAAAGTCCGGCTCAACACCTGTAGTGTCGCAGTCCATTACAAGTCCTATTGTTCCAGTTGGAGCAATTACTGTTACCTGAGCATTTCTGAATCCGTATTTTTCTCCTAATTCAACTGCTCTATCAGAATCTTCCCTTGCTGCTTTTAAGAGGTCTGAAGGACAAAATTGCGGATTTATGCCGGTTGGATAAATTGAAAGACCTTCATACTCTTCATTAGGAACATTGTAAGCAGCTCTTCTATGATTACGTATCACCCGGAGCATATTTTCTTTATTTTCTTCATAGCGTGGAAAAGGTCCTATTTCTTTTGCAATTTCTGCAGAGGCTGCATAGGATGTCATATGCATAATAGAAGTTAATGAACCGGCTATTGCAAATGCTTCTTTACTGTCGTACGGAATTCCCTGAAGCATCAGCAAAGAACCTAAGTTTGCATATCCTAAACCTAAAGTTCTGTATTCATAGCTAAGTTGAGCTATTTCTTTACTTGGGAATTGAGCCATTAAGACGCTGATTTCAAGAACGATTGTCCATAATTTAGTTGTATGGCGGTATCCTTTAATATCAAATGTACGCTTCTTAGTATCGTAAAATTTTACAAGATTCATAGAAGCAAGATTACAGGCAGTGTCATCAAGAAACATATATTCACTGCACGGGTTTGAAGCACGAATTTCTCCGCCAGCAGGGCAGGTATGCCATTCATTTATTGTTGTATGAAACTGCAGTCCGGGATCTGCACAAGCCCAGGCGGAATTTGCAACATCACTCCACAGACTTCTTGCCTTTATTGATTTACAGGCTTTTGGTTTTCTGCCTTCTTTCTTAGCTTTTCTTTTTTCGATTCTCCAAACGAGATTCCACTCACCGTCGTTGATAACGGCAGTCATAAATTCGTTTGTTACTCTGATTGAGTTATTAGAATTCTGACCTGATACCGTTGCATAAGCTTCTGAATTCCAATCTGTATCATAAACAGGGAATTCAATAGATTTAAATCCCATTTTTGCTAACTGAATGACACGCTCAATATAATTGTTCGGGATTTCTACTCTTCTGGCTTCGAGTACTGCCTGTTTTAATTTTTTATTTAACTGCTTATTGAAGCGGTCATTTTCCGGATGCTCATCATAACAGGCTTTCATAATTGCGCTTAGGTGTTTGCTGGTAAGTTTTGAACCGGCTACAAGTGCAGCAACCTTCTGTTCCTCAACAACTTTCCAGTTAATATATTCTTCAATATCAGGATGATCCATATCAAGTGTTACCATTTTAGCAGCACGCCGTGTTGTTCCGCCTGATTTTATTGCACCGGCAGATCTGTCGCCGATTTTAAGAAAAGACATCAATCCCGAAGATTTACCGCCGCCGCTTAAAGGTTCATTTGAGCCGCGTAATTCTGAGAAATTTGAGCCGGTTCCTGATCCATATTTAAACAAACGGGCTTCGCGAACCCAGAGGTCCATTATTCCGCCTTCGTTAACAAGATCATCGCTAACTGACTGAATAAAGCAAGCGTGCGGCTGAGGGTGTGTATAAGCGTCATTTGAGGTTACTAGTTCACCAGTCTGGTAATCAACATAATAATGTCCCTGTGAGGGTCCTGTAATGCCGTATGCCCAGTTTAAACCTGTATTGAACCACTGGGGACTATTCGGAGCGCACATTTGATTAGAGAGCATATACGCTAATTCATCGTAAAAAGCTTTGGCATCTTCTTCAGTGTCAAAATAGTTAGCTTTCCAGCCCCAATATGTCCATGTTCCTGCTAATCGATGAAAAACCTGCTTTGCATCAGTTTCAGAAGTTGTTCTGTCTGATTCGGGAAGCTGGCTTAAACTTTCAGTATCTGCAGCAGATGGCTGAAGCCATGCCGGTACGCCTTTCTCTTTAACTTTCTTCAGCAGTTTAGGTATTCCTGCTTTTCTGAAATACTTTTGTGCTATTATATCTGTTGCAACCTGCGACCATTGTTTTGGTACTGAAACGTCTTCCATTTTAAAGACTATTGAACCGTCGGGGTTTCTTATTTCTGATGTGCGTTTTACAAATTCAAATGAAGCGAAAGGGTCTGTTCCCGGCTGTGTAAATAGTCTAGTTATTTTCATTCATCTCTCCTAAAAGCATAACTAATATTTGATGAAAAATTTATTTAAGAAATGTTTGCTCGAAATTAAAAAATGTTGGCCAAAAAATGTTAAGGCGTGCAGCCTTGATATTAATTCCAAGTTCAAACTAAAAAAAAATTTTTATAATTGAAATAGAAAGTGAGCACGTAAGTAAAAAAAATTTTTTTCTTCAGAAAAGTGAGCGCAATTTTAAAGGTAAAAGATCAAAATTCAAAATTAATTCTAACAATAAAGAGTAAAATTATTTAATGATATTTTATGATACATTCAATCAGAATTTTTTTACTTGAATTATTAGTTAAATAAAAATGATTTATAGTAAAACTACTCTGAATACGGTTTTATTTTATTGAAACCTCCGAAGTTTGCTGAACTCCGGAGGTTTATTAGGTTATTTTGCTCAATATCACTTCATCAGAATCATCTTCTTCACTGCGAGATAGTCATTCACTTTTAACCTATACAAATATATCCCGCTGGCAAGAGAAGCTGCATTAAATTCAATTTCATAACTGCCTTCAGGTTGTATATCGTTTACAAGTGTCTTTACTCTTTCTCCTAGTATGTTCAGTATTTCAAGCTCTACCATTCCTGCTTCTTTTACCGAGTATTTTATTACTGTTGACGGATTAAATGGATTTGGATAGTTCTGCTCAAGCTTATATTCAAAATTCTGAACTATTTCACCTGTGCCCTTTTTATCTAGTCCTGATCCCTGCACCCTTTGATATCTTATAGTGTTTGATGGATTTGTTTCCGCATAGCTCTCTTCCTCATAATACACCGCTGTTATGTAATATTCTGCCACTGTTTCATTTGAGTGCGGATTATCAAGAATTATTACTGTTGTGTCAATAAATTCTTTAGCAAGTGTATCAGATATTGTCTTTATCAGATTAAATCCGGGTGTTTCTTTCTTACGGTATATTTTATATTGCTCAACATTACCAATTGTTGGATGTTCTGCCCATATCAGTTTCGGGTGATTTCCTGATCTTCCCTTGAACAGGCTTCTGTCCCAATTGCTTATGATTATTTTGCCATTACTCTGAAGGTCTATATATCCTGTCCCATCTATTAAGCCTGAGCCAGTAAGTGTTACGGTGTCCTTTATTATATAATTTGAATTGACTGTCAGCGTAACTGAGTCGTTTATTGTCATATTATCTGTTAATGTAGTACTTGTAAAAACAGTATCATCGGTAGCCAGAATACCACCTGCTCTTATTACCGGCAAAACGCTGTAAAACTTTGCATCTCCACGAATTATAGTATCATCAAACTCAACGCTGTTATTATGTGCTACAAGAGATAGACCTGATGTGTCCATAAGGTCTGTTATTTGCCAGTTCTTGTAATCGCTCAGTTCCTTTAGTCCAATTGTCATATTGCTAACTGTGCTGTAATATCTGTTTATTATCATAAAGTGTTTTGCAAGATTATCAGCAGGATCAGTGAACAACCCGAGATCAACAACACAGGTATCTGCCTGACCACCTGTTGCTTCAATGTAATCTATATAACTGTAAAAACTTGAATAATCCGGGTTAACTAAAATATCTTTTCCAAGAAACTTTAATGATGCCGGAACTAAATGTTTTATGGTTTTACCAAACAAGCCTTTTAGTCTTGGACTTAGAGTATCACGAAGCATTTCATACTTATCTGTGTAAATTTCATTACCCGGGAATATATTTGGATAATGATCAACTATACCATGATATGTTAAACCAGATGATATATTGCTTGAATCCCTTTGCGCAAAATAAGTATAAAGTGAAAAGAATTTAGCTCCGTACATTAATGCTAAGTTTGCACTGTACAGAAACTCATACTTGTTAATATTCCTTTGCCAGGAAGTTATCCCGTGAGGTGGTTGTATTGCCCCGCATTGTATGCTATGTCCCCAGTATGGATCAAGTTCATAAATATATTTATAATTATTTTTTGCATGCCGCCAGATGTTAATTGATCTTTGATCCTCTCCCGTCCAGCAAGCCGTATTCTCGGGTGGGCTATTTTCAGATCAAGGTATATCAAATAAATATGAGTTATGAATTATATTAGCTTTGCCAACTCGCTTTTTAAGTTCAACTATAGGGTTTAATTTCATTGCACCTAAGTTGTTTGGATTACTGTTGTTCCAGGCTCCATCCCAGGTGCCTGCCATTGGAAACCAGAGCGGGCGTTTACCTCCTTCAGTATTGTTTTCCAGTATTTCTGTTACTACCCTTATTGGCTCATACAAGTCAATTGAACGGGGCTCGTCTATGCCTACCCAGCCGGTTACATATTCGTGGTAGTCTTGAAGAGAATTGTCTTGTGCTATTATTCTATCTATCGCGTCAGATTCAGGATCCATAAGTTCATCACCTCTTTCATCATAAACAGTAATATTATCAACAGAAAGCAGGTATGCAGGATAACCCTGATTATCTGATTTACCCGCCCAGATTACTTTAAACTGGATATAAGTTCTCGACCTTATTAAACCATCACAGGGTGAACCGGATATAATAGTACGATATGATTCAATATCGGAAGGTAAGTCTAACTGGGCGGAGTCATTTTCCAACGTGTAAATCAATGATAATGTATCAAACTGGCTAAGCTCTGTGAAAACTTCAAGCCTTACTACACGCTGGTTAATTATATATGTGTCGCCGATTGTCCAGGGGCTTGTTGAAAAATCAGATATATCACTTTGTGTAACCTGAATTATGCAGATAGTATCTTCAGGATTACTTTCTACAGGCGGGGAACTTGGCGGAGTTTGCTCAAGCATCATCCTGAAATCTACTCTGTATTCGACAGTGTCACAATTGCCAGTATAATATCTTACATCCTGCCGGTAATAAGGTCCTCTTATCAGTGTATCAACAGAGTTTAGTAAATTGCTTTTGCGTCTTATATACGAACCAAGATTATCTGTTTTTTCTATATCGCGTTCTAATGTTGCATCTCCCACTCCAGTTTGTGTCTCCTCTGCTTCCCACACAGTGTATTTTGCATCGGTGTAATACTGTATCCAGTTATGCTCAAGTGATCGGAAGATTAACGTCTGAAATCCTGTTGAATCCCAGTTTTTAAGAGTATCCATTTGACTTAAATTATCAATACTTAAATGAACTATATCCACACCAGCCATTCTCATACTGTCAACTGCTCCAGGATTAAGTGTAACCCAATCCCAATGCAAACCCGCCTCAATCGGAATACCTTCGTGCTGACGTATCCAGTCAGGCGGTAGCTGTTCCTGCGCTATTGCAGTCAATGTAAATGCAATGTGAACCAAACAAACCAATAATAGGTTTTTCATTATTCCTCCAGTAATAATGTTAAAAATTAATTTTAATTAAAACGAACCAAACTCCTATCAAACATTCATTGTCTCATCTCCTTTCTGTTTTCATCCCGAACCTGACTGCCGTCAGGCAAGTCTTGTTTTGGGATATTTTACTTTGTTATAAAGATGCTGAAACAAGCCTGTCTACCGACAGGCAGGTTCAGCATAATAATATTACTTTATAAATACCATCTTCTTCATATCAGAAAATTTTGGAATTCTTCCTTCGCCTATTACTTCGATTCTGTATAGGTAGATACCGCTTGCCAGGTTATCCGGAACGGACGGGAGTCCGTTCCCTACGTTGAATTCTATTTCATAATATCCTGCTTCCTGTTCTTTATTTACTAACACACTCACAAGCGATCCTCTTATATCATATACCATCAGCTTTACGTATCCTCTGTCTTTTAGTTTATATCCTATCTTTGTAGATGGATTAAATGGATTTGGATAGTTCTGGTAAAGCAAATAGTCATTAATTGTCATTGGATAGTCATTTGTTGTCAATGATGTAACATCAATAATTATTTCTTCGGATGGCAGTGATTCATTTCCCTGGTTATCGGCACAGGTTATCTTGTAAACATACCGGCTGTTTTGATATGGCGGCGGCTGGATAAAGAATGTATCTGTCTGTGATGATATAAGTTTTGTTGAATCTATTGTAAAGTTACTTACCGTATCCCTGTAAACATTATAATGTGATGTATCAGCCTCGCTGTTCCTGTTCCAGTTAAGGAAAATACCGTTTGAATCTACTATTGCAGAAAGGTTTACTGGTGCTCTCGGTGGTAAGTCCTTGTATCTATAAGTTCCGCCAATGTATAAGCCTATGTCTGATCTGCTGCCGTCAACATCAAGAATGTCAGGATCGCCTGCGTTTATTCCTGGTGAGTATGCCTGTAAACGGTAATCAAAATCTAAATCGGGATTTGGCAGAGTGTCTTTTACAAACATCGGATCCGCTACCCTGTCACTGTCGCCGTAGGTTAATCCATAAAGATCATTTTCATTATTCCAGAAAATATTGTAATCCATATCAACGTAGGGCGGAAATCCACGAACTGCATTGTTTGCATTATTTGCCAGAATATTATTTTTGATTACCGCATTATCATTTTCTGTATGTATGCTTCCATCATTTGTTAGTCCTCTGTTTCCTTTATATAGTAGTAGGTTATTAATTATAAAAACGGTATCAGTAATTGCATCAACTCTTATGGTTAATCCAAAGCCGCCTATTATATTACTAAAAATATAGACCCTCCTTGGCCAGAGTAAATCAATACCTCTACCAGAAGAATTTTCAATACCTGTATTTAAGATTATATTATCGGAAATAACATGATTTATATTTGAAGCAACTCCTATACTTATACCTCTTGCGCTTGAATTCTCTAGAATTATTATACAGTTTGAAACATAGTTTTCATTTTCTCCAAAAAGATTAAATCCCCTTACTGTATTTTTGATCACAAGCTCTTCAGCCATTACATCTCCACCAACCATACTAATACCAACTCCTGCATTCGAAAGTCGACAATTATTTACTTTAACCTTGGTAAACAATTTGTTTGAACGAATAACTCTTGTTCCTGAAGTGCCCAACCCCTTTCCATAAATATCAAAATTCTCAATACTACCAGTTGCATTGAAAACTATGGTGTAATCTCCAAGCCCAGTTCCATCAATTATTGTAGAATCTATTGATAACCCCATTAAAGAAATCTGTGTATTTATAACCAGGTTTTCATAGTAGGTGCCGTTGTCAACAAGTACAGTATCGCCTGCTTCACAAACATCAATTGCATCCTGTATTGAGTTAGCCGCATCTTCCCAGCTTAGGTATGGCGGTATGTTGTTGCCGGTTGGGCTTACGTAGCGTATTGTTGGGTTTATTTCGGTTGTGAATACAAGCAGGCAATAGGCGGTAAGCAGTAGGCGAAATAAGTAGGCAGTAGGCAGTCCCGCAAGCGGGATCTTCGCAAGCTTCGATAGGCAGTAGGCAAAATGTGGTGAATGCCGGGTGTCTTCAGTCTTCAGTCTGCAGTCGGCAAGTTTTTTCTTGCTCTTGTTCTTACTCTTACTCGTAAACATAATCGCACTCCTTTTGGTTGGCGTAATAATAGCGCAGGCATAGCTTTGGGTTTGGTAGAAAAACGTTCAGGAAGTAATACGGCTTCATATGAAACTCCGCAATGAATTGTGAGTTTTTAACTAATGTTAACTTAAGAAGTGAAAGTGATAGATTCAAGAAAAAACGTTCTTTAAAAAGTTTTATATTTACAATAAACACCACCGATAATTTTTATCCTAAAAAGCAACTTTATTTAGTTTATTTTAGTTAAAGTATTATTATGTTTTCAATTAAAAGGATTACAGATTGACATCAGAGAAAATAATTGAGGTGAAAGATCTTAGTAAACAGTTTAAAGAAATAAAAGCTGTTGATAATCTTAATCTTAATGTTTACCGCGGAGATGTATTTGGTTTTCTTGGTCCAAACGGAGCGGGGAAAAGTACAACAATCAGAATGCTGCTTTCACTTATTCGTCCAAACCAGGGTACAATAAAGATATTTGGTAAATCGCTAACGGAACACAGGATTGATATACTAAAAAATATCGGTGCAATTGTTGAAAAACCCGATTTTTATCGCAATTTAAGTGCTTTTAAGAACCTTGAAATCTTAGGCAGAATTTCGGGCAAGGAAATATCAAAAAAACGAATTATGGAAATGCTGGAAATTGTTGGATTGGAAAAGCGTGCCCAGAGTAAAGTTAAAACATATTCACACGGAATGAAACAGCGTCTTGGAATTGCTCAGGCACTATTGCACGACCCCGAACTGATAATTCTTGATGAACCGACAACCGGTTTAGATCCGCAGGGAATGAAGGAAATCCGCGATCTTATTCTAAAGCTGAGCAAGGATGAGAATAAAACAATTTTTCTTTCTTCTCACATCCTTTACGAAGTTGAACTTGTTGCAAATAGAATGATAATAATTAACAAAGGAATGACTAAGGTTGAAGGTTATGTTCAGGACTTGCTGAAATCCAATTTGCTTAAAGTTATTTTTGAAGTTGATGATGTAAACTTATCCCTTGAGATAATAAAAGAAACAACCTGGAGGAGTAAACTGGAATCATCTGCAGAAGGAAAACTGATCTTTAACCTGGATAATGAAGAAGTTCATCTTCTGAATAAAATTCTTGTTGAAAATAATATAAAAGTAAACGCAGTCATACCCACCAGATCTCTTGAAGATTACTTCCTCAAAATTACAGATGAGGCTGCCTGATGCTTACACTTATCAGAATAGAACTTTATAAAATTTTCAAGAAGTGGAGAACATACATTGGTTTTATTGCTATCGGACTGCTCGTCCCGCTGATTCATATCGCAATGCTGGTGGAAGGGGAGAGAACTCTTAACTTTATGACACAGAATATTCAGCAGTCTTTTGTATTTGTCGGTAATTTGTTAAACGGATATCTTGTTTCACATATTACACTCGCAAGTCTTGCGGTTCATATTCCTTTTCTAATTACTCTGGTTGCCGGAGATCTTCTTGCGGGAGAAGCGACCTCTGGTACTTACAGGCTGCTGGTAACCAGACCGGTAACACGGACTCAAATTATTATTTCTAAATTTCTTGCTGGAATAATTTACACTAATTTGCTGGTTTTATGGCTCGCTGTTGTAAGTCTCGGTCTTGGAATTATACTTTTTGGCGTTGGAGAATTGATTGTAATTAGTTCAGAAACTATTATAATATTTAAGCAGACAGATGTTTTATGGCGATTTACACTTGGTTACGGATTTGCTTCTCTCGGTATGTCAGTTGTTGCATCGCTTGCATTTTTATTTTCCTCTTTGGTGGAAAACGCAATTGGTCCTATAATAAGCACAATGGCGGTTATAATTGTTTTTCTGGTTATATCTGCTCTTAATATTGAATTTTTCGCAGGGATAAAACCGTATTTATTTACAAATTATATAATGAGCTGGCGACTATTTTTTGATGATCCGATTGATGCTGCTGAGGTTATAAAAGCTACGGGAGTGTTAATTGGTCATATTGCTGTTTTCTTTACTTCAGCATTAATAATATTTAACCGAAAAGATATTTTAACTTAAGTGGTATGAATATGAAGAAGATAATTTTATTGATGATATTTTTTGCAGCATCTCTTTATCCGCAGAATAAAGAACCGGATAAGATACTAAAGGATGTTATTAACAAATTTAATAAAGTAAAAGACTATGAGGTTGACTTAATTATAAAAGTGGATGTAGAGTTTCTCAAAGTTCCTGAGTCTAGTGCTAAAATATTCTTCAAACAGCCCGATAAGATTTCATTAAAGAGTGATGGTTTTGCTATGCTGCCCAGAAATGGATTCGATTTTTCACCTAATTCATTACTGAAAGGTGATTATACAGCACTTTATGAAAAAGAAGAGAAAATTGATGGCAGAGTTCTTACTCTCATTAAAGTTATTCCGCTAGGAACTTCATCTGATGTTATTTTATCTACTTTGTGGATTGATGAAGGAAAAAAAGTTATAAGAAAAGTTGAATCAACAACTAAAATGAGCGGTACATTTACAATTGACTTAGAGTATGATGATAAACTGAATTTTGCTTTACCATCCCAAATGATATTTTCTTTTAATGTTGATAAAATGAATTTTCCATCCGCTATGATTGGTGAAACGGATACCAGAAAGAAAAGAAGTAAAATGCACGGTGATACATTAACAAAAGGCAAGGTATATGTTAGCTATTCAGACTATAAAGTAAATAAAGGCATTTCGGATTCTGTTTTTGAAGAGGAAAATCCTTAGTAAAAGTCAGCCAAAACTTTTAACAGGAGAGAACTGCTGTCATTTTTATTGGAGGCACTAACATCAGCTTCGGCTGAAAACGATTTTTTTACTTATCAATGGTAAGGTGGTTCAAAGAAAAAATAAAGTCAGTTAAATTTCAGGGGTAAATAAGTGATATAAAAATCAATTATTAAAAGAAGAACTACTTTCATAGTCTTCTCTGCTTTTTACCAAAATCTTTTCTGCATTAAACAGTTTATCAATTCCTGTAAATGAGCCGGTAAATGTAAAAACAAAATCCTTTTTTAACCCCTTATTGGAAAGAGCAACTATCCAGCCAGGAATTTCTTTACCGTTTATATCTAAAAATTTCAGGTAGGCAAAAACAGAATTTCGGCTGTCAGTTTTGGCTATAAATTCAGCCTCTATTTCGATTTGGTTAAAAGAGACACTAACTATTTTAATAGATTTAACACTAAATAATTCATTTTCATTTTCGTGTAAGAATGGAATTGAGGAATTTAAAAGATTTGATTTAAAATATGATCTCAATTCTGAATCTGCCTCATCTTTAATATTTAGCAGTTCAAGAGAAAACTCTCTTCCTTTTGGGAGGTCCGTAGTTTGCGATAACTCTTTCTGAACCTTTTCAATTTTTAGTTTATATTTTTCAGCAATTGATGGCAGATTACCAAACAGATTATTATTTGTGTTATCAGTACAGCTAAAAAAATGTATTGTAAGAAGGAAAAAGAAAATAAAAACACTTTTCATCTAATTATTATTTCAACATTTAGTGTGTCTTTTGCAAATTGAAATTTTGCATCTTCCCAGCTTGGCGGGCCAAAAGTTCCTCTGGCATTGTTTGAAAAACCATAATCCTCCATTGGGATTCCTAAAAAATTAGTATTCAGTTTGTCATTAGCATCTTCATCGTGAAATGCCTTTACAGCATATTCACCAAAAGGAATATTCTCAATAACAGCAATGGAAATATTATTTTTAATTTCTGCTGTAATTCCTATATATGGATTTTTATGGTCGCTATAATTACTCTTAGAATTTGCCAAAGCGACTTTTATATTTCCTTCACTCGATTTCAATCCCAGGAACTTAACTATTAAAGTTCCTTTTTCATTGTTTGTTTGATCAACATCAATTGCTAAAGAATTGAAAGAAAAAACAACTGATATTAAGAAAAAATAAATAAGCATTCTTATAGAATAAATTTTTTAAATATTACAGATGTATTATGACCACCGAATCCAAAGGCATTACTCAAAGCATAAGTAACCTTTCTATCCTGAGGCTTATTGAATGTATAATTAAGATCGCATTCAGGATCAGGATATTCGAAATTAATTGTAGGCGGAATTTTGTCATTTACAACAGCAAGGATTGTAGCTATTGCTTCAACAGCACCGGCAGCGCCAAGTAAATGACCCGTCATGCTTTTTGTGGATGAAAGGTTCATTTTATATGCATGTTCACCGAACACTTTTTTAATTGCTTTTGTTTCACCAATATCGCCAAGAGGAGTAGAAGTTCCGTGCATATTAACATAGTTTATTTCGCCGGGATTAATTTCCGCCATTTTTATAGCCATTTCCATCGATAAAATTGCTCCTGCTCCATCTGGATGAGGTGCAGTTATATGATGAGCATCTGCAGATAAACCGATACCGACAAGTTCGGCATAAATTTTAGCTCCTCTTTTTACAGCGCGTTCGTATTCTTCAAGTATTAAAGTACCGCCGCCCTCACCCATAACAAATCCGTCTCTTGTAGCATCAAAAGGCCTGCTGGCAGTTTCCGGGGAATCATTTCTTGTTGAAAGTGCGCGGTTTGCATTAAAGCCGCCCATTCCAATTTCGTTTATTGATGCCTCGCTTCCACCGGCAACCATAACATCGGCAATTCCATTTTTAATTAAAAGGTAACTGTCAATCATATTATTATTTCCTGTAGCACAAGCCGATACAGTACAGTAGTTGGGGCCACGGAAACCATACCGCATTGAGATGTGTCCTGCTGCAATATCGGGTATTAACATTGGAATAAAAAAAGGAGAAATCCGTTCCGGACCCTGAGTGTAATTAGTAACAGATTGCTGATAAAAGGTTTGTATACCGCCAATTCCACTTCCATAAATTACACCAATTTTAGCTCTTTCATCATCTGAAAGGCTTTCTGGATTTAATCCGCTGTCATTGATAGCCTGTTGAGTTGCAGCCAGTGCATATTGTGCAAAAGGATCAAGCCGGCGGGCTGTTTTTTTATCCAGATATTCACCAACATCAAAACCTTTAAGTTCGCACGCAAATTTGGTTTCTACTTTTGATGTATCAAAACTTTTAATAGGGGCTGCTCCGCTTTTCCCATCCATCATTGAGTTCCAGAATTCATAAACGCTTAATCCAATAGGAGTTAAAGCACCTATACCTGTTACAACCACACGTCTGTTTTCTAAAGCCATATTAGCCTTTCTCGCTGTTTGCTGTTATACGGAAAATATAAAAATATTGTGATAAAGATAATTAAATCTGTAAGATTTTAATAAGAGTTTCTGTGCGGTTGATTGCGGTTATCAAATGTTTTTATGGTTAAAATTTATCTTTTGTAAGTCTAAATATTTGCCAGTCTTCAAGATGTTGTGCACCGCGGGCAATATAAAAGTCAATAGCAGATTTATTCCAATTTAGCACGCTCCACTCAACTCTGCCGCAGTTCCTATCTTTTGCCAGAGAAATAACCGCTTCCATAAGAGCCTTCCCTATACCTTTACTACGGTATTCCGTTTTTACAAAAAGGTCTTCAAGATATATACCCGGTTTGCCAATAAAAGTAGAAAAGTTTGGAAAGAAAAGAGCATATCCGGCAGGTAATTTATCATATTCAGCTATTAAAACTTCAACAAATGATTTTTCCCCGAAAAGCACTTTCTGCAGATCCTGCCTTGAAGTTTTTACCTGGTCAAAAAGTTTTTCAAACTCGGCCAGTTCCTTTATAAACTGATGTATGATATGTACATCTTCTGGAACGGCTTTCCTGATTTTAATTTTATGATCCAATTAGACTATTCTTTTTTATTCAAATAAATAAGTAAATGATCTTTAATTTCATCAAAGGGAATTACAACTTCTATATTACCCATTGAGTAAGGTGCAATTTCATAAGGATCAAATTGAAAAACCACTGCATCGGAGGTTAGAAAAAAATCCTGGTCAAAAGTCAAATCAATATAATCCTCAAATATTCCGGCATCGGAAAGTGATTCGGCTTCAAACATCTCTAGAATTCTTTGCTCACAAATTTTTGTTAAAGAAGGCAGCGAGTCTAATATTATTATTTTATCAAGGGTTAATAACTCACCGTCGTTTAAATCGAAGGTGTAACCGATTGCATAAAAGTTACCGTGTGCACCACCGGTAAACTCGTAATGGTTGAGGGCTAAACTCAAAACTTTTTGATTGAGAAGCTTAATATCAAAACCTGTTTCAAAACTGAAAAACATTCCGCGCTCATATTCAAGCGTAGGAAACGAATCAAGAATTGCTATAAATTCATCGAACCATTCAATTGATTTAAAGAATTCTTCCTCTAAGTATGAATTTATTTTTTCTTCGGCTGCTTCGTTTCTGAGTCCGTGAATTTTCGGGTAAGTGATTTCAATAATGGTAGAGCTATCTTCTGATTCATCATAATAATCCAGCGCACGTATATAAATAGAATCAGCATCAGATAATGCTATGTAAAAATTCTTACCAAAAATACTCGAAAGACAAAGCAATGATAAAATTGCTGATAATAATAAATTACTCATCTGCTTTCTCCGATGAATTTTGAGATTTCAATTTTAGATTTTTTCTTGTTTCAAACCAGGCATCCAACCTAATTGCACCTTCAGCAGATATGTAGCCCAGAAACAATCCAATTAAAGCGCCGCCGATCATGTCTGAGGGATAGTGAAGGCCAAGATAAACTCTTGAAAGAGCGACAAAAAAAGCAGTTATAAACAGCACCCATTTTAAGTTAGGAAACAGCCGGTAAAAAAACATAGCTGCCGCAAAATTATTGATTGCGTGATTAGATGGAAATGAGTAACTGCCTGTACATCCAAGAGGAGTGAGTATATCTGTTAGAGCATTACAAGGTCTTATTCGCTGGAAGATCTCCTTCAGTACTTTGTGGCCCAACTGATCACCAGTCAAAATAAGCAAAATCACGCCAATAACAGCTATTTTTCCTATCCTACCGCCTTTTGTCCAGCTGATTCCGATTAAAATTATATAAGCTATATACCAGTTATTAACATTTGTGATTGTTGAGAAAAATCTATCTAAAAAACCTGTGGAAATAGTGTGATTAAAAAAATAGAGTACGGATAAGTCTGAAGAGTATAGAAAGTCTGTCATTTAAATATTACACTTAATTACTTATTGCTAATCTATATAAAAAGAGTAATTGTAACACTATTATTTAATCATTTTTTTTCGGATTTTTGCTTTTGCAATACCTGAGTATTAAATGCAATGAATGAAAATAATTCAATACTGGACTTTCTGTTTAAACAAACTTTGCCCTTTAACGGGGAGAGATATGATGAAATAGTTAAAGAATCCAATTTACATCTGATAACACCTCTTAAAGTAATTGCATTTCTTGTAATCATCTCCGGGCTTTTCGCAATGCTGTTTGAGGTACGTTATTATCAGAGTTATGCTCTCGAGGTCTATACTACAAGATTAACAGCAACCCTTATCGCATTCATTATTCTGGTAATGATGTACACCAAACTGGCATCAAGAGCATCAATACTTTTTGTTCATATATTGTTATTAACAATAATCATCTCATCCGGAATAATGATTCTGCTGCTTCCGGCAACATTGGTGTTCAATTCGCATATAGTTGGATTAATGATTTTCACTTCTGCAATGTTCCTTAACTGGGAAGTTAAAAATCAGATACTGGTAGTAATTTATTACAACATAGTTTTTGCGGTTGCCATCCTGTTTAACGACCAAAGGATTTATTTCCTTCCGAATATGTTTGAGTCGGTTCTGTTCGTTTTATTCCTAAGTCTTATTTCTGTTATAGGAAGTGCAATAAATTTCAGATTGAGATTAATGCTGGCAGAAAAATCTTATCAAATTGAGCAGTCGGAACAAAAGTTACGCTTAATATTCAATAATATTTCGGAGGGTATTTTTCAGGTTACTCCTGACGGTAAATTTCTTACAATAAATCCTGCTTTTGCAAGGATGCTTGGTTACAGTCATATTCCGGACCTGATGAATAAGAATATGAAACATGTTGTAGCCAATCTTGTTGAAAGAGATAAGTTGGTGAATATTTTGAATGAGCGGGGTACAGCAACAGATTTCAGACTCACGTTCATCAAGAAGGATGGTGGTGAAGTAGTTACCCGTATGAACGTTTTCAAACTTTTTGATGACAACACAAAAAGATACTATTTTGAAGCAAATGTAACAGATGTTTCTAAACAGCTTGAAATTGAACATGAAAGAAAGCTTGCTGAAGCAAACCTTAGGAAGGAAAAAGAAAGATCCGATAGACTTGCCCAGGAAGCATTAAAGTTAAGCGGACTAAAAACGAAGTTTCTTGCTAATATGAGTCACGAGATCAGAACACCGATGAACGGTATTATAGGGTTTTTATCTTTAATTGAAAATGATATTTATGAAAATAAAGAAGAGCTAAGACAATATGTTGGTACTGCAAAACAATCTGCAGAATCACTGCTCGAAATAATTAATTCTATTCTGGACCTCAGCAAGATAGAGTCCGGCAGGGTGGAACTTGAACGGTTGAGTTTTAATTTCAGGAAAATTGTTGAGCAATCTATTTCAGTTGTTCAGGCAAAAGTAAGTGAAAAAGGGCTGAATATTGTAACCCGTCTTCCGTCTGATAAAGAATTGAATTTTATCGGTGATCCCACAAGGATAAGACAGATTTTTATAAACCTTTTAAGTAATGCAGTTAAGTTTACACCGGAAGGTGAAATTACTATTGAGGTAAAAACAGAATCTGCAAGCCTGAACAGAGTAAAAGTTCTTGCCTCAATTATTGATTCGGGAATTGGAATTCCTGCTCACAAAATAAATGAATTGTTTAAACCTTTTTCTCAGGTGGATGGATCCGAAAGCGGTAAATTCGGAGGTACAGGTCTTGGATTAGTTATTTGCAAAGAATTTGTTACTATGATGGATGGCGACATTAGATGTGAAAGTGTTGAAGGACACGGCAGCAGATTCTCCTTTGAAATACATGTATATAAATCCATTGATACTCCAGAATTTTCATTTGATGCTTCTCAAAAATCTACTTATGTTAAAGAAAATTCCGATGGAGATGACAACTCAATTATTAAAGGCAATTTCAATAAAAGGAAAAAGTTCAAGTTATTACTTGCTGAAGATAACGTTATAAATCAAAAGGTTATTCTTAAAATATTATCTTCTGCAGGATTTAATTCCGATTCAGTAGTAAATGGAAGTGAAGCTCTTGAGGCGTATAAAAATAATCATTATGATCTATTGCTTATGGATGTTCAAATGCCAGAAATGGATGGACTTGAAGTTACCTCGAAGATAAGAAAATTAGATGAACCTAAGAGAAGTGTTCCAATTATTGCAATTACTGCGCACGCACTTATTGGTGACAGAGAAAAATGTATCAGAGCAGGGATGAATGAATATATTTCCAAACCGATCAGAAGTACTGAATTGCTTGCATTAATTGACAAACTACTAAAAGTAAACTCTATTAGTGAAGATGAAGAGGAAAATACGGTGAATGATAAAAAAGTGAGTGAAACTAATAACCTAGCGTTAGACCTGAAACGATTGGAAAAGGTCAGTCTTGGTGATAAAGATTTTGAAAAAGATTTGTTAAAGGATTATATGGTAGACACACGAAGCAAGTATGATCAAATTACTGATGTACTGAAGCAGAAAAACCTTAAAAAACTAAGTGAAATCGCCCACACATTAAAGGGTTCAAGCTACACCGTCGGTGCTTCGGCTGTTGGAGATGAATCTCTTGGAATAGAATTATCGGCCAAAAGTAATGATTATGAAAGCTGCAGCGACCGAGTAGTTAAACTCCGGGTTTCAATTGAAAAAACTGAAATTGAAATTAATAAATATCTGAACGGCGGTAAATAAAAAAGCGATCTTCAAATTATTTCTGTTCAAAGATCGCTGTGTTAAAGTTTTTTTACATTTTAATTAAAGCCGGCTAATACCTTTCTTATAACTTCTATTGCAAAATCAATTTCTTCTTTGGTTATAACCAGCGGAGGTGCAAATCTTATAATATCACCGTGAGTTGGCTTGGCAAGCAATCCATTATTCTTTAATTCAACGCAAACATCATAAGCGGTTTTACCATCTTTTGAGGGTTTTATAACAATGGCATTGAGTAAACCTTTTCCGCGAATAAGGACGAGATGATCAAACTCCTCAACCATTTTCTGCATTTTACTGCGGAAGTGCTTTCCCATTGCATCCGCATTATCAGCAAGCTTTTCGTCAACCAAAACCTGAAGAGAAGCGAGGGCAACTTTACAAGCAAGGGGATTTCCGCCAAATGTTGATCCGTGCTGACCAGGTTTTATTGTTAGCATAATTTCATCATTTGCAAGTATAGCAGAAACTGGCATTGTTCCGCCTGATAGCGCTTTACCAAGAACTAAAATATCCGGTTTAACATCTTCATGATCGGATGCAAGCATTTTTCCTGTTCTTGCAAGGCCTGTTTGAACTTCATCGCAAACCAGCAGAACATTTTTAGCTTTGCAAAGCTGCTGAGCTCTTTTAAGATATCCTTCATCTGGAACAAAAACACCAGCTTCACCCTGAATTGGCTCTACCATAAACGCACAAACATTAGGATCTTCCAAAGCTTTTTCTAATGCAGGAATATCATTAAAAGGTATTTTGATAAATCCGGGTAAAAATGGGCCGTATCCTTCATAAGAATCCGGGTCAGTTGATGCAGAAACAGCCATCATAGTTCTGCCGTGAAAATTTTCATTTGCAACAATGATTTTTGCTTCGTTCTTCTTAATACCTTTAACATCATAACCCCATCTTCTTGCGAGTTTTACTGCTGTTTCACCACCCTCTACACCGGTATTCATTGGAAGAACTTTATCGTAACCAAATAATTCAGTTATGTATTTTTCATATTCGCCAAGTACATTATTATAAAACGCACGGGATGTGAGTGTTAAAGTCTGCGCCTGTTCAGCCATTGCATTTACTATTTTAGGATGACAATGACCCTGGTTAACAGCCGAATATGCTGAAAGGAAGTCGAGGTATTTTTTATCTTCAACATCCCAGACCCAGACACCTTTGCCTTTTGCAATAACAACCTCAAGTGGATGATAATTGTGAGCACCATACTTGTTTTCAAGTTCAATATAATCTTTTGACAACATAATACTTTCCATTAATTTTATTAAGAAAAAATGCCTTTTTGGTTACTAAAATTAGTCTGAGCAGCATAAATAAGCAAACCAGATTTAACTGCTTTACAAACTGAATCGGTAAAAAATCAGGTTAATTCATTAATTAAAATGATTTACTAATAATTTGACCCTGCAAGCATTATAACTTTATATTTGTATAAAAGTATAGAGTAATTATTTGCAACCAGATAAAGATTTATTTAGACGACTGATCATTCCGCTTACATTCCCTTTGGTTATATGGGGGATACACTTAGTAGCGTATTTGTTTAATATCAGCCTTAGTCAGTTTGGAGTTCTTCCAAGAAATTTTTCCGGATTAACAGGCATAATAAGTGCACCATTAATTCACGGAAGTTTTCCGCATCTTTTATCAAATACTGCTCCGCTGATAATTCTGGGAATCAGTCTATTCTATTTTTATCCAAGACAGGCATATGCGTCATTCCTGGTAATTTATATTGGTACCGGATTATTAGTCTGGCTCTTTGGAAGAGAAGTTTATCATATTGGTGCAAGCGGTGTGGTTTATGGATATGTTTCATTCTTATTTTTTAACGGTCTTTTCAGAAAAGATAATAAGTCAATTGCACTTTCATTGCTTGTTGTTTTTATGTACGGAGGATTGGTTTGGGGAGTCTTGCCAGGTATGAAAGGAATTTCCTGGGAATCTCATTTCTTTGGTGCGGTAATGGGTTTAATTGCAGCATTCATTTTCAGAAAAATTGATCCTCCTAAAAAATATGACTGGGAGGATGAGGAAGATTCCGTACCTAAAGAAAAACTTGAAATATCTTACGATGCGGATAAGAATGATTTTTGAAGATTAAGATAAAGAGTATGAGTAAGAATAAGAATAAGATGATTAAGTTTATTTGTTCATATCAATAAGCTAAATAACTAGTTATTAATTTCAGGACCAATATGAAAAAAAACACCTCAGAAACAAGATTATACAGAGCTGAAATGAATGAGAAAATCCTCAACTCAGGTTTCAGGGACTTTAATAAATTCTTTGCACTTGATAATAAGGCCTATGTTGACGGGGCATTGAACGCCAAAACTAAAGAGCTTATGGGATTAGCATCTTCAATGGTGTTAAGATGCAATGATTGTATTTTTTATCATATCGATCGTTCAATCCAGGAAGGCGCTACAAAAGAAGAACTTTATGAAACTTTTAATGTTGCTCTTATTGTAGGCGGCTCAATTGTAATCCCTCATCTCCGTTATGCATTTGATGTGATGGAGGATGTTTTTAGGGAGAAAGAGCAAGAGTAAGATTATGAGTGAGAGTAAGAATAGATGGCTGATAATTCCTAAGGAAATAGTCACAGTTGATGATCAGAATCGAATTTTGAAAAACCAGGCTGTTGAAATAATTGATAATAAAATTTCTGCCATTCATGATTTAGGTAGCTACCCGATTGAGAAGTTCGATGGAGAGGTTTTTAATTACCCTCAACTTACTTTAATACCAGGATTCATTCAAACGCATATTCATCTTTGCCAAACGTTGTTTCGTGGACTTGCAGATGATCTTGAATTGCTTGACTGGCTTCAGTTGAAAATATTTCCTTATGAAAATGCTCATAACAAAGATTCACTTCGTTCTTCTGTTAGAGCCGGGATACTTGAATTGCAATTGGGAGGAACTACAACAATCCTTGATATGGGAACCCTTAGTCTCCAGGAAATTATTTTTGAAGAACTTATCTATTCCGGTATGCGTGCTTTTGCCGGAAAATGTATGGTAGATCAGAATGATATATTTCCTGAATTCAAATCCACAACAAAAGATGAGCTAAAGAGCAGTTACCAGCTTGCAAAGGATTTTCATAATGAATCCAATGGAATGATTAAATACGGTTTTGCACCAAGATTCATTTTAACTTGTTCAGATGAACTGCTCAGGGAAACATCAGAAATGCAGAAGGACTTTCCGGGAAGCATTTATCACACTCACTCTTCAGAAAATAAAAATGAAATTGCCGAAGTAAGAAAAAGATACGGACAGGAAAACATAGAACATTTTAATTCAATCGGAATATTGAGTGATCATACAGTGCTTGCCCATGGTATTCACGTGAATGAAAATGAAATAAATACTTTAAAGAAAAATGATGTGAGAATTTCACACTGTCCATCTTCCAACCTTAAGCTTGGATCCGGCATTGCAAATATTCCCCGTTACCTGAAAGAGGGCATTTCAGTATCACTTGGTGCGGATGGTGCTCCGTGCAATAATAATCTTAGCGTGTTTATTGAAATGCGGCTGGCTTCGCTTATTCAAAAACCACTTCACGGACCAAAGGTTATGGATGCGCAAACAGTATTCAGACTTGCAACAATCGAAGGTGCACGTGCATTGCATATCGACGGCGAAACCGGAAGTATTGAAGTCGGAAAAAAAGCTGATCTTGTTCTCCTGGATTTGAACGGAGTTGAAATACCCTATACGGATAACGAACATGATGTTTATTCTAAAATTGTTTACTCAGCATCAGCGCATAATGTTCATTCGGTTATGATCGAAGGAAAATGGGTTGTTAACGATAGAGTTTCCAAAAATTACGACAGTAAGGAAGTTGTTAGTAATGCAAAAACTGAACTCAATAATTTGTTAAAACGAGTATGACACAAAAAAGGATTTTGATCGCCACAACCAATAAAGGGAAAATGGAGGACATCCGCGAGATATTTAAAGACTTAAATCTTAAAATACTTTCTTTACTTGATTTTGATAATTATCCTGAGGTGATTGAAGACGCGGGTACATTTGAAGCCAATGCAATCAAAAAAGCCAAAGCTGCTTATGATTTATTTAAATTACCGGTAATAGCAGACGATTCCGGTTTATCAGTTGAGCAATTAGATGGTGCGCCTGGGGTAATTTCTGCAAGATATACTGGTGAAAATGCCACTGATGAACAGAATAACAAAAAACTAATTGCGGAACTGGAAAAATTTTCAGAACCTTATTTAGCGAAATATATTTGTATTGCAGTTTATTACGATGGTAATAATCTTAAGATTGTAAATGGCGATTGTAAAGGCAGAATAATCAGACAGGGAAGAGGTACAAACGGATTCGGTTATGATCCGTATTTTATTCCCGATGGTTATGAACTTACTATGGGTGAATTGAGTTTACAAGAAAAGAATAAGATAAGTCACAGATTAAAAGCATTTGAACAATTGAAAGAGATTTTAATAAATTTATGATGAATAAACGTACTCTAACAAAAACAATATTCCTGATAGTAACCCTACTATTTGTCTCAGGCTGTAAGGAAGCAATTACTGAACCGCCTGCTGTAGAGGATAAGCGAAATTTTTTCCCAAATACTGACGGAAGTTATTTCTTCTATAATGTTGCCGTCTTTGACAGCACCGGACAAATCCAGTCCGGTACAAGAAAAAGCTACCTGCAAGGTGAGGCTAATTTACAGCAGACTCCTTACCAGGTAAGAATTGATTCGCTAGAATTGAACGGAAATCTTGATGTGTCAAATTCTTATTTCAGAAAAAGTACAAATGGCGTATTTGCTTATTTTGATACCACGGGAGTAGCAGCAATAGTACCCGACTCACTGCGTAGTTTACTTACAATAAGCAATGAATACCGGCTGCTTTATTTTCCTTTTAGCATAAATCAAACCTGGCCTGTTTACAACGTATCAATTGATCTTGGTGTATCCCGCATTGATGTTGTAAAAATTTCCGCAGTTGTAATTGAGAAAGATTCAATCACTATTACTTTTAGAAGTACATCAATAACCAAAGAAGTATTTAAAATACAGTATGACATGACTATCATAACCGGATTAGACCTCACAACCGAAACATTCAAAGCATTTGCGTGGATAGCTGAAGATACCGGCTTTTATAAGTGGGAAGGTGATGCAGAACTGTTGAGTTTCTTTTGGGGAAATATTGCTTATCCGGAAGGCACTGTTGTGGTTGAACAGTTGTCAGGGTCTAATATTCCCTGATTATTTTTCAGCAATAATTACCTGAACAATTCCGAACGTCATACTGTGCTTTTTAATATTTATGAATCCTGAATTTTTCAGAAGCTTAACCAGATCAACTTTCTCATCAAACTCTTCTACTGATTCCGGCAGGTAGGTATATGCTTCTTTATCACCGGAAATCAATCCGCCCACTTTTGGTAATATCTTTTTGAAGTAAAACTTATATAGAGCTTTAAAGAATCTGTTTTCCGGCATACGGAATTCAATAACTGTAGCCTTGCCGTTTTTCTTTAACACTCTGAAGAAAGAATCAAATCCCTGTTGAATGTTATAAAAGTTTCTCACTCCAAATGCGACCGTGATATTAGTAACACTTTTATCCTTGAATGGAATAGACTCCGCTACCATTTGTACATTTCTGCCGACTATCCAGTTACTTTTTTTATTGAACAGTTTCAGCATATTATGTGAGAAATCAGCGCCGTATATTTTAGTCGCACCCATTTTGTTTGCCCGTATTGCAACATCGCCAGTTCCGCAGGCAACATCCAGCAAAATAGAATCTGAATTAATTCCGGAAAGTTTTAATGCCTTTTTTCTCCAGTAATGATCAATTCCAAAGCTCAGAAAATGATTTAGAAAATCATATCTGAACGCAATCGAATCAAAAATTCTTTTAACCTGTCTTTTCTTATCACTCATAAAATGCTACAAAATCAATGCTTATCAAATGAAAATTGTTCCTTGCCGACTTTACCTCTCCACCAGTTGAAAATATGTTTACCTGACCAGATAGAGAATATCATAAAAGCAGCACCACCGATTAAATCTATTACATAATGATACCATAAATAAACAGTAGAAAAGATCAATAGTGACCCAACCGGAATAAAGAAATACCTGCTCCTGCTTTTAAGTTTAACAGATAAATACATAACAATAAGGGTTATCATTGTATGTCCGCTCGGGAAAATATCTCTCTGAACAACTTCAGCAGGATTTAAAGTTCCTGACGGAATTCCCTCCCCTGTGTTGACAACTTCACGTAAAAAATTTGTAAGCCATAAACCCGGTAATGCATCATTTAATGTTGCAAAATCGTGAAGATAAAATCTTGGTCCGATTCCCGGAAGAAGAAAATAGCCCAGATAGGAAAGATAGAAGCCATAAATAACTGAGAATAAAGCGTAATCAACTGCAACATATCGCTTGTCTTTAAGAAGAGCTAAGCAGAGTATTATTGGCAGCAAATAAAATATTCCATAAACAATTTGTAATATCTCCGTGAGTACTGGGTTAGCAATCTGATAAAGAACATGAGTAGGATCATAACCGAAAAACATCCAACGGTCTATTTGAATAAATAATTCATCATAATCATAAGGGCGTATTGGTTTTATCATGAAATGAAGCTGTCTGAAAGTAAGGAGTATTACAGGTGCTATGTACCAGTAATGTAATATTACCCAGAATTTACTTTCACCTTTTGACTCCATATATGCAAGCATAAAAGTGAAAGCAATAACAAAAATGTTTACTGCTATCCAGTATAATGGTTCTTCAATTCTGTCATAAAAAATTATGTGCAGCAAAGAGAGGAAGATATAAAATGCTATCAGTACAACATCGAAAGCTTTAAGGTTTTTTATAAATGATTTTATTCTATCCATTTAAATTGCTTGTTATCTGTATAATTCAGTGACTAAATCTGCTTTTTCAAAATAAATTCAGTAAGTAATAAAAAATCATCCAGACTTAGCTGCTCTGCCCGTTTGGAAAGATCAATGCCGGATTCTGAAAAATTTATTTCGGCAAATATACTATTACTTAAAGAATTTCTAAGCATTTTTCTTCTATTTCCGAAAGCGGCTTTAACTGCTTTTATGAAGGTCTTCTGAAAGGCTTGGTTTTGCTCAATATTTTTAAAGAATAAATGTACAACAGCAGATTCAACTTTTGGTTTTGGATAGAACACGTTAGCTGAAACTTTAAATGCCAGTTTGACATCTGCAAAATAGGAAAGCACTACCGCTAATATTCCATAGTCTTTCATTCCCTGCTTTGCTGTAATTCTTTTGGCTACTTCATATTGAACCATTAGAACAGCATCTTTAATAATTACAGAGTTTTCAATCATCTTAAACAAGATAGGTGAAGTTAAATTGTAAGGAATATTACCTGCAATTCTGAGCTTGTCTGTTTCAGTTCTTAACAGTTTATTCAAATTAAGTTCAAGAATATCATTTTGGATAATATTTACAGATTGATACCTGGTTCGTAAATCATCTATAACCCGCTTATCAATTTCAACTGCTGTAAATGAAATTCCTTTTTCTACAAGCACTTCAGTGAGTGAACCCATACCAGGACCAATTTCGAGTAAATTGTCCTGTTCAAGAGGATTAATTTCATCAACTATCTTTTTTAAGATGTTTTTATCTTTAAGATAATTCTGACCGAATTTTTTTAGTGGACGTACTGAATTCATAAATGGTTGTTTTTATATGCATAAAATAGCTAATCATTTTGAAAGCATAGTTATAATATTTTAATTTCTTGTTGTTTAGCTGAATAAAAATGAATAGTTTTTTACTGTTCAATTTAATTTTCATTCACAAAGGAGAGCAGTTTGGCTTCTAAATATACTGTAAGTGTTGATATGGGCGGGACAAAAATACTTGCTTCCGTATTGAACACTAAAGAAGGAATAATTGCAAGGGATAAAAAACCCACAAACGTTGAGGCAGGAACTTCAACTTACATAAATGACATTATACAGTTGATCAGTTCTGTAATTGAAAAGTCAGGTGTTAAATCGAGCCAGATAGTTTCTGTATCGCTTGGGGTTCCCGGCTCAGTTAATCCTCTTACAGGAATTATCGGTCTGGCTCCAAACCTTGGATTGAAAAATTATAACATTAAAAAAGCACTACAAAAGAGAATTAATCATCCGGTACTTATAGAAAACGATGTGAACCTTGCTGCGCTGGGCATAAAGCACTTTGGTGTTGGTAAAAAAGCAAAAAATATTTTAGTGGTTTCAGTCGGAACCGGAATCGGCGGCGGCATAATATTGAATGAAAAATTGTACAGAGGTTCTAAGTTTGTAGCCGGTGAAATTGGTCACATCCCGGTTGAAAAAAATGGGCCTGTCTGCGGATGCGGCAGGAAAGGGTGTTTTGAGTCTGTTGCAAGCCGAACTGCTATAGTGAACCGAATATTTGCAGATATTAAAGCCGGCAGAAGATGTGTTTTAAAGGATTACGTAAAATCCGGGAAAAAAATAAAAAGCGGTGCACTGAAAAATGCAATAGCTAAAAAAGATAAAGTTGTTCTGAAACGAATAACCGAAGCCAGTGAAACAATTGGACAGGTACTTGCAGGTCTGACAAACTTTTTGAACTTTGATATGATTGTTCTTGCGGGAGGATTAATTGAGGCGGCGGACAACTTTATGTTACCGGTTATAAAAAGTTCGTTCAATAAACACGTACTGAAAGATTCTGCTAATGGATTAAAAATTCTGCCATCAAAACTTGCTGATGATGCGGCAATTTATGGCGGTATTGCTCTAACTGAAGAATATCTTGGAATAAAGATTTAAGAAAATTGCGATTCAATTTCTGCAAGTTTCTCATTCATCATTTCCCATTGAAAGAGAATATCCTCGAGATCTGTTTTGGCAGAGTTGAACTTTTTAGTCGTTTCTTTTGCCAGTTCCGGATTAGAATAAGTCTTCGGGTCGGTAAGATTTAGTTCTAATTGTTTCGTAAGCCGCTCCAGCTCGCTGATTTTACTTTCAGCTTCTGAAATTCTTTTTAATAAGTCTTTTGTAGCCAGATATTTTTGTTGTCTTTGTTCAGCTTCAATTCGTTTCAATTCCTTCCGCGACAGCGTATCATCCCTTGTTATTTTTTTATTATTTACGATTTCCGATAGTTTTAATTCTTCCCGCTTTGAAAGGTAATAATCAATATTGCCCGGATAATTTTTTATAATTCCTTTTCTGATATCAACTACCCGGTTTACCACAGGTCTTAAAAAATCTACATCGTGAGATACAAGAATAAGTGAGCCGTTAAAATTAATTAAAGCATTTTGCAGAATTTTTTTTGAAGAATAATCGAGATGGTTTGTCGGTTCGTCAAGAATTATTAAATTGGATTTGGTAAGAAGTATTTTACACAGTGCAACTCGACTTTTTTCACCACCAGAAAGAACACCTGCTTTCTTGAACACATCATCTCCTATGAAAAGAAAAGAACCAAGTAATGAACGAAGCTGACCTAAAGTTTTATCAGGTGCAATTCCATCTAATGTTTCAAGTATATCAAGTTCAGGTTTCAGGTTATCAGCCACATCCTGTGCGTAGTAAGAAATCAGAGTGTTGTGACCAATTACTCTATCTCCTTTATCAAAATCAATAACTCCGGCAATAATCTTAGCCAGTGTTGTTTTGCCTGCACCATTCGGTCCAACAAAAGCAATTTTCTCACCACGATCAACCTTAAATTCAGCACTCTCAAAAACTCTATTGCTTCCATAGGATTTCGAAATATTCTTAAGCTCGATATTTACTCTTCCGCTCTGCTGTGGTTCAGGAAACCTGATATTTATTTCAGCTTTATCCTCCGGCAGTTCAATCATCTCAATCTTTTCAAGCTGCTTTATTCTGCTTTGAACCTGTTTGGCTTTTGTATTTTTATATCTGAAGCGCTCAATAAACCGCTGTGTATCTTTAAGTTTCCGCTGCTGCTGTTCATAAAGTTGGATTGTTTGTTCGTCCCTCTCTTGTTTGTACCTGATATAAGAATCATAATCACCAGTGTATGAAAAAAAATTATTATTAAAGATTTCTAAAGTTTTATTTGTTAACTGGTTTATAAAATTTTTATCATGAGATACTATGACAAGAGCGCCTTTGAAGTTTTTAAGAAAATCCATAAGCCATTCAAGTGAATCAAGGTCAAGATGATTTGTCGGTTCATCCATTAAAAGCAAATCATTCTGACGGATAAGAATTTTTGCCAAAGCAATTCTCATCTGCCAACCGCCCGAAAAATGATTTGTAAGTTTTTCAAAATCACTTTCCTCGAAACCGAGTCCGAGAAGTATTTTTTCAACTTTAGAAGATGCACTGAACGAATCTAACTCTTCCAACCGGTGATGAACCTCGCCAAGCTGATTTATAAGATCATTCCTTTCTTCATCGGTAAGTTTTGAATTGGAAAGAGCTTGAGAAAGGTATTTCTCCTTTTCCTGGAGCTGCACAATATCAGACAGAGCTGATTCAGCCTCAGTAATCAAGGTTCTGCCTGAATGTGTTACCTGATCTTGAGGTAAATAACCAATGGAAATATTTTTTTGCTTATAAAGATTACCGGATTCAGTTTCAATTTCGCCATTAATTATCCTGAGAATTGATGTTTTGCCTGTGCCATTAGCCCCAACAAGTGATATCCTGTCACCGGAACTGATTCTATAATTTATATCTCTGAATAGATATTTACCATTAAACTGCAGCGAGATATTAACAAGATCGATCATTTAAAGCATTATTTTCTTAGTACTGCTACTTTACCGGTTGCAACACTATTTCCATCTTTATCGAAAGCAATAATTAAATAAATACCGCTGTTTACAAGATCTGCGTTATCATCTCGTCCATCCCAGTATCCTACACGGCCTCCGGGTGATGAAAATTCACTAACAAGTTTTCCTGAAGCAGAAAGAATTTTGATGTCACTGTCTCTTACCAAACCATCAATTGTTAGAAGTTGAGATGAACCAGTTAAGATAAAAGGATTAGGGAAAGCAAATATTTCATCAAAACTTTCAGCAGGTCTTATAGCCGGGGTTTCAAATACACTCAAACCAGCTTCAGTACCGACAAACACCTTGCCTGTTCGATCATCGATTGTAATACTGACTATTTTATCAGAAAGCAAAGGACTGTTCTTAGTATCGAAAGCAGAAAGTAATCTTGAACCATCGCTGTTTAGTAATATTAAACCCTGATTAGTTCCAACCCACTTCTGATTAAGCGGATCAACAGCTATGGCATTTATTGTTTGCTGACGCACAGAAAAAACCGAGCTGATTCTCAATTGGGGAGTTGAAGTTAAAACAGTACTTGTATTAGAAATAATGTTGATACCCAATCCTGTTCCAACCCAGATATCGCCCCTTCTGTCTAAAGCAATAGCATTTATTGTGTTATTGTTTAATCCATTCTGCGTATTTATATAACCGGAACGGTCATCTTCAGTATTATCAAATGTTTTGTTTTCATTGAAATAAAATAAGCCGGTACGACTTGGATCTTCACTGCTGAACCATTTTGTATCATATTGATCGACAATAAGATTATCATGAAACTTTAATACACGATTTTGCTCTGCAGGAATGGTAAAGAAATACCAGGTACTGTCAGGTGTTAACATAGCAAGGGTATTTCTGTCTGCCGGTTCAACATTAAGTACCCAGAGATTACTTCTTGAATCAAGTCCGAAACCGCCGATCAATAAAAAGCTTGGATCTCCGGGAAACCCTAATAGATTAGTATTATTAACATCAAAACGAACGATATCATCACCCCTTAACCGAATAAAACCTTGTCCCCAATTTCCGGCATATATTGTATTATCGGGTGCCGAAAAAATTGAAAAATAATCATTGGTTATCATCTCAGGATAGGCTTGAGAGTTAAAATTTTTCCAATTCAGACCATCATATAAATAAAGACCTTTGCCTGCATTATTTATGCCGCTTGCAGACCAAAATCTTCCTTCTGCATCTATAGTCATATTTGGAAATTGATTTGCAGCAGGACCATCGGGAAATATGAAACTTTCATCATAAACGCTTACTACACCATTATTTGAGGAAGCTAGAAATCCATTAACCGGGGAATATGAAATTGATTTTAATCTGGTTGGAGAATCGTAATTAAGTGTAAGATTACCGTTGCTGAAACTATGAATTGCAAAATCTGTTAATATATACAGGGTATCGTTTTTAACAAGCAGATCATTTACGTTAGTGTTGTTAAATTCGCTCAGAAGGGCTTGCCAGTTGTTTCCGTCAAATGCAGAAATACCCCTCTGAGATGCAACAACTACTTTATTATCAAAGAAAACCAACTTATTAGAATTAGAAGAAAGACCAGGGGCGAGCTGCGGATAAACATCCCAGGATTCCGGTGCGGAAAGATTAGTTGTTCCCGGTTTTTGTATTGCAATACCTGACTCAGTGGCTGCATAAAGTAATTCAGATTTTGTAATGCTGTTAACTTTAATATTTGAAGGTAAGGTTCCGAACTTAAAATATGTATCAATAAATACTAATGTTTTTGCATTTATAAGTGAGATTCCAAAATCAGATGCAGCATAAATTGTATCACCGCTTGCAAAAAGGAAATTTATTTTTTTTGTGATTTTATCTGAGTTGGCAATATCTAATAAAGATTTAACAAAACCAGTTTCTGGATTATAAACATCAATTATACCGGAATTACTTCCAAACCAGGCTTTACCATATTGGTCAACAGTTACGGAAGTTAATTCAATTCCACTGAGACCATCAGCTTTATTTAAGTTTTTAATTGAACCCTGTTCAAAGCTGTATTTATAACCGCCTCCGCTGCTTGCCGCCCAAAAATAATCATCACCGGAAAAAACAGAGTTAACGGTTTTCATGTCGGTAAAATTGAGCCAGTTTGTAAACTGCTGCGAGAAAGTGAGAGTGGAAAAAAACAGAATAAGAGATACGATCGTCTTCATAATTAAACCTGATTGTTATTAAAGAAGTAAAAAGATACCTTTATCGCATCCCTTTCATAAAATATTGATTTAGAAGATGATCAAAAATAAGATATTTCCTGAAAGTTGAAAGCAGAAAAATAAATCCTAAAGTCTTTTGAATAAATCTGCCATTTCTATTGCTGTAAGGGCAGCATCCCATCCTTTATTGCCGGATTTTGTACCAGCTCGCTCAATAGCCTGTTCAATGTTATCTGTAGTAAGCACACCGAAAATAACAGGCACACTGTTCTTAAAAGATGCCTGCATTATTCCATTACTAGTGGAGGATGCAACATATTCAAAATGCGGAGTTGCTCCTTTAATTACAGCCCCTAAACAAATCACAGCCTCATATTTTTTTGATGAAGCCGCTTTATCAGCGGTTACAGGAATTTCAAAAGCACCTGGAACCTTAATTACGTCAATATTTTCTGGTCTGCAATTATGTCTCTTTAAACAGTCCACTGCACCTTCAAGCAATTTAGAACTAATAGCTTCATTGAACCTGCTGATTATGATTGCAAACTTAAAGTTGGCGGCTGAAAGAGATCCTTCTATAATGTTCATAAAGTAGACTCCGTTATTAGGCTGAATTTCTTAATAATCTGGTTCTCATTGCATCAACAGCATTTGGATTTACGTAGTATTTTCCAAGGTTGTCATCATCATTTCTATCGCCGCCGTGAAAATCAGAACCACCGCTCTCAAGAAGAAAATATTCATTAACAATGCCGCGGTAGTATTTAACTTTATGAGGCACGTGAGATGGATGAACTACTTCAATACCATCAACTCCGGCATCAATAAGCTCTTTAATAATATACTCCGGAAGATTACCCGGGTGTGCAATAAAAGAAAGCCCACCTGCATCACTAATGATTTTAAAGGAACTTTGAGGAGAAACGTGTACTTTCCTTTCGTATGCTGGTCCGCCGTTGCCTATGTACTTATTGAAAGCCTCAAAATAACTGTTGATTGCTCCTTTTTCCTTCATTGCGTGTGCTATATGAGGTCTTCCCACAGCACCACTGCCAGCTTTTTCAATAACATCGTCAATAGTTATATTTATTCCCAGTGAATTTAATTTATTAACAATTCTTACAGCACGTTTTAACCTTTCCTCTCTAAAGAAACTCAGATAATGTTCAAGTTCCGGATTTTTTGGATCGATAAAATAACCAAGTATATGAATTTCACGGTCGCTAATATCTGTGCTTATCTCAACACCGGGAATTATCTCAACTCCGTATTTTTTTCCGGCTTCAATAGCCTCCTTAAGACTGTTAATACTATCGTGATCAGTAAAGCTTATTACGTCCAGACCTTTTTCTTTAGCTTTCTTAACTACATCTTCCGGTGAATAAAAACCATCGGAATGGTGGCTGTGCATATGTAAATCGACTTTTCGTTTCATTTTTATTTATTTAAACATTTCTTGAAATTTTTCGTAATCAATTATTCTTAACCTAGAACCATCAAGTTCAACAAGTCCTTTTTTTGCAAACGAATGAAGAGTTCTGGAAATTGTTTCTCTCGATGTACCTGCCATATTAGCAAGTTCGTGCTGGAAGGGAAGTTTTTCAATTTCAACAATACCTTGCTTTATTTTCCCAATATCTTCAGCAAGCTGCAGTAGAACAGTAGCAACTTTACCTTCAGCATCTTTTAACGAAAGTGCTTTAATTTTCATTGAAGATGCACGGAGCCTGGTTGATAATTCCTGAAGCAAAGCTATTGATACGTCCGGATATTTTCTTAATAATTCCAGGAATTCACTACGCTGAATGATAAAGAGTTTTGAGTCTTCCATCGCAATTACATTTGCAGATCGATTTAAACCATCCAGCAACGCCATTTCACCAAAAAAATCAGATTCATTTAGTATGGCTAAAATAACCTCTTTTTCACCACTGTCCGATCTAACAACTTTTACTTTTCCGCCGGAAATAACAAATAATGCGTTACCAGCATCTTCTTCCGAAAGGATAAGTGAATCTTTTTTATAGGATTGAAGAAATCCGGAATTTGCTACAATATTTAAGGATTCTTCATCTAAATCTGAAAATATTGGTACCTGCTTTAAAAAATCTATATAATTCGACAATTTATTACCTTTAAAAATAATTGATCAAAAATATAGGCTGATAACTATCTAAAGTCAACTATTCAAGTTACATACGGCATCATTCTTATAGAATATTTTTATGCAAAATGTGAGATATGAGGTTCGTTAAAAACATTGCTTTTTACGGCGGTCATGTCTATTTTTATTATCTTAAATTTTCAAAAAACTAAATTCCGGAGATAAAATAATTATGGCTATGATGGCCAAAATGAGAAGTTTAGCACCAGCTTTTATTTTAACGGTAGGTGGTTTGTTCGTTCTTTTTATGGTAATTTCAGATTCCAATGTTCTTGAAGCATTAGGCGGACGAACAAATAATGTGGGTGTTGTTAACGGCAGAGAAATAAGCTACTTTGAATTTCAGGAAGCTTTTGAACGCCAGAGAGAAGCTCAGCAGCAGCAAACAGGTCAGGATCTTGCCGAAGACCAGATAGACCGTTTGCGCGACCAGGTATGGGATGCGCTTGTAACTAATATTCTTTTTCAACAGATGATTGATAGTTATGGTTTAACTGTTTCAGATGATGAAGTTAGGGATATTATTTTAGGCGATAATCCTCCAGACTTTCTGAAGCAGAATTTTATAGATTCGCTGGGTAGTTTCAACAGGCAGCTTTATGAAGAAGCTTTATTTGATCCAAGAAACCGGGAGCCGCTTATCCAGGCTGAAGAATTTGTAAGACAAAACCAGCTTACTGCAAAGCTTCAAAGCCTTATTTTTGCTTCCGTAACTGTTGGCGAGGATGAAGTAAAGAGAAAGTTCATTGATCAGAATATCAATCTTGATGTTGATTATGCTTTTTTTGATCTCAACCTAATTCCGGACGCTGAAATAAATGTTGAAGAAAGTGATTTAAAATCTTATTACGAAAGAAATAAAAATCAGTTTAAAGTGCAGCCGCAAAGAAAACTGCGTTATGTACTTTTTCCTAATTCTCCATCGGCAGAAGATTCATCTATGGTTCAGCGAAGTTTACAAAGTATCCTAAACAGAATGGAAGGCGATACTATTGACTTTAAAGAACTTGTTGAGATTTATTCAGACTTCCCTTACTCAAAAGATACTCTTTCGGTTTCACTTCTTACACCGGAAGTTGTAGATGCTTTGAATAAAGCAAGGGCTGAAGATGTTGTAGGACCATATTTAACAAATCAAGGCTACGAACTTATTAAATATTACGGCTCGGTACCGACAGATGAAGTTATGGCCAGAGCATCTCATATTTTAATCAATCAGTTTGGCGATGATGATAAAAATTTAGAAGAAGCAAATAAACTTTATAACCGCTTGAAAGATGGAGCAGATTTTGCTCAAGCAGCCACAGAATTATCTCAGGATCCGGGAAGTGCTCAGCGTGGAGGTGACCTCGGCTATTTTGGTAAAGGAATGATGGTTCCTGAATTTGAAAATGCCGTCTTCAGCGGAAAAGTTGGCGAAGTTCAAAAACCGGTTAAAACTTCTTTCGGTTATCATATAATAAAAGTTACGGATAGAGTTTCCAGAAAATTTGTTGTTGAGAGGATAGTTAATCAGGTTAAACAGTCAGCTACAACCCGCGATAGAATGTTTACTTCCGCAATTGATTTTGCTTTTCTGGCAAAGAAAAATAACTTTATTAAAGAAGCAGAGCTCCTTGAGTATAATGTTCAGGAGACTCCTTTGTTCGTCAAAACAACAACAATACCCGGACTTGGTGCTAATAAAAGATTAATAGATTTTGCATTTGAAAACGGAGTTAATACTATTAGTGATCCTTATAAAATGCCAAATGGCTATGTAGTTGTTCAGATAATGGAGGTTGTTGGCGAGCACTTCAAGCCGTTTGAAGAAGTAAAAGAACAGATTCGTCCTTCTGTTTTACGTGAGAAGAAATTTGAAAAACTTAAAGCTAAAGCTCAGGATGTTTTCAAAAAAATTAACGGTGAATTTGAAAAAATTCCAGAGATTTTAGAAAATGTTAAATTGCAGCAGACAGGAAGCTTTTTACCATCAGGAAATATTCCAGGCATTGGAAGAGATTATGCTTTTGTTGACAAAGCACTTAACCTTGAACCGAATAAAGTATCCGAACCATTCAAAGGGCAAAGAGGTTATTACATTATTAAAGTGTTAAACAGAACACCCTTTGATGAAAATCTTTACGATAGCCAGAGTGCCATAATAAGAAATACTATTCTTCAGGAAAAACGGAGTCGCTATGCAAGTCAGTGGGTTGAAAAACTAAAAGAGAATGCAAATATTGTTGATAACAGACATATCTTCCTTGGTCAGTAAATCTATTAATGTTTTAGTAAACCCCCAAATTGAGTACGGATTTGGGGGTTTTCTTTTTTAAAGTTTCATGTAATTTTAAAGCATCAATAATAAATTAATTGATATGTTTTCTTTACGGATTTTATCTTTTGTAATAATATTAAGTTCAGCAGTACTCGCGCAGTATGACGGAAAAACATTTAGTATAAGCTCATCATTAGTTTATACAACTTCAGCTGAAATTTTTCTGAATCCTAATTCCACTGATCCAATACTTCGTAACAGATCTTTTCCTGTAAACGATTTATTGAATCCTTCATTTGATTTTCGCTATAGGATATCAGATCCGCTAATAATAGGCCTTAGTTCTGAATTTATGACTGCAAACCAAACAGGCAGAAATTTAATTGCTTTTGAGGGAAGCAATGAACAGCGACTTGAAACCGAAGATGGATTTACAATGATACCATTGGAAGCTTCACTTTATTACCTCATGCCTTTCTCAACTCTGAATTTTAAGTTCTTAATGGGTGCCGGTGCAGGAATTTATTTCGGAAAATTCTCTCGCACTTTTGGTGATACAGATGTTTTAACCTTAAATAGTCAAACAGCATTCGGAATTCATGTATCCGTTTCAATGGAGTATATTGTGTTTGAAAACCTTGGCATAAAACTGGAAATGAAATTCCGTGACCCTGAGTTTAAGAATAAAAATAAATATGAAAAGAACATTGTAAACTATGAGGATACCCAGGTCATCATTCTAAGCGATACTTTTGATACAAAAGTAAATGTAAATGGTGTAACTTTTTTGTTCGGTGCTGCATACTATTTCTAACATAGTTTGTTTTTCAATTCCATTCATTTAAATTCATTCTGTAATTAATACCTAATTATGAAAAAGTCAATTATTTATCTAACAGGATTCATGGCTGCCGGCAAAAGCACAGTTGGTCCGATACTGGCAAATACTATCGGTTGGGATTTTCTGGATATAGACAGGGTAATTGAAAAAAAAACAGGTAAAAAGATTACTGACATATTCTCTGATCAGGGTGAAGAGCATTTCCGATTATTGGAAAATACAACTCTAAAAGAATTATCCCTTCTGCGTAATTATATTATAGCACTTGGCGGGGGTACTATTGCCAATGATGAAAATCTGAAGATAATTAAAGAAACCGGTTTGCTTATTTATCTTAAATCCTCACCCGAAACTGCTTATAAACGATTAAGATTTAAGCGGGACCGCCCGGCATTATTATTTCAGGGCGATGAAGAACCGACCAGAGAAGAGTTTATTCAACGTATAGACAGACTACTTCAGGAACGGAGGAAGTATTATGAAAAATCGGACTATATTATTGATACTGACCTAAACCCTGTTGGCAGAACAATTGATAAAATTGCATCTATTATAAAAAAAGATATTATAAAAAATGAAAATTAATGTTAAGCACAGTCATGGTAGTTATTCCGTTTTTGTTTTTGAAGATCAATTAGCTCAGCACCTCAAAAAGTCAAAATTACTGAAAACTAAAAACCTGTTTGTAGTTATTGATTCAAATGTTTACAAGCTACACTGGAAAAAGCTATATGAAGATCTCAATCGCGAATCCAGTATTCTCAATGTTTATAAATTTTCAGCAAAAGAAAAAAATAAATCTCACACCGAATTGATTAAAATTCTAAAATCAATGTTTGACAACAGATGCAGAAGGGATACTCTATTAGTTTCAATTGGCGGAGGAATTACAGGGGACATCTCTGCTATGGCTGCAAGTATTTTTATGCGGGGCATTGATTACATCAATATTCCTACTACCTTACTTTCTATAGTTGACAGTTCGGTTGGAGGTAAAACCGGTATTAATTTTAATTCCGGAAAGAACCTTGTTGGTACATTTTATCAACCAAAGGCTGTATTTACGGACATTTCTTTTCTATATACTTTACCGGAGAGGGAATTACAATCTGGTTTAGGTGAAGTTATTAAATATTCTTTTATCGCACCTGAGAAAGAAAAAACTTTTTTTCACAGAAGTTTTAATATTATAATAAATAAAAACTATAATAACTTTATTAAAATTATTTCCAAATGCGTAAAAATAAAATCGGCATTGGTTGAAAATGATGAAAGGGAAGTAACCGGGTCAAGAAAAGTGTTAAACTTTGGGCACACATTTGCTCACGGAATTGAATCTGCTTCTGATCATAAGATTAAACATGGGGAAGCTGTTGTCTTTGGAATAATAACTTCTTTATTTTATTCCTATCGTGAAAAACTAATTACCGCTGAATATCTATTCGAAAATTTGTTAGACATTCAGCCGGCAGTTGTTCCGTTTAAGAAGTATTATAAACTGATTAATCCTGAAATCGTATTCAAGAGTATGCTTGGGGATAAAAAAAACAATTCCTCCGGAATCAGTTTAGTTTTGATTAATCAGTCAAACGAAATTCTTGTTAATTATTCCGGTAACAAAAATGGCATAATCAAATCTTTAATTGATATGAAAGTTTGGGTAAAAGAATCGTCAGGAATGTTTAAAAAAGAAACTGTCGAGAAGTGAGGGCTTACTCTCGACAGTTCGTGTGTCATTTTTGGAGGGATGCTATGCTTAAACTATTTCAGCCCTTAATAAACAAAGTAAATGCCACACTTAACATGACTTCTTTCGGGGCAAAACATCCCTTTTTTAAGCGAAAATCAAAGCAATGGAAATAATTACCTGTAATAAAGTCAATCGGGAGTAGTATTTTTTCCTCAGAACACAGCCCATTCAGTCTTTTTATTTAATTTATGATTTTTTAAGAACAATCTTAAAAGTAGTTCCTTCACCCTGAATAGAACTTTTTACGAAGATCTTTCCTCCGTGGTAACCTTCAATTATTCGTTTGGAAAGACTTAATCCCAAACCCCACCCTCTTCGTTTTGTGCTATATCCCGGTCTGAAAACGTCTTTCCTCCGTTTTAGGTCAATTCCTTTTCCGTTATCCGAAACTTCAATTTCAACAGTTTTTTTAGTTTCTTCAATTTTTATTTCAATTTTTCCCTGTTTGCCGTCAATTGCATCAAGTGCATTTTTAATAAGGTTCTCGAGAACCCATTCAAACAGTTCAGCATTCAGATTAGCTTTGGCTTCCTGATTTCCCTGAACTGCTAACTCAACTGATTTACCTGTTTGGGGCAGACGTCTGTTAAAATAATTAATAACTTTATTAGCTTCCTCAAAAATAATATGACTTTTCATTTCAGGTTTTGAACCTATTTTTGAAAATCTGTTAGTGATCCTGTTCAGTTTTTCAACATCATCATTGATTTCTTCTGTTATGTCTTTCACTTTATCAGGATCACTATAATTTAGTTTCAGCATCTCCAGCCATCCCATAACACTTGATATTGGCGTTCCAAACTGATGAGCTGTTTCTTTGGCCATCCCAACCCATATATTACTCTGTTCGCTTTTCTTTATATGACTGAAGCCAATGTATCCAATAATTATAAAAAGGGCTGCAATAATTATTTGCAGGTAAGGATAATATTTGAGTTGTTTAATCAACTCAGAGTCACCATAATGAATCTTCGAAAGTATTATTGTGTCTTCATAAGCAACAATAATTGGCGGGTGAGTTGCATCCATTTCCTTTACAAGGTTCTGGAAAAATATTTGCAGTTCAGCATCGCTTAGTGTGGTATCATATTTAACATTCCTGACATCGGATTTATTTCTCACAATGAAATCATCTTCTCCGCCTGTAATTATCATTGGAAAGTCAATTGGCTTTATGATATTTTCAAACAAGAAAGTAAGATCAACTTCGGGGTTGGTTGTATTAGCAATATATTCAAAACCCTTAGCATAAAGATCTACAATTTGTCTTTCTTTTTCCTGTAATTTTGTTACAAGGGACTGGGTGTAATAAAGTGTACCTCCGGCAATAATCAGTGCTAAAAAAAGCAGCAGAAGTTTTACATTTACGGAAGCAGGACCGCCGGACATTTTCATATTCGCACCTTAAGAAATAAAGATTTTATAATTGGTTAAAATTATATAAAAGCGTTCAAAATTCCAGAGTAAAAACTAGTGAAATAAATCTGTTTTACTGATAATAACAAGCTTTTGTAAAAGGGCATAAAAAAAGCCGCATTGTTGCGGCTTAATTAGTTGTTAAACTATTAGGTTAGAAACGATTGTCATTAGTAGTTTTATTGTATATCCACTCTACTTCAATCCATGCTGGATTACCAGTGAATCCTCCACCAAATGTTACAATCTTTAGCTTTGAGTAATGCCCATCATCATCATATAGAAAAACATAATTTGTTTCTCTATCACCCATATTATTTGTCCAGGTGCCTGCTGTTTGTAATGGTGAATCCACACCATCATTAAGAATGCTGGACGAACCAACACTGAATTTGGTTACCCTTGTCATACCGGAACCAGTGTTTGCACTCTGAACAAGAAAGATCGTTCCATCAGAATTTGAAAAATAGTATAAGTCAACTTTATCTCTGTCTGATCCCGAAATTCCGTAAGCATTTCCTGTAGAAAGATCAAGGCCACTAGGTTGAGCGGCTGACGTGCCAGTTGTTTCCCACAATCTTACCGGACCGAAGGAGTCTAATATAATATTGGATACCAACTGAACATTAGTAACCACAGATGTTTGGTTACCTGAAACACTGACTGCAAAAGTTGTGTCATTATAATCCTGAAGTTTTAATGTAACATTATAAACAGCAGGATCGAGATTTAAAACAGTATCAGGTGTCACTTTGTTAGAGTTTACTCCGTTGATCCAAATCTGAGCACCGGACGGCACTGATGATACGAAAATATTACCTTTTGGATCAGGGGTTGGAGTTATTGGATCATCAGTTGAATCGCAGGAAACGAGTGTTAATCCTACAATTAAGAAGAGTGTTAAATAAATTAGTTTTTTCATTTTATTGTTTCCTTAATTAGTTGTTATTTCTTGTTTAAGTTAAAAGATAATTGGGTTTTATCTACATCCATGGTAAATGTTCCCGAATAGTTCTTACCGTCTTCAGACAACTTTCCGGAGTATCTGCCCTTATATCTGCTGTGTAGCAAATCTCTCATTGTAATCCTCATTGTAGAAGGACTAATGGTTCCTGCAACATCCTGATTTATGACTTCGCGGTAACTGATTGTGATTCTTCCTTTAAAAGTGCTGTCAGTTTGTTCTGTAATATTCAGCACAGTGTTTCTCGCATCAAATTTACCTGTCCACTGACCTTTAAGATCAGGAATTTGAACAACTGGCTCCTCAACCTCGGGCTCTGTTATTTCTTCCGGAGTTTCTTCTACCGGTGCGGATTTTGATTCAACGGTTGTTTCCTGAGTTCCTTCGGGAGTCTCAGTTTTCTTTTCGCACCCAATGAATGCTAAAAGAAATATAGCAATCGTTAATATCAATAATTGCTTGAATAATGAGTTCATAGTGCCTTTTTTCCTTTTATTTATTGATTGACTTTAATGACAATTCCATCTCTTGACAAAGCAAATGCCATAAAATAGTTACTTAACTATTAAGATTTTCAGTTTACTTTAGTACTTAGTTTAATAATTAATATTGGAATGTGTATTAAAATATACGCAATAATAATAATTCAAAAAAGTAGAAAATTTTACCAAAGTTTAATACAAAACAAACAGAATCATCATTCAGATTAAATTGAAATTGCAAGGTTTTAGGAAATATTCAATAAGAGCTTAAAAAATATTTCCAGTTTTCCGATAGAGATAATATTTCGGCTATAATTATTGTAAAACACCAATTTAATATTTATCGTGGGGAATTATGGAAAACCCTGGAAAATTTCCGTTTGGCGAAGATGTTAGAGTTTTAACACAAAAGGATAGCACACCAAAAGAGTACTTCGTTATCGGCAGTTATGCTTCTGCCGTGCATGCAAGCTGGTTTGATATGAGCGGTAAAATGATTTCCAGAGCATTAGCAGTTGCAAACGAACCTGAAATATTATGGACAGGTAATTCATTCGAAGCTATGTCTATAATTAACAGGGTTAGCTGTCCGCCTGATGCAGGAAGGTTATCCGATCCGGGAAAAATAATGAACGGTGGTGTTGGAAGACTTTTTTCTGTTGAAATATTAAAACCCTTAAACATCTTACGTTCCGATGTTTGGTTTACTTTACTGATTCCATTTACAGTGGCAAACAAGGGGCAGCGAAAATCCTTAAACCGTTATAAACGGATTTGTGGGCAATTTAAACTTCCTGAGTCAAGTATCCTACCTTCCAATATTAAATCGTCACTAATAACCGAACAGCGAATAAAGGAAATACTTAATGAACTGGAAGAATCAAAAGCAGAGGTAATCATCACACTTGGGGATTTGCCATTACATCACTTTATAAGATTGTTCGACAGCAGTAAAGTAAATCTTTCTGCATTTGTTAAATATGGAGCTGTTAATAACATAGAGATAAATAATAAAATGTATAAACTGCTACCGCTCTATCATCCAAAATCGGGGGAAAATATTGGATCATATACTGAGAAATGGATGCACATTCATCAGGAATGGAAAAGATTTGATGCCTCGAAAATACAGATATAACTGCTTTTATTAATAAACTGCTTTGTATTGTAATAATGATTATAGAGTTGATTTTAATGAAATATGCAGGATTGTATACTGTAACTTCTTTTTTCATAGTAAAGACCGCGGTGTTTTGCAGAGTTTTTTATGATAATTTAAGATTTGAGGTCGCAATTCTAAAGAGTAAGGCATAAAGTATTTTTTTCAGTTTCTTTACTTTAATTATCCAATCACTTAAGTTTGGAAAACTTATTTATTAACCTTTAAATCTATCCGGAGAGATGGAAAAGGAACTTAACTCAAATATTAAAAATAAAATGTAACCTCTGCGGACAAAAGTCCAAGGAGGCTTTTTTGTACCTATGAAAACAAAATCAAACATAATTGACAAAGAAGGGTTTAGTAGAATTATAACCCGAATTTCTCACGAAATTCTTGAACAAAACAAGGGCTCGAACAATTTAGTGCTTATCGGAATGCGTACCCGGGGCGAATTTATTGCTAAAAGAATAAAAGAAAAAATAAAAGAAATCGATGGTGTTGATCTGCCATTTGGTGTTCTTGATGTTACTCTTTATCGCGATGATTTCAGAACAAGAATGAAACAGCCTGAGGTCTCAGTTTCGGATATAACATTCGATATTAATGAAAAAGATATTATACTTATTGATGACGTTCTTTATACCGGAAGAACAGTAAGATCTGCATTAAATGCATTAATGGATCTCGGAAGACCCAGATCAATCCAGCTTTGTATTCTTATTGACAGAGGTCATCGTGAATTGCCTATCAGAGCAGATTATGTCGGAAAAAATGTTCCGACATCACTTAACGAAGAAATTAAAGTTAAAATGGAAGAATTCGACGGTGAGGATGCTATCTATCTCGTTGAAGCAGAAAAAAAATAAATTGAGAGAATAATTAAATGCCGTTATCCAGCAGACATTTACTGGGCTTACAGGGAGTTCCAAGAGAAGATATTCAGCTAATTCTTGATACAGCTTTAACTTTCAGAGAAGTTCTTGAAAGGCCAATTAAAAAAGTTCCAACACTTCAGGGAAAAACAGTAGTAAATCTTTTTTATGAAAACTCAACAAGAACTAGAATATCATTTGAACTTGCTGAAAAAAGATTATCTGCCGATTCAATAAATTTTTCAGTTTCGACCAGCAGTGTCAGTAAGGGTGAAACTCTTAAAGATACAATTAAAAATATAGAAGCGATGAAAGTTGATATGGTTGTCGTCAGACATGCTGCTGCTGGTACTCCACTGTTTCTTACAAAAGTTTGTGATTCAAATATTATAAATGCCGGCGATGGAATACATGAACATCCTACCCAAGCTTTGCTGGATATGTATTCAATAAGGGAGAAACTTGGAAGACTTGATGGATTAAAAGTCTGTATTGTTGGTGATATTGCTCATAGCCGGGTTGCTCTTTCAAATATTTATGGACTTAAAACAATGGGCGCAAAAGTTTCACTTTGCGGACCTTCCACTATGATACCCAGATTTATTGAAGATCTTGGAGTTGATGTCATAACAAATATTGATGAAGCTATTCACGAAAATGATGTGTTGAATATTTTAAGAATCCAGCTTGAAAGAAAAGCTAGAGAATATTTTCCGTCAATAAGGGAATATTCAAAATACTTTGGAATTACCAGAGACCGCCTTGAAAAAAGTGGTAAAGATATTGTTATACTTCATCCTGGCCCTATTAACAGAGGTGTGGAAATATCATCTGATGTTGCTGACGGACAGCAGCAGATAATTCTTAATCAGGTTACTAACGGTGTGGCAGTCAGAATGGCTGTTTTATATTTACTCGGAACTTTAAACTAAACGGAATTGTGTAATGAAGATTTTATTAAAAGATGCTGCTGTTAATAGTCCGGCTCAAAACTTTAAAGAAGATCATATTGACATACTGATTGAAAATGGCATAATAACTGAAATTGGAAAACTGAATGAGAAAGACATTGAGCATGTAAAGAAGTTTGAGTTAAACGGCAAATTAGTTGTACCTGGCTTTTTTGATATGCATGTTCATCTAAGAGAACCTGGGAGGGAGGATAAAGAAACTGTTGTTTCCGGATGCAACTGTGCAGCGAGCGGCGGATTTACTGGCATTGCCTGTATGCCGAACACAGATCCTGCTATTGATTCAGCAGAAGTAATTTCCTTTATCAAAAAACAGGCTGCAAATCATTTAGTTGAAGTATATCCGGTTGCTGCAGCTACTCTAGGAAGAAAAGGAGAAGTTCTTTCTCCAATGGCTGAACTTTTTGAAGCTGGTGCAGTAGGATTTTCGGATGATGGCTCAGCAATTAAAACAGCTTCAATCTTAAAGCGTGCGATGGAATATTCAAAAATGTATGATCTTCCGATAATAGAGCATTGTGAAGATGATTCACTTGCAGGCGGAGCTATGAATGAGAGCATTAATTCAACCATACTTGGCTTGCCTCCAATTCCATCTCTTGCCGAAGATCTTATCGTAATGCGAGATATTTTAGTTGCAGAATATACCGGTGCTAAAATTCATATTGCTCACATTAGTACAAAAAAATCTGTTGAAATGGTTAGAGAAGCTAAAGTGAAAGGAATAAGAGTAACGGCAGAAGTCACTCCGCATCACTTTACGCTAACAGATGATGCTGTTAAAACTTATGATACTAATGTTAAAATGAATCCACCGCTGAGAACAAAGGAGGATGTTGATGCAATTATTAAAGGACTAAAAGATGGGACACTCGATTGTATTGCCTCCGATCATGCACCCCATACTATAGAAGAGAAAGAGGTTGAGTTTGAATATGCACCTAATGGTATTATTGGTTTGGAAACTCAGATTGGATTGGCATTGACAGAGTTATATCACAAAAAAATATTAACTATTGAACAACTAATAGAAAAGTTGAGTGTAAATCCCAGGAAAATTCTTAACATACCTGTTCCACAGATTAAAAAAGCTGAATCTGCAAATCTCACAATACTGGATCTTAACATCGTTTGGACAGTAGATAAGTTCAATAGTTTCAGTAAATCAATTAATACTCCTTTTGATAAGAAATTACTAACCGGAAAATCTGTAGGAGTGATTAACAAACAGCAAATGTTTTTCGATGGAAAATTTCAAAATATTTGATTACTAATTATATAATTTTTATATCCAGCCGGTGTTTAATTAAATAGACATCGGCTTTTTATTTTCTGCGAAATTTAATAAAAAACTAAGCTTTTTTGTGGCACTTTGATTGGCTTAAAAAGTCAGAACTAAAGCTATAAAGGATAAAGCCATGAAAAAGATAAATTTAATACTCGCAGTTTTACTAACAAGCTTTTTATTTGCAGCTTGTAACGTAAATGATACCAACTACGAATATGATTACACTCCGCCAAGAATTCCTAACGAAGTAACCGTGTTGAATGGTGATGGCAGAGTAGATATTTCGTGGAATCATAACCGTGAAAGTGATCTTGCCGGTTATAATGTTTATTACAGTTATACTTATGAAGGCAGATACACTCTGATTGGAACAACACAAAACAATTATTTCGTTGACTATGATGTATCGAACGGAACACGTTATTACTATGCAGTTACAGCATTTGATTATAACAATAATGAAAGTGAACTGAGTCTTGAAGTTGTTTATGCACGTCCAAGACCAGAGGGATTCAATCAATCAATATTCGATTTCAGGAGATTCCCAAATAACTCAGGTTATTCTTTTTCTAACTATTCTGTAAAGCCTTACAATCATCTGGATACAGATTTCTACTTTGAAATTTTCCAGGGAACTAACTACCTGGTTGTTTATGATGATACGGATATAATCGATATGGGTCCCACAATGGATATTTGGGATATTGACTTTGCTCCGGAAAACGGCTGGGCACCTAACAAGGAAGAAATTGCCAGAGTGGGACATACTTATGTAATCTGGACTTATGACAATCACTTTGCAAAAGTTAGAATTAAATCAATAACTTCGGATAGAATAGTTTTTGATTGGGCTTACCAGACGGCAGTCGGTGACCCTCAGTTAAAGCCGGTGGTTCCAGGAAGTGTACGTGATATAAAAATTAAGGAAAGAAGTTTCTGATTCAATAACAAAGGTTGCTATGGTTGTGTAAATCTATATAGTCCCAAACGATTATATAGATTTACACTTTTTTATTATTTAAATTTGACGAGCGGTTTGAAATGAAAAAATACTTTAAAATATCAGCTTTATTATTAGTGATTTTCATTTCATCAATTTATCCTCAACAGAAAAACCTCATCCAAAAAACGGATGTGAAAAAACAGGTAGTTGTTGATTCTGTAATATTTGATGAAATTGAAAATGCAATCAGCGCAGGTGATGTTTCAAAGATTTCAAAGTATTTGGGTTCCCAAACATATTTCAGCCTGACGAACGGAATAAATGGTTATTACAGCACTAACCAGGCATACTATGTCTTAGAGGAATTCTTTAAGCTTTACAGAGTGACAAAATTTAAAATGAATATTATCAAAACAGATATTTCAAACCCTTACGCAACAGGCACATATTTTTATGATTACAGAGGAAGAAGGGGATCTGCGCAGGTATATGTTTCCCTTACTCGTTCAGGTAATAATTGGAACATAAGTCAGCTTACAATTAATTAATGCTAAAAAAAACAATTCATAAATTTCAAGGCGATAGAAAATATTTTACTATCGTCTTTTTTATTTTAATCCTCATACTGATCTCTGCTGTTTATACGCCCCGCATAATTGAAAGTAATAAAGAAAACTGGAATGATGAATTAACAAAACAGATTAATTCGATAGAGCAATCTGTAAGCCGCCGTTTTGAGACTAAGATGTATTCCCAGTTGCAATTAACAAATCAGTTAAAAAGTAATTTGAGAAATATTTTTGTTCTGGGTGATGAAGCTTACAGAGAAATTATCAGAGTTCTGAACCAGAAAACCTTTGAGGATTACTCAATTGGTATTTTTGCACCCAACGGAAGAATGATTGCATGGAACAATCCGGTTATCATAAATCAAAACGAACTTTTCCCGCTTACTAATCCGCTTGGCGAATTTTACTTCCTGGAAAAAGAACTTATAGTTTACTTAAGCCAGACTGATACTGTAGCAATAGATAATGACATTTTTTACTTAACGATAAGCAAACCAATTGAGAAAAAATACCGCCTGAACAATAAGTTTTATAAGGAGGTCAGTTTTGTTCAGGAACTTATTAATGAAAACGAAATTGAATTTGAAGTCTCTTACAATCCTTTTCTTCCCAAAACTAAAGATGGGATGAAATATTCATTTGATTTATTAAATAATTCAGGTAGTAAAATTGGGTTAATTACTTTTCTCAAGCCTTCATTAGTCAGTGAGATTAACAAGATTAAAGAAAAGTCATCCAATATACAATCCGTATTAGTTTTGTTGATCATACTTTTTTCCGGCTTAGGTATGAGGATCGATTACAAAATGATAAAAAGCCGGTTGGTAAAAATTTTATTTTTGTTTTTATTCCTGTCAATTGGTAGAACTGTAATATTCCTGATTGGATTCCCTTCAGTGTTTATGTCCGGACCTCTGGCCGATCCTTCAAATTTTTCATCTGTTTTCGGATGGGGAATTGTCAAATCTCCGGTTGAATTTTTTATAACTAACATTTTTTTATTGATATTAGCGGTTCAGATTCACCGCTATACACGGAATTATTTTGTTTCAATTGCATCTATAAGATTTAAATACACTTTAAAAGTATTTTCGATTCCGCTGCTGATATTATTTTTACTGCTTCTTCGCTCTATAAGCGCATCAGCTAAAAGTGTTATATTCGATTCTACTATCCGCTATTTCAGGGAAGCTGATATTATACCAAATCTGGCATCTCTCTTAATGAATCTTAATATCCTATTATTAACGGTTTCCATTTTGTTGATAATGCTTGGGATATTGTACTTAGTTATAAAAGCCTGGGGTGTGGGAATCTCTGAGAGGCCAGATAGAAAAGTATTATTGTTCAGCATACTAATGATTACTCTCTCTGTTTTATATTTTTATCTGCAGAGAGATCCGTTAGTAAGTTTATTTATGACTGTTCTGTTTACCATGATGATCGTGATCCTGTTTTTATATATCAGGTTCAAAAATGCCAAATCGGTTTTTAATTATGTTTTCATAACGCTTACTGCTTCAATAATTTCGGTTTCACTTCTCAACTTTTTTAATGTTAAGCTGGAAAGAGAATCTTTAAAAACCACTGCCTTCGAAATTAACAGGGCAAACGAAAGCCTTCTGCAGTTTCTTCTTGATGAAACTTTAAGAAATTCTACTTTAAATGAAGAGGTTAAATCAGCCTTTAGCACAAGATATGTTAATTATGACGCAATAGCTTATAAGATATGGAGCGCCAGTCCGATTCAAAGAGAATCATTAAACTCATTTGTTGCTCTCTATGACAGGAACAGGAATGTAATAGGAAGATTTACTATCGGCTTTGACGAGAGTATAAATCCGTTTTCATACATAAAACCTTTAAAGACTGATGAACCAATTATCAGGGAAATAATTCAGGACAAAAATCCGGGATCAAAAACATTCCTTGGTTTATATCCGTTTTATGAAAGGGAGATATTGCAGGGCTATTTATCTGTTGCTGTTTCATTTGATCTGCAAAGTATTGGTGCTGTAAATTTTCCGGATTTTCTTGAATCATCAACATCAATACTAAATAAAGTGGTAGATATTAGGCAGCTAAAGATATTCGAATTTACAAATAATAATCTTGCACAGGTTTACGGTGATAGGTATCCCTCACGCGAGCATATAAAGGAAATATTAACTGCCAGACTTTCAGATTATGACGATGGATGGATCACACTAAATTTTGAAGGTGAAAACCATACTACATTTTTATTACAGACAATCAAAAATAATCAGGAAAAACTAACAGCAGTTCTTGTTGCCGAAAAACAGTTCTCTTGGAATCTTTTTAACTTCTTTAAAATATTTATAATCCATTCCTTCTTCGTACTCATCCTGATTGTTGTTTTGTTTGTTACCCGCATAAAAAAAATAAATTACAGCTTTAAATCAAAATTATTGATTGCCTTTTTAATTGTTTCGATTATACCAGTAATCTCACTTGCAATTTATAACAGACAGGTTGTTAGCAGCAGGGGCGAGGACGCTATTATTTCTGAGTTAAGGGAAAGATCTCTATATATAGAAAATCATACTCAATACCAGATAAGTAAAAATCCAAAGCGGGATCTTAACCAGATTTTTGAAAATGCAGCCAGGGAATTAAATATTGCTTATTCTATTTATAAATCCACAGATGAGATTTACAATTCGAAGGATATATTTAAACGAATAGGTATGTTTGATTCAAAACTAAATTCAGAAGCACATTATTTTATAAACTATTTAAGATTTAAAGAATTCCTTACAACCGAAAAGATTGAAAATTATAATTTTAATGTTCTTTATAGAACAATAATTTTAAATGATGAGGAATACATATTAGCTGTTAATGATGCATTTAATAAGATCAGGGTTTCGCTTTCAACAATAGAAATAGATGTTGTTATATTCGGTATTTATTCATTTGCTGTAATACTGATCATAATTGTTAGCACATTATTTGCCAACCAGATTTCATATCCTATCCGTAGATTGACAAAAGCTGCAGATTCTGTTGGACAAGGCGACTTAAATGTTAAAATCGATCATAATGAACGAGGCGAACTTAAAGATCTGCTTGATGGATTCAATGCAATGACCTCCGAGTTGCAAAAAAATCAGGTAGAGCTTGCTGAACTTGAGCGTGAAGCCGCCTGGAAAGAAATGGCAAAACAAGTTGCACACGAAATAAAAAATCCATTAACACCAATGAAATTGGCACTTCAACAGCTTATTATTGCTAATAAAGATAAGAATAAAGATTTTAATTCGTTGTTTGATAAGGTATCAAAAACAGTTTTAAATCAAATTGAAAACCTAAGTCAGATAGCATCAGAATTTTCAAGGTTTGCTAAGATGCCAAGTCTTAACCTTGAAATTATCGATCTTGTTAGCGTAATTAAAGATACTCTCAATCTTTATCAGGATGAAAAAATTAAAATTGAGTTCAAGAGTGATATTATATCTGCAGAAGTTGAAGCAGATAAAAGCCACCTTAGAAGGGTATTCATAAATTTGATAAGAAATTCAATTCAGGCTGATGCAAATCTTATTGATATTTCCCTGAAAAAAATCTCAGAAAATTACTCTATACTTGTAAAAGATAACGGACAGGGTATAAATGCTGATGATATAAGTAAAATATTCGATCAGAGCTTCACTACGAAAAAGCAGGGAATGGGGCTGGGATTAGTAATCTCACGCAGATTTTTAGAAAGCATTAACGGAAGTATAAAACTGGTTTCATCTGCATTTGGTGAAACCATCTTTGAAGTAATAATTCCTGCATTTGAAAAAGAAAATAAGTCTTAACAAATGACCCGGTTAACTCCACATCAAAAGTCGGCGCTGGAATTTGCAGATCATCTTTCATTAACTGCTAATGCCGGTTCCGGAAAAACTTTTGTTCTTGCCAGAAGATATTTAAATGCTGCTCTTATTGAAGGTGTTAACTTGTCTAACATTGCCGCTATAACTTTTACTGACAAAGCAGCAGGTGAGTTGTATACCAAAATTGTAAAACTTGTGAATGAACAACTTTCATCCTCCAATCTTGATTCTCGTAAGAATAAACTTGAACGTATCCGACAGCAGCTTATTTCTGCTAATATTTCAACTATACATTCTTTTTGTATTAATATACTAAGGGAGTTCCCGGTTGAAGCCGGACTCGATGCACGTTTTATTCCCATTGATGAGCAATTATCTGATGAATTAATTGAGTTATCTATTGAAGAAGTTGTTAAGAATCTGTTCGAAGACGGATCATCCTCAGATAATATAAAATACATTATCAGAATCCTTGGTTCCAAAATCGGACTTGAAAAAGAGCTCTTTGGATTAATAAAACAAAGAAAAACCCTTTTAATTATTAAGGAAACTATCTATCAAAAAAACGAAAAGGATATAATCAAATACTTTAAAGATCAGTTTGACCTTTATTTTTCTAAAATATGGGAGGAATATAAAGATAAATTATTAAGCGGTATAACTCGAATAAATAATGCAGTAATTACTAAAAATAAGAATAATGAAATTGCTGCTAGTATTCAAACTCTGATAAATACATTTAGCACTCTTAAAATTCCTGAGCAGATACTTGGTTTTATTTCCGAAATTAGATCTATAATGTTGACAAACAGCGGTACAGTGAGAGTAAGGGGATATCTTATTAACTACTTGCGCGAAGAATTAGCTGATGAGATCAATTATATTGAATCTTCCCTGAATGAATTATCCAAAATAGAATACATACCTGAATCAGATGCACTCATCAAAGAACTTACTAAGTTTGCACTCGTTCTTATCAATGTTTTTGAAAACACTTTAGAGCAGTATGAGAATAAAAAATCTTTAGAGGGTTTTTTAGACTATGAGGATATTTTATTATACACAAAAGAAATATTGAAAAAAGAAAGTGTACAAAAAACATTAAATGAAAAATTCAAATTCATTCTTGTTGATGAATATCAGGATACTAATGAAATTCAATATGAAATTTTTCTGCCGATACTAGATCATCTTAAATCCGGTAATCTTTTTATTGTAGGTGATGAAAAACAAAGCATTTATATGTTTCGCGATGCTGAACTTGAAATATTCAACAAAACGAAGGATGATATAAGTTCTGCGGCTGGTAAGGGCGCTTTACTGGATTTACCTGACAGTTTCAGAATGGCACCGTCCCTTTGCTTATTTACAAATAAATTATTCTCAAATCTTTTTGCAAATCATAACACACTTTATAACGAGGTCCGGAATACAGATATTGTTTGCGCCAGAAGAGATGATAAGCAGGGTATGGTTGAGTTTCTTTTATCTGATAACAATTCTGAAAACAAGATTACTGAAGCTGAGCTGGTTGCCGGTAAAATTATTGAGTTAAATATATGCTCTGCTCAATTTAATGATATCGCAATACTTGTCAGAAAAAGAAAATCTTTTTCAGAACTTGAAACTGTATTTTTAAAATACGGTATACCTTTTTCCATTATAGGCGGTAGGGGCTTTTATCAAAGGCAAACTATAAGCGATGTTTACAATTATCTTTCATTTCTGTCAAACAGCAGTAACAGCACTGCTTTAGCGGGAATTTTAAGATCTCCTTTTTTTACAATAAGTGATTCTGTTTTATTTGAAATATCATTATGCCGGGGTTCAAACTTCTGGGAAAAATTAAAAAATTTTTCTGAAAATAATCCTGAAATTTCTTCTGTAAAAAGTATTCTTGAAGAAAATCTGCAGCTTGCATCATCAATAGAATTAACTGTGCTCCTTAGGAAGATATTAACTGATACAGAATACCTTGGAGTTATTGCGGCAAGAAATGACAGTGAACAGGAACTTGCGAATATTGATAAACTCATTGAAATATCACGGAATTTTAGTTTAAAGGGATTCAGAAACCTTTATGATTTTCTGGACTATCTAAATGATGCCATTACTGGAATTGAGGATGAATCTCAGGCAGCAATAACCACAGATGCTAATGCTGTCCAGCTAATGACGCTTCACCAGGCAAAAGGACTCGAATTTCCTGTAGTATTTTTATTTAACGCACACGAATCGAGTCAAAAAACTCAGGTGAAATCCAAACAAATTTCATTAAGCAAAAATTTTGGTATTCTTACCAAGCTTCCCATAAATAATCAGTTTCTTTCAGATTATCACTCTGCACCTATTGGCGGACTATATAATTTTATTGAAGAGAAAAAACGCATCGCTGAATTGAAGAGATTGCTATATGTCGGAATTACAAGGGCAATTGATCATCTCATAATAACAGGCGAAGTTAATGAAAAACACAATTTAAAAAACGATTCGTTTTTGTATCTGGTAATGTCTGGATTAAATATAGATCCTGGAGCTAATGAAGTTATATTACAGGATGAACTGAATTATTTAATTCAGAATGAATCAGGGTTCAATAATAAATCAAAGAAGCTTAACATTCGTATTCCAATCAGCAGATCTATTTCTGCTAATGAAAATTTTGAACTTCCGTTAAAGAAAAAACTGGCAAGTCCGGTAGTGAATATTGATGAAATAGAGCCTCCCTTAGAAAAAGATATAATCTCTGCAACAAAGGTGGCTGTATTCAAGCAATGTCCAACAAAATACCTGCTTACTTATGAATATGGATTCGGAAAGATAAATAGTTTGTTTTATAAGAATGGCGAAAAAAGATCTTCTGTAAACGAGGCTGAAAGTGAACCGGCTATTGATTATTCGGATGACTCAGTATATGGAATAAATATACGAAGCGATTTGAAAGGAACTTTGGTACATTCATTGCTTGAAAAAGAATTTTCCACTGAACAATTGGATGATGAAATATCAAAGTTTTTTGTAAACCAAGGTATCGAAGGTGAACAACTTATTGATAATAAACAGAACATTATTTCTGATATTACCGGATACTTTAAATCGGAAATTTATAAGCAGATTTCTTCTTTTCCCAGGTTTAAAAATGAGTTCGAGGCATACATAAAAGATGAGGGAATATTTTTATACGGTATAATGGATAAAATTATTTTTACTGATGATGAACTGATAATAGTTGACTACAAAACAGATAACATCTCAGAAGACGAAATACATTCAAGGGCGGAAAATTACTTTACTCAGCTCAAATTCTATCTTTATATTGCTCAAAAATTGTTCAGTGAATATAATTCATTCCGCTTAATTTTGATCTTTATCAAGCATCCGGAAAAACCGGTAATAAAAAAGTATAACATTGAGGAGTTTTTTTTGGTAAAGAGGGAAATTTCGGATATTATTAAAGGTATAATTCAAAAAAACTTCTATAAAAATTATAAGCATTGCGGTATCTGTGTCTTTTCTGATACAAGTAATAGCTGCATACTGAAATAAAAACTGGTTTAATAATGAAAAAAGTTATATCACATATTCGCGATCTTAAGCTGATTGAAAAAGAACTAACGAAAGAACTTAATGGTGTACTGGCAATTCAGCTTGATGATGAAAAAATCTATCAAACAGCTACTAATTATATTTATCTTGATAAAAATATTTATGTGTTTCTGCTGGTTGATGAAGATTTTTATCAGCAGATCAGGTTTGATCATTTGGGAAGTTTCACAATTCACAAAAACGATAATAAGTTTAAGGGTCAGAACTTGTTTGCCGATGCAACCTATAAATTATTCTCTATAAATATAAACGGTATAGTGAGGGAAGTGGAGGATAAAAAACTTATCGATCAGCTTATTGAACTATATCATAAAAAATATTCACAAAATACCGACCTTAAAGAATACAAGAAGGAAAAAAAGCTCAAAGCTATTATGATAGATACAGAGGAAATGCTGGCATTTACCGAGGAAGGTAATTGACATAATAAACTTTCAAACAACTTAAACTACGGAGTACTGTTTTGCTGAATTACGTCTGGCTTACTCTTCTATTTTTGGGAATAGTATCCGCTACATATCTGGACATATCTGATTTTACATCAAACAAATACAACAACAATAAACCGCTTGCTGTAGTTCTGTATTTTGATGATGATTCTCTCACTGATTCCGAAATGGAATCTGCAACAATAAAAATAAGTGCAGATCGTTTATCAAAATTCTATAATGCTGAAATAACTTCAGATGTAGATACAAAAATTACATTATCACCAGCCGATGAAGACGGCAATCGTCAATTCTTCATAAACATTTCCGGAGATTCACCCGCAATATGGAAAGAAATAGCTCCATTATCAGGTAAGGACACAGATATTGCCGGGAAACTAAAATTGACAAAAGCAACAGTAAAAAATGTTTACCCTACTCAACTGTACTTTGAAGAAATAAGTTTTGTCTGGCTGAAAAAAGTAACTAACGATGCAATTAAAGTAGCACAGATTGCTGTTGAGATAGCGCTGGGACTTATAGGAATTATGGCACTATGGCTTGGTGTAATGAAAGTTGCTGAAGATGCCGGGCTAATTAAGATAATTGCACGAGCCCTAAATCCGATTATGCGCAGATTGTTTCCCGAAGTTCCGGCTGATCATCCGGCAATTGGGTCAATGGTTATGAATATTTCTGCCAATATGCTGGGATTAGGAAATGCAGCCACTCCTTTTGGTCTTAAAGCAATGGAGGAGCTTGATAAACTAAATACTAATAAAGGAACGGCAACAAATTCAATGGTGACTTTTCTGGCCATTAACACAGCCGGAATGACACTGATTCCTGCAACGGCAATTGCTGTAAGAGCAGCATCTGGCAGTGCTAATCCCGCTGTTATTATTGGAACCTCCATATTCGGTGCTTTTTGTGCTGTAGTGGTCGGATTAACAGCCGCTAAATTGTTTGAAAGATTTCCAATTCCAAAGGGTCAGTTCTCCGAATGGTTAAAAGAAAACCGGAAGTTCTTCTATTTTATTTTTTCAATAATCGCTATTGTTGGAGCATTAATATTAACAGGCGCTGGTCAGTATTTAGGCTCGGTATTCGGAAATTCTTTTGCAGATGTTTTCAAATCAGTTATTCAGGTAATTTCCATTATAGCAATTCCTTTGCTGATTTTTGTTTTTATAGGATATGGTGCTCTTAAAAAAGTAAAAGTTTATGAGCAGTTTGTTGAAGGTGCAAAAGAAGGATTTAATATTGCAGTAAGAATTATTCCTTATCTCGTTGCAATGCTTGTTGCGATAGGAATTTTCAGGGCCGGCGGTGCGATGGATAACTGGCTTATACCATTACTTAGAATAATCACCGATCCAATCGGATTTCCGGCTGAAGCATTACCAATGGCATTAATGCGTCCGCTCTCCGGTAGCGGTTCACTTGGTATAATGGCTGAAACTATGGCGGTTCACGGACCGGATTCATTTATCGGAATTCTCGTTTCAACTTTTTTTGGAAGCACGGAAACAACATTTTATGTCTTAGCAGTTTATTTCGGTGCAGTAAGCATTAAGAATACAAGACATGCCCTTCCTGTCGGCTTACTTGCCGATGTAGCGGGAATACTAGGTGCTTTGTTTATTGTTAAGTTGTTGTTTGGGTAAAAACGGTCTATAAAGATCTTCGTTTGAGTTTTTGATTTAAAGTTTAGAAGCAGCTGCAAATGAAATTTAAAATCAATTTGTTGATGATGTCATTTTTTTTACTTGTAGAATTAAATGCACAGGTAGATTATCTGAAGTGTAATAATTTTAAAATTTCAGATTCTAACATTGTTTCAGGTTCGCTAAACCCAATCCTGATTGGCGGTCAGGCTTTTGGAGGAATGATTGTCGGATCAGGACTAGCGCTTCTCTTCCACGGAAGTCATCCTATTTACTTTGCGGCTGCCTGGTTGGCGGGTTCATCACTTGGAGTATTTCTGGTTGGAAATATAGGAGATCAGTATAGCAGTTATTGGGGAACCCTGCTTGGAGGTGTAGCTGGAAGTACAATATTTTTTGCAACAAATAATGATAGCAAAGTGTACAGAGGATTTTTTACTGCGCTTTTAATTGCAATCCCTTGTGAAATAGTTAGTTATTACATATTTAAGACAGACAATAAAAACGCTGCATCATATTTAAGTAATTCTAATAAATTCATTGAGAGCACATTTAGCAATAAAACCCAGACCAATCCGGATATTAGTATAACTCTGATTAGTATAAGTTTTTAATACAAATTAAGCTAATTATGAAACTAAAAATCTTATCATCTCATTTCTAATAGCTATGAAAATCTTTATCACCAGCTGCATTCCTGAAATCGGAATAAGCCTTCTTCAAAAAAAATACAATGTAAAAGTATATAATAAACCTGGTCCGATTTCCCGCAAGCAACTTATCAAAGAAGTAAAACACTGTGATGGAATAATCTCACTTCTCACCGATAAAATAGACAAAGAAGTAATCGACTCAATGCCAAATTGTAAAGTGATAGCTAACTATGCTGTCGGTTTTAACAATATCGATGTGAATTACGCCAAATCAAAGGGTATAATTGTAACTAACACACCTGATGTTCTTACCGATTCAACTGCAGATCTTGCAATCGCTCTCGCACTTGCCTGTGCAAGAAGATTTGTTGAGGGAGAACAAATGATGAGGAAAAATAAATTCAAAGGATGGCATCCAAAATTACTTTTGGGTATGGAATTGAATAACAAGTTTTTTGGAATTCTTGGTGCCGGAAGAATTGGTTCTGCAACTGCAATTCGGGCAGCCTCATTCGGATGTAAGATTCTTTACTATTCAAATAAAAGAAATGAAGGACTGGAAAGAAAGACCGGAGCAAAAAAGGTTATGTTAAATACATTACTAAAGATATCAGATATCGTTTCCATTCATTTACCCCTAAACATTAAAACAAATCAACTTTTGAGCAAGGATAAGTTGGAACTTCTTAAACCATCATCAATCCTTATCAATACAGCAAGAGGTGAAATTGTTGATGAAAAGCACCTTATAAAAATGCTGCGATCTAGAAAAATATTTGCCGCCGGATTTGATGTTTTTGATAATGAACCAAATGTAAATCCTGCATTGTTGAATCTGAAAAACGCAGTGCTTCTGCCTCACGTTGGAAGTGCCACAAATGATGCCAGAAACGCTATGTCGCTGCTAACAGCAAAGAATATTGATGCTGTTCTAAGCGGTAAAACTCCGATTACTCCGGTCTGATTTAACGATTTTAATTGATAACCATTTCATTAATAGATATTTTTACAAATAAAAATAAAGTGAATATTTAAATGAGAATTGGAATACCAAAAGAAACTCTTTACGAAGAAAAAAGAGTGGCACTAACTCCCGCCGGAGTTGATGCATTAGTAAGAGCAGGGCACACGGTTTATATTGAAACTGGTGCAGGACTTGAAAGTCATTTCAGCGATGAAGATTATTTAAAGATTGGCGCAAATGTTGTCTATAATGTTGAAGAAGTTTTTGGCAGAGCAGAAATGGTGGTTAAAGTTGCCCCGCTCACATTTGAGGAAGCGAAATTGCTTCAGGAAAATCAAATACTTTTCTCCTTTCTTCATCTTGCTGTAGGCAAAAAAAATGTGATTGAAATATTGCTTAAAAAGAAAGTAACAGCTATTGGATTTGAACTTATTGAAGATGAAGAAAACCGGCTTCCAATACTTCATTCAATGAGTGAAATTGCCGGACAACTTTCAATACAGGTTGCAGAAAGACAGCTTGAAAGTTTTAGCCCCGGAAGCAGGGGAATATTGCTTGGCGGTATAACCGGTGTTGCTCCTGCCGCAGTAGTTATTCTTGGTGCTGGTGTAGTAGGTATTACAGCAGCTCACGCTGCACTCGGACGCGGTGCTCAGGTAATAGTATTAGATAGAGATTTAAACCGGCTGCGGAAAATAGATACTCATTTTAAGAAAAAAGTTACAACGGTAATGGCAAATCCCTATACTATATCCAGGGGAGTTAAGTTTGCTGATGTTTTGATCGGTGCTGTATTGATTAAAGGTCTAAAAGCTCCGCATCTGGTTTCAGAGGAAATGGTAATGCAAATGAAAAAAGGCGCAGTTATAGTTGATGTTTCTATTGACCAGGGAGGATGTATTGAAACAAGCAGGATCACTACGCTTTCAGATCCGGTTTACCAGCTTCACAATGTTATTCACTATTGTGTGCCTAACATGCCGGCTATTGTTGCAAGAACTGCAAGTTACGGACTCAACAATGCTACAGTTGAATATCTCTTAGACATTGCCGATAATGGTTTATCCAATGCATTGATTGGTGATCCTGGTTTGTCAAAGGGAGTTTGCACACATAGCGGCTACTGCTGTAATGAGGCACTGTCCAACACATTCAATATTGAGTATAGAAGACTTCATGTTTTTTCTACTAATTGAACTTAATCTAATGTTTTTATGAATCTAATTGAGTATTTATTATGATAACAGCCGAAGAAACAACCACAAAAAGTAAATTACCCACTAACATTTTAAAGTTATATAGTCAAAAAGTAACCACTGCTGACGAAGCGGTACAGCATATTAAATCGGGCGACAATATTGTTGTGCAACCGGGATGTGCTGCACCATTTGAATTAATCAGAGCTTTAGTCAGAAGAAAAGATAGTCTTGAAAATATAACATTATATCACATTCTTATTGTTGGCGGCCTACCTTATCTTGAAGAAGGGATGGAAGAACACTTTAAACATAAAGCATTTTTCATAGGTGCTAATTCCAGAAAAGCGGTTAATGATGGACGAGCTGAATTCATACCTATTTTTCTTTCTGAAGTTCCGATGTTATTTAAACTCGGCAGAATAAATACAGATGTTGCTTTACTTAATGTGTCACTGCCGGATGAACACGGATTCTGCAGTTACGGTGTTGATGTTGGTACAATTAAAACTCCGGCTGAAAAATCTAAATTAATCATTGCTCAGATAAATAAGTATATGCCAAGAACATTAGGCGATTCCTTTATTCATATAAATAAAATTCATCATATTGTGGAACACGATGAAGAGATAAAAGAATTGCCTCAGGTTGATCCTGACTCAACACCTGAAATTCTTGCGGTGTTTGATAAGATAGGAAGAAATGTTGCGGATCTAATTGAAGATGGTGCTACACTTCAGATGGGCATTGGTGCAATTCCTGATTCTGTTATGAAATACTTAAGTGATAAAAAAGATCTTGGGATTCACACTGAAATGTTCTCAGATGGAATTATTGAGCTTGTTGAAAAGGGAATAATCAACGGTGAGAAAAAAACGCTTCATCCGGGCAAAATCATAGCGGGCTTTGTACTTGGTACAAGAAGAGTTTACAATTTTATACACAATAATCCGATTATTGAATTTCACCCGCAGGAATATGTAAACGATCCTTTTGTAATTGCTAAAAACAATAAAATGGTTGCGATAAACTCTGCCCTTGAAGTTGATCTTACCGGACAGGTGTGCGCCGATTCAATCGGAACAAAGTTTTATTCAGGAATTGGTGGTCAGGTAGATTTTATAAGAGGCGCAGGAAGATCTGAAGGGGGAAAACCAATTATTGCTTTACCTTCTACAACGAAAAATGACACCATCTCCAGAATTGTCCCGACACTGAAACCGGGAGCAGGAGTTGTCACATCCCGCGGTGATGTTGATTATATTGTTACTGAATACGGCGCAGTTAACCTTTGGGGAAAAACTATTCAGGAAAGAGTAAAGGCATTAATTGGAATTTCACATCCAAACTTCAGGGATGAACTAACAAAATATGCTAAAGAAGTTTATCGTATCTAAGCAGGAATTATGATTGCTGTAATTGGTGATGTACACGGCTGCTACTTAACTTTAGTGAAATTAGTTGAACAGGTCAAAACTAAGTACCCGGATATCGATTTTTTTTGTGTTGGTGATCTTGTGGACAGGGGAAATTTTAGCTTTGAAGTACTGGAATTTGTAAGAGAGAATAATATTACTTTTACCCCAGGCAATCATGATTATATGTTCTACTACCATATCAAAGAGCCATCGCACCCGATAGGCAAACCGTGGATTTATAACGGATGTGAGCCAACATTAAAATCCTACCAGGGCAGATGGGAAAAAATGAATGATCACCTTGATATGATAAAATCTGCTCCTCTAATTATTGATCATACGGATTGTTTCATTTCTCATGCTGGTATTTCAGACTGCTTCCATTCTTTCCTTGGAGATACCCGCCCCTATGATATAAAAAAAATTGAAGAATTGGTAACAAATGAGTTAGGTAGTGATCATGGTATCTTGTGGAATCGTGATGACTTAATTGATTTAGGCAGACTGCAGGTTGTTGGTCACACGAGAATGTTTGAAGTTAAGCAGAATGAGTTTAATAACACACTGTATATTGATACTGCTGCAATCGCAAGCAATAAACTATCAGCAGCCATTATTGAAAATCAAAAATTAGTGGAAGTTATTTCTGAACCGACAAATAAGATGGACGTGATTAAAACAAGTTTCTAAAAAGTATCTATTTGTTAAACATCCTTTAAGAAATATTTTATACCGTTCGAGATCATTAAATAGGCTATTATAAAAGTAAGTCCGGCAAGCAGTGTACTTGTAAGCAGCAGGTGATTCATACTTATTATCCTCCCCCTGTCCATAGCATCAAAATAATTACTGACTGGTGCAAATAAAATTATTATTAAGAATATCAGGTAAACTATTGTAAACAGGAATGTAATTGAAGCTCCTTGCGATGATGCTATCCTGATTGGATTTCTTTCCTTGTAATTTGCAAAAATTGCGCCCATTCCGAAATTAAATGCAACCAAAGTAATTGTAACTAATGCAGTATTGAGCTGCGATATTAAAGCAAGTTGAAGGGAAAACTGATAGTTTGAAAAAAAGTTAAGTGTTTGTCCGATTAGAAATATAAATCCGAAATAAATGAACAACCTTGTAATCAGAATTTTTTTAAAATTAAGGGGAGCGCTTCTTACCTTCCAGATTGTTTCACCCTCCATACTGACAATTGGAAATACAAATCTTAATGAAAGCGAAGCTATTAAAAAAACATTGAACAGATAAATAACCAGGTAAACTAGAGTCTTTAAATAAACATTATAAGCTTTAAGGATCATTGCATCAATACTGCCTATTGAAGAAATGAATATTGTTATCAAAAACAACATTACTGCAAGATGAGTCCACTGGCTGGGTTCTCTGAAAAATAGTATAAACTCCCTTTTAAGAAATGCTTCTTCCTGTGGAGCAAAATAAGTGGAATTTTCAAAAGCAAATATTTTTTTCTTATTGTTCTTTTTAATTGCAAGGTCTGCCGCAAGATCGAGTGAAACAAGCCACGTTCTGTAATACCATTTTTTTGCAAGAAAAAGCGATAGAAGAAAAATTAACAACGATGTAATTACAAGAAGATATATAAACCATCCGGCTGCTAAAAATTTACCTGATGAAATCCAGAAAAGGGCTTCGGAGATCCAATTATTCGGAAGCAGTTTTACAAATGGATGTTCCAGAAATCCAAAATAGTTATTGATGTTCGGAAAATATTCAAATACTTTGTTAACAAGATGAACAGGACTGCTGAAGTAATAAAATGTAAGAATAGCACTTCCGTATATAAGTGCAATTGAAGCAATAACCTGCCTGACGCCAAATTTTGCCGATAGCCTTAATATTATCAATAATATTATTGAACCAAGTGAACCCGCAATAAACATAAACGGCAAAACCATAAATAATATTGCAAATGGAATAAAATACCAAGGCAGACTGAAATACTCAGCATATCCGAAAACCACTGCAGTGATAACTAAAAGCAAAGTTGACGAACTGTAAAAGAAGTTATCTAAAAACTTCACTAAAAACAGTTTTGTAAATGAAATCGGTTTTGTTATGAGGAATTCAACTTCCTTAGTCCTGAATAAAGTTGAATATGAAACCACAATATTTCCGATATTAACAGCCATAAAGAAAATGAACAGCACCACAAAAATAAACCTGTGCAGAAGGAACATACCGATCTTTACATCCTCCATAAGGTACTTAATGGTACTTGTTGTAAACAGGTAAGTACCGTAAGCGAAAAGTATATAAACAAGAGATGTTCCAATATTCTTTAAAATATAGGAAAACTTTAACCTCTGCTCCGGTGTAAAGAAAGTAACTACCTTAAACTTTAATATGTGAAATAAAACAGCCATCCAGTTTTACTTTGTAAGCTCAAGGAATAAGGATTCAAGATTCTGATGATCGGTTCCCCTGATGTGTTCAATAACTTCTTTTTTATCCTCGAAAATCATAACGCCATCTTTTATAATTCCGATTATTGTGCATATCTCTTCAGCAATGTTCAGACTGTGAGTTGACATAAAAATTGCAACTCCCTCTGATGCTTTACGCTTGAGAACATTTTTAACTACCAAAGCACTTTGCGGATCAAGTCCTACCATTGGTTCATCCACAACAATAAGTTTTGGATCATGGAGCAGGGCAGACGCAATTGCAATTCTTTGTCTCATACCTTGCGAATATTCTTCAGTTCGTTTATCTACCCACTGGTTTATTTTCAGTTCATCAATAGTTTCATCAATCTTATTTTTAAGTAAATTCTTTTCTAACTGATAAAGTCCGCCGCTGAAATAAAGGAACTCTCTGCCGGTTAGCTTTTCATAAAGAAAAGGCTGATCGGGAATGTATCCAATGAGTTTTTTTGCCTCAATAGGATCTTTGAGTATATCTAAACCGTTTATTAAAACTTTGCCTTCAGTTGGAGCGTAAAGCCCTGTAATCATCTTAATTGTAGTGGTTTTTCCTGCACCATTCTGACCGAGGAAACCGAAAAAATCGCCGGCATTAATTTCAATATTGATATTATTTACCGCTAAAAAATTGCCGAATTTCTTTGTAAGGTTTATAAGCTTGAGCATTATTATACTTTTTTCAAGATTTTTATAAGGGAATGTTCATAAACATTAGTTTTTTTGCTTTAGTTCTGCAAAAGTTAGACCAAAAATAAAGAAATTAGACAATTACTTTGAATAATATGAAATTTAATTGATTCTAGTTTTGAAGCAGTGCGAATTGCTTTTCTTGTTCGTTTTTTCTTGAATCTATCACTTTCACTTCTTAAGTTAAGATTGGTTAATTTACCACAATTTACTGCGGAGTTTCATATGAGGCCGTATTACTTCCTGAACATCTTTCCACCGAACTCAAAGCTATGCCTGTGCTATCATTATGCCAACAAAAAGGAGTAAGATTATGATTAAGAGTAAGAAAAAACTTGCAGACTGCCGACTGAAGACTGCCTACTTGCCGTATTTACTTACGATTATAATTATCGCACTAACTAGCACAACCGAAATAAACCCAACAATCCGCTACGTCTCCCCAACCGGCAGCAACATACCGCCATACCTTACCTGGGAAGATGCAGCTAACGTTATACAGGATGCAATAAACATCTGTGAACCGGGAGATACCGTACTGGTTGACAACGGTACCTACTTTGAAAACCTTGTTATAAACACACCAATTTCTTTAATTGGGTTGTCTATGGATTCTACAATAATTGATGGAATAGGACAGGGAGACAGAACAATAATTTTTACTACTGATGGAAGCATTGAGAATTTTAACATTTATGGTAAAGGAAATGGTATTGGGACTTGCATTTATAGTATAAGTAGTAACTTTCCAATGATACTGGTGAAAAATTGTCAGATTAGTGAGACTGCTCGTG
>JAGXRK010000031.1 GCA_018335755.1 Ignavibacterium sp. | reverse complement strand
TACTTGCGCAGTTCCAAATACCACTTGAAGGCTTCCTCTGGCAAGCCTTCTTTTTTGATGCGCGCCAGCAGGGCATCGTGGTCCGACATGCGCTCGGAGCCGCCGCAGATCTCGCCGTAGCCTTCGGGCGCAAGCAAATCCACAGACTTGCAGACTTCGGGTCTATCGGGCCAGGGTTCCATATAAAAGGCTTTCACCGCGGACGGATAGCCATAGACGAACAGCGGCTTGTCGTGCAGTTTGGTTAATTCCACTTCATGCGGAGCGCCGAAGTCCATGCCCCATTCGAATTTGAGCAGTTCTTTCTTTTCCGGGTCGCTCTCTTTTTCGTATAGTTCGATCAGGTGTTTTGCCGCATCGTCATAGGACATGCGCGGGAAGGGACCGACCACATTTTCCAGTTTGCTCACGTCGCGTTCGAGGAATTTCAACTCGGCGGCGCAGTCCTTCAGCACGGACTGGACGATGTATGTGATCATGCCTTCTTCCACTCCCATCAGACCATCAAGGTCGCAGAAGGCGATCTCAGGTTCGAGCATCCAGAATTCGGTGAGATGGCGGCGCGTCTTGGACTTCTCCGCGCGGAAGGTAGGACCGAAGCAGTAGACTTTTCCGAAGGCGAAAATATTGGCTTCGTTGTACAGTTGACCCGTCTGCGCGAGATAGGCGGAGCCTTCGTCGAAGTATTCGGTCTCGAACAGGGTCGTCGTGCCTTCGGCGGCGGCGGGGGTCAGGATGGGGGTGTCGAGGTTGAAGAAGCCCTGACCGTCCAAATACTCGCGCACAGCCGACATGACCCGCACGCGCACGCGCAGGATCGCCCACTGACTTTGCATCCGGATCCACAGGTGACGGTGATCGAGGGCGAAATCGGGACCGTGGTCTTTGAGCGCCATCGGGTAGTCAATATCCGCGGCTTGAACGACCTGCAAATCCTTGATGCCGACTTCGTATCCGCCGGGGATGCCGGGCGCGCGCTTATCCTCGCGGACGGAGCCAGTGATAATCACGGATGATTCCTGCGGCAAATGGGTTATCAGGTCGAAGGTTTCAGGTTGAAGGTCGTTTTTGAAGGCAACGCACTGGATGAAGCCCGAGCCGTCGCGCACGAGCAAAAAGACCAGTTTGCCCTTATCCGTGCGGTTGTAGACCCAGCCCTTGAGGACGACGTCCTGTCCGATGTAGTTTGATATTTTTGAAACGCTGACGTGTTCGGTCATGTAGGGAATTCCTTTAGTTTGTGATTGCGCCAATTATAGCAGATAGGGTTTTCATAAAAATATAAGATATTCATCTTATATAGCCTTTATCTTGTAACCATTTGTTAATCTGTTGGGGCAAAGAGGTTTCTACGTCTGTAGTATCAAACTCTTTATATAACTTTCCAGTAAGGTCGGTTTGAAGCGATTTCAGGGTTTTGTCTTTGAGTAACAATACATCCTTGCCTAGTCCAAGCATGTAACCGACTTCAAGTGATACATTTGGGTTGAAATTTTCGTCTGCAATTCTGTCAATTAATGCTATTCCGAAATTACAACCATGCATAAAAACCTTGATATTTGGAAAAAGATCATCTAAATATTGTTTGTCATCTGCTCGGAGGGCAGTAATATCATGTTTTGCCAAGGTTGTTTTTATACACTCTAAAATTTGATTATAAACTTTTGTGTTTTCAAACCTCATTATTATAAAAGCTGTTTTTTGGTTAGAAGGAAATTCATTTTTAAATTTTTCTATTCCAACAGAAATCTCTGCGGGCAGGATATTTATTTTTGATGTAGAAGATTGCTCAATGCTTTTAGATGTCATAGTCAGACCAAGTTCACTAAAATGATTTTGTATTCTTTGTTTGAATTCGACAAATAATTGTTTTCCGTTCTCAGATATAGGGAGGTTCCAGATTGCATCTTTATCTACGAGCATAACTATGGTGTCTTCGCCCTTTGGTAATAATCTTACAGTGCCGATTACCGAACTTCTTACACCTTGTCTTTCAACTAACTTTGCATCTGCAATAATAATTCTTTCGTAATCTTGTTCTTGGAGATTCTTTCTGTAATCAGAAATGCTAAATCTGAGATCGTTTTGGCATAAGGCAAATATATGATCGTAAATATCTTTTCGATTTAGCTTTACAATTAAGTTCTCAGTTGTTTTGCTTTGTTTTAAGTTGTTTGCGATTTTCAAGCAATCATTCATGAGATTTTTTTCATCTATTGTGATCGCTGAAGAATTTAAATTTTTACTTGCTTCCCAATATTCAATAAATTTTAGAATAAGTTCACCTACTAATTGATCAGGCTCTTTGCTCCAAAATGTCCGTAGCCGATTTGCTTTAGAACTTCCTCCATCACTATATGTATCTGAATAAATATCTAGTTTTGTATTTTCAAGTATAAAATTTTGAAAGGATTTATTTGAAAAATTCAAAACATATCCAGTGTCCATTTCAAGAAGTTTTTCGAGTTTAAGTTTTTCGGTTGAAGATAGATTTGCCATATTGCTACCCTTTGTCCCTTACCGTAAATGCTTAGAATTATACTCTTTTGCCATTGTATCTTAAGAAACCTTGACTGCGATATGCCGTAAACTAACTGTTTTGATGTGAGATGTATCTCAACAACAAACTGAGGCTTCTTCAAGCCTCAGTTTGTTGTTATGCGACTAACTTCTACTTCAAATACTTATCCATCCACCGCAAAATATGATTGAGTCGCGCAATGCGACGATCCGTGCGACCGATGCGCGAGAGTCCATGCGGCTCTTCGGGGAAGCGCACGAATTCGGTCTCCACGCCAGCGCGTTTGAGCGCCACGAAGGCTTGCTCGCCCTGTTCGATGGGACAGCGATGGTCATGCTCATTGTGGATGATCAGCGTCGGCGTTTTGGCTTCGCCCAAATATTTCACCGGCGACATATTCCATAACTTGTCCATGCTCTCTTGAGGCGAGCCAGATTTCGCCCAAAACTGGAAGATCCAATTGAAATCGCTGGAACCCCACATGCTGACCCAGTTGGTC
>JAGXRK010000030.1 GCA_018335755.1 Ignavibacterium sp. | reverse complement strand
AATAAAGACAACAACATCTTCGTATCCACCGCTTAGCAGATAGACGGGTAGAGCAGTTTCCGGCCAAATAATTATTTCTGCACCCTTATCTATTGCCTTCTCAGATAGTGCAGTGTACTGTTTTGTCAATTCAATCAGACTTCCTCCATTCCACTTTTCGTATGGATCAAGATTGGGCTGGATTAAACCGACTTTCACTTTTTTGTCAACCGGTTTATAGTTATTCAAAGTTACTGTGCCATAAATAATCGGTAAAACAAAAATCAATGCTGCAAGTGTGAAGTAAATATACTTTGAAACTTTTTTTGTATTGTAATTCACAATACCTTTATATATAAAAACATTAACGAAAAGGATACAAAGTGTTAAACCGGTTACTCCAATCTGATCGGCAATTTGAATGTAATGTGTAAAGTAGGGTAAGGCATTTCCAAGTGCAAGCCATGGAAAACGGAGATCGATGATCATATAAATGTATTCGTAAGTAACCCAGAAAAATGGAAAAATAAATATAGCTGCCTTTGATCCGATATATTTTCTTGCCAGGTAGTATAGTGTTGATGGGATTAAAAAGAAAAGGGGATTTACAAAGAGTAAAGCTCCTCCGGCAATCATTAAAAAGGAATCTCTTCCTTCCGTAAATGCTCCAACCCAATATATTGTGAACAAAGAGAAGATAAATCCCATCAGGTATGTCGCCTGGTTTATTTCGATTAAGCTCGTTCGCTTTTCAATAACAAACAAATACGGTATTAATGCAAAAAAGATTAAATAAGGGAACGGAACCGGCGGAAATGAAACGGCAAGCAGTAACCCGCTCAAAAGTAACAGGTACCTTTGATGTCTTCTCGATTTTTTTTCTTCCGGAGTTAATACGGATTTAAAGAAAGCAAATTTCAATTCTATTTAACCTTCCTTTTTGAGATTAAATATTTAAGTAGAAATACTGCTACAGCTAATCCTAAAAGAGTAAAAACTACTGTTGTATAAGTTCTTAAAATGTAATCAACGAATTGAAGGTTTTCGGCAAAGAAGATACCAAGTCCGAGTAAAATTAAATTCCATAAAACTGCGCTTATTGTGGAAAGAATTAATGTCTTCTTAAATTCAAGTTCGCTCAATCCTGCAAAGAAAGAGATAACCGAACGAAGACCCGGAATAAAGCGATTAAATAGAATTATAAAAAAACCATATTTGGTGAACCACGCTTCTGCAGTATCAAGGGCTTCCACTGAAATAAATTTTACTTTCCCCTTTCTTACAAGTCTTTTATCTGTTTGCGAACCAAGGAAATAAAGAGTTAAAAAACCGATTTCGCTTCCGATTGTTGTTAAAACAAGTGAAGGAATAAAATCAACCGTGTTTGTTACAATCAACGTCCCGCCAAGAACTACAATAAAATCACTTGGTGATGGGGGGAAAATATTTTCAACAAATGGGATAACCAGCAACACTACGTATACCCACAACGGGTTGAAGGTTGACATTGAATTAAGAATTTCTTCGAACATTATTCTCCGTGTTTAAATAATAAAACCGTTGCCATAGCTGCGACTCCCTCTTCCCTACCGACGAAACCGAGTCTCTCTGTTGTTGTTGCTTTGATGGAAATTTGATCCTTCCCGATACTTAATAAACTTGAGATGACTTCCACCATTTTTGGAATGAATGGTGACACTTTGGGTCTCTGTAACAAGAGTGTGGAATCAATATTTCCGATCTCGTAACCTTTACTCTTAATCAAAGAGTAAACATTTTTCAACAATATTTTACTGTCGATATCTTTATAACTTTGATCGGTATCAGGAAAGTGAATACCAATATCTCCTAATGCAACAGCGCCCAGCATTGCATCGCAAATTGCATGCAGCAGCACATCAGCATCGGAATGCCCGAGCAAACCTTTTTCAAAAGGGATTTTTACTCCGCCGATAAACAGTTCTCTATCTGCGGAAAACTGATGAACATCAAATCCATGTCCGATTCTAAAATTATTCAATGTCGTATCTCAAATGATGTAAATTCGTTTTGAAAAGAATACAAATTAATTGCATGTTTTGTAACCCTGGAATAAGAAGACCCAACTTTTAATTGTTCGTACAATTCCAATATGGATCCTTTTTCTCCTTCAACTAAAGTAAGTACTTCTCCCGAAGGGAGATTTTTCACATAACCCTTTAACCCGAGTGCTGATGCACACCTCAATACGAAATACCTAAAACCTACACCCTGCACAACACCGTCCACAATAATTTCAGCTCTTTTTAAATTTGAAGTCATTATAAAAGTTTAATCCTTTGTCAATAATTCGGATATCAAAACACCCGTAAAGATAAATATACACCCTATAATTCCCAAATAAGATAACATCTCGGTAAGAATAATATATGCAAATACGGCTGCAAAAATAGGTTCAAGTGAAAAAATTAATCCGGCACGTGTTGGAGTAACTTCTTTTTGATATTTGGTTTGAAGTAAAAGTGTGATGACTGTTGCAAGGATAGATGTATAAGCTAATGCAAGTAAAAGATTATCGGTTAAATGAAATTGTATTGACTCCAGCTCTAAAGCAGAAAAAGTAAATGATGCCACATAACCTAGAACCGCAGTAACAGCTATCTGGGAAAAAGTAAGATACTTGAATTCATTCCTATGACTGATAATATCAAGATAAACAATATATAGAGCATAAAACACGGCACAGAGAAGAGTTAGAAAATCGCCGAAGTTAAAACTTGCACCAATTTCATAGAAGATATCAAATACGGACTCCCCTTTGCTCGATAAAAAAATTATTCCAAGAATAACAAACAGTATACCGGCTATATTCGCTCTTGAAGGAAATCGCTTTTCGATAATGGTTTGAAAAATCGGAATAAAGACAACAAATGTCCCCGTAATGAATGCGGATTTGGTAGCAGTAGTATATTTCAAGCCGACAGTTTGAAAAACAAAACCTAGAAAGAGAAGGATACCAAGATTGAAACCGTCAATTAGAGATCTTTTATTAACTCCAGAAAAACTCTTATAAGCAAACGGTAATAAAATCAATGTGGCGATTGTAAATCTAACTGCAACAAACATCATCGGTGAAGAATCCGTAAGAGCCGATTTGACGATAACAAACGTCCCTCCCCAAATTAGTGCATTAAGCAGAAGAGCACCTTCTG
>JAGXRK010000029.1 GCA_018335755.1 Ignavibacterium sp. | reverse complement strand
TTTTGGACACCTTATAAAAATAAGGTTTTCGGTGATAGAAGCCCCCGAAGAGGCGGGGGTATGGGGGCTTGATGGTTTAAGAGCGGAAGCGGTTTGCGGGTTGACTGAAAGAGCCGGCCGAAGCGCGTAACCGCCCGGCCGGCCGGAAGGAAACCGGCAACCGCTGGAGTGTCTGTTTGCACACGCACCAAGGCATGCACAGACAAAGTTATGCGGCTGAAGGCTGAAGCAGAGGGCAAGCGGCAGCGCCGGAGCGATACGAACCAAAACTTTGCTTGGGCCCGGGCGCATGCTTTTAGCGGCCAGGGCTAAAGCAAAGTTTTGGACACCATATTATAAATATCACTACCACGATTGTAAGCTAGAATATTGCTACCGTAATCGCGGTATATTAGCAATAAAAAGATTCCTTTCATAATCTGATTCTAAATCGATAGTAGGTAATGCTGCAATCGCTCGCCGAATACCTGTTCCAATACCACGATAAGGTAGCTCAGGGTCTTTGGTTGCATAAGAGGCAACAAGCGGGTTGCGGATAACTGAAACACCGCTGCGGATGTTAGCTATTGTTATATTGTTTGGTAGAGCGCCGGGGCTGATTAGCTCAACACGATTGTCAAAGATCATGACACGCCAGGGCGCAGTGATAAAATAATCTCTATGCAAAAGCATATTTACCAGTAGCTCTTCCAGGGCTACTAAAGGTATTTCCAGATCACCTTCTGTATTAAAACCTTTATCATTTTGCAAATAGCGCAAATTCCGTTTTAAAAAATCTATTGTTCCCTTATATAGGTCACGCAGACACCCGTTAATATCTTGGCTATCACGATATCGTTCCCCGGCAGGGTCATTGCCAACGAATGTAACTGCCTTAACGATGAATGCAGGCCGATAGTATTGTGGGTTCCGGCCAAACAGCATCAAGCCGGCAAGGGTAAGCGTCTCTCCTTTTGCTAATCCGAAATTATTTAGCGTTTGTGTTAATGATATGTTATCGCGTTCGAGAACATTATCAAAAGTATCGCCATACTGTTTTTTAAAAAAAGCACTAAATTTATCAATGTCGATGTCATTGGTAGTAGCGCCCTCAACCGGCACTTCATCTGCATGTACAAGGGTTGCGCTCTGAAACATACGTTGTAATTCTTCGCGTGAAGTTACACGGCGCTTGTCTGCGCCCGATTTTACCCAATAAACACCTTTATGGTCTGAATACGGCCTCGATACCCCCTTTTTTACTGTAATCGCGATGATTAATTTTCCGCCCAAAGATATGTTCTCGGTTTTCGGTGCGATCGAAGGTCTTACGCAATCTGTTGCAGCGCTTGAAATAAGTTGATTGATTCGATCAATATCCGCTGCTGTCAAACCAATGATTTCGCCATCATTTCTGACACCAACATAGATTATGCCGTCATTACTGTTAGAAAAGGCAACAAAGTCGCCTGCTAAAGAATCAGGATTGGTTACATTTACTTTAAATTGCGTATAACTATCCTCAAGGCGATTTATTCGCTCCAAGTGTTCTATTGCTTCCATAGTTTGTAAATCTCCTTTCTGCGAGCAAAGGCATCTTTACCGCCCTCCATAATCGATACAATCGCTTCTTGAATGACTGGCTGATCGATACTGCCGATGCGAAGATCAGTGTTCCCGTTTGTATATTTGCACACAACCACCTGCTCTGCATCACCTAACACGGGGAAGTTTGCGTTATGTGTAGCAAATAAAAATTGCATATTAGGTTTCAATTCTCGAACTAATTTAACAACATCTTCAAAGATGGTTTGGTTGTCTAGATCATCTTCTGGTTGATCTATTATAATTACGTCATTTTCACTCTGATTAAGGATAAATAGTATTAGTGCGGAAGCCCTTTGGCCCAGTGAATGTTCACTTAGCTCTTTTCCATGAAATTCTATTTTAAAGCTATTCGGCACTTGCCAAGTAAGTAAAGTTGCTTTGGCTTCATTAAAGTATTTGCGAAAGACGGCGCCTGTATCTCCAAGCTTGCCACATACTTCGTTTAACGATTTATATACCGAAATAAAATCTGCATGGTCATCTACTATGCTTTTAAGGGTGGCTTCCCGTATTTTGCTGCCACGCATATGTGTTTGTATTTCTTTTAAAAATGCTTCTTTATCTCCTTTGTAATGAGGGTTAATCCTTAGTGCAATCTGCCGTGAGTTTAGCTTGTCGACTTCTGATGTAATCAGTTTAAATTCACGATGCCACAGATCAGACAGCTTTTTTAACTCTTTAATAAGCGAGTCATGTAAGCTATCTTTTTTGGTGCGACTTTTAGCAATTTCATCCAATGCTAACTTGGCGTTTCGTAATTCATTATTAAGCTTGACGAAATCGTCCAGTCGGACAATGACACCATCTTTTTGCTGAAGTTGTTCGCTTAATTTGCGTTCAATGGAAGCAAATTCACCTTTGAGTGCCTCGCGACGCTGCACCAACTCCTTATATTTATCCCTTAAATCTTGTAAATTGCATTTTGCTTTACCCAGTATGAGGCTTAAACTTTCAGGTGTTTTTTGAATTTCTGTAATTATATTATTGACCTCGGTGATGAGGTCGGAGTTTTCATTAGATTTTAAAGTCGCCAGGGAAAATAGTTCAGCTTGCTGTTCGCTGATAAAAGATTCAAGGGTGAGAACATACTCATTGATCGTATTGACGATTTTTTGTACACCGGTAACATCTGCGTCAAACTCTACCTGTCGCTGTAGCTTTTTTTCTATATCGTGCTTTTTATAATGGTCGAGTTTTAATTTTGCTGCATTCATACCACTGATGTATTCTTGCTCTAGGGCATCCAAATCTTTTAGCTTATCCAAGGTTAAAATCAGATCCAAAACCCGCTGTCTTTGCTGCTTTATATCGTGTCGGATGGTTTCAAGCTTAGAGCCTAATAGTCGTTCAATCAGTTCGCGCTCGGAACCTTCTCCACGTTTAACCAGCTCTTTTTGGCCAAAGTATAGCGGCGCATTGAAGAGCGCTTTGGGCTTTATATCGGACTGTAGTTCTGCCTCATAATACAGGTCGACCTGTTCATTAAGTATTCTGTGTACTTCATAGCTTTTACCTTGTGCATCTTGCACCGTTAACACTATTTTACCGCCACTGCCCAGTGCATAACGAACAAGGTCTTCCTTGTATTTTCGATCTACCCCTTCTTCATCATCGGGGAATCCTAATTCTAAAGCATACCGGACGCACTCTAAAACGGCAGATTTCCCACTACCTCTAATACCGATAAAACAGTTTAGGTCGGCAGAAAGATTTATTATCTGCCCGTCAAACATACCACCCTCAAAACTGATTGATCTTAGCGAAGAGTGTTTTTGAGGTGTAGGTGGTTCTGTGCTCAACCGTTCTGTACCCGGTTTTAAAGCGAACCTAACGGCTTCATAGGTGAACGCACCAATCTTAATAAATGTCGATTCTCCCTTCCCGATTTCTTCTATACTTTTCGGATCTGATCCTTCTACTTCAGCCGGATAGCTATCTCCAAGCCGGTTCTTCACATTTTTACGCTTATCCCGGCTACGCACTTTCTGAAATGCAGCGGTGCGTGCGCAAAACTTCTCAGATTTGCCAAGTTCTTGGATCCGTCCGCCTTTCAAGGCTCCCCATAATCCTGTTTCTTCCTCAACATGTGCAAAAACTATAAAGTAATCTTTCGAGAACCCGTCCAAAATACTGAGGGTTTCGTTCAAATCATGATTTGAACGGGCATTTTTGCTATCATAACAGGTTTGCCCTGCAAATGTTACTTTGAGAAAGTTGTTGATATAGTCTTCATTTGTTTCATTTACAAACCAATCTTCGTGAAAAACGATTAACGTATGTATGCCGTTAGAACCATCTTTAACAGATAATTCAACGCCTGCCATCAGGTAGATATTTTCTTTTGCTGCGGCTTTCTGAAGCTCTTTAAATTCATCGCGGTCAAATTTGTTGTGATTAGCGATAACGCCAATACTGATATTTGTTGCTTTAAGCTTTTCAATGTAATTTAAAATAAATTCTTTATCTGTACCGGTAAACTTAAACTCTTTATCATGTTTTGTGTGTAGATGAAAATCTGCCCGTAACCATTTAGATCCATGAGCAAAAAAATTATGATTACTCACAATGCGCACGTCCTTTTACCCGCTCAATTTAGATAGCATTATTCGCCTTCACGATTATTTCAATTATTGCAGTAAATGTCCTGCATTGCCATTCTTTTGAGACACACAAAAAAGGGTGTCCCCTTTACTGATTTGATTAATCAGTTAGTTCCGAAATCTTTTACCAACTCAAAAAGGCCTTCGTTGAAATAGATCTTAGACTTACCGACTTTCTTTTCTTGCAGGAAACCTTTTTCAAGCAGTTTGCTTAGGTAAGTGTAAGCAGTTCTTCTGCTGATGCCGAGGCCATCGATCAGGTAGCTGTTCTTGGTGTAGAATTCGAAAAACAGCAACTCAACCAGCTCACGGCTATAAAGGTCCGGTAGCGTCTGTTTGATTTCGGCTGCCGTCTGATTGATGTAAGCATCGATGCTTTTAACCAGGTTGAGAGTTTCTGTTGCCGTTGCTTCAATGCCGGCTATGACGTACAATATCCACTCTTCCCAGCGTCCGGTTTTGGTTATCTCGTTA
>JAGXRK010000028.1 GCA_018335755.1 Ignavibacterium sp. | reverse complement strand
GGGGGGGGGGGGTAATATATTTAATGATAAATAAGAGTTTTACCATAGGGAAGCTTTGTGCAGAGGCTTCCCTTTTGTTTTTATGGAATATTACATCGATTAACAATTATTAATTACAGTAAAATCAAATCAGAAATAAATTATTGAATGAAATTTTATTCAAAAAATAAAATGTTGCTTGTAATGAGTTTTATCATTGCCTTATCAATAACAAGCAAGATATACACGCAGGAACTACACTGGAAACACCTTGGCGGACCAATGGGTGGTGCTATCGGTGATATTGCAATAAACTCAAAAGGACATATCTACGCAGGAACTTACTCAAGCTTATTCTATTATTATGCAGGATTATATAAGTCAACTGATAACGGTGACAACTGGAATAAAATCCAATCGCTGCCATATGACATAGAAGTATATGCATTATTCATAAATAAAGATGATCACATATTTGTAGGGACTAGAGGATTACCAGTAATTTATCGTTCAACAGATGATGGAGAGACGTGGGAAATCAAAAACTCTGGTATAACGAGTGCTCACTGCTGGTCATTCGGGCAGAACAAAGGTGGAAATGTTCTATTTGCAGGGGAAGCCCAATTCGGTAGAATATATCGCTCAACAAATAATGGAGACAACTGGCAGTTGGTTGATAACTTATCAGGAATATCCTTTGCAGTCGACAGCCTTAATAATATTTACTGCGGAACATTTGATGGACTATACAAATCAACAGATGATGGATTAACCTTTACTCCGACAGGGCTGATAAATGTACCTGTTAATGCAATACAGATTGACAGCAGCGATGGAGTTATAGCTGGTACAGGATATTACACAAACGGGCAGGGAGTTTTTTATTCAACAGATTTTGGAAATACCTTTACCAGCATAGGATTAGGCGGACAGATAATATATTCACTGGCATTTACAGATTACGGTTCATTGTTAGCAGGCTCATCAATAAACGGAGTATATGAAACAACAGATATGGGAGGAAATTGGCAGCAGCACAATAATGGTTTATACAGGAAAGATATTTTCAGACTTAAGATAAATCATAATGGAGATATAATAACCGGAGCAGAGTTTGAAGGAATATTCAGATCAAAAAATAAAGGAGAGAGTTTTGAGCATATAGGATTGCCGATATCAACAGTAAATAATATAGTTTTTTATGGAGATAGTCTTATAATATCAGCAACTCCATCGGGGGTGCAGAAATACAACCGGTTAACAAAAGAATGGAATAATGTTGGCTTGCACAAAGTAAATGCAGTAGATATAGATGAAGAAGGAACAATATATGCAGCAGTCGGGGATGAATTCTTCGGAGGAGGTGGTGGAGTATTTATGCTTCGTGAATTTAACGGAGAATGGGCTCAGATAAATAACAATCCGTTAGTCTTAAATATTAAAAAAGTAAATCAAACAATATTAGCTGCAACAGATACAGGTTTAATCCGTTCTATAAATGAGGGCCAAACCTGGGAAGCAACACCTGTTAGGTCGGGCATTGATAATTGTGCAATTGAAGTTAATAATAATGGAGATATTTGGGTTACAGGGTATGTTGGAAAATTATATAAATCCATAGATGGAGGTATTAATTTTGATTCATTATCTACATTAAACTTCCATTATATTCTTAGAAATGGTCTTTATATAAATGACAGTAGCATTTTCTTTGGTGATATTACAGTAGGTAATGGAATTTTCTATTCAAATGATTATGGTAATTCGTGGCAGAATACATTTTTTCATAGATCTGTTGTATGTGTAAAAGGAACAAATAATTATATCATGTTTGGTTCAAAAGATTTATTATTTACAACAAATAAAGGTTCGACCTGGGATTCTATTCCCTATCCTTCGCCTTATGATTTTTATGGTTATGTTAATGAAATAGAAGTTGATAAAAAAAATCAACTATTTTTTGGAACAAGCAGCCACGGTTTATATGAAATAGATTTTGTCGTAGATGTAAAAGATTATTTCCCAATCATTAAAGATTTTGTTCTCTATCCACTCTATCCAAATCCTTTTAACCCTGCAGTAAATGTGAAATATAATTTACCGAAAGTTTCAGAAGTAAAATTAAGCGTATTTAATATACTTGGTCAGAAGATTAAAGAAATAGAATTGTACCGAAAAGCAGGAATAAACGAAGAAAAAATTTCGTTTGATAATCTTGCAGGAGGTATCTATATAATTTCAATTGAAGGGAAAGATTTTTATGCCGTACAAAAAGCGGTATTCTTGAAATAAATAAATAAATAAAATTTATTATAATATGAGTGGACTTCTATTAAACCTAGAATAGATTAAATGAAGTATCTGTTTCAATATGGTTATAAAGATGTTTTTCACTTAGTCCATCTAAACCTCAATAAATTAAATATTAAGAGTCCCCTCCAAATCCGGAGGGGACTTTTTATGTGCCCCGATAAATTCTGCACCCTCATGACATTTCTTTACAATCATTTACCTCTGCGTGACACGCTTGACAATAATACGCCATAAGTTTACAACAGAAAGATTGATTATTTATTAACTATTTATTCCGGAGGCTCAAAATGAAAAAGAACTTTACAAAAACAGTTAAAGCTTCACCAGCAATTTTAATGTTAATGATGCTCTTATTCACTGTTACTTTGAATGCACAAAACAATCTGAAAGATTTGACACAGAATGCATATGCTAAGGAAAATCTGTTAAAAGCTTTAGATTCAAAAAATGAGGGTGTCAGAAAAAGTGCTATTTATATGGTCGGCAGTTACAAATTAGCTGAATTTGCCAATGTCCTTGTTGACAGACTTGAAAAAGAAAATAATGAAAGTATTAGGCTTCTTATTGCATATGCTTTGTTCGAAACTATGGATGCTGAAGGGCTTGATGCAGTTAAAGTATTAGTAAATAAAGATAAAAGTCAAAAAGTAAGAAATATAAGCAGCCTGATCTATCAAGAGTATAAAAATAAACTTGAAGGCACAGCGTCTTCGTAGTTTTTCCCATAAAGACAGTCTCTTAAGTACCTCCGGAGACTTTATCAGACCCGCAGAAAAGTAGCCCTCTGCGGGTTTTTTATTTCCTCTTTGCATTACTTTTTTTGTCTGGTATTTATATCTTGCATACTATTAAAGCGTTTTCTATCCTCAGTACATTCTTTATGTAGCTTCATTATATACTTACACGAAGCGCACTTAGAAGTCACGGAGGCTCACGAAGTTTTTAATCACAATTCAAGGAGTAATGATGTTAAATAAAGTACAGTACAAATTATTAGTACTAATTCTTTTCTTAGTATCTGTTTCACAACTAATTGCCCAGCAAAAAGGTTATGTGGCAGAAGATATCTTAAGAACAAAATTTGTTATTGAAACAGCTCAGTCACCGGACGGGAATTTTATAGCATATACGGTTTTTACACCAAGACCGTTTACCGATAAACCCGGAGCTGATTATCGTTATCTATATGTTTATGATGTGAAAAAAAATTCTACCAGGGAACTGATTGGTGATAAATCATCAGTGTTTGGTATTAGCTTTATGCCTGATTCAAAATCCATTCTCTTCCGTGCCCGGTTAGACGATGCAAAAACAGTTCAACTGCATTCAATAAGCGTTAACGGTGGTTCGCCCAGATTACTTCTCGATGCCGAAAATGGAGTGACAGATTATCGAGTAAGCAAAGACGGTCAGAAGATAGCATTCATATCAACCGAATCACAGCCCGTAAAAAAGAAGGAACTGCTGGAAAAAGGATTTGATGCAGAGATCTACGAAGAAGAATATGTTGACAGAAATCTGTTCGTATATGATATCAAGAGTAAATCAACACAAAAACTTACAACTTCCGTTTCTGTTTGGGAGTTTACCTGGAATGATCAGGGAACTGAAATAGCTGCAGCTATGTCAGATAAGAATCTGGTTGATGATTCATATATGTTTAAAAGAATTTTTATAGTTAATGCTTCCAATGGTGTCAAATCTAAACTGGTGGAAAACCCCGGTAAACTAAGTAAACTTTCATTTAGTCCAGATGGAAAGCATCTTGCATTTGTTTCAGCAGCTAATATTAATGATGCAGTAAGCGGAAGTTTAATTATTGCGGAGGTTCCTAACGTAAAACCTTTTGAGGAGTTGAGGAATTATTCAATCGGCTTTCGTGGTTCAGTTATGGATGTTGTATGGAAGGATAATCAAACCTTCCTATTCTCCTCGGAGGAAGGCGTTGATATTACAATTCGTGAGCAGAAAATAAATGACAGAGAAAGCACTTTGCTTCTAGATCCGGCAAAAGTAGTATTTAATTCATTTGATTACATCAACGGAAAATTTTCTTTTGCAGGAAATACTCCCCGGCACCCGGGTGAACTTTTTACATTCGATATCTCTGACAGATCTCTGAAAAAGCTTACAGACCATAATCCATGGTTTTCTGAAATAAAATTAGCTAAACAGGAAAAAATAATTTACTATGCACGCGATGGATTGGATATTGAAGCAGTTCTTATTTATCCATTAAACTTTGAAGAAGGAAAAACATATCCTCTTATAACTTATATACACGGCGGACCTGAGGCTGCAGAGCAGAATGGCTGGTCAACCGGATATGGTAAATGGGGACAGGTTGCTGCGGCAAAGGATTATTTTGTTTTTATGCCGAACTATCGTGCAAGTTCCGGACGCGGCGTTGAATTTACTATGATGGGCTTTGGCGATCTTGCCGGAAAAGAGTTTGACGATGTTATTGATGGAATAGATTACTTAATTGAGAAAGGATATGTTGATAAAAATAAAGTGGGAATTGGCGGCGGTTCTTATGGCGGTTATTTTTCAGCCTGGGCTGCTACAAAACATACCGAAAGATTTGCTGCTTCTGTAGTTTTTGTTGGTATTGGCAATCAGGTATCAAAAAGATTTACAACCGATATTCCTTACGAAGACTATTATGTGCATTGGGGTATCTGGACATTTGAAAATGAAGAGCTTATCTGGGAAAGAAGTCCCGTTCGTTATGCGCATTTAAGTAAAACACCAACTTTAGTTCTTCATGGAAAAGAAGATCCAAGAGTTCATCCATCACAAGGATTGGAATTATACCGTGCACTTAAAACTCACAGCAAAGCTCCTGTAAGATTAGTGTGGTATCCGGGTCAGGGTCATGGTAATAATAAAAATACTTCGCGATATGATTATCTGGTGAGAACAATGGATTGGTTTGATTATTACCTTAATAGTAATAGACCGAAAGATAGAATGCCGGATAAATATCCAGCGTTTAAATTTTAACAGCAGCTAAATCTTATTTTATATTTTGTTGGGGTAGTGTTAAATGAAGATTATAAACACTACTCCAATATTTTTATAGCGTATATTGAAATTGCAGGTGCAGATTAAAATATTGTGGAAGCGTGCCTGTAAAAGTCAAACCATATTCTACACCAGCTCCAATTTTAAAACCTTTCAGATTATAATTTCTCAGATCAAAACCGCCGGCAAAAGAAAGAACAACCCCATATTCCCAAGAATCAGTGTCACTGAAAGTTCTGTCATTAAGTATAAGTGCACCAACGGCTTCCTCAAGAAATATTTTGCTGTCAAAATATTGTGATGTAACACCTTTAAATGAAAAACCCTGAACGTAGGGAAGATAAGTTTGACGTGAATCAGGAAGTAATGCACTGAAATCTCTTGCATAAATAAAACTTAACCTTGGAAAAACTTCTTCAAACAGCGGAATATTTGTTTCGATAAAAACAGATGTACCGAAACTTCCCTCGGAAGGGGAGTTACCTTTAATCGAACCGCCGCCGGCATAACCTCCAATTGAAAATTCTAATTGAGCAAAAGATTCTATCGGCAGTAATATCAGAATTATAAAAGCGAAAAATATTTTCTTATTCAAATTTAAACCTTTATTTTTTCAGTATCAGAAAATCATAAAGAAAAATAAACCTGCTTTAATCAAAAAGAAAGACAGTTATGCCTAAAACATCAGAAATAAAAATCCTTGTTACTCTAGATGATACTAAAATGCCCGAAAAAATCCTGTGGAAAGCCGATGATTCAGAATTTACCGATTTCAAAGCAGCTAAAACTGTAATGCTCTCTCTGTGGGATAAAGATGAAAAAGTCACTCTGGGATTTGATATATGGACGAAAGAAATGATTGTGCAGGATATGAATATTCTTTTTCATCAGACTTTCTCAAAGATGGCTGACACTTATTTGAGAGCAACAAACAATACTGAAATCAGTGATTTGATTAAAAAGTTTGCCGCTGAATTTGCTGATAAATTAAATCTGTTTGAAGATGATTCAAAAAGTTAAAGCTTAAATACGGCTTTTAATTATTATTAAACCTGTTATTAATTTTACCCCTGCAATTATCTTCGATAAAAAAGCTAAAGTTAATCTTCAATTACTGCCTGTTTATATGATAAATACTTTTCACTAATTTGCATTATCGATTATAACAATTTTCAGGTTTGTTATGGATGTTGAAATTCTCTCCCGTATTCAGTTCGCCTTTACCATTGCTTTCCATTATATCTACCCGCCCTTAAGTATTGGACTCGGAATTATTATGGTAATTATGGAAGGGATGTATCTGAAAACAAAGGATAAATTCTACGAGAATATGACAAAATTCTGGGTTAAAGTTTTTGCATTAACATTTGCAATTGGTGTTGCCTCCGGAATAGTAATGGAATTTGAATTTGGAACAAACTGGGCAACTTATTCCCGCTATGTTGGCGATGTTTTTGGTAGTGCACTTGCAGCAGAAGGTATCTTCGCTTTCTTTCTTGAATCCGGTTTTCTGGCAGTGTTAGTATTTGGCTGGGATAAGGTGGGACCCAAAATGCATTTCTTTTCAACACTTATGGTTTCTCTTGGCTCAATGTTTAGTGCTGTCTGGATAGTAATTGCAAACTCGTGGATGCAGACCCCCGCCGGGTTTCATATTGTCGGAGAAGGTTTGGAGGCACGGGCTGAAATAACAAATTTCTGGGAATTGGTTTTTAATCCTTCATCAATGGAAAGACTTTTTCATGTTCTTTCCGGATGCTGGCTCGCCGGAGCTTTTTTAGTTATGAGTATTGGTGCATATTATATAATAAAAGACCGACATATCCGTTTTGCAAAGTCATCAATAAAAATTGCCCTTGTTATAGCATTATTTGCATCTCTTTTCCAGCTAGCAACTGGTCATCAGAGTGCCGTTGGTGTAAGTAAAAATCAACCGGTCAAACTTGCTGCTATGGAAGCAGTATTTGATACTCAGGAAAATGCTCCATTGTATTTATTTGGTTGGGTCAACGAACAGAGGCAGGAAGTTAGTTTTGGAATTGCTGTTCCGGGTCTGCTTAGTTATCTAATCGGTTTCAATCCTAAAACTCAGGTAATCGGTTTAAATGACTTTCCTGAAGATGAGCGACCTCCTGTTAATATTGTTTTTCAATCTTATCATTTGATGATTGCAATTGGAATGGCATTAATTGCAATTACGTTTCTCGGTGCGTTTTTCTGGTGGAGAGGAACATTATTCAAACAGAATTGGCTATTATGGATTTTTGTTTTTTCAGTGCTGCTGCCTCAGATTGCCAATCAGGTTGGATGGATTACTGCCGAAGTAGGACGTCAACCCTGGATAGTTTATGGATTAATGCGTACTTCTGAAGGTTTATCAAAATCAGTTGAAGCTGGACAGGTTTTATTTTCTTTGATATTGTTTACCATAATTTATACTTTTTTATTCCTTTTGTTCCTTTATTTACTTAATGAAAAAATAAAACACGGACCTGAAGATCCGGATTTAATTCCTTCTGAAATTGGTCATCCAAAATCATAGTTTATGCCGGAGTAATAATGGAAATAACTTTCGATTTAAATACTATATGGTTCTTTTTAATTGGAGTGCTTCTAGCCGGTTATGCAATATTAGATGGTTTTGATCTTGGCGTTGGTGCACTCCATCTGCTAGTTAAGGGCAATACTGAAAGAAGATTAATGCTTAATTCAATCGGACCTGTTTGGGATGGAAATGAAGTATGGCTGGTTACTGGCGGAGGTGCGCTGTTTGCTGCTTTCCCGCACGTTTACGCCACTGTATTTTCCGGATTTTATTCTGCATTTATGCTTCTTTTGTTTATGTTGATCTTTCGCGCCGTTGCAATAGAGTTCAGAAGTAAAAGACCAATGCAATGGTGGAGAAATTTTTGGGATACAGCATTCAGCATCTCATCAATTTTAATTGCTCTGTTAATGGGCGTGGCACTGGGAAATATTATAACAGGTATTCCACTTGGACCTGATAAAGAGTTCGCAGGTAGTTTTTGGGGTTTAATTAATCCATACACAGTATTAGTAGGAATAACAACTGTTGCCCTCTTTATGATGCATGGTGCAATTTACGGTGTAATGAAAACTGAAGGCGAACTCCAGAAGAAATTAAGAAGCTGGGTTAACAATACAATTATATTTTTTGTAATCTGCTATATAACAACTACTATGGCAACATTAATTTATTTCCCTCATATGGTTGAGCACTTTAAAAATGCACCGGTGTTATTTATTGTTGCCTTGCTAAATATGCTGGCTATTGCAAATATTCCCAGAGAGATTCATCACGGTAAAGATTTCCTTGCATTTCTTTCCTCCTGTGCGTCAATTGCAGCATTGCTTTTAATTTTCGCATTAGGGCTTTTTCCGACTATTGTATATTCAAACCCTAATCCGGAGTACAGTTTAACTATTTATAATGCATCATCATCTCAAAAAACATTAAACATTATGCTGATAATAGCATTGATCGGAGTGCCGTTTGTTTTAGCTTATACTATAAGTATTTACTGGATATTCAGAGGCAAAGTCAAACTAAATAATATGAGTTATTAAATATGTTCGTGGTTCATCGTTATTTTTTTGTGGCTATCCGTGAGGAAATTCTTGTACGAAGAAACACAGAGTTTACAATGAGACCACAGAGAGGGAAATGATTTATGGAAATAGTACTTAGCATTTTTGTTGGAATCGGATTAGCTGCAGCTGTTGGATTCAGGATATTTATACCTTTCCTGATAGTATCTATAATGGCTTATACCGGGAACCTGCAGCTTTCGACTTATTTTGTATGGATTGGCAGTCTGCCAGCTTTGATTATGTTTAGTGTCGCTACAGTAGTAGAAATATTAGCTTATTATATTCCTTGGCTTGATAATTTCCTTGATACTATTGAACATCCTCTTGCAATAATTGCCGGTATAGTTTTAACGGGTGCAGTAATAACAGATTTTCCTCCTCTCATAAAGTGGGCAATGGCTCTCATTGCCGGAGGCGGAGTTGCTGGAACAGTGCACGCAGCCACAGGACTGATAAGATTAAAATCTTCCGCAGTCACCGGTGGACTTGGTAACCCCGTTGTTTCAACTGCTGAAGCGGGTGGTGCAACTGCTTTATCATTCATTGCTATTTTCATTCCTGCCATTGCTGCTTTAATCGTCGGCGGAATGATAGTTTACTTTTCATTCATGATTAAAAAGAAGTTTTTATCTCCGCCGGTTGATGATTAAATAAAAGATTGAGTTGGTAATTGAATTAAGGATTAATTGAAGTTACACTGAATTCATTATTTATTAAAAAATTTTATACTCACCATTTTTTAGTTTATTAATATTCCACTCATCAATAGAGTAACGTATTAATCGTAAAGTTGGATAACCAACAGCAGCAGTCATTCTTCTTACCTGTCTGTTTCTTCCTTCGATGATTGTAAGCTCAACCCAGCTTGTTGGAATATTTTTTCGTTTTCTTATAGCTGGATTTCTCTCCCATATATTAGCTTCATCAATCAGTTTAGCTTTTGCCGGTTTGGTTAAGCCATCTTTTAGAAGTACTCCTTTGCTAAGTTTTTCCAGCGCTTTTTCATCGGGAAGTCCCTCTACCTGAACCCAGTAAGTTTTTGATAATTTATTTTTTGGATCTGAAATTTTGTTTTGCAACTTGCCATCTTCAGTTAAAAGGACTAAGCCCTCACTGTCATAGTCAAGTCTGCCGGCTGCATAAACGTTTTTAATTTTAATAAAATCGGATAAAGTTTTTCGTCCTTCTTTATCAGTAAACTGACAGAGCACGTTGAATGGCTTATTAAATAGTATTAGCACTTATTTTCTCAGAAAATTGAATACTGGGAAAAAGGATTAGACTGATTTGCACAAAGTAAAAATCCGCTTTGATCCGTTTAATCCGTCAAATCCGTGTTCTATATTTTTAGTTATTTAATGTCAGATCAAAAATAATCCCATCACCAATTATAAAGTTAGTTCCCGGTATTGATACCGGAAGTTTTCCCTTAAACTCAATTTCGCCGAGTAAAGCCTTCAGTGCTGCCTCCTGAGAAAAGACTGTATTGCTGTAAGTATTAATATAGGTTTGTACATCAGGAAATTCTGATATCAGATATGGATTATTAAAACTAATCAGAATGACTTTTTTCCCTGATTTGATAAAACCAGAAATTAGCTCCTGCTGCTGCGAAGAAATATCTACGGGTCCTTGTTGAGCATTGACCCGTATAAAAGAGGAAATAATTATCAGATCGCTTTTTAATGCGGTTGATTTTACATTTTGATAATCACGCTTTTTACTTCTGCGAGTTATCTTTGATGAGGTTAAATCATTTATTCTTTTCTTAAGCATATCGCCGAAGTACTCGGTAATTAATCCTCCCACACCATCAGTGACAATAATATTGGCTATACTTGAGTATTCACTTAATTTTAATGGCAGAATATTATCATCATTTTTCAGCAAAGTAATTGACTCATCGGCAATTTTTTGAGCAAGATTTTTTTGCTTTTCAAATTCCGGATTGCCGTTAACTGAATTACCATCAAGCAAACCAAGCCAGTATTTTGCAGATAGAATTTTTTTGACACTTTCATTAATTCTTGCTTCGTTTATTATACCCTCGTTAACAGCACTATAAATTGCATCAATCACTTCTTTTGGCTTAAGAGGTGAAAGTATAATGTCATTACCTGCAAGTACAGCTTTAACAGCGGCTTCTTCCTGCGAATAGTATCTTGTAATAGCACGCATATCAATTGCATCTGTAATTATCAATCCTTCAAATCCGAGCTCCTCTTTTAGCAATTGTGTAACAATCGGATAGGACAATGTAGCGGGAATTCTGCTGCTATTATCCAGAGAAGGTACTTCAAGATGCCCAATCATAAGTGCTTTAATACCTTTATCAATTGACTGAATAAATGGATACAATTCGTTCTGAATTAGGTATTCTTTGCTTCCGCTTATTCGGGGCAAATCGTCATGTGAATCTACAATTGTATTCCCATGACCGGGAAAATGTTTAATGCTTGTTAACATTTTTCCATCATCGGAACCTCTTACAAAAGCATTAACAAAAGATGAAACAACTTTCTTATCCTGTGAGTAAGCACGAATATTTATAATCGGATTCAGCGGGTTATCGTTCACATCTGCAACAGGTGCAAGATTGAAGTTTATTCCTATTTTCCTGCCTTCAATTGCAGTTGCATTTCCGACCTGATATGCGTAATCCGCATTGTAAGTTGCGCCGACAGCCATGCTATGCGGAAAACTTACTCCATCATCTATTCTCATTCCAAGTCCGTTTTCATAATCTCCCGAAACTAACAGCGGAATTTTGGAAAGACTTTGAAGACGCCATATCAAATTTTTCTGATCAGTTGAGTTGCCCTGAAATAAAACAATTCCCCCTACTCCGTAATCTTTTACAAGTTCTATTATTTTTTGATAATCTTTTGAAGCCGGATTGAGTGCTCCTCGATAAACAGCGGGCATTACCATCTGCGCACACTTCTGGTAAAGAGTAAGTTCACTAACTGAAAGTACAATATTATTTATAACCTCATTGTTAAGTGAAAATATATTTTTTGATTTTTCCAATTTTATATTATTATTCAATGTAATGTCACTTTCTTCTGCAAAAGCAATATCCTTAGTTATTATGGAAGCATCAGATAATATTGAAACAGCAAGTATTGCCGTCATTAAAAAAAATATTTTCAAGGTATGATTATTACCGACCATATTATTCCGAAATTGATTTTATTACTGCATTATGGAGTTTGGGTCTGAATGAAATAATTTTTGTATTATCACGCGAAGGATAAACTCTGTTTGTTAAAAAAACAACAAACAAATTTCTTTTCGGGTCAGCCCAGATAGATGTACCTGTAAATCCGGTATGACCAAATGAATTTGAACTAAAAAGATCACCGGCAGATGAACCCTTCTCAGATTTAGTATCCCAACCCAAAGCTCTTGAGCTTTGATTGGATTGTTTTTTTGTGAATATCTCCAGGATATTATTATCTAGAATTTTTTTATTTTCAAAAATTCCTTTATTCATTATCATTGTCATAAATTTTACCAGATCATTTGCAGTTGAGAAAACACCCGCATGCCCGGCGACACCGCCAAGCATTGCTGCGGTTTCGTCATGAACTTCACCCTGAAGTAATCTGTTTCTCCAATGAATATCCTGTTCTGTTGGAGCGCAAAATGCTTTTAATGAATCAGGAGGATTGTAAAATGTTGATGTCATTTTTAGTGGAATAAAAATTTCTTTTTCACTGAATTCATTAAGTTTTAAGCCGGTTACTATCTCTATAATCTTTCCAAGCGTAATGATTCCGAGATCTGAATAGACTGTTTTGGTTCCGGTTTCAAATTCAAGGCTAGATTCATAGATTTCTTTTATTACACCGTATTCGTCTAAATCTCTTCCGTAGAACTTTCTCCATGCAATTAAACCACTGTTGTGAAGAAGTAAATTTCTAATGGTAATATTTTCTTTTCCATTTACTCCAAACTCAGGTATGAATTTTACTACTTTATCACCCAAAGAAAATAAATTTCTATCGATGCATATCATTGCTGCGGTTGTTGTAACAATAACTTTAGTCAGTGACGCAAGATCAAAAATTGATTCGTCAGTTATTACTGATGAATTTGAGCTATAAGTAAATCTGCCGCAGGAATTTTTATGAATAACTTTACCATTTTGCCAGATTAGAAGTGAAGCTCCCGGAAAAACTTTTTCAGATATAGCGGTAGTAACTAACTCATCAACTGAACTAAAATTGAAAGATTTATCCTGCTTTTCCTGCGCATTTATACAGGAAAGGAAGAATAATGCAATTACAAATAAAAATATATTTCTTTTTAGTATCATTTTAATCTATATGAATTATTCCTGACTAATTTAACTAAATCATTGGCCTTAAAAAAAGCGAAATGCAGAACTCATTTCAAATTATTATATTTGAGACAGTTAACATAATCAGGTATAATGATGAGTGAATTAGAAAAATATTTTGATAAGTTCAAAGAAAATATTGTCGGCAATGAGCTTAGGTTTGAAACTCCTTATGGTGAACAAAAACTAATTTATGCGGATTGGATTGCAAGCGGTAGATTATACAAACCTATTGAGGAAAAAATGTGCGAAATTTTCGGACCGCTTGTAGGAAATACTCATTCGGAATCCAGTTTAACCGGTACCTCAATGACACTATCCTATCACGAAGCTCAGGAAATAATTAAAAAGCATTGCAACGCTGATAAAGATGATGTTATTATAACTGCAGGCAGCGGAATGACTTCTTTGATCTGCAAGTTCCAGAGAATTTTAGGTCTTAAGGTTCCGGAGCAGCTCGCCGGTTTTATCAAGATCTCTGATGATACGAGACCTGTTGTTTTTGTAACTCATATGGAACATCACTCAAACCAGACAACATGGCTTGAAACTATTGCTGATGTTGTTGTGATTGATCCGGATGAGAATGGACTTGTTAATGTTAATAACCTGAGTGAAAAGATTTCTAATTATAAGAACAGGAAATTAAAAATAGGTGCCTTTACTGCTGCTTCAAATGTTACAGGAATTGAACCGCCGTATCATGAACTGGCAAAAATAATGCATCAAAATGGGGGATATTGTTTTGTTGACTTTGCTTGTGCAGCTCCCTATGTAGTAATAGACATGCATCCTGTTGATCCTGAAGAAAAACTTGACGCAATATTTTTCTCCCCGCATAAATTTTTAGGCGGACCTGGAACCTCGGGAGTTTTGATATTCGATTCTAATCTATATAATAATAAAGTGCCAGATATGCCTGGCGGCGGTACTGTTGATTGGACAAATCCCTGGGGTCAGCACAAATTTGTTTCTAATATCGAACTTCGTGAAGACGGCGGAACTCCGGCCTTTCTGCAGACTATTAAAGCTGCTCTTTGTATCAAGCTTAAAGAGGAAATGGGTGTTGATAATATACGAAAAAGAGAAGAAGAGCTTGTTAAAATTGCTTTGGATGGACTACATAAAATTCCAAAAGTTCATATACTTGCTCAGAATGAATATCATCGCTTAGGTGCAATTTCGTTTTATGTTGATGATATTCATTACAATTTGATAGTAAAATTATTAAACGATCGTTATGGTATTCAGGTTAGAGGCGGATGCTCCTGCGCCGGAACTTATGGGCATTACCTCTTACACGTTGACCCGACACGATCAAAAATGATAACAGATAAAATTGATCTGGGCGATCTTTCAGATAAACCGGGTTGGGTCAGAATGTCAATCCACCCGACAATGACAGGTTATGAATTGAACCTGATAATAAAAGCAGTTGAAGAAATTGTAATTAATATTTCTGAATGGGAAAAAGATTACAAATATGATAAACATAAAAATGAATTTTATCATATATCATCTAACGGGGATGAATTAAAAAAAATAAAAAAATGGTTTGAATTATAAATCAAAGAATATTTGAATAGGTGTAAGATTAAGTTCTGCCCCTCAACTGATTCTGCCTCACTCTTAATCGTACCCTCAATCATACTCTTTATAAAATCTCATTCTCAAGTAACTATTGAGAGGAAGGTGTAATATGTTAACTTTAGGTGCATACGAAAAATGTAAAAGATATATTGAACAGCACTCCAAAGAAACTCCAGAACAAAGAAAACAAAGGATGATTTTTCCTTGTATTGCCGTATCGAGAGAACCGGGTGCTGGTGCCAATACTGTTTGTGAAAAGGTTCTGGATATACTTCAAAATAAAACAAAGGAACCGGAAAATAGCTGGGCTTATTTTAACAGGATGCTACTTGAAAAAGTTCTTGAAGATTCAAAATTACCCAAGGTTGTTAATGAATATTTATCTGAAGACAAATACAGTCATTTTAATGATGCCGTTTCAGAACTTCTTGGTATTCGTCCCTCTGAATGGACTATTCTTCAAAAAACCACTGAAACTGTTTTACAGCTTGGAAGAATGGGAAAAGTTATTCTCGTAGGGCGCGGCAGTGTTTTGATTACTTCCAAACTTTCTAACGCATTTCAATTGAGATTAGTAGCGCCGTTAGAAAATCGTATCGAACATACTATAAAAAAGAGGTCAATCAATAGAATAGAAGCGATTAAACTTCTTGAAAAGGAAACCGAGGCGCGTAAAAAATATGTCAGGTCGCATTTTCACAGGGAAATTGATGACCCCTCAATTTATCATTTAATTCTAAATACTGGTAAGTTTAGTTATGATGAAGCTGCTGAGGTGATTGCTGAAGCACTAATGAAAAAATTTCCTAAGTGTTTTAATTAAGTTAATCTTTAAATACAGCATCTTTATATTTATTGTAATAGTAGATCACTGAGTGCGCGGCAAAGGGTAGTATTATAATTTTGAACATTGTTTGGTAACGGGGAATTACGAAAAATAAAACCGCTACTATTGTTGTTGATATCAAAAATAAATAAAACTCTTCATATCTATTCCAATCATAATACTTTATCAACCCGGTTAAAGCAAAGACAAGAATAAGTAACCAGGGGAAAATGTATAAAGGGTTTCGTAAATGCTTATTATCGATATTAAAAATCCACAATTGTGAAATTTTTATTACTGAATTTTTAATTTCTTGAAATGGGTTTTGTTTAATAGATTTAATTGCTTCACTAAAATACAATGAGTTGGCTTTCAATTCATAATTATCGTATTTAATTATTTTTTTTATTTCATTTTCTGTATAGGGGTCTTTCCAATCCCCAATTTTAAATTGATTATGACCCCGATAAAAATTTAAGCCGGCACTTGTTGTAGAGAGAATGACTTTATCAAAAACCAAATAATTTCTTATTTGCCAAGGAAGTATTGATAAAAAAGTTAATAATAAAATAATTAATGCATTCTTATATTTTTTTCTGTATACCTTCAGTGAAATTATTATTAAAATGAATAAAAGTAATTCACTCCGTAACAATAGAATTGCTCCAAATAACAATCCTATGGTTGCAACATTCAGCAAACCTTCATTCCTTTTTAATAAAAGCAGATAATAAATAATAAGAACTGAGAGTAAATGATAAAAAATTGTTGGTCCTATAATGGCTGAAGCAAAAATAAATTCAGGTAAAAAAGCATAAATGCACGAAGCTATTATTGCGGATGCCTGATTAAACGTTTTTTCTGTCAGCCTATAAAGAAAAAAAATGGTTAGGATACTTAAAAATGATTGTGTAAGAAAAATCAGAAATAATCTTAATGAGTCGGATTCAACTAAATAAAATGGAACAAGGAAGTAAACATATAATGGGGGCATCCAGGCAGATTGATAAGTATGTGCGCTTGCTTTAAATTTAAATCCTACTTGACCTTCATCGTTGTAAAAAAGTGAATAACCTTTACCTTGAACCAAATTTTGTGCAATGGCGCCATACTCGTAAGTATCTATTGTTTCATTGAAAACCTGGTAAAAAGAAAAAAGAACTCTTAGTATAAAAGCAGAAGCTAAGAGCAGTAAAAAGTATCTCTGTGTTGATTTCATTTAATTATTTATTTAGTAGTCCAAATATAATAATGGATACAAAAACAATCCGGTAAAATAGGATTAATATATAGGATAGATTTTAGTGGATTAACTATAGCGTAGCTTTTAGTCTTGCTAAGCCAGATTTACTAACCGGCAATTCGTGTCCGTTTTTAAGAATTATTTTATATGAGTCAGTTTCCTGCTGTTCAAGATGCTGAAGGTATGATAAGTTGATTATATGAGATCTGTGAATTCTAACAAACTGTGTTTCCTCAAGATGATCTTCAAAATATTTCATAGTTTTCTGTTTAAGGAATTTCCCCTGTGTAGAATGTATCATCACATAATCATCCTGTGCCTCTAACCATCTTATCTCGTTAGCCGGAATTATGTTAATTTTTCCGCCATCTTTAATTACTATACGCTCAAGAGTTTCTATTTTTTTATCGTGTTCTGCAATTACCTTTTTTATTGAGCTGTCCTGTGAGAACTGATCGTCAAGCAGTTTAATTGCTTTATTCAGTGCCTGTTCAAACCGTTCTTCGGAAAATGGTTTAAGCAGATAATCCACAGCGCTTACTTCAAATGCCTTAATTGCAAAATGATCATAAGCAGTGGTAAAAATAATGATTGGAGGATTTTCTATAAGTTCAAGCATTTCAAAACCGGTAAGCTTCGGCATCTGTATATCAAGCAGGATAATGTCCGGTTTCAGTTCATTTATTTTCTTAATTGCATCAAATCCATTTGAACATTCGGCAGCAATTTCAACATTATCATATCTGGATAAATAATTTTTTGATATCTGCCTGGCAAGACTTTCATCATCTACTATAATTATTTTTATTTTATCTTTCATTTTACTTCTCATCTGCAGGAATATAAAGAGTTACGCCGAATATATTATTTTCTTTTTTTACTTCCATTAAATTATCCTGTTGGTAGATCAATCTCAACCTTTCCTTGATATTGATTATGCCGACACCGGCACCTTTTTTATGTGACTCACCTTCAAAATTATTCTGAAGCACAATTTTAAGAAATGAATCCTGTTTTTTACAGGTGAGGTTCAGTATAACATTATCCAAGGTTTCATAAACAGCATGCTTTATAGCATTTTCAAATAGCGGCTGAAGAATCATACTCGGTATTTGAGCTTTACCGCATATCTCATCAATTTCTTCCACATATTCAAACTTATCCTCGAATCTTACTTTTTCAATTTCCAGATACAGCTTTATATTTTTTAATTCTTCATTTAAGGAAACCATTTGCTTATCATTCGTGGCAAGTGTATAACGAAGGAATTCAGCAAGCTTTATTATCATTTGCTTTGCTCTTTTCGGATCTATTTCTGTAAGAGCACTCATTGAGTTTAAACTATTAAAAATAAAATGAGGATTAATCTGAAATTTTAGGGATCTTAATTCAGCCTCAGTCACAAGGTTTTTTAACTCCGTTTCCTTGATCCTTCTTTCCTGGAACCCGGTGTAGTAAATTACAATATAGTAGAATGAAGTCATTAAAAAGTAAGTGAAAATACCAAGCGCTGCTCTGAACTTAAGTGTGTCAAAAAAGAAATTAGTATAAGTATCCTTATCGGTGACCAGGTTGCTGACGATAAAGTATCCGATAAGAAGCCAGAGCGAGACAAGTATAATACCTTCGAGCAGGTGGTTAGATATGATCCTAAAAATTTTATGATTTTCGATTGAAAGATATTTTGCTGAAAACCAGAAGCCTATTCCTAATCCGAGTAATAACACGTTAAAAACAGAAATATCCAGAATAGCCTTACTAAATTCAATTTCTCTATCCAGCACAATAAGATTCAGATAGAGAATTACTATAAGAATCCAGAACAAGAGATAAAGTAAAAAATTCTTAGGGCTTTTTATTAATGGATGTCCTGTCATTTTGGTTAATTAAAAATTCTTAACTTCTCCTCCGCCAAAGATAACTAATCCCTTTATAACCAGAGATCTGCTGGTGTCAATTTCCACAGTTGGATCTTTAATTCCTTTATTAGAAAATCCTCCCAGTATTGATGTAACGCTTACAACAACATTCCAGTTTTTAGGAACAATTATAGTTGTACCACCGAACATAGCAAGTACATCAATAGTATTAACACCTTCAGCTAACTGACACTGAGTCATATTAATTTCCGAACCGCCGAAAATAGCAGTGATATTACCACCCTTGAAATTTTTTGATGTTATTATTTTATCACCGCCGCCAAAAATTGAAATATCATCAACAGAATCCTCTTTAACTTCGCCTTTAATAAATTCTAAACTTTTTCTTCTGTGAAGAATAATATATAAGCCGATAGCAATAAGTAGTATTGGTATGACTATAGAGAAATTAATACTAATTTGTGGAAATATTCTGGGGAGTAGGAATAATCCGCCTAATCCGGCGAGAATACCGCCAAGAACTTTCTTCTCTGTTTGAATTAGTATGTAGGAACCGATAACAAAAAAGAAGAAAGGCCAGGAAATAAATATTCGTGAAAATCTGAAATCAAATATATCAAGTGAATTCAGCAGGAATAAACCACCTAAAAGTATGAGTATTGCACCAAGCCATACTCTGCGGTCTGTAGTTTGTTTTTTTAGCTCTTCCATAATTTTCTCCGGAATAAAATTTATTGTTTCCGGTGCAAAAGTATGTTTTAATTTCACTTTAGAAAAGCATAAATCGGTAAATCGCCCTGAAATATCGGTAAACACCCTAATATTAAATTAAAAATATTTTTTGAGCATTATTCCGGCTATTTTATTACCAAGCTCAAAAGCAATTTCAAAATCCATTTCTGCCAGTTCTCGTTCATTTCGGAAAAACCTGCATAAACCTCTGTAATAGTATGCCTCAGCATGCTCAATATCTAACCTTAAGAGAATATTGAAATCTTCAATAGCATATCCATACCACTCCATTTCATAATAACATATACCCCTCAGGTACAAAGCGTTTATATCATTGGGATTGCTCACAAGCCACTCAGTAAATTTGCGTGATGCTTCATAATAATCACCTAATTCAAAGTGATTTAGTGCTATGTGATAACTGGAAATTGCCGGCGGAATGTAGCGAATGGGATACATTGGTGGTTGCCCGACTATACACTTTCCTTCAATTTTATATACTTCATCCGGTTGTCTTGATTCAACAGGATTCTTCTGATAAACAATTGTATTGTTATCCCGCTGTTTTCCTATAGGAGGGTTTTTGGGTCTGACAACAGGATTTGTTCTGATAGGTTCTCTTTCAACCTTTGAAATTCTATCAGAATCGATACTCCCATTTCTTACACCATCGTTTCGCTGTGCGTAAATACTAATAGTTGCTATGAAGAAAACTGTGGTAAGTATGAATAGTTTATACATCTTGAACTCCTTTATGTGATAGTTCAAAGAAATTATGATCACTATTCCTATGCCATAAAAAAGAGGGTGTCTTAAAAGTTCTAAATATAAGGTAGCCGCAACTTTCAAGTTGCGTATTTATTATATCTTTGCAAGCTGAAGGATCTGTTGCATAACTCTGAAAGTGACATTTCGAAGGAGTCTTCTGCCATAGGCATCCCTTCGGGAGACTGAGAAATCCTTCAATATGTCACGAAAAAGATTTCTCCCGTTGGTCGAAATGACAATTATGTGACTTCTGCAACAGACTCTTAAGCTTGCGGCTACCATAAAAAATAGAGTTGAGAAACAGCCTCGAGCAATTTTATGCTAAATGTTATTTAAACGTGAAGTTCGTGCTGTTTATTCTGAGCTATTTTAACTTTTTCAAGTGCTTGTTCAAGATCGGCAATAAGGTCTTTAACATTTTCAATTCCGACAGATATACGAACCAAACCTTCTGTAATACCACCTGCCAGTCGGGCTTCTTTTCCCATCGAAAAATGTGTCATACTGGCCGGATGCTGAATAAGGCTTTCAACTCCACCCAAACTAACTGCTAGTTGAAAAAGATTAACAGAATCCATCATAACTCTTCCGGCTTCAAGTCCGCCTTTTAATTCCAGAGTAATCATACCGCCCGGACCCTTATGCTGTTTCTGCCCTATGTTAAAATGCGGATGCGATTTTAATCCGGGATATCTTATCCATTTAATTAGTGGATGTTTTTCCAGCCACTCAGCAATAACCTGCGCACTTTCACAATGTCTTTCCATTCTTATTGCAAGTGTTTTTAACCCGCGATGAACAAGAAAAGCATTAAAAGGATCAATAACACCTCCAAGTTGATTTAATGTTTTTCTGAAATGTTGATATGTCTGTTCGTCTTTTACTACTATAATTCCACCTACAACATCGGCGTGTCCATTCAGAAACTTTGTTAAGCTATGCATTACAACATCTGCACCAAGGGCAATGGGATTCTGTAATGCCGGACTCATAAAAGTATTATCAACAACTACCATAGCTTTGTGTTGATGTGCGATATCAGATATCTCTTTAAGGTCTGAAATACATAAAGTAGGATTACCAGGTGTTTCAACGTAAACAACTTTAGTATTTGGTTTAATCGCCTTTTTAACTTCATCTGTTTTGGCCGTATCAACAAAAGTAGTTTCAACACCAAACTTTTTCATTATTGTATTCAACAAAGTAGTTGTTGGACCATAAACTGCAGATGAACAAACAACATGATCACCAGTTTGTGTTAATGCCCCAAATATTGTATGGACCGCTGCCATTCCACTGCCGCATCCAAGTGCTTTATGCCCGCCTTCAAGTTCAGCAATAGCATTTTCCATTGCTTCAATTGTTGGATTTAGCATTCTGGTATAGATATAACCTCTCTCTTCACCAGCAAATAATGATGCTCCGTGCTGAGCTGATTTGAATTTGAATGTTGAAGTCTGGTATATAGGCGGAACTACTGAACCGTATTCATATTCATCAATGCCGGAGTGGACACATTTTGTTTGGAAATCTATTTTGGAGTGATTTTTCATTATGTTTCCCTAATTAAGTTATTAAGTAAAAATTATATATTCCAAAATTAGGAAAAATATTCGAAAGGATAGGAATGGACATTTGCCCATTCCTGATCAATTTTTACAAAATTATTTTTTAATGAATTTATACGGCTGAAAATCAATAAAATCATCAACATATAAATCAAATGATTTCACTTTACCATTCTCAATTTCAAATGGAAAAACTTTTATTCCGTACAAGGGATCAGAGTAAGTACATAAGAATCTGTTATTACCGATGTATTCCAGTTTCCCTTTAACTTTTGAATGATGTTCAAGAGTAAGTTCAAACGCATCATCAATGTTCTTAAGTTCAGCATAACCATAAACTTCGTGTTTGTACATTCCAGCGAATTCTGATAAATTAATTTCAGGCTTAAGATTCATAGATACAGAATCTTTCCAGGCAGTTATCTGCTGAGCTCTTTGTTCATTCTGCATTTTTACTCTTTCAAAAATATAATTATCATAATTGCGGTAAGGTAATCCGAGATAAGCATCAACAATCTCCCACTTAAGCATATTGAAGAAAGCGTTTTGATCTGTGTTTGTTAATACAACTATTCCGAGCTTGATTTCCGGAAGCAATGTTACTGAAGTAACAAAGCCGTTTACTCCGCCGGTATGAGAAACAATTTCAGTTCCCTCGTAATCCATTAATCCCCATCCTAATCCATAAAGATTGTAGTGCACCTTATTAAATGGATGGCGCGCTCTGCCTTGAATAGTTTCCGGCTGTCTGGTTCTTTGAATAACTTTATAAGGAATTATTGATTCACCTTTATAGTTGCCGCTGTCAAGTTGAGCAATAATCCAATGGCTCATATCCGAGATTGAAGAGGCAATACTGCCGCAGGGAGCCATATTATCAATGTCTTCAAATGGTAGAACTACAACATTACCATCAACAATTGAGTGTGGCTTTGCAACATTTTCCGATTTTGCGAAATCAACAGATAAGGCAACAGTTCTATACATCTGTAATGGCCGGAAAATTTTTTCCTTTAAATAATCTTCCCATCTTAAACCAGAAATTTTATTAATAACTTTTCCGGCCACAGCGTAACCAGCATTTGTATAACCGTACTTAATCCTAAAATCATATTTTGGAGTGATCAATCCAAACTTTTCAATTACCTCATCTTCGTTAAAGTCTGAAGTCCAGTACATAAAATCTCCCTGGAATGTTTCGTAGCCCATTCGGTGAGTTATAATATCAGTAAGATTTATTTCTTTAGTAACCCAGGTATCTTTCATCTTAAATTCCGGCAGATATTCAACAACTTTGTCTTCAAGTCTTAATTTTCCTTCGTGTTCGAGCAGAGCAAGCGCTGTTCCGGTAAACGCTTTAGTATTAGAGCCAATCAGGAATAAAGTATTTTCATCAATTTTGTCATTTGATCCTGCTTCTTTAACACCATATGCTTTTGCTATAGCTATTTCTCCATCTTTAACAACCAAAACTGCAACTCCCGGAATTTTCCAATTTTCAAGTGCACGGTTAACATAAATATCAAGACTATCGGTAATAAACTTTGGTATTTCCTGTGAGTATGTTATTGAAGTGATGATTATACATAAAAGGAAACTGAAATTTAATTTTTTCATATTAGTTCCTATAAATCTTTGAGTAAAGCTAAGAAAAATTAACAAATCAAAAGAACCATTTATCAAAAAATTAAACCATTTTCAAATCAACTTAGTAATCAAATTCGTTATATTTCTATTCATAATTTTGTTAAACAATTGAATCGGTAAATAAATTGGCTAAAGAAAAAGTTATTGTTACATCTGCTTTACCATACGCAAATGGACCAATTCACCTCGGTCATCTCAGTGGTGCATATCTTCCTGCAGATATTTACGTTAGATACAAAAGATTAAATGGTGATGATGTAATTTATATTTGCGGTTCCGATGAACACGGGGTACCAATAACAATTAGTGCAGATAAAGAAAAAGTATCACCTCAAGTAATTATAGATCGTTACCACGAAGCAAATAAAAAAGCTTTTGAAAGATTTGGAATGAGTTTCGATAATTATTCCAGAACAAGTTTACTAATTCATCACGAAACTGCTAAAGAATTCTTCTTAGAATTTTATAATCGCGGCTTATTTGCTGAAAAAAAATCACTTCAGTTTTATGATGATCAAGCAAAAATGTTTTTACCTGACAGGTATGTTGAAGGAACGTGTCCTAAATGCGGTAATGAAGAAGCCCGGAGTGATGAGTGTGAAGTCTGCGGATCATTGTATGATCCATCTGAATTAAAAAATCCCAAAAGTAAAATTTCAGGTGGAAGTCCGACACTCAAAGAAACCTCACACTATTATTTCCCGCTTGGCAAATATCAACCGGCGTTAGAAAAATATGTTGATGAAATGAATGAAAAGTATGGATGGAAAGATAATGTTATTCAATATTGCCGCGGTTGGTTTAAAGATGGATTAAAAGATCGTGCAATAACTCGTGATCTTGATTGGGGAATAAAAGTTCCGATTGATTCCGCAGTAGGAAAAGTTATCTACGTTTGGTTTGAAGCAGTACTCGGATATATTTCATCAACTAAAGAATTATCGCTGCTAAAAAATGATCCTGATCTCTGGAAAAAATATTGGTATGATCCTGATACAAAGTATACAGCATTTATCGGGAAGGATAATGTTGTATTTCATACTATAATTTTTCCTGCAATTCTTATGGCATGGAATCAAGCTGGTAAAGAACAATATTGCTTACCGCAAAATGTTCCTGCAAATGAGTTCTTAAATTTTGAAGGAAAGAAATTCTCTAAAAGCCGCGGCTGGGGAATTGATGTTGATGAATTTCTTGATCTTTTCGAACCGGATCTACTGCGTTATGCTTTAGCTGCTAATCTTCCTGAAACACGTGATACAGATTTTTATTGGAAAGAGTTTAAACTTCGAAACAACAGCGAACTGGCTGACATACTTGGCAACTTCATCAACAGAACTTTTACTTTTGTATTCAAACATTTTGACGGCAAAGTTCCTGCATCGGGGAAGCTTGAAAAAATTGATGAGGATATGCTTAAAGAGATTTCAGAATATCCGGAACGTATTTCTGATTATTTTGAAAAATATAAAATCCGTGATGGCGTAAATGAAATAATGAATCTTGCACGTGAAGGCAATAAATACTTTAATGATTCTGAACCATGGAAAACAATAAAGACAGATAAAGAAAGATGCGGAAAAACTCTGAATATTTGTTTACAGGCAATTTATACTTTGGCAGAATTATACTCACCAGTCCTTCCATTCTCGTCTAAAAAACTTTTTAAAATGTTAAATACTAAACCTGTTGAATGGAAAGAGTGCGGAAAACCCCATTTGAAAGAAAGCCATCAGCTGAACAAAGCAGAGATTCTCTTCCCAAAAATTGAAGATGAAAAAATAGAATCACAGGTTAACAAACTTCAGAATTCGAACTTTCAAAAAGAAACTGAGGAATTAATCACATATGATGATTTTATGAAAGTCAATCTTAAAGTGGCTGAAGTAATCGAAGCCGAAATGGTTAAGAAGAGTGAAAAACTTCTGAAACTTAAAGTAAAAATTGAAAATGAAGAAAGACAGGTTATTGCCGGAATAGCAAAAAGTTACACCCCGGAAACTATTATCGGTAAAAAAGTTGTTATAGTTGCAAATCTTAAACCTGCCAAGCTGATGGGCTTAGAATCGAAAGGTATGATTTTAGCTGTTGAAACTGAAGATGGGGAATTACAGATTTTAAATGTTTCTGAAAAAATAAAAACCGGAACAAGAGTGAAATAAATTAAAAGGATTGTAATGAAAAAGTTGATTGTCATTTTATGGATTTTTATAGTTATGCCACTGTTGGCTCAAAGTCCTGTTGAAAAAATCTCTTCCAGACTTAAAGCTGAAATAAATTCTGATATGCAAAAAAATAAACACCTAATTTGGATTTACTTCACTGATAAAGGCAATGATTATCAAAAGTATTTTGTAAATCCTGAATCAGTAGTAAGTTCTAAGTCATTGCAGAGAAGATCAAAAGTTTTTAGTGAATCATCATTAATTGATTTCTCTGATATTCCTGTTTATAAAAATTATATAGAATCTCTTACTATAGCCGGATTTGAGTTGAGAAATAAATCCAGATGGTTTAACGCTGCAAGCGGATATGCAGATAAAAATAGTATTAATAAGATCTCATCATTACCATTTATAAAAAAGATAGATATTGTAAATACTTATTCTAAAAGACAAAACGATATTGAATTTATTAAAACTGATCCTGTCGTTGATAAAAGTTCACAACCAGAAGGTATTTATTCACTTAATTACGGAAACTCATTTACACAAAATAACCTTATAAATGTACCTCTTGTACATAGTTTAGGTTACACCGGAAGCGGAGTAACAATTTGTGTAATGGATGCCGGATTTGGTAATCTTACTCACGAAGCTTTTCAGAATATGAATATAATTGCAATGTACGATTTTGTTGATGGTTCTTCTGTTTTGGGCTCACACTCGCACGGTACTGCGGTATTATCAATTCTTGGAGGTTTCAAAGAAGGTCAGCTTATTGGTCCTGCTTATGGAGCAGATTTTATTCTTGCACGAACTGAAGATGTTCGCAGCGAAACCCCCGTTGAAGAAGATAATTGGATTGCCGCACTTGAATGGGCAGATAGTATTGGCGTTGATATAACCTCTACTTCATTAGGATACCTGGATTTCGATCCACCATATACAAGTTATACCTGGGAGGATATGGATGGAAATACAGCTACAATAACAATAGCTGCAGATCTTGCAGTTGCAAAAGGTATCTTTGTTGTTAACTCAGCAGGTAATGAAGGTTTTCACTCAACACGCAATACTTTAATCGCTCCAGCCGATGGCGACAGTGTTTTTTCAATTGGTGCAGTTAACTCAAGCGGTGAAAGGACTTCATTTAGCAGTGTCGGACCTACGGTTGACGGAAGAATAAAACCGGATGTAATGGCTATGGGTTCCGGTGTTTATTATGCAGCACTGTCGGGTAATCAATATTGGAGCGGAGGTGGAACTTCATATAGTTGTCCGTTAGTTTCCGGTGTTTCTGCTCTTCTATTAGAAGCCAACCCTGGTTTAACTCCAATGGAGTTAAGAGATATTATTAGAAACACATCATCGCAAAGTTCAAGCCCGAATAGAGAATATGGCTGGGGAATTGTTAATGCCCTTGATGCATTAAACAATAGTCCGGTGCCTGTTGAACTAACAGCATTTTATGGCTCATATCAAAATGGCAGCGTAATACTTGAATGGATCACCTCTACTGAAGCAAATAACCGGGGATTTGAGATACAACGAACAAATGATAATTCATTATTCGAAACAATTGGTTTTGTTGACGGAAAAGGTACCACCACTAATCGCATCACTTATAGTTTTATTGACACAGAATTAAATAGAAAAAGATATTCATACAGACTTAAACAGATTGATTATGACGGTTCATTCCAGTATTCAAGCGAGGTTTTGGTTGAAATTCCTTTCTTAGACGATTATGTTTTACATCAGAATTATCCGAATCCATTCAATCCTTCAACCAGAATTAGTTTTACAGTTCCGGAAAAATCTTTTGTCAAGATTACTCTCAACGATATTTTGGGGAGAGAAATTAGAACTCTGTATAACGAGGAAGTTACCGCCGGCACAAAAGAATTGGAAATTGACGGATCATCACTATCTAGCGGAAATTATATTATTAGAATGATTGCTGGAAACGTTCAAAAAATTCAAAAAATAACACTTCTGAAGTAATTTTTTTCTATTCCCCCGAAGAAAGTCTTCGGGGGTTTAGTTAAAATTCCATTGATTTTCCTTACCATAATCACTTATATTAAACATTCAATTTTTATTATGTTTAATTAGAGGAGATTCAATAATGTTCGTACGATTCAGTTTAATTATTTTCCTTTTAACCCTATTATTTATTTCATGTTCACCTGAACATTCCAAAATAGTAGTTGGAAAATTTGCCGATTCGGAAATCACAATGTCTGATTTTGAAAAAGCTTATTCGAAAAATGCAGGAAGTCTGGAGAAAGCAAAAAGCGATAGTTATGATGATTATAAAAACTTCGCAGAACTGTATATGAACTTCAGAATGAAGTTGAGAGATGCTGTAGTCAGAGGTTATGACAAAGATGAATCTTTAAAAGCTGAATTAAATGAATATAAAAGAAAAGTTGGTGCTTCCTACATTCTCGAAAAAGATTTAGTAGAGCCGGCTTTAAAAGAAATTTATGAACTTAGAAAAACAGAGATCAGAGCCAGCCATCTTATGTTAAGAGCTACCCCTGAAAGAGATGAACAGGAAACAATTAAACTTGCTCAGGCTCTGTTAGACAGTATTAAAAACGGACTTGCGACTTTTGAAGAGTTAGTTCAGCGTCATTCAGAAGACCAATTCTCCAAACCAAAAGACGGAGATATTTTCTATTTCACAGCAGCTCAGCTTCCTTTTGAGTTTGAAGAAGCTGCTTATAAAACTGAAATAGGTGAAGTTTATCCCGATGTAGTAAAAACAAGATTCGGGTTTCACATAATAAAAGTTACTGATAAGAAAGATAGAATTCCTAAAATTCGTGCAAGTCACATTCTTGCCTCTTATACTAATGAAGCCGGCGAAGTTGATTCAGCTGCTGCATTAGAAAAAATTAATATTGTAGCCGAAAAAATTGAAAACGGAATTGATTTTGCTGAACTTGTTGAAGAGTATTCTGATGATACCGGCTCAAAAGTAAATGGAGGTGATTTGGGATTTTTTGAACGAAGAATGATGGTTCAGGAATTTGATGAAGCGGCATTTAATTTAAAACCGGGCGAAGTATCTGATGTTGTTCAAACCGGATTTGGTTATCACATAATAAAACTTACTGAGATAGCCGATCATCCAACTTATGAAGAAGATAAGGAAAATATTAGAACAATTTACAGAAGATTAAGATATCCTGATGAACATAATAAATTAATAAGCAGCCTGAGGCAGAAGTATAATTACCAGCTTAACCAGTCCGCACTTGAAAAAATTGTTGATTTGTCAGATTCATTAAAAGTTGGCACAGAAATTCCAGGATTAACCGAAGTTGAAAATGAAGTTGTGTTCACCTATGCAAATAATGATGTGAAATTTCCTGAGTTTCATGAAAAATTAAAATCTGAACCCACCAATATGGGTAAATTATTTACAGTTGAGTTATTAACCACTACTGCCGATAAAATGAGTGAAGAACTTTTACTTGAAGAAGAAGCTTTAACGCTTGATAAGGTTAACCCTGATTTTGCCGATCTTATGCGTGATTATCAAAATGGCATTTTCATTTTCAAACTTCAGGAAGAAGAAGTTTGGAATAAAGTAAAATTAGACAGCACAAAACTGGTTGATTTTTACCAAATGAATAAGGACAACTATGTTTTTCCAGACCGTGTTTCTTATACAGAACTTTTTGTAAGAAATTCAGGTGCAGCACAAAATTATCTTGAAGAAATTAAAGCCGGTGCTGACTTTGATTCCCTGGTAGTTAATTTTACTGAGAGAGTTGGAATGAAAGAAAAAGGCGGCAGATACGAACTTCAGGCAGTAGGTTCTGCAGAGTTTTCTAAAACGGTTAACGAACTGAAACCTGGCGAATTTACTGATGTAATTACGAATAGTGGTGGATTTTCCATTTTAAGACTTGATTCAAAGGAAGCTTCAAGAACTAAAACTTTTGAAGAAGCAAGAGCAGAAGTATCAGGTGCTTTTCAGGAAGCTGAAAGTAAAAGATTAGAACAAGAATATTTAAAGAGACTAAGAGCAATGTATAAGCCGGTAATTAATTATGATCAGTTGCAAAAAGCATTTAAGACCGCGAATAACTAAAGTTTTTATTTTATTTGTTATAGTTACTTTTTCTTCCTGCCAAAAAGAGTCTGAAGAAGTTGTATATGTAGCAAAAGTCAATAATTCATTTTTAACCAGGGAGGAATTTGCTTCCCTGGTTGATACTTCAACAGCAAGTGAACTCAAAAAAAATGATGTAATAAGAGACTGGATTCACAGGGAAGTGCTGTTTCAGAGAGCAGAAAGAGAAGGAATTCTTAACGATAAAAAATTCAATCAAATATTATCTCAGTCAGTCAGGGAACTTGCCGGCGCAATGCTGATTGAAAAGCTATTAAGTGAAGACAATTATTCGCCGGATAGCAAAGATTTAAAAAGCTATTTTGATGTAAATAAGAATGAGTTCAGGGTTGTTGCAGATGCTTTTATCATTAATCTGGCTGACTTTCTTGATGAAGAGAAAGCAATTCGCTTCAGGAATATTGCAGTTGAAAGTGATTGGAAAAAAGCACTTTCCCAGTTTTCAAATGATCCGGCAATTGTAAATCAGATATCCAATAAATTATTTCTTTCTTATCAGATAAATCCTGCTTCCCTGGCTCGAATAGTCAAAGAATTATACCCGAAAGAGATTAGTATTGTAATTTCAACAAAACCGGGATATTATTCAGTTGCTCAACTGATAGAAAAAATTGAAACAGGATCAACACCGGCATTTGAAAATATTCAGGATGAAGTTGTGAGCAGAGTTAAAGCAATTCGCCGTCAGACATTGGTAGACGAATATTTAAAACAGTTATACTCAAAAAGTAATATTGAAATAAAAATCCAGGATAAAAATGAAAATTAAATTATTTGCAATTCTATTTTTTTGCATATCTGTTAATTATTCACAGGAGGTACTTGACAGAGTAGTTGCAGTTGTTGATAACGAAGTTATTCTGCAAAGTGAACTTGAATTTCAAACATCAATATTTGCAGCGCAGAGACAAATAGACCCTCAAACCGCCGGCTTAAGAGATCAAATCTTAAATTCTATGATAGAAGAGAAGTTAATTTATGCTCAAGCTAACATAGATTCCATTATAGTTTCTGAAGATGAAGTTAACCAGAGAATTGACTATCAGATTGAACTTTTTAAGCAGCAATACGGCTCTGTCGCAAACATCGAACAGATGTATGGAATGAGTATTGACCGGATAAGAAGAGAGTTGCGTGATGATGTCAGAAAGTCTCTTATGTCTCAAAGATTACAGGAGAAAAATTTTGGAAGTTTACAATCTACACGTCGGGAAGTTGAAGAGTTTTTTGCAATTTATCGGGATAGTTTGGGAATGATTCCTGAAAAGGTCCATATTTATCATATATACCGGAATCCTAAAACAAGTGATCTGGCGAAAAAAGAATATTTTGATAAAGCTCAGCTGATTTTAGACTCTATTAAGGCCGGGGCAGATTTTGCAGAGTTGGCAAAAAGATATTCTGAAGATCCCGGCAGTGCTGCTCAGGGTGGAGATCTGGGATTTGTTAAACGCGGTGTGTTTTATCCTGAATTTGAAGCCGCCGCTTTCAGACTGCAGCAGGGGGAATTATCCGATGTTGTTGAATCACCGGTTGGATTTCACATTATTCAAATGCTCGAAAGACGCGGTGAATCATTAAATACAAGACACATACTTATTAAAATTAAATCTGATGATGCAGCTGATCTTCGGACAATTGAATATCTTGGTGATGTTCGCGACAGTGTTATAAATGGATTAGCTAAGTTTGAAGACCTTGCTAAAAGACATAGCGAGGATAAGGACAGTGCTCCGTTTGGAGGTGAGCTTGGAGTGTACTATTTGAATCAGCTGGATAAAAATCTGCTTGATGCTGTTGGCAGACTTAAAGCGGGTGAAATTAGTTTCCCGAGGCGGATTGAATATGCAGCAGGAAGTTATGGTTATCATATAGTTTATCTTAAATCAAGAATTCCGGAGCACAAAGCAAATCTTGAAGATGATTTCAATGAAGTAAAAAAACTTGCAGATGATCTTAAACGTCAGAAAGAGTATGAAAAATGGATTTCAGAAATTAAAGAAAAAATCTTTTGGGAATTAAAAATTTAGTTTGTAAATCAGATTGGAATTGATTTGAAAGAAAATAAAAATTCTGCTGATGATGTTCAGCTTGTGCATCAATTAGAAGAAAAAATTAAAAGTATTAAGTCCGAAATTGCTAAAGTAATAGTTGGGCAAGATGAAATTATCGATCAACTATTAATTGCATTACTTTCCAAAGGACATTGTTTATTGGTAGGTGTGCCAGGTTTGGCAAAAACCCTTCTTATTAAAACTCTTGCTGAGGTCATGGATCTTAAATTCAGCAGAATTCAGTTTACCCCAGATCTTATGCCGAGCGACATAACCGGAACAGAAATTCTTGATGAAGACCCTTCAACAAGGAAAAGAAATTTCAGGTTTATATCCGGACCAGTTTTTGCAAACATTATTCTTGCAGATGAAATAAACAGGACTCCGCCTAAAACACAAGCTGCACTGCTTGAAGCCATGCAGGAACATAAGGTAACCGCCGCAGGAATAACATACCAATTACCTGAACCGTTTTTTGTACTTGCAACTCAAAACCCAATTGAGCAGGAAGGTACTTATCCGCTTCCCGAAGCACAGCTTGATAGATTTATGTTCAATCTTTGGCTGAATTATCCTTCCTATGATGAAGAAGTTAAAGTTGTTCAGACTACAACAAGTGAATATAAAGCTGATCTTAAAAAGGTAATTAATTCGGCTGAGTTGATTTCATTTCAGGAATTAGTTAGAAAAGTTCCTGTTGCTGATAATGTAATTGAATTTGCTGTTAAAATTTCAAATTTAACACGTCCTATAAATGGATCATCTCCAAAATATATCAAAGACTGGATAACCTGGGGAGCCGGACCGAGAGCTTCACAATACCTTATACTTGCAGCTAAAACCAAGGCAGTAATGCAGGGCAGATTTACTCCGAATATTGATGACGTCCGTTTTGCAATGCTTCCTGTTCTTAGACACAGAATTATTACTAACTTCGGTGCTGAAGCTGAAGGTATAACCTCAATAGATGTAATTCAGAAAATTGTTGAAGAGACGAAATAGCATTTCTTGATTCTCTTAATAAATAAATAATTTTTTTACTGTTCAACATTAATTTTATACTCCGGCATAGCGGACTGAAGACTTGTTGCTGTAAAATTTGGTCTATCACAATGAACTTTAAAGGAACTAGATTCGTGCTATCCTGTAATTCTTAAAAGCAAAATAGATTTCCTTTACAAAAGTCTTTAATACAGATGCAACAGGTACGGCAAGCAGCAAACCGAACAATCCGAAAAATTGCCCGCCTGTAATTATCAAAAGAATAATAAATATTGGATGAATATCAGCGCTTTTTGCGAACACATAAGGCTGAACAAAACCATTATCAAACGTATATGTTAATGCTACTATTAACAGAATTAGTGGGGTTTGTGAAAAATCACCAAATTGTATTAGCGAAATTATTATAGCCGGAACACCACCGATTATCGGACCCAGATAAGGGATTAAATGACCGAGTCCTGCAATTACTCCAAGTGGAAGGGCATTTGGCAATCCGATGAGGTAAAACCCGAAACCTATACATACGCCAACAAAAGTTGCATCAAATATCCAGGCTCTTACAAATCTACCGAGCTGCAGTGAAATTCTTTTTAATATCCAGTAAGACATTTCAAAATACTTATTAGGAACTATCTGAATAATTGCCCTTTGAATATGTGAACTGTCTTTAAGAATAAAGAAAGTAATAAATGGGACGATAACGAGTACAGCAGCAATTGTAACAACTCCTGAAACAAGCGCAGTAATATTTTCAAATGACTGAACAATCTGTGTTGAAATAAAGTGTTCAACCCGTGTTGATAAATCACCCGGATTAAAAAGAGGCAGGTAATGGTAAATGGCAGCTTCAATGGATCGCAGCTCTTCATTCAATGAAAACCCTTCCAGTGATTTTATGAGCTGATCCATCTGAAATATCAGTTTGGGAATCACAAATGAAAGTCCCAGATATACTATAAATCCAAATCCAGCAAACACAATTAACGTGGACGATAATCGATTAAAACCACGTTCTTCAAGTAAATGCATAAATGGTGCAAAGATGAATGCTAGCAGAATTGAAACAGCTAAAATCAGCAGTATGTTGATGAGTGTATAAAACAGATAAACCACTCCTGCGATTAGTAAAGCCCAGAGAATAAGTTTAACAGATGATTTGTAAGTTGTTTCAGACATAAAAGTTTTAGTTAAACAGCTTCTATTCTTTTTACACCGGGAACATCATTCATAATTGATCTTTCAATTCCGGCTCTAAGAGTAAGTATAGATAATGGACATAATTCACAGGCTCCAAGCAATCTTACTTTTACAATTCCGTCATCGGAAACTTCAACCAGTTCAACATCACCGTTATCTGCCTGCAGAAAAGGTCTTACCTTTTCCAGTGCCATTATAATTTCTTTTTCCATATGATAGAAAGCCCGATGAAACTCGGGCTTATTTGTTATCTGAAATATCGTGTGAAAAAATATTTAAAACAAATACTTTTAATCGTCTTCACCAAGAAGAATTTCAATCTCACCGGATTTTTCGGAATTGCGTTTGTTCACCTGTTCAGTAAGTCCGTTGGATATTTGCATCATAATATTTGCTTGTTCTGAATCGGGAATATCATAAACAATAGGAACACCTTTATCGCCACCTTCTCTTACACGAGGATCAATAGGAATTCCACCGAGGAAGAAAGCATTATAAGCTTCTGCCATTTTAGAACCACCGCCGGTCCCGAAAATATCGTATTTTTTACCTGTATCAGGAGCAATAAAATAACTCATATTTTCAACCACACCAAGTATTGGAACATTTACTCTTTCAAACATTTTGAATGCTTTTCTTGCATCAATCAGCGAAACTTCCTGCGGCGTTGTAACAACAATAGCTCCTGTTAAAGGAATTGTCTGAACAAGTGTTAATTGAATGTCACCAGTGCCAGGAGGTAAATCGAAGATAAGATAATCAAGCTCACCCCAATCAACATCGGACATAAATTGTTTAACTGCACCGCTTGCCATTGGACCACGCCAAATCACAGGCGAGTTTTCATCTACAAGTAATCCAATAGACATCAGTTTTACTCCAAACTTTTCCAGAGGCAGCATTTTAACAGAATTTTCTGCCTGATAAACTTTTGGTTTTTCAGTTAATCCAAGCATTAGCGGAATGCTGGGTCCGTAAACATCAGCGTCAATTAATCCAACTTTTGCACCATCTTTAGCTAAAGCAACGGCAAGATTAACTGCAACCGTACTTTTACCAACCCCTCCTTTACCCGATGCAACAGCAATTGTATTTTTAACCCCGGGTAGAACAGCATCCTTCTTGGGGTCTTTATGGGTTGAAATTTCGCCTGAAACTTTTGATTCTAATTTTAAGTCAACATCTTTTAAATCCATAAACTCTTTAAGTATTGCACCTTTAATCAAAGAAGAAACCTGGACTGCAGAATCTACCGGAACCGGTAAAGATAAATCCAGTTTTAACTTGCCGTTTTCATTTTCAAAACTTCTAACTGAGTTTAAAGTTATATGATTGACATCTAAAGAAGGATGGTTTATTTTTTTTATTGAATTAATAATCCCGCTTTTTGTAATCTCGCTCATCGTAATATCCTGTTTTTTTCTGAATAAATTTAATTTCATAATTCAACTGATTGGAAGGGAATAAAGTTTCAAATCCCCGCTAAATTTTAATTTTAGTTGTTTTGTTTTTCGATTTTGTCACGTGATTCATAAGCCACTCCTGACAATTAATATTTTTTTCACCATTCTGCGGCTGCAGAAGAGTGTAAGTTCCATCAGGGTTAAGCTTTCTTGTTTTAACATTATCTCGTAAGGAATATTTTATTACCGTTTTAATTAATTCCTGTTTTAATGAAGGGTCTTCAATAGGAAAAGTAACCTCAACCCTTCTGTCAAGATTTCTTTGCATCATATCTGCACTTGAAAGAAATATTTCTTCATTACCGTCATTAAAGAAATAAAAAATTCTGGTATGTTCCAAAAATCTTCCTACAATACTCCGCACTTCAATATTTTCACTAAGATTTTCCACACCTGGAACAAGGCAGCAAATACCTCTTACAATAAGCTTTATTTCAACTCCGTTGTTAGAAGCCTCGTATAAAGCGCTGATAATAACAGGATCGACAAGTGAATTTAATTTCCAGATTATCCTACCAGTTTTTCCTGCTTTTGCATTTTCAATTTCTCTGGCAATAAGACCAAGATATTTTTCTCTCATACTGATAGGTGACACAAAAAGTTTTTTAAATTCTTTTTGTTTGGAATATCCGGTAAGGTAGTTAAATACGTCGGCTACATCGCTGCATATATCTTCATTGCAAGTAAAGAATCCAAGATCGGTATAAAGTTTTGCAGTGATTGCATTGTAATTTCCTGTAGAAAGATGAACATATCGTTTAACACCTTCAAATTCTTTACGAACAACAAGCGTCATTTTAGCATGCGTTTTCAAACCAACAAGGCCATACACAACATGTACACCTACTTTTTCAAGTGCTCTTGCCCAGAAAATATTATTCTCTTCATCAAATCTGGCTTTAAGTTCAACCAGAACGGCAACTTGTTTACCTCTTTCAGCAGCCTCAATTAATGCTTTTACAATTGGGGAAGCCGGACCAACTCTGTATAAAGTCTGTTTTATTGCAAGCACTTCCGGATCGCGTGTTGCCTGTTTGATAAAATCAATTACAGGAGTAAATGAATCGTACGGATGATGAAGCAAAACATCTTTTTGTTTTATAATTGAAAAAATATCTTCTTCCTCTTCAAAAACTTTTGGAATTACCGGATAAAAAGGTTTTTCTTTTAATTGATGCAAAGGAAGTTTATATAATGCCATTACATCGCTCATTCCAAGAGGACCTCCAAGAACGTGAACATCTTCACGTTTTATCTGAAGATTTTCCATGAGAGTATCTAACATAAATTCAGGCATAAGATTGGCTACTTCAAGGCGAACAACACTACCAAATCTTCGCTGACGGATATTTTCTTCTATCACTCTTAAAAGATCATCGGCTTCGTCTTCCTGAATTTCAATATCAGTATCACGGGTAATTCTGAACCGGTGGGCTTCTATTATATCCATACCAGGGAAAAGCAGATCAAGATTAGCTTTTATAAGATCACCAAGCCATACAAACCTTGATTTATGTTCTCCATTGTTATTAGTTGGTTTTTGGGGTACTAAAATCTTTTCAATCTCAACCAATCGTGGCAGAATGCTGGGAACCTTAACCCTTGCAAAATGAGACTCACCGTTCGGTTTTTTTACCATAACAGCTATGCTCAGGCTCAAATTGGATATGTAAGGAAAAGGTCTTCCGGGATCAAAAGCCAGTGGAGTAAGGACAGGAAATATTTCCTTCTTAAAGTATTCGGTAAGTTTTGTTTTTTCTTCAGCAGTCAGTTCATCATAATTGCATAAAAATATATCATATTTTCTTAGTTCAGGAATTATTTCAGTTGTCCACAAGTCATAAAGAACTTTATTTAATGGTTTTAAGAACTTGTCTATTCTCTGTAATTGTTCCATTGGAGTTAAACCATCAATCGCCGGTTCAATTATATTAGCAGCAACCTGCTCCTTTAAACCGGAAACTCTTATCATATAAAATTCATCAAGATTAGAGGAATAAATTGAAATAAATTTTATTTTATCCAGCAATGGCAATTGCGGATCAAGAGCTTCCTCCAGAACGCGCTTATTGAATTCAACCCAGCTTAAATCCCTGTTAAAGAAGTTATTTGGATCTCTATATTTTTTTAATAATTCCTTACCGTTCATACAATTACTTTCTCATTAGGGCGCAAATATAACATATTTTGCACCTATTTGCTGTGGCAAAAAATCTCGTGACAGATATACGGCGCATCGTGTTCCGCAATTATCATTTCTTTAATTTATCCTGTCTTTTCTATAATTTTACCATTATTTCAATGGAGTAATAATATTTATGGGTTTCCCTGACGCTTTCCGGCAGATTTCCTCTTTGGTTAATGACTTCAAAGAAAATGAAAAACACTATCTAAACCCCTCCTATTCCGAAGCGGATGTACGCAACGATTTTATAAACAAATTTTTTATTGCACTTGGATGGGATGTAAGGCACGAAATTCAGAAGAATCCCTATGAGCAGGAAGTAAGGGTTGAAAAAGCTGTGACTGTTGCCAAAGCACAAAAGCGTGCTGATTATACTTTTTATCTTGCCCCTAATTTCCGTGATGTAAAGTTTTTTGTTGAAGCTAAAAAACCTTCGCACGATCTTGAGAATAAAGACTATTTCTTCCAGACTGTGCGTTACGGCTGGAATGCAAACACTCCTGTTGCCGTGCTTTCTGATTTTGAAGAGTTCATTATTCTCGATTGCCGCTTCCGACCTGACATAAATGAAATTCTTAACTATAGAATAAAAATTTTTCATTACTCAGATTATGCTGATGAAGAAAAACTGAAAGAGATTTATTACCTGTTTTCCCGTGAAGCCGTTGGGGATAATTCAATTGAAAAGTTTGCGGAAGGTTTACCAAAGCCAAGAGGAAAAAAGAAAACTCTTGTAAAAGCAAAATACCAGAATATTGATGAAGCTTTTCTTGAAGAGCTTGATGAAGTAAGAACACGACTTGCCAAATCCTTTAAGAAGAATAACACGCATCTTTCCAGCGATGAACTTACTGAAGCAACACAGCGTACTATTGACAGGCTTGTGTTTATAAAATTCCTTGAAGATAAAATGATTGAACCGCACCACTATGTGAGCGAGTTTGTAAAACCTCATCCCAACCCTTCTCCTTATAAAGGAGAAGGGCTTTTGGATTCCCTTTCCTTATCAAGGAGAGGGACTAAGGATGAGGTTGAAGGGAAGGCTGATTCAGTTTCTGCATGGGAAAAGTTTTTACGTGCTTCCAGAGCTCTTGATGCAAAATACAACGGTGTAGTTTTCAAGAAATCTTTAATAGATTCCCGTAATCTTGTTGAACCCGATGATAAAACATTTTCATCTATATGCGATGATCTCTCCCACGAAAACTCCCCTTATAACTTTGATGCAATACCAATACATATTCTCGGTTCTATTTATGAAAGATTCCTTGGTAAGGTTGTTAATGCAACGGATAAGCGTGTAACTATTGAAGAAAAGCCCGAAGTCCGTAAAGCAGGCGGAGTTTACTACACACCGCAGTATATTGTTAATTACATAGTTGATAATACCGTTGTAAAACTTATTGAGGGTAAAACACCAAAAGAAATTGCAAAGATGCGTTTTGCTGATATTGCCTGCGGAAGCGGTTCTTTTCTTATTACTGTTTATGAACGGCTTATTGATTACCACAAGCAATGGTACCAGCAGCATCCCGAACAGGCAAAGAAAGACGGGTGCATCCTGTATGAAGGCGCTTACCGACTTTCCCTGCAGCAGAAACAAAAAATACTGCTTAATAATATATACGGAGTTGATCTTGACCAGCAGGCAGTTGAAGTAACACAGCTTTCACTTTACTTAAAACTGCTTGAAGATGAAACCACTGCAACTGCAAATGATACGTGGGTAATGTTTAAAGAACAGATTTTACCAGACCTTAATAAAAACATTATTTGCGGCAACTCGCTCATAGGTACAGACATTCTTAACCTCTCCCTTCAATTCCCTCTCCTTGGTAAGGAGAGGGGCAGGGGTGAGGTCGATGAGCTGAAACTCAAACCTATGGACTTTGAAAACGTCTTCCCCGATATTATGAAGTCCGGCGGCTTTGATGCTATTGTGGGGAATCCGCCTTATGTTTTAAGTCGAGAAGTTATGGATACACAAATAAAAGAGTATTATTCTAAACAATATATGACGCTTTGGGAAAAACCAAATACATTTAATTTGTTTTTAGAACGTGCTTTTAGCTTAATAAGTAACAAAGGACTATTAAGTTATATAATACCTAATTCATGGTTAACAATTGAATCCTGTAAGCTATCTCGAAAACATTTTATAACTAAAAATTCGATTAGAATTTTAGATGACCTGAATTATAACGTATTTAAAAATGTTGGAGTAGAGCCGTTAATAATATTACTATCAAAAAAGAGTATTGGCTCAAAAATAGAATACCGTCGGCTTCTCAACACAAAAGATATGCACAATCCATATATAAAATTTGATCAAAATTCATGGAACAATGCTAAAAATAATTATTCTATTTATCTGAGTGCAGAACCAGCAATTAATATTTTATTAGACAAAATACTAAAGAGGAGTTCTATAATTGGTGAGCTATACGATGTTAGAACTGGTTTACAAGCCTATGAGTACAATAAGGGTAAACCAAAACAAAGTAAAAATGATGTTAAATCACGTATCTATGACTATAATTATAAATTCGATAATCAGACGTATAAATATTTAGTTGGAAAGAATGTTGAACGATACGCCCACTCTTGGTCAAAAAATTATTTACGTTATGGCGAATGGCTCTCTCAGCCCAGAACTATAGATATTTTTTCCAGACCAAGAATCCTATTGCGTGAGATTACAAGCAAGCCACCTTATACTTTATTGGCAACATATATTGATGAAGTTTATTTAAATAATAAAAGTATTCTTAACATTCTTGAGTTTAGTGATTCAATAGATAATCTAAAATTCTTATTGGCTCAACTTAATTCAAAACTAATTTCCTTTTATTATAAATGTAGAGCTGTAAAAAGTAGCAGAAAACTATTCCCTAAGGTCGTTATAAAGGATTTGCGTAGGTTCCCAACTTTGAGTATGTCTGACAACTCTTCAGTAAAAAAAATTATATGCCTAGTCGATCAAATCCTCACCACCAAAAAGCAACTTCAGGAAGCCAAAACAGAAGGCGACAAAAACTACCTTCAGCGTAAGTGCGACAGGCTGGATAGGGAAATAGATGAGCTGGTTTATCAGCTTTATGGATTGACGGAAGAGGAGATTAAGATTGTGGAGGGGAATTAACCTCTCCCTTAATCCCTCTCCTTAGTAAGGAGAGGGAGATTAAAAATCCTTCTCCTTTTTAAGGAGAAGGATTTAGGATGAGGTAGAGGAGGCGATATGACTAAACACTATAACAAAAAAGAACTCAAAGAAACCAGAAGACTCTTACGTAAAAACCAAACCTACACAGAAAAAATTGTATGGATGTATTTACGTAACAGACAAATGGATGGTTATAAATTCAGACGGCAATATTCAGTTGATAACTTTGTAATTGATTTTTACTGTCCAAAGTTAAAATTGGCAATAGAGATTGATGGAAGTATACACAACGAACCTGATCAAAAAGAATATGATTTTAAAAGACAGGAACACCTCGAAACTTTTGGGATTAATTTTCTACGTTTAACCAATGAAGAGATAGATGGCAATCCGAATAAAGCATTTGAGAAAATTGAAAGTAAGATAAAAGAACTTGACCCTACTTCTTCCAAAAACCCGAAGTAAATAGCACAAGCACTGTAAAAAGTTCAAGCCTGCCAACAAGCATCAGGAATGATAGAATCCATTTTGCTGGATCAGGTAAAAAAGCATAATTACTCATTGGTCCTGTTCCGTTAATTGCCGGACCAACGTTACCAATGCAGGAGGCAACCGAACCAATGGATGTTAAAAAATCCACACCAAGTAATGATAATGCTAACGAACCTATAACTATTAAAAGCATATATAGAATAAAAAATGCCTGAACATTAGAAATAATATCCGGACTGACTGCCTTTCCATTAAATCTAACCGGTATAACTGCACGCGGATGAATAAGACGTTTTAATTCAAGGACACCATTTTTTAATAAAAGATAATGCCGGGCAAACTTAATTCCGCCACCTGTAGATCCGGCACAACCGCCGACAAAAAATAATAAAAAGAAAATTTTTGCTGAAAACACAGCCCAGTTTTCATAATCGGAAGAAACGTAACCTGTAGTAGTAACTATTGATATAACGTGAAATAATGATTGTCTGAAAGATTCCTCAAATCCGCTTGATTTATGCGGGCTGTGAAGAATCATAACAATTATTGCAGCTGCTAAAACAAATGAAAAATAGAATTTGAATTCTGTGTTTTTCTTAAAAGGTGCAAACTTCAAATGAAGCGCATGGTAGTGTAGAGCAAAATTAACTCCGCCTAAGAACATGAATAAAATAAAAACATACTGAACAAATATTGAATCATAATGTGCGGTGCTTGCATTTTTGGGAGAAAAACCGCCGGTTGCCAGTGTAGTAAATGCATGAGTTACAGCTTCAAAAAGATTTAAACCTCCAAACAATAACAACAAAACTTCAGCAGTAGTAAGAATCAGATAGATGCCCCAGAGGCGTTTAGCTGTTTCCTTAACGCGAGGGTGCAGTTTATCTTTTGTTATTCCCGGAACCTCTGCAGAAAATAGCTGCATACCGCCAATACCAAGCAGGGGAAGTAATGTAAGAGATAAAACAATAATACCCATTCCGCCAATCCATTGAGTAAGACTTCTCCAAAATAGTAAACCATACGGTAATGCTTCAATATCGGTCAGAATTGTGGCACCTGTAGTTGTTATACCAGACATAATTTCAAAGAATGCGTCAGTAAAACTGGGGATACCTCCGTAAATAATAAATGGAAGTGTTCCGAACAGTACTATAAGCAGATAAGCCAATGTAACAATTAAAAAACCTTCTCTTTTACCAAGCTGCTGCCTGTCTGCATCACGTGTAAAAAACCATATAATTATTCCCAAAAAAACAGTTATTCCAGCCGAAATTAGAATTGCACTTATATCATCGTGTCCATAGTAGATAGAAAACGGAATACCGGTTGTCATCAGTATTCCTGTAAGAGTGATAAGAAAGCTAAGGATGTTAAAAATTACTTTATAATTCATAAATCAGATGGATAGAGTTTTTATTTGAAATACTTTTCAACTTTTTTAACAGCCTCAGGAAGTGAAAAGACAACAACTCTATCATTGGATTTAATATGTGTGTCGCCAACAGCAATATACGAATCATTTCCTCTGACAATACCGCCGATGATGGCTCCTTTAGGAAAATCGAGATCTTTAATCGGTCTCTTTGTTACCTCAGAACCCGATTGAGCAATAAATTCAATAACTTCTGAATCTATGCCTTCAAGAGTTGCATAAGCAACCATATCACGTTTTCTGATAAACCGGGAAATACTATTGGCTGCAATTAATTTTTTATTGATGAGTGAATCTAATCCTATTGTTTGTGTTAGTGGTATGTAATCGACTTTATCAACCAGAGCTATTGCTTTTTTTACGCCAAGGTGTTTTGCCATTAAGCAGGAAATAAGATTTGTTTCAGCATCTTCAGTGAGTGCTACAAATGCATCAACATCAATTATTCCTTCCTGTGCAAGAAGATCAATATCTCTTCCATCACCCCTTATGACCAAAGTGTTTGGAAGCTGGTCAGCAAGTTCAAAAGTTTTGTCTTCATCGGAGTCAATAATTTTAACAGTCATTTTATTGCTTAAAACTTCTGCTACTCTTCTCCCGATTTTACCGCCGCCAAGAATCATTACATGATCGAAATTAATATTCTCCTTACCGGCAAGTTTTAAGATGTTTTCTATGCCCTCTGGTTTTGTAGCAACAAAAATCTGGTCGTTTGGCAAGAACTTATCATTACCAGTTGGAATAATGGTCCTGAAATTTCTGTAAATAGCAACAATTCTGTAATCGAGGGTTGGATTAGCTTTTGCCACTTCAAAAAGTTTTTGATGAATAACAGGTGCTCCCTTATCGATTCTAAGTCCTATAACAGAAATTTTTCCATTTTCAAATTCAATAACATCGGTAGCGGCAGTCCTGTTAATCAGATTAACTACTTCCATTGCAGCAAGTTCTTCGGGATAGATCATATAATCAATTCCCATTTCGTGAAATCCTAGTGTGTTATCCTGTTCCAGATACTCAGCATTGCTTACCCTAGCAATTGTTCGTTTTGCACCGAGTCTTTTAGATAACAGAGCTGTTGTTATATTAACTTCTTCTGACGATGTAACAGCAACAACCAGGTCAGTTTTTTCAACTTTAGCTTCTTTAAGAACTTTGATTGAAGTAGATGAGCCATTGATTGTTAGAATATCTGTCATTGAATCTGTGTAAGAAAGTCTTTGTTGATCAGTATCAACAGCAATTATATCATGAGCTTCACTGGAAAGTTGTTTAGCAAGATGGTATCCAACATCTCCCATACCTGCAATTATAATTCTCATTTAATCCTTTATCTATATAAAAATAATTCCTACATTAAAATTGAAACATTTAAACTATAAAAACAATCATTTCCGAAAAGATCAATGAGATTTATCACAATTAAAAAAAACGCCTCGAAAAAGAGGCGTTAAATAAATGTAATGTATAGTTGATCTATACCGAGGCAGTTTCTTTTGAATAAAGTTTTGTATACTCTTTTGGTTTTCTGTTTTTCCAATTACCTTTATGATAAGCGTATCCTGCTACCAGGGGCATTGCGATCGTAGCTTCGCTGTAAACCATTTGCTCGTAAGTAGTTTCAACTTTACCCCAGGAACTTGCCTCCTTTAATGTTGAGCCGGAAAGAGCACCATCTCTTTCATCTGCAACTGTTATCTGAACTGCATATTTATGCATTTCTGCTTCTTCCTGTAAAATATCAGCTGCTACAACTATATCCTGCGTAAAGTTTTTTGGTACACCTCCGCCGATCATAAATATGCCGGTTACTTTAGAGGCAAGTTTGATTTTCGTTAATTCCAGAAAATCTTTAGCAGCGTCTAAAGAAACATGTTTATCCGGATTATTGGTTTGATGAACAACAAATCCGAATCCGGCAGAACAATCAGAGAATGCGGGCACAAAAATAGGAACGTTCTTTTTATAGCAAGCCCAAATAACGGAATCATCTACTTTCGGTCCGCCATTATCTTCAAGATATTTTCCGAATTCCCAAAGAAGTTCACGTGATGAATAGGGGCGTGGTTCAAGACTGTCGAAAATTTTGGCAGTGGTATCATCACAAATTCTTAACTCTTCTTCATCGATGTAAGTATCATAAATTCTATCAATCATCAAGTCGCGGAGCTCATTATCATCAACAAACTTTGTTCCCTGATAATGATTAAAACCAAGCGCCTCAAAGAAATCCTGATCAACAATAATTGCACCTGTAGAGACAATAGCATCGACCATGTTATTCATAACGAGATCATAAACAACTTTTTTCAATCCTGCACTAAATAAACTTCCAGCCAGAGTAAGAATTACTCCGCATTCCTTATCCTCGATCATCATATCATAAATTCTTGCAGCACGGTTAAGATCACGTGCTGAGAATGCCATCTTCTCCATAGCCTCAACAAGCGGAACAACATTATGTTCCTTAATGTCGATGTGCTTAACTACATTTTTTAAATAATCTTTTTTTGCTGCCATTTTATAACCTCCTTTTAATTACTTCATTATTTTTAATTAAATAATTTTATTGTTTTAGATGATCAATTTTATTATTGTAATCTTTCCAAATCGTCCAAATCTCTGTAGCGTTTAGCCGCCGCTTTATTTTTTTTAAGATCTTCCAACCCGATAAAATTCATTTCGATATCATCTATTTTTTCAGTTTTTCGTTTTGCATAGCATTCTTCGAAATTTACACCTGAGATGGAGGTAAAAATTTCTATTCGCAAAGGGGGAACACCAATTCTTGTGATCTGATTTTTTTTTGTAAACAGATCGACCGAAAGTTCCTGGACATCGAATCCAAACTCTTTAAAAACTTCCACGAGTTTGAATGCATTTTCCATTTCTGTGGAAACCCAAATATCAATATCTCCTGTTGCTCTGGGATGTCCGTAATATCCTACAGCCCATCCTCCTACAATAAGATATTTAACTTGCTTTAAATTCAGCAGTTTCAAAAACTCGCTGAAGTCTTTCTGTAAGCGGATCATAGCCAAACATCATTTGTCTTAAAAATTCAATAGCAAGAACTCTTTCTTCAGGTGTTTTAGATAGCCAGTATCCAACGTCATTTTCATTCTTTGCTATGGAAGTTACCGCAAAAGAATTCTTGTCCAGTTTAAATAGATCTTTATTCATCAGAATATAAAAAATAAATTAGTAAAAAGATTAAAAGAAAATTTTTGCTAATCTCAATATACCTTGTTTCCACGGAACGCGATGAGACACTCCACCGGTATCTTTAAATTCATCACGATGATCAATATACCATTGAAAATTTCTTAACAAAGCATCTTTATTAGAGAACTTTGGTTTATATCCCAAAATCTTTTCTGCTTTTTCAATTGAAACGAAAGAATCTTTTGATGCAGTTTCATAAACCCATTTATAAAGCGGGGAAAGTTTCATCGCCTCAAGTACTCTTAATGTAAAGATGATCGGTTTCTCGGGAAGCGATTTTATCTTTTTACCATAACCGGCTTTGTCAAGAACCGCCTGATAATCTTCTCTCATTGTTGTGAATTCTTTTGCACCGATGTTAAATGTATCATTAACAATTTTTTCATCAAGTGTTGTGCATAAATAAATTGCTTCGCAAAGATCTTCAACATCCAGAAGCTGATAACGATTCTTGCCGTTACCAATCATCGGGAAACCTCTTCCATCCAATGCCCAGTCGTAAAGCAAATCAAAAACACCTAATCTTTCCGGCCCAATGAATGATTTAGGTCTAAGAATAGGCACACACATTCCTTCCTTACGCATTTTCAGGCATTCTTCTTCAGCAAGAATTTTTGCTTCACCATAAGGACCAACACCATCAAGCTTATCCTCTTCTAAGAGCGGATGATGATCAGGTATTCCATATACCGCTGTTGATGATATGTGTATGAATCTTTTTACACCGGCTTTTTTTCCGGCTTCGATCATATTTCTCGTACCGTCAATGTCGGTTGAATAAATATCTTCCGGTTTATACAACGGAAGTGCTGCTGCTGTATGCACAATTATATCGCGCCCCTGCACTGCATTTTCAACTATTTCCTTATCCCGGATGTCACCAGTGATTATCTCAATTTTAGCATTCATATCTTTATAATCAAATGGAACAATATCAAGAGAAGTAACTTTATGACCTCTGGTATGTAAATATCTTACTAAATTAATGCCTAAAAATCCAGCACCGCCTGTAATTAGAAAATTCATGGACTTTCTTTTGTTTGTTAAAAATTAGAATTTAAAGTTACAGAATTTGAAAAATGCTTCAAAGCAAAATAAGAAGATCAAAAGAAACATAAAGTTTAAATTCAATTGCATTTACAAACTGACAAAAAAACAGAATCCTTAAAATGGTTGAGATCATCAGTGCTCTCAATCTTTTTCCATATTGCGGGATTCTTCATCATTGCTTTTCTGGCAAACATGTCAGTAAAAAGTGCATTGGTTAATCCTGGATTTTATTCTGTTGAATTCAATGAATATACTAAGTCAGCACAGATATTTGAGAAAGAAGAACTTATAGATAATAATCCGCAGGAACTGTTAAACCCTGCTGATGTTTCTGCTACACAAAATTTTTCTTTTCGTGATATAAACGCAGATACAACAAACCTTGATCAGATTTATAAAGAGAGTACACTTAATGTCTCCATAAAATATCCCCGAGGCTGGACTTTTATAGATCAAAATGTAAAGAATAAACTTGACGGTGTGACTTTCTGGGCTTCCGACGGTCTTTATGATCCGCCCCCTTACATACATATTGAAGTAAAAGAAAAATATTATTTTAATGAACAGAAGTATCAAAATCAGCTGGAGTATAAAGATTTTATTGCTTATTACAATGATCCTGAAATTATTGAGGATTATTATATTCAAAATGTTTATCTTAGAACAGAAACAGGTGAGGACTTTAACATAAAACTGATGATGGTTGGTGAGGAGGCATTTAAATCTTTCCAGCCAAGATTCTTTGGTATGATCAAAACTTTTAATTTCGGATCAACTTTTTTCTAAATATAAGGAGATATAATGATTACAAAAAAAAATCTTTCCGCTCTGCTGATATTTGTTTTCTCTTTTGCATTTCAATACCTTCTTATTGCACAGTCTCAGTTCGAAGGTAAACTTAAAATCCAGGTTACCGAAGAAGGTAAGAAACATACAATAGATTATTTTGTTAAAGGAGACAAATTCCGGCTTGACGTTAAGGATATGGGTGAAACTGGTGCTATGATATTCGATTCTAAAGCTATGAAGATGACTATTGTCATGCCGCAGCAAAAAATGTATATGGAAATGCCTCTGGATGGAATAGACACCGAATCATACTTTGATGAAAGCACTTCAAAGGCAAAAATTAATAAAACCGGTGAAACAAAAACTATTAATGGGTATAAGTGTGAAAAGTGGATAATTGAAGATGAAGGATTAACCACGGAAACCTGGATTACTACCGAGCTTGGCGGATTTCTATTTTCCGGTAACCCTATGGCTGGCGGCGGATCTGATTGGACATCAAAGCTCTCTGCCCAAAGTTTTTTCCCTATGCTTGCAAAAGTTTATCAATCAGGCAAGCACCTGAATACCTTTGAAGTATTAGAAGTAAATAAGCAAAAACTTGATAATTCTTTATTTTCAGCACCTTCCGGTTATCAAAAATTTGAAATGCCCTCGTTTAATTTGCAAAATTTAAAGTAACTTTCCACCTTCAGTCATTCGCCCCGGTATTGAGCCGGGGCAATAATTTATAATTTTATCCTAATTATTAGCTTTACTGATTCTTGACATTTCAAATGGTAAGCCATATCTTTCGACTCTTTATTTGAAATGATTTCAGGTTTCGGAGGATAAATACGTGAAACAAGAAAAATTAACGAAATTTATACGCACAGAAGACGCAGATAGAAAGTGGTATCTCGTTGATGCGAAAGATCAGATTCTAGGAAGATTAGCATCTCAGGTTGCAAGCATTATTAGAGGCAAGAACAAGGCAATCTTTACACCGAATATGGATACCGGTGATTTTGTTGTTGTTGTAAACGCCGATAAAGTTAAAGTAACCGGAAAGAGAGAAACTTTAAAACAATATATCCGCCATTCGGGCTATCCCGGTGGTCAGAAGATTACTAACATTCAGGATATGCTTATTAAAAAACCTGAGTTCATTGTTGAGAATGCTGTTAAAGGAATGCTTCCTAAAAACCGTCTCGGAAAAAAACTTATTAAAAAATTAAAAGTTTATGTGGGTGAAAATCATCCGCACGCTGCACAGAAACCTGAACCAATTAGCTTTATGGAGAAGTAATTAATGGCCGATAAAATTTATGTTGGAAGAAGAAAAACTGCCGTTGCAAGAGTAATACTAAGAAACGGTTCCGGTGTTATTACTGTTAACAACCAGGAATTTGAAAAGTTTTTTCCGCAATTGTTAAGTCGTGAAGATATACTTCTGCCTTTTAAGGTTACTGAAACAGCAGGAAAGTTTGATGTTAAGGTAAACGTTAAAGGTGGTGGTACTACTGGTCAGGCTCAGGCTGTAAGATTAGGTATTGCAAGAGCACTCATTGAGCTCAATCCGGATTACAGACCCGCACTTAAAGCTCTGGGACTCTTAACCAGAGATCCGAGAATGGTTGAAAGAAAGAAATACGGACAACCAAAAGCAAGAAAAAGATTTCAGTTTTCTAAAAGATAATAACCCGTTCAGTTTCTTGTTCAGGTTTTTACTTGAACTAAAATTTGAACATAACTTAATAAATAATCATACTTTCTGATTTACCACCTGTGCCCCGATTAACAGGGGTGGAAGGTAAAGTTGAAGAAGGTAGAAGCTAAACAGGAGAAATAATGAAAAAAGTAGACATTACTGCGCTCATTGAGGGTGGTGCACATTTCGGTCATCTTACCCGCCGTTGGAATCCTAAAATGAAACCCTATATTTTCATGGAGAAAAACGGTATTCACATCATCGATCTAAAAAAGACTCAAGGTCTCTTAGCAGAAGCAGCTGAAGAACTTTCCAAGTTAGTTGCTGATGGTAAACGAGTACTTTTTGTCGGCACAAAAAAACAAGCAAAGAATATTATAGAAACAGAAGCCAGAAGATGCGGTATGAACTGGGTTAGCGAAAGATGGCTTGGTGGAATGCTTACAAACTTTTCAACTATCCGGAAAAGTATTAAAAGACTAAACAATATTGAAAAGCAGGAAACCGACGGAACTTTTGATAAGATTACTAAGAAAGAAAGGTTATTCTTAACGCGTGAAAAAGACAAGCTGAAAAAAGTTCTTGAAGGCGTTGAATCTATGAATAAAATTCCTGGAGCTATTTTTATTGTAGATATTAAGAAAGAAGATATTGCAGTTAAAGAAGCACATCGGCTTAAAATTCCGGTCTTTGCAATTGTTGATACAAATTGTGATCCTGATGAAGCCGACTATGTTATTCCGGCAAATGATGATGCAGTTAAAACTATTGAGATAATTACCGGATTTATGGCAGATTCTATACTTGAAGGTGAAGCAAAATTAAAAGAAATAAAAGCTGAAGAAGCTGCCGAAAAGGAAAGACTCAGAAAAGAGCGTGAAGCAGAAAAAGCAGAAGAAGCTGCTGCAAAAGAAAAGCTAAGAAAGGAATTAGCTGAAAAGAAGGCTGAAGAAAAACGAAAAGCTGAGGCTGAAAAAGCAAAAAAAGCTGAAGAGTCTAAAGCTGAGCAAAAAGATTCTGTCGATAGTAAGAAAAATGAAGGCGAAGAGAAATCTTCTGAATAATAAATTTTGAAAGGAAATTAAGTTATGGCTATTACTGCTGCTCAAGTAAACGAATTAAGGCAGAAAACCGGAGCAGGTATGATGGACTGCAAAAAAGCCCTTACAGAAGCTGATGGTGATTTTGAAAAAGCCATTGATATTTTAAGAAAGAAAGGTGCCTCAGTTGCTGCAAAGAGAGCTGAAAAATCTGCTAATGAAGGTATGGTTGCAACAAAAGTGTCTGAAGATAGTAAATTTGCTGCAATTGTTGAGGTAAATTGCGAAACTGATTTTGTTGCTAAAAGTGAAGACTTTGTGTCACTTACCAATGCCGTTTTAGAAACTGTTTACAGTAAAAAACTTAATGATGTCAGCGAACTTGCTAATGATTCTGATATCAAAGCTAAAATTGATCAGGTTATGGGTAAAGTTGGTGAAAAAGTTGAAATATCAAGAATCGCAACTGAATCTGCCGAAAATGGCTTGCTTGTTGATTATATTCATATGGGTTCAAAACTTGGTGTGATTGTAAAATTTGATAATGCATCTGACGGTAGAGATGAACTCTTACAGATTGGTAAAGATATAGCAATGCAGGTTGCAGCTATGCGCCCTCTTTGTGTTTACCGCGAAGAAGTTCCTAAAGACATTGTTGAAAAGGAAATGGAAATCTACAAAGAACTTGCCCGCAAAGAAGGTAAACCGGAACAGATACTTGAAAAGATCGCAACCGGAAGACTTAATAAATTCTATCAGGAAAGTTGTCTGGCCGAGCAGGCTTTTATTAAAGATAATACAAAGACGGTAAGCGATCTGCTTAATGAATTCAATAAAAAGAATAACTCACAAACCAAAATTGCTCTCTTTAAGCGTTTTCATCTTGGAGATGAAAAAAAATAATTAGAATTCTAATTATGAAAAGGTCTTAATTTAATTAAGACCTTTTTTTTTATATTTAAAAAGTAAACAAAATAATTTTTATCAGGCTTTTACAAAAAATCGTAACTTATGGCAAATTTAAAATATAAAAGAGTACTTCTTAAATTAAGCGGCGAATCCCTTATGGGTAATCAGGGGTTTGGAATTTCTTCCGATGTGCTTGATTTTTTTTCTGATGAAGTGAAAAAGGTTTATGATGCAGGTGTTGAACTTGGAATAGTAATTGGCGGCGGTAATATTTATAGGGGATTAAGTGCTGCATCGCAGGGCATTCATCGTGTTACCGGTGATCAAATGGGTATGCTTGCAACCATTATAAATTCTCTTGCACTTCAAAATGCTATTGAAAAAAAAGGAATAGCTACAAGATTAATGAGCTCATTAAAGATGGAGGAAATTGCCGAACCATATATCAGACGCAGAGCAATTCGCCATCTTGAAAAAGGAAGAGTTATTATTTTCGGAGGTGGCACCGGTCATCCTTACTTTAGCACAGATACTGCTGCTTCTTTAAGAGCCGTTGAAATAGGTGCTGATGTTATAGTAAAGGGAACACGGGTAGATGGAGTATATGATTCTGATCCGGAAAAAAATCCTGATGCATTAAAATTTGAGAATATTTCCTACATAGATATTCTAAAGAAAAACCTGAGGATAATGGATCTTACTGCAGTAAGTCTTTGTCAGGAAAATAATTTACCTATGATGGTATTCAATATGGATATTCCGGGCAACTTATTAAAACTTGTTAAAGGCGAACAAATAGGAACTTATATTTCTTAGAAAAAGATTTTAATAACAATGTACGAGGGAAATATGAACCCAATTATTAAAGATGCTAAACAGAGGATGGATAAAACTCTCGAAGCTCTTAGAAATGAACTTTCAAAAGTTAGAACCGGCAAAGCAACCACTCAATTGCTCGATGGTATAAGGGTAGACTATTACGGGACAATGACCCCGGTTAGCCAGGTTGGAAATGTGTCTGTCCTAGATGCACATACTTTGTCAATTACCCCTTGGGATAAACATATGGTACAAGTGATTGATAAAGCTATTTTGGAAGCTAATATCGGCTTTAACCCTGTAAGTGACGGAACAAATTTAAGAATACCTGTTCCTCCCTTAACTGAAGAAAGAAGAAAAGATTTTGTGAAACTTATTAAAAAATTTGGCGAAGAATCTAAAATCGCAATTAGAAATGTCCGTCGCGATGCAAATGACCACTTGAAAAAGGAAGAAAAGGACAAGAAAATTTCAGAAGATCAATTGAAAACCTTTGAATTAGAAGTACAAAAAGTAACAGATGAGCATATCAAAATGATTGATGAGATTGTTAAGCATAAAGAGATGGAGATTATGGAAGTGTGATGTTTTTAGATTAGAATTTGACCCAATCTGAAAAGGTTGGGTTTTTTTATGTCTTGCCGAATTGAAAGTCTAATTATTTACTTCATTTTTATTTAATTTTAACATGATAAAATTATTTCCTGATGAAATTAGAACAGATAAAAAAAATATTAACAGCAGTTAAACCATTCTTTAACAAAACTGTTGCAAGAAACATAATTTTTTCTATAAGTGGAATTATTCTGTTTCTGGCTGGAACAGTTGTTTATGGAATTGTTCTTAACCTGAGAGATGTTCCGCTTTCTGAAGCAATGCTGAAAAAAGGTTTCACAAAACTGGAAGATGTAAATATTCTTATTGACAGAAAAAACTATATGCTTCACGTTTATGAAGATACAGTTTTAATTAAGTCTTACAGAGCCAGTTTTGGCAGAAATCTGCGAGATAAAAAAAAGATGCAGAATGATGGTGCAACGCCTGTTGGCTCTTATAAAATATGCAGTATCGATTCTTCACACTATTATTATAAATATTTAAGATTAAATTATCCTAATCTTGATGATGGAGCGGAAGCTTTGAGAAGGGGCAACATCACACAACGGCAATTCAACGATATTAAATTCGATTTCTATTACAATGATTGTATTCAAACTGAATCTGTTCTGGGTAATATGGTGGGTATTCACGGTATAGGCAGACTTAATTATATATTTAAAAATCTTCCGTTTGTGTATAATTGGACCAATGGTTCTATTGCAGTCAGTAATGAAAACATTGATGAGTTATTAACAGTAATTGGAAAAGGAACTACAGTTGTTATCAAATAAAATATTCAAGTATTCATTGCTCGTTAGTATAGTGGTATTAGTTTCTAGTTGCGGCGATAAAGGAGATGATGATTTACCAAGAATCGATTTCGAAAATAAACTGCAGTTAATGGAATTAAGTAAAAAAGTTATAGGAAATGATGTTGTATCGGCTTTCGGGGGTTTCTTTGATGATACTCCTGGAAAAAAAATTGCCGCAGTAATAGAAACAGATGAAAATATCGATTGGGGAATTAAGTTCGTGCTTCTTGAACTTCAGAAAGGCAGGCTTGAAACAATTTATCAATCTCGCATTTTACCCGGCTCACATAGAGAAAGTTTTCTTGACAAGATTAAATTTCCTTCATTCGTATATGAATTACTCTATTATAATTCTCAGGCATATTTTATTGGTTCAGGCGGTGGTGAGATTTATTCATATATAGTTGATTTCGGTAATAAGGAAATTTATTATGCACATCTGATTAATGAGGCAAGAAAACCAATATCATTGTTCATCTCTGCCAATACCACTAATAAAGATATAAAAAACTTTTTTATACAGATTTTCAGAAAAGATTATCCGGGCTTAAAGTTAACTGATCAGGATGTTTCACTGGAATAATCCGTTGCTCTAAAATCAAAGTAATCTAACTTCTTCATTCAGTCAGTTGAAAAAAAGTGCCTAATTTTAATATCATATGATTCTTAAAACCATCAGACAGAATATATTGCTTACCTTCTTACTGGTTCTGATTTTACCCGGAACTCTGTACTCCCAGTCTTATCGTGACTTTGAACTTACAACAATTAATTTTGAAGGAAATAACTCTTTCCCGGAAAGTCAGCTTAAGTCCATAATTGCAAGCAAAGAAACTCCCTGGTGGTTCTGGAAGTTTCTGGATTCCTTTACAAGTTTTGGAAAGGAACGGGAATATTTTGATTCATCAAAAGTTAGAGTTGATAAGCTTGCAATAGAGTCTTTCTATAATGCAAACGGATTTTTTCATATTAAGTCTGATCATAAGATCAAGGTTGATTCTTCAGCACGAACAATTACACTTACTTTCTTTATAAATGAAGGCAGATCCGCCAACTATGGCAAAGTGGATTTGCTTGGGTTTGAAGAAATGCCCTCATTTATTTTTTATGATATGATTTCAAAATCCATTACTCTTGATTCAACTAATCGCTATTCTCAGGAGGAAGTTCAAACTAATATTAATGCTATGATAAGATACCTGGCTGATAATGGATATCTGTTTGGCGATTACGACAGTACAGTTGTTTTAATGGATACAACGTTTGATAGAACGAATATACAAATCTTTTTTACATTGGGTAACAGGTATTCAATAAGCGAACTTAGAATAGATAAGTCTGGTGTCGGTTCTGAAGATGTATCCTATGGTTTAATTGAAGAACTTTCAGGTATTAGAAGCAGACAGTTTTATAGTCAGTTCCAAATCGATCGAAGTCAGTTTCGTCTTTTCAGAACAGGTCTTTTTACAGCATTGGATATTAATCCAGTTATTTCTGAAGCTGCTAACAACCTGGTTCCGGTTCAGCTAGATGCGAGAGTTGGAACTATGAATGAAATTTCACCGGAAGTTAAAGCAGATAATCAAAATAATTCTTTTAATTCAGGTATAGGAATTGACTTCATAAGAAAAAATTTTTTAGGAGATGCCCGCAGATTAACCTTATCATTATCTACAAGAGTTATAGATTTACCAAATTTTAATTTCAGCAATATTTTCAGATCTCAGGAAGATAGAGATGAATCATATCAGGGTGATATAGAAGTTCTCCTAAAACTTGAGCAGCCATTTTTATTTGGCAGACCTATACTTACAACCACTGAAGCTTATTATAGAGGTTTAACTATTTCAGCACTTTCAGGAATTGAATTTGGAGGCAGCCAAAAATTTGATTTCGAAATGCCTCCATACACTTTTATAACTTTTTTAAGACCATTGATCAGCGTTGACTTTATTGATTACACAATTAAAGATACTCAGGAAAATTCTGACCGATTAAATGTTGATATTGAAAGTGTAACACCAAGTTTGGGTGTTGAATTGGGATCGACAAAAACAGATGATCTGTTTTTTCCAACCGAAGGTTATAGTTTGTTGCTAAATCCTGAAATTAATCAGTCCAGAACTACTCTCACGCTTAGTGGTCAGGAAATACAGGCTATATTTGGAACTAATGAAATTAAATCGGCAGAGACAGCTTACTTTTATAGAGTTCAAACATCAATTGCTAAATACTTAAGTCTTACCCGTGATAAATTTTCAGTTTTGGCAGTTAAGTTTAAAGCAGGGTATATTCAAACAATTTCCGGTAGCGATGAATTAATTCCACCCAATAAAACTTTCTTTGCTGGTGGTAGTAACTCAGTAAGAGGGTGGCGATCAAGAGAACTTGTCCCGGAAGATGATGTTAGTTACTTTGGATTAAATCTTCAGAATCAGCCTCGAGGCGGTAATTTTCTCCTTGAAGGCTCTTTGGAACTAAGGCAAAAAATTATTGATAGTTTTGGATTTGCTTTTTTTGCAGATTTTGGCAACACCTGGAATACTTACAAAAATTTATCTTTCCAGCAGTTTGCTGTAACTACGGGTTTAGGAATTCGTATCTATACTCCCATTGCTCCCTTCAGGTTTGATTTTGGTTCAAAATTCTACGATCCGGAAGATCAAAAGATGATTTTTGGTAAAAAATTCTTCAAGAATCTTGAAATTCACTTCGGAATAGGCGAAGCCTTCTGATCCCTTCTTTTTCTTTGTTCCGAGGCTATAATTAGTTATTTTTGCGTTTCTTTTTAAAGGATACCATATGATTTTTAGTATGACAGGCTACGGCAAGGGCAGTACCGATTTTGGCAGCTGGTTTATTGATGCTGATGTAAAATCCGTTAACAGCCGCTACCTTGAAGTGTACCTGAAACTCCCATCTTCTTTGATTAGCAGAGAATATGAACTGCGTGATCTGATCAAAACTAAAATAAAAAGGGGAAAGCTGAGTGTTAACATTCAGATGAAAAGAAACGGCGTTAATGATGATGCAGTACTCTTCGATGAAGTTAAACTGAAAAATTATCTTGCTCTTATCAAGCAGGTAAAAAAATCTGCCAGACTTTCTGATAAAATTAAGCTGGAACATCTGCTTATGAGCAGAGATTTATTTCTTACCGGTGCTGTTGACTTATCCGATGAAGAATTTGATGCAGTAAAAAAAACTTTATTAACTGCTCTTGAAAATCTGCTTGAAATGAAAAGTAAAGAGGGAACTGAACTTTCTAAGGATCTGAAAAAACGACTGAAGAGTATTGAAAAGAAACTTGATCTTATTGAAAAAGAAACCGGCGACAGTGTTGATGAGAACTTTGTTAAATACAAAGAAAAAGTAAGGTCTCTGATAGAAGACTCTTCAAATTTTAATGATAGACTTGAACTTGAGCTTGCAATTCTGGCTGAACGATCTGATATTACTGAAGAATGCGTAAGGTTAAGAAGTCATATTAAAATGGTTCTAAACAGTTTGAACAAAGAAGATGATCCTGGTAGAAAATTAAATTTCTTATGCCAGGAAATGAACCGGGAGGCAAATACAATATCATCCAAAACATTATCAACTTCAATCACGCATAGTAGTGTGCATATAAAAGAGGAAATTGAACGTATGCGTGAACAGATACAAAATATCGAATAGCATTGGGCAAAAAAGGAAAAATTATTGCCGTATCTTCTCCAAGCGGCGGCGGCAAAACAACAATTGTTAAAAGAATATTAAAAGAGTTTCCTGAACTTGTTTTTTCTGTTTCGGCTACTACCAGACCGCAACGTAAAAATGAAAAACACAGTGTTGAGTACTATTTTATTTCAGAAGAAGAATTTAAAAAACATATAGAAAACAACGACTTTGTAGAATGGGAAAGATTTTACGATTATTATTACGGCACTTTCAAAAGTTTTATAACTGATCATATTGAAAAGGGAAATTCTGTAGTTCTTGAAGTTGATGTAAAAGGCGCATTATCACTCAAAAAGATTTATCCCGAATCCCATTTGATTTTTATAGATCCGCCTTCACTGGATGAACTTGTAAAGAGATTAAGAAACAGGAACACTGAAAGTCCGGAAGATTTTCAGAAACGTATTGATCGTGCAAAAATGGAATTAGAATTGAAAGAAAAATTTGATTATGTTGTGGAGAATAAAATACTTGAAAAAGCCACAACTGAAGTTTTAAGTTTAATAAGTAAAATAATTAAGGAGTAAAAATCGTGCATATAACACCAGTTGATTTGAGGGAAATTGATAAAAGAGCTTCAAATGTTTATGAAGCAATTATTGTTTCTTCAAGAAGAGCGCGTCAGGTAAATGATGAGAACAAAATTGAATTCAATGCTTTGTTAAATACAATCCCGGAAACTACTGCTGACGAAGAAACAGAAGATATTACAAATCCGGCTCAGCTTAAAATAGCACTTGATCTGGAAAAAAGAGACAAACCTCATCTCCAGGCTTTAAATGAATTGCTTGAAGGTAAGACTGAGTTTGAATACAAACAATAGCTGAAAAATACCTATTTTATTTGGTGCGGAAGTGATGACTTTTATTGCTTCCGCTTTTCTTTTTTTATAATATAGCAGAAAAGGCAATGACCAAAATCCCGAAAGATAAAATAGTACGCGCATTAAAAGATCAGCAGGAAATTTTTGGTGATGATCTTTTTGAGCCGAAGGAAAGTCTTGCTAAAACTCCTCAACTAATATATTCCGAAAAAAAATCTGATGCAGAAAAAATAGTTGTTAAAGAACCAGCTATAGAAAAGGAACATTTATTTCAGGATTCAGGGGAGTCCTGGCAATCAGCCAAATCGCTTGAAGAATTGAACAGGGCAATTTGTGATTGCACGAAATGCGTCCTTCATAAAAACAGGAATAAGTTTGTGTTTGGCAGCGGCAGTCCGAATGCTGATGTAATGGTTATAGGTGAAGGTCCCGGTGCTGATGAAGATGCCCAGGGTTTGCCTTTTGTAGGAAGAGCCGGAAAGCTTCTGACTGATATTTTAAAAGCTATTAAGTTCGAGCGGGATGAAGTTTATATTGCCAACATAGTTAAATGCCGCCCGCCCGCAAACCGTACACCACTTCCTGAAGAAATGGAAACTTGTATTCCATATCTTAAAAAACAGATTGAGCTAATCAAACCAAAGTTAATTTTATGCCTTGGACTAACAGCAGCAAAAGGCTTGCTTAAGAGGAAAGAATCTTTAGGAAATTTGCGCGGTAAAGTTTTTGAATACCAGGGAATTAGTGTTATGGTTACATTTCATCCTGCAGCATTATTAAGAAATCCTAACTGGAAACGCGACTGTTGGGAAGATGTGCAGAAGTTCAGAAAATTATATGATGAGATATGAAAGCAGTTTTTCAGTAGAATAAATAGAATCTATTTGATAATAAATAAAAAGATTAGCAATTTATTATTGAAAAATTAAAAAATCTGAGCTACTTTTACACCCCGACTCGATCGGGGTATTTTGTCTAAAAAACTGTTATGGCTAAAACAAGAAAAACAACAGAGAACAAGGTCAACAACATCATACCGGCAGATGTTAAACCGCCATCCGCCCCAGAAATTGAAGCTGCTGTATTGGGTGCAATGCTCATAGAAAAAGAAGCCGTACCTAAGGCAATTGAGCTTCTTAAACCGGAAGCATTCTATATGAAAGCGCACCAGTTGGTATTTGAATCAATGCTTTCACTATTTGAATCAGGCGAGGCTATTGATACTGTTACCGTTTATGAAGAACTTAAAAAAAGAAATCAGATTGATGAAATAGGCGGAGCGGTTTATCTTAGTCAACTATCACAAAACATCTCTTCTGCTGCTAATGTTGAATTTCACGCAAGAATAATTCTGGAAAAACAAATATTACGCGGACTGATAACCAGCTCGCACGAAATTGCACGTGCCGCTTACGATGGTTCTAGCGATGCTTTTGATATTCTTGATGATGCAGAAAGAAAAATATTTGAAATTACAGAAGCACACCTTCAGAAATCATTCCAGGGAATGGATCGCGCTGTAAGAGATGCTCTTGAGTATATTGAAGCCATACATTCACAAACACATAGAAAATTTTCCGTTCCAACAGGATTTTATGAACTTGATGAAATACTCGGTGGATTTCAAAAATCTGATTTGATAATAGTTGCAGCCAGGCCATCTATGGGAAAAACTGCCTTCGCCTTAACACTGGCACGTAATGCGGCTGTAGATCATAATGTACCTGTTGGAATATTTAGTCTTGAAATGTCCACAATGCAATTGATCATCCGTTTGCTTTGTGCTGAGGGAAGACTTAATGCTCACCTTGTAAGAACCGGAAAACTTCCGCACGAAGAGGGAGTTAAGCTCAGTAAGAATGCTCACAAACTGATAAATGCTCCGATTTTTGTTGATGATTCTCCAGCCCAAACAGTTCTGGAAATTCGTGCTAAAGCAAGAAGACTTAAAGCCGAAAAGCAAGTTGGTATGATAATCATAGATTATCTCCAGTTAATGCAGGGTCCGGCAAAAGCAGAAAGTCGTGAAAGAGAAATATCACATATATCAAGATCGTTAAAAGCACTTGCTAAGGAATTAAACATTCCTGTAATTGCACTCGCTCAGTTAAACCGTGCTGTTGAAACCCGTACTGATAAACGCCCGCAGTTATCAGATCTTCGTGAATCCGGATCAATTGAACAGGATGCCGATGTGGTTATATTTCTTAATCGTCCGGAGATGTACGGGATAAAACAATTTCCGGATGAGGGCGCAACAGAGGGAGTTGCAGAAATAATAGTTGGTAAACAGCGTAATGGGCCAACCGGTGATGTGCGCTTAGCTTTCTTAAAAGACTATGCAAGATTTGAAAACCTTGCTCACGCAAGACAAATTGCCGATTACTCTGCTGTTGAAGCAATTGATGAAGATATTATTTAAGGTTAAAAATCAAATGTTAATATTAAAAAAATATTTCAAGCTATGTCATTTCGACCACGATTTGTCGGGGGAGAAATCTTCCCTCAAATACTTAAAAGTTTCTTTTTTTGTTATTCTGTTTGTATCGGGACTTAATGCTCAAGTATTTTCAGAAAAAGATGTTGAGATATGTAACTCAAAATTTAAACTGGCTGTTGATAAGAACTTATCCGAAAAACCTCTTAATGACATAATAGTTGAGATTGGTAAAAGTTTTATCGGCATAGAATACGTGGCTCACACTCTTGAACAGGATGGCACTGAACAGCTCGTAATAAATTTAACGGGACTTGACTGTACAACTTTTCTAGAAACTTCACTTGCCTTTGCAAGGTGTATAAAATCCGGCAGTACAACCTTTGAAGATTACAAAAAGGAACTAACTTTTATCAGATATCGCGATGGTATAATACATGAATATCCCTCACGTCTTCATTACTTTTCTGATTGGATTTATAATAACAATAAAAAAGGAATAGTTAAGGATGTAACCAAAGAACTTGGCGGGGAAGAAATTAAGTTTAATGTGGACTATATGTCCACACATCCGGAAAGCTATAAACATCTTAAAGAAAATCCCGACTTCATTACTATTATCCGGAAACAGGAAAAGGAAATAAATAAAAGATCCTACTATTACATTCCTAAAACAAAAGTAAAAGCTATTGAAAACAAAATTGAAACAGGTGATTTAATAGCAATCACTTCCTCTGTAAAAGGATTGGATATTAACCACGTTGGCTTTGCAGTTAAAATGAAAGACGGTAAAACACATTTTATGCACGCTCCCCAGGTGGATACGAAAGTACAAATAACTCCGGAACCTTTACACGAATATTTGAAGAAGATTAAAAGGCATACTGGGATTATTGTCCTTAGATCTAGGGAATAATATGTTTCTTTCTTGATTTGTGTTGACAGTAATTTAGTTAAGAGCTATCTTTAAGTAACTTTAATAAAGAAAATGGTAGCACATAATAAAATATTACTTGTCTTTTTAATTCATTTTAATGATGAAGTTATAAGTCTTGCCCCCCCCCCCCC
>JAGXRK010000027.1 GCA_018335755.1 Ignavibacterium sp. | reverse complement strand
TGGAATGAGGAGAGATCTTGTTCGTTCAAGAGATTTCTCTCTTCGTTCGAAATGACAAAATACTATTCAAGGCGATTAGGAAGAGTCGCCTTTTTATTTTTCCACATTAAGTCCAATCTTTTTACATAGCTTTCCAAGTGTTTCAATTTCTTTATCAGTTAATACACTGAATCTTTCAGTAATAATCTTAAGATGCTTTGGAAATAACTCTGAGATCAGTTTTTTACCTTTATCGGTTAGATGAATTATAAAATTTCGTCTGTCCTGCTGATAACGTTCTCGCGTTACCAATTCAAGTTTTTCAAGATTATCAATTACAGTTACCAGGTTGCTGTTGCTTGAGAGCAGTTTTTCCGCAATGTCCTTTTGATTTAAAGGACCCACGTGGTATAGAACTTCCAATACGCCAAACTGACTGTGCGTCAGTTTCTGTTCCGTTAAGCTACGGTTTAATTGTGTATCAAGAGAAACAGATGCACGCGTGAATTTTATGTATGCATCCAGAATCTTAATTTCCTTTTTAGTTCCTTTGTATTTGGTTCCCATATAGTCTAGAGTTTATTTGATATCGAATTATTTGTGTTTAACATAATAAATCTCAGAATCCGCATCAAGCTAATTTCATTTCTACGATGCTGTGATACCAGTCAAAAGTGCAATTCCGGCATATTTATATTATTGAATGTTGTTTTTGGTATTTCTTTGAATTTCCTGAGCAACAAGCCCATAATTACATAATGAGTTAATAATTTATTAGGTAATTTTAAACTTTATAGAATTATTTTTTATAAAAACTTGTTGTTAGATAAAAATCCGTGAGACCCGGACACTTTTTTAGCGAATAATGCTCTTTCAATAATTATAAATAATGAGTTTTATATTATCAGAACAAACACAAAATCAATTGTGAGCCATTAATGAAAAAATATTTTTTATTATCTCTTTCCATAATAGTATTCGGCTTTGCTTTCCGTGCAAGCGCACAATCTCGCGTACTTACTTTGGATGATGCAATTCATCTTGCACTTGAAAACAACACCGATATTAAAATCTCTTTGATGAATACAGAAAGATCACGCGCCGCGGTCAGAGAAGCATTCGGATATGCACTTCCAAGTCTGGATCTGTCTGCAAACTTTGCACACTTCCTGAAAAAACCGAAAATGCCGTTTCCGGATTTTGAAGCACTGCTCACTAACGCAACTTACAGCATATTGTTTGATGAGGGTGTTCTGCCAAGAGATGACAATAAATTCAAACCAATGCAGACACAGCTTCAGTCATTTGCACAAACGAACAACTATGAAGCATCTCTAACCTTAACTCAAATCCTTTTCAGCTCGACTGTATTCAGAGGTATAGGCGCTTCACAGATTTATTATGATTTGTCGGTTGCAGAATTACGAAACACAATTGGTAAAACAAAACTTAATGTTGAAAGAGCTTTTTACGGTTCTCTGCTAATGAAAGAAATGCTTGGGATAACCAGGGCAAGCTTTGAAAATGCACAGGAAAACCTGAGTAATGTAAACGCACTTTTTGATCAGGGACTGGTTTCCGATTTTGACAGAATGCAGGCAGAGGTGCAGGTTGAAAATATCCGGCCTACCTTAATGCAGATGGAAAATATGCTTGCAACAACATTAAACGATCTTAAACTTGTGCTTGGAATAGATCAGTCACTTGATATTGATGTAACCGGGGAATTCGTTTATCGTCCGGAAGAATTATCCGATGAAGCTGATATGATTGATTTTGCATTAACGAATAACCACGGATTGCAAAGTTTAAAACTTAAGATGAATGTAGATGAAGAATTCATTGCCCTTGATCTTTCTGAATACTGGCCAACTCTTGCTGCATTCGGTAATTACACTTATGCTGGCTCATCGGATAAGTGGGATTTTCAGAATTACAATTCCGCAACCGTTGGTATAAGTTTTTCAATGAACCTGTGGAAAGGGCATCAGACAAGAAATCGCGTTCAGCAGGCAACAATAACCTACAAGCAGACTGAACAGCAGTTAGAGCAACTAAGGGATTATATAACAAACCAGGTTAAAGCCAAAATGCTTGAACTGAAACGCGTGCAGAGTCTTGTTGAAGCACAGGAACGAAATGTAAATCTTGCTTCCCGTGCATATGATATTGCAACCATAAGATATAAAGAAGGTACCGGTAGTCAGCTTGAAGTGCAGAATGCCGATGTTGCTTTGAAGCAGGCACGCATTAACAGGATTCAATCAATCCACAGTTACATAATTACAAAATATGAGCTTGAACAAATATTGGGTCGAATCAATTCAGAATATATCGATCCATATTTACCAGAAAATTAAAAATAAACTCATCATCAGGAGTATGAATAAAATGATGTCAACAAACAGTATTATAAAATTGCTTTTTATTCCGGCTTTAATATCGCTTATGCTGTTTACTGCTTGCGGCGATGATAAGGAGGCGGCTAAGAGTATGGAACAGATTCAGGAGGAAGAGGGAATTCCCGTTCAGATTGAAACTGTTAATTATCAGCCCTTTCAGAAATACCAAAGTTACTTTTCAAAACTTGCAGGCATTAAAGAAGCAACTAAGGGAGCCCCGCTTGGTGGTAAAATTGCGCGAATAAATTTCAGAGTAGGGGATTACGTAAAAGAAGACCAGATAGTTATGGAGTTTCCGCAGGATCAACCCGGCGCTATGTATGATCAGGCAAAAGCAGCTTACGATAATTCTGAGAAAACATATCAACGGATGAAAACACTTCTTGCGGCCGGAGAAACTTCACAGGCTAATTTTGATGGTGTTGAAGCACAGTATATCGTTAACAAAAGAAATTACGAAGCAGCGAGAAAATTAATTTTTATTGAAGCTCCTTTCAACGGTACTGTTGTTGATGTTAAGGTGAAAGAGGGTGATAACGTCAAGAGCGAAGCATCCCTTTTCACAGTTGCACAGCTTAATAAAATGCGGGCAAAGATATGGATTACTGAAAGGGAAATCGGCGAAATAAAAAGAGGTATGACTGCAAGTATTAATTTCGGCGGGAAAGAATACCGGGGAAAAATTGTTGAAGTTTCAATGTCTGTCGATCCTTACAAACAGGCTTTCTATGCAGAAGTTGAATTCGATAACTCCAGAAATGAATTGAAGAGCGGAGTTACTGTTGAAGTAAAAACACTTGTTTATGAAAACCCGCAGGCAGTAATAGTATCAAGAAATCTTGTTATGAATGATGAAAACGGACAGTATGTTTTTGTTGAAAACAATGGCGTTGCTGAGATGAGATATATTTCTAACGGAAATGACAGCGGTATTTACTATGAGGTTTCTAAAGGATTGAATGTTGGAGATAAACTAATTACACGCGGAGTCGCTCAGTTAACTGACGGCGTTAAAGTAAATGTGATTCAATAAGGAAAACAAAATGTTTCTTGCCAAATTATCTATTAATCGTCCCGTGATGACAAGCATGGGACTTCTTGTTTTTTTAATATTTGGTGCAATTGCTTTTTTTAGTCTTAACCTGAACCTTGCACCCGATGTTGAAATTCCATTTGTAACAATTTCTACAGTATATCCCGGCGCAGGACCCAAAGAAGTTGAAACACTTATTAGCAAACGGCTTGAGGATGCTGTTTCATCAATTACAAAAATTGAAAGAGTGGAATCATATTCCCTTGATGGGGTTTCAATTGTTATTATAGAATTCCAGCTTGGAAAAAATGTTGATGTTGCAAATCAGGAAGTAAAGGATAAAGTGGATGCGATATTGAATGATCTTCCTGCCGATGCTCAGAAACCAATTGTTCAGAAAGTGGATTTAAAGGCTTTTCCGGTTGTTGATGTGGTGCTTAGCGGTAACCTTGATCCAAGACAGCTTTATGAAATTGCCGATAAAACTTTGCGGGACAGATTTTCACAAATTGAAGGTGTTGCAAATGTTAACCTTACAGGTGGTCAGGAACGCGAAATAAGAATTGTGCTTGATAACAGAACAGTTTTTGAAAACACAATTTCACTGCCGCAGCTAACACAGATCCTGGCTGCTCATAATATGGATATTCCGGGCGGCTACTTTCAAATTAATGATCAGGAATATACAGTAAGACTTCAGGGCGAGTTTTCTGATCCCGATATGATAAGTGAGATTGAAATTCCTACTACGTATGGTCCGAAAAAATTACGACAAATAGCTGATGTTCTTGATTCTGGCAAAGACATCAGGCAAAGAACAATTTATTACAATCTTAAAGAAGAATTCAGAAATGAAAACGTTGTAAAACTTGGTATTATAAAAAGTGCCGATGGAAACGTTGTTAATGTTGCCAAAGCTATTCATGCATCCATACCGGAAATAAAAACCATTCTTCCTGCCGGGACGGATATTGCCGTAGTTAATGATGAATCTGTTTTTGTTCAGAGCAGTGTTGATGATACAATGAGCAATATCATTCTTGGTGTCATTTTAACTGGACTGGTTCTCTTCCTGTTTCTTCACGATATCAGGTCAACAATTATTGTCGCAATGTCAATGCCAACATCAATCATATCAACATTTATGCTTTTCCAGTTGTTTGATATGTCGCTTAATATGATGTCGCTTATGGGCCTATCTGTTTCTGTTGGGGTTCTTGTTGCAAACTCAATTGTGGTAATTGAAAATATTTTCCGTTATAAAGGTCTGGGAAAAGGAAATAGGGAGGCTTCATTTTTCGGTACCTCTGAAGTAATGGTTGCGGTTCTTGCATCAACATTAACAAACATTGTTGTGTTCCTGCCTATTGCAAATATGTCATCACTCGTTGGTCAGTGGTTAAAAGAGCTTGCACTTGCGGCTGTGTTTGCTACAATCTTTTCTCTCATTATGTCCTTTACGTTAACACCAATGCTTGCGTCATTGATTTTGCCAAAAACCGTAAAGCCGACGTGGTTCAGCAGATTTATGAACAAGTTTGAAGAGAACAATATCCGTTTCTATAGAAGTCTTTTAAGCAGCATACTGACAAATAAAACACGGAGTCTGATTGTTGTGCTCGGCTCTTTTGTACTGTTCTTCATCACGATGTTTGTTTTTGGTCCAAAGCTTGGTTTTGAATTCCTTCCGGCCCTTGATGACGGTAAAATAAGAGTTACTGTTGAAATGCCGCAGGGATATAATTTAGATGAAACTGCAAAACTTATCAGGCTGGTTGAAGACAGAATAAAGAAGCATCCTGAAGTTATTCATATGCTTACCGATCTTGGAAAGAAAACAGATATAGACCTTGGTGCAAACATGGCAAGTATGATGGTTCAGCTTGTTGATGAAAAAGATAGAGATATAGGATTGCAGGAAATGATATCCGTTTTTGTAAAGGATCTTGCGGATGTTCCCGATGCAAAAATTCAGGTCGATCTCGCATCCGGAATGGGCGGTCCCGGCGCTCCGGTTCAGTTATTTTTAATGGGTCAGGACCTTGATCGTCTTGAAGTTCTTAAAGATGAATTTATGGATAAGATACGGGATGTGCCCGGACTTATAAATCTCGATAACAGTTCAAGAGCCGGCAAGCCTGAAATAACTGTATTTCCTAAAAGAGAAAAATTAGTTGAAGCGGGTCTTACTATTATGGATCTTGCTTTTACCTTAAGAGCATCAATTGAAGGACTTGAATCATCCAAATACAGAGAGTTAGGTAATGAGTATGATATTACGGTGACTCTTGATGATGAGTCAGTTAACTCTCCGGAAAAGATCGGTCAGATCACCGTTGCATCACCAATGGGCTCGTTCCGATTGTCGCAGCTTGCCGATGTTGAGTTCACAACAGGATATACTAAAATTCTTCACAGAGATAAATTTACTGCAATTGAATTTACGGGTGCACCGGGAGCTGGTGTTCCGCTTGGCAACGTAACAAGTGAAATTGATAAACGGATTGCAACGATGGACCTTCCTGCCGGTTACCAGATAAAATGGGGCGGTAATGTTAAAATGATGAATGAAATGATTGCAGATATGATTTTCGCATTCTTCCTTGCATTCCTATTGACATATATGCTTCTGGCAGCAATTCTGGAAAGCTTATGGCAGCCAGTGCTTATTATGCTTACGGTACTACTTGCAATGATAGGGGTTATTATTTCATTATACATAACTAACATATCATTCGGTGTAACTTCGCTGATGGCAATAATAATGCTAATTGGTATTGTGGTTAACAGCGCTATTCTTATGCTTGATTATACAAACCAGTTACGCAGAGAAGAAGGTAAAACCCCTAAAGAATCTTTATTGATCGCCTGTCCAACCAAGCTGAAACCGATATTGATGTCAACCACAGCAATTATACTTGGAATGCTTCCGCTTGCAATGGGAATAGGCGATGCGGGTAAAGAATTCAGAATTCCGCTTGGTGTTGTTGCTATCGGCGGACTGGCAGTATCAACCGTGCTTACGCTGGTTGTAATTCCGGCATTCTATTATATAACTTCTAAAGAGAAGTCGGTTATAAAAGAAAAGATATAAAAAAGCCTCACCCCAATAAGGCTTTACCAGACGTAATGTTTTCTCGATACTTTTTCTGTCCCGAGCATTCGGGACAGAAAAAACTCGAAAACCGAACTAACTAAAAGGTTCTCGAGTAATGAAATGTATCGAGAGAACCTTTTGAGTAAGCCCAACTTTCTTCTGTCATTTCGAATCCCGATTTATCGGGATGAGAAATCTTTGAGAGGCATTGAGATTTCTCGTCACCCTATCATCCTCCTCTTCCAGGGAGATGCCTTTTGTATAAATGATAATTCTATTTGTAATTCCCCCATCTAATCAAATATTTAATTATTTTTTGACAATCAATTTCTAGAGAGCATACACAATGCGTCCGTATATACTTGCTGAAAACAACTGGAAAGATATAAAACAAAGACAGATTGATCTTGCAATCCTTCCGTGGGGTGCTACTGAAGCACACAATTATCACCTTCCTTATTCGACTGATGTTATTGAATCTGAAAGAATTTCAATTGCGGCGGCTGAAATCGCTTTTAACAAAGGAGCCAGGATCATCGTTCTGCCAACGATACCTTACGGGGTTAATACCGGACAGGCAGATATAAAGCTTGATATGAATATTAATCCCACCACACAGTTTGCAATACTGATTGATCTTATTGAAGTGCTTAACCGGCAGGGAATATATAAACTGCTTATTGTAAACGGACATGGCGGAAATGACTTTAAACCATTGCTGAGAGAGATTGGATTAAAATATCCCAAAATGTTTTTAAGCTTCTGCAACTGGTTCACCGCACTGCCTAAGGAAAAGTACTTTGAACACTCCGGTGACCACGCAGATGAAATGGAAACAAGCCTGCTTTTACATCTTTCCCCGGAATTGGTTTTGCCTTTAACCGAAGCAGGCGAAGGAAAAGCAAAGCACATAAAAATAAAAGGCATAAGTGAAGGCTGGGCATGGACAGAAAGAAAATGGTCGCAGGTTACAGACGATACCGGTATTGGCAATCCCGCAAAAGCCACAAAAGAAAAAGGCGAAAAGTATTTTAATGATGTAGTTGAAAAAGTATCTCAGCTTATGGTTGATATAGCTAATGCTGATGTAGATGATTTTTATGAGTGAAAAGTAGAAGGTAGGTTAAAGTTGATACCCACTTTAAAATTAAAATTTGAATTATTAGTTCTTCCGCCTTGGTAATTCTTTCATAACCGGCAATTGTTTTTATTTGCTTATCAATCACATAACGATTTTTCTTGACATAATAAATTTCATTTTCTATTTTAAAGATGAACTTAAGGTAATTTATTATGGCGGACAAAAAATTACGACTGAAACTATTGCTTTCTCTCCCTGAATGCTTGCGGAGGGGGGGGGGATATGTTTAATAATAAAAAAAGTTTTACTTTAGGGAAGCTTTGTGTTGAGGCTTCCCTTTTGTTTTTTAAAACAAGTTGCATTATCAAATATTTAACTAAAGGTTAAAGGCTCGAGCAACTTATTTTAGTATTATCGTTGGAAATTACTCAACTGCCCGCGTAGTTAAATTAATACAGAAATTATTCATTAATGAAAATAAGTTAGTAAGTATGGAAACAACAAAAAAACTATTTAGAACAAGCGTAATAGCTATTGTTTTAATATTCGGCGAGGCTGGTTTTTCACAGGAATATCCCTGGAGCATATATCCATTAGAACTTGGAAATATTTGGGTTACCAGAGATTTTTGGTGGAGACCATACTATCGATTAGAGATTGTGGACAGTGGGGTTGTAATTGAAGGGGAATCTTACTTTAAAACAAAATGTACTTACCGCACAATACACGGGAGCTTAAATGAGAGTTTTATTTATCACAGAATAACTGATTCTGAATATGTAATTCGGTTTGATTCATCAGGACTTTACGTTAATCCAAAAGTGAAATATTACAAAGTTGATACACAACCCGGTGATTATTGGCAAAACTTAACAATTATCTCTGGTTCCGAGATAATCCATTATTTTGTTGTTGACACCAGTTATTATCTTGTTTTCGGAACATCAACTAAGGTTCGTGAAATTTTTGTAACTGACAGTTCAGGGTATGAGAACTATACATTCTGGTCAGAGGAATTTGGTTTATTAGAGCACTACGTTCACGATTTTGAATTAGGTAATTATATCTACTTACGGGGTTGTGTAATAGATGGTGTACTTTATGGTGATACAACCTTTCTAACAGTTGGAGTAGATGATATTCAAACTACACCGGTAGCAGAGTATAAGCTTTTTCAAAACTATCCCAACCCGTTCAATCCTACTACGACAATTGAATATGAACTAAAAGAATATGCATTGGTAAACCTAAAAGTGTATGACTTACTCGGCAACGAAGTAGCAGAACTTATAAATGAAGAAAAATATGCAGGCAGGTATTCAAGCAGTTTTAATGGTAACGGACTTTCAAGCGGAGTATATTTTTATAAACTAACCATAGGAGGAAATACACAGGTAAGAAAGATGATACTAATGCGTTAGTTTGTTTGATTTGTTTTTCCTCAGGTAAAATCGAATAAGTGAAGCCCAACCCAAAGTTGATCTCCACTTTTCACTTTCTTATCAATACTTCGGTGTAACACCCAGATTATAAAACACAAAAGACCACACATCTGCAACTTCTTCAATTATTTTAGAAGTCGGCTTGCCTGCACCATGACCTGCCTGTGTTTCTATGCGTATCATAACCGGATTTTCACCGTTATACTTTGACTGTAATTCTGCTATGTACTTAAATGAATGTGCTGGAACAACCCTGTCATCGTGATCAGCAGTTGTAACCAGAGTAGCAGGATAATTCAATCCTTCTCTTATATTATGCAGCGGAGAATATGCATAGAGGTATTTAAACTGTTCGGGATCGTCGCTTGAGCCATACTCAACAGCCCAGTAATACCCGATTGTAAATTTATGATAGCGAAGCATATCCATTACGCCAACTGCGGGCAGAGCAACCTGAAATAATTCCGGTCTCTGGTTTATCACGGCACCGATGAGCAAGCCGCCGTTTGAACCGCCGGCAATTGCCAGCTTTGATGGAGATGTATAGCCTTCTTTTATCAGGTACTCCGCTGCGGCTATAAAATCATGGTAAACATTTTGTTTTTTATCCAGCATACCTGCTTTATGCCATGCTTCACCGTATTCACCTCCTCCGCGCAGGTTAGCTAAAGCATAAATGCCGTCATTTTCAAGAAGCATAAGTCTTGTAGTGCTGAATGTCGGAAGCCGGCTTGAATTAAATCCGCCGTAAGCATAAAGGTAGGTTGGATTGCTTCCATCAAGCTTCAAACCTTTTTTATGAACAATGAACATCGGAATTTTTGTTCCGTCCTTGCTTTTATAGAACACCTGTTTTGTTTCATAATTATCAAAATCAAAATCCAGTTCTATCTGCTGATACAATTCGGATTTTTTCGTGTTTACATCAAACTTATAAATCGTCCCCGGATAAGTGAACGAAGTAAAAGTATAAAAAGCAATATTCTCATTTCTCTTGCCGCTGAATCCTACGGTGCCAAGTGAAGGCAGTTCAATTTCACCTTCCGGTTTTCCGTTCAAATCAAAAAGATAAACGTGATGAGCTACATCCTGCATATAAGTTGCGATCAGTTTTCCGCCTATTATTCTTACTCCCTGCAGAACATCTTTCTTTTCAGGCAGTATGTCTTTCCAGTTTTCTCTTGCTGGATTTTTCGGATCAACAAGTAACAGTCTATAGTTTGGTGCATCAAAATCTGTACGGACTAATAACTTATCATCAATATTATCAAGCACAGCATAATTGTTTTTAAGATCATCAGTAATGGTTATGAATTTTCCGTCTGGATAAGACAGATCTTTTACCATAAAACCATTATTGCTTGTGCCTTCACGCATATAAACAATTAAAAATCTTTCATCATTTGTGGTTTGAGCGCTGAAGCCGCGGTTCGGTCTCTTGTTATCTTCATAAATGAGAATATCGTCTTCCTGTTTGTCGCCTATTTTATGATAATAAACTTTACTGTATTCATTCTTTGTCGAAAGCTCTGAGCCTGTCGGTTCGGGGAATCGATTGTAGTAAAAACCATTTCCTTTCCAGGCTATGCCTGAAAACTTTATCCATTTAAGATGATCGGATAATTGTTCCTGTGTTTCAGTATTCATCACAAAAAACTCATTCCAGTCAGAACCTCCCGTTGAAACACCGTAAGCAAGGTATTTACCATCATCTGAAAAAGAAAAAGTGCTTAGCGCTTTGGTTCCATCTTCAGAAAGTTTGTTGGGATCAAAAAAAACTTTTGCTTCTGCATTAATATCGTTCTTTACATACATTACACTTTGATTCTGTAAACCGTCATTCTTGAAGAAATAATATTTGTCACCGGCTTTAAATGGTGCACCGTACTTCGGGTAGTTAAATATCTGTGTGAATCTTTCCTTGATCTTATCTCTGAACGGAATGCTTTCTAAATAACCGAATGTTACTTTATTCTGTTCAGTTACCCAGGCTTTGGTTTCTTCGGAGTGATCATCTTCAAGCCACCGGTATGGATCTGCTACCTTTGTTCCGTGATAGTCATCTACAACATCAACTTTTTTTGTTTCAGGGTACTGAAATTGAGCAAGCAGACCGGTTTGAAATAATAAAACAGCAGTGATAAGAATAGTTTTCAACATTATTGAACCTTTAATGTTAAGATTTTATAGAATATTGTAATCAATTTAAAATTGACAAGTAAAATTACTAAAAAGAGCTCAAATGAGATTATAGAAAAGTTAAAACTTTCAAGTCTGTATAAATCGACTTTGTTCACTAGTCTAATTTTTTAATATTTGAAATACACTTTAATTAAAACTAAAACCACAAAAGGAGAAAATTATGGCTATAAGAAAAGGCAGTGCAGAATGGAACGGTAATCTTGTTGAAGGAAAAGGCGTTTTAAGTTCTGAGAGCGGTGCATTAAGCAATATCGCATATAATTTCAAATCGAGATTTGAACAAGGTTCGGAAACTAATCCGGAAGAACTGTTAGGCGCAGCACACGCGGCATGCTATTCAATGGCTCTTGCAAACGGATTAGCCAAAGAAGGCTTTAAAGTTAATTCAATCAAAACAACTGATGATGTTCATCTTGAAAAGCTTGAAGGCGGATTTACAATTACTAAAATTGTTATAAATACTGAAGCCAGTGTAGAAGGAATTGATGAAGCAACTTTTCTGAAACACGCAGAAGCAACAAAAGCTGCCTGCCCGGTTTCAAGAGCATTAAAAGTTGAGATGAGCTTAAATGCTAAGTTAGCATAGTTATTTTACTTCTAAAAAAATTTAAGTGTCACTTCCACCGGAGGGAGAAGTCTTTGTGTTGAAAAAGATTTCTCCCCCGACTTTGTCGGAGTCGAAATGACATATTACTGCAGCAATCAAAAACAAATAGCGTAGTTCATTTCAACATCTCTCCATACTCCTCATACATCTCAGCAAATTTTCTTACATACCAGCAGCCGGCAATTACTTTTAGATTTTTTTCTTTTGCATAATCGAATCCGGCTTTAACAACAATTGCAGCAAGTCCCTTTCCTCTTAATTTCGATGGAGTGTAAGTCGAGTAAAGGTCAATCGTGGTTTTATCTTCAGCATACATCACATATACTTCTTCACCGTCAATATTCAGAACAAACCTGCTGCCTTTTATATCATTTATAACTTTCACTAATCACACCGTTATTTTTAAAAACATTCGTCTTTAACAATTTTACCTTTTACAATTACTTTACAGACGTGAGAGGTATATTCAAAAGGATTGCCGTCAAAAACCACAATATCTGCAAACTTTCCTTCTTCAAGTGATCCGACAGATTCATCTATACCCAATAGCTTTGCTGGATTAATAGTTATACTTGCTAAAGCTTCTTCAAGAGGCAGACCATAAGAGTGAGCCATTGCAGCTTCAAACAGAACAACCCGTGTTTTAGGAACATAACTTTCATAGCCGCTCTGTAGTGAAAAAAGAATTCCGGCTTCATAAAATGTTTTTGGTGTTTCAAGGGATGCATTTTTAGTATCACCATAAGTTCTGACCATTGTTGGATGAAGTATAATCTCAAGTTTTCTTACCTTCAATTCATCAAGCAAAAGATAACCTTCCGCCACGCCATCAAGAACGGGTTTAAATCCAAACTCATCTGCTAATCTTAATGCCGCCATAATATCAACTGCGCGGTTAACAGTAAACAGTGCGCGGACATCGCCATTTAGTACCTTAGCCAGAATTTCGAGTTTCAAATCTCTTTTCGGTCTTTCTTTTTCATCATTCGAATTCTGTTTTTTAAGATATTCCTGTGCTTTTAGAAACTCACTTCTAAGCATTGCAACAGCCTTTGAACGTGTGCCGGGTTTTGAATAATTTGATCTGACAGTATTACCAAGCGTAAATGCAACCATAGTAAGTGAATCAACAACATAATCGTTATAAGACTCGCTGTAAGTTTTTGCTATCATTGTTTGTCCGCTTGCAAGAGCTCCGGGTCCGTGACCGGTATGAATTGTAGTTATACCCAGACTAAGAAGAAAATCAACAAGTTTTTCATCTTTATTATAAGCATCAACCGCTCTCAGTTCAGGTTGTATCGCATCAGATTTTTCAAGCTGATCCTGATCGTGTCTGTAATTATATATTCCGGATAACCCTACAACAGTTCGTGCATCAATCAACCCCGGCGTAATAACTTTTCCCTCTAATATTTTATAACCTTCCGGTATCTGTACATCTGATTGCCTGCCAACCTTTTCAATCTTTCCTTTGTTTATCAGCACAATACCTTTTTCAATTGGATCTCCACTCATAGTATAGATGGTTTCACCCTTAACAGCGATTTGTGAGAGTGCCGGGTTGAAACAAACAATAACAGCAAGAATGAATGTTAGAATAATTTTCATTCTTCACCTCCACAATTATGCAGGTATTGATAATCACCGCGGTAAACCTCATAACCACCGAGGCTGTATTTACGACTTTCAGGGTCATTAAAATCAAATACTTTTTCGCCCTCAACCCAGGTTTGTTCAACCCTGGTATAGAGACTTAGCGGATCACCCGATAGAATAATAAAATCAGCGTCTTTGCCTGTTTCAAGTGAGCCGACCCTGTTTTCAAGTCCAAGCATTCTTGCGCCGGCTAAAGTTAAAGCTTCGATAGATTTATTGTAACTCATCCCCGCTCTTACTCCAAAAGCAGCAGACCGCAGGAAGAATCTTGAATCAGTAATTCCATCATCGGTATGATAAGCCACATCAACACCGGCTTCTTCAAGCACAGCCCCGGTTTTATAAATTAAGTTAACGGCTTCGAGTTTACCACCGGGAGAATCGATCATTATTATTGAGCAGGGAACATTAGCTTCTGCAATTTCTTCAGCAACTTTCCATCCTTCACTTACGTGATGTAAAACCACTTTGAAGCCAAATTCTTTTGAAAGTCTTATAACTGTAATAATATCATCTGCACGGTGTGTATGATGCTGAACGATTCTTCTTCCATCAAGAACTTCCAGTAAAGCTTCCATCTCAATATTACGTGCCGGCATTTTTTCATGATCACCGGCAGCTCTATCAATTTGACTTTTATATTCAACTGCCTTTATAAAAAGCTGTCTTATTACAGCCGCAGACTTTCCCCTTGTTCCGGTGAAAGGGGGTTCGCGCAAAGAATTAGTGCCGTTAGCCATTTTTAATCCTCCGCAAATATCATTAAGCGGATCCTCACAGAATAACATATCTTCTATTACCTTTGAATCTTTTCTAAGTTTCAGGTAAACGGTTTGTCCGCTCATTAAATGACCTGAGCCGGGCATAACATTTACTGTTGTAATGCCTCCGGCAATAGCTTTTTTGAAGGTATCACTATTCGGATCAATCGCATCAAGAATTCTTACGTCCGGATGAGTTGTAGAGGAACGGTCTCCGCCGTCACCTTCTCCGATATGTGAATGAGTATCAACAAGTCCCGGTAAAATTACTTTTCCTGAAACGTCAATAATATTTTCAAAACCGCCTTTTAATTCATCTGCTTTTCCCACAAAAATGATCTTCCCGTTTTGTATAACAAGGGCACCGTTTTCAATTGGTTCAGCGTTAACAGGAAAAACTTTGGCATTAATAAATACAGCAGCTTCCTTTTGTGCATTAGCGTTTATAGAAGCTAACAATAGTATCGAGAAAATTGTTCGTAGTATCATATTAATTTCAGATTGTAATTTAAAAAGAGCAGAAATTTTATAAAATAATTTAGAAATACTAAGTTGATATTTCCGCTCAAAGAATTAATTTGCTCACTTTATATACACACTGCGTTACTAAACAGAGTTCAAAATTCCTTTTGATTTGAGATTAACCACAAGATCATCATAACCAATAAAGTGAATTCCATCCCAGCCCAATTTAATCGCTGCTTCAGCATATTCCTTAATATCATCTATAAAAATATGTTCTTCAGATGGCAGTCCGGAGGCAGCTTCAACAGCACGATAGATTTTTTCTTCCGGTTTTACTGCACCGACTTCGTGCGACAATATCAATTTTTCAAAATGCTGTATAAATGAAAAATCTTTCCATCCGTAATTCTGATGAATAGCATTTGTATTAGAAAGAAGGAATAGCCGGTAATTCTTTTTAATTACCGGCAGAAGATCGATAACATTTTGATTAAAAGTGAAAATCTCTGAATAGAATCTTTTAAATGTTCCGGAATCAATTTTATGATCGAGCACATTTAACATCATATTTACGAAATCATTTTCACTTATGTCACCGCGTTCAAAATCTCTGTGAGTTTGATAATTACTTTTATAGCTATCAATAAAATGATCACCCAAACCCGGCTCAACTTCTACAAGTCGCTGTACCATTATATTGTAATCGAAAGGAACAAGCACCATCCCTAAATCAAAAACAACTGCAGAGTATTTTCTCATTCAAGCTCAGGATTTTCTTGCTGAGCAGGTTTTTCTTCCACTTCAAAAATTGAGTCATCCATACCTGTGTTAATTCTGATGCTGCTCACAGTCATCTCAAAAGATTGCGGACCCATTGATTGTTTAACTTTATATGGATAGAGCTTCCCATCAACTTCTTTATAGTCTGAATAGTAAGTTGAAGTTTCAATCAACCCCATCTGTGTCTGCATTTCCTTATTTTCCTGCAGTTTCAAACCGGTTTCTTTATCATAAAATTGAAACCACCTGATGCCGGAAGGCAAAGTCATTTTGATTTTATGAGCAGGAGTTTCATCAACAACAGTTTCACCTTCATAATCCAGCGTAATGCCGAAAGATTCAGGATCGAAAAGAATATCCATATTAGATTCAATTTTAAGAGCATCGAGTTCTTTGCCGGAAATTTCAAGAACCTGACCAGCAGCTGTCATTACACCCTTTTCACCATTAAATACAGTAACCTGGTTCATATCACCGGCTCTTATTTCCTGACGTAATTTATTCGGCCATTTCTGCTTCATCATTATGGTAACATTTTGTCCCATTATATTTCCACGCATAATTGTGGTGCGGTCTTCAACAGAAGACATCGCTTCTTTACCACCGATTGCTTCAACATATTTATCAATAATATCTTTTGCTAATCTATTTTGATCGTTAATGGTTTCCTGTGCTGATAAATTAAATTGAAGTGCTAAGAAGATTATAACTAAAAACAGAGCAGATATCTTTTTCATTTATTTTTCCTTAAGGTTGTTAAAATAGTTCAGACAAAAATAGTGAATAGATATGTTTTAATTAAATCATTTATTTATCAAAACACCAGATTATGACTGGCAAAATTGAATCTTTGTTATCAATTACATTAGTTTTGAAGCGGCAATAAAATTATTTAAAGATTTATGAAAAACATTCTCGTAATCGGTGCGGGACGCACATCCTCCTCGTTAGTAAAATATCTTTTAAGTAAAAGTGCTGAGTCGGGCTGGTTTGTAACTGTAGCTGATCAATCTCTTGAATCAGCAGAACAAAAAGCCGGCGATCACCCGAGAGCTAAAGCAATAAAATTTAATGTTATGGATGATGATGAACGTGGTGCTCAGATTGCAAAAGCGGACATCGTAGTTTCACTTCTTCCTGAAACTCATCACACACATCTTATAAAAGATTGTATTAAACATCGTGCACATTTAGTTACTGCCTCATATATTTCTTCCGAAATGGCTTCATATGATAAACAGGTTAAGGATGCCGGATTGATCTTTCTTAATGAAATGGGGCTCGATCCGGGTATTGATCATATGGATACAATGCGGCTGATAAGTAAAGTGAAAAATAAGGGTGGAAATCTTATTTCACTTCGTTCATTCGGAGGGGGATTGATAGCTCCTGAAAGCGATGATAATCCGTGGGGATATAAAATAACCTGGAACCCGATGAATGTTGTTATAGCAGGAATGGCAAGCGCAAGATATGTACATAACGGCAAGTTAAGAATAGTTCCTTATAACAGATTGTTTCTAGACACACACATTGTTGATGTGCCGGAGCTTGGAAAGTTTGAAGCGTATCCTAACCGTGATTCTATTAAGTACAGGAGAATCTACAGCATACCAAAAATTCCAAATGTTTTCAGAGGATCGATGCGTAAAATCGGATTCTGTAAAGCCTGGAATGCTCTTGTGCAAATTGGATTAACAGACAACAGGTATATCGTTCCCGACTCTCATAATTTGACATACAGGGAATGGTTATCTTTTTATCTGCAAAAGAATAATGGTGTTGATACAAAACAGGCATTGATAGCTTTTCTAAATGAACCGAATGGAAGTGAGATAATCGATAAAATAGAATGGCTTGGTTTATTGAGCGATAAGAAGATTAAATTAAAAGATGCAACACCATCAGAAATATTGCTTGATCTTCTAAAGAAGAAGTGGAAGTTTAATGAAAACGACATTGATATGGTCATACTTCACACTGAAGTTAAATATGAAATTGAAAACAGAGTTGAGAAAATTGTATCTTCGTTTGTCGTAAAAGGTGAGCCTGGTTTTAATACTGCAATGTCCTCAACAGTCGGATTGCCAATGGGAATAGCAGTTAATCTAATACTAAGCAACAAAGTAAAGGAAAAGGGTGTGATCATTCCAATCTACCCGGAAATTTGTAAACCTGCTTTAAAGGAATTGGCTGAGCTTGGTATAAAGCCGGTTGAGAAGGTGATTATTCAAGAGTAAGATTAAGAGTAAGAGTTTTCGATCTCAATAATTCTTTGCAAACTTTGCGAAACCTTTACGTGAAAAAACTCTTAATTTTCTCGATCAATAAAACTTTTCATATACTCAAAATCAGCAGCAAATTTTCCTTTCCACAAAATCACCGCACGCTTTATTTCATCGGGAAGATTGGAATCTCTCAGTCTGCCTTTGTAATCAGCCGATATAATTGACTTAAGAAAAGGATAAAGGTCTTCACTAAACTGACTTGATGCATCTGTGGAAAATTCACAGGGTAAATTAGTAACCGCCATAACTGCTATTCCCTCACCATCGAATCCGTTTGTAATTTCTCCGGTTAGCGGATTATAAATATAAACCGGATCATCAATCCATGTTTCCTTAGAAAATTCAATTGATCCGTTTGGATCGCAAGTTATATCTCCAATTGCAATGAGTGTTTTATATCGTGAGAAAATATTCTTCATTAACTTTTTTGTAACAGAGCGCGGATACTCTGGTGACCAGGCAACGCAATTCATTAAAATGATTATATAAGGCAAAACCAGATCAAGGTTTGATTCAAAAAAGTCCGGATGTTCAAAATAAAACTGGCGTTTATCCCTGATAAGCATTTTATCAAATACACCAGAGCTTTCGATATGCTTCTCGTCAAGTCTGTAAATTTCTTCAGGCCCCAACTGCAGAGCATAAACTTTTTTTCTAGATCCTTCCTTAAATACCTTCTCTAGTTCAGCAAAGGATATGTTTTCATGAGGAAGGATATCAAATATTTCTCTTGCACCGTGAGCAGTTTTCCCTTTACCAAGAAAACAAACAATAATTGGCGGCAGATCAGTTGGCGTTCCTTCAAGCTCAATTTTGTGTCCGACTTTCCTAAGAATATTTTTTACACGGAGCAGATCCTGTCCTTCAACTGCCTGAGGAACGGCTTCAAATGGATTTGATATGCCAGCAAGCTTTAATCGCTTTCCCAATGTCCATAATGTGTCAACCATTCCTGCATAACCGGCATTGTAAGTAAATGCAGTTATTAACCGGTTATCTTTTTCGTCTCTTATCAATTCATAGTCAATAAGAGTTGCCCTGTTTTCAACCAGAGTTTTTAACATTAAACGGTTTTTAATCTGTCCCTTGTGGGTATGAGAAAAGAAGTAATGCGCTTTATCGGGAAGTATTCTTGTATGATGGATTTCTTTCAAGCCGAAAATCACTTTTGCGGGAGTAAGATCTTCGCCGATATCCGCACCGGCTTTTTTATAATCGCTGTCGGTAAAAGCTCTTTTTGTTTCACCTGTTTTAGGGTGCTTCGCAGATTGAACTAATAATCTGTGTCCCCAATTAATAATTTCTTTTGCATAATGCGGAGTAATTGCAACTCGCTTTTCACCACGCTTGCTTATTCCTTCACGCATTATTCCAATAACATTTTTCATTTCGGTATTTCCGGTAAGTACTTGGAAAGTTTATCTGTGTAAATATAGTTATAATGGCAAATGTATTTTCTGTTAAATTTCTGTTCTTAAGGAAAGGAATTCATCCCCCGCCGGGGTTGTCTCAAAAGGTTCTCTCGATACATTTCATTACTCGAGAACCTTTAATTGCGGTCGGTTTTCGAGTTTTTTTCTGATGGAATCAGAAAAATTATCAAGAAAACAGTACTTTTGAGTCAGCCCCGTGATTTCCTGTTCTTTAAAAGTCCCTCTCTTTTTAAGAGAGGGATTGAGGGTGAGTTTTTTTTGCAATTAGTTTAGGCTCGAATTAGATAATGAGTGTCGTAATATTCTCCGCAATAAATCCAACATAACTTTAACCCCATAATTATTTTATTTTTTGCTAATGTCATAATCAATATTATTACAGCAATCATTCAAAAAATTATTGGAATATGAAGTCCTTATTACCCTTTCTTTTAGTCATTCTTAGTATATCAATTTATTCACAGCAATATACAATCAGCGGGAGAGTGTCGGATCAGCAAACCCGCGCAGGACTCAGCTTTGCCAATATCCGTGTTGTTGGTTCAACTCTCGGTACGGCAGCCAACATCCTTGGTGAATATGAGCTTAAACTGCAAAGCGGTACATATAAATTCATTGCTTCTTACATTGGATATTATTCGGATACAGTTGAAGTAAAGCTCACACAAAATCTCGAGTCAATTAATTTCAGATTGCTTAAATCCCGAATTGATTTGCCGGAGGTGGTTGTTAGACCCGGAGAAAATCCCGCTCTTGAAATTATCCGTAAAGCAATTGAAAAGAAAAATGTACGAAATAAAAAATTAAATCAGTATGAATTTGAAGCATATACAAAGGGAATAATAAGAACGACAGAAGATATAAGTGCGGGCAGAAGCAGTGTTTCATTGGGCATCGGCGGCAGTGATACAACTGAATTGAAGATCACCGGCATACTTGAAAATCACAGTAAGGGTTACTACAAGAACCCTAATCAATACAAAGAAATAATTCTTGCGAGAAAGCAAAGCGCAAACTTTCCGCCAACTCTCAACACCTTGACTGGCGGTCGACTAATTCAAAACTTCTACAGCGATGATATAAACTTCTTTGGACGAGATCTGCCGGGTCCGCTCGCCGATAATGCGTTGAATTATTATTACTTCTATATTGAAAAAACTTTGGCAATAAATAATGATGTTGTTTACCAGATTTATATGTCGCCTGACAATTCCGCCGATCCCGGATTTGAAGGAAGTATTTTTATAACTGACAGTACATTCGATCTCATCAAAGTTGATCTGCGATTAAACCGCTCTGCAAACACCGGCGGTATTTTTGAAACAATAAATATCTTCCAGCAGTTTGATGAATACAATAATGTTTTTATGCCTGTTGATTACAGGTTATTCGTTACTGCTAATGTCTTGGGACTCGCAAGAATTGGCTTTGAGATCAACACAATTCTTTTTGAGTATAAAATTAATCCGGTAATTCCCGCAGACAGGTTTGATCTGGCAATTGTTACTGTTATTCCCGATGCAGATAAAAGAGATTCAACATACTGGGTTGCCACACAAACAATTCCTTCAACCAACGAAGAACTTGAAGCATATCAGAGAATTGACAGTCTGGAAAGCATTCCCAGAAAATTTTTGGATGATTTTAATATTCTCTCAACAAGATTACGAATAGCAGACAATATTTTCATAAGTGCACCGTTGGGATTGTATCACTTTAATAGAATAGAGGGGCACGCACTTGATTTCGGATTATTTGTTGATGATGCTCTGGATCAAAGATTTAACTCTCAACTCATATTTGCCCACGGCTTTTCTGATAAGAAGCTGAAAAAGGATTTTTCCGCATCATATCTGTTCGGAGATTACAGAACATATAGTCTAAAGCTTAATGCATACGACAGGCTGAATGTTCTTTTCGGTGAGTCGGAAAATTATAATGAGATAACTGCTACCTTGCTTGCATTAATTGCAAAGGAAGAATTCCGTGATTATTATTATTCAAACGGATGGGATATAAAATTCGGCGGAGAAGTTTTTCCGGTTCTTAATCTGGAACTTGGATTTATGAACCGGACAGACAACAGTGCAATCAGCAATTCAAATTTTGCATTCTTTTATAAAGACAGGACATACAGACAGAATCCCCCCATTTACGAAACAAAGATTAACGCACTGACTGCAGGGTTTAAACTTGATTTCAGAAATTATATTGAGGATGGCTATTTCAGAAGAAGAACTTCTCTCGGACGATCGTACATAACTTTTGCAGGAGACGTTACTTATTCTAATAAAGACTTTCTCAACAGCGGCGTTGACTTTACGACATATATGTTGTCATCAAAGGCATTTGTAAGAACTTTTCGTTCTGCAGTACTAAATGTTCGTGCATTCGGAATGTATAACGATGGCACTCTGCCTTATCAATATCTTTATGCTCTGCCCGGAAATATAAATCTTCTTTCAACAGATTACTCCTTCCGCACTCTGAATGTTAATGAAATATTTGGTGAAAAAGTTTTTACGTTGAACCTCGAACATAATTTCAGAGATGAGTTATTTAAAATGCTGAGAATCCCTGTTCTTAAAGATATTGAACTCACATTAACCACTTTCTTTAATGTGGCAGTTACAGAAATGGGAGAGAAATCTTCTGCTATTCTTCCTCAAAATGTTAAAATTTTTCCGAAACCGTTTTATGAAATCGGTTTTGGAATCGGACAGGTTCTGCTTCCGCTAAAAATTGAGTTTGCCTGGAAACTTAATTACAGAGGTGAAAATAATTTCAGGATTGGAATTAATTCGTTTGTGTTTTAGATAGGACGATGGAACACGGATGTGACAGATGCGACTGATAAGGACGGATTTAAATCCGCTAAAATCCGTTTGATCCGGTAGACCTGCCTGCCGGCTAAGGCAGGTCCGTGTTCTATTTTTTCCGTTAAGACAATTTAAACTTTACCGGAATTGCTATTTCACACTTTACCGGTTTGTCATCTTTCATTGCAGGTGTGAATTTGGTTTTCTTTATCGCTGTAACTGCTGCTTTATCCAAATCTTCATTTACGCTTTGTACAACTTCTGTTGAAGATACATTACCTTTTTCATCAACAATAAGTTTTACTATTACTTTTCCCTGTATGCCTTCCTCTTTAGCTGATTCCGGATAGACAACATTCTTCATTATTGTCTCAATACCGCCGATCGGTTCAGGCATAACATCTGGTTTCTCTTCCTGTGCAAATGTGTTTAATCCGAACAGCACAGTGAAAAGTAAAATTGATAAGAACATGGTTTTCATAGAGCCTCCTTTTTTAATTGTATTTATTGAAGTTTAAATACTATTGGAATAGATACCTGTACTTTAACAGTTTTGCCTTTTTGTTTACCGGGAGTAAATTTGGTTTGTTTAACAGCTTCCAGAGCAGCTTCGTCTAGTCCGTGCCCAACACCTTTTATTATTTTTGCATCTGCAACATTACCGGTTTCATCAATAAATGCCTGAATAAAAACTCTTCCTTCAGTGCCATTTCTTTTTGCCTCTTCGGGATATTTTATTTTACTCTGTATCGCATACAAACCGCCAATTGGTTCCGGCATTTCATCAACGGCCACATAATATGTTTCTTCTGCATCTTCTTTTATTGGAATCTTTCCAATATGATCTTTCGGATCAAATCCCCACGGGAGAGAAAATTTTACTATTTTTCTGTCTTTAAGACCCGGCTCAAATTTCCATTCTTTTATTGTATTAGCAATTTTTTTGTCATACTCGGGAAAGTCGCTTTTAATAATTTGAATTTTATCAACTTTCCCCTCCTCATTAACAAGAAAATTATATTTAAGAATGAAATCTTTCTTCTCAGTTTCCGGTAATTCCTGATAAAGATCATTAATCATAAAAATCAGATCCACAATTTCTTTACCTCCCTGAAGTGGGTCTTTTGAAATTAATTTTGGATGTGAATCCAGTTCGGTATGCGGAAAGTATATTTCGCTTGCAGATATGAACTCTATTTCCTTTTCTGTTTTACAGCCAAATAAAGTAAAGAGAATTATAGCCGTTACTAATAATTTCGTTTTCATATTAACCTCAGATATTTGGTTTAACGATAATTTCATTTTCTAAGGTTGCCCTTACTTCAACACCGGGCAAGCTGTTAAAAAGCATCTGTATTGTTTTTGTTTGAAAATTCATCTGCTGTGAAAGAGTATCGACTTTTTCCTGGTAGGTTGAAACCTTTATAAAAAGATATCCGCTCAGGACTATCAGAACTACTGCAACAGCATAAGAAACGGAAGCGAATAGTCTTTGTCCGGTAAAGAAGCTGAATTTCTTTTCTGACGCTCTGCTTACTGATCTTAATATTCTTTCGTCCAGCTCTTCAGGAAAATCTTCGAGTGATTCATCAATTGATGCTTTAATTCTGCTCAACTGTTTGAAATATTCCCGTCCCTCTGAGCTTTGAGAAAGTTCTGCAAAAAGAAATGCTTCTCTGCCCTTATCAAGTTCACCGTCAAAGTATAGGTTGATCATTTCGATTATTCTATTTTCGCTCATAGTATTGCCCTTTTTGATTCTTAATATCACTCAGCAAATTTTTCAAACGGTCTAAAAAATGTCAAAAATATTCCCTTATTATCAGGATACCTCATAATTTGAATCTCGCTTAATCGCTTTCCATTAGTTTGAATAAACCATCTTTCTTCATTGGGGTACTTAATAGTATCGGGCAGAAAGCTACCTGTTAGTTTATCAAGAGCCTGTTTTGTCTCCTCTGGATTTTCAGTTGCAATGGAGATGTTAATAAAAAGCAGACTATCATTTTCAAACACAACCTTCCAAAACTCAGTATCAACATCATTTAGCTTTCCTCCCTTATATTCAAACACCTTTCCTAATTTATTCTTTTCACCTTGTTCAATTTCCTTTGAAAACTCCAGATTAAAATCTTCTGTGAGGATTTTTTCAATAGAAGCATAATCCAGATTCCATTTCAGATAAGACCCAATTTGATCAGTTTTGACATTGGGATATTCAGTAGTTTCGTAATCACAAGCACCAAGAATTAACAAAGCTGAAAAAAGAATATAAAACTGTATTTTGTAGCTGTTTACAATGCAACCCATAAAGCCATTACTCCACATATTTTGAAATTCGTTTGATCATTTTCTGTCTGACCTTATATAACCTGCTCTTCACAAGCTCTTCATCAATTTCCATAAGTGTCGCAATTTCTTTATAACTTAATCCGGAATATTCTTTCAGTATAAAAATCTCTTTCTGATCGGGATTCATTTTATCAAGTTCGTTCATTACCATTTTATTCAATTCTTTAAAATCATATTCATCGGCAAGTGAAACAGAGTCTTCAATTTCTATCTCATCATAATCTTCTGATTCACTGTAAAGCTTTTTCAATTTAGTGTTTCTGAAAATTGTATAAAGCTCATTCCTTGCTGATTTGAATAGCCAGAACTGAATACTTTGTTTGTTTTGTATTGAGTCCAGGTTCTGATAAAGCTTAATGAACACATCCTGAACAATATCATCTGTTAACATCCGGTCAGCTGACATTTTAAGAACATAGTTATAAAGCCTCTTCTTAAACTTGTTGAAGAGCAATGTAAACTCAATTATTTGGTCATCACGATTCAATATATTTTACCGTCTTCTGAAGGAAAGATGCAAAAACTTATAGAAATGTTGCCTGTATTGTAAGAAAATTTTTAATAATTGTTAAATTGTTAAACTGGTTAACTGCTTAATTGATTAATTGTTGGTTTTTTTCCCCTATACTTAAAAGAACAATTTAACAATAAGACAATTCAGCAATTAATACCAGCAAGCATTTCGTTAATTTATTACAGATAAAGAGCTTTTTATACGAATATATGAATAATAACCCACCCAATATTAAATTGATAATCTATGCATTCTTTAATAGCTTTTGACATCTAAAATCAGAGAAAATGAAAAAAGTTTTAATTCTTGGTTCCTCCGGCTCAATAGGTGTTAACTCGCTTAATGTGATAAGGAATTTTCCTGACAGATTTTCTGTTGAAGCGTTAACTGTTAACTCTAATATAGATTTATTGGGACAGCAGATTGATGAGTTCTCACCTTCTCTTGTTGTTGTAAGAGATGAGAAAAAAGCCGAAGAACTTATAAAAAGAATTGGCAGCAAAGTTAAAGTTCTTTCCGGTGATGAAGGATTGTTGGAAGCAGCTTCAGACTGTGATTATGATATACTCGTCAGCTCGTTAGTAGGATTCGCCGGATTACTTCCAACCATAGAAGCAATTAAAAAGGGTAAACGAATTGCTCTGGCAAACAAAGAAACTCTTGTTGTTGCCGGCGAGCTTGTAACAGCGCTTGTAAGAGATCATAATGCAGAAATAATTCCCGTTGATTCGGAACATAGTGCAATCTATCAGTGTCTTATTGGTGAAGAATTAAAGGAAGTCGAGAAGCTGATACTTACAGCATCAGGCGGACCTTTTCTTAACAAAGATAAATCGTTCTTTGAGAATGCAACTGTTGATGAAGCATTGAATCATCCAAACTGGAAGATGGGAAGTAAAATTACTATTGATTCCGCTTCGATGATGAATAAAGGTCTGGAAGTAATTGAAGCACATTGGTTATTCGGACTGCCGGCAGAAAAAATTGATGTTGTTGTGCATCCGCAGTCAATTATTCATTCAATGGTTCAGTTTGTGGACGGTTCGATAAAAGCACAGCTTGGTCTGCCGGATATGAAGCTGCCGATTCAATATGCACTAAGTTTTCCGGAAAGATTAGAGAACAGTTTCGAAAGAACCAATATGCCGAAGATTGGTTCACTGACTTTTTTTTCACCGGATTTGAATAAGTTTGAATGTTTAAAACTCGCTTATGAAGCATTAATTGCAATGGGGACTGCTCCCTGTATTCTCAATGCAGCTAATGAAATTGCTGTTGATAAATTTTTAAAAGGGAAAATTAAGTTTTCACATATACCGAAGTTTATAAACAAGGCATTAGAAAAAATGGAAAACCATCGCGATCCGGATATTCAGACGATTGTTGATTGTGATAGAGAGACGAGAGAGTTTGTCGGTTCGCTGGTTTCTTGATGCTGGATTCTGGATGCTAGATTCTGGATACTGGATAAAGGAATTGAGTAGTTAACAAATAATTTATAAACAATAAAAATGAGGGTAATATGAATTATAAAGATCTGGAAATCTGGCAGTTATCTAGAGAGTTGGTCATTGAAATACACAAAATGAGTTTGGGTTTGCCAAAATTCGAAATGTATGAGGAAGGCAGTCAGATCAGAAGATCAAGCAAGTCAGTAAAATCGAATATTGTAGAGGGATATGGAAGAAGAAATTATAAGAATGAATATATCAGATTTATTACTTTTGCATTAGCATCTAATGATGAAACTTTAGATCATCTGGAAAATTTATTCGAAACGGGATCATTAACTAATAAAGACATTTATAATAATCTTTACAATAAAATAGAGTTATTGGGAAAAAAGATTAATCGTTTTTTACAATCAGTTCAAAGCGATCATCTAAGTGATAAATGATTTCCCAGTATCAAGTATCGGTTAGATAAAAAGAAAATTAATACTCAAAGAAATATTTTAATTATAAAAGAGACAGAAACAGGAGTTAAATGGACTATATAATTTATTTTGTAATTACGATTGCTATACTCGTATTTATTCATGAGCTGGGACATTTCCTTGCAGCAAAAGCCTGCGGAATGCGTGCAGATGTTTTTGCAATCGGATTCGGACAAAGACTTTTCGGTTACAATAAAATTAATGGTTTTACATGGGGAAATCTTCCTAAAGATTTTGATACTCAGGGAAATACAGATTACAGGCTGAGTCTGGTTCCACTTGGCGGTTATGTAAAGATCGCAGGAATGGTTGATGAAAGTTTTGATACAAAATTTGCAGGCAGTGAACCACAGCCTTATGAATTCAGGGCAAAACCAACATGGCAGAAAGTGTTTGTAATCTCAGCCGGTGTGCTGATGAACCTTCTCTTAGCCTGGGCAATCTTCTGGGGTTCTAACTTTTTTCAGGGAAAAGCTTTTACCAATACCACAACTGTTGGATATGTTGAGGAAGGAAGTGCAGCTCAGTCAGCAGGATTTATTTCCGGTGATAAAATACTTTCGATTAATGGAAAAACTGTAAACGGTTGGGAAGAAGTCCGTGCAGAAATGTTTATTCACACTCTTGGAGAAGATCTGAAGGTTGAGGTTGAAAGAAACGGTTTAACTGAGTCATTAATTATTCCCCGTTCAAAAATTCCGGAAGATGAATCGCAGGATTTGTTCTTAATTTATGAGGGTGTTCGCCCAATGATTGGGGCTGTTCTTGAAGATTCTCCCGCACTATCAGCAGGTTTTCAGGCAGGAGATGTTTTCCTTTCAATTAATGATGAAGAAGTTTATACAAGCAGACAGGTAATAGATATTGTTACTGCTAATGCATCCAAAGAAATTGCTGTTCAGGTTAAAAGAAATGAAGAGAATTTAGTCTTAAATGTCACTCCGGCAGAAGATGGTAAAATAGGAATAGCTATCAACTTTACTTTTCTTGGCGATATTGATTTTAAAACCTACGGCTTTTTTGAGTCAATTTACTATGGCTGGCTTGACATTGTTACAATGACCAAGCTCACATTCAATATGCTTGGTAAAGTTTTTACCGGCAATATTGAGTTTGGCAAAGCATTTGGTGGTCCTGTTAAGATTGCGCAGTTTGCAGCAAAATCTGCTGACACTGGTATAGCAAGCTTTTTAATTTTTCTTGCTTTGCTCAGCTTAAGTTTGGCTATAATCAATATTATGCCTTTCCCGGTTCTGGATGGCGGTCATTTAGTTATTATACTAATTGAGGCGGCTATTAAGCGGGAGATACCGATTAAGGTTAAGATTGCTATTCAAAACGTGGGATTTGTTCTCCTTCTTATGTTGATGGCTTTCATCATTTATAACGATATTATTTCCCTATAAAAATTTTCAAACCACATAGGCACATTAGAAAACATAGATAAAAATTTTAGTGTGTCTGTGTGGTGACTTTATTTTTACAGCCCTGCCTTTCTTAACTGATGTAATTTCCACTTATCATATTATAACACCTCAGATAAAAAACTTTCATAATTGTTAATCGCTTAACAATAATTTTCAATCGTGATTTTAAGTAATACAAGTTTCGATTTATAGCCATTAGATTTATATTTGATGTTGAAAGTTAACACTAATACCATTTCTACAAAGAATAATGAGTTCATCCCTGCAAATACAAGCATTATGAACACAGGCAGAAAAAATTTATACTGGATTTCCCAGTTTTGCGGCTGGTCACTTTTTGTGCTTGTCAACCTGGTTATAATTTCAAATTATGAAAGCGTTCCGGTTGAAAGAATATTTGTCTGGATAATATTAGGACTAATCGGCATAAGCGTAACTCACATACTCAGAGCTGTAATTCGAAAGAACGCCTGGCTGGATTTACCGCTAAAAAAAATCATTCCGCGCATTCTTATCGCCAGTTTAATATCAGGCATTATAATTTATTCGCTTACTACCTCTTTTTCTATTTTGCTGGGTGCATTCAGATCTGAAGAATATAAATGGATTTCATCGGTGGCTGGAATAATCAATCTGTCAGGCATTAGCCTTGTCTGGTCGCTGATATATTTTTCACTTCACTATCTTGAAAGTTACCAGAAAGCGGAAATTGAATCACTGATATGGGAATCGGCTGTTAAGGATTTTGAAATAAAAACTCTAAAAGCCCAGCTTAACCCGCATTTTATGTTCAACGCAATGAACAGTATTCGTGCGCTTATTGAAGAAGATCCTGAAAATGCTAAAGTTGCAGTAACAAAACTTTCAAATATTTTAAGATATTCGCTTAAGATTGAAAGAACAGAAACAGTTACGCTTGAAGATGAAGTTAAAACCATTAAAGACTATCTTGATCTTGAAAAGATAAGGTTTGAAGAGCGGTTGAGGTATAGATTGAACATCAGTGCGGATTCATACAATGTTGAAATACCGCCAATGATGATCCAGACACTAGTTGAAAACGCAATTAAACACGGCATATCAAAAAGGACTGATGGCGGGGAAGTTGATCTTATTACAAAAGTTGAAACTGGCAAATTGTTGGTGCAAATAAGAAACACAGGACACTTGAACAGCCAACAACTGCGCTCATCAGATGGTTTTGGTATTGCAAATACAAAACACAGACTTAGTTTATTATTCGGAGAAGAGGCATCGTTCTCAATAAAAAACGAAAATGAATCCACAGTACTTTGTGAAATAACAATTCCTATAGGAGGAATAAAAAGATGAAAGCTTTAATTGTTGATGATGAAAGGTTAGCCCGCACAGAGCTAAGAAGATTATTAACTCCATTCAGCGAATTAGAAATTGTAGGAGAAGCAGCTAACGCTGAAGAAGCAAAACAAAAAATTGATGAACTGAATCCAGATCTTGTTTTCCTGGATATTCAAATGCCTGGAAAAAGCGGATTTGAACTTCTTGAAGAACTTGACAGCGTTCCCAAAATAGTATTTACTACTGCATATGACGAATATGCATTAAAAGCTTTTGAATATAATGCTCTTGATTATCTTCTTAAACCGATCGAACCTAATCGGCTTGAAGAAACAGTTAGAAAATTAGTGCAGCCCAAAATTCAAGAGCAGGTTAAACACACCGATGTTCAGCAATTAACAGAGCAGGATCAGGTTTTTGTTAAAGATGGTGAGCGATGCTGGTTCGTTAAATTAGAAAAAGTACGCTACTTTGAATCCGAAGGAAATTATGTAAGATTATTTTTTGATGAATTCAAGCCGCTTATATTAAGAACATTAAACTATCTTGATGAGCGCTTAGACAGTAAAACATTTTTCCGTGCAAGCAGAAAGCACATTATAAACCTAAAATGGGTTGATTCTATTGAACCATGGCTCAACGGAGGACTGCTTGTAAAACTAAAGGGTGGCGGAAAAATCGAGGTGTCACGAAGACAGGCCGTTAAGTTCAAAGAAATGCTGAGTCTTTAATTTTTTTTGCGGTTATCGTTTTTTGTCATTTCGACCAAAGGGAGAAATCTTGGGTATTATGGATTATTAGAATAGGATTAGAAAAAAGTATTAATTCAAAAACTCCCAGGCCAAACCAAACCGAAGTGATATTCCCGGCATTGGATAATATGGTGTTATATAGTATTGCTTATCCAAAAGATTTTCAAGAGTAAAATATATTATTGCAGCCTGCTGTATTTCCCCTGAAAGAATAAAATCAAGCTTGTATGATGGATCTGCTTTAATCAATCCAAGATATTCTATGATGGAATTAATTTTTCCAGTATATGTGAATTTAAAACCAGCCTTAAGATTAAGGTTATCCTCAAAAAGAGTTCCCCTGTAATATAACCCGCCTATAAACCGTAAATCAGGCACACTGTATAATTTATTGCTGTTCGGAAAATAAGCAGCGGCTTGAGTTTCAAATTGCATATTCCAGTATAATACATTTGCTGATAAACCCAGTCCACTCAAATTACCTGCTTTAAAAGGAACAGGATTAATAGATGGAATGCCCGGAGCCAGATTAATATTTGTACTATCCCTTCTGAAATATCTTAAATCTAAAAAATAGTTATCAGTTTTATAGGTAATACCTGATTCAAAAACATTTGTTTTGCGGTCTTCGTAAAATGATTTATTAAAAGTTGAATAGCCGGCATATAAAGCTAGTCCATCTACAGGTTTATAAACAGCATCAATGCCGTAACCATTGCCGTTGTAATCCAGTGAACTGAAATCATATTCAGTGGAAATGCTGTTAAACTTATAAAAAAATGATGGGACAAAATTTTCTATTAAATTAAGTGAAACACTTCCTGCCAAAGCAAAAAAACCATCCGTTCTTTTAATATATGGCACAACGCTTCCCGTATCGGTCTCCCTGTACCACCACTCCAGTTTATTTTGTTCGTAAAGAAGTGCAGTATAAAATGACAAGGGTTTAAAGGTAAATCTCTGATTTATATTCAATCCCCACGAAGTATTGTCATACTCAATATTGACAGGCAAGTTTGTTTTTAATTCCTTAAACTGATGATATAGTGTCAGTTCGGTTCTTGACTTTTTGCTTTGAACGGATGTAAACCGAAGGGAAGAATGATGCAGAAGATCTTCCTGCCTTCCGAATGTATTATTTACAGGAGCAAAATCAGGTTCATACAGTAAATCCTCAAGACGTGAGCCTAGAACAATAATGCTGTCTGTGTTAACACCTCCCCAAAGCCCGGTTGTTTTTGCAGTATGGTTATAAGTTGCGGATAAATACATATTATTAGTAAAAAAGTATTTAACTTTTGCTTTTGCCTGCCAGGTTGAGAATGCAGTATTGGTATAAGAACTGTCGAATTTTCTGTTTGTAACATCGAAAGAAAGCAAAAATTTTCTGCTAACTAAAGCATTAAAACTGCCGTCAACCATTGCTTCACCAAATGGCGCCTGGTAGTATTTAATTCTTGAATAGGGTTGAGCCGGAATAAAATCTCTTGTAATGAAATTTACCGCTGCAGGATTATTCCGTGGTCCGTATAAAAAACCTCTTGGCGCCGGAATGATCTCTATTTTTTCAATATCTTCACTTTGAATTAAATTCAGGTCAAGTGTGTTGAAGTTTCTGTCGTTGATCAACACATCATCGAGCAGGTAACTTATTCCATTAAACCCCGCACCATAAATAAACATTTCATTGTTTTGACCAACTACCCCGAGGTCTTTAATAAATGAAAACTGAAATGGCTCAATAAGATTGCCTGTATAGCGATAATCAGTTCTTAAAAAAACATTCCGGTCAATTTCGAAACTATTATCATACATTTTTTTTGAGAAGACGATAGCGGTATCGTAAACGATAACGGAATCTTTTATGGCCAGCGTATCGTTTACAACAAGAGAGTCGCTGATAAACAGTGAATCCTGAACAACACTGACCGTATCACTTAAATCCTGAGAGTAAGCAGGCAGGAAAGTAATAATCAGAAGTATGACAATCTTGATAGACATCCGGAAAAAAGTATCCTATTTAATAACATATCAAAATAAATAATAAACGATAAAGCATCAAAGACAATTATCTGTTCAGAGGGTTCAGATAATTAGAGGCACAATATAGATTTCCAGCTTTATACATCTGGTTACTTAATGGACATGTTGTAAAGGTTATTGTACTTTAGTGAATTCGTTTAGCATCAATCGATATCAGTCCCATTTTAAGGGATTAAACCCGACCTCAGATTGAGCTAAATTATCTGATGAATATTTCATTTGAAGAAATATTATATTATTTTTACGGCGCAACAATTAACAACTAATATAAGGAGAGAACTTATGCCAGCTAAACCTATGACCAAAGGTCAGATCCTCGATCATCTTTCAAAAAAAACCGGCACAACAAAAAAATTAGCCGGCGAATTTTTGGATGAACTCGTTGCTCTTTCATACAAAGAAGCAAAGAAAGCTTTCACCATTCCGGGACTTGGAAAACTTGTTGTAGTTAACAGGAAGAAAAGAATGGGAAGAAATCCTGCCACAGGCGAAACAATGGTTATCCCTGCGAAGAAAGTTCTGAAATTCAGAATTGCTAAACAAGCAAAGGATTCTGCGCTCTGATTTTAACTGTGTTTAGTCTCACAGAGGGCGAAGAATAAAATCTTCGCCTTTTTTATTTTAAATCAGTTTAAAGAGAAGTATTTAAAAACAATTTAAACAATTCCTTAACCTAATATGAGAATTTACCGAGTCAGAAGAGTTCATGTCATAAAGCAACTCTTCGGTTATTTCCAATCCTCTTGAAAATTTACACATTATTACATAAGTTAAAACAGACTGATGATATTCCTCCTTTATTGAACCAATCAATCAGAATTATTCCTGTTGTGATACCAGAGAAATGAAAATATATAATTAAATATTTTTTTTATTAAAACTTATGGAGGTTAATTATGGCAGCACCGCATCCGGGGAAATGGGAAAGAGTTCTTAATCAAACTCAATGTTTGCTTAGCACAGGAGAAACAGCAGTACACGCTTGTTTATTAGGCAGGCAGCTCGAAACCGCACGAAGCTGGAAAGTTTTATATTTTTTTGCAGGACAAACACAGGGAACACTTAAATCGGGAATATGGAATTCAGGTAATAATGCAATTACCGAACAGACTATTCCAAATTGGCCTGGTTCTCAGGATCCTCCACCGCCACCGCCGCGCCTTTTTTGCAGCGGGCATGCTTTTTTGCCTGATGGAAAGCTTTTAGTTGCCGGAGGTGAAATATATTCCTCAGAACTTCCGCCATTAGGACTTCCTTACACTTATATATTCAACCAAATTACTGAGCAATGGGAAATTCCTGGTTTACCAGGTCCACCTCACGCTATGGCTAAAGGACGGTATTATCCTACGATTACTACTCTTGGTTTAGGACAAAATGGATTTGGATATGGAAAGATCCTAGCTATGTCTGGTTTAGACGAAAATGGTGATCCTAATAAAGTACCAGAATTATATGACCCTGATACTGGATGGTTGCAAATATCAGATCAACAAGCTCTTCAACCGTTTGATGATTCTTATCCGGGTTCTCATGTTATTCCTTATGGACCTCATAAAGGAAAAATATTTTATGATATACCGATGATGCAGGCTTATGCTTTTAATCCTTTTTTTAGTGGTCCGCCAAATGGAGGATTTTGGACTGCAATAGGTTCCTCTCGTTCAACCGACAGGCATGGAGGAAATTCAATATTGCTTCCACTGCTTCCCGGTGCAACAAGCGCTAAAGTATTGATAACCTGCGGCGGTTATACAGCGAATAATACTGCTGAAATAATTAATCTTGCAGATTCATCTCCAGGTTGGTCATTCATTAATAGTATGTTTATAGTACGTCGTAATGCTAATGCTGTAATTCTACCTGATGACAGAATACTTATTATAGGTGGAAATAAAATTGACAGGCATGATGAACCTGTTTTTACACCAGAAGCTTTCGATCCTGCAACAGGCGAATGGACACTTCTTCCTGCGATGAATATCGAAAGATCATATCATTCTGTTGCGATTCTTCTTCCCGATGGAAGTGTCTGGTTGAGCGGTACTACATTCCCCGGCGGCATAACAACCTGGCAGCATAATATAGAAATATATTCTCCTGGATATTTGTTTGAAGGTGAACGCCCACTTATAACAGAATGTCCTGAAAATATTACCTATGGCAATCAATTTTCAATTGATACTGACATACCTATAGCATCAATAAGGCTAATCCGCTTCGGTTCAATGACACATTCCACAGATACAGATCAACGCTCCGTAGGACTTGTATTTACCGAAGCCCCAAACCAGCCAATAGGCAGTATCAAATGGAATGTAAATGCACCTGCAGATGCTGATATTGCTCCACCAGGATTGTATATGCTTTTTGTTCTCAGGGCGAAGAACCAAAGTCTCTCTGGTCAAACAGCAATTCCATCAATTGCAAGAATAGTTAAAGTATCTGCTTAATTCGCAAGATGGAGTCTGCTATGATTAGGTTAAGAACTATTTGTTATTTTTTTTGTACAGTTACTTTTTCTGTATGTGCACAGGTTAATCTTGAATGGACTGCAAGATATAATGGGATAGATAATCTACGTGACAGAGGATTTGCTATCGCAGTAGATGATTCGGGATTTATCTATGTTACTGGTGTAAGTTTAGGAGCAATTACTGACAGAGATTACATCACAATCAAATATACACCATCAGGAGATACAGTATGGGTTAGATTATTCAATGGACCTGAGAATGGTTTTGATGTAGCGCGAGATATTGCAATAGATGATTCCGGTAATGTTTATGTTACCGGAACATCTGTTATGGGTACAATGAAATATGATAAGGATGGAAATGAAATCTGGTTTAGGCGTTTTGGTCAATTCTCTGCAGGTTATAGAATAGATATTGATAAGGACGGAAGTATTTATGTTGCCGGAGAAAGTAATAACAATTATGCAACAGTAAAGTATGATACTGAAGGAAATCAATTATGGGCACATACTTACAATGGTCCTGGTAATTTACAAGATCGTATATCTGATATCGTAATCGATAATAATGATGATGTTATAGTAACGGGCAGAAGCAGAGGAACGGTGACAGACTATGATATAGCCACAATTAAATATTCAGGGAGCACGGGTGATACATTGTGGTTAAGAAGATATAATGGACCATCACCAAGCCAGCCTTATGATAGTGGAGATGCAATTACTGTTGACGATAGAAACAATGTATATGTAACCGGATGGAGTGATGGAATAAACGGAGCTGCACAATGTATAGTAATTAAATATAGTTCCGATGGAGAATTACTTTGGGAAAGACGTTTCCCTCCCGGAGGCGGGTATGGTATGGCAGGGTACGATATTATAAATGATCCGTCAGGATATATATATGCAGCGGCAAGGTCTCACGGTAATGAAGACAGGTTATTTAAGTATGATTATGAAGGTAATCTTATGTGGACAAAGCAATACATTGCAGCGCATCTGTTTGCCACAAATCCTCCAAGACTTGCGCTGGATATATTTGGTAATGTTTATATGTCATCAGCAAACAGCAGCGAGTATGCGTATTACATAATACTAAAATATGATCCTGATGGCAACCAGTTATTTGAGTACAGGTATCACGAACCACCGGTTTCAGGTTCATTAAGTATAAATGCCGCTTACGATATTCACGTTGATGCAGATATGAATATATATTTAACAGGCGAAAGTCTGGTAAGCGGAATGGGAACAGACTTTGATATACTTACTATTAAGTTATCACAGGACTCAACAACTTCCGTACAGGGCACAGCTATTATTCCATCAGCATTTAAACTTCTGCCTGCCTATCCAAATCCATTTAACTCAAGTACAAATATTACATTTACCCTTCCTTATTCATCAGATGTTGGTATGAAGATTTACAATATACTTGGAGAAGAGATAACAACACTTATTTCAGAATATCGCACTGCTGGTTTTCACACAATAAACTGGGATGCGGGAGATTTGCCGAGTGGTTTGTATCTGGGTAAATTGCAAGCAGGCAGCAACCACGGAATTGTTAAAATATTGCTTATCCGCTGACATTTAATTGTTATACACATATAATAATGATAGTTCTCTAATATTATTTAAATTTAGTAATTCAATTATCTGGATCATTTTCTTTGCAGAATTATGACTGTGCGCTGAATCATTTAATCTTTCAATATCCTGCCGGGCTTTTTTAATTTACCTACTCAATGTTTATTTTCACATTTAATGAAGCTATTATTTTCATACCTTAAAAACTACTGGAAACTTGTTTTGCTCGCATTACTGCTTGCGGCAATCAACCAGATATTTTCTCTGCTTGATCCGTGGATATTCCGTATTGTAATTGACAAGTATGCTACAAAATTTACACAATATACCACAGAGGAATTTTTCCGCGGCGTCGGGTTACTTCTGTTGGCAGCAGTAGGTGTTGCATTTGTATCCCGCGTGGCGAAGAACTTTCAGGATTACTATGTAAATGTTATTACTCAGAAACTTGGCGCTGAAATTTACTCAGACGGAATAAAGCATTCTCTCGAACTTCCATACTCATCATTTGAAGATCAGAAAAGTGGCAAAACTTTAGGTGTACTTCAGAAGGTACGGATAGATGTTGAACGACTGATTTCTGTAAGCATCAACACCTTATTTACTACTTTAGTCGGAGTAATATTTGTAACGGTTTATGCAATAAATGTTTATTGGGTTATTGCGCCTATATTTTTTTCTTCTATTCCTTTACTTGGAATTCTAAGTTCGATACTGAGCAGAAGAATCAAGAAAATTCAGAAAGTTATTGTTTCTGAAACAACCACGCTTGCAGGTGCAACTACAGAATCCCTCCGGAACATTGAGCTTGTTAAAAGTCTCGGACTCGGTCAGCAGGAAATAAACAGGCTGAACAATACCACCGAAAAAATATTAAAGCTCGAACTTAAAAAAGTCCGTTATATCCGTACACTCAGCTTTATACAAGGGACCTCCGTAAACTTTATCCGTACAAGCATAATTTTTATTATGCTGTATCTTATCTACATTCAGCAAATTACGGTCGGGGAATTTTTCTCGCTTTTCCTTTATTCATTCTTCATATTCGGACCGCTTCAGAGTCTTGGTGAAATCATTAACACTTACCGTGAAGCAGAGGTATCGCTCAATAATTTTGAGGATATTCTTAAAATGCCGGTTGAAAAAAAGCCTGATGCTCCTGTTAAGATTGATGCTATCCGAACCCTTGAGTTTAGAGATGTAAGTTTTCAGCACCAGAGTGCATCAATGAAAGCAATTGATAGAATTTCCTTTGATACTACAATGGGAGAAACAATCGCATTTGTTGGTCCATCCGGTTCTGGTAAAACAACTTTGGTAAAACTTCTGGTTGGGCTTTATTATCCGCAGGAAGGAAACATTTTGTATAATGGTAACTCCGGAGATAAAATTGATTATGACCAGTTGCGAAAACGAATTGGATTTGTAACTCAGGACACACAATTATTTTCGGGAACAATTAAAGAAAACTTATTATTTGTCAATCCATCTGCATCTGATAATGACTGTTTGGAAGTCTTGAACAAATCTGCTTGTCAGAATCTCCTTGCAAGAGCTGATAAGGGGCTTGAAACCGTAATTGGTGAAGGAGGGGTTAAAGTATCAGGCGGTGAAAAGCAGAGACTATCCATTGCAAGAGCATTGCTGCGCCGACCTGATCTGCTTGTTTTTGATGAAGCAACCTCTGCACTAGATTCTTTAACTGAAGAAGAAATAACCAACACAATCAGAAATATTTCTGCATCGAAAGAACTTATAACAATTCTAATTGCACACAGACTTTCAACAGTTCTGCACTCTGACCGGATATATGTGCTTGAAAAAGGAAATATTGTTGAATCAGGAAAACATGAAGAACTGCTTGAGTTACGCGGACTTTATTATGCTATGTGGCGTCAGCAGATAGGTGAGAGAAATAAAGCAATGGTAGAGCCTGATATGGTAAATAACAATGGTGATAACCATTCCTAATGCTCATCGGAATGCAGTGAAGAGATGTTTTACTAAACAATCCTACGGCTTCGTCTTCACCAAATAAAAATCTAATCTATGCAGAAAGTGGTTTTATTCAATTCACTTATTATTGATAACAGTCTGTTTTCGCCTTCAAAATTCCCGGTCTTTTATTAAATTTGGTTAACATTTAACAGCAATAAAAATAGTTATTGGAATCAATCATGATTAAGAATATTCTGCTTTCAGCGATATTATTTATTACAATAATCACTGCACAACCTATCAGGGAAATAATTCAACCTGTAAATCTTTCTGAATCCAATCCCGTTACAGTTTTATTGAGTGACCTTTTTTATGTAAAAGACTATTCATCTGCGAAATTTTATGAAAACAGATTCATCAATGTTACATATGATAAACTTACCATGAATCTCACTTTATCTCCGAAAACTGATCAGCCGGGATTATACCTTATTGAATTTACACTTGATGCGCGGGATTACTTTATTCCTGTGGTAATCAGAAAATCTCAGAATTATCAATTCACTTATGTAACAAAGGAAAAACCAGAAACGGTAAATTTATTTGGACAATTCAATAGCTGGAACAGACAGAATGTTCCGATGACTGAAACCGAACCGGGAGTTTTTCGTGTAGATATTCCGCTTGACCCGGGAAGATATGAGTATAAATTTTTTGTTGATGGAAAAGAAATAATTGATTCACTTAATCCGGTTTATGTGCCCAATGGAATGGGCGATTATAATTCTGTTATTGTTATTGAACAATCTGCTGAAGACAAAGTTTACCTTCACAATCTTGGATTGGAAATAACTGAAAATCATTTGTTTGCCGATTACTTTTTCGATAGCGACGGGAAAAGCGATATGGTTAAACGATCCGAAGTAATTGCTTTATTGGATAACTATCTTTTAAAAGAAAGCAGTTTTTCAATTGCCCGAAATACTATAAGGATAATGCTTGATAAAAAATATCTGACCGGCGATCATACTCTTAGAGTTGCCGTTAACAAATCGGGCAATCTAACAAATTTTCAGACTCTGATGCTTCACAATGGTTTGCCTGTTAGTCAGGCAGGTAAGCGGACTCATCACGATAATGTTATTTACTCAATTATGATTGACCGTTTTTATGATGGTGATACAACAATTAATAATCCGGTTCAGCATCCTGAGCTTTCTTACAAAGCAAACTACCAGGGCGGCGATCTTCAGGGAATTATTGATAAAATTGAAGAGGGCTATTTTAATAAGCTTGGAGTAAACACTTTTTGGATATCGCCAATTGTTGACAACACAAACAACGCATTCCAGGAATATCCGGCTCCGCACAGATACTTCACAGGTTATCATGGATACTGGCCTGTTTCATCAACAGAGGTTGAAGAAAAATTCGGTACATTGGAACTTGCTAAAGAACTTGTAAAAATAGCCGAAGACAATGGAATTGAAATACTACTGGACTTTGTAGCCAACCATGTTCACGAAGAACATCCTTTATGGAAAACTGCGCGAGACTGGTTTGGTAAACTTGAACTTCCCGATGGTAAATTAAACTTAAGGTTGTGGGATGAACAAAGATTGACTACCTGGTTCGAACCTTACATGCCTTCATTTGATTATGAAGGATCGCTTGAAGCACTTGAATTTATGACTGACAATGCTGTCTGGTGGTTAAAAGAAACCGGTGCTCACGGATTCCGTCACGATGCTGTTAAACACGTTCCAAATTCTTTCTGGCGAACACTTACACGAAAGATCAAAGAAGAAATTGAAGTACCGAATAATACCAGGGTTTATCAAATCGGCGAAACTTTCGGAGGATTTGATCTTATAAGCTCTTATGTTAATAACGGACAGTTAAGTTCTCAATTTAATTTCAATCTTTATGATGTTGCTCTCCCGGTGTTTCTCTATCCTGAAAATTCATTTGAAATGCTTGATCTTACAATGAACAAAACATTCCAGGTGTATGGTGTAAATCATCTGATGGGAAATCTTGCAGATAGTCACGATAAAAACCGTTACATGGCTTATGCAGACGGTGATCTGGAACTGAACAGCGGCCAAGCAATTGAAATCGGATGGACAAATCCGCCGCAGGTTGATAATCCATCGAGCTATGATAAGCTCAAAATTCATCTTGCATATATACTTACAATTCCCGGCGTACCTGTAATTTATTATGGCGATGAAATCGGTATGACAGGCGCAGCCGATCCTGATAACAGAAGAATGATGCGTTTCGGTGATGATCTTAACTATCGTGAAAAACAAAATCTTGAAGACGTAAGTAATCTTATTCACTTACGTAAAAATCATTCTGCATTACGGTACGGTGATTTTTATACTTTGCAGGCTGATAAAAATATTTATGCTTACCTTCGTTCTGATATGAATGAAAGAATAATTACTGTAATAAACAAAAGCGAGGACAGACAAAAAGTTGATTTGAAATTTCCGAAGGAGTATAAACTTTCAAAGGCAACGGATTTGATAAGCGGGAAAGAATATGATATCAAGCTTAGTGAACTCTCTGTTCTTGTTGATAAAATCGGCTATGTGATTTTAAAAGTTGAATAAACCTTCTGGTAAGTAATTTATGCCAACGTATATTGCTTTGCTTCGGGGAATAAATGTAAGCGGTCAGAAGCTAATTAAAATGACAGACCTGAAAGAACTTTTTGAGGCTCTGGGATTTCAAAATGTGCAGACTTATATACAAAGCGGTAATGTAATATTTTCTTCAAAGGAGAAGTCCCTCGACAAGCTTGAAAGTATAATTTCAACAGCTATCAGAAAAAAGTTTGGTTTTGATGCTGTGGTAATAGTTATTACACCTGAAGTGCTAGAATATATTTTGGAAAACAATCCATTTATTAAAAAGATAATGGCTATTGAAAGATTATATGTTACGTTCCTTTCTGATACACCTTCGGAAGAAAATATTAATAAACTTGGTGCCATTAACTATTCGCCGGAAGAATATATTATCGACCAAAAGATTATTTATCTGCATTTCCCGAATGGTGCTGGAAAAGTAAAGCTTAGCAACAATCTGTTTGAAAGCAAATTGAAAGTTGATGCGACCACGAGAAACTTGAAAACAATTAATAAACTTTGGGAGTTGTCAAACAAATCGTGATTCCCAAAACCGTAATCATAACAGGCGCAAACACAGGTATAGGAAAAGCTGCAGCGATTAAGTTTGCCTCAGCAGGTCACAAAGTTGTTATGGCTTGCCGAAGCATTGAAAGAAGTCAGGAAGCTTTTAATGAAGCATTTAATTCTTCACCGGTTAAAACTGTTGAGCTGATGCAGCTTGATGTTTCCTCATTCGACTCAATCCGCAAATTTTGTTCTGAGTTTAAAACCAGGCATAAAAAATTAAATGTGCTGATTAATAATGCAGCATTCTTTGAGCACGGTAAGAAGCTGTATCAGCTCAGTCCTGACGGAATTGAATTAACTTTTGCTACAAATACATTTGGACCTTTTTTAATGATTGAGTTATTAAAAGATGTTCTTGCACTTTCCGGCGACCCGCGTATCCTTAATGCCTGTACCGAAAACATAATGCACTTCTTTGATCCCAAACGCAAAATTGAGCTTGATAATCTTCGGGGAGAGTATAAAGACACGAGAAAATACAGTGTTTATAAAATGTACGGTGATTCTAAGATGGCTTTGCTGATGCTCACCTTCAAAATGGCGGAGGAATACAAGTCGTTGGGAATTAAAGTGAATGCAATCATCATACCCGGAGTAAAAATTGCAATAGAAACAATGCGCAAGATGAGTTTAAGTTACCGAATTATAGCAATGATCAAGCAGCCGTTTTCACTGATGCCGGAAAGATTGGCTGATTGTTATTATCATATCTGTACCTCTGATGAGTTTGTTAATATTACTGGACAAGCAATAAATAAACATAATCATGTTATGCCTGCAGCTCAACACGACAAAGGACTTGCTAAGACAAAAGAGCTTTTATCCTTCAATTATATTCCTAAGTACGCCTATGATAAGGAAGCCACAGAAAAGATTTGGGATATGGCTGTTATTTTTTCCCTTAACATCCGATAACAATTACATTTCTTATTACGTAAAAGTTCTATAAGCGTTATAATTGATATGGTTTTATTTCCTGTTTATTGATATATTTATTTAAGAAGTAATTAAATATCAACTCTTAACTAATAAATAATTATGCTTGAAAAAGAAAAGGTTTTACAGACAATTCAGGAATTGCCCGAGAAGTTTTCTTTGGATGATTTGATTGACAGAATAATATTGTTGCATAAAGTGGAGATTGGATTAAAACAAAGCAGAAAGGGCAAAGTACAATCCACATTAGTAGCTAAGGAAAAGCTTAGTAAGTGGTTGAAGTAAACTGGACAGATCAATCTTTGGATAATAAAACTGAATTTGAATGAGTATTAAAACCTCACACAATTTCAAAATTGAAAATCATTATTTCCTCCCATTTCATTAACTTCGCAAAAACAAAAAAATAATTATTGGAGATTATATGCCCAGAGTAGCAATGTTGTTTGGTGTTATCTTTATCATACTTGGCTTGGTCGCTTACTTCGGTATCAGCAGTGAAAGCATTACCGCGCTTATTCCCGCTTTTCTTGGATTGCCGATGTTGATACTTGGCTGGGTTGCACAGAATGAAAAGTATTTGAAGCACGCAATGCACGGAGCCGCAGTGCTTGCTTTGCTTGGCTTCGGCGGAACTGTTGGCGGACTTATAAAATTCTTCAGGATGATTGGCGGCGAACAGTTTGAAAGAGGTTCGGCAATCACCGTTCAGGCAATTATGGCACTACTTTGTCTGATATTTTTAATTTTTGCTGTCAGATCGTTTATTGATGCGAGAAGAAGAAAGTAAAGGAAAAAATATGAAGTTAAAAGTATTATTGTTATGTGCATTTCTGATACTCCTCTCCTGCGGGGAGAAAAAATCAACCGGAGAATTGGAAACTCAAATGAATAAAATTGCAGAAGATTATGTTAAACTGGTTTTGAAGATAGGCGTATATGATGCCGATTTTGTTGATGCTTATTTCGGACCTGAGGAATGGAAACCGGAAAATGAATCCGCAGAAGCGGATTCAACAGTTGTTAATGATCTGAATGATGAAGTTGACAGGCTGCTAAACGAACTCGAACAGCTTGCACAGTATAAGGCAGATGAACTGCTTACAATGCGATACCGCTATCTCTACAAGCAGCTTCTTGCAGCAAAAACACGTGTTATGATGTTGAGAGGAATAAATCTTCCCTTTGATCAGGAAACTACCGCACTCTACGATGTTCAGGTTCCATCATACACTAATGAATACTTTGAGAATATAATTAATGAACTTGATAAAATCCTGCCCGGCAAAGGTGCTGTCGATGAAAGGCTACTAAACTTCAAATCAGCTTTTATAATTCCGGAAGACAGGATTGACAATGTTTTCAATGCGGCAATTGAGGAATGCAGAAAAAGAACTCTTCAGCAGATAAAGCTTCCGGAAAATGAAAGTTTCAAAGTAGAGTATGTGAAGAATAAACCGTGGGGAGCCTATAACTGGTATAAAGGAAACAGCTTCAGCTTAATACAGGTTAATACTGATCTGCCGATATATATTGATAGGGCAATTGATCTTGCCGCTCACGAGGGCTATCCCGGTCATCACGTTTATAACGCCTTGCTCGAAAATAAACTTGCAAAAGAAAGAGGCTGGATTGAGTTTACTGTTTATGCTTTGTTTAGTCCGCAATCCTTAATTGCTGAAGGAACCGCCAATTACGGAATTGATGTTGCATTTCCCGGTAATTCAAGAATTGAGTTTGAGAAAGAAGTGTTATTCCCGCTGACTGGACTTAATCCCGACAACACCGAATTGTATTACAAGGTTCTGGAACTTCAGAACAAGCTTAATTATTCCTCAACAGAAGCAGCAAGAAATTATCTTGATGAAAATTGGACAAAAGATGAAACTATCGCCTGGCTTCAGAGATATGGACTGCGATCCAAAGAAAATGCGGAGAGGAATATTACTTTCTTTGATAAGTATCGCGCTTACATAATCAATTACAGCTACGGACTGGACCTTGTACGAGCATACATTGAAAGAAACGGCGGAACTGCTGATAATCCTGTTAAACGCTGGAGATTGTTTGAAGATTTATTATCTAAACCTTATACCCCCGCTTCGCTTCAGTAAGGAGCGTAAATCGTTTTTAAGAAATCTAATATTAAGTAGCCCCGACTTTTAAGTCGGGGCTAAGAATAATAACCAACCAATCGGACTTTAGTCCAAATAAGTTTTAAAAACAATTGATTTAAGAACAAGGATTAACGAATTAAGATTTATGATTTTTACTTTCACTTCACAGATCAGCAATCGTTAATCTTTATTCTGAAATCAAAATAGAATTTGATTCGGTGCAGTACTCCTTTACATAGAAGCAACCGCCTCGACGTCAGCGGCTTCTTTTGGAATTGGTCTTCCTAAAACTCTGTAACCGTTTTCTGTGACAAGGATATCATCCTCTATTCTTATTCCGCCGAAGTTCTTATATTCTTCAACCCTATCATAGTTAATAAATTTCTTATGAAGCTTCTTCGCTTTCCATTGATCAATAAGTTCAGGAATAAAATAAATACCTGGCTCACAAGTAAACACAAATCCAGGCTGAAGTTCTTTTGCCAATCTTAAGTATGCAAGTCCGAATTGATTGCTTCGTTTTGTTTTATCATCATAACCGACGAAAGTTTCACCAAGATTTTCCATATCGTGAACATCGAGTCCCATCATATGTCCGAGTCCGTGCGGAAAGAACAGGGCGTGAGCACCTGCTTTAACGGCTTCATCCAGATTGCCTTGCATTAAACCAAGCTGGGATAACCCGGCTGCAATAATTTTTGCTGCAGTTAAATGAACATCCTTATGCATAATCCCCGGACGGATCATATTGATTGCATTCTTTTGTGCGGTGAGTACAATTTCATAAATATCTTTCTGCTTTGTTGAAAATTTACCGCCGACAGGAGTTGTTCTTGTTATATCACTTGCATAATTGAGAAGCGATTCCGCTCCGGCATCGCAAAGCAGAAGATCGCCTTGCTTAAGTGTATTTCCATGATAATGATTATGAAGCGTTTGTCCGTTTTTGGAAACTATAGGAGGAAAAGAAACTCCGCTTCCCAGTGCAAGCGAAATACCTTCGATTGCACCGGCAATATCGCGTTCAACCACTCCGGGTTTTGCCATCTGCATTGCACGTGTATGCATTGCAAAGGCGATCTCGATTGCATATTCAATTTCTGAAATTTCTTCGGGTGATTTAATTGATCTTTGTTCAACAACGGCAAGAATAAGATTTTTCGATGTGCGGGTATTAATTCGCTTCAAAGGTATATCAAGAAGATCAGAAAACTTTATCATCTGATCGCCGCGGTACATCGGAAGGAAATGAAATCTTCTTTTATTCCTTGACTGTGCTTTTGCGAACTTTCCGAAGTTCTTAATATGTTCGGAATGCTGTACTCCGATTTGTTCTGCAAGATCTGCAAGTTTTGGCTGCGGACCCATCCATACAACATCTTCTACTCCGAATTCATAGCCGAATAAATATTCTTTATCTTCATCGATATCAATTACTCCAACCATATTCGGAATATCATGTCCGAAGTAGTAAAGAAAAGAGCTGTCCTGCCTGAAATGATAGGTGTTGCCTGTATAATTCATTGGTGCTTCGTCATTGCCGGGGAATAGCAGCAATCCGTTTTTAAATTTCTTCTTTAATTCTTCTCTTCTTTTTATATAAATGTTTTTATCAAACATAAATGCTCCTTTGATAGGAAAATTGATTTTATTGATAGTAAAATTAGAGAATAAAAAAGTGGATTTAAAGAAAAAATTTTCAGGCCATTTTTTTTCTGAAAAGCATAACTGCAAAGAAGACAAATGCCTGAAGTAAAATAATTGTCGCACCGCTTGGTACATTCATATAGTAAGAAATCCACAGTCCGATCAGCGCAGTAGAAATTCCGATAATAATTGAAACCACTGTCATTTTACTGAAACTTTTATTTATCAATCTTGATGCTGCCGGCGGAATTACAAGGAACGCGGCTATCAAAACAATTCCAACTACTTTGATTGATACAACGATTGTAACTGCAATAAGAACACTTAACAAATAGTCGTCAAACTGAACTGGTATACGGTCTGCCTGCGCAAGTTCGCGGTCAAACGATGAATAAGCCCATCGTTTCCAGAATGGAAAAAGAAGCAGAGTGATTATTATCAAGATGATTGGAACAACTATATCTAATAAGGTAACAGAAAGGATTGATCCGAATAAGTAATTAAATGCATCGCTTGAGTATTGACGTTTAAGAAAAATAAAAATAATTCCAAGCGCCATTGAAACTGAAAAGAAAATTCCGATTGTGGTATCACCGCCGAGTTTGGTTTTATCTTTTACCCAGGTAATCCCAATTGCAACTAAAACTGTAAATGGAACCGCCACCCATATCGGTTCGGTTTCCAGAAGAATGCCTAAAGCAACGCCTCCGAAAGCAGCGTGAGCAAGTCCGCTTCCTAAAAACCCTAATCCGCGCTGAACAATGAACACACCATAATAGCTTGCAAGAAATCCGACCAGAATTCCCGCAATAAGTGCGCGCTGCATAAACGGAAGTGAAAGTATTTCAAACAAAGGAATTTATTGCTACTGTCTAAATTTATTATAATAATTTGTTAATCAAGATTTATAAAGTCATTTTAAATTGATTAGATGATTGTTTAATCGTTTAACGACAAATTTTATTGAACTTCAATCATCCATTCAATCAATCAGTCAATCTCTCGTTTCGAATTCGTCTCTCATCCAATAGTTCTTATTCCATGCTCGTGACCAATATGCCCGAAAGCAATTCTTAAATTATTTTCACCTAATGCTTCTTTCGGAACACCAAAGCTGACCTGTTTTCTGTTCAGCAATAAAACATAATCTGAATGATGATGTGCAACATGCCAGTCATGCGTAATCATTAATATCGTTGCTTTTGATTTTTCCTGGTATGATTCCAGCAGATTATACAGATCGGCTTCTCCTATTGCATCAATACCTGTTGCCGGTTCATCAAGCACAACTAATTTTGGGGAACGAACAATACTCCTTGCAAGACAAACTCTCTGCAATTCGCCACCGGATAATTCCGATAATGTTCTTTCGGCAAGATTTTCTGCTTTAACCATTGCCAATGCTTCCAATGATTTTTCTCTTTCGTTTCCCTTTACACTCCACGGCCAGCGACGAGTTAATCCTGATGTTACAAGTTCAATTGCAAGAGCAGGGAAATTTCTATCCATAGTTTTAATCTGCGGAACATAACCGATTAAGGATGGGTCGGCTTTGTCAGGAGTTTTACCAAATATTGATACTTCTCCTTTCTCAAAGTTTATTAATCCTAAGAGTATCTTCATTAGTGTGGATTTTCCTGCACCATTTGGACCAACAATAGAAACAAAAGAATTATCGGGAATAGAGAGATTTATATTCTCAAGAACTTCTATATCGCCGTAATTGAAAGAAAGATTTTTTATTTTTATGGCAGAATTCATTGAAGTGCTTTTTTTATAATATCTAAATTATAAAAAATTATTTCTTCATACGTCATTCTGCCGGGTACACCACCGATTGGATCAAGCTCAAACTCATTTATCCCGGTTAATTCTGCAAGTACTTTTGCTGGCTTATCACTGTGCTGCTTGTGGGTAAAGATAGCTTTCACATTCTGCCTTTTTACAAGATCCATTAACTGCTTTATATCTTTAGGAGTTGAATGATATCCGGGTGCAATTTCAATCGAACCGGCAACAAAAAAATTATACCGCTCAAAAAAATAGCTGTAGAAAGGATGCGCTGTGAAAACATTTCTGAATTGAATATCGGTTGTTTCTAATCTCAATAAGCTATCCATTTCTAAGAGCCTTACTGAAAAAAGCTTTTCATTATTTCTGAAATATTCTTCGTTCTCCGGGTCTATCTTTATTAATTTATTAAGAAGTGCCGGCAGCATTGCTCTAACTGTGAGCGGATCAACCCAGAAGTGAGGATCTATTCCAAGCGATTCTTCATCTAAGTTGTGATTATGATTATGATTATGACTGTGGTTGTGATTATCAAAATGATTATGAACTTTTATCTCTATTAAAAAATCATCAGGAATAAGCTTTAACATTTCGATTTTGTTATCAACATCAATCCTGGCAGCCCAGCCGTCAAGCGCTTCAGAGCCATAAAAAAATGCGGTACAGTTTTGAATGGTTTTGAAATCCGAAGTAAGCATCTCGTAAGTATGCGGATCAGCACCGGCAGGAAGAATTGATTTCACATCAATTCTATCACCAACAATTTCCTGTATTATAGCTTTAAATGGATAAATAGTTGCTACGATATCAGATTTCTGTTTTTCAGCAGTACATCCTGAAAATAAAAAATATGAAAAGATGAGTATGTGAGATATTGTTTTCATAAGATCATGCAAAGATGCATTCATGCAGTTATGCTTACAAAGTATTAGTTAGCAGAAAAATATTTACGAGCCTGTTTTACGCTTTTTTGATTTTTGCTGAATGACTTTCGGTTTTCTTACCAGATAATATAATCCCATCAACACAAATGGAATGCTGAGTATTTGTCCCATATTCAATATCATTCCTGCTTCAAAAGCGGATTGATCTTCTTTAATGAACTCCACAAAAAATCTGAATCCGAAAATGAAAATTAAAAACAATCCGAACAGAAATCCTGTTTTAAGTGTTTCCCGTTTTTTAAGATAAATTAAATAAAGAATTCCAAAAGATATGAAGTACGCAATTGACTCATACAATTGTGCCGGATGACGCGGGATATCATCAACGCTTGTAAAGATAAACGCCCACGGAACATCTGTCTGCATACCAATAATTTCAGAATTAAAAAGATTACCAAGTCGGATTAATGCTCCGCCAAGAGCTACTACAATAACTAATCTGTCGAGCGTCCATATCATGCCCTGATCTTTTTTCTTCTTAGCAAAAAGATAAAGTGCAGTAAGAATGCCTATTGCAGCACCGTGACTTGCAAGTCCGCCTTCCCATACTTTTAGCATTTCCAACGGATTTGCTAAATAATAAGCCGGATCATAAAAGAGACAGTGACCAAGTCGGGCTCCAATAACAGTTCCAAGTATAACATAAATTGATAATTGTTCGAGATCAGACTGTGGTTTTTTCTCAAGCTTATAAACACGTGTCAGGATGATAAAGCCAAAAACAAAAGCAAGTGCAAATAAAAGTCCATACCACCTTAAGGTGATCGGTCCTATGCTTGTTATCTCACGACTCACGTCCCAGGTAATGTAAGATAAAAGAAATGCTATGTTGTCAATTAAGACCATCATTACTCAGTTTTCTTTTTTGACTTCCTTGTTTTATTAGTTTTTGTTGAAGCTTTCTTCTTTGTTTCTGATTTCTTTTTAGTTTTGGACGCAGCCTTAACCTTAGACTTTGATTCCGTTTTGTCTTTAACAGATACAGATTCAGTTCCCTTTATAAGGCTCAGAACATCTTCATAAGTAAGTGAAGCCGGCTCCTTATCTTTCGGAATCCTTATGTTTTTCCTTCCAGCTTTCAGATATGGTCCCCACCTTCCGTTAAGAATCTGATAATCCGGATTCTCATCAAATATTTTTATTGTTTTTTCATCATCAGCAATTCGTTTTGCCCTGATAACTTCAATTGCATCTTCAAGTGAAACAGTATGAGGATCAAATTCCTTTTTCAAAGAATAAAATTTACTCTTATGTTTTACATACGGTCCGAATCTTCCTATTGCAGCAGTAACTTCGGCTTCCTCAAATTCTCCAAGTGTCCTAGGTAATTTAAACAATTCCAAAGCTTCTTCAATTGTAATGTGTTCAAGCTTCTGGTCTTTTCTTATTCCTGCATATTCAGGTTTCGATTCAGGATCATTTAAATCGGTTAGCTGGGCAACAGGTCCGAACCTAGCCATTCTAACAGATATTTGTTTCCCGGTTTTAGGATCTGTGCCGAGAATTCTTTCACCCGATACTCTTTCGCTGTGCTCAATGGTTTTCTCTACATCTTTATGGAATGGATGATAAAATTCATCAAGCATTTCGTGGTAATCCATTTTGCCAAGTGCAACATCATCCAGTTCTTCTTCAACATGAGCAGTAAATTTGTAATCAAGTATCTTGGGAAAATTCTGTGTTAGAAAATCATTTACGAGCATCGCAATATCATTTGGGAAGAGCTTACCCCTATCAACACCTGTTCGTTCAGTTTTCCTATCTTTATCAATTTCACCAGATGGAATAAGAGTTAGTATCCTGTATTCTCTTTCAGTTCCGCTTCTTTCTTCTTTATGAACATAACCGCGCTTTTGTATAGTGCTTATTGTCGGAGCATATGTAGATGGCCGGCCTATTCCAAGCTCTTCAAGTTTTTTAACAAGACTTGCTTCTGTATATCTGGGGGCGGGACGTGTGAATCTTTCCGTAGCAGCTATTTCTTTCATCTGAAGAGATTGATCCACCTTCATTGGAGGAAGTATATCGGTAAATCCGTTCTCACCATTTTCATCGTCAGTATCTTCAAGATAAACTTTAAGAAAACCGTCAAACTTTATTACCTCACCTTTCGCCGTTAAGGTTTCATCTGTAGTAGAGATTTTTATTTTTGCAATTGTTCGTTCAAGCTCTGCATCACTCATTTGCGAAGCAATCGCACGCTGCCAGATTAATTCATAAAGTGCTTTTTCATCTTTTGTTCCGTCAACAGTTTCTACACCGAAATCAGTTGGGCGAATTGCTTCGTGCGCTTCCTGTGCTCCTGCAGATTTTGTTTTGAATTGCCGCCTGTTCCAGTATTGCTTACCGAAATCATTGTGGATTGCCTGTTTTGCAGCTTCCTGAGCAAAATCCGATAAGTTAACGGAATCCGTTCTCATATATGAAATTTTTCCAGCTTCATATAATCTCTGTGCAACCATCATGGTTTTAGAAACAGAGAACCTTAATTTCCTGCTTGCTTCCTGCTGCAATGTGGAAGTTGTAAATGGTGGTGCCGGAGTTTTCTTGAATGGTTTCTTTTCCAGACTTTCAACGATGAACTCGGCGTTTTTACATTTGTTAAGAAACTCTTCTACTTCTTTTTCCGTTTTAAGATAGCCCGGAAGTTCAGCTCTTAATTCATTCTTCTTCCCGCTTTCGTCTTCAACAATAAATTGAGCAATAACTTTAAACCGAGATTCAGGAACAAAAACATCAATCTCTCTTTCACGTTCAACAATTAATCTTACTGCAACTGACTGCACTCTGCCGGCAGAAAGTTTTGATTGGACTTTTCTCCATAGCACTGCGGATATTTCAAATCCAACCAGCCGATCTAATATTCTTCTTGCCTGTTGTGCATCAACAAGATTCATATCTATGTTTCGGGGATTAGCGATAGCTTCAAGAACAGCATTTTTGGTTATTTCGTTAAACACAATACGTTTGATTTTTTCATCAGGAAGTTCAAGGGCTTCTTTAAGATGCCATGATATTGCTTCACCTTCGCGGTCTTCATCGGTTGCCAGCCAGATTGTTTCAGCTTTCTTGGTGAGTTTCGTTAATTCTTTAACAACATTTTTTTTATCTTCAGGAATTTTATAAACAGGTGCGAAGTTATTCTCGATATTCACACCCTTATCTTTTTTTACAAGATCACGTATGTGTCCGTAGCTTGATGTGACTAAAAAGTCCTTACCAAGATAACCTTCAATAGTCTTAGCCTTAGCCGGAGATTCAACGATTACTATATTTTTTGACATAAAACCTTATTTTTTAACAGTTTTTGAAAAAGCGCCTGCAAATTAACTTAATCTTTCAGCAAAATACAAAGTCAATAAGAAATGGATGTTAGATGATGTGAGATGAAATACGTATCAGAATTTAAATTTTAAGAAATTTGATAGCGTTTGATATTATAGAAAATCAAAAATTCTCCGTGGTTCTTAGTGGGTTCTCTGTGTAAGAATTCTTTCACGAAGGTTCACGAAGAAGCCACAGAGTTACACGAAGATTGATTACTTTCTTTTTATGAATGTAGAAAATTTATTTTCATCCGTTTTTTCTGAATGCGCAACAAATCCTTTTTTATTAACAATATCAATAAGCGGTAAGGGAATGAAAGGAGTAATTAATAAATAAATTTCATCACCGGATATTGTTTCTATATCATTTACAACTTTAGAAATCGGGTGAACTCCACTTTCAAGATCTTCTCTTGCATCATAAGTTAGCGTAATATTTTCTTCTTTAACCCAACCGGGTTTTACAGTGTTTGCATTATTTTTTTCATTATCGGTAATAAGAGTTTCCTGTCCGACTTTTTTCCTTAACACATTGATGAGGGTCGGCAATGCTACATTTCCAATAACTGCTGCCTGTTTGAGGGAAGTTACTTTTGCTATAGTCTTTCTAAGAACCGGATTTTTTAATTTTTTAAAAACAGGAGCGATCTCGATAAGTTTATCTTCAAGCTCTGGATAATTATTCAAAAGATCTGCAACAATTGTCTGTGGAGTAATTTGTAATTTGGTCTTTTCAATCATATCTGAATCCATAGTTATTTATCGTAAGTCAATAATCTTCTTTCGCCATCAATATCACGGAATTGTTTTATGTCCTGCGTAACTTCAAGGGTGCCGAGATATTCTTTATTTGCATTTCTCACAGCATAATATGCTATGTGAACATATTTATTCTGAAAGTTTATCCAAAATTTTGCTGAATCCTGTTTGCCTGATTTAAAATCATTTACTATCTGTTCAACAATATGAACGCTTTTGGGTGGGTGACAGAACTGGACTTTTCTTCCAAGAATAGCACGATTTCTTTCGAATATCCTTTCTTCACCGTGAGAGAAAAATTTCACACTGTCATCTTTATCTACAAAAGTGAGATCCACAGGAAGGCTACTGAACAATGCTTCAAGTTCTTCAATCGAAAATGAACCGGTTGATAGATTGATTTTTCCGTTTTCCTTCTTTTGCGGTTCAAAATATCCTTCAATTGAGGGCGTCCATTTTTCAGTTGGTGAGATTAGGCAGTATCCTATTTCATCACTTTGATTGTATATCTCCGCCCAGTCGATTTCCGTAAATGCATCGAGACACATAGGAAAGAGAATGTGTTCCTCTTTATAGATCATTTCTTCAATTGCTTTTACAGCAGGTGCAAGAACGAATTCTATATAGCCATTAAGTTCTTCGGCAGTTACAGTTTTACTTTCGTCAAAAAGTTTATGTGAAGATTTCAGGAATTCTCTAACTTCATCGTGCTTTCCCCACATTACCATAGGCGGACCTGTTATATTATACTTTTCAAGATAGGGGAAGACCAGATTTTCTTTTCTAAAGTAGTGCTTTTCTACATCCATTAATGAATTGAATATTGAACGAATCTCGAATAAAAGTTCGCTTGCATCTTCTTCCGGTTTAATTTTACCTGCTTTATCAAAAAGCATTTTAATTTTCCCGATTTCTTTTGTCAGTGCTGAGTTCTCTTTGGTCATTGTGTCAACAGGATGACCGGCAGGTACTTTTTTTGCGGACGATACATCAATCTTTCCCTTTAATGCATCGGTGTGGATATCGCAGAACTTAAGAACTTCCTCTTGCGGAAGACCTTCGTTTATTAGCTCCTGTTCTGCGCGGACAACCTCGCCGTATGGAACACTGCCCATAAGATCAGAAAGTTTTTTCCTCGTATCTTCTGCACTAACACCGTTATGCAAATCTTTAATTAATTTTTTTAGTTGATCTACTCTTTGTTTACTGTTATCTAATAATTCACTCATTGTTTTATTTCCTTTATTTTTTTCCGTGATTCTTCGTGACTTCTCCGTGCTGCTTCGTGAAAGTATTCTTATTTCTGGCTTCTCAGAGAATCAATTTACCTGAACCTCTTTTAATATATCTCCGTTGACCCCCATTACAACAACCTTCAGCGGTATATCTTTCCCTGATTCCTTTAAGGCTTCAGTGGCAAGTTGATATAAGCCGCTGCAGCAGGGAACCTGCATAACCAGCACCGTAATTGATTTTAAATTAGATTCATTTATCATAGAAACCAGTTTATCAAAATATACTTCCTGATTACTGTCAAGTTTTGGACAGGCGATAGCAAGGCTTTTACCGTTCATAAAATCCTTATGAAAATCACCATAAGCAAAAGCGCAGCAATCTGCAGCGAGCAGTAAATCTGAATTCTGAAAATAATTTGCATGGGGTGATACAAGATGAAGCTGAACCGGCCATTGCCTTAAGTGTGATCGCCTTATTCCTGTTTCCACCTCTGATTTTTCCTGAACCTCAAAACTCATTGATCGCGATCCGGGACAACCTGAACCGTAGTTATGTTGCCGTTGATTGTTTTGCTTAACCGGATTATCTATGCCGTTTTCGGTTAAAAAGTTGATTGCCTGCTGGAAGTATTCCATTTCATTGTGGTCGATCAAATGCTCAAGATGTGCTTTAATTACATTCGGACCACCTTTTACTATGGTTTCCATTACTTTCGTTTCATTGTACGGTTCTGCTTCTCTTACATCGATGGTAATAGCACCTTGAGGACAATGACCGAGACAGGCACCAAGACCATCACAGAACAAATCGCTTATTAATCTGGCTTTACCATCAATTATTTGTAATGCTCCTTCGTGACAACTTGGGACACAATCTCCGCAACCATCGCACAAGGCTTCATCAATATTTACGATTTTTCTAAGCATTTTAATCCTTTCTATGAAATCAGATAAAAACATCTGATTAAAAATATAGCCTTTTCACTAAAAAAGCAAACCAATCCGATTTGAGAAAAATTAAGAAATTAAAGCTAATTGAACTTTTTTCTGCAAAAATGAATTATTATCTTACTTTTAATAAAAATAGATTATATAATGAACTCTATCAAAGAATCGCATTTCCTGGATTTTTACAATAATCTGGTTGATGGAAATAAAGACAAATGTTCTGACATTGTACAATTGCTTCTTAACGAAGGCGCAGACCTAAAAGATATTTATGTAGATTTATTCCAGAAAGCTCTTTACAGAATAGGCAAATTATGGGATCATAATGAGCTGACTATTCCGGAAGAACATATGGCAACACAGATCACAGAATTTTTGATTGCTAAATTTGCACCGCCATCTCCTGTTAACTCTAATAGAAAAGCAGTTGTGACATGCATCGATAAGGAGTTTCATGAAATAGGACCCCGGATGGTATCTTATATTTTTGAAATGAATAACTGGAAAACTTACTTTCTTGGTGCTTCTGTTCCGACCAAAGAAATAGTGAAATATGTAAAACAAATTGATCCGGATGCTGTTGCTCTTTCATTCGGTCTTTACCTGAACCTGGGAAGATTTCTCGAACTGGTAGACCATCTTACAAAGTTTTTCCCTCACAAGAGGATAATTGTGGGAGGACAGGCACTTAAAGAAAATTCCGATAATGTGTTGAAAAAATATCCGAACGCACTTTACATCCCTTCAATACATGAACTTGATGAATACCTGAAAAAGGAGTATTCCTGATCACAGGCAAAGAATTTTCCCTTTGCCTTTTATTTTGATCTTTTTTAATTTTAAGTGCACTTAAATAAATTTTATACCGGACTTAAATGAAAAATATTTCAAAAGAAGATTATCTGAGTACAATTTATAAACTCAGGGATGAAAATGGCGAAATCAAACCGAACCTTATTGCTGAATCGCTGGATATTTCCAATGCTGCCGTAACGGATATGCTTCGCAAGCTTTCTACTGATGGTTTTGTAATTTACAAAAAATATAAGGGCATTAAGCTTACTGCTGAAGGTGAGAATTATGCTAAAAATATGGTTAGGCGACACAGAATATGGGAAACCTTTCTTCACCAGGTGCTCGGAATGTCCTGGGATAAAGTCCACGACGAAGCAGAAAAACTAGAACATTCCTCTTCAGATGAATTAATTAATAGAATTGAAGAATTTCTCAATTATCCGCAATCTGACCCGCACGGCTATCCAATTCCAGATAGAAAAGGCAGAATGCCTAGTTATAAAAGTGCAATTGCAATTTCAGAGTTAGATAAAAATAACAAAGTTGAGGTTATTAGAGTTAACGATACACATAAGGGAATGCTCGGATATATTTCTAAAATAGGTATTGAGCTCGGTAAAGAGATATTTATAAAAGACATTCTGGAATTTGACGGCTCAATGCTTCTTAAAATAAATAGCAAAGAAGTTAACATAAGCAGAAAAATTGCCTCAAATATTTTTGTTGGAAAGATTTCGGGATGATATAAATTATGAGTGAACCAATAGTACTTTTAATAATTGGAATTATTGCAGTTATCTTTTTTATTACTTTGTTTTATCCGAATAAAGGAATAATAGCAGAGTGGAAAAAATCAAAGTATGCAAACAAAAAAGTTCTTATAGAAGATGCATTAAAATATTTATATAACTGTGAATATAACAATATAAACTGCACCCTTACCGGAATAGCAGGTAACCTTGCCATTTCACCTGACCATGCTACAGAAATCATTTCGAAGTTAGAGGAGATGGAATTGATAACTGCCCATCAAGACGCTTTGTCTTTAACCTCAGACGGGAAATCCTATGCATTAAGGATCATCCGCGTTCATCGTTTGTGGGAAAAATATCTTGCCGATGAAACCAGCGTTCAGGAAATGGAATGGCATCAAAAGGCTGAAGAGGTTGAACATCAGTTGTCTCCTGAGCAGGCAAATCAATTAGCAGCACAAATCGGCAATCCGGTCTTTGACCCTCACGGTGATCCAATCCCGTCTTCGGCAGGCGATATTCCGGAAAAAAGAGGAAAATTGTTAACCGAAATGAACCCCGGTGAATTTGCAATAATTACACATGTCGAGGATGAACCGCACGCGATTTACAGTCAGATTATTGCAGAAGGACTTTACCCTGGAATGCAAATCAGAATGCTCGAGTTATCAGATAAAAGGATCAAGTTTGTTGCAAACGGTGAAGAATGCATTCTTTCTCCACTTATTGCAAAAAGTATTACAGTAGGTGTGATGAAATTTGAAAAACCTATTGAAGGGAAATTCAGATCCTTATCAGATTTAAAAGTTGGTGAGAAGGGAAAAATTCTTGGGATCGCAAAATCACTTAGAGGACAACAGCGCAGGAGATTAATGGATTTTGGTATAGTTCCGGGAACAGAAGTTGAAATTGAAATGAAAGGACTTTGGGACGATCCCATTGCTTATCGTATAAGAGGGGCAACAGTTGCATTACGCAAAAATCAAACAGATAAAATTTATCTTATAAATGAATAGGTTTTATTATGTCAGGACTCGATCTAAATAATTGTTCAACCTGCCCGGCTCATAATCTTGGCAATCTTAATAAGCTTGGAATAAATATGAGCAACTTCGATTTTGTAGTGGCTCTTGCCGGAAATCCAAACACAGGTAAAAGCACTGTATTTAATTATCTAACAGGATTAAGACAGCACACCGGCAATTGGCCCGGCAAAACCGTTACCAGGGCAGAAGGTGGTTTTGAGTATAACAAAAAGAAATTTAAACTTGTCGATCTGCCGGGTACATATTCACTTTTATCAACTAGCACAGACGAAGAAGTTGCGCGTGATTTTATTTTATTCGGTCAACCAGATGTAACTGTAATTGTGGTTGACGCAACAAGAGTCGAGAGAAATCTAAATCTTGTCCTGCAAATTTTGGAAATAACTGACAGAACTGTTGTTTGCCTTAATCTGATGGATGAAGCTAAACGTAACGAAATAAAAATAGATGCTAGAGTTTTGTCTAAAGAGTTGGGTGTACCTGTTATTCCTGCTGCAGCAAGACAGGGCGAAGGTATGAATGAATTATTGAACATTATTTTCGAAGTTGCAGCCGGCAAGTATATATGTAAACCTCACCGGATTAAAACATCATCCAAAGAATTGAATTTTGCAGTTGAAAAAATTAGCCGGGAGATAACAAAAGAATTCCCAGACCTTCCAAACACGAGATGGGTTGCACTAAGGTTACTGGAAGGTGATCAAAGCATAATTGAGGCAATTAGAAGCGGTGAACTCGGTAATTTGAAAAAACAGAATTTGGCAACGGTTAATCAGTCATAACAAACGGTAAATGAAAAAACGCCACAAAGTCACTAAAGCAAAAAGAACATAAAAATTTTATATGGAAAGCGCTAACATAAACAGAGAATCAATTCTTGCAACAGCAAATAATCTTCGCTGGGAAGTTGGTGAGAATCTTCATGATACTCTGATGGAATCAATTTATGATAATGCATACTCCATAGCCAGCAAAGCAGTTATTCTACCTGATAAAAAGCCGGCGTATAGTTTTGACAGGACATTAGACAAAATTATCACAAGCAAATACCTTGGTTTTCCACTAATGTTTTTGCTGCTTGGAGTTGTATTCTGGTTAACAATTGAAGGCTCAAACGTTCCCTCCGGTTTATTGGCAGCATTACTTGTAGATACAATACATCCCTTTCTTAAAAGTATTTCTGCTTCAATTGGTTTACCCTTCTGGATTGATGGAGTGCTTATAGATGGAGCCTATCTCGCAATGGCATGGGTTGTAGCTGTGATGCTTCCGCCAATGGCAATATTCTTTCCACTGTTTACTTTACTTGAAGATTTTGGTTACCTGCCGCGTGTTGCATTCAATATGGATCCGCTATATAAAAGAGTTGGCGCTCACGGCAAGCAGGCACTTACAATGGCAATGGGTTTCGGATGCAATGCTGCCGGTATCATAGCAACCAGAGTAATTGATTCTCCGCGAGAACGACTGCTTGCAATAATTACAAATAACTTTTCCTTATGTAATGGAAGATGGCCAACTCAAATACTGATAGCAACAATATTTATCGGTAGTTCAGTACCAGCCTACATAGCCGGGTTAGTTTCTGCGGCAGCAGTAGTATTTATTGCGGTCCTGGGAATTGCGCTTAGTCTTGTTGTTTCATGGGGACTTTCAAAAACTTTACTAAAAGGTGAAGCCTCTGCGTTTAGTCTGGAACTACCGCCATATCGTCCCCCAAGAATTTTACAGACGCTTTATACTTCACTGATAGACAGAACAATTTTTGTTTTATGGCGTGCAATTATTTTTGCCATCCCGGCAGGAATTGTAATCTGGCTGGTTTCGAATATTACAATCAATGGCGTTTCTTTAGCTAATCATTTTATTCATTGGGTTAATCCGGTCGCTTTTATTTTTGGATTGAACGGTGTGATATTTCTTGCATATATAATTGCAATTCCGGCAAATGAAATTGTCATTCCAACAATACTAATGCTAACCGTAGCTAATCTTGGACTTGCCGGTGTCGGGGCAGGCAGCGGTGTAATGTTTGAACTTGAATCTGTTGGAGATACAGCCAATATTCTCTATGCCGGAGGGTGGACCTTGTTAACGGGAATTAATCTTATGCTGTTCAGCTTACTGCATAATCCCTGTTCTACAACTATCTATACAATTTTTAAAGAAACAAAAAGTGTTAAGTGGACAGCAGTGTCAACATTTCTACCAATTATAATGGGACTGGTTGTTACATTTTTTTTAACACAGATTTGGAGAATTATTGTTAACTAATTTTACCATAAAATTTTTTTGAAAGTAAATTAAAATGGCTACAAAAAATATTCGTCTTCTCTCCTGGAATGTTAACGGTATTCGTGCCGCTTATAAAAAAGGCTTCGTTGACTGGTTCATTCAAGAAGATCCCGATGTGCTCTGTCTTCAGGAAACAAAAGCCCATCCTGAACAATTGACAAATGATTTGCTTAATGTAAATGGATATAAATCTTATTTCTCTTCTTCAATTGTTAAAAAGGGATATAGCGGAGTAGCAATCTACACAAAGCAGGAACCTGTTAAAGTGGAACACGGATTTGGAATTCCTAAGTTTGATGACGAAGGAAGAATAATTGTTGCAGATTATAAAAGTTTCTTGCTGATAAACATTTACTATCCTAACGGAAAAGCAAGAGAAGAAAGGCTGAAGTATAAAATGGATTTCTATGATGCGTTTCTTGAATACGCTGATGATCTTGTTAATAAAGGTAAGAAGCTCGTTATTTGCGGTGATGTAAACACTGCACATAAAGAAATTGATCTTGCCCGTCCGAAAGAAAATTCCAAAATATCCGGCTTCCTCCCGATCGAACGCGAGTGGATGGATAAGTTTTTCTCTCATGGATATGTTGATACGTTCAGAAGGTTTAACAATCAGCCGGAGCAATATACCTGGTGGGATATGCAGTCACGTGCACGTGAAAGAAACGTTGGCTGGAGAATAGATTATTTCTTTATTTCAGAGAATTTTACGAAAAACCTAAAAAATGCCTTTATCATGCCCGATGTTATGGGCTCAGATCACTGCCCGGTTGGAATTGAGATATCCGTAAAATAATATTTAATGAATTTTTTTATTTAATAAGTTGTTATATCTTCAAATTAAAATCTCATTAGATTCTTATTAATAAAATTAAAGATGTTTAAAAAAATATTTCAAATATTTCTTTTTTGTGTGATTATTTCACTTAATCTCTTGGCTCAGACTAAATCAAATGCAAATGCCAAAATTGTTGTTGATTCGTATTTATTAAATCAAAATCACACTATTCCAATTGGAATTTTAATTGAACTGGAAAATGACTGGCATATTTACTGGCGAAATCCGGGTGACAGCGGAATGCCGACTTCCATTGATTTTGATCTGCCCGATGGTGTTACAATATCCGAAATCAGGTGGCCAGCACCAAAAGCATTTGAGTATGATGGTCTGGCAAGTTATGGTTATGAAAAGCAGGTATTATTGTTGGCTGATCTTTTAGTTCCTGAAAATTATGCATTAAGTTCAATAGAAATTACTGCTGACCTGAAATCATTAATTTGTAAAGATGTTTGCATACCATTTAACACTTCCGTTTCAACCGAGGTTGATCTGGTAAATAATTTTAAGGCTGATAATCAGATTTCAAGATTATTTTCCGAAACAGTTAGAGGTTTGCCGGGAGTAAAACAAAACATTGATTTTTCAGTCAAGCTTAATGATGAATTTATTACATTTAAAATTCACAATCCTGAGATAAAACCCGCTGAAATTGAATCACTTTATTTTTTGCCTTATCAAAATGGCATATTTAAAAATTCAATAGATCAGAAATTCTTACAAAAGGAAAATAATTCAGAGCTCGTGGTTGAGTTTGATCATTTCAGAATAGAAGAGCCCAAAGAAATTTATGGCTTACTGGTTTATGATTTTGGCAATCCGGACAAATCGAGAAAAGTCTATGAAATAAAAAAACTATTAATTAATTAGTTGGTTATCAATAATATTACAGGAGGTTCCTATGGTCAGAAAATTTGTGTTATTCTTACTCATTGCCTTTACCGGATCTGTTTTTGCACAGAAGGCAACACTAAATGAAGCTGCTCCAAATTTTAAACTTGTCGATTCCAATGACAATGAACATTCATTAAGAGATTTTGCCGGTAAGAATGTTGTTCTTGAATGGATAAATTACGATTGTCCATTTGTTAAAAAACATTATGATGCAAAAAATATGCAGAACTTGCAAAAAAAATATACGGCTCAGAATGTTGTATGGTTGACTATATGCTCATCTAACAAAGGTAAGCAAGGAAATTTTTCTGTCGAAGAAATTAATAAGCGATCAAAGAAACACGACGCAAAATTTACTGCATATCTGATAGATGAAGATGGGAAAGTCGGGAAAATGTATGGTGCAAAAACAACTCCGCATATGTACATCATAAATGCAGAAGGTGTTCTTGTTTATGCAGGCGGTATAGATGATAAAGCAACAACCGATGTTAAAGATGTAAAAGGTGCAAAGAATTATATTTCTCTGGCTTTAGATGAACTGTTGAGTGGGAAAAGTGTAAGCACTCAAAGCTCAACCCCCTATGGATGCAGTGTAAAGTATTAATTACTATTTAGATTTTAAGGGTCCTGGCGGCTAAACAGTTTACAGCCGGGACCCCATTGTTATCCCCCTTAAGTGAACTAATTTTTCCTCTATCACGTTTTTTAAGTATAAATAAAAACAGAAGGTTAATTATTGTTCATTTTTACAAAGAATTGTGAGTATTTAGGAAGATGGTAAATGAAGCTGTTCTAATCTTTCCCCATCAGTTGTTTAATAATCATCCTGCCCTTCATAAAGACAGAAGAATATTTTTAATTGAAGATCCGTTGTTCTTTGGTGATATCAGGTACCCGTTTCGGTTTCATAAAAAGAAACTAATATTCCACCGCGCCTCAATGAAAGCTTACGAAAAACACCTCACTGATCAAGGTTATAATGTAATATATCTTCAATACTCAAGCTTCAAAGAAGACCGCCGTTCGAATTACCTGTCTGTTTTCTTCAATAAAATGAGAATAAATGTTTTTCATTATGCGGAAGTAACTGATTTCATACTTGAAAAAAGAATTCAAAAAATGATAAATCAGCTTCATAAAAGATTTATTAAATATCCATCACCAATGTTCTTATCTGATGAGAATTATTTGAGAGAGTTCTTCTCAAAACAGAAATCTTATTTAATGGCATCATTCTACATTGAGCAAAGAAAACGGTTTAACATTCTTTTAGAAAGTGGTAAACCTATCGGCGGCAAATGGAGTTTTGATGACGAGAACAGAAAAAAACCACCTAAAGGATTTAAGACACCGCGATTAAAATTTCCGGATACTACAGAATATGAAATTGAAGCAATTGATTATGTGGAGAAACATTTTCCAAACAATCCCGGAGATGGATTTGATTTTATTTATCCGGTTACATTTGAACAAGCGGAAGAATGGCTGAATGAATTTCTGACAAATCGATTTAAACTTTTTGGAGATTTTGAAGATGCAATCGATCAGGATGAAACTTATCTGTTTCATTCTGTTCTTACTCCAATGTTAAACTCCGGCCTGCTTACACCAAAGCAAGTGGTTGATAAAGCCCTGCAGTTTGCTGATAAAAATGATGTGCCGCTTAATTCTTTGGAAGGATTTATTCGTCAGATTATTGGCTGGCGTGAGTATATGCGTGCTGTTTATCTGCTTGAAGGTGTAAAACAGCGAACAACAAATTATTTTAAGTTCAATAGAAAAATGCCAAAAGCTTTTTATGATGCAAATACCGGAATTGAGCCGGTTGATACAGTAATCAAAAGAGTTCTGGAAAAATCCTATACACATCATATTGAACGACTAATGATCCTCGGTAATTTTATGCTGCTTTGTGAAATTGATCCCGATGAAGTTTATAAATGGTTTATGGAAATGTATATTGATGCTTATGATTGGGTGATGGTACCTAATGTTTATGGAATGAGTCAGTATGCTGACGGAGGACTGATTTGCACAAAACCATATATTTCATCTTCAAACTACATCAAAAAAATGAGTAATTTTGAAAAGGGCGATTGGTGTGAAATATGGGATGCTCTTTATTGGCGATTCATTCACAATCATAAAAAAGTGTTTGAAAAAAATCCGCGTATGAGTATGATGATAGTACAGCTTAATAAGATGGATAAAGATAAACTTAAAAAGCACTTAAAGATAGCTGAGAGCTTTCTAAATAAATTAAAATAGTTCTAAGTTTTTAATGATGTTTTCTTTTATCAAAACGACTATTTTTGTCTAAAGCTAAAAGGTGAAAAATGAGACAAGTTGTAATATACCCGGGAGAAGATAGATATTGGGTAGCTGAATGTCCGAGTCTGCCTGGTTGTGTAAGTCAGGGTGAATCAAAGGAATCTGCATTACAAAATATTAAAGACGCAATAGCTCTTTATCTGGAAGCTTTAAAGGAAGATAATCTGCCTATTCCCCCTGAAACATTTGAGACTATTGTTGTAGCAGTATGAGTGCTTTGCCAGTTATTTCCGGCCAAGAGTGTGTGAGAGTTTTGGAGAAGGTTGGATTTTATATTAAAAGACAGAGAGGCAGTCACATAATTTTGAGAAGAGATAATCCATTCGGGCAAATTACTGTTCCAAATCATAAAACTCTTGATCGGGGAACGCTTAGGTCTATTATCAGATCTGCCGATCTTTCAGTGGAGCAATTTATCAAACTACTTTAGTTACAAACTTTGAGCATTAATTCTAAAAGAACCAGACTTCTTCAAAAAGGCAATGAAACCAGCGGACCGGTTGTTTACTGGATGAGCCGCGATCAGCGGGTTCACGATAACTGGGCTTTGCTTTTTTCGCAACAATTAGCCCGTGAGAATAAGAAGCCTTTAGCGGTTATATTTAATCTTGTTCCAAATTTTCTCGAAGCAACTATTCGTCAATATGGATTTATGCTGAAAGGGTTGATGGAGATTGAATCAGAATTAACAAAATATAATCTTCCATTTTTTTTGTTATCAGGTAAACCTGAGGAAGAAATTCCTAAGTTCTTAAAAAAAATAAAAGCTTCAATTCTAGTTTCAGATTTTGATCCTCTTAAAATAAAAAGAATATGGAAACGTGATGTTGCAAAACAAATCTCAATTCCGTTTTATGAAGTTGATGCACGTAATATTGTCCCCGCTTTATATGTTTCTGATAAAACAGAATTTGCTGCCTACACAATTCGCCCAAAGATAAACAAAGCCTTGATTGAGTTTATGGATGAGTTTCCATCTCTGAAGAAGATGAGCAAAGGTGAAATTTCATTCGATAAAACAGATTGGAATAAAATCGAAAAGTCGTTAAAAGTTAATCGCGATGTAAAAGAAGTTGATTGGATATTGCCAGGTGAAAAAGCTGCGAAAAAATCATTAGAATATTTTCTCAGTAAAAAATTTGAAAAGTATAATGAATTAAGAAATGATCCCACAAAAGATGGACAATCAAATCTCTCACCTTATTTGCATTTTGGACAAATCTCTGCTCAGCGGGTTGCGCTTGAAACACAAAGGTTAAATGGAAATAAAGAATCCGAAAAATCATTTCTTGAGGAATTGATTGTGAGAAGGGAATTATCTGATAACTTCTGTTACTTCAATAAAAATTATGATTCATTTGACGGCTTTCACGATTGGGCAAAAACTTCACTTAATGAACACCGCAAAGATGAGCGTGAATTCGTTTACACTTTAGAAGAATTTGAGAATTCTAGAACACACGAAGATCTTTGGAATGCTGCACAAACGGAAATGGTTACAATCGGTAAAATGCACGGCTATATGCGAATGTACTGGGCAAAAAAAATTTTAGAATGGACAAAATCACCCGAAGATGCTTTAAAAACAGCAATCTATCTGAATGACAAATATGAACTGGATGGCAGAGATCCTAATGGTTATACAGGTATCGCCTGGTCGATTGGCGGAATTCACGATCGCCCCTGGTTTGAAAGACCGGTTTATGGCAAAATAAGATATATGAATCGTAATGGTGCCGAAAAAAAATTCGATGTTAAAAAATATATTTCTTCAAACAGCAGAAATCTCAAATCTTAATTGAAATAGTGTTTTCCAGCATACCGCTCTTCTCAGTATGATACACCTCATCTCTTCTGAACCCCTTTTTAGCAATTATTTTTCATTAAAAAATCGGCATTCATCTTGAAGCATAAGCATATCAATTTTGATTGATTTTATTAAAAAAGCTTATTTATTACGGAAAATCAATGAAACTTAACTCTTATAAATTTCAAACAAAGCTTACGATACAGTTTACTTTGTTCTTTATAGTCATATCAGGAATTATTTACTTTTATTTTACATCCAAGTTTGAGCAGGATACGCGTGAAAAATTTCAATATAAGGCGCAAATATTTTTAAACTATTTTGAAGGCAATCCTGAAATTTTCTGGCAGAAAAAATTTGATGATAAGAAAATTGTAAAAGATCTGATGAATTTGAACAAGGCTGCCTACCTTGTTTTAGAAAACACTGCAGGTGAAGTGTTCGGCGGAATTAATATTGATGAAGCTGAATCGAATTATTATATTATGACCAAAGAGGTTGAAGAGATATCAAAAAACGAAAGTGTCTTTAAAGTAGTTTTACCGATAAAAACACGATTCTCTGAAATCGGAAAAGTTTATGTTGGTTTTGTCGTTTCAAAAGATGCCTTCAATCTTCACAATCAAAAATTACTAACCGGATTATTTAGTCTTACTATTCTGTTTGCGGGAATGATATTTACTTATTTTATGAGTTTAATTTCATTCCGTCCGCTTATAAAAGTTTTAAAAAAGCTAGAGCGTGTAAAAGAGCCAGATGATATTGAAGGGATTAAATCTAAAAAAAGAGATGAAATAGGTCTGTTGGCTGACCGGATAGATAATGTATTGCTTGAATTGGATAAGTCGTCCTCGCAGGTAGAAGTGCTTAATAAAAAAGTCCACGACTTTATAAAAAGTAAATTAGATGAGCTAACAGAAGAAATTAATTACAGAAAAAAAGCTGAATACTCATTGATCAAAAGCGAAGAGCAGTTCAGGTTGATGTTTGAAAATGCACCAATCGGAATGGTTATGCTTTCCCCTGAAAATGAAGTAATGCGGGTCAATAAATCATTCTGTAAAATGGTTGGATATCAGCCGGATGAATTAATCAATATGCATATCCGATGTCTTATAGATAATGATAAAATAGAGTTTTTCACAAATGAAAATATGCCTAAGCAGGATCCCGCTGTCGTTGATATCACATCAGAAAAGGTGCTTGTAAGAAGAAGCGGTTCTGAAATAAATGTAATCGTAAAATCCGTTCCTATTTTCGATAATCAAAAGAAGGTTAAGCATAATATAATTCAGGTGCTGGATATCTCTCAGATAAAAAGCATTCAGAAAGAATTAATAAGTACTCTTGAAAAAGCTAAGGAATCGGATAGATTAAAAAGCGCATTTCTTGCACAAATGTCCCACGAGATAAGAACTCCGCTTAATGTAATTTTAACTTCTGTTCCGCTATTGGCAGATGAAATTCAAAACGGTGATGAAGAACTTAAAGTAATACTGGATTCTGTCAGAAGTGCAGGCAAAAGACTGCAAAGAACAATTGATATGATACTAAGTATGTCTTCGGTGCAAAGCGGAAACTATAAACCGGATTATGAAAATTTCGATATTGTTTCTGAACTTAAAAATATGGTAAACGAATTTCGTTCACTTGCGGAAGACAAAGGGTTGCAGCTTCGCTTGGTTAAGCATTGCGATAGTCTGAATATTATTGCAGACAAATATACTGTTAACCAGATTTTCCAGAACCTTATTAATAATGCAATTAAATACACTCCTAAAGGATTTGTTGAAGTAGCGGTTATTGAAACTTATAATAAAATAAGAGTTGAAATTCGTGACAGCGGCATTGGTATGAGTTCCGAATATATGAAAAATTTATTTTCACCTTTTTCACAGGAAGATGCCGGTCACAAGCGTGAGTACGAGGGCAACGGGCTTGGACTGGCACTTGTTAAAAAATATATTGAAATAAACAGCGCCGGTATTGAGGTTGACAGCGAAAAAAATATTGGCTCTGTTTTTACCGTAACTTTTGATAAAGAACTAGATCTATCTTTAATAAATAAAATTGGTACATCAAAAACCGGGATTGCTCGTTAAACTATTTCACTCCTGGGGGTTTTGCTTTTTCGGTTATTTCTTGATACAACCCACCCGATATTTTATCTTTTATACAGTAATAGATAACTCCGGTACAATCTTTACCAGATTTGTTATTCACTTAAATGTTGTCTTAACATTACCGTAAAGATTTCATATTTTTAATCATTCATTTACGATTTATTTAAATATTCAGATTATGAGAGTATACTTATGTTTAATGTAGTTTTAATTAAAGGTGATGGTATTGGTCCCGAAATATCAGATGCGGTGGTTGAAATATTTGAATCTGCAAAAGTGCCAATAGAATGGGTTGAAAGACAGGCAGGGTTAAACGCTATTGATAAGAATCCAACAGGTATTCCTGAAGAAACTCTTGAAGCTGTTGAGAAATACAAGGTTGCATTAAAAGGTCCAACTACAACACCGGTTGGTATAGGGCATAAATCAGTAAACGTAACTCTTAGAAAAACACTTGAGCTTTATGCAAACGTGCGCCCGGCAAAATCATTACCCGGAGTAAGAACAAGATTTGATAATGTTGACCTGATAATTGTCCGCGAGAATATAGAAGATACTTACGGAGGAATTGAACATCACCAAACGGCAAGTGTTGCTCAGGGATTAAAGCTCATCACCCGTCCCGGCTCAATCCGAATTGCCAAGTATGCTTTTGAAATGGCAAAACTTTACGGAAGGAAAAAAGTTCTTGCAGTTCATAAAGCCAATATTCATAAAATAACAGACGGTCTATTTCTGAAGTGTTTTTATGAAGTTGCTCAGGACTACCCCGAAATGCAGGTAGGTGATCTGATTGTTGATAACGCCTGCATGCAGCTTGTCACAAATCCGGAACGATTTGATGTAATGGTACTGCCAAATCTTTATGGTGATATTGTAAGCGATTTGTGTGCAGGCCTGGTTGGCGGATTAGGAGTTGCGCCCGGCGGAAATATCGGAGATCATTGTGCAATTTTTGAATCTGTGCACGGTTCCGCTCCTGATATTGCAGGACAGGGTATTGCAAATCCTATGGCTCTTCTGCTGTCATCATTTCAGATGCTGCAGCATATCGGACTTCAAAAAACCAAAACCAGGATTGAAAATGCTTTACTTGAAACTTTACGTGATGGAATTAAAACGCGGGATCTGGGTGGAAAAGCAAATACAAAAGAATTTACAAAGGCTATAATAGAGCGCCTTGTACCAATGGAAATAGATGAGTTAATAGAACCGAGTCCGTTAAGAATTAAAAGCGAACTTCTGCCAACTTATAAACCGGTTGAAGAATACTGCCACGGTGTAGATATCTTTGTTGAATATCCCGGGGGCATTCCCAAAGTTCCGGAAACAGTTGGTAATCTAAAACTAAAAATGATATCAAACAGGGGAACAAAAATATATCCGGGACCAATGCCTAAAATCTGGCTGGTTGATCATCACCGCTGCCGTTATGTTGCACGGGATGAAACCGGCAATTATAAAAACATTGGCGATAATGAAATATTTGATTTGATAAGAGAAGTTTCCGCATATGGAATTAAATGGGTACACATAGAAAAACTTCAGTTGTTCGATGGTGAGCTTGGCTATTCAAAAGCGCAGGGTGAGTAAAAAACTTTACTCGATCATCATTATATAAAAAAGGCGACTCATAAGAATTGCCTTGAATAGTATTTTGTCATTTCGAACGAAGAGAGAAATCTCTTGAACGAACAAGATCTCTCCTCATTCCATTCGTCGAGATGACAAAACGCATTGTCATTTCGGCCAGAGGGAGAAATCCAAAAGTAGACTCCACCAGATTTCTCGTCGTAAACTCCTCGAAATGACAAGTGAGTCCTGTCATTTCGAACGAAGAGAGAAATCTCTTGAACGAACAAGATCTCTCCTCATTCCAATCGTTGAGATGACAAATGTTATTTGACTGCTATTTTTATTTCACCAACAGCATCTTCTTCGAACTTACATAACTACCTGAAGTAATTTTGTATATATAAACTCCGCTTGCTAGTGAAGATGCATTGAAATTCACTTCATAGCGTCCTGCAGGTTTTTCTTCATTTACAAGAGTTGCTACTTCACTGCCGAGTATGTCATAAACTTTTAGCGTTACCCTTCCATCCTGCGGAAGCTGATAACGGATTGTAGTATTTGGATTAAATGGGTTTGGATAGTTTTGCTCGAGTGAATAAGTAACAGGAATACTCTCACCCTTAAAGTTTCTTGTTAGAAGATGTGCCTTCTCAAGAACTATATCATCTCTTTGTATATCAGATATATAGAGATTAACATCTTCGTTTATAGTTGTAGTCAGTCTCATAAAATAATCGCCTGACTCTATACCAGAGCAATCAACAAGGTAACTGAGGTTTGCATATTTATCCAAATTATATTTGTTGTAAGAAACAACATCAAATGTACCAACCACTTCATTACCCGAAGCTTTTACCAACTCGCTTTTGAATGTGAGATTGAAATTTTCACCTAATAACGAATCAGCTAAGTTTTTA
>JAGXRK010000026.1 GCA_018335755.1 Ignavibacterium sp. | reverse complement strand
GTCTTTGATTTAACCGGACAAACGTGGACGCAGGATATGGTTGAGCTTTTACTTGAGATCAAAGGAAGGGTGGATGCACAAAAACTGGTATCAGAAGCACTCAATCCCGATGAAATCGCAGATTTTGAAAAACGCTACGATTCGATCGTAGCATCAGGTTACCTGGCCAATCCGCCGCCTGAATCCGCAAAAAAAAGAGGTAGAAAAAAACAGGGTAAAGCCAGGAACATGCTAAACCGCCTGAGTTCGCATCGCCATGAGGTTTTGGCCTTCATGAGAGATTTTCGTGTTCCCTTCGACAATAATCGGGCGTTATCCACAGGAATATATAATCCTCAGGATTTGCAGAAAACCCTTGTTATCAGCGGAGTTTCTGCCTGAATCCTGAGGATTAAGTTTACACTTCACACAACGACATAGGATACTGATGGTAAAACTACAAGGAGGATTATCATCATGTATCTATGTTATGATGAAGCAGTTCAAACCGGGCTCAACGCATATCATAGGCTCGAATATTCAAGCAGCTGCCGTTATGCTTTCCAGCTTGCCTGTAAGGAGTTCAGAATATATATGGAGGATGTCGATCTTCCATATTCCTATGAGCTTGTCCAACAATGGGTTAATGACAGTCAACACTACTGGAATAACCGCAAACTCAAAAGTTCAAAAAAAGCGATGAGAGTACTGGCAGATATCATGGAACACGGTTGTGTAACCACGAGTCTGCAAACAAAAATTGAACGTATTGCACCCTATAATCAGCTTCCAAATTGGAACCGAACATTCCTAGACAACTATCTCGCAACGTTAACTTGCGTCTATGGGACTTCATATCTGACGCAGATAAGAAACGCTTGCTCACGCTTCTTTTTGTTTCTGGAGATTGAAGGCATAAGTCAGCCTTCTGAGATTACCCACGACATTGTGAAATCATTTTTTATCAAAGATACCCATAGCTCATCAAAGGTCAAGGATCGGTATAACAATAAAATCAGTCATTGTCTTATGTATATGGCTGACCAGGGTCTAATTCCCAAAACCGTAGGACTTGCACTCAACAAATTTGTCATTCCCGACCTGATTATTGTTGCGGAATTACCTGAATCAGAGCGTAATAGTTTCTCAAGATTTTACAATACTGATGAACAAGATATCACCCGGTCGAAGGCAAAATATGATGCGGCTGTCAAGCAACTCGCCGACATACTTAAAAATCGGAAATATTCGTCCTCTATTCGAAAGTCGAATTCACAGGCTACCAGAGATTTTAGAGTTTTTATGGATGCAAATCTGTTCGCGTATTCTAATGATTTGGCCCTGGAATGGCTTGAGTTTCAGAGAGCAAAATGGTCACGGGTAAAATACCTTGCCTTTCGAAGGGCTCTTTTAAGCATTAATGAGATTTTATGCACGGGAACTCTGTCAACAGGTCGCTTTTCGACTCATGAACCAAAATACTCGCTTCCCGGATGGGGCGATGACTTGTTGTCCCAGTATCTCCGGGAAAGAAAACGCGAAGGCTGCGCCGGTTCCACCCTGGATATGATACACAGTTCCTGTTCCCGTTTTATTGTTTTTCTAGACGATTACGGTATTACCAGTGAAAAGGGGATTACACCTGAAGTTATTAAGGATTTTCAGGCACAGGATAACCACAGTACAGTGGAAGGAAAGAACGCCTACGCTATTAAAATCCGGGGTTTTCTCAGGTTTCTTGCCGGAAAGGGGTTGGTACCTGAAACACTTGAACTAGCGGTGTCTACAGAAATAGCCCCGCATACTTCTATCGTAACTACCCTGACAGATAACCAGATCGATGCTATCTATACCTTTCGGCAAAACGTTGACCACCCGTTTGAATTGAGGAGTGCTGCAATTATTATGTTGGGGCTCAGAATGGGTTTAAGAGCATCCGACATTTCAAACCTCAAACTAACCGACATCTCATGGGAAGAGAGTTCAATTTCTTTTATTCAGCAGAAAACAGGTGTGCATTTGAAATTACCATTACCTGTTGATATGGGAAACAGCCTATACCGTTACATATGTGAAGGCAGACCCCAAAGCAATTCCGGCCATGTCTTTGTTCATCACCGGGCTCCCTATTGCAGATTGGGAAGAGGTGCCTTTGGAAGGCTATTGAAAGCGGCGGTAACAGCTCAGTGTGGGAATGAGGCGATACATGGTTTCCACGTGACCAGAAAAACATTTGCTTCAAAGCTTCTGGCAACCGGTAATCCTGTTACAACAATTGCTGCAGCACTGGGACATGTGGGCATCAATACCGTTGATGAGTATCTTGCTACCAATGAAGATCAAATGCGTTTATGTGCCATTGGGTTAAAGGGTATTGAATATTCTGGAGGGTTCAGTCTATGAAAAACTATGAGTACCACAGCCAATTGGCACCATATATTTCAGGCTTGATCCGTCAAAAACGGGCTGACGGCTATAGCTACGAATTCGAAGCATATATGCTGGAACACTTTGATCAATTCTGTATCGAAAACGGATATGACAACGGCAGCCTGACAAGAGATCTGGTGATGGCCTGGGCTGAGCAAAGGCCGACAGAGAGTAAAAATTATCGCAACCAGAGGGTTTCTTTTGTCAGGCAGTTGGCTCTGTATATGATTTCTTTAAATATGGATGCCTATATTCCCCGGGTCTTTGAGTCTAACGCAATTTCAGTCCCGCATATTCTATCACTCGATGAAATACATGATTTTTACAAAGCTGTTGACAGCTACCTGCCTTGCCAGTTAAATTTTCAGCGTTTCTCATTATCATACAGTGTGTTGTTCAGGCTGTTCTACTGCTGTGGGTTACGCTTGTCCGAAGGCTGTTATCTGAAAAGATCCGCGGTCAATTTCGAATATGGCTGTCTTTCCATCTACCAGTCAAAGGGGCATAAGGACCGTGTGGTTTTCATGTCCGAAGACATGCTGCAAATGTGCAGGGGATATGACAGGCTCATGCAGAAACTGGTGCCTGACAGGGTGTGGTTCTTCCCGGGACGGGATGAATCTAAACCATTTTTGAAAACAAGCATTGATAAAAAGTTCAGGGAGTTTTGGAATATGACTCCTTATGCGGGAAAGGTCGATAAAAAACCTACAGTTCATTCTCTCCGTCACACATATGTGGTAACAAAAATGAACGACTGGATGAACGAAGGCAAAGATTTCGGAGCCATGATGCCGTATTTGAGTCGGTATCTTGGACATACCTCAATCGATGAAACACAATATTATTATCACCAGGTTGTATCCGCATTTGAGATAGTCAGAAAGCATGACAGTGTTGCTGACAGGGTTATCCCGGAGGTGGCCCCCTATGAAGAATAGCAATAGTAATCTGTTTTTCTCGATGACATATGAGTTTCTTGACATATATATGGTAAAGCAGTTGGGACGGAGCCCCGACACGATAGAGTCTTACAGAGATGCTCTGACTCTTTTTCGTAGATACGTGCTGAACGAGCTCAATATATCCATAACTAAATTTACATTCGCCCAGTGTACAAGGAACTGCATCTTCGGGTTCCTTGAATATTTGGAAGCCCAAGGAAACAAGCCCGGCACACGCAACCAGCGTCTGGCCGCGCTCAAATCCTATCTGTGGTTTGCCGCAGATAAAGATGTGACCCTGCAATCCGTCGCTCTTGAGGTGAGTCGTGTTCCTCAATGTAAAAACCCTGCGATCGAGAAATATGTGCTTTCCGAGGATGCCCTGAATGCCATTTTCAGCCAACCAGCCAGTACCCGTATGGAATTACGGGACCGGACTATTATGATCCTGTTATACGACAGCGCTGTCAGGCTTGCGGAAATACTGAACCTTCAGGTAAATGATATTTGCCTGAACGAAGGAAATCCCTACATCCGTGTTATGGGCAAGGGCAGCAAGGAGCGCGTCGTTGCAATTAACGTTAAAACCGTGAAACACGTTAAGCAATATCTTGATGTTTATCGCTCAAAGGACAACCCGGATACCAATCTGCTTTTCTATACAATCATTAAAGGCCGGGCCGGGAAAATGTCGGAGGGCAATGTGGAACGGTTCATACAGCAG
>JAGXRK010000025.1 GCA_018335755.1 Ignavibacterium sp. | reverse complement strand
AGGGCTTATGATCTTGATCCATATTTTGGTGTTAGTATCCAGTGTGGTGCAGTTAAAAACACGCAGGCAAACCAGCGTAATGTTGCAAGGCACGAAGTGCTGTACAATGCAAACCTTGCATTGATGTACGGAGCTAAGTTCCTTGATCTATATACTTACTTTGCACAGAGAGATACCAATAGTATTGATTCAGGCTGGACATATCACGGAATTGTAGACTATCAGGGAAGTATTACAAATACAATTTATACAGATAAGTACGATATGCTTCGAGATACATTAAGCCCAAGACTTAAAGGTTTATTCGGTAAAACAATGAAGAATCTGATACCAGGAGTAGATTCACTTAACGTAAACCCTTCTATGGACTATGATATAAATATAAGTTATTTAAAACGGATTGAGTTGGTAAGGGATGGAGGTGAAGACCTTGAATCTTATGTCGACTTGAGATCTTTTAAATCTCCTGAAGATGAAGAAGAAAATTATTTTATGATAATAAACAGATGGTACTCTAAACCGATTTATAACAGATTCAGGCTGAAGCTTAAAGACCTCTTAGGTTATAATAACTGGAACCTGAAAAACTTTATAGACAGCACGAACACAACATTACTGCCTGATCAGAATGGAAATGTAACATCGCCAACAGATACAATACTTGTAGGTGATGCTATTCTATATAGCATAAAACCTGTTGTAACTGATGGAGGCACCCTTGCAGTAAATGATACGATTTCAGCTGAAACAGTAGAACTATACTATAATATGACAATAAACGACTCAGTTACGCTGACAGTCAATTCAAATTATATAATAAAGTACACCGTAACTCTTACCGGCACAGGTTTTATAGATGGGACAGGATATATAGACCTTCAGAGTAATGGCAAAATAATCATAAGCAGTTGGGACAGAAGCCTGTTCAAGGGAAGATGAGGAAATCACCCGAAGCTGATATGGGCAGTACATCCAACAATTGGTAATATTGAGCAATATAAAATATACCGTAAGAAAGAGACACCCGCCTTTAATCTGATAAAGACAATATCTGATACACTCGCTAAAGAATTTATAGACACAACAATAGTAATTCTTGATAATCCGCACTCAAATGAAACAGTGGCAGAATATTACATAACAGCGGTGTATTTTGAGGAAGAGAGCTATGCAGAAACAAATCCATCAAACACTATAAGATATCAAAGAGTGCAGGGATCAGGACTAGATAAAAAGAGCACAGGTGAAATGGTTCAGAATCTTGAATACAAACTTGAGCAGAACTACCCAAATCCATTTAATCCGTCAACAGTAATAAAATACTCGGTAAAAGAATCAGGCTTGGTAGAACTTGAGATACTGAACATACTTGGAGAAAGAGTAAAGACACTTGTAAATGATATACAACCTGAAGGCAGTTATGAAATTGAATTTAATGCACGAGTTCTTGCCAGCGGGATATATTTGTATAGGTTAAAAGTGAATGACTATCTCGCAGTGAAGAAGATGATTCTAATGAAATAGCGGCAAATGTCGTTATAGTAAATGAATTTTAAAAAACAGAACCTACGAAGATTTTTAACCTTCGGAGGTTCAAATAAAATCATTTCATTTTACTCAACCCGATTCAATTTGAATCGGGTTTTTTGTTGTTTAAATTTGCACCGTCTTACCCGTAAAAAAAGGAGTTTTTATGAGTTTACTTAACAAAGATTCAATTGAGAATCACCTTAACGAATTAAGCAACTGGGACTATACAAATAATCAAATTGAAAGAGAATTTTCATTCAATGATTTTATTGAGGCTGCATCCTTTGTAACATCCGTAGGGCTTGAAGCAGAAAAAATGGATCATCATCCCGATATATTAATTCATAGCTGGAATAAAGTAAAAGTTTCAATCTCAACTCACAGTGAGGGCGGAGTTACTGATAAAGATTTTAATCTGGCAAAAAAAATTGAAACAAGATTAAAATAAATATTGATAATTTGATCTTAATTAAATCTGAACAGAGGCATTAATGAGTTTAAGTGATAAAGAAGTGCTTAATATTTTTACCAAAACAGAAGCACTTTTATCAGGTCATTTCCTTCTAACATCTGGCAGACACAGCGATAAATATTTTCAATGTGCAAAGGTGTTACAATATCCAAATTACACAGAACAAATATGTTCAAACATTGCAGAGTATTTCCGGGATTTTGAAATTGATACTGTAATTGCTCCGGCTATGGGCGGAATAATTGTCGGAAATGAAGTAGCCCGACAGCTTGGTAAACACTCAATCTTTACGGAACGTGAAGATAAGGTTATGACACTCAGACGCGGTTTTTCTCTCGAACCCGGTGAAAAAGTATTGGTTTGTGAAGATGTTGTTACAACGGGTGGATCTGTTTTTGAAGTTATAGAAATTGTAAAATCCTTATCTGCCGAAGTTGTTGGTGTTGGATTTATAGTTGACCGGAGTAACGGCAAAGTAAATTTTGGTTATCCGCAAAAAAGCACACTTACTGTTGAAGTTATTTCGTATCCTCCCGATGACTGTCCGCTGTGTAAAGAAAATAAAATTTCTTTAGTTAAACCGGGTTCAAGAAAGGCTGAAAAATGAATCAACTGGCTGATCTGTTAAGAAACTTTTTGCAGGATGAGTTATTATACCGTCTCGCGCTCGTTGCAATCACTATTTTTCTTGCTTTCCTGATTTCCATATTGCTTGGATTTTTAGCAAAAAAAATTATCAGACCATTTGTTGCAAGCACTGAAACAGAATATGATGACAAACTTCTTGAAGTCAGCGGTTCAGGACTTTACAGGATAGCTTTTATTGGAGGCATTTTTATAGCTCTTGATTTTTTTGACAGGGGCATTCGTTCAGAATCAAAATTATTAAGTAAACCATTAATTGAAATATATCCGTTTCTTAGCACAGTTCTCATAATTCTTGACGCTATACTTTTCATCATATTTATTTACATCATTATTAACATACTCTTTAAAGTTGTCACCATTTCTGTTGAGTGGTATGCTGAAAAGGTAAACGCAAAAGATGATAGAAATTTAAGCGGCAGTCTTTTTCCTCTACTTCAAAAAGTTGCTAAGATTTTATTATTTGCTCTTGGTGTCGTCGTTATTCTTGCTAAGTTCAATGTGGATATAAGCGCTTTTGTTGTTTCACTTGGAGTTGGTTCACTAGCAATAGCGCTTGCAGCACAGGATACAATATCAAATATGATCTCCGGTTTTATTATTATGATAGACCGACCATTTAGAATTGGAGACAGGATTCGTTATGCTGATAATCAGGTGGGAGATGTAATGGAAATTGGAATACGAAGTACAAAAATTCAGGACTTTGATAATAATATTTCTATAATTCCTAATAACGAAATTGTAAAATCCAGGCTGGTAAATATCACTTATCCAACCACACTTACCAGAGTTGTTGTCGAAGTCGGTGTAGCTTATGGTTCCGATATAAATAAAGTAAAACAGATAATGCTGAGTGCAACGGAAAATGATCCTGATCTTTCATCTCAAAAACCATCTGATGTTTTCTTCATAAATTTTGGGGATTCATCTTTAGATTTTCGACTAATTGCTTTTACCGATCATTATTCTAATGCCTGGGGAATGCAATGCAGACTTCGTGAAAAGATTTATGAACTATTTTATAAGGAAAGAATTGAAATTCCTTTTCCGCAAAGGGTTATACATTATGAAGATAAAAAATAAATTACTTTATGGAACGCAGATGACACTAATTACACGGATTTTCGCAGATTCCAATCCATTTAAATCCGTCCTATCCGTGTTCTGTTTTTTCTTGTTTACAGCAACTTCATTCCCTCAAAATAGCTTTGATGATTATTTCTATGATAAAACATTAAGATTGGATTATCATCACACCGGAAATCATTCTGAAGACTTTTATTCCTTCGATGAACTGATCGAGGAACCTTACTGGGCAGGATCAAAAGAAAATCTGCTTGATAAGTTTGACTTTGGTAAATATAAATTTATCGTTATAGATGAAGAGACCGGAACTCATATTTATTCAAGAACATATTCTACATTGTTCGGTGAGTGGCAAACTACCGATGAAGCCAAAGAGACTTTTAGAACATTCAGTGAAACGGTTGTCTTTCCTTTCCCGAAGAAAAATGTAATAGTTGAATTTTATGGTCGGGATAAACAAAATAATCTGATCAAAAAGTTTGAGTATAAAATCGATCCGAATAATTACTTCATTAAAAAAGAAAGACCGATGCAATATGAAACGATGAAGGTACTTTATAACGGAGATCCGTCAATAAAGGTTGATGTTGCATTTATTCCTGAAGGTTACACTGAAGGTGAGATTGAATTATTTAAAAAGGACTGTGAAAAGTTTACAAAATACTTTTTTAATTCATCACCATTCAAAGAAAATAAAAATCATTTTAACATCTGGGCGGTTTTAGCTCCATCAAAAGAATCCGGTACAGATATTCCGGCAGATAAAATCTGGAAAAACACTTTGTTGAATTCAAACTTCTACACGTTCGGTCTGGAAAGATACCTGATGACAGCAGATAACAAAACCCTGCGGCACGTTGCATCAAATGTTCCCTACGATCAGATTTATATTATAGTAAATTCATCAAAATACGGCGGCGGCGCAATCTATAATCATTATTCTGTTTGTGTTAATAACAATATTAATGAAGAGTTTGTATTTACCCATGAATTCGGACACGGTTTCGCCTTTCTTGCAGATGAGTACTATACTTCGGATGTAGCTTATAATGATTTTTATTCGCTAGATGTTGAACCTCTTGAAAGAAATATATCTACATTGATTGACTTTGATTCTAAATGGAAAGATATGGTTGAAATGGGAACTCCAATTCCTACTCCATCAACTAAAGAATTTAAAGATTCTATCGGTGCTTTTGAAGGCGGGGGGTATGTTGAAAAGGGCGTTTACAGGCCTATGCAGGATTGCTCAATGAAATCAAATTCGGTTGATAATTTTTGTCCTGTTTGTAAAAAAGCAATTCAGGATATGATAGATTTTTATACAGAAAAGTGATAACAAATAGGAAAGCCAAAATTGGATCAGAAAAAATTAAACAGAACAATTGAAACCATAGCATCCCAAAAATTTCCTTCAGATGAAGAACTTTTAAAAACAGTTTTAAAAGAAATAGTCGGTGATTCGTCAATACAAAATGTTATTGGAGGAAGGATCTGGAAGTTAAAACCTGAACTGGCTGGATATAAACTCTTATATCAGTGCGGAAAAATTAAAAAGCTTTCAGGTGATCTTGTAATTAAAATAAAAGATTATCCCACTTTTGATCTCATATCCAAAGAACGAACAATACTTGGCAATGAAACTCACGATCTGCTGCGTAAAAAAGGTATCTTCAGATTTTCTGCATCAGGAGTTGGATTTAAAAGTAGGGTTGATGGAAAACCATATTTTGATTATATACTTGCATTAAACAGCGATTCGATGGATGAAGAACTTAGAGTTACCTTAAGTATTATAGCAACTGCATTAACTTCTCAAATTAAACAGCGCCGTTACTCTGCCAGTGTAAATAATCTTAGGGCGGATATTGATAAAGCAAGACAGCTCCAGAAAAGCATTCTCCCGGAGCACGAATACAAATTTTTTAATTACGAAATTTATGGACTGACTTATCCTGCAGAAATTGTTGGCGGTGATTTCTTCGACTATCTGGAAATTGGTGATAGTAAAGAAGTTTTTGGTATTGCACTTGGAGATGCCGCAAGCAAAGGTGTTGCAGCCGCAGCCGAAGCAATGTACCTCTCCGGTGCCTTAAGAATGGCAAGTAATTTTGAAATTAAAATTTCTCCTTTGATGCAGAGAATGAATCAGCTCGTAAATAAAATATTTGAAGATGATAAGTTCATTTCACTTTTTTATGGTGAGTTGATTGCAGATGAAAAAGGGTTATTCCTTTATGCTAATGCCGGTCATAATCCTCCACTATTTTTGAAATCCAAATCCAATAAAATTGAATACCTGGAACCAACCGGACCGGTTTTAGGCCCGGCACCTCAGTCAAAATATACAATTGCAAACGTAAGTTTTGATATTGGCGATATTCTGGTAATTTATTCGGACGGAATAACTGAGGCAGTAAATAATAGTTTTGAAGAATTTGGGGAAAAGAATCTGTCAAAGGTATTGCGCAGAAATATGAATAAAACACCGAGAGAAATTACTTATGCAATCATTGATGAAGTAATTAAATTTTCTAAAAACGGTAAATACTCCGATGATAAAACCCTTGTGGTTATAAAGAGAGTAAAATGATATAATATTGTATTAATCAGGAGAGTAATATGCTTAATTCTGTATATCCATTTGATAATTCAGTTATTAAATTTTATGAAGAAATGAAGAACAATGAAGTAGATTCAATACTGAAATCATCCCAACATGCTTTTGAGAGTTGGAGAAAAATACCAGTTTCTCAACGAGCCGAACTTTTAAAAAACGCAGGCTCTGTTTTGCGCAATAATATTAAGGATTATTCTGAACTAATGACAATTGAGATGGGTAAACCAATTGTCCAATCCAGAGCTGAAGTTGAAAAGTGTGCTTGGGTTTGTGATTATTATTCTGAAAATGCAGAGAAATTTTTAAACGATGAAATAATTGAAACCGATGCATCAAAAAGCTTTGTCAGTTACCAGCCGCTTGGAGTAATTCTTGCTGTAATGCCGTGGAATTTTCCACTCTGGCAGGTAATACGGTTTGCCGCACCAACACTTACTGCAGGTAATACTGGTGTTCTTAAGCATTCATCCAATGTAACTGGTTGTGCACTGGCTCTCGAAGATGTTTTCAAAAAAGCTGGTTTCCCTGAAAATGTTTTCAGAACGCTGCTTATTTCTTCGAAGCATGTTAAACGGGTTATTGAAAATCCAATTATTCAGGCAGTTAGTATTACAGGAAGTGTTCCTGCCGGAAAAGCAGTTGCTTCAGCTGCCGGTTCAGTGCTAAAAAAATGTGTGCTTGAATTAGGTGGAAGTGATCCTTACGTAGTTTTTGAAGATGCTGATCTTGAATCTGCTGCCGATTTGTGTGTCATATCAAGATTAATTAACGGCGGACAAAGCTGTATATCAGCGAAACGATTTATTATTGTCGAATCGGTATTTGACAAATTTGAAAAACTTTACCTTGAAAAAATGTCAATGAAAAAAATGGGCGATCCTTTTAATGAGTCCAATGATATAGGTCCTCAGGCAAGTATTCCATTGAGAGACGAACTTCACGATCAGGTATTAAGATCAGTTAAAGCCGGAGCCAAGCTTCTGTTAGGTGGAGAAATTCCTGATGGTAATAATGCTTTCTATCCCCCAACTGTGCTAACCAATGTAATACCCGGAATGCCGGCATTCGATGAAGAATTATTCGGTCCGGTTGCAGCACTGATAAAAGCAAAAGATGCAGACCATGCAATTAAACTAGCAAATCAGACTATCTTTGGTTTAGGTGCTGCGGTATTCACTAATGATGTTAAAAATGGTGAACGAATTGCAAAAGAAGAATTGCTTGCAGGTAATTGTTTTGTAAACCAGTTTGTAAAATCTGATCCGCGATTACCTTTTGGAGGAGTTAAAGAATCCGGCTATGGCCGCGAATTATCTCCATTTGGAATTAAAGAATTTGTAAACATCAAAACCGTTTATGTTAAGTAAATTCTGGCTCTGCTTCATTTTAACTTATCGTAGGTAGGTTTTGTTACGATTACAATTTTACAATTTCTTCAAGCATTGGACTTTTACCTGAAATTTGCTTATAAAACCACTGAATACAATAACTTTTTTCTAAGGTTAATAAAGTGGATACACTAAATGTTTTTCAGCATCTTAAAATCAGTCCTGAACCGCTTTTAGAGTCAGGCGATCTTTTTACAATTCTTCAGGGACTTGGAGCAGTAATTTTTATTGGACTGCTTATTGGATTGGAACGTGAACATTCACGTTCAAAAGATCAGAAAATATTTGCCGGAATAAGAACTTTTCCTTTAATAGGAATATTAGGATTCTTAACAGCACTTACATCCTCCTTAACTTCTGATTGGGTTTATGTTGCTGTGCTGTTTGGTTTTTCCGGGCTTTTGATAACAGCCTATTTTACTGCTGCAAAAGACGGCAGACTTGGCGGAACATCTGAAGTATCAGCCTTTCTTGTTTTTATTCTCGGAACTATGGTTTATTACGGATATATACTCCTTCCGGCTATTATAGCAATTGTAATAACTATGTTTCTTTCACTCAAAATTCAGCTTCACACTTTTGTGGGTAAAATTAGCGGTGAGGACATATTTGCTACACTTAAGCTTGCAATCATTTCAATAATTATTCTTCCTTTACTTCCTGATAGAACATTTGGTCCATTTGATGTTTTAAATCCGCGCCTTATCTGGTACATGGTAATATTCATAAGCGGAATAAGTTTTGTTGGTTACTTCTTAATTAAGCTTCTTGGTAAAGATCGAGGAATAATTTTAACAGGCTTATTAGGCGGATTAGTTTCAAGCACTGCTGTTGCTTTTTCTTTATCGAAAAAAAGTGTGCTTCAGCCGCTGCTGTCATATAATTATGCAATTGGCATTGTGCTGGCTTCCACAATGATGTTTATTCGCGTTTTTATTATAGTCCTTGTTCTGAACAGTGCGTTGGTTTCTAATTTATGGATCCCGCTTTTAATTTTTACAATAGCAGGATACATAATCAGCCGAATTATGCACAAGAAAGAATCTAAAAAAGATCTAACCGAAATTGAGATCAGCAATCCATTTGAACTTCAATCGGCATTTTTATTCGGGCTTTTATTTGCCGCAGTAATCTTTGGAGCAAAAGCTGCCCAGGTTTATTTAGGCGATCAGGGAATTTATGCTGCAAGTGCACTTGCCGGTTTAACAAGTGTTGATGCAATTGTTCTTTCTATTTCGAAATTATCAACTGAAAATTTAGTTTTTCTGGTAGCTGAAAAAGCAATAATAATCTCTCTTATTTCAAATACTATTGTTAAAATTTTGATTACAATAATCTGGGGTTCTGATGAACTTAAAAAAGTTGTAATTAAAGGTCTTGGTCTAGTTTTAATCGTACCTGTTATTTATTTATTTACTCTCTTTGTTTTTTAGATGGATATAAAGTGAATAATTATAGGTTGCTAATACAATACGATGGAACAGATTACGCAGGTTGGCAGATTCAGAATGAAACCAGAACAATTCAGCAGACAATTACAGATTCTATTGAAACTGTTGCAAAAGAAAAAGTTAATTTGATCGGTTCGGGAAGAACAGATACAGGCGTGCATGCATTAGGTCAGGTTGCTAATTTCAGAATTGATGTAGAACTGGATCTATATAAATTCAGACATTCTCTCAACTCAATTCTTCCGAAGGATATATCTGTTTTATCAATAGGAAAAGTCAATGAAAATTTTCACGCAAGGTTTGATGCCAGGAAGAGAACTTATATTTATATCATTTCTAAATATAAATCACCTTTTTTCAGAAGGTACTCTTATAACTATCACACGGAGTTAAATCTCACACAACTAAACAGTCTAAGTCAATTGTTTATAGGCGTTAAAGATTACACATCATTCAGTAAAAAAAATGACGATATTGATAACAGGTTATGTGAAGTTTTTAATGCTGAATGGTATGAAAAAGATGATTTGATCGTATTTGAAATTTCTGCAAATCGATTTCTGCATGGAATGGTTAGAACTATTACAGGAACTATTTTGAAAGCATCTGAAATTCAAAACAGTAAAGAATATATTGAAAAAATATTCTCAGAAATGAACAGAGAATCAGCACCAATGGCTGTTCCTGCAAATGGATTATTTTTATTTAAGGTGCAGTACTAAATGGAAATTCTGGCAGGTCTTCACGAAAAAGTAATTCATTTTCCCATAGCCTTTCTTGCAGTTTATCCAATAATTGAATTAATTGCGCTGGTATCTAAAAAAGAATTTTTTAGTAAAGCAGCGTTTTTATTTTTGTTTATTGGTGTTATTGGTGCTCTTGCAGCAGTGCTTACAGGAAATCAGGCTTTTACAATTAACGATGATTGGAGTAAACAAAGCTTAAAAATATTCGATCAGCACGAAATTTATGCTAACATAACAATCTGGCTGTTCACAGCTTTATTGATCTTGAGATATTATTTTTCCGTTAAAAGAAAACTTACAAACTTAATTCATTTACTTATTTTATTGGCAGGATTAACCGGGCTTTATTTCATATATCAGTCTGGAAGCTATGGAGGTGAACTGGTAAAAAGTAAATATCGTAATTCTCTTATTGAAAAAACAACTTCTGACTAATTACGAATTTTTGTTAAGTATATAATTTCTTAATTTTGGATTGAAATGATAAAAGAAAAAAACATATTAATAGTTTTGATGATAGTGTTATTCAGCGGTATTGCAATTTCACAAACCAGTTCTGGCAATAAAGCTCAAGGTTTTTTTCTTGCCTTTGGTGTCGGACCAAGAGTACCGGTTTTGGATTTTTCAAATCAGAGTGACCTTGGATACGGATTTAACATAGAATTTTCCTATGCAGACACAGATGTACTCCCAATATTTTTATTCGCCACTGTAGGATTTGAACAATACCCCGGGTCGCAGGATTATTACAAAGAAACTGATTATTCAAATTTTCATACTAATTCTCTCCCGGTTACACTGGGCGGCCGTTACTATTTTTCACCGCTGATTGAGAATATTTTTCTGCTTATGCCGTTTATACAAGCATCCGCTAATTTTAATTACTACGAAAAACTTCATCAATTTAAAACTGGTTCCGGCAGAAATAATTTTTTAGAGGACAAATCAAAGTTCGGATTTGGTGCCGGTGCAGGTGTTTCAATGTTTATGATGGAATTGCTTGCATCTTATAACTATTATGAGCTTAATCAATTCGTTTCATTAGACCTGAAAGTTAGAATACCCTTATTTGTAAAATTTTAAGAGAAGAAAAATGGAATACAAAAATTTACTCCTTGAAGTCAAAGAAAATATAGCTGTTGTTACAGTAAACAGACCTGATAAACTTAATGCACTTAATAAAGAGACAATTCTCGAATTCCGGGCAATGTTCAAAGAATTAAGAGGAGCGGATAATGTTCATGTTATAATCCTAACCGGCAGCGGTGAGAAGGCATTTGTTGCAGGCGCCGATATTAAAGAGATAAACGAACTGGATGTTTTATCTGCTAAGAAATTTTCAGAGCGCGGGCAATACGTGTTCAATTACATCGAAAATATGAATAAACCTGTTATTGCTGCAGTTAATGGATTTGCACTTGGAGGCGGTTGTGAACTTGCTCTTGCTTGTCATATCAGACTTGCATCGGATAATGCAAAATTCGGGCAGCCGGAAGTTAATCTTGGAATCATTCCTGGTTACGGTGGAACACAAAGATTAACTCGTTTAATTAACTCAGGAAGAGCTATGGAAAGCATTTTAACAGGTGATATGATAGATGCAAATGAAGCCTTAAGAGTTGGATTAGTAAACCATATTTATCCGCAGAATGAATTAATGAATAAAACATTTGAAATGGCAAAGAAGATTGCGTCTAAAGGTCAGAATGCAATTCGTTTTGCTATTAAAGCCGTTATTGCTGCAAACCAGGTTTCGGCTAAAGAAGGTCAGAATTATGAAGCAAGTCTTTTTGCACTTTGTTGCGGAACTGAAGACTTTAAGGAAGGTACATCTGCTTTTCTTGAAAAGCGTAAGCCAGAGTTCAAGAACAAGTAATTTTTGTTAAAAGAATTTGATGAACACACAACAGAGAATACTTGCTTCACTTTTTATTTTGGCAATTCTTTTACTTGCAGCTAATATTTTAGTTGGAAAAGTTTTCCAAACTGAAAACACAATTATATCACCTCGATCACTTTCTGCCGAAGAAGTTGATTCACTCTTTCTAACTGCTTTTGAGAGTTTTGGTCTGGAACCTTCTTTTGTTAAAAAACAAAAAATTAAAGAAGTAAAAATTGATTCTGATTATCCTTCTTACTCTTTTAATTTGCCTGGCGATTTACCAATACCGGTATTTATATCTGAACTTAATGAATTGTTCGCATCTTTTAATGCAGAAGTGCTTTCATTGGAAAAGAAAAATTCAGGAACAACATTGATAACTATATTTTCTGAAAATGAAATTAAACTTGCCGCCAGTGCAGACTATAATCGTGAGCTGAAAAGAGAATCTGCAACAATCGGATTTTTAATTCACATTAATGATAATACCAGCAAAGCAGATATAGATAATTTAGTTAATATACCAGAACCTTTTTCATTACTATTCACTCCATCTTTAGTTATGAAGTCCTTTATTTCAGCTAATGGAAATTCAAACAGGCAATTTGCATTGCTGTTAGGTGATGAAACGATTGATCTGGATTTTAAATTTGATTCCGGGTATTCAGAGCGCAGATTAAAAAGTTCTGTGCGGAATTTGCTTGGAGCTTTTTCTAAAGCTGTATTTTTTGTAATTGACGACAATTCATCTTTTTCCAACTCAAAAGTTTATCCATTTATTGAAAAAGAATTTATAGACAGAAAAATTAAACTTGTTAACAAAAGTGAACTTAATCTTATATCAGGTTCTGTGTCAAATGTCGCAGATCAATTTAAAGATATGCTGAATACAGCGTACAATGATTCTTCCATTTTACTAATGTGCACTCCCGAAGATTTTACAAACCTTCTTCCGGAAATAAGAAGTTTCAGGAAAATCGGGTACAAATATACCGTGCCCTCAGAAATACTTCTTAACAATTAGATTCTTTAACTTCAGATAATACTTAATACAGTATATATTTATAATCTGGTAGTGTGATGAAATTAGTCAATGAATAAAAACTAAAGTATTTTTCCTTTATCATCAACCTCAATAATATCCATTCCGGTTGTCTTTAACGAATCCTCCAGTTTGTTTTTATCACCAACGATCACACAAAAAGCATTATCCGGCAGAATCAAGTCCTGAGCAGCTTTTTTAATTAGTTCAGATGATACACTGCTTACATTATCAATATAACTATTAAAAAAGCTGTTCGGCAGTGAATGGATTACTTTAGTTGCAAGATTTCCAGTTATCTGCCGGTATGTTTCAAAGTTTGAAGGAAACTTTTTTATGATGGATGATTTTGCAAATTCAAGCTCTGCATCTGAAACGCCATTTCTGATATTTTCAAGTTCAGAATATATCTCATTTATTGCATCAACAGTATTCTCATTGCTTACCGATGTGGAAACATAAAAAAATGCGGAATCTTTAAAGTAATTAAAATTTGAAAATGCCCCGTAAGTGTAACCCTTGGCTTCCCGCAAATTAAGATTTATTCGGCTTGTGAATTGTCCGCCTAAAATTGCATTTAATAACAACCTTGGAAAGAAGCTATAGCTGTTTCGTTTAACCGAAGAATGACCTATCCTTATTTCACTTTGAACTGAATCTTTTTTATTAAACAAGAATATTTTTTTCTTTTCAAATTTATTATCATAAGTTAAATCTGTTCTCTCCACTGATGAGTTCCAATCATTAAAGTAGTTTTGTATAACTTTTATAAAATCTTCAAATTTAGAATTACCAGCAGCAACAAGATTCGAATTGGAAGGAGAAAACTTTCCGGAATAATATTTTTTAAGATCATCGATTTCAAGGTTTTCAATGTCTTCAATATAACCTAATGAAGGATATGCGTAAGGATTGCTTTGACTAAAGACCAGATACTCCAATATTCTTTGAGCAGTAAAATCCGGTTCATCAGAAAGTTGTAAAAGTCTTGTTAAAACTTTACGCTTCTGCCTTTCGAAATCCAGGTGTCTGAAGTCTGGTTTTAATAGGACTTTAGAAAATAAATTGAGTGAACTTTCAAGCTGTTCAGTTAGTGTTTGGAGTTTAAGGTTAATTGATTCATCATCGGAATTAACTGTAAAATTTGAACCAAGAGTATCAAAACCATCACTAATTTCCAGAGCAGATAAGCCATCGGCACCTTCATCTAAAACCATTGAGGTAAGATTAGATAATCCCTTTTTACCAGCCTGATCAAATTTACTGCCGCATTCAATCATCAGATTTAATCTTGTTACAGGCAGTTTTTCTTTTTGAATATATATTATTCTCAATCCGTTATCGAGGGTTACTTCCTGGATTTCTGGAAGGTTAAAAAAAAGTTCTTTCTCAGATTCAGGTTTTACTTTTCTGTTTATCATCATTTGTTCTTTTTATTTGATATTACTCTCAACTCCACAAATGGGCTTGAAAGATATTTTCTGCAAACATCAGCTACATCTTTATTATTGATATTATTATAACGCAGCAGATCAAAATTAAATTTATTCGGCTCATTTAAATAAAAATTGTACATATTTAAACGGTCTGCGATATTATCAAGGCTTTGCATAGAATAAATATAACTGGCCTTAATTCCATTTTTAGTTTTTATGAGTTCTTTATCTTCAACACCACGGTTTATAACCGTTTCTATTTCATCAAAAATAATTTTATTAATTCTGTCTAGTGAAACACCAGGTTTTGCAGTGGAAATTATCATGAACATACCGCCAAATTTTCCGGAAAATTGGAATGCAGAAACATCCTGCGAAATCTCCTCATCGAACACCAGTCTTTTGTGTAATCTTGAATTTTTTGAGCCGCTGAGTATATCCGCCAGAACGTCAAGTGTAGGGTCATCATTAGTATAAATTTTATCGGTATGCCAGGCAAGATATAATCTGTCGAGCTGGACATTATCCAAATGTTCAATAATAATATTTTTGTTTATTCTAAAATCAGTTATGGCTGGTTCTTTTTTTTGAACAGAGGGTATTATAGAACCAAAATATTTATCAATCAGATCTTTTGTTTTATTTAATTCAATATCACCGGCAATTACTAATGCGGCATTATCTGGAGTATAATGCACCCTGAAAAAATTCTGCACATCCTCGAGCGTATAATTTTTTATATCATCAAGATATCCGATTGTAGCCCAGCTGTATGGATGGCCCTCAGGATACAAATTTTTTAGAACTAATTCCCAGGCTAATCCGTATGGTTGATTGTCGTATCGTTCAAGCCGTTCATTAGCAACAACACTTTTCTGGTTATCCAGTTTTTCCTTTGTAAGGGCACTTAAAAAATAGCCCATTCTATCTGATTCAAGCCACAAAGCCAATTCAAGTGAGTTTGAAGGCAGTTTTTCGTAGTAATTTGTTCTATCAAAATTTGTTGAACCATTTAATGTTCCGCCAGCTTCCTGAATATATCTGAAATGCATTTCTTTCGGAACATTTTCAGAACCTTGAAACATCATATGCTCGAATAAGTGAGCAAGTCCTGTTTTACCTTTTTCCTCATAGGCTGATCCGACTTTATACCAGATGTTTACCGATACTAAGGGCAGGGAAGTATCTTTATGTAAAATAACTTCAAGACCGTTGTTAAGTTTATATTTTTCGTAGGGGAGATTTAATAATTTCATTCTTATAAGATTTGTTAATAATTCACATTAAAATGATTAAAACATTTATAATAATAAATAATTCTTTCAGATTTTTTTTACTTTAAAGAGTGCACATACCTGGTTAATACACTTTTAGCAAAGTTTGAATTCGTTCCAGTTTACCATCAATATTTTGTTTTGGTTTGATATTAAGAATATTACACAACAAAGGATAAATATCTATATTAAGTATAGTTCCGGTCTTATATCCTTCCTTAAAGGATGGTCCTATTGCATAAAAAACACCATGCATATCAATATGAAAGTTATCATAACCGTGATTACCTAAACTGGATTTATCACTGTAATACCCGGACGAAGTTTTATTAGTTACTAATGACCATCCCGGATCCGCAATAATAATTATTTCAGCCAGCAGGTGAGATGCTGAAAGATTATAATGCTGCGGTATTTCATCTTTCAAGTAAACTCTATAATTATTTTGCTTTTCTTTTAGTTGATGATAAATCAAATCTATATTATCATTCTCAGGATAGATAAACATAAAGGGTCCATCGTCCATACTTTTATAAGAACTGTTGGAAATTATCTCATCAACATTAATAACTCTTTGATTTGATATTTCATTCATTCCGTGGTCTGAAACTACAATAATGTTAGTGCTATCTAATAGTTTAATTTCCTTCAGCTTTCCAAACAGTATGTTCAACAATGAGTCCAGACTCATAACTGTTTTATTTATTCCCTCAGAATTAGGACCGTATTTGTGTCCATATGTATCTGATGCATCAAAATAAAGTGTAATGAACTTAGGTCTTTCATTATGCGGCAGTTTAAGCCATTCAATAACTCCCTCAATTCTTTCCATATATGGACGATCATGATCATAGTAATGGAAATAGTTTGGCCTTCTATACTCAATATCAATTTCTGAACCCGGCCAGAAATAACTGGCGGTTACTATTCCTTGTTTTCTGGCAGTTTCCCATATTGCCTCACCTTTATACCAGCGGCTGTTTTCAACTGCTGCCCTGTTGCTTAAAGAAAAATATTCATCAAAAAACGGATCATACAAATTATTCGATATCAATCCGTGATTTTGCGGATAAAGACCTGTAACAATGGAATAATGATTTGGAAATGTTTTAGAAGGAAATGAGGGCTGCAGTGATAAAGCCGAACTACCCTTCTCCGAAATCATTTCAAAAGTTGGTGTTATGCCTCTATTCGGATAATCCCATCTGAATCCATCGAAGGAAATAAGAATATTATAAGGAGTAAAATTCTGTGCAATTGAGGTGGAAAAAAATAATATTACTATCAGTAAAAATTGCCGAAAGAACGATGAATAAACTTTCATAAAAAATCTCAAAATCTGTAAAAAGAATACCACAAAAATAGCTTATTTTTACCTCTTTTTCAGATTCATATGTTAAGAGAATATTATTTTTAAAATAAAACTTGCATGACTACTATATTATTCAAGATATTTACAGTTGTTGATTAAAAATTTTGCTCTAAAAACATGACTGAAGCCTACAACTATTTCTGCTCAAATAATTATCCAATCATTTATAATTTAATTTATTCATTAATTAAGGAGATACTATGAAAAAACACTTTACTATCCTTAGCATCTTTGCAGCAATTCTGCTCGGAGTATTTGTGTCGAATATTCCTGTTCAGGCGCAAGGTTTAACAACTGCTGCATTGAACGGAACTATTATTGATGCTAAAGGCGAAGCATTACCAGGTGCAAATGTACTTGTGGTGCACTTACCATCTGGTACTCAATACGGAACCACAACCCGTCTTGATGGTAAATTTAACGTTCAGGGTTTAAGACCCGGTGGACCATACAGAATAACAGCTTCCTATGTTGGTTATCAATCCCAACAGTTGGAAGAAAGTTATCTTGAATTGGGTCAGAATTTAACAGTTGATTTCGTACTTCCCGAAAGTGCAATTGAATTCGGTGAAGTTACAATAACTGCAGAGAGAGATGCGTTATTCTCATCATCAAGGACAGGTTCTTCACAGCATGTTTCCAGAAAACAGGTTGATGATGTACCAACAATCAGCAGAAGATTTCAGGACTTCTCAAAGTTGTCGCCTTTATTTTCAGGAACAAATCTTCAGGCTGCAGGTCGTAGCAACAGATACAACAACATTCAAATAGACGGTACTCAGTACAATGACCTTTTCGGTTTAGGTAGTAGTGGTACTCCAGGTGGACAGGCAGCTGCCAATCCTATTAGTCTTGATGCTATTCAGGAATTCCAGGTTGTTATTGCTCCTTATGATGTCCGCTTTAATAGTTTTACGGGCGGTGGTATAAATGCAATCACGAGGGCTGGAACTAATAAATGGACAGGTTCTGCTTACTTCTATGGTCGTAATCAGGATTTAGTCGGTAAAAGTCCTACAGACAGAGACCAGGTTAAATTTGAAGAATTCGAAGAGTACCAGGTTGGTTTCCGTCTAGGAGGTCCAATACTTGAAGATAAAATTTTCTTCTTTGTAAATGGAGAACTTACTCAGGATACCAGACCTTCTGAAAACGTTTCACTATCTGCCAGGGCAAGTAATGATTCTTTAGCCAGACGGATGGCAAGTATCCTTCAGGAAAGATGGGGAATAAATCCCGGTACTTATTTAAATTCAGATATTGACAGACCAAGTAACAAAATATTTGCAAGATTAGATTTTAACCTTTCAAGAGACCATAAATTAACTTTACGTCATAATTTCGTTGATGCAAGTAATGATATTCTTGCTAGTCGCAGTGCTACTAACAGACTTTCTTTCGACAGTTATGCTTATAGATTTAACTCAATGACCAATTCTACTGTCGCACAGCTGAACAGCAAATTTGGTGATAAAATGGCTAATGAATTAATTATTGGCTATACGAGTATAAGAGATGACAGAAGTGGAAGGGATGGAGCAGATATACCTGAAATTGAAGTGAGAGAATCTGGTTTAACAATGACTGCTGGACCTGATAGATTTTCTTCTGCTAACGAACTAGATCAGGATATACTCGAAGTCACCAACAACTTCTCATATTTCGCTGGTGATCATATATTAACAGTAGGTACACATAATGAATTCTTTTCTTTCAGGAACCTATTTATAAGATCATTTTTCGGTTATTATGTCTTCAATAGTTTGGCTGATCTGGATGCAGGTAATGTCGCTGATTATCAAAGAGCTTTTGCCAGAGATCCGAACGATCCTAAGAAATCTGCGGAGTTTAGTGTTGCTCAATTCGGATTCTATCTGCAGGATGAGTGGACTGTTACACCAAGATTGAGATTAACATTTGGTATTAGAGTTGATATTCCAACATTCCCTGAATCACCTGAAAAAAATGACTCAGTGTCTGCCTACTTCCCCGGCTATTCAACCGAAGATATTCCAAGTGGAAATTTATTGTGGTCACCAAGACTTGGATTTAACTACGATGCTACCGGAGACAGAACAACTCAAATTAGAGGCGGACTTGGAATTTTTACAGGCCGTATTCCATACGTATGGATGTCAAATAATTATGGGAATACTGGAACTTTATACGCTGAAGTAAGAGGAAGTGGTGTCGATTTTATTACTGATGTTAATAATCTTCCTGGCCCAGGTGATTTTGGATTATCAGCAAACTTTAGATCAGAAGTAAACCTAGTTGATCCAAACTTCAAGATGCCTCAGCTCCTGAGATTCAATCTTGGCGTAGATCAGCAATTACCTTTGGGAATTGTCGGAACTTTTGAATTCCTTTACTCACACGCAATTAATGATCTGATTTATACAAAAGTTAATCTTAATCCACAATCAGATGAAGATCCTGATGATGGAAGACCAATATTTGGTGGTACCAACAGCGGTGGAGGTAACTTTTTTGATATGCTCTATCTTACAAATACAAGCTTAGGTTATCAATATAACTTTGTTGCTCAATTTCAGAGAAATGTTGCCCGAGGTTTAGGATTTAATACAGGTTATGTCTTTGGTAGAGCTTATGATGAAAACAGTGTTACATCATCACAGGCAAGATCACAGATGAGATATAATCCTATTGATGGAAATCCAAATGCTCCAAGGCTAACCACATCTCTTTATGAAGTTGCGCACAGAATTTATGCTTCAGTTTCTTATACTGCTGAATTCTTCCAGAATGCACCAACTACCTTCTCTGTTTTCTATAATGGACAAAGTGGTCAGCCATTTTCTTATATAGTTAGAGGAGATATGAATGGTGACGGATTTGATTTCAATGATCTTTTCTACATACCAAGAAACTCAAGTGAGATACTTCTGGGTACAATTTCTGGTGGTGCTTATGTTCCTGCTTCAGATGCTGACTATGAAATGTTGTTCAGTTTCATTGAAAACGATCCTTATCTAAGTCAGAATAAAGGTAAGATTGCTTTAAGAAATGGAGCAAGAAATCCTTGGACAGATGTATTTGATTTAAGAATTGCTCAGGATATTCCGATTTACGGAACACACAGAATACAGCTTACTTTTGATATTCTAAATGTTCTCAATCTTCTTGATAACACACTTGGCTGGCAAGAATCTGTATTTAGTACTTATAATATAGTTAATTATCGAGGTCGTGTAGGTGGAAGAGCTGTTTACAGCTTGGATACCGGTGGACAGAGTAATCCATTTGCTCCTGATAATATAAACTCACGCTGGGCTATGCAGTTCGGTTTGAGATATGCCTTCTAAAAAGATCGACTGGTCTTAAGACTAAAAAGCCCTTAGAGATTTCTAAGGGCTTTTTTATTGATTAAGTATAATTTTTAATATTTACTTTAATATAAAAGTTTCAAAATTCTATCCGGCCTTATTGATCCTAATAATTTAAATAGCTGTGAAAAAGGAATATCTCTATCCCACGAAAACAATGTAATAAAAGCTTCACCTACCACTAAATCTCTTGGTACAAATCCCCAGGATCGGCTATCCTGACTGTTATCTCTGTTATCTCCCATCATAAAGTAATAATCTTCTTTAAAGATATAAGATGATACAGGCATATCATTAATGGTAACAACATTATTTTTTACATCAACTACTCTTTTGCCATACTCCCTGTCAATTGTTGTTCTCCATTGTTCAACATTATAAATGTTAAGCGGTATTTTCATTCCTTTATTGGGGATAACAAGTGGACCATAATTGTCTCTGTTCCATGGCATATCTTTAGGAAATATATCATATTCTTTATAGCCTTTTGGCAATGGTTTCATATTATTTCTGTTGTAAGAGTCATAGTACTTAATGAATGACGGGCGCCAGAATTCTTTTCCGTTCACAAAAACAACTTTGTCGATTATTTCTACTGTATCGCCCGGAGTACCGATGCAGCGTTTAACATAATTTATTCCTTTTTCATTCGGTACCAGTTGATCCCTGTCCCCGGGGTATTCAAAGACTACAATATCTTTTGGTTTCGGATCTTTAAATGCAGGAAGACGAACGTAAGGAAGTTCAATTTCAGTAAACGGAATATATTTAGGTGAAGAAGAACCGTATATGAATTTGTTAACAAGCACAAAGTCACCAACAAGAATAGTGTCTTCCATCGAACCTGTTGGTATTCGTGTATTCTGAATAATAAAAGTGATAATAAAGAAGGCAGCTATAGCAGCAAATAAAAGCTGCTTAAAAAACTCTTTTACTTTTTCAGTAAAAGTTTTTGGTTTTTTTTCTTCTTCCTTTGGCTTCGGTCTAAAAAACTTTTTTAATTTTTCTCGAAATGACAAATTGATTCTCCATAATATTAGTTTTTCAATAAATTCAGTTTAGTAATTAATCTTTTTCTTTTAATAATTCTTTTTTTAGTAATTCATTAACTATTCCAGGATTTGCTTTACCCTTGGTTTTCTTCATTATCTGACCGACTAAAAATCCATAAACTTTTTCATTTCCGCTAAGATAGCTTTCCACCTGAGTTTTATTTGAATCAAGAACCTCCAGAATTATTGCGGTTATCTCGCTTTCATCCGAGATCTGAACAAGATTATTTCCTTTAATAATTTCTTCCGGATCTTTTTCATCATTGATCATATCCGGAAAAATTTCTTTGGCAATTTTATTGCTTATAGTACCATTCTTAATGAGGTTTATCAGCTTGCCAAGATTTTCGGGTTTTACACTAAAATCTTTTATGCTGATTTTTTTTTCGTTAATTGCTCCCAGCACTTCACCCATAACCCAGTTGCTTGCAGTTTTAAAGTCATCTGTTATGCTGATAACTTTTTCATAGTAGTCAGCTAAATCTGCTGATTGTGTTAAAACGTCAGCATCATAAAAGGGAAGGGAATAAACATTAATAAATTTCTCAAGTTTTAAATCTGGTAATTCAGGTATTATTAACTTGATCTCTTCGTTCCAATTGTCATCAACCACAATAGGAATTAAATCGGGATCCGGAAAATATCTGTAATCGTGAGCTTCTTCTTTGGAACGAAGCGGATGAGCTTCACTCAAATCTGCGTTCCAGGATAAAGTTTGTTGGATAATTTCTTCTCCATCCTCAATAGCTTCAATTTGTCTTTTTACTTCATACCCAATTGCTCTTTCGACATTTCTAAATGAATTCAGGTTCTTAATTTCAGTTTTTGTGCCTAATTTTTGCGAACCTATAGATCTGATGGAAACATTTGCATCACATCTTAAAGAACCCTCTTCCATATTCCCGTCACAAATTCCCAGATATAAAAGAATTTGTTTCATTTTAGCAAGGTATAAATAAGCTTCTTCCTGTGTTCTGATATCCGGTTCACTAACAATTTCAAGAAGTGGAACTCCGCACCGGTTTACATCAACTAAAGTTGCTGAACTTTGATCGTGAATTGATTTTCCAGCATCTTCTTCCATATGAATTCTGGTTATTCCTATTCTCTTTTTGCTTCCATCTTTTTTTCTGATTTCTAAATAACCGTTTTCACAGATTGGCAGTTCATATTGAGAGATCTGGTAGCCTTTGGGAAGATCCGGATAAAAATAATTCTTTCTGGCAAAAACAGAATTTTGATTAATTGTACAGTTCGTTGCTATTCCCATAAGGATTGAAAACTCGACAACTTTTCTACTAAGAACGGGTAGAACTCCGGGATGTCCAAGACAAACAGCACATACATTGCTATTGGGTTCATTACCGAATTTGGTTGAGCAGCCGCAAAAAATTTTTGTTTTTGTGAGCAGTTGTGCGTGAACTTCTAGTCCGATTACTGCTTCATATCTGGAATCCATTTACTCAATTGTTGTTTAAGACTGCCAAATATATGAAAGAATGAATACATTAAGAAAGAATAATTTATGGTAGATGCAGTTCAATTAGTTTATAGTGAAGCGGAAAGTTCATCTTGAAATGCAACTTTATCTAATTCTGAAATTACCCTGGCTTTAACACTATCAAACTTAACTATTAAGTCTTTTTTTACCGGATAAGAGGGGGGATTTTTTTCTTTATACGGATCAACCTGCACCCCGTTTTTCCAGAACCGGAAACAGAGATGCGGACCGGTTGCTAATCCGGTACTTCCAACAAATCCAATTACCTGTCCCTGCGAGACTCGTGTTCCTTTTTTAATACCTTTAGCAAAGCGGGACATATGAAGGTACTGAGTTGAGTATGTAGTGTTATGTTTAACTTTTACATGGTTACCGTTACCTCCCGAGTATCCTGCTTCAACCACAACACCATCGCCAACAGTTCTAATCGGTGTACCGTGCGGCGCAGCATAATCAGTTCCCAGATGAGGTTTATTTCTCTTTAAAATAGGATGAAATCTGTTTTTACTATAGCGGGAACTAATTCTTGAAAATTCAAGCGGAGCTTTTAGAAAGGCTTTCCTTAAGCTGTTTCCGTCCTGATCAAAATATTGAAACACACTATCCTGTTCGAATGGGATGGCAAAATACTCCAGCCCTTTATGATCAAAGTAAGCACCAAGTATTTCACCGGTTCCAATTATTTTATCACCAACCAGTTTTTCTTCATAGATAACTTTGAAGCGGTCACCTTTTTGAATTGCATAAAAATCCACCTGCCAGGCAAATATTTGGGAAAGTTTAACGGCAAGTTCAATACTTGCACCGTTCTCAGAAAGTGAAGCAAATAATGAGTGGGATATTGATGCTGAAAAATTATTTGTTCGTATTTCTACCGGTTTAGAATCTTCATAGATGTAAACTGAATCATTAAGATCAAAAACTATGAAATTAATATTATCTTTTTGATATACAAGGTATTTGAGCTGTGAAAGAGAATCATCACTCACATAGGAATGAAATGGTCTGCCCACTCTAATAGATCTTACATTAAAAACATTCTGTGCGCTGGAAACCACTTGCTCCAGGGTAAAATCACCAAGGTTAAAAGAGTTTAGAATATCAGATAATGTCTGGTTTCGCTGAACATCTTTTATTGTTTCGATTAATTCAAAATCATTAAATCCAAACTGGTTTAATTGAATATCTTCTTCAATAATTGGAGAGATGATCTCTTCCTTATTCGAATTAATGAAAGTTCTGGTAATTACAATTCCAAAGAGAAGAATTACTGCTGAATAAAATATAATAAGAAAGTATGAGTCTTTTTCTTTGATCTTCATTAACTAAACAACTATATGTAAAACAATTGATTTAAAATAAAAATATCTCTAAAGTATTACAATGCAATAGCAGAATTGTCAAATAAAAATAGCAGGCAGGATTTTATCTCATCTTATGATTATTTATTTTCAAATAAACAAAAAAAATGACTACGAAACATGTTACCGGATTAATCACCGGACTGATATTTTTCCTGACCATAATATTATTTGTTGAATTAGATTCGTCAAAACCGGAGATAACCAAAATGGCTGCAGTTGCTGTGCTTATGGCAACTTTATGGATCACGGAGGCAATTCCACTTGCTGCAACTGCACTTGTTCCGCTTATTTTATTTCCATTACTTTCTCTTTTACCGGGTGAAGAGATTGCCGGGGCTTATATCAATTCTGTTATCTTTTTGTTTTTAGGAGGATTTTTAATAGCTATAGCAATGGAAACGTGGGGGCTTCATAAACGGATAGCTCTGAAAATAATCTCTGTTTTTGGCGGAACACCAAACTCAATAATTATAGGATTTATGCTAGCCGCTGCTTTTCTTTCTATGTGGATTAGCAATACAGCCACAGCAGTTATGATGCTTCCAATAGCGCTTTCCATTATCATTAAGCTTGAAGATCAATTCGGTAAAGAAAAAACCTCAAATTTTTCCAAAAGTCTATTACTCTCTATTGCATATGCTTGTTCACTGGGAGGTTTAAGTACTTTGATAGGCACACCTCCTAATCTGGCGTTAGTACGAATCTATAAAATCATTTATCCCGGAGCACCGGAAATTTCATTCGGTTCCTGGATGATATTAAGCATCCCAATTGCACTTTTAATGCTTGGTTTTTCAGCGGTACTTATTATTAAAATTTTCTTTAAAGTTGATAAATCATTAAGAATTGAAAAAGAATTCATTGCCGAAGAATATAAAAAACTAGGTCCTCCTTCTTTTCAGGAAAAAGCGATTGGAGTAATTTTTATATCCACTGCACTTCTATGGATTTTTAGGACCGACCTGAATTTTGGATTTCTATTGATCCGTGGTTGGTCTTCATTATTTTCAGTACCTTATTATATTGATGATGGTACCATTGCTGTTACTATGGCATTCATTCTTTTTCTTATACCGTCAAAAGATAAAAAAAACAAAAGAACAATTCTGGATTTTAATTCATTTGAAAAGGTACCATGGAGTATCATTCTATTATTCGGAGGTGGATTTGCGCTTGCAAGCGGATTCAGTAATTCGGGTTTATCATCATATATAGGCAGCCATTTAAGTTCATTCAGTCATCTCAGTCCTGTATTGATAATATTGTTCGCTGCATTTATAATGAACTTTTTAACTGAACTAACTTCCAATACTGCAACAACACAAATGATATTACCAATTTTGGCAGCAGTTTCAGCTGCAATAGGAATTCATCCTTTACTGCTTATGATTACAGCAACACTTTCAGCATCAATGGCATTTATGCTTCCTGTTGCAACACCGCCAAATACAATAATATTTGCCAGCCGCAGAATAAAAGTTTTTGATATGGTTAAAGCGGGATTTACTCTAAACATAGTAGGTGTAATTGTTGTAACAGTTCTGGTTTACCTGCTTGGCAGTTACATTTTTGATTTATCTGTATTTCCGGATTGGGCTAAATAATTTTCGGTTATTTTTCTTTGGATAATTATTAGGCTTAACACTTAAAGTTCATAAAAACAAAGATCTATAATTTTATCATAAATTAAGTTATTGCATTTTTATCAATTTACTAATAAGTTCTGAACAATTATTTTAATTCTACTTTTAATGAAAAGTTCAATAATTATTTTTATTTATTTCTTACTCATATCTGCTTTAACTACATCCTGCAGACTGGATGTTGTTGAACCCGAACCTTTTGATATTGAAATAAACCAACCTTTTCAGGAGAACCGGCTGAATTATCTTAATTATGAGCTTAACGCAGAGAATTTTTCTACATCGGCAGTTATTCCTTTAAACTTTAGTGTAAGCAAAGCAACACTGAACTTAACCTTAATTGGGCATTCAAATGGTGAAGTAAAAGTTGAAATAAAGGATATGGGACAATCCATTGTATTCAGAACAGAATTATCGGATAATTTACCAGCTTACACCAGGCCGCTAAATGAACCACATCAGTCTTTACTGACTATTACTCCTAATAGTTTTAGCGGTAAACTTAGAATTCGTATAACCCCAAGAATCGAATAAAAAATATACTATCTTAAATGTGGATTAAATTCTTACTTTCACTATTTTTGCACGTTTAACAATTATGTTTCATTAATTCGAAACTAAGTCATTAAAATCCAATAATTGATCAGAGTAACTAAATATAAGCTGAAGAGAGGGGAATAGTAATTATGAGATCTCCATTAAGTTCATTTCTGCATTATTCCGAAAATAGTTCGCGTGGAATATTAACAAGAGACCAGATGGAGGAAAAATATAAATGGAATCTGGCTGATATTTATAATTCAGATTCAGATTGGGAAGCTGACTTTAAATGGGTTGAGACTAATATTCTTCGATACAAAGAATTTGAACGTAAATTATCATCTGATCCGGAATTACTCCTTGCCTGCCTTAAATTTGATGATGTATTAAGCTCTAAAGTTGACAGACTTTATCTTTATGCAATGCTCGCAAAAGATAGTGATATGCGTGTTACTAAATATCAGGGTATGGATGACAGAATTAAAAGTCTTTACGCTAAAGCTTCAACAGCCTCATCATTTATTAAGCCGGAACTGCTAAGTATGGATGAGCAAATATTGATGGAAATGATAAATGAAAACAAACATCTCAGGATTTATAAACATGCTATTGAAGATCTTCTAAGGACTAAAAATCATACCCTGACAAAAGAACTTGAGGAAATTCTTGCTTTGTCTGGAGAAATTGCCCAGAACCCCTACAATACATTTTCAATATTTACAAATGCCGATATAAAATTTCCGGTAATTAAAGATGATGAAGATAACAATGTTGAGATGTCACATGCCAGATACTATGCTGCACTTTATTCAAAGGACAGGGCTTACAGGGAAAGAGCTTTTAAGGCTTATCTAATTCCTTATAAAAGTTATGTAAACACATTTTCAGTATTGTTTAATGGCAATTTAAAAACAAATATTTTTTATGCTAATGCAAGAAAATATAAATCAGCTCGCGAAGCATCGCTTAATAAAAACAACATTCCTCTATCTGTTTATGATAATCTTATAGATGCAGCTGGAAAAAATCTTGCTCCAATGTACAGATGGGCGGAAATGAAAAAGAAGATTCTTGGCATCTCAGAACTTCATCCGTATGATGTTTATGTTACGTTGTTTGAGGATGCCGATAATAAAAAATATCCATATGATGAATCAACGAAAATTGTGCTTAATTCGCTTCAGGCTATGGGCAGCGATTACCTTAATTCACTAAAAACAGCTTTCGAAAACAGGTGGATTGATGTTTATGAAACCCAGGCAAAAAAGAGTGGTGCCTACTCTTCAGGTACAACATTCGGCGTTCATCCTTATGTTTTATTAAACTGGACAGATTTATTGAACGACGTTTTTACACTGACTCACGAGATGGGGCATAATATGCATTCATATTATACAGGGCTGACTCAGCCATATACTTATGCAAATTACTCAATATTCCTTGCGGAAGTTGCTTCAACATTCAATGAATCACTGCTCCTGGATTTTTTAATTAGCAAGTCAGACTCAAAAGCTGAAAAATTGTATCTTCTTGAAAAATACTTAAATAACATCACTTCTACTTTTTACCGACAGGTTATGTTTGCTGAGTTTGAAATGCAGGCATATGATAGAACTGAAAAAGGAGAAGCATTAACGCAAGATGTTCTTTCTAAAATGTATAAAGAAATTTATCAGAAATACTGGGGACCAGCTATGGTAGTTGATGAAGAGGAAGAATTTACCTGGGCGCGAGTACCTCACTTCTATTATAATTTTTATGTTTATCAGTATGCAACAGGATTCGCAGCTTCGCAGGTTCTTGCAAACCTTGTAAAAAATAATGGGAAAGAATACATAGAAAAATATCTTAATTTTCTTAAAGCCGGCAGCTCAGATTATCCAATCAATATATTGAAGAAAGCAGGTGTTGATATGAACTCACCTGAACCAGTTCTTGCTGTTACGAAAAAAATGAATGAGATTCTTGATGAAATGGAATTATTATTAAATCAATAAATAAGAACGGATAATGAATGAAAGTTTATTCAAAAAAAGCTCTCAACGAATTTAATCAATCACTTACTTATGATGATATTAGTCTTATTCCCACAGAAATTTCAAGAATAAAATCCCGAAACGAGGCTGAAACAAACTGTACTTTTCTTGGATTAAAACTTACTGTTCCAGTTATATCCAGTCCGATGGATACAGTCACCGGTATGGATATGGCTAAAGAGTTAACAAATCTCGGATGTCTTGGAATCCTGAATCGGTTTGATTCTTCACTTGATGAAGTTTTGTCCAACGGTAAAAGTGTCAGAGGAATAAGAGGGGTATCAATATCTTTAAATAATGATCTCAAAGCTATTGAAAAACTGGTTTTACGAAAATATGTGATATGTATTGATACAGCTAATGCGAGTAATAAAGTTGTACTTAAAAAAACTGAGCAGATCAGGAAGAAATTTCCTGAAGCAAAATTAATAGTTGGTAATATTGCTCATGGTGCAACACTTCAACAGCTTGAAGATGCAGGAGCCGATGCAGTAAGAGTTGGTATTGGAAGCGGAAGTGTTTGTACTACCTCAATTCAAACAGGTATTGGCATAGGCCAGGTTTCCTCCTTATTGAATACATATTTTTCAAGAAATGAAAAAAAACTTAAGATAAAAATTATCGCCGATGGAGGTATAAAATCTCCGGGTGATGCTGCAAAAGCGATCGCTCTTGGTGCAGATGTGGTAATGCTTGGCCGAATGCTTTCCGGTACTAGAGAAACTCCCGGCGAAGTAATAAAATACAAAGGCCAGCTTTGGAAAAAGTACAGGGGTTCTGCATCTTTTGGTGTTAAGATGAGAAATGAATTCATTGAGGGTGAGGAGACAATGGTTGCATACAAAGGTGCTGTAAAAAATGTTATCGATGCAATATCTGATGGATTAAAAAGCTCAATGAGTTATATGAACTGTCTTAACATCAGTGAACTCAGGAAAATTGATACTTTTGCTATTTTGAGCAACAGTTCTTACCTGGAAAGATTACCAAAGATCTGATTGTGAAATTATAATGACTCCAGCTAACGGGTTCTCGTTAATAATAATAATATTAACCCTGGTTGGAGTTGCAATAGGAAGATATCCGGTCTTCAGAATGAACCGAGCGACTATCGTTCTTGTCGGTTCTACGATTCTGATCATTACAGGTGCAATAAGCTTAGATCACGCATATAAAGCAATTGATCTTGATACTATTGTATTGATCTTTGCGATGATGATATTAAATATCAATCTTCGTATTGCCGGATTTTTCAGCCTGATCACTTCCAGTATTACAAAATTAGCTGGTACTCCTTTGCAATTATTACTCCTGGTAATTTTCACATCAGGTATTTTATCCGCACTATTTTTAAATGATACTATTGTTTTAATGCTTACTCCGCTCATTCTTGAAATTGTTATTGCATTAAGATTAAACCCTATGCCTTACCTTATGGCTTTGGCAACTGCCGCAAATATTGGATCAGCTGCCACCATCGTGGGTAACCCGCAAAACATGCTTATAGGAACTTCTTCCGGTATAAGCTTTAATGATTTTTTTATATAACTATTTCCGGCATCTTTTGCTGGTCTTATTATTATATGGCTAATAATTTATATCATCTATAAAAAAGATTTTCAATCAAATAAACGTTTTGAAAAAATTGAAGTTAACTTCAGAATTTATAAACCTCTTTTGATAAAAAGTACAATAGCTGTAGTGTTAATGATAATCCTTTTTATTTCAGATGGACCTATTTCACTGGCAGCACTGGGAGCCGCATCATTTTTATTGTTTACAAGAAGGCTTAAACCCGAAAGAGTTTTCAAAGAAGTTGATTGGTCAATACTTGTCTTTTTTTCAGGATTATTTATTGTGACGGCTTCAATAGAAACCAGCGGTTTGTTAAACTACCTATTGCAATATGCCGGCGAATTTTTAAGGGGAGGTATTATTTCTTTATCTCTCAGCTCTGCAGTTTTAAGTAACCTTGTTTCAAATGTACCTGCAGTGATGTTGTTAAAACCAATTATTCCGCTTCTCGAAAATCCGGATATTGGCTGGCTTACACTTGCTATGGCAACAACATTTGCAGGTAATTTTACACTGCTCGGATCAGTTGCAAACCTGATTGTTGCTGAAACAGCAAAACATAACGGAATTCAATTATCTTTCAAAGAATATTTGAAAGCGGGAATTCCAATAACCATATTAAGTTTAATTGTAGGAATTCTATGGCTCAATTTTATTTCTTATTAGTTTAACATACAAAGAAAAAGATAAGAGCATATCAAATATTCGATCGTTTTAACCTAAGAGAATTACTTACCACAGAAACAGAACTAAGAGACATTGCAAGAGCAGCAAACATTGGACTTAATAATCCAAAAGCGGCAAGCGGAACCCCAATTGTGTTATAAATAAATGCCCAGAAAAGATTCTGTTTGACAGTTTTTATGACCGCCTTTGAAAGTATTATGGAATTTACAACTCCTGCTAGATCTCCCCTTATTAAAACCACACCTGCAGTTTCAATAGCTACATCCGTTCCCGTACCAATTGCTACACCGATGTCAGCTTGCGCAAGTGCAGGTGCATCGTTTATTCCATCACCAACCATTGCTACGACATTGTTTGTACCTTGATATTCAGTAACTATTCTGGCTTTATCTGCAGGAAGCACTTCGGATCTGAAATCATCTATGCCTAACTTATTTGCAATTGAAGCTGCAGTCTTAGCATTATCACCTGTGAGCAAGATTGGTTTAATGCCCATCTTTTTTAACTCTTCTATCGCCTTTGCAGCATTATCCTTAAGAGCATCTTCAATTGTGATTATACCTGTAATTTTATTTTCAATTGAAACATAAATAACTGTCAGGCCTTGATTGGATAACTCATCAAATATATTTTGAGTTTTAGTAAGATCAATTGAATTATCTGCCATGAATTTTGTGTTGCCGATAATAATAGATTTATTATTTACCATAGCTTTAATTCCGAATCCGGTAAAACTTTCGAATTCATCCAGTTGTTTTGTTACAATTTCTTTTGATGCCGAATAATCAACTATAGCTTTTGCTATCGGATGTTCTGATCTTTTTTCTGCCGGGATGATATATGATAATAGTTCCTCTACGCTTATATCAAACGGTATTATTTCTTTTACAGATGGTTCACCTTTTGTTAGAGTACCTGTTTTATCGAAAATAATAGTGTTGACTTTATGGAAAATTTCCAGGTTCTCACCGTCTTTAAACAGAATTCCTTTTTGTGCTCCTTTACCTATTCCGACTATTAATGCAGTTGGAGTAGCAAGTCCTAAAGCACAAGGACAGGCAATTATTAGGACCGCAACAAAATTTATAAGCGCAAGATTAAAGTGATTGTCATTACCAAAAATGAGCCACCCAATAAATGTAAGAACAGCAATAAGAATAATTACCGGAACAAAAACCGAGGCTACTTTATCAGCAAGTTTCTGAATTGGTGCTTTTGAACCCTGCGCATTCTCCACCAAATTAATTATTTGACCAAGCACAGATTTATCTCCTGTTTGCGTAACTCGAAATTCAAAAGTGCCGGTTTTATTTATAGTTCCTCCAATTACTTTTGCACCCGAAGTCTTTTCAACAGGAATACTTTCGCCGGTTACCATAGATTCATCAATTGTAGAATGTCCTTTTATTATTATTCCGTCAGCCGGGATTTTTTCAGCGGGTTTTACTATGACAATATCATCGGCTATAATATCTTCAATTGATTTTACTTTCTCTATACCGCCATCCAGAACGGTAGCAGTTTTAGGCTTAAGTTCAAGAAGGTTCTTTACAGCATTACCTGTTCTCGATTTTGCTCTTGTTTCAAGCCACTTTCCCATGAGTATAAGTGTAATAATAACAGCAGTAGTATCATAATATACGTGCTGAAGCTTTAAGTCATATGGCACCGTATCCGGGAAAAGCGTTATTAAAAGACTGAATAGAAATGCTGAGCCTGTCCCGATTGCAACAAGTGAATTCATATCAGCAGTAAGGTGAAGTAGGTTTTTCCAAAATGCTGTGAAAAATCTTTTTCCTGGAATAAAAATAATCGGGGTTGTAAGTATCAGTAGTATTTTATTTAAATAATCTGGCGAAAGGGGAATGAAGTTAGTGAATCCCTCCCACATCATTCCCATATTTATAATGGTTACAGGAATAGTAAAAATTAAAGCAAAAATAAAATCTCTCTTTGTCTGATCTTCAAATGTGCTTTTATAAACTTCATTTGACTCACCAATAAATTTTTTATTTTCTGTCAAGCCGGAAAGGTCAATTTTATAGCCGGCATCATCAATGAGTTCTGCAATTCTGGTTAAATTGAAATTTTCAGATTCAATTTCAAAGGAAACTTTTTCAGTCGCTAGATTTACGTTAACATTTTTAACACCTTCAGCCTTAGATATTGCTTTCTCAACCCTTGCTACGCAACTAGCACAAGTCATTCCCTCTACAGGTAATGATATTTTCTTAGTTTCAATTTTCAAATCAATTAGTTCGTTAATTATTAGTTTCTGTTAATAACTTTATATCCTGCATTTTCAACAGCTTTAATTAATGTATCGGAAGTTGTACTATTTTTTTCGATATCTAAAGTAATTTTTCCAATTTCAACTTCAACATCAGTTATGTTAACTTTATTTAGTTCCTTATTAACTGCAACAACACAATGTTCGCAAGACATTCCTTCAACAATGAATATGTTTTCCACTTTAAACTCCTTATAATTTTATGGTCAAAATTATAAATATAGCAGAGTAAAGTCGTTATACTATAAATGAAATGAATTATAAAATCTTCAGATGATTTTATCGATTGGTTTTCTTCGTTGTTCTTTGAATTGTTTGAAATAAGAAGGTGTTAGTCCGGTAACTTTCTTGAATTGATTTGATAGATGCTGTACACTGCTGTAATCAAGTCTATAAGCTATTTCGCTTAAGGTGAGTTCATCATATACCAACAACTCTTTAACCTTTTCTATCTTTTGAAGAATAATATATTTTTCAATAGTAATACCTTCGATGGAAGAAAATAAAGTTGATACATACTGATAGCTTAAGTGCGATTCGTCTGCTATTTCTTTTACTAAATTAATCTTAGTTGCTTTTCCCTCACTCAGATCTCTGATCCTATTTATAATTGTTAATTTAACTTTCTCGATGATCCTTGAATTCTTATCATCAATAAGTTCAAAACCATTTTCTTCCAGAACAAATTTAATTTTATCCATATCAATGTTATCATACCCCGAAATGATAACTTCGCCTAGAGAAATATCCAGAACTTTATAACCAAGCTTTTTCATTTCTTCGCTAACCACCTTAATGCAGCGGTTACATACCATATTTTTGATATTTAGTGTGCGTTTATCTGACATGAACGTATCTTTATTTTATTAGTTGTAAGTTAAGGATAGATTGGACCAATTTTAAATACTAAAAATTATAACTAGTCGAAAGTTAGTGTATACATTCCGGTGTTCCTGATTGAGTTGAGATGATATCCATTTTTGGTTTTCTTTTTAACTGAATCTGTTTGTTCACCATTAGAGGAAAGCTGATTAACAACAACAAAACGTTCTGAGGTAATCTTGTGTGAATCACTTTTGCTTGTTTGAATGTTCCTATCAGTTTTTACAACTAGTTCTGCCGGTTTCTGTTCGGGTGTAATTTCTGGCTGATAAGACTGTTCAAATTTATTTCTGGTTCTAATCTTATAGATTGAATATGAAAGTGAGAAAATTCCAAATCCTAGCAATACGATTAGAAAGATAGTTTGTTTTATTATTTCTATTAATTCCATTTGAAGTACAATTTTAATAAAAAAATGCCAATTATTGTACCAATAACAAAATATTTAATAATTAAAAATTTTTATTCACTTAATCGATTTTATTGAGATTTTTATCAAATTGAGAAAAACTTAAAGTCCCATAAGTTTTTTCCATACTTTTAATTAACCCGAAAAATTGATTTTCCACCAAAACTTTGATAACTTAACCGCCTGATTTATAAAGACTTATATAATTCTTCATAGTTTAAAAGGTATAAAATGACAAAAGCGGATATAGTTGACAGAGTTGCGGCCGGAACCGGCTTAACTAAACTTGAAACCGAAGCGATTATTGAAGGATTCATTACAACAGTTATAGAAGCGTTAAAAGAAGGTAAAGGCATAGAGATTCGTGGATTCGGCAGTTATAAAGTGAAGAAAAAAAATGCAAGGCAGGCAAGAAATCCAAAAACTGGTGAACAGGTTTTTGTACCAGCACATTTTGTTCCCACGTTTAAATTTTCGAAGGACTTTAAAGATATTGTTGATAAAGGAATGAAGGAGAAAGGAGAAAAGATTTAATGCCTAAATTTTGTGGTGAGTGCGGCTTTGAGTTTGACCGTAATTACAAGTTTTGTCCGGAATGTGGTTTTAAGGTTTCGGAATCAAACAGCAAATCTGATTCTGATTTAAAATCAAAGGGTAAAAAGGCTTCTCCCGTTGAAGAAAATAAACAACTGGATCCAAAAGTTATTTTCGGAATATTCGGCGGTGGTGCTCTTATTATACTGATTATCATTCTTACAACAGGCGTATTTGATTCACCAGAAGTAAGTACTTCATCAATACCTCCGCAAACAGATTCTGGAGTGAACCTTGGTAATGTTCAACTTATAAATGAACTGGAAGAAAAGATAAAATTAAATCCGGAAGATCATAAAACTCTTCTCGATCTTGCTCACTTAAAAAATGATTCTGGTTTATATGAACAGGCAATAGCTAATTATAAATCATATCTTGAACTTCATCCTGATGATGCAGACGCAAGAATAGACATGGGGGTGTGTTACTTTAACTTAAGTGATTTTGAAAGCGCAAAAAAAGAAATGCTCAAAGCTCTTGAGTATTCGCCAAAACATCAGATCGGTCATTTAAACCTTGGAGTTGTTGCATTAAGTTCCGGTAACCTCGCTGATTCAAAAGTCTGGTTCCAAAAAGCTATTGAAATTGACCCGACTACAGATGTAGCAAAACGGGCTGAAGAATTATTAAAATCACATTAATTAATTTTACTTAAATAAGGAGTATTGAATGCCCTGCGGTAGAAAAAGAAAACGTCATAAAATGTCGACTCACAAAAGAAAAAAAAGACTTAGAAAAAACAGGCATAAAAAGAAAATAAGATAAACTGACTTCATAACTTTCTTTTGAATGATTGTATGGGCGAATGAATTTAAGTTCAAAAATAAAGCGCATACAATCATTCATCCACACTTTCAATCTTTGCCGCCAACTTAGCTCAGCTGGTAGAGCAGCTCATTCGTAATGAGCAGGTCGCCGGTTCGACTCCGGCAGTTGGCTCAGCCTAAATTTTAAATCTACTTTAGATTAGATTTTCCTCTATCTAAATATCCCAATAAGATTTCATTTTACATATATTAGTAATACAACTTAAAAAAAACTATTGGAGAAATATCATGCACGAGAAAAGTATTGAATTATTAAACAAAGCAATTGCTGATGAACTATATGCAGTACATCAGTATATGTACTTTCACTTCTTATGTGATGATCAGGGGTATGATCTGCTGGCAGGACTTTTTAAAAAAACTGCTATAGATGAAATGATCCACGTAGAAACTCTTGCCGAAAGAATTTTATTCCTTAAAGGTGAAGTTGAAATGAAAGTAGGCGGTGAGATTCAAAAAATTAAAGATGTTGAAAAAATGCTTGAACACGCTGCTAAGATGGAACACGAAAGTGCACACGATTATAATATTTGGGCAAACGAATGTTCGTCTAATGCCGACTCAATATCAAAACAAATTTTTGAAGGATTGGTTGCCGATGAAGAACGTCACTTCGATCAGTATGACACAGAAGCCGATAACTTGAAGAAATTTGGCGATGGATATCTTGCACTTCAGTCAATCGAGCGTAGTAAAAAAATGTCTGCTGGTAGACCTACTGAATGACATAGTATTTATGTGATACTATTACAGGCTGCTTTTTATGAGCAGCCTTTTTTTTTGTTTTAATCCCTCTGAACTTGAATTTGTTTAAAATCACTCAGCTTTTCAATAAGTCCCTGTTATTTTCCAAAAAAATGTGGGATTTCATAAAGATTTTTCTTGACTTTCGTTAAAATTTTCCATTATTTTGGGGAGTAGTGGGGAAAAGTGGTGAAGAATTCCAAATTTGATTGAGATTTTATCATGTTTAGAGGTCAATTTACATACTCAATAGATGCAAAGGGAAGAATAAGCATTCCTGCAAAACTTAGGAAACAAATCTCTCCCGAAGCAAATGATTCATTCGTGATGACTCGTGGAGTATCATCATGCATTGATATTTATCCACTCAATGAATGGAATCAGATTGAAGAAAAACTTTTAAAACTCAATCAGTTCCAACCCGATGACGTTCGTTTTGTAAGAATGTTCACACAATATGCAATTGAAGATACTATGGATTCTCAATCAAGAATTTTAATACCCCAGAATTTAATTGATTATGCAAAAATAGAAAAAGAAGTCTTAATTCTTGGTGTATTAAAAAAGATTGAGGTATGGAACCCGAAAATCTATGAAGACTATCTAAGTCAATCTCCGGAAACATTTGAACAAATAGCAGCTAAGGTTATGGCTTGAAATGAACATTCATCATACACCTGTTTTATTTGATGAATGTTTAAAAATATTGATTACCAATGCTAACGGTGTTTACTTTGATGGCACACTTGGATTCGGCGGACACACTCAGGGGATCTTAAACAAACTGAACGATGAAGGCAGGCTTATTGCAACAGATTTCGATACTGATGCTTTCAATTTTTCGAAGAAGAGATTTGAGAATGATAAGCGTGCAAATCTCTATAACTTTAATTTTTCGCTCGTTGATGTAATTGCTAAAATTGAATCTATTGATTTCTATGACGGAATTTTAGCTGATCTTGGTGTATCTTCTTTTCAGCTTGATAATGCTGAATCGGGATTCTCATACAGATCGGATACTAAACTTGATTTGAGAATGGACAAAAGTAAATCAACAACGGCTGCAGATATAGTTAATACTTACTCTGAGGAAGAGTTAGCAAATATAATCTATAATTATGGTGAAGAAAGAAACTCAAGAAAAATATCCAGAAAAATTATTGACAAACGAAAAAGTGAAATAATTAAATCCACGGGGCAGCTAACAGAAATTATATCTGAAATTGTTCCGCCTAATTACAGGATCAAAACTCTTTCAAGAGTGTTTCAGGCACTAAGAATTTTTGTAAATGATGAATTAGAGAATCTCAAATCTTTTTTGAATTATTCTCTTGATGTTATGAAACAGGGGAGCAGGATTGTTATAATATCTTATCATTCGCTTGAAGACAGAATTGTTAAAGAATTTTTCAGAGATCAGACAGTTGAGTACTTAAGCCCTAAACTCGATCCGGCAGGTTTGATTAAGAAGGAAGCAAAGTTAAAAATACTAACTAAGAAACCAATGCTGCCGAGTCTAGATGAGATACAGAATAATTATCGTGCAAGAAGTGCAAAATTAAGAGCAGCAGTAAGAATATGAAAAAAGGTAATAAACCAATTATAGTTTATTTTCTGATTATGCTGATAATAGCTGCTGTATTTGTGCTGCTTAATGTTGGGTTTAAACTAAAAAACGAGGAACTAACAAGGATCAGATTTGAAACAGAAAACATGTTAAAAACCGAACAGGGAAAAAAAATAAATTTAACAGCTGAATATCAAACATATTCATCTGAGCAACGAATCGTTTTAATTGCAACCGATGAACTTGGTATGGTTAGAAGAATTGAACCTGTGGAAAAACTTTTATATTCAAAAGAAAAATTAGAAGAAGTAAATCGCGTATTAAAACAAAAATATGATTAACTCCAGATTACTGCTGATTGTAATATCGATGCTTCTGTTTTTCGCTGCTTTGATTCTAAAGCTAGTGGATATACAGATTGTAAAGAGCGAAGAGTTGAAGTATTTCGCCCGCAAACAGCAGGTGGAAGTTGAAAAAATACCTGCCGACAGAGGACTGGTTTATGATAGAAATAATGTTCTTCTTGAGTATAACCAGCACGACATTTCTTTTTATGCCGACTTAAGAATGGTTTCTTCAAAATCTAAAGATGAAATAGCAGAAAAATTTTCATTGGTTTTTGGAAAAAGCAAATCGCAATACTTAAAATTATTAGGCGGCACAGGTAAAACAATTTGTCTTGAGAAAAAAGCGCCGAGTGAAAAAGCCATTCAACTAATTGGATTCAAAAAAACAGGTCTGTTTTATAGACAGGACCCTACAAGGGTTTATCATTATAGCAATCTTGCTTCACACGTGCTTGGATATGTTAACACTGATTACATCGGACAAACCGGTATTGCTCAAAGATTTAATTCTATACTTAAAGGCGAAGAAGGAATAAGACTCGTTGAAAAAAATGCTATAGGCGATCTTGTTTCAGTTGAAGATAAAGAAACAAAGCCGGCAATACCCGGAAATAATCTATACTTAACAATTGATAAATCTTATCAGTCAATACTTGAAGAAGAACTTAAGAGGGGATTAAAGGAATTTGGCGGTTCATCGGCAGTTGGAATAATAATGAATCCGAACACCGGTGAAATTCTTGCACTTGCAAACGCAAATGATTATAACCCTAATGAATACTGGAAGTTTAGTGATGACTTGAGAAGAAATAAAGCACTTACAGATACTTATGAACCGGGCTCTACTTTTAAAGTTATCACTCTTGCATCATTGCTTGATCAGAAACTGTGTTCATTACACGAATCAATAAATGTAGAAAATGGCAAGTACAGGTTTAAGAATGTAAATATTAAGGATACTCATCCCTATAACCATCTCACTACCACTAAAGTTCTTGAACAGTCGAGCAACATTGGTTTTGCAAAACTAGTTCAGCGGATTGATGACGAAACTTACTATAAATATCTGCGAGGATTCGGATTCGGCTATAATACTTCAGTTCAACTGCCGGGTGAAGCAAGCGGATATTTAAGAAAACCGGACAAGTGGTCAGGTTTATCAAAGACATATTTATCGATTGGTTACGAATTATCCGTTACGCCAATCCAGTTAATAACAGCATTCAGCGCTGCTATTAATGGAGGCGTTCTTTTTCAGCCTCAGATTATTAGAAGGCAAGTAAGATATGATGGTTCATTAGTTTACGATTTCCAACCCAAAGAAATAAGAAGAGCTGTTTCATTTGAAACCTCGGAAATTCTAAGAGGTGTATTGGGTGGTGCGGTTAAAAATGGAACAGGTAAAAAAGCTCATTCGGAATTAGTCAGTATTGGCGGTAAAACAGGAACATCTCAGAAACTTATAGATGGAAGATATTCGCGCGCTCACTATAACTCTTCATTTATAGGATTTTTCCCGGTTGAAAATCCTCAGGTCGCAATGCTGATACTTGTAAATTCCCCGGATGTAGGAAGATACGGAGGATTGGTAGCAGCACCAATATTTAAGAAGGTAGCAGAAAGAATTGTATCAAATAATATTAATGATTTTAAAAATAACATATTAGATAACCCTGTCCTGCAGGTTAATTATGCTGCTGAACCCAGGGAAAAAGATTCATCCTACGATAGGCTTAGAAACATAGAAATAAAAGAAGCAGTATTAAACGCTGAGAACAGAATGCCGGATATTACAAATCTGACTGTAAGGGATGCAATAACTATTCTTACTCAGCTTGGCATACAATATAAAATAGCCGGAAGTGGAATTATAATTTCCCAAAGCATTGCCCCCGGTAAGTTGCTTAATGGAAACGAAGTTTGCGTGCTTAAAAGTTCTGAACTCGATATCAGGGGAGCTTCGGTTTATTAATGGAATTAACAGAACTACTAAATAGTGTTAATGTTGTTCAGGTTCTTGGCGAAGTACAAAGGCAGGATGTCGGCTCTATAGAATATGATTCAAGGAAAGTTAAAAAGAACTCTGTTTTTGTGGCAATAAAAGGCTACTCAACCGATGGACATAATTTTGTTTTAGATGCAATTAATAAAGGTGCAATAGCTGCAGTTATCGAAAATGATAAAGCTGTTCCAGATGAAATTTTTATTCATAATAAAGCTGCTAAAATTCTTGTTAACAACAGCAGACTTGCGCTTAGTGAATTATCAAAAGGATTTTATAAAGATCCTTCTTCCAGGCTAAAAAATATAGCAATAACAGGTACTAACGGAAAAACAACCACAGCTTTTTATTTGAAACATATTCTTGAAAATACTGGAAACAAATCAGGACTTATAGGAACGATAGCCAATTATATCGGTGATTTAAAGATAGAGTCAAAACTAACCACTCCCGAAGCTAACGACTTAAATTCATTACTGTATGAAATGATATCTCAGGCATGTACTCATAACGTTATGGAAGTCTCATCACATTCCCTTGTATTAAACAGAGTTCACGGACTGGATTTTAGATGCGGTATTTTCACTAATATAACCTCCGAACACCTGGATTTTCACAGTACTTTTGAAAACTACCTGCACGCTAAGAAAATATTATTTGACAACCTGGGTGAGAAATCTTTTGCAATAATAAATGCAGATGATTCTAACTCCCATACATTAACTAAAAGTACTAAGGCAAAAATGATCACCTACGGAGTCTCAGATTCTGCAGATTACAAGATTTATAATATACGTTACGATTTATCAGGGACAAAATTTAATATCAGCTCCGGTTCAAATGAATACTCTGTATCCACTTCATTAATAGGAACATTTAACGCTTATAACGCAACTGCTGCTATGGCTGCTGCAAATTCGTTAGGAATAGATGCCGAAAAAATTGCCTCTGCAATTAAATCTGCACCCCAGGTTCCGGGCAGATTTGAAGTAATCGGCTCAGGTTCAAAAAAAATAATAGTTGATTATTCACATACTGCTGACAGCCTGAAGCAAGCTTTATTAGCCGTGAGAGATATTGTAAAAAATAATATGAAAGTTATAACGATTTTCGGCTGCGGTGGAAACAGAGATAAAACTAAAAGACCGGAAATGGGAAGAATAGCTTCAGAACTTAGTGATGATATTATTATAACTTCAGATAACCCAAGATCCGAGGATCCATTTCAAATTATCGGCGATATTAAAACCGGAATTGTTAAAGATAATTTTAAAGTTATAGAAAATCGTGAAGAGGCAATTGCACTTACTGTGAAATCAGCGCCGGATAACTCTGTAATATTAATTGCAGGCAAAGGTCACGAAGATTATCAGGAAATAAATGGTGTTAGAAATCATTTTTCTGATCAGGAAACAGCAAGGAAGTATTTAAACGAATGAAACAAATTACCCTTAGCATAAAGGATTTTTTTGATATTCCCGGTGCTGTTATTTATAACCCCGATGAGTTTAAAGATGTTACAATTGTATCAATTGACACAAGAGTGATCAAGAAAAACTCATTGTTCATAGCTATTAAAGGAGAAAAATTTGACGGTCATAATTTTATAAACACTGCTGTTAAAAAAGGTGCAGCGGCAATTATGATAAACAAGAATTATCTACAGAGCATTGATGACATTGACATCCCGGTAATAACTGTTCCTGATACTATAAAAGCACTGGGTGATGTTGCAAAAATCTGGAGATCTAAGTTAAATGCTAAGGTTATAGGACTAACCGGCAGTTCAGGTAAAACAACAACAAAAGAAATTTTAGCCAGACAACTTGCAGTAAAGTTTAAAGTTAACAAAACATCGGCTAATAATAATAATCACATTGGAGTACCGCTTACTATACTAAGTACCACTTCAACTGATCAGGTGCTTGTTGCTGAATGCGGAACGAATCATTTCGGTGAGATTGCATACACTGCTAATATACTTCAACCTGATTATGCTCTTATAACAAACATTGGTGATTCACATCTTGAATTTCTTAAAAACAGACAGGGTGTGTTAAAAGAAAAACTGGCTCTGTTTGATGTAACCTCAAAACGAAAAGGCAAGCTGTTCATAAATGTGGATGATGAATTGATTTGCATAGCATCCGGGAAATACAGAAATAAAATTAAATATGGATTTGATGGCAAAGCAGAGATTAAAGGGAAAATTCTATCTTACGATTCAATTGGCAAAGCAAGACTGGAGTTAACTTCAAATTCGAAAAGAATAAATCTTACTGTTCCATTACCGGGCGAATCGAATGCAAAAAACTTTCTGGCAGCATCTGCCGTTTGCTTAGAACTTGGATTAGGTAAAAAAGAATTAATCAGTTCATCTCTCAAAATGAAATCTGCGGATAAGCGGCTAAATTTAAAGATCTATAAAAACTTTTCTTTAATAGACGATACTTATAATGCTAATCCCGATTCTATGCGGGCAGCTATTTCCATTTTATCATTGTATAAGAACCGCAGAAGAAAAATTGCAATTCTTGGTGAAATGTTTGAATTAGGTAAGCAATCACAAAAACTTCACGAGGAATTAGCTGAGTATGTTAAAACTCAAAATATTCATGAAGTTTATACTATCGGCAATATGATGAAACACTTTTCCCGAAAATTGAAAAAATATTCTGCAGTAATTGAACATTTTGAATCAAGGGAAGAATTAAAAAAATATCTTAAAAAAATTAATCTTCATAATTCCATAATACTTATTAAGGGTTCTCGCGGAATGAAAATGGAATATTTTGTTTCACAGCTTGAATCAAGAGCTTGCTGATGCTTTATTATTTATTTGAATACATAAATAGACTATATGCACCACCGGGATTTGATATTTTCAGATTCTTAACATTCCGGTCAGCATTATCTGCTATTACTGCATTATTCATAGCATTTTATGCCGGGCCCAAAATCATTAAGCTGCTTCAAAAGCATCAGATTGGTGAGGCTAAAAAATCCGATGGGCCGCAGTTCCACTGGTCCAAAGCAGGCACTCCAACTATGGGCGGATTAATTATACTCCTTTCAGTTGTTGTTCCCGTTTTACTATGGGGAGATATAATAAGTATTTATGTGATGCTCATTCTTTCCGGCACCGTATTTCTTGGTATGGTTGGGTTTCTGGATGATTATTTAAAAGTCATAAAAAAATTCCCTAATGGATTGATTGCAAGATATAAACTTCTTGGTCAGATATTCGTTGGTCTGGTTGTAGGCATTGTAATATATATATCACCTGAGTTTAGCGGATTCAGCACTTTGACAACAGTTCCGTTCTTAAAAAATGTTAATCTGGATTTATCTTTTCTGTATATACCGTCCGTGGTATTTATAGTTACTGCAACTTCAAATGCTGTAAACCTTACAGATGGTTTGGATGGATTATCTATTGGAGTTACTGTTATAGTTATGATTGCGCTGGCTTTACTCAGTTACTTCAGCGGCAATGCAATATTTTCAAACTACCTTAACATAATATACCTTCCCGGTGCAGGTGAATTAACTGTATTTGTTGCTGCCGTTGTTGGTGCAGGGCTTGGTTTTCTGTGGTATAACTCTTATCCCGCTCAGGTTTTTATGGGAGATACTGGCTCGCTTGCTCTTGGAGGTGCATTTGGAATTCTGGCAGTGCTAATCAAAAAAGAATTGTTCATTCCAATTCTTGGCGGAATCTTTTTTATGGAGACTATTTCTGTCATAATTCAAAGAACATATTTTAAGTACACCAAGAAAAAATATGGTGAGGGAAGACGTATATTTAAGATGGCTCCGGTACACCATCATTTTGAAATGCTTGGATGGCCCGAACCTAAAATAGTCGTTAGATTTTATATCATAGCAATAATTTTAGCAGTTGTTACATTAGTATCGTTTAAGATCAGATAATGAATATTCAGAATAAAAAAATAACAATTATAGGAGCAGGGCGAAGCGGAATCGGTGCAGCAAAACTTGCTAAAAGATACGGTGCAATTACCTTTGTTAGTGATTCCGGTGATGTTGAGGGATTGCTGAATTCTCTTGAAGCTCTCAAAAAAAACGATATCGAATTTGAAATTGGAAGTCACTCTGACAGAGTATATGATTGCGACTTAATGGTTGTAAGTCCGGGTGTCCCATCAGATGCAGAAACACTAATAAATGCATTGTCGAAAAAAATAAAAACTATAAGTGAAGTTGAATTTGCAGCTTCATTTTGCAAGGGTAAGGTTATTGCTATTACAGGCACTAATGGAAAAACAACAACAACTGATTTATGCGGTTACTTGTTTAATTATTGTGGAGTGAAAACTTACACTGCGGGCAATATTGGTTTGGCTTTTTCAGAAATAGCTGCTGATATTAAAGAGAATGAGTTTGTATCACTTGAAGTGTCAAGTTTCCAGCTTGATTTGATTGATAAGTTTAGGCCTGATGTCGGTATGATTTTAAACATAACACCTGACCATTTAAACAGATATGATTACAAGGTTGAAAACTATGCGGCTTCAAAACAAAGAATTTATGAAAATCAAAAAGCTGATGATTACATCATCCTGAATAAAGACAGTGAATTACTAATGCATCATTATAAAAAATGCAAAAGCCAGGTTTACTACTTTTCATTAAGCTCTAAAGTTGAGAATGGATGTTTTTTTGAAAACGGGCTAATAAAATTTGCTATTAATGGTAAAGAACTTTTCAACTGTAAACGCGGGGATATTTTTTTGAGAGGCGAGCATAATCTGCAGAATGCAATGTCTGTAATAATTGCAGCAAAGATTTATAATCTGGATAATAATAAAATAATAGATGCACTGAAAAACTATCGGGGAGTTCCGCACCGGCTGGAACTTGTCAGAGAAATCAACAGTGTGAAATTCATTAATGATTCAAAAGCCACTAATGTTGACTCTGTGTGGTATGCCTTAAAAAGTTTTGATGAACCTATTTTCTTAATTCTTGGCGGACAGGATAAAGGAAATGATTATTCTCTTATTGAACCTTTAGTGATTGAAAAAGTAAAAAAGATTTATGCAATCGGTTCATCGGCCGAAAAAGTTTTCAATTATTTCCATAAAAAAGTTAAAGTGGAAATAAAAAAGAACTTGGAAGAGGTTATAAATTTTGCAATAAGTGAAACACGTTCAGGTGATATTGTGCTGCTTTCACCTGCTTGTGCAAGTTTTGATATGTTTAACAATTATGAACATCGTGGCGATGTTTTCAAACAGTTAGTTAATCAATTATGATGAAAAAATTAGCGCTCACAGTTTTTTTCGATGCTTTTGCACTGATGCTGCTCGGGCTAATCATTGTAATGAGTGCAAGCAGCACTTATAGCGCATTCAGATTTGAAAGCACATTTTATTTGTTTAATTCGCATTTATTAAAAGTATTCATTGGGTTATTCTTTCTTTTGATGTTCTGTTTTATTCCTTATGAGATCTACAAGTATTATAGTAAATGGGCGCTGCTGGCTATGGCAGCTGTTCTTATTCTCACTTTAATTTTTGCTCCTAGTATAAAAGGAGCAGGAAGATGGCTGGATCTTGGGATAATAACTGTTCAGCCTGCAGATATTGCAAAACTCATACTCATAATTCATCTTGCCGCATTAATAGAACAGAAGCAGGAATTTATCAGTGATTTTAAACAGGGGTATTTATATGCGTTCATCTGGGTAATGTTTATATCCGGTTTGATATTTATTCAACCAAATATCAGTACAGGAGCTTTACTGGTAGTAATTTCCTTAACAATACTTTATGTCGGCGGAGCAAAATTCAAACACATCGCTTTATCAAGTTTATTTTCACTTTTTGTTGCCGGCAGTTTTGCAATGCTATTCTCACATTCGCGTTCCAGAATTCTTGGATTTATCAAAGCAATGAGCGATGGTGGTGATCTTAATATTCAGGTTAAACAGGCATTATACGGATTGGGAAGCGGCGGTTTGGCTGGTGTTGGCATTGGCAATAGTAAACAAAATAATTTGTTTTTACCGGAAGCTTATGGTGATTTTATTTTTGCCATTCTCGGTGAAGAAATGGGATTCCTGGGATCTGTTATTGTTTTGCTCAGTTATCTGATTCTTTTTGTTTCAGGAATCCTTATAGCAAAGAAAGCAAAGGACCGTTTCGGGCAGCTGCTTGCTTTCGGAATTACTTTTTCTATTGCTATTTATGCTTTTGTTAATGTTGCAGTTACTACAGGACTTTTGCCTACTACAGGTTTACCTTTACCTTTTATCAGTTATGGCGGTACCTCAATTATTTTTTTATCGATATCAATAGGTATTTTAATAAATATTGCAATAATGAATTCAAAACGTGAAAACGAAATTCAGGTGAACAGTGAAAATATGATTAAGTCTGGGGAGTTAAAGCAATGAGTAAGGCAAGGACTCCATATCGTTTTCTGTTTGCCGGCGGAGGTACAGGTGGTCATCTTTTCCCTGCAGTTGCAGTTGCAGATGAAATAAAAAGATTACAGCCCGAAGCACAAATTTTATTTATCGGAACCAAATCAAAAATTGAAGGTAAAGTTGTTCCCAAACTGGGATATCAGTTTAAGTCTATCTGGATAAAAGGATTTGCAAGAAAAATAACGTTATCGAATATTCTTTTCCCTTTGAGACTGATTGTTTCATTGGTTCATTCAGTTATTATTTCAATGAAATTTAAACCAAAAGTTGCTATAGGTTCAGGCGGATATGTAGCAGGTCCTGCTATTTGGGGAGCATCAGTAATGGGAGCAAAAATTATATTGATTGAACCTAACAGTTATCCCGGAATTACCACTCGATTATTGGAAAAGCAGGCTGATGAAATACATGTGGCTTTTGAAGATTCAAAAAAATACCTGCGCCGGGTTGATAAAGTAATTCTTTCAGGAAATCCGATAAGGACAAATTTAGCATTGAATAAGAGTCAGGAAGCATTTAATCATTTTGGAATAGTTGATTCATTAAAAACATTATTAATTCTTGGCGGCAGTTTGGGAGCAGCTTCAATAAATAAAGTTGTTGCTGATCATATTGATGAACTCAAAAAACTTAATGTTCAGATTATTTGGCAAACCGGATCACAATATTTTGAAAATTATAAAAACCTGAATGATGAACGCGTCAAAGTTCTTGCGTTTATTGATGAGATGGACAAAGCTTATTCAGTTTGTAATCTTGTAATTGCTAGAGCAGGAGCATCAACAATTTCTGAACTGGCAGCATTAGGATTGCCTTCAATTTTAATTCCGTCTCCTAACGTTGCTGAAAATCATCAGTACCATAATGCAAAGTCTCTGTCAGATGCCGATGCAGCGATATTGATTGAGGATAAAAATCTTACTGAAAATTTTATAAATGCAGTATCAACAGTTATTTTTGTCGAGGAAAAATTAAAAAATCTTAGCAATAAGATTAAAAATTTTTCTAAACCAGATGCTGCAAATCAAATAGCAAAGAGGGCAATAAAATTTGCGGTTGCAGTATGACAAGTGAACAACTAAAACATAAAAGTATATTCAAGTATAATACGTCGTTTTATTATCAATCGACCATAATATACTTCGTTGTTTTTTCACTGTACCTGATTATTAGAGGTGAGATTGTAGATAATTCATATACTCTGGTTATTAAAGATCCAATTCTTTATTTCCTTGCAATTATTGTTGTCATATCCATCTTTGCACTGATTCTTAATTTATATAAAAGAAGATACATTGAAATTGATCAGAACGGTATAACATTCGTTAACAGGTTTAAACGAAAAGAGATTTCTTCTGATAAAATTGGGTCCATAAGAGTAACTAATAAAAGAAATCCTAGTCAGTCTAAAGGTTTTCAGTTAATAATATTAAAGTTAAAGACACGTAAACGAAGATTACTGATCAGACCAACGGATTATGAAAATTATGATGAACTATTAAAAAGGATTCAGGAACTGAAATTAAAAATCGAATCAAAATGATTTTATCAAAGTTTAATAAAATACATTTTGTCGGGATTGGCGGAATTGGAATGAGCGCCATAGCCGAAGTGTTGTTTCATCAGGGCTTTAAAATATCAGGCTCAGATAAAGAACTTAATGATGTTACCGGTCGATTGATCGAATTGGGAATTGAAGTATTTGAAGGACATTCTCCTTCTAATTTGCTTGATGTAGATGTATTAGTATACACCTCAGCAGTATCGCTTGATAACCCTGAAGTAAAAGAAGCAGTGAGAAAAAACATACCTGTAGTTAAACGGGCTGAAATGCTTGCTGAAACGATGAGGATGAAATATGGAATTGGCATTGCCGGAACTCATGGTAAAACTACAACAACTTCAATGGTTGGCTTAGCTTTAGTTGAAGCCGGATTGGACCCAACTATGATTGTCGGCGGTAGATTAAATGCTCTGGGTGGTAGTAATACAAGATTAGGCAAGAGTGAATGGATAGTTGTAGAAGCTGATGAATTCGACAGAACCTTTTTAAAGTTAAGCCCTGTAATTGCAGTGCTTACTTCATTGGAAGCTGAACATCTTGATACGTATAAAGATCTCAATGATATTAAATCTTCTTTTACTGAGTATGCGAACAAAGTGCCTTTTTACGGTTTTGTTGCTCTCTGCATTGATGATGCACAATTGAAGGATATTTCTTCCGGAATAAATAAGAGAATTATCAAATTCGGTTTGAGTGATGAGGCGGAAGTACAGGCAGTTGATATCGTGCATAATGAATTTAGTACGTCTTATACTGTAAAATATTTAAATAAAGAAGTTGGCAGAATAGAACTTTCTTTGCCCGGTGACCATAATATTAAAAACTCACTAGCTGCAGTAGTGGTGGGAACTGAACTGGGTATTGATTTTGAATCAATAAAACGAACATTGAAATCTTTTACAGGCGCACAAAGAAGATTTGAAATTAAATATAACAAAGAAATTCTTGTGATTGATGATTATGCGCATCATCCTACTGAAGCGGCTGAAACCTTGAAAGGTATCCGCGCATCCTGGAGCAGAAGATTGGTTGCGGTATTTCAACCTCATCTTTATTCAAGAACAAGAGATTTCTATAAAGATTTTGGAAGATCTTTTTTAAATAGCGATGTTTTCATTTGTACAGATGTTTATCCGTCAAGGGAAATTGCGATACCTGGCATTTCCGGAAAATTGATTGCTGATTGTGCGGTTGAATTTGGTCATAAGAATGTTCACTATGTTGCTGATAAAAATGATATCCCTGATGTTTTAATGAATGAAAAACAGGAAGACGATATCATAATTACGATGGGTGCTGGTGATATTTATAAATACGGTGAAAAGTTTGTTTCGTTGCTGATGAATTAAAATGGCTGAAGGTAACCATAAAATTCTAAGCCTATTCTTATTTGTTATTTTATCAGGATCATTGATTTATTTAACAGTATTCTCTTATAATAAGAGAGGAAGAGAAGAAATAAAGATGATTACTATAACAGGAAATAATTTACTTAATCAGAAAAGTTATCTCGAGTTTACACAACTTGATGAAAATATTTCATACAGCGATTTAACTCTGCATGGAATAAAAAGCAGGTTTGAAAAGCATCCTTATATAATAAGGTCTGAAGTAAAATCTGATAGCAGAGGAAATGTTGAAGTTCATTTGAAAGAAAAAATAATTTATGCAGTAGTTGTCGGCAGCAGCGATCCGTACTTCATAACTGCCGATTTTCAGGTGATCCCTATTTTCCCTAATACACAGTTTTCGGATCTACCGGTAATCAGCAATGCAAGACTAAGAGTTAAACTCAATGCAATGAATTTTGTTAAAGATGAAGATGTGCTTCAGGCATTTAAGATTATTGATGCAGCCAAAACAACAGATCTTGAAATTTCAAGAAAACTGGCAGAAATAAATCTCAGAAACGGTGGTGATGTTATACTTACGTTTTCCGGATTAAATGCACCCGTAATTTTTGGCAGAGGAAACGAAGCAAAGAAAATGATTTACCTTAATATTCTTTGGGAACGATTGAATACACAAAAACAATATTTTGAAAATACAGAGTATCTTGATTTAAGATTTAGTAATGAAGCTTTTGTCGGGAAAAAAGACAATATAGGTTTATAGACAATGAAAAAAGAAATACTGGCAGGACTTGATTTAGGAACTACAAAAGTTTGTGCTGTAATTGCTGAACGTTCAGTAGATACAGGAAAACTGGATATACTTGGTTTTGGAGTAGCCCCTTCTGAAGGGCTTCATAAAGGATTAGTTGCCAATATTGGTAAAACTGCCGAAGCTATAAAAGCAGCTATGGAAATTGCATCTAACAGAGCCGGAATTAAAGTTAATGTTGTAAACGTTGGTGTTGCTGGTGAACATATAACAAGTATTCGACACAGAAATTATGTTACTATTAACAGGGAAGAAAAAGAAATTATTAAAGACGATCTTGACAGACTAGAATCTGATGTTAGAACGATAAGAATTCCATCTGACCGCCAAATTCTTCACATCATCCCCGAAGAGTTTTCCATTGATCATCAGGGTGGAATTGAAAGCCCAATTGGAATGTCTGGTTCAAGATTGGAAGCAAGCAATCATGTTGTTCTTGCATCAATTCCGGCAATTCAGAATATCAGAAAATCAGTTGAACGTGCCGGATATCAGGTTCAGGATTACATACTTCAGCCGATTGCTTCGAGTTCATCAGTACTTGAAGATAGTGAAAAGGATCTTGGTATAGCTATGATTGACATTGGTGGAGGTACAACTGACATAGCCATATATCATAAAAAAGCGATTAAACATACAAAAGTTATTGGCATTGCCGGTAACCAGGTTACAAATGATATAAGAGAGTCCCTTGGAGTAGTTACAGAAGAAGCAGAAAGACTCAAAAAAGAATATGGCTATGCTTCTGAGAATGCAATAATAAAAGATGAAGACATACTCATAAGAGGTGTTGGAGCTAGAGGAAATACAAAAATTCCAATAAGTCTACTTACACAGATAATCAGTTTAAGAATGCGTGAACTGTTTTCAATTATTGATAATGAACTTCGCACTGCCGGATTTAAAAATAAACTTAAAGCAGGTATAGTTCTTTCAGGCGGAGGTGCCTTACTTAAAGGTTGTCCCGAGTTAGCAGAAGAGGTTTTTGGTTTACCAACAAGAATAGGAGTTCCTCAGGAACTTGGTTCAGGTTTAGCAAATGAAATTGAAAGTCCTGAATTTGCAACAGTTGCAGGACTGATAAAAGGAATACCAGGCGGTAAATCAAGTGAATATCAGGTTTTGATCAAGCCTAAAAAAATTAAAGGTACGAACAAGATCAAGCAATTAATTAACAAAGTACAAGAATTTTTTGACGAATTATAAACTTACAGGAGGAACTATGGCGCGTTTTGCAACAATTGACAGAGACAAATCAATGTCGGCTGTACTTAAAGTTGTTGGTGTTGGCGGCGGTGGCTGCAATGCAATTGAAAGCATGATCTTAAGAGGATTGAACGGCGTAGAGTACGTTGCAATCAACACCGATTCACAAGTTCTGAAGGGCAGCAGTGCTACTCATAAAATCCAGTGCGGTACTTCTATTACAAGAGGTCTCGGTGCTGGTGCCGATCCTAACGTTGGCAAGAAAGCAACGGAAGAAGATCGCGAACTTATTGCAGAAGTTCTGCAGGGAAGTGATATGGTTTTTGTTACAGCCGGTATGGGAGGCGGAACAGGAACCGGTGGTGCTCCTGTTGTGGCATCTATTGCTAAAAGCATAGGTGCTCTGGTTGTTGGCATTGTTACTAAACCATTCAGATGGGAAGGTAAAACGAGAATGATGAATGCTGAAAAAGGTATTCAGGAATTACGCCAGCACGTAGACAGCTTAATTGTTATTCCAAACGAAAGGCTTCTAAGTATTCTTGATAAGGGTATTAATGCATTTGCAGCCTTTGATAAACCGAATGAAGTTCTTTATGAAGCAACACGCGGCATAGCAGACATTATTACAATCGAAGGATTGATTAATGTTGACTTTGCAGATGTACGTGCAGTAATGAATCAAAGCGGTGAAGCATTGATGGGTTGTGGAATTGCCAGCGGAGAAAATCGCGCCATCGAAGCTGCGCAGAAAGCAATCTCATCACCTCTTCTTGAAGGTGTAAGTATTAAAGGAGCAAAAAGTGTACTGCTTAATGTTACCGGTTCAGGCAGCATGACTATGCAGGAAATTAATGAAGGTAATAATGTAATATTTGAAGCGGCTGGTGAAGAAGCCAATGTTATTTTTGGTGTTGTTAAGAAAGATGAAATGAATGACTACATCTCTTATACAGTTATTGCAACTGGTTTCGATACAGGTAAAAGTTCATTTACATCGCGGGCCGCAAAAACATTTTCTAAAGATGAACCTAAATTTGCCAGGGGTGGATTTTCTTTATTTGACAATCCTGAAATCAATAAGGAAGATCTTGAAGTCCCGACAATATTGCGCGTCAAAAGTCCAAAATCTTCAATTGAAGATGAAGAAGATGTAGATAAGAATGATAACCAGACCGGTTTCAGCGTAGATGCATCAAGATATGCATGGTCAAAGGAGAGAATGGAAAAGAAAGACGATTCTGATGACGATGAAAGCTCATCGTTCCTCAGAATGATTATGGATTAAATATAGAGGGTTAGCAGAACTATCTTATACGGTAGGATTTTATTCATCCGTAAGCCGTGCTTCGATGAAAATATTTTCATCGTAATCAACCGTTACTATTACGCGGTTGGGGCGGCAGCATATCCTGCAATCCTCTATAAAGTCCTGTTTGCCTTCAATTGTAAGATCAACCCATACTGCATTCTCAACCCCGCAGTACTGGCAGATCCAGGATAAAGTGTCATCTGTCTGCATTTCGCATCACATTAAAAATAATATCAAAAACACACTTCTAATAAGTTTAATCCCTCCATCAAAGTCAACTAAATAAGCTTTTTTCCTCTATTGACTTTTATTTTTAAAAAATGTAAATAGTGCACAAATGTTCACTATTATTATACACTAATATGGAAAAAAACTTTGAAAATCAGTTTTATTTGATCCCGGTTGAGTGGCGCCAAGAACCAAAAGTTGCCACTCTTTATCCGCCTTTGCCTAAAAATAAAAGTGGTGTTGAGTTTGATATATTCGATTTTGAAATGCTGTTTAATGATAGCAGAACAAATGAGCTTATACGTAAGGGACAAACAATTGGATGCTTCTACATTGAATCTCCCGGAATGCGTTCTCTTCTCAGAAAACTTGATGTACATGATTTTGAATTGCTTACAGCGGCAAGTTCAATAATTCGTCCTGGTGTGGCTGAAAGCGGAATGATGCAGGAGTTTATACTTCGTCATAAAGATCCTTCAAAGCGCACTTACTTTATACCTGAGTTAGCCGAAGTTCTTGCTGATACTTACGGAGTTATGATCTACCAGGAAGATGTAATTAAAGTTGCACATAAAATTGTCGGACTTAGTTTAGAGGAAGCCGATCTTCTGCGGCGTGCAATGAGCGGAAAGATGCGATCACACAAAGCAATGCAGCAGATTACAAATCGTTTTTTCGAATCCTGTGAAATGAAAGGATTGAATGATAGCCAGTCAAAAGAACTCTGGAGACAGATCGAATCATTTGCCGGATATTCTTTCTGTAAAGCTCACAGTGCTTCGTTTGCTTTGCTTTCATACCAGGTTGCATTTCTTAAGACATATTATCCCGCAGAATTTATGGCAGGTGTTCTTAGCAATGGCGGAGGCTTTTATTCCGCCGCAGTATATGTTCAGGAAACCAAAAGAAGAGGAGTTAAAGTTCTGCTTCCCTGTATAAACAGAAGTGAATATGAGTACACAGGAAAGAAAAGTGAAATGAGAATTGGTTTGATGGCTATAAAAAATCTTTCTCTTAACTCAATTCACAAAATTGTTAATGAAAGAAAAAATCATGGTGAATATGTTGCACTTGCAGATTTTCTTGTGAGAACCGGACTTGGCTATGAAGAAACATCGATACTTATCAAATGCGGTGCGTTGGGATGTTTTCGTCAAACACGACCAGAACTTCTGCGGCTGCTCGATATTTACATTAACAAAAGAAAAATACTTGATGAAAGGTATAATGATCTTTTCATTCACGAAACTTTTACGCTCGAGCAGCAGGTAAAAACCGCACAGAATTTTTCTTTAGAAGAAATCTGCAGAATGGAATATGAAACTTTTAATTATATGGTTACACGTCACCCGCTTCATTTCTATAGAGATCTTTTTGATGATTCATCCGTTATAAAAGCGAATGAAATGATTAAGTATAAAGGTAAATATGTTACGATGATCGGCTGGTATATGACCTCCAAAAGAATACGGACTAAGAAAGGTGACATAATGAAGTTCCTCTCGCTTGAAGATATTTACGGCACTTTTGAAGCAGTGATATTTCCGAAAGTTTATTATGAATATGCCGAATTGACTATGTCGATGGGTCCGTATATTGTTGAAGGTGTAGTTGATGAAAATGATCCGGTAAATCTTGTTGTAAAGAAGCTTAGTCTTGTCTCTTCACTAAAAGTCTTGCGTGATACTGAAAAAGACAGTGTTGATCACAAATATTACGGTGATATAGAAAAAGTGTATGAAGAAGAGTTTATGATGCTGAAGGACCTGAATAAAGAAAAACTGAGATTAGCTTATGCAGGATAAGAAAATGTTTACTTCATATTCACGAATTGAGTAGGGAAATCAAGTTCTGCTTCTTTAACCATTTTTATTACAGTCTGAAGATCATCGATTTTTGGTGCGGTGACTCGTACCTGCTCATCCTGGATCTGTGCATTTACTTTAAGTTTGGAATCTTTAATCATTTTCGTGATTAGCTTGGCATTCTCTTTTGATATTCCGGATTTAAGATTAATTTTCTGTTTAAGTCTTCCACCTGCAGCCGCTTCAGGTTCATCAAACTTAAGAGCTTTAACGGAAATACCGCGGCGGATAAATTTAGTTTCAAGAATATCAATACTGGCTTTACGTGAATAATCATCCTTTGTATTGATGGAAATGTATTTATCCTTTTTATTTAATTCCAATTCAGTTTTAGAGTCTTTAAGATCATAACGCTGATGGATTTCCTTGAGTGCCTGGTTAACAGCATTATCTGCTTCCTGAAGATCAATTTCAGAAACTATGTCAAAAGAATGATTTTGTGCCATAATAATTGCTATAAATATTTAAAATTAGTCCCGGTGATAGGATTCCTCCGAAATGAGTCCCTTCGGGAGAACCTACGGCCTCTTCAAAAAAATAAAGCTTAAGTCGGGGTGATAGGATTCGAACCTACGGCCTCTTCGTCCCGAACGAAGCGCGCTACCGGGCTGCGCTACACCCCGAAAAACTAAGTGTCCAAAAAATATTCAGAATATTCTTTTTTAATGTAATCTTTATTTCTAAGTTTTTTCAACTTGAGCTCAAATCTGTTTGCCTCAATCTTAGAGCTAAACGATCTAATAAAAATCAATTTCCACGGACCTTTACCCCTGGTTGATTTGGTTTGTCCGGAATTATGTTCAATAAATCTTCTGTCGGTATTATCAGAATGAACGATATACCAATTTGAAGTTCTTATTGATTCAATTATGTAAGTATAATAAATTACCACGGCCTTCCCGACTAGTCGGGACGCGCTACCGGGCGGAGTTTATCCCGAATCTAATCGGGGCTACACCCCGTGCAAAAGCGATGCAAATTTAATAAATTATTTATACAAATTTCAGATGATGAGATTAAATGAAAACCAATTTAATTGGATATAATTCACTTTTGATTCCGTTTTCCATATTATTTGCTTTAAATTTGAAGCAATTATTTTTATTATTAGTCAAAAATCAATAATACAATCAGATTGTACTTAAAATTCTAGAGGATATAATGAACGAACAACTTATTGAATGTGTACCAAATTTTTCAGAAGGACAAAGACCCGAAATCATTAAACAAATAACCGATGAAATTGAAAAAGTGGAAGGTGTTAAACTTCTTGATGTTGATCCCGGTTACAATATGAATCGTACTGTTGTAACATTTATTGGAAATGCAAAAGGGGTTAAAGAGGCTGCTTTTAACTCAATTAAAAAAGCATCTGAGCTGATTGATATGAGTAAACATAAAGGATCACATCCGAGAATGGGTGCAACGGACGTTTGTCCTTTTGTTCCTGTAAGCGGAATAACCACTGAAGAATGCATTGAACTTTCAAAAGAAGTGGCAAAAAAAGTTGGTGAAGAACTTGGTATTCCAGTTTATCTGTATGAAAAATCTGCCACAAAACCTGAAAGAGAAAATCTTGCAAAAATTCGTCAGGGTGAATATGAAGCCCTTGAAGAAAAACTTAAAAAGCCTGAATGGAAACCTGACTTCGGATCTGCAAAGTTCAATACTAAAGCAGGTGCAACAGTAATTGGTGTCAGAGAATTTCTTATAGCATATAATATTAATCTTAATACTCGTGAATCAAAATATGCTACTGATATCGCTTTCGAATTACGGGAAAAGGGAAGATCAGCACGTAAAGAAAGCGAAGATAACTTCTATTTCAAGAGCGAAGAAATTATAAAATATGAAAAAGGTAATTATCCCTGCGGTGATTGTGATTTTATTGGGAAGACAATAAAAGAAACTATCGATCACTGCAAGACGCAGCACGATTATGATCTTGCAGAGATTCTTGAACAGCACGGCATAAAAAGTGAAAAACCAGAGGGGCAATCAGTTAAAAAGCCGGGTAAGTTCAAATTCACTAAAGCAATAGGATGGATGGTTGAAAAATACGACCGTGCACAGATATCAATTAATCTTACCAATTATAAAGTTACATCAATGCATCACGTTTTTGATGAAACAGAGAAGCTTGCAGCAGAAAGAGGTTTAAGAGTAACAGGCAGTGAAATAGTAGGAATGGTGCCTTACCCGGCTTTGCTTGAAACCGGTAAACATTATCTGAGAAAACAGCATCGATCTACCGGAATTCCAATTCGTGATATTCTGAAAACTGCAGTTCAGTCACTGGGATTAAATGATGTATCGGAATTTAAAATTGAAGAACGAGTTTTAGGATTGCCAAAGAATATTGATTCAGCATTGGCCGAAATGAAACTAACAGCTTTTGTTGACGAAGTATCGCGTGAAACTCCTGCACCCGGCGGCGGTTCAATTGCTGCATTAACGGGAGCACTTGGTGCTGCATTATCATCAATGGTTGCAAACTTAACTGCAAACAAACGCGGCAGCGATCCTGAAGCAGATAAAATTTTGAATGATGCTGCTGATAAATGCCAGGAAATTAAAAACACTTTAGTACAAGCTGTAGATGATGATACAAATGCATTTAATGATTTTATGGCTGCGCGACGATTGCCAAATAAAACCGCCGATGAAAAGAATGCCCGTGAAACCGCTATGCAGAATGGATTGAAGCTGGCAGTTTATGTTCCGCTTAATACAGCTAAGTTAAGTTATGAAGCAATCGAAATAGCAGAAATTGTTGTAAAACACGGTAATCCAAATTCTATTACAGACGTTGGTGTCGGTGCACAGAGTGCATACACCGGAGTTCTTGGCGGCATTTATAATGTGCTCATCAATCTTAAAGATATTAAGGACGAAAAGTTTAACGCTGATATGCGAAATACCTGTTCTGAGTTAAAAGAAAAGTCGATAATAAAGTTGAACGAAGTTTTATCGTTTGTTGAATCAAAATTATAAGATATAATTACTGGCAATTTGATAGATAGAAGAGTTAATCGAAAAATAATTTTTATTACAAAAGTTAATTTGATTTTCTGACTGTAAAAACAGTGGACTGGGATTTTTTAACCTTTATTTTTTAATTATATATTAGATTTATGATTCTTTAGCCTGAAAATTGACCTTAGTTCCTCTCCTTTATTCGTAAATAAGACCATGAAAATAATTAGATTTAGATTTCCAGTAAATCGAAGAATTATTTAATTTCACTCCGTCACTAAACATCACTTTATCATTTTAATAGATTAATGTTAAATAGACTATTACTGGTTATTTACTTGGTTATAATGGTGTCCACTTTGTACGGACAGAAAAATAGTCAATTATTTTCCTTTAGTCATTTTACTACAAAAGATGGCTTATCATCAAACAATGTAAACGCTGTCATACAGGATCAAAAGGGTTTTTTGTGGATTGGTACCGAGGACGGACTAAACAGATTTGATGGTTATTCATTCAAAGTTTATAGAAATAAAAGGGGTGATAATAGTTCACTTTCAAACAATTTCATCTGGTCTCTTTGCGAAGATAAAGATGGAAAAATCTGGATCGGCACCGACGGTGGAGGATTAAACAAATTTGATCCGGTTACAGAAAAGTTTGAAAGATTTGTTAACGACGAAAATGATCCTAATTCAGTAAGCTCGAATGTTATTCAGAGTGTTTTTATAGATAGTAAAAATAATTTGTGGATAAGTACATGGGGCGGCGGGTTAAATCTTTTTAATGAAGCTGAAAAAACATTTAAAAGATTTCGACATAACTCTGATGATGAAAAAAGTATTGGCAGTAATAAAATCTTTTTTGTATTTGAAGACAGTAAATCAAGAATATGGGTTGGCACAGAAGAAGGCGGATTATATTTGTATAATGAATCATCCCGATCATTTAAAAGTTTCAAACATAATCCGGCAGATAAATACTCAATCAGTTTTAATAATGTTACATCAATGATCGAATTAATTGATGGAAGATTTTTGATCTCAACTGCCGGTGGCGGGTTAAACAGATTTTATTATGAGCAAAATAAATTTATTAAGATTAACATAGCTAATGTTAAAAATATCTGGAAGATATATAAGGATAGGAACGGATTGATCTGGGCAGGTTCCTCAGTTTCTGAAGGTATTTGTGTATTAGCTTCTGATCTGAGCCTACTAAACATTCACAGGCAAAATAAACTTATTCCCGGTTCTATTTCATCCAATGATATCAGAACTTTTTATGAGGATAGATCAGGTATATTATGGATTGGGACTGTTGCAGGAGGATTGAATAAAATTGATAGAAAACCTAAAAAATTCTTGCAGTTGAATGAATCCAATTCGGCACTTTCGGATAATTATGTCTTTGCAATTGAGGAAGATCAGAAGGGAAATATCTGGATCGGAACATATAATAAAGGCTTGGTACAGTTTAATCCTGATAAAAATTCCTTCAGGACATTCAATCATTCGATAAACAAAAATGGGAATTTACATGGGGAGATTGTTCGTTACCTGTATAACGACGGCAAAAATAATTTATGGATTGGCACATATTATGGTGAACTTAATAAGTATGATCCAATCAATGACAATTTCGATTATATTAATCTCGACATAAAAAAAAGTAATCCAAGTGCAAACCTGGTAAGAACTATTTACGAAGATTCAGAAGATTTACTGTGGTTTGGAGCTATTGGCGGAGGGGGATTGACTTCTTATAATCAAACTACAAATGAATTTACATATTATTCTTCTGCATCCGGCGAAGGCAATAAATTAAGCGGTGATGATATCACATCAATTTGTGAAGATAATAATGGTAATCTTTGGATCGGAACCTACAGCTTTGGGTTAAACAGGTTTGATAAAAAGACAAATATGTTTAACCACTATTTCAGAGAGGAAAATAATCCTTCGTCACTGCCGGATAATATCATAACTGATATCTTAAAAGACTCAGAAGGAAATTTATGGATAGGGACTTACTCCGGCGGATTGTGTAAGTACAATTTTGAAAAAGACAATTTTGAAATATTTTCTGAAGAGAATGGATTTGCTTCAAACTCAGTCTATGGAATACTCGAAGATGAAAATAAAAATTTATGGTTCAGCACATCACGCGGAATAACAAGATTGAGTTTAACGGATTTTGAAGTGAAAAATTTCGATCAAATGTACGGAGTACAAAATCCTGAGTTTAATCCTTCGACAAGATTAAAAACTAAATCGGGTTATATATACTTCGGCGGTGTTGAAGGTATAACATATTTTCATCCCGATAGTATCAAGGAGGAAACATATCATTCCAATGTTTCTTTTACTTCATTTAAAATATTTAACGAAGAAGTTCTTCTTCCCAAAAGCATAACTTATACTGATACCATAATATTAAGTTATGATGAGAATATTTTTTCTTTTGAATTTGCTTCACTTGATTTTACATCACCTGAAAAGAACTATTACTCTTATATGCTCGAAGGATTTGATCCCGGTTGGGTGAATATAAAAAACAGGAGGTTTGTTAATTATACCCATCTCGATCCTGGTGAGTATATCTTCAAAGTTAAAGGAATTAACAGTGCAGGAATGTGGAGTGAGCCTGCAATACTAACTTTAATAATTGAACCCCCATTCTGGATGACCTGGTGGTTCAGATTACTTTTAATTTTTGCATTTTTTTCTCTCGGACCTATAATCTATTACAGAAGAGTATCTCAGTTAAAGAAAGAAAAACAAATCCAGATTGAATTCAGCGTACAATTAATTCAATCTCAGGAGGATGAAAGAAAAAGAATAGCATCTGAACTTCACGATAGCCTTGGGCAGGATCTTTTAGTTATAAAAAATCTTGCGTTACTTAATAAGAATAAAGACGATCAGTTCGAAGAAATATCCAAAACTGCAAGTGTGGCTCTTGATGAGGTTAGAAGGATTTCTTACAATCTTCATCCATATCAGCTGGACAGGTTGGGTTTGACCAGGGCGATAAGTTCAATGTTTGTGATTATTGAAGGAGCCTCAAAAATAAAATTTGATATACTGATTGATAACATAGATAATCTTCTGAGCAAGGATAAAGAAATCAATATTTTTAGAATTGTTCAGGAATGTGTGAATAATATCTTAAAACATTCCGAGGCCAGTGCTGCGGCTGTTAATGTTCAGAGTATTGAAAATCAAATAAGAATTGAAATCGCAGATAACGGTAAGGGATTTGATTTTGAATCAGCAAAAGAGCAGTCAAAAGGATTGGGTCTGAAAAACTTAATTAATCGGGTTTCACTTCTTGATGGTGAAATTGAATATGGTTCAACATCTGAATTTGCAACATTCATAAAAATTCTAATTCCGGTGAATAATGAATAATAAAATCAAAATAATTATTGCAGACGATCACCCGATGATGCGGAGTGGTGTTAAATCCGTTCTGCTTACCGATCCGCAAATTGAGATTATTGCGGAAGCAAAGGACGGGGAAGAAGCATACAATCTCATAAAAAAATATCTGCCTGATGTTGCCTTGTTAGATGTAGAGATGCCAAAGATGACTGGATTAGAAATTGCCAGAAGAGTTGCCGCAGAAAATATTAAAACTAAAATTATCTTTCTAACAATGTACAAAGAAGAAGATATGTTTAATGAAGCAATGGATTCAGGAGCATTTGGATATGTGCTTAAGGAGAATGCGGTTGAAGATGTTCTGGAAAGTGTTAAAACAGTTTTTGAAAACAGATATTACATAAGCCCGAATATCTCAAACTATCTCGTCAAAAGACTGAACACACAAAAAGACTTTGCCTCAAAACAGCCATCTATAAATGATTTAACAAAATCAGAGAGAGCAATACTAAAATTAATTTCGCTGGATAAAACTTCTCAGCAGATTGCGGACGAACTTCACATCAGTTATAAAACGGTTGAAAATCATCGGAACAACATTTCCAAAAAATTAAATCTCAGCGGCACGCACAGTCTTGTAAAGTTTGCAATTAAAAATCGTTCACTCCTCTAATTATAAATTTTTCATTTTTAATTGTTATGGGTGTTTCCACCTATATAAAATGAGTGCTCTCACCGATTTATTACAGCCTGTTTAAAACTCATCTTTACACTAAAAATTACAAGCACTATGAAACTACTATTAGTTGACGACAACGACAGAATTAGAGAAATGATGAGGAATATGTGTTCTGCTCATTTTGATGAAGTAATAGAATGCTGTGATGGGACTGAAGCCCTAGTAGCTTTTAATGATACTAATCCGGATTGGGTTGTAATGGATATTAAGATGAAAAAGATGGATGGTTTAGAAGCAACCTCAAAAATTGTTTCCCGGAATCCTGAAGCAAAAATTATCGTTGTTTCTCAGTTTGATGATGAGACAACTGAAGCTGCCGCAAAACATGCCGGCGCAATTGAATTTATCAGCAAAGAAAATCTTTCAAACGTAATTGAGTTTATTAATAATCATTTAAGGAGTGCAAAGTGAAATCCATTTTCTACACAATAATAATATTACTGACATTAACCACAGTAATTATTTCACAAACCAAATACACATGGATTGGCGGCAGCGGTTCGTGGCAAACTGCAAGCAACTGGAATCCGAATGGGATTCCCGGCGTGCCTGATACTGCTGTAGTTAATAGCGGGACGGTAACTAATGATCAGTCAGTAACAATTGCAAGTCTTTTCCAAAACGGAGGAACGATAAATGGAATTGGAGACTTAACTATTAGTGATAGTTTATCTTTTGTCGCCGGCACACACGGAGGCACAGGCACAACAACGATATCATCAACAGCTACCGGATCGATTGGCGGTATATTCACAAAAACACTATCAAGAATGATAGTCAACGAAGGTAGTTTAGTCTGGAGTGGAACAACAGTATCATTCAACAGTGGCGCTGGAATAACGAACAACGGAACATTTGATGCACAAGCAGAATCATTTGTGCTTGGTTCGGGAGGAAACGGATCAATTATCAATAACGGAACATTTAACAGAACAACCAGTTTGAGTAGTGCAACATTAGCAACAACATTCATCAACAATGGAATCACAAACGTACAAAGTGGAACACTTCAATCAACACTTTCAACATCAGGTAGTGGTACATTTGTAATAAGCCCGGCAAGTAAATACATCCTATCAGGTGGGACTCATACACTTAGCGGCAATACAATCAGTGGCGGTGGAACACTCGAACTTATATCCGGCACATTGAATCTGACAGGAAGTCCTGTAACCATTTCATCGGGAACAACATTTTATCAGGATGGAGGAACAATAGCAGGTGATGGAGCATTGATAATTAATGGAACTTTCACTTGGTTAAGCGGCACACACGGAGGCACAGGCACAACAACGATATCATCAACAGCTACCGGATCGATTGGCGGTATATTTACAAAAACACTATCAAGAATGATTGTGAATGAAGGAAGTTTAGTATGGGGCGGAACAACAGTATCGTTCAATAGTGGCGCTGGAATAACAAACAACGGAACATTCGATGCACAAGCAGAATCATTTGTGCTTGGTTCTGGTGGAAACGGATCAAT
>JAGXRK010000024.1 GCA_018335755.1 Ignavibacterium sp. | reverse complement strand
CTTGCTTATAAACCCGGCGAACCCTCTTTTGTTATTGATAACTATGAACTGTTCCAGAACTATCCTAATCCGTTTAATCCTTCTACAACTATCAGATATGATCTGCTTGAAGATGGACTTGTTACTCTTAAGGTTTTTGATATTCTGGGACAGGAAGTTAAAACCCTTGTTAACTCTGTTCAGCCGGCAAGAAGATATGAAGTCCAGTTCAACTCAGAAGGACTTGCAAGCGGAGTTTATATATACAGACTTCAGGTTAACGATTTTTCTCAATCGAAGAAGATGATAATTTTAAAGTAATATTTCAGAAGCCTCGAGTAAAATGAAATACTCAAAAACAGTTTTAATAGTTTTTCTGTTTTCACTGAGTGTGATTTATGCTCAGCCCGATGTAATGATAATCCCTGTTGCTAATCAAAGTGAGCATACTGTTGCTGCAATTGATGAAAACAACATACTGCTTATTTATAATAAGAGAAATCTATCCCTAAAAAAGGATTCTCTGTTTTGCATCAGAACTACTGACGCAGGTATTAGTTGGTCTTCACCGGTTTTAATTAATGTAATAAGTTCACTGATGTATCCGTCCTCATACCTCTTGAATTCGGGTAGAATCTTACTTGGATGGACTGTAAACGATGAGGGCATTTTTATTTCTTATTCAGATGATAATGGATTTAACTGGTCTGATCCTGTTTTAGTTCACGAGCAGGAAACTGGCCTTACAACAACACCAATCTTATATCCACAGTTTTCCGAAAAGCCAAACGGTGAAGTCTATCTATCCTTTGTTAACGGCTCTAAAACAAGTGCATCATATATAAGAAGCTTTGACCAGGGTAATTCCTGGGAAAATGAACCAACAGAATATTTGGACATTAGCATGTTAAATTTTACTTATATTGAAGATGCATCCTTATTTTCCTATGATAATAATTTACTTTTAGTTGTTTATGAGATTGCCTCCCCTGGGTTTTCTTCACATAACATCTATTTGAAATACAGCACCGATAACGGAAATAGCTGGGGTGACTCCGTTATTATTGATTACTCTTATAAGAATAAATCTCGTCCGAGAATTGTAAAAACTAACAATAACACCTTATGGATTATTTATCAGGTTGAAGATACTTTGAGTATAGACTTTGCCAATACTTTTCCGAACAATCTGTTTTACGTAAAAAGCACTGATGGCGGCGTTTCCTGGTCTGAACCTCATCAACTAACAAAATATCTCAGAGACGATTCTTTTATTTCAACATCACGATATACAGACAAACCATTTCTAATTTTCAGAACTCAGAGATTTGTAAATGAATACAGTAGTTCCACTGGTTATAACCTTGCTTTTATGATACCCGAAGTAACAGTTGAAAAATTTACCCCTCCTGTAATTTCAGAATACCGTATTGAGTTTACAGAGCATAAAGATACTTTAACAACTTTTACAGTTAAAGCTATTGATGATGTTTCAGTATCAAAAGTTTATTTGCGTCTAACAGATGGTAAATACCTGGAACTTTTTGACGATGGAAATCACTATGACGGAGAAGCTGGCGATAGTATTTATGGAAACAAAGTTCCTTTTAATTATTTGTATGAAGATAAACTGGGAGGGATGTTTATAAACAATATAAAGATGCCGCTTTCTAATAATGGGCAAATTTCCAATTTTGATTTAATCAGGGTATTTGCAGATACATTGTTTGTTGAAGATAATATGCAAACCAGAATTGCCAGAAGTGATTCGTTTGGTATAAAATCACGCCTTGCAAATTATGATGGAGTCCCTTTTTTATATTCCGGAGGCTTTTTATTGACGGGTTATAACAATAATACTCTTTGGGCAAATGGAGAGATGATTGGAGGTTCTATAGCAAATTACCTGCCCGGTTTCGTAGGTTCAGATACTCTTGATTCCAGAAATAAGCTTTATTCAGTTTACGCTGATGACATCCCTTTTGGCAGCAGCTGGCAGAACTGGCGTGATGCAGTTGATCTTGGTGCTGATTTTTACGACGGCGACGGTGATGGTATCTACAATCCCGTGGATCTTAATTACAATGGTATCTGGGATCCGGATGAAGATATGCCCGATCTTATTGGTGATAAAACTATCTGGTGTGTGTTCAATGACGGACGGACGAACAGAGCAAGGTTTGCCGGTGTTCAACCCTTAGGTATTGAAATTCAGCAAACGGTTTTTGCTTCTTCATTGCCTGATCTAGAAAATGTTGTTTTCTTCAGATACAGAATAATTAACCGCGGTACTGCTGCAGAAAAACTGGATTCTGTAATTATATCCATACTGAACGATTTTGATCTTGGTTATGATTATAACCAAGATCTTTTTGCGTCCGATACCTTATTACAATCGGCGTACATTTATAAAAAAGCTGAGGATTTTTCTTATGGATATGGGACTAACCCCCCTGCCTTTTTCAATACACTATTACAAGGTCCGGTAGTAATAGGAAATGCATCTGATACAGCTCTTATTAAACGCGGTCCTCAAATTGGTATCAATAAAATTCCCGGAAAAAAGAATTTACCGGTCTCTTCCTCTATAAATCTTTTTTATAAAGATTATCAAGGTGCTTATCCTGCTTTCATATCGAATGCCAGAAATTTTGCTCTTGGATTACATCCTTACGGAGATCTTTATGATCCCTGTTCGGATCCATATGGAGAAATTTTAGGGAACATCAATTGTGCCTCTATTAATCCAAAGTTTAAATACTCAGGTGATCCGGTTTCCGGGATTGGATGGATTAATTCAAGAACATCGGATCAAATAGTAATGCTAAGTACCGGCCCTTTTGATTTGGTAAAAGATGAACCCGTTGAAATTATTTACGCCTATGTTGCAGGCAGAGGCACCGACAGATTAAATTCCATTACTGTTGCCAGAGATAATGTGCAAAAAGCTATTGATGAATATCTAAGCAACTTCAGCTCACTTGCTTATAAACCCGGCGAACCCTCTTTTGTTATTGATAACTATGAACTGTTCCAGAACTATCCTAATCCGTTTAATCCTTCTACAACTATCAGATATGATCTGCTTGAAGATGGACT
>JAGXRK010000023.1 GCA_018335755.1 Ignavibacterium sp. | reverse complement strand
TTCTGAATAATAAAGTTTTTATTCGCACATACGAGCGTGGTGTAGAAGATGAAACCCTTGCGTGTGGTACAGGCTCTGCCGCAGCCGCTTTAATAAGTTATGCACACTATGGAATTAACCCCTCTGTTCATCTCATATCCCAAAGCGGTGAAGAGTTAATCGTAGATTTTAATGTAGAAGAACAAAAAGTAAAAGAACTATCGCTTACAGGACCTGCGAAAGTTAATTTTTCTGGAGAAATAGTATTACTTAAATAAATATTAATAATATGGAGAAAAAATGAATAAAGTTATTTTCACTATTCAATATGAGATTAAAGTTGATAAACGCGAAGAATATTTATCATCAATTAAAGAACTGAAATTGTTGGTAAAAGCTGACGGATTAGAAAATTATTCTGTATATGAAGTGAAAGGTAAAAAAACTAATGTCTTTGAAGAAGTCTTTATTTTCATATCAAAAGAAGCCTTTGATAATTTTGATGACGGTGAGAATGAAAGGATGGACATTTTAGTTAGTAAAATAGAAGATATGAAGTTAGCAAACTCCACTCACTATAATACATTAATTGAGTTAGACCTGAACTGAAATCTATATCTAATTGGGATCAATTAACTGAATTTTCTTACCACTTTTTGTGTTTAAGTAAACAGTTAATTCTTTTTCGTCAAGCACTTTAGAAATCATACTTGATGAGTTAAATTTTATTATTTTTTTTGGTGACATAATGAAAATCAAATTTTCTCCTGCTGTTTTTTATCCTGGACTTGTTCTAGTTCTTGTTTTAGCAATAATTTTACTAACCTCCTTCAATGATAAAAAAACGGATTCCAATAAAGAATTTGACCATTCCACAATGCCCGATGATGAAATTCACAGAAATTTCAAGCATCCGGATATGGGTAGTCCTTCAAAAGGAAATGTTATGGAAGGAGTTAAAAAGCAGATGGAGACTCTTAAAAAAGAAGTTGAACAGAATCCGTCCGATACCGCAAAAGTTCGGGAATATGCAGATTTATTAGCTGCCGGACACTACCAGGAAGAGGCTTTAATGTATTACAATCATATTATAAAGCTCGATCCCAAGCGAGTTGACTTATTATTTGCCATAACTTTCCTTCATTATTCTCAGGGTAATATTGATAAAGCAGAGGAAACAACAAATCTGATCCTGTCTAAAGAAAAAGGAAATTTATTGGCTCAATACAATCTTGGAGCAATTGAGGCGGCAAGAGGAAACAACGAAAAAGCAATAAAGATCTGGGAGGAGCTAATAAAACAAAATCCAAATACTGAAGCCGCTGAAATAGCAAAAACTTCGATTAAATCCCTTTCAAGTCCAACAAACTAAAAAAACCTTGAGGTTTATATTAAACCTCAAGGTTTTTATTAATAAATTAATAGGACATTCTTATTTTCGCCAGCCGCCTCTGAAGGGACGGTCTCCTCTTATCGGTCTATTCGGTCTTTCTTTACCGTAATATCTACAATACTGGTCGCTCCAAACACTTTTTTGATTGTCATCCAGAACTTCGTAAATATCCATTTTCATGTTGGAAGCGGCGGTTCTAATTTTACTTCTTAACCCGTCGATGTTATCGTCAAGTTGCAAGTATTTCTTTCTGTCGATATTCTTACTTCTCATATATTCTCGTTTTTCAAGAATGCTTTTTTGTAGATCGGCACGCAGATCAATCATTTGTTTATCGTGTTTTGTTCTAATATCTGCAATTTTGTCTTTTTGAGCTTCGGTAAGATTAAGCTCGGAAATACAATCTAATCTTTGTTCCATTCGCATTCTTTGAGCAAAAGCAGTCTCGGTTGTTATTAATAATGCAATTGTAAAAATTGCAAGTGAGAGCATCGTGTGTTTCATTTTTTTATCCTTTTATTTAATTGATTCTGACAATTGGACATTCAACACTTCAAAGGGGTTTAAAACATTACTGAAAATTTTTTATTGAACACAGAATAATTAAGTTTTTGACTCTTAAAAAGAAATCGATTATTTTCTGTCTATTAAATTTAAACTTATTTAGAAATAAACCTGTCAAATAGCTGATAATTAAATAGAATATGCTGGAAAAACCGACTGATTTTGAACTTGTTAAAAGATTTATTGGGGGTGATGAAGCATCATTTAATGAAATTGCGAGAAGATACCAGCAAAAAATTTACTGGCACGCAAGAAGAATGATCGGAAATCACCTTGACGCCGATGAAGTTGTTCAGGAGGTACTGCTTGTTCTATATGATAAATTAAAGGACTTCAAATTTCAATCTTCTTTATATACTTGGGTTTATAGAATAACCGCTACAAGAAGTATTAATTATTTAAATAAATTGAAGATAAAAAGGTTCTTTTCCTTCGATGATAAACAGAGAGAAGAAATCCGTTACAAAGAGGATATTGTAACAACAATAGAACAGAAGGAAAAATTGGCTCATCTTGATAAAGTTCTTCAAAAATTGCCTTCAAAACAGAGAGAGATCTTTGTTATGAGAAATTTTGACGGACTTAGTTATGAGGAAATTTCTGAAATAACAGGGAAAAGCGTTGGAGGGTTGAAAGCAAATTACTTCCACGCATTTGCTAAAATAAATGAATTAATGAGTAAAACATATGGAAAAGATTAAACAAATATTTTTGTATCTAGACGATCAACTTTCTCAAATTGAAAGAAAAAAGTTTGAGGAATCACTTTTAAATGATGAAGAATTGCTCTCATTATATAATCAACACAAAAACAACATGAACGAGTTGAAATCACTTCAAAATATTGAAGTTGACTCATTCTATTTTTCAAATCTAACAGCAAGATTTAGGGATAAATACCAGTCAAAAAGAAAATTTTATCTAAATAGTAAATTCGCGATAGGAATTGCTGTTTCTGCAATTATTATTATGATTTATCTTAATCCATTTTCCGAAAATAGCGATTCTTTTTTAATCGGAGATTACAATTCAGAAGAATTAAGCTATTATTCAATAAATATTGATAACACAATTGGTTTTTCTAATGTTTATGATCTTAATGAGGAGCAGTTGGATTTGTTAAACTCCAGTATAACCGAGGAGTTAGGGCTCTCAGAATCTAATTTTAAGAGATTAATTTCACCCACCCAACCTGAAATTTATCGGATGGTTGAAGAATTATCTGAGCAGGAAATGGAACAAGTTTACAACGATTTAAGCAAAAAAACTATTTTATGAGGAAATTATGAATATTATTAAGTTATTATTGACCATGATCTTTTTTGCAGCATTAATTCAAGTTAATGCACAACAAAGAGGCGAGGGGATGAAAAGAATTGAACAATTGGAGAAATTGAAACTGAT
>JAGXRK010000022.1 GCA_018335755.1 Ignavibacterium sp. | reverse complement strand
ATGACTTTGCAGATCTTCTCTCTGCTGTTGCCGCTGTAGATAAAAATATTAGAATTAGATTTACTACATCACATCCTCACGATATTTCGGATAAATTACTTTATACTATTGCTGAACACAAAAATATCTGTAAATACATTCATCTGCCTGTGCAGTCTGGCTCCGATAGAATTTTGGAGTTAATGAATAGAAGTTATAAGATCAAGCATTATCTTTCCATAATTGAAAAAGCCAGAACTATTATGCCCGGAGTTAGTTTTTCAACCGATATAATTTCAGGATTTCCGTCAGAAACTTATGAAGATCATATTGCAACTCTAAATGTCATGCAAGAAGTTAGGTATGATGGTGCTTTTATGTTCAAATACTCACCAAGGGAAGGCACGAAAGCTTTTAAAATGAAAGATGACGTTTCTGATGAGGTGAAATCGAAAAGACTGCAGGAAATAATTGACCTTCAACAAAAGATTTCACATGAGATTAATCAATCATTAATCGGTACTGAACAAATTGTTTTAGTAGAAGGATTTAGTAAAAAATCGAACGATTTCTTTTCAGGAAGAACTGATGGTAACAAAGTCGTAATTTTTCCGGTTCATTCCTCTGTCAATAATGGTGATTATGTACTGACAAAAATACATCGTGCTACTTCGGCAACGCTGTTCGGGGATTTTAAAAGAATTATTAGTAATCTCGGGGATGATTATTCAGTTTTAGCTTCATGAGGAAATGGTATTAAAGTATAATTTTTCAGTATATCGAAAATATGTACCTATCTGGGTAGTATTTTTTTTGATTGTTACCAACACATTCAATTTTGCTCAGGAATACAATATTGTTCCGATGTTAAAGAAAATTGAAAGCGGTGGGGTGGAGGAAGTCCGCACAGAGGTTAAATCCCTGCTTAATAATTACCCAAATGACCCCTCAATTCAATTTGTGGATGCAATAACTACAGAGAATGCAGAACAGGCAGTCTCAAAGTATATCTCTATTTTTCAGAAATCTCCTCAAAGCAAATATGCGGATGCAGCACTATTCAGAGCATACTCATTCTATTACGCTGCCGGCTCTTATCGTAAAGCTCAAGAATATCTTTTCAAACTTCAGAAAGATTATCCATCCTCTCCCTATCTAAAATCAGCAGAGAGAAATATTCCGCTGGTTGAAGATAATGAGGCAAATCTGAGCAGTGATAAACCCGAACCAAAAACAGAACTTACTCGATCAAGTGCAACTAATTACAATTTTTTGATTCAAGCAGGTGCATTTACAAATTTTTCCAATGCAATATCCTTAAAAAATGATCTTGAAGATACCGGCTTATCTGTAGAAATCAATGAAAAAACCGTTGGAGGAACTCTGTTTTATGTTGTACTAGCCGGTAAATTTGAAGATAAAAATTCAGCCTTAAAAGCTTCAGATAAAATAAATATAGAATTTAGGTTAGATAGTAAAGTAATTCCTATAACTAAGTAGAAATAATTTGAAAATTAATTTTATTGGAACCGGTTCAGGGGTAATATCCAGTAACCGGTTTTTTACTTCCTTTTTAATTGACTCAAATGGCTATAAACTGCTTGTTGAAGCCGGAGATGGAATTACCGGTATTCTGTTAGCCAGAAATATTGATATAAACCAAATTAATGGTTTACTCATTTCACACCTACACCGGGATCATGCAGGCGGATTTGAAGGTCTTATTACTCAAATGAAGTTACGACAAAGAAAACTGCCTATGAAAGTGTTTGTCCAAAACAAAATTAAACCAGTTTTGGAGTTGAATCTGCTTCAATCATACATATTTCCTGAAAGGCTTGGGTTTGATTTTGACATAGTAGGGTTTGAAGAAGACCAGAAGTTTTCAATTTCTGAAAGTCTTTTTTGCAAATCGAAAGAAAATAACCATTTACTCAAGTATGAAAAGTATAAAAGTGATGAAAAATTTATAATCTCTTCCTCATCCTTTCTTTTTGGCGAGGATGGGTTAAATCTTTTTTATTCAGGTGATATTGGAGACATAAAAGATCTCCTTTTATTTAAAGATGAACCGGTAACGCATATTATTACCGAGACCTCACACATAAAAATTGAGCAGTTGATTGAATTTTTAGATAATCATTACAGATTAGAAGGCATTTATTTGACCCATATTCCAGAAGAATTAGAAATGAGTATCCTTGCTTTCCATAAAACTTTAAACGATGATTTACGGAACAAAATCGTAATTACATCGGATGGGATGAATTTAGAATTAAAAAGTTAGTAATTTTGTAATCATTATTATTATTTTTTAATAAAAAAAAGATGACAATAGAGCAGTTTCAACAAAAATTTAGAATAATCGGTAGATCAAAAGAAATTCGTGATCTTATAGACATAACTATGCAGGTCGCTCAATCAGATATCTCGGTTTTGGTTTATGGTGAAAGCGGTGTAGGGAAAGAAGTATTTGCACGTGCGATTCACGGATACAGTAAACGTGCAGAACAACCGCTGATTAGTGTTAATTGCGGTGCGATCCCGGAGGGAATACTTGAGAGCGAATTATTCGGACATAAAAAAGGTTCGTTTACCGGGGCTATCGAAACAAGAAAAGGTTATTTTGAGTTAGCCGATAACGGGACCCTTTTTCTTGATGAAATTGCAGAGATGCCAATTACAACCCAGGTAAAACTACTTAGAGCTATCGAAACTAAAGAGTTTATGAGAATCGGAGCAGAAACCATTACCAAGGTGGATGTCCGCTTTATAGCGGCAACAAATCGAAATCTTCAAGCAGAAGTAGATTCTAAAAGATTCAGAGAAGATCTTTACTTCAGGCTTAAAGCTGTTACCTTAAACATTCCCCCTCTTCGAAAAAGAAGGATTGATATACCGGAAATGGTAAACTTATTCTTAAAATCATTCACGGAAGAAAATAATCTGCCTTACTTCAAAATTTCCTCAGAAGCAATGGATATTTTAGTTTCTTACAATTGGCCCGGGAATGTTAGAGAATTGAAAAATACTATAGAAACTGCTGCAGCACTCTCAAAGAACGGTATTTTAACTAAAGAGAGTTTTATAGCTTTACTCAAACTTGAAGAAGATCGGGGAATTAACACCGGTATGCCGGTATTGCTGAGAAGAACACCCGAAGAGGTTGATCGCGAATTTATTTATCGTGCTCTATTTGAATTGAAAAGGGATATTCTCGAAATAAAAGATTTAATTATTGAAAAAGATAAAAAAGATACAGAAAAAGAAGTCGAAAAAAATGAAACTATCTCCGTACCCGAGGCAGAGCGAAGAACAATTTTAAGTGCATTAAATCAAACCCGGTGGAACAAGAAAAAAGCAGCGGCAATTTTGAGAATAAGTGAACGCACT
>JAGXRK010000021.1 GCA_018335755.1 Ignavibacterium sp. | reverse complement strand
CACCATCAATATTTTATCTTTTTCTTTCGCCAGCCTTGCAAGCTCTTGCCCCTGTTCAACTTTCAGGGCAAGTGGTTTTTCAACCATCACATCTTTTCCGGCTTCTAAAGCCAACTTTGTCATTTCATAATGCTTAGCTGCGGGGGTAGCAACTACTATAGCATCTATGTCACAATCAGAAAGTACTTCCTTGTATGAATTAGTTATTTTGACTTCTTTATAGAGTTCATGGTACTCGCTCATTTTGCTCGGGTCATTATCACATATAGTATGTAAAGCGCCCATTTCATATATATTTCGTATTAGATTTTTGCCCCAGTAACCACCGCCTACAACTGCTATTCCTATTTCATTAGACTTATTCATAATTCACACCCTAAAAAAATAGTGTTTGCCGTTCTTAATTTACATATCATTACTAAAACGATAAATACAATTATATTACTGCAGTCTTTATATAATACTCTAAAAGCTATAAAAGAAAAATGGTGAGGAGTTAACACTTAAGTGATAGGGGATTCATTATTGATTTTTATTAGTAATGATCTTGATGATTTGCGTGAGCTATTTTATTACCAGCCTGAGTACAGTAAATGTTTCAGCAAATTCCGCATTGATTTGCACGCCCCTGGTAATAGCCAAACTTCTAATATATTCAGGGCTTGCATACTTTTTTTTCATCTGGGATTTATAGCAGTTAATAGCCTCAATTTTTTTATTTATATGTTTTTCTGATAAGGGTATAAAGCAAGATGTATCAAAGCTATAATTATTCCAAGGCATTTCATAACCTAAAATCGTAGTGTATTTAAATGCTCTTAAGCCTTCCATTGTTATAGTGGAATGGTCCTGATGGACATCATGCTTTGACGGCAAAAAAACCATGTCAGGCTTCAAACTTTGATTAAGCTCAACTAAATTTTCTAATATTTCTTGACGATAGTAGGAAAATTTTCTAACGGGATACTTGTAGATTAGCAATTTATCCTCAGAAATATTTAACACTTTTGTTGCCTCTTTAACCTCTGATAACAAAATATCTTTCGGTAAACCGATCGGCACAGATTCTTCTGCCAAAGAAAAAGCAGCATAGAAAAGTTCCGAGCCATTTTCTTTAAATTTTACTATTGTTCCACCACATCCAAATTCACCATCATCTGTATGTGGAGATAAAACTAATATTTTTTTAGGCTCTGAATACATTATATGCCCTCCCCAAATAACAGCAAAAAAGTAGATCATAAAAAAAGTAAAAAAATAAAAATGTATTATTCAAAATGTAAATCTCAAGTTATAAACTATCACTAGATAAACATTTTAATTAATCTTTATTTCTTAAATATTTCGCTGGCACACCAGCAAATACTGTATCCGAAGGCACATCATTTAATACAACAGAATTAAATCCCAATATTACATTATCTCCTATAACTATTTTTTCTTTAATTATTGACCCCACCCCTATCCAACAATTATCACCAATCTTACTTCCACCAGCTGTAATTACTCCAGCAGTAACGATATTGTTCTCTCCGATAATACAATTATGACCGATATGACAATAGTGATCAATTTTTGTGCCTTTGCCGATAATTGTAGCTGTTAGAGTTCCAGAATCAATATTTGTATAAGGGAATATTTCAACATCTTCTTCGATCACAACACCACCAATATGTTGGATCCTGAAATGATCATTATTGTCTTTTGCGAAACCAAATCCAGTCCCACCAACTAAACAATATTCACGAATAATAACGCTGTGGCTTATTTTAACATTATCCTTAATTGTTGAAAAATCCATCACTTTCGAGTCTGCACCAATTTCACATTTACCGATCACACAATTCCTACCAATTATTACTGAATGGTGAATTACAGCTTCAGGATGAATATCAGCAGTATGATGCCTTTTTTCTCTGAAAATTTCATCTTCGGGGTAGATTAAATTTAGAAGCTTGGCGATTACCAAACGGGGATTATTTACCAATATAATACACTTATTAATACCCTTCAGCTCATTACTGTTTTTTTCACCCCATCTTTTTTCAACTAATATAATATTAGCTTCTGTTCCGTAAATATCTTCTATATCCTTTTCCTTGGGTGTGCTAAAAAAAACAAGCGAACTATTTGTTGCACAATCTGAAGGTAATATTTTATCAAAATTGTAATTGACCTGATTGCCCGTTTGTTTGAATTTTATATTTAATTTTTTTAATAAATCAACTATGTTTAACATGTATCACCTTGAACACGCTTTTCAAGAAAATATAATGCAACTGCCTATCATTCAAATTAAGAACTTGACTTATCTAAAACCACAATGATTAAAGAATTAATAATCTGGTAAACTATTTTTTTTTATGCCATAAAGTTGTTTTCTTTTCTTTGATAAGTTAATAATTATTTTGTCAAGTAATTTTTCTGAAAGTGCTTTTCGGGTATAGCATTTCAAAAAACTATTTGAAACGCGAGAGTCTAAATTATCGCCACTCATTAATCTTATTATGTTTTCAGCTATTATTTCTGGGGTGCTGCCTGCTAAAAATAAACCTCCACTTCCTTTTATCAAATCATACACTTCATTATCGTTTTTTAGACCGATAGATAAGATAGGCTTGCCAGAATATAAATACTCGAATAATCTTCCAGTCAATATGCCTTCATCTTTAAAATCCATCCACATAAAAAATAATAACCCGTCTGAATCTCTTTGAATTCTTATTGAATCTTCACGGCTAACATATCCCGCATGAGATATAATGTTTCCTAAACCATGCTCTTTTATCATCTTGTTAATATAGCTTGAATCTAAACTGAAAAATAATATTTTTAATCTTTCACTGATACTTGAATTTTCAGAAATAAGAAGCTTTATAGCTTCGCAAAAAGAGCTCAGATCATGAAATTCTTCACAGATTCTTCCCGTACTTACTATTCGAAAGATATTGTCGTCAGGAAAATATTTGTAATTATTATTTTGAAATACATCCGGATCAAAACCATTTTCAGCAGTAAATACTTCGCAATCAAATCGTTCATTCATCTTATTACTTAATCCTTTTGATACTGTTGTTATTAAATCAGCCTTACTTACAGTTTTCCTCTCGATTATATCAATAATTTTGCTGATAAACCATTTCGATTTAGATCCATGATATCCATACCAAAGGTCACGATAATCGGAAACCCAATAAACGTTATATTTCTTTTTAATTTTAGAAGCAATAAAATGAGAACCCGCTGGGCCATAGGAACTTATAACGATATCAAAAGGAAACTTTTTATAAAGCTGGTCAACTTTTTTAATTACAGGGTATAACCAGAAATCACTGCGAAAAAGAAAGCGAAAAGCTCGAATATAATCAATATATTTACTCATAATTATTCGATTTGTGCTATTAATAGAGGATGGTCGTTTAATCATAAAAGGCCAGGCTTTTAATTCAACTTTTTTAATATTATGTTTATCATCCTTATTCCGAAAAAAGTTTAAGGGCCCGTCATTAGTAGTTTTCTTTTTTGTTAAAACGAAAACCTCGTGGCCCATCATTTCCC
>JAGXRK010000020.1 GCA_018335755.1 Ignavibacterium sp. | reverse complement strand
TAAAGATAAAACATTAAAGCCAATAGTTGCACCAGCTCAACGAATATATTCATCGCTTGCTTCAGTTTTTGGGAGCGATCCTGGACCAGATGCCAGAATAGCTAAAACTCAAGGTTGGCGGGCGTTATGGACAGGCGGTTCTTTAGCTGGAAAACTAACACATAAGACAACTGATGTGAAAGATCTTAGAAAGTTGATTGCTACTTATATCAAAAATGGATCTTTAGATCAGGCAGGAAAAGACCAAATAAAAGATATTCTTAAGAGAAATAAACCAACCCTAGGCACAACAAATGTTAAAGATTTCCAAGAGCTTGTAGATAATTTTTCAGTTTATGAAAGGCCAACTAATGCAGATCAACACATAAAAGATGGATTGCAATCTTTGATTCCAGAACTTAGAAAGGCTGGTTTAGGAGAAAAGATTGAAAGAGAAGAAGTTATAGATTTATTATTAAGGAGTACTGAGGGGACTCAAATTATAAATGCGATAAATACCGGAGGCCTTAGTCAAAAGAAGGCTGATGATTTGATAGAAGAAATTATGGATAATATCGGTCGGGGGAATTATTCGACAACTCCTACTTTTAACGGACAAAAAATAAACGCAGATATTTTAAAAAATTCTTTAGCTTCAATTATTCCAGTAACAGCACCCAAAAGTGGCTCAGAAAGAGAAAAAATGCTTGGCGGTACAGCAGGAACGATTCATCATGAAATGAGCGAGGTTATAGACAAGCATAAACCTGGTTCTTCTTCTCGAACGGCGCTCACGGCTTTTCAAACAACTATTGAAGGGAGACTAAACGCTTCTTTGCGAGCAGGGATTATTTCTATTACTGATAAAAATGGAATAAAAAAACAAATAGAGAAAGAGTTAGATAATTTAGTCAAAGCCAAAACAATTGAAGAAAATGAAGCAGACCAGATTAAAGAAAAACTTTATTTTCAAATTGAAACCATGCCAGTGGCCAAAATGAAGCCTGGAGAATTTTGGAAGGAAGTTTCGAAAAATATGGCAAAGTGGAGTGGCAAAAAACTAAGCGTACCGTTCAGTATTTTAGCAGCAACTTTTGAAAGTTTAAGAGATCATGGCGGTATTCCTATTTTTGACTTTGATATTTTGACAAAAGAAATTAAAAATTTTAATGCTCGTCGAACAAGGAGAAGAGAGGCAGATAAATTAGGTCAATGGCATGACGTTATGAATCTTTGGATTTCATTAGGAAAAGACAAAACAGATTATAAGGGCACAGAATTAATGTCTCGGGTTAGTGAAGAAAAGAAAATGGTTTATGACAAAACGCAAGGGGAAACACACGCGACGCTTAATGAACTTTATGATGCTTGGCAAGCTGGCGATCACCCAAAAGCAGTTGGAGCTTATATGATTTTGGCTGAAAATAATGATTTGAATGAACTTTGGAAGGGAGATTTTTCAGGAAAATTTTTACCGATTATGAAAAATATGCTTGAGACCCAATATGTAGGGAAAAATGTTAGAGTTTGGGACGACACAAGTAAATCTTATTCGAACAAAACAATCAATCAAAAAGAAATTGGTCAGATAATTCAGACAAGCAAAGAAAAGGGTGGAGTTAATATTGGTTTTGCTCGTCTTTTTACAGAAAACTTAACTAAATTAGCTGGAAAGTCAGATGCAGTTGCTGCTAAATTGGGCAATATGATTGGCATGATTGCTCTTGAAAACGGTTCACCTCATATGGGTTATGGCGCCTCTTCTTATAATCCTAAAACAGAGAGAATGGAGTTTGCTCCTTTAGAAATTTTTGTTGATAATTCTGGTCGTTTAGATTTTACGCTGAGCAGAAGAAGTATGAGCGAGATAACAGCTAAACTTAAAAATATGTCTCAACGCAAAGTAACTAATATGATTCATCCAGGCATGTTTGCTCAAGAAGATATTAATGGCCAAATGAGGGGAATTAATCCTTTAAATGAATCATTTCTTATGACTTTGTCCTCAACTCTTTTAGAGCGGCCACACGAAATGAGAGATGATGTTGTTACTAAATTAACTGCTTCTTCAGAGTGGCGAGGTTCGATCACTCGTTTAGTGTCAGACATGATGATCAATGCAGATTATTATCTTAGATATTATTCAGATTACTTTGCTTCGAGAGAAGACGTTTTAAAACAAGCTAGGTTAATTAGCCAATTCCCAGCAAGACTTTTGGCGAGTAGATATAAAGAATTTAACAAATAAAATTTATTTAATGAATGAACAATTATTAAAATTTACTACCAATCAATTGGCAGACAATTCAGCCATTGCTGATATTCAAAAAGAAACCAATAAAATAATCAGGCGATTTGATGTTAAAGGAGCTTCTCAATTATCTCGTTTTCTTAGATCAAAAATATTAGACAATTCTTTATTGTTCAAAATTTACGAAGATATTATTGCCTCATTAGATTTTATAAGAATAGGATTATTGGATGAAAATCAGACGTTAGAATTAATAAAAAATTATTTTATCGTTACCTTTTCTTTTCCCTCAGATATTCTTACCCCGCTTGATATTATTAAAAGAAAATTAATTGGTCTTTCCTTGATAGATCAGGAATTGTTGAGAGAAAAAATAAATAAAGTTATCAAGCATAATAATAATTTATTAACAAAAGAGAAATTAGTTTTATCAAACAAGGAAGAAAAACTAGATCCAACAATTGCTAATTGGTTGTTAGATTATGACTTACGATTAACTGGAACCCAAGATAGATCTTTGGCACGTGCGGAATATTTAACTAACAGTTCTAATGTTGCCAGCCTTGTTAAAGAAGAAAAAGACAAGGTAAAACAATTAATTAAAGTATATGATTTTATTAATACTAGTTCTTTAATTCCTAGTGCTTGGCCGGAAGACTTAATTATAAATTGGGAAAATGGGTGTCGATTTATTATTTCAGAGGGAGAGACAGTAGTTTCATTATCTCCGATTAAAGAAGATGCTAGTTTTTTGAACGATTTTAAATTTAAAGAAGAAGAAAAAGTAAATAATAAAAAAATTAAATCTCTTGAGGAAAAATATCTTGAAGAATCTGATTTGAACAATGAATAAAAGCAGTGGATGAAAAAAATAGAGTATATAAAAAAATAGTAAGTAGAAAATAGAAAGTAGTAAGTAATAAATAGTAAGTAGAAAATAGAAAGTAGTAAGTAGGAAACAGAAAAGAAATATTGGAAAAGGGAAGTGTTAATTAATAGTTTTAAGGTTTTTATTTATTTTTTTCTACCTTCCATTCATTAATTTTTTATGGATCAACTTTCACAACAATTTAAAAATTTGCCACGAGAGCTTAGAGAGGCTGTTTCTTCTGAGGAAAAAGTCAGACAATTAGAAGAAATTGAAGCAAAATATAATTTGAAACTAGCTAAATTAGTAGTTAGGCTAATGATCAAAGATATTGCTTGGTTGGAATTAGAAAAATTTTGCCGAGAAAGTTTTCATTTATTACCAGAAAAAGCTCAAGAATTGAAAAAAGATTTAAAAGAAAAAATATTTAATCAAGTTTTAACCTATTTGGAGAAAATTCCAAATGCTCAATTTCAAAATATTAATGAACCTCAGTTTATAAAGGAAGAAGATAAAAATATTGTTGATGAAAATGTCTCATTTAGAGCAACAGAACAAATTAAAACTCAACCCAGTATATTTCAACCAGATTTAATCACAGAACTAAAACAAAAAGAAGAAATAAAAACGGGCTGGGATCTGCAAAAAGATAAAGAAGATTTTAAAAAAAATAGACCAGCCTTAAATCAAACAATTGACGAGGACAAGCTGATTGAAAATATTATTCAAGAAGCTAGGCTTAATCTCGAAGATCTTGCTTTACAAAAAAGACTGATTAGTTTAATTAAAAGTTACTTTCGAGAAATTAGAAACGAGAGTCAAATTGAAGAAACCTTAAAACGCTCAATTAAAACCGGTGGTTTAGAGTTAAGTCCAGAGCAAGCGGTTTTAGTTATTAAAACCATTCAAGATTTTAAACGAAAAACAATTGACTCAACTAAAAAATATTTTGTTGAAAGGGAAAGTAATAAGGACAAAGAATCAAAGGTTGAGAGCAATGAATTAGAAATGATTGATCATAGCGCGAAAATAGTTGCGGAAGAATCAGAAACTTTGAAGTCAAACAATGAAATAAATGATGAAATCAAAAAAAGATTTGAAGGTGGGGCGATTAATCCAACCTTTAAGAAACTAGAAAAACCATTATTAAATGCAGGTTTTCAGGCAATGATCAAAGAAAAAAGTGAAGTAAAAAATAATGTTTTGTCGAAATCAGTTGATACTGTTCCGATTAATAGTAAAAAAACAAGTAACGAAAAAGATTTGATGACTGATGTGTGGAGTGGACAGTCTAAAGCGATTGGACCAACTGAAGAACTGGCTGAAATTACTTTAGTTGATTTGGCGCGTTGGGGTGGTGGTCAAAATACCACTAAAATTATTTTAGAAAAAATAAATCTTTTAGCTGAAATATCTTTAATAAAAAAAGCCGAGGCAATTCAATCTTGGCAAAAAAGCCCCCTTTATAAAACATATCTTTCTTTGGGCAATGAGGCTTTAACAAAAAATAAATCGATCATTGAAATAATTAAAATTAAAGAAAGCAATAACGAAAAAACATTAAATTTTAATGATTTTCAAGCAATTATTGAATTAAACCAGGGGTTAAGATTTTAAAATAAAATTTAGTAAGTAGTAAGTAGTAAGTAGCAAGTAGTAAGTAGATAAAATGAGCAATACTCAATCATTTAAAGATTTAATTGTTTGGCAAAAATCAAGAGATTTGGCTATAGAGATTTATAAATTAACAAAAGAGTTTCCCCAAACAGAGCTTTACGGTTTAACCAGTCAAATGCGCAGGGCGGCTATATCAATTTCTTCTAATATTGCCGAAGGTTATCATCGTTTTCATCAAAAAGAAAAAAAGCAATTTTTATCAATTGCTTTTGGCTCTGACGCTGAACTAGAAAGTCAAATAGAGATTGCTAAAACATTATTTCCTAGGATAAATTATAATAAATCAGAAAATCTCTTAATCGAATGCATGAAAATTTTAAATAGTTTTCTTAATAAATAATTATTATTTACTACTTTCTATTTTCTAAATTCTAAATACATGCGTTTTGTCACTCCACAATTTATTGATATTGAACCGAAGATTATTGGGCCGATTACGGCCAGGCAATTTATTATTTTAGTACTAGGCGGTGGTTTAGTTTTTATTTGTTATAAAATTTTTGATACGATTATTTTTGCTCTTGTTTCGCTTTTTATTGTCGCGCCGATTATTTTAGCTTTTGCCTTTATTAAATTCAATGGTCGGCCATTTCATTATTTTCTTTTAAGCATAATTCAAAGTTCTCGTCGCCCTAGTTTAAGAGTTTGGCGAAAAGAAATAATTATTGAAAAAGAAATGGATTTGAAAAAGAAAGAAGCCCCAAAAGAAGAAATGGCGGTCAGAAAAAACCTGCCCCTTAAAAAGCTTTCCCGTCTTTCATTACAAGTTGATACTGGTGGGAAATTTAATGTAGAGGAGGGTAGCTAATCTTACATATTTTATCTTGAATGATCACAAATCGGATTAACCAAAATAAATTAATATATCCAGAATTAAGTTATAAGATAATTGGTTTTCTTTTTGATGTTTATAATAATTTAGGAAGCAGTTAGCAGGAAAAATATTATCAAAGAGCAATTGCACTAAAATTTAAGAAAGAAAAATTAAAATTTAAAGAGCAAATTCAAGTTCCTCTAGAATTTGAAGAAGAGAAAATCGAAAGATATTTTCTGGATTTTCTTATTGAAAACAAAATCGTTTTGGAAATTAAAGTTAGTCCGCAATTTTATTATTGAAACATTAAACAGGTCTTAGCTTATTTAAAATCTACTAATTTGAAATTGGCAATTTTGGCTAGTTTTTCAAAAAAGGGATTGATTTTTAAAAGGGTTATAAATAGTCATTTGAGATAATTAGTGATAATATTAGTATGATTAGAGATTATGTCTAAATTTGCTTCAACCCAAAATTACTTACCGATTTCTGGAATTAGGAATGATACGATTGTTTTAAAAGACGGAACGCTTCGTGCCGCAGTTTTGTGTTCTTCTGTTAACTTTTCTTTAAAAAGTGAAAAAGAACAAAAATCAATTATTGCTGGTTATATTGGTTTTATTAATTCTTTAGAATGGCCAATTCAGATAGTTATTCAATCTAGAAAACTTAATATTGATTCTTATTTAGAGAAATTAAAAAATCTTGAAATGGAGCAAACAAATGATCTTTTAAGAATACAAATGAGAGATTATGCTAGTTATGTAAAAGAGTTGGTTCAGATTGGAGAAATTATGACAAAAAAATTTTTTATTGTTATTCCTTATAATCCTTTAGGTGATCTTAAGAGAAAATTTATTGATCGGTTTGTCGAAATTTTTAAAGCACCTTCTTTTATTAAAATGAAAAGAGAAAAGTTTGAAAAATATCGAAGTGAACTTTTTAAAAGAGTTGACCATGTTATTTCTGGTTTGGCTGGCATTGGCGTCAACGTCATGCCTCTTGATACTCAAAGTTTAATAGAGCTTTTTTATAATTCATATAATCCAACTGAATCACAGAGTCAAAAATTAGAATCTGTTGAGAAAATTAGATTAGAAGGATAATTAACTACGAATTACAAATCTTTTTACCTGCCCGTTAATTGCCAACAATAATTAATCTCTTCAGAAAGATTTTTAAAATAATAACTGGCTAAGGTTTTAATCAGTCCTATTAATTGGTTTTGGCAGACGGGCAAAGATACAAATGGCCGAAGATCTTCAAAAAGTTATTTATCCGAGTTGAGCTATAAAATAGGAGGATTATTATTGGAGGTATTCAATCAATTGGGTCTTGGTTATCAGGAAAAATATTATCAAAAAGCAATAGTGGTGGCTCTTAAAGAATACTAAATATAAAAAAGATTTGTATATTTGTATTTGATTAGTAATTTGTAGTAATATGGCTTTTCAACCTAAACAAATTAAAGAAAAAATCATTGTTTCTTCGAAAAAAGAAAAAATTTTAATATCAGAAAAAACATCAGAACAGGAAACAATTGAACTAGAAATTGCTTTACAAAAGGGCTTGGTTTCGGTTCGCGATTTAATTGCCCCAGCCTCTATGAAAATAACGCCCAATCATTTAATTTTGGGCAATACTTACGTGCGCACACTTTTTGTTATTTCTTACCCCAATGAAATTTCGGTTGG
>JAGXRK010000019.1 GCA_018335755.1 Ignavibacterium sp. | reverse complement strand
GGGGGGGGGGGAGATGATTTCCTCTATACTTTACCCCCATTACCTTTTATTGTCAACCCATCCGGTTGATAAATATGAAACTTCTCGGTTTTTATTTCACATCTTTACTTGCTCATTTAATATTGAGCACTTACAATTTTCTATTAACTTCTATCCAACCGGTTTTACGTAGCTTGAAAAAATCATCCACTAGAATTAATTATTTATAAAAACGGAAAATCTTATGAGACCATTTTATTTAATAATCTTACTAATCATACCCTTAGTGGTTAAACCACAGGCACTATTCGAAAAGCAAATAGTGCCCTTTGACGCTATGGATGTTGATTATTTTGGGCAGGATGTAGCATTGAATGATAGTTTTCTTTTTGTATCTAGTATTAGATACCAGAATACTATTGAAGGATGTGTCTATGTCTATAAGTACGAAAATAATGATTACATTTTCGATACTAAGATATTTCCTGAAGATCCGGAAGAATTGGCTTTATTCGGAACTAGATTATTATTTCAGGATGGACTGCTATTTGTTGGTGCACAAAATAAGAAAATTGCTGGTTATCTGTGGCCTGTAGGCTCGTTATACGTATTTGAGAAAGATGGTATAAATTGGGTACAAAGACAGAAAATTGAACCCCCACCACCTTACAACACGAATATGCTTTTCTCAAACGCAATCGCAAAATTCGATGAAACTTTGGTTATTAGTGCATTCCGTGCAAATGCCGGAGCTTACGAAAATGGAAAGGTATATGTTTATCAATATTCTAATGAAGTGTTTTCGTTAAAACAGCAAATATCTCCTATGGATCCAATTGACTACCAATCCTTCGGAACTAGTTTAGTAGTAAAAGAAAATCTGCTTCTAGTTGGGTGTGATGGTGACAGCACAGCGAGTGGTTTTCAATCAGGTTCAGTCTATGCTTACATAAAAAAAGACTCTTTATGGATTTATTCAAGGAAGTATTTTCCAGAACAAAACTCTCAATTTCTAGCCTATGGTTCTTCTATGACATCTAATAAAGATTTTGTTTTTATTGGAACTTCAGACGGTTATCAATACAACCAATCGGGTAAAGTATATATTTACAAACGTACAGATACGATGATGGATTTTTATCAGATAATAGAGAGTGGTGAAAACTATTTACCTGATCGATTTGGGAGTAAATTATTTTGTTCCGGCGATTCTTTATATGTTACAGCTCTAGAAGACACAGTGAATTCACTCAACTCGGGTGCGGTTTATCTATTTGTAAATGAGAACGACTCTTGGATAAAAAAGAGAAAGATAACACCATCCGACGAGCAAAATGCAAGATGGTTTGGTATTAGTTTAGCTTTTATTAATTCATATTTGGTAGTGGGAGCAAATTTATCAAAAAACAATAATATCTTTCCGGGAAAGGTATATATATACAGTTCAACTCCACTATCCGTATTCGATGAGAAGATGATAAATATGCCAAATGAATTTCAGGTCTCACAAAATTTTCCAAACCCATTTAATTCTACAACACGAGTAAACTATTATCTGCCAACCAGAGGAGATATAGTTATTGATGTAATAAATAATCTGGGTCAAAGAATCATTAGAAATCAAATTCTTGATCAATCAGATGGCGATCATAGTTTTGATTTAAATCTGGATGGATATTCATCAGGTGTTTATTTTATTACAATGTTTGCAGTTCCTCAATCATCAGGAGGGGCAAGCAGCTTTCAAAAAACAATTAAAGCAATTCTGCTTAAATAATAATAAAAGGTAGGGGTAAGCGGGACTTATCCCTTATCATTCTTTTACTTTTCCTTTACCAATTCTCTTCTCAAAATGCTGATAGTCTTTAACACTTTTCCAATCACCGCCCCAGGACCAACCGCGTTTCTTAAATTCCTTTACAAGTTGAGAATCCCGTGTAATTGTTCCCGGTACTTCAGGATCATACACTGCACCTTCAGGCAGTACTTTATTTCTTTTTATGTAGGGATTCTGCATCGGGTTAATATCAATTGCATATCCAAATGCGTGATTGGAAACTATTCTTGTCCCGGAAACAAAACGGTAATTAAATGCTGTTGTATTATTATCTGCAGTTGATGCTTCATCAGACCAATCATACTTTACAATAGGTATTGCTTTTTCGATAGGGAAACGAGATTCTTTAATGAATTCAAATATTTCAATTATATCCTGTTTAACTGCTTCGTTAATAAGCAATTGACCTTTGTGAAGATTCCCGTCAAACGAATAGTAAAAAAGATCAACAAGAACAAGTTTATCAATTATACTTTGAGGAATGCTAATACCCTTAAGAGCTTCTTCTAAAGTTAATTGAGAATCTATTACTAAAAACTCCGAGTTATGATTCTGGTAACTGTACCTGTCCCTATTAGCTTCAACGTTTTGAGCACTTAGATTAAATACTGCTGATGCTGTTATGATACAAATGAAAAAGTATTTCATCGGGATAATAGTTTATTTGGTGATTAAATTCTCCGCAAAGCTATTATTATCAAGTGTGAAAATGCAAGTCAAATTAAATTATGTTTTTTAATTGGTCAGGGTAATGGATATATTTGCTCCGTTAATTTTAAAAGGAAAGTAGATGAAAAAAATTCTTATTGCAGTTCTCGGACTTATAATCATTACCTCTTGCGGTAACAAACAAGATGTTGTTAAAACCGAAAGCGGGTTAAGTTATGTTGAAAATAAAGTAGGTGAGGGTCGTGAAGTTAAAGATGGCGACCTGGTTAATATCCATTTTATTATCTGGAGATTGGGCGATTCTACAGATATGTACAGCGATTGGCAAAATGATACAACAAAGAATGAATTTAAGGTCGGTTCCTCTTATGAAGGTGATCAGCAGATGAAATATGTTGTAGGGTCAGATCAGTTTGTAAAAGGAAGTGATGAAGGTTTTAAAGGAATGAAAGCCGGCGGTAAAAGAACTATTATAATACCTGCCAGTCTTGCTTATGGTGATGAAGGTTTCGGACCTATTCCTCCGAATTCGTCAATTAAAATAATGCTGGAAGTTTTTGAAGTTAAAGATCCGATTGTTGCTAAAATGTGGGATGTTGATTCTACGTTATTTAAACAAACTGAAAGCGGATTAAAATATGCAATAATTGAAGAGGGCAGCGGTCCTGATGTTCAACAGGGTAAAGTTACATCGGTGCACTATTCCGGATTTCTTTCAGACGGAACCAAGTTTGACAGTTCGGTTGAAAGAGATGAACCTCTGATGCTTATGGTTGGTATGGGTCAGGTAATACCGGGTTGGGATGAAGGTCTGCAGCTTCTGAAGCAGGGAAGTAAAGCAAGATTTATTATACCTCCTCAGCTTGCTTATGGTGAGCGAGATCTTGGAGTTATTCCTCCCAATTCAACTTTAATTTTTGATGTTGAAGTTGTTGAAGTAAAAGATCATCAGTAAATAGTTTTTAAGTTTTAGAAATATTTAAGTTTGATTAGTGGAGTGTTGGAATTTGGAAAACACTCCACTGATTCATTATTCCTCTTTCGTTAAAATTCAGAATTACCTTTTTTATCCTCTGTTTTTTTTCTCTGATTAACTAATTCCAGTCGCCAGTTTCTTTCACTAATCCATTCATTAACAGTCATCCGTAAAAGGAAACAGTAACAATAAAAGAAACCCGCCGATACCAGGATAAATACAGAAAAGTATGATGGTATAAAGAGAAGTGAAAAAATTAAGGGTAAGACAACCATTAAATTGAAAAAAATTATCCATCCGTGTCTGCCTTCTTTAAGAAGAACATAAATTAGATATGGTATAAAAACTCCTGCCAGAATTAATGCCGCGATCAAAAAGGTGGCTGCAAAAAAAGAAAGCCCGAATAGTATTGATGCAGAAATTTCATAATTCAGAAATTGTGCTAATCTGGCCAGGTGATCAGATTCATATTTACCGGCTGAATTATTTTCCAGTTGTTCTAACATATGAACATAATTGAATTTTTAGTCGACATAATATTTCAATAATGATATTGTCTGATTATAATATCCTGTTCCAAAAAGGTTTAAATGATTCATAACGTGATAGAGTTTATAAATATTTTCTCTATAGTCATATCCATCGGCAAAAGGATAAAATTCATTATAAGCTTTGTAAAATTCAGATGAAAAACCTCCGAAAAGTTTTGTCATTGCCAGATCGGCTTCGCGATGCCCATAATAAACTGCTGGATCAATCAAGCATGCTTCACCATTATCAGCAACAATGTAGTTTCCTCCCCATAGATCGCCGTGAAGCAGACAGGGAGGTTCATCACTTCCTTTTAATATTTCCTGAATTTTATTCTCAAGTTTTTTTATAAGTGATTTAAGTGTTGAATCACCATAACCGTTTTTTACTGCAAGTTCATATTGAAATAAAATTCTTTTATTAAAATAGAATTCAGACCAGATATTTGCTTCATTATGCTGCGGAATATTAATCTGTGGAGTTGATCCAATGTAATTATTTTCATAAAACCCAAACCGATAAGATGTGAATTTATGCATTTGTGCAAATTTTTTACCAAAATCCTCAAAGAAATTTTTTATTCTGGTTCCGCTCTCAATAGCTTCAAGAAGAATGAAATTTGATTCAGCAGAAAGAACCTCCGGTATTCTGATCGCATTAGCTTTTTTAAGTTCATTAAGTCCGTTTGCCTCTTTAATGAACATATCATCGGGCTGCCTGTAATTAACCTTCACAAAATATTTTTTACCTGATCCGGTGGTAATCAATTGCGAATCACTGATGCAGCCGCCTGATAACGAGCTGGTATTTACAATATTGCCATTAATTATGGATTCAATTTTACTTTTCAGATTCTGCTTCAATGTCTTCCCTTATCTTATTAAGAAGATTTTTATTTCCTTGCTCTAAAAGGTCAAGCACAATTTCAAATCCATCCGGACTACCATAGTATGGGTCAGGAACTTCAGTATATCCATGATCCGTAAAGAAATCAGCCATCTTATGAATTTTACGTTGGAATTCTCCTTTCATATCTAAAGAAATTATATCTTGATAATTATCGTCATCCATGGTAATGATGTAATCAAAATTTTGAAAATCCGCGTTAGGATTAAATTTTCTGGAAAGACTGCTAAGCTTATAACCGCGTTTGGATGCATGACGGCTCATTCTTGCATCAGCAGGTTCACCCTGATGATAACCGATGGTTCCGGCTGAATCAATTTCAATTTTTGACGTTAGGTTATACTCATCTATCATCTTTTTCATAATGCCCTCAGCAGCGGGTGAGCGGCAGATATTTCCCATACAAACAAACAGAACTTTTTTCTTCACACCTTCTCCATTAGTTAAAATATTTTGTATGTAAAGTTATCTGTTGTGTATTAATAGTACAATCAAATTATTTCTTTTCACCCATCCGATTGTAAAGTCCCCTGAGTTCATAGAAAAACTACTTGATGTTTAACAAAGCTCAACCAGTGATATATTATGTAAAGCTACTGTTTACTTTTATGGCTGTAACTGTATTTAAGGGAATACAATTATTTAAGTAAAACTGTATTTGATGATGTATAATAATTTTTTTAATGGCATTATAGTTGGCTTATATGAGATCATTTTGAAAAGGATTTTATTATGAAAAGATCAATATTAATTCTGATGTGTTTCTTAACAACTACTATTTCTGCACAATGGGGAACATCCTCAATTAAGTTAGGTGTATTTAGTCCCGCAGCAACTGACGGCGGCTTTATAATAGGGTTTGATGCAGGACAATTTGCAGATAAAAACTTCAGCTGGAATGTCAGCTTTGATTGGTTTCATAAAAATTATATTGATAAAAAATTTATAGCCGAGCTAAATAACTACTATGGTACAACCGGTACAATAAATGAGCTTCGTGCTAAGACCAACATACACGACTTTCCTGTAATGTTTAATGTTATAGTTAAATTTCCTATGAACCCACGCTCACAGATTTATTTAACTGGCGGTGTTGGAGGAGAAATGCTTCTGATTAATTTCAGGAATTTTCAAAATCCCGAACAGGATGAATTTGAAGTTGCCTTTGATTATAATTGGCGCGTTGGTGTAGGTACTGCATTTGCTCTTGGAACAAGATCTGAAGTGTTTACAGAGTTGACTTACCATCGTTCGAATCCTGGCTGGCAGTATGAGGTTGAAGAGTTCGATACTTTCTCAACCAGGTATTTTGAAAGATCTTATGATATGAGTGGAATTATGGCTAGAGTGGGATTCAGGTTTTACTATTAAGTTAATTCCCGATAATCGTTACAACAATTTTTCTTCTTCCGCCGTTGTTTCGATGCTCGCATAAATATATTCCCTGCCAGGAACCAAGATTCAGGTTACCATTTGTTAAAGGGATGATAATGCTACTTCCGAATAATGAAGATTTGATGTGTGCGGGCATATCATCAGGTCCTTCCATCGTATGAACAAAGTATGGAAGATTTTCCGGAACCATCTTATCAGTAAACGACTTCATATCCTGTCTTACATCAGGATCAGCATTTTCGTTTATTGTTAATGATGCTGAGGTATGTTTAATAAAAATATTTGCAATACCTGAAGAAAATTTTTTCAATTCAGGTATCTCCTGAAGTATTTCATTAGTAACCAAATGAAACCCTTTTGGGCGAGCTTTAAGGTAAAATTCTTTTTGAAATATTTCCATAACGCACAAAAAAAGAATTAATCTATAATCTTTTAAAAGAATATTCTTAAAACCAGCTAAAGATTAACATTGATTTCTATCTGGAAGCAAGTTCAATTTCAACCGTTAATTCTTCTTCACCACGTAAAATTACCACCTCAACTTTATCACCCGGCACATAACTTCCGATAGCGTAGGTGAAATCATATATGTTGGATATTTTTTTCCCGCCGAAAGAAGTTATAATATCACCAGCTTTGAGACCTGCTTTATCAGCAGGACTGCCGTCGGTTACACCACCTAATTTATAACCATCAACCTCTCCGGCAAAATCGGGCATAGTACCGACCCAAACTCTTCCGGTTGTCATCCTGCCGCGTTCTTTTCTTTCTACCGAAATGTAATCCGGCTTAGTATCTGACTGTACAATATTTTTTGCTACATCATATACATAGCGAAGAATTTTTTCCTGACCTTCTGCGTTTATTTTATCCACCGTATCGGATGGTTTATGGTAATCGGAGTGGGTTCCTGTAAAGAAAAATAAAACCGGGATCTGTTTTCCGTAAAAGGATGAATGATCGCTTGGACCAAATCCATCATCATTAAATGTAAGATTGAATTCATGTAAGTTCTTATTATTGAGTATATTTTTCCACTCTGAAGAAGTTCCGGTACCATAAATAATTAAATCGTTGTTATCATTAAGCCGTCCGATCATATCCATATTTATCATAGTAACCACTTCATTTATGGGAACAGGAAAATTGTTTACCAGATATGACGAGCCTAATAGGCCTAGCTCTTCTCCTGAAAAACCAGCAAAGACAATATTACGTTTTAGCTGATCTCTAATTGACATAAATTTTTCGGAAAGCTCAAGAAGTCCCGTAGTTCCGGAAGCATTATCATCAGCACCGTAATGGATCATAGGTATATCACCCATATAAAGTGAATTAGTTTCACCCCAGCCCAGATGGTCATAATGAGCTCCGATAACAAGATACTCATTTGCAAAAGCAGGATCATTGCCCGGGATTAAACCCGCAACATTCCAGCAGCTTTTTTCTGTTTTTTTAACTTCAATATTGCATTCAATTGCTGCTGTCTCAAAAGCAAATGAATTTGGAGTCAGGTTATTATCAATTGATTCTAAAATATTCTTTAAATCTTTATTTTCTTCTTCGAATAGTCTTTCAATGAATTCACGTTTAACATTTACCGCAACTAAGCCGGTTATTGAGGAAGCATTGTCATACCTTAACTGGATCAAATCGTCACTATCTTTTTCATAGTCATTTATAAAAATAATTCCGCTTGCTCCCTTATCTCTTGCAGTTGTAGTTTTATATCTGAGAGATGAGTACTTCTCAAACTGTGAATGAGGATTTTTTCTGTCAGGATGATTTCTGAAAACAACAGCTATTTTGTCTTTGACATCAATACCGGCATAATCATCGTAATTAAGATCTGAAACAGATATTCCATAGCCGGCAAAAACCAAATTACCCGCCAGAGAAAAATTATCAGTAAATGATAGGGGAATGTAATCAAACCCAACTTTCAAGTCAGAGACATTTGCATCTGAGTAAATAGATAAGTAAAGTTTATCACCTAATTCAATTCCGGCTATAAAAGGAAATTCCTGGAGGAAACTTTCACCAAAAAAAGGCTGCAGACCATATCTTTCAAACTCGTTTTGAATATACACAGCAGCTTTATACAATTCCTGAGTGCCTGTCATCCTGCCTTCAAGCTCTTCAGATGCAAGATAGTTTATGTGATATTGAATTTCTTCAGCAGTTATTTCCGGATTCAGCAATGCCTGAGAAAAAGTTAAACTGCTAAATAAAAGTAAAAAAGCTAATATTTTCATTTTTGTTTTTTTCATTTTTAATCTTTGATTTTAGTGTTCAATCCATTCAGCAATAAAAACATTTGTATCGCCTTCTTTTTTATTAAACCTGTTGGAGGCAAAAACTAAATACTTGCCATCGTTGGAAAACATTGGGAAGCCGTCAAATGTTCCGCTGAAAGTTACCTGCTCTAAGCCTGTTCCATCAATGTTGACAATGAATAAATTAAAATCTCGTGGATTTTTCCCACCGTAATTAGATGAGAAAATTATTTTTTCTCCACCTGGATGAAAAAATGGAGCGAAACTTGCTTTACCGAGATCAGTAACTTGTTTCATATTGCTTCCATCGGAATCTACAACAAATATTTCAAATTTAGTTGGACGCAATAAATTATCCTTTACAAGTTCTTCATAATCTCTTAACTCATTTTCTGTTTCAGGTCTGCTTGCCCTAAAAACAATCTTGTTTCCATCAGGTGAAAAGAAAGCCCCCCCGTCATATCCTTTTTCAAAAGTTATCCTTGTCTGATTGCTTCCGTCAAGATCCATAACATAAATTTCAGGATCACCATCCCTTGTTGATGTAAAAACAATTTTATCACCTTTGGGTGAGATGGTTGCTTCTGCATCATATTTAGAGGAATTTGTAATTTGAACAACATTACTGCCGTCAGCATCAGCCATAAAAATGTCAAACTCATCATATAATTTCCAAACATATCCTTTTGATCTGTCGGGTGGGGTTAGGCAGCCATCATCATAATGGTGAGTTGAGGCATAAAGGATTTTATTGTTATCAGGATAGAAATAAGCGCATGTTGTTCTTCCTTTCCCGGTTGATACCAGGGTTTTTTCTGAACCATCAATGTTCATCGTATAGATCTGATCACATTCCATTTCATCGTAAGAAGTCTGATAGATTAATTTTTTATCATCAAAAGAAAAGTAAGCTTCTGCATTTTCGCCGTAATCAGTAAGCATTTTTATATTTTTAAAATATTTTTCACCTTCAAAACGGTATGGATCATCTGCATTCTGGCTTTGAATCTGAATTTGAAATAATATACTCACTATAAAAACAATTGAATTGATTAAATGCTTCATAATTTCCTTAAAATATTTTTAATTGATTTACTCAGGTACATGCACCAGGAAATATTCCCTGGCGGTTTCACCAATAGATTTGGCTTCAGCAAGAGTCATATGCATATCATTATGTTCATCATCATCTTCATGACCTGCTTCTATAATAGCCAGATCTGCATTTTTTGCGTGGCGGACAAGCTCATCACAATAAGCAGTATCACCGCCATAACATATTTTCATATTATCAAATGAAAAATTGTATCCAAGAGCAGGAACCTGTCTGGTTGTAACACCATCCTGAAGATATTCCCGGTGAATTACAGGAAATGGTTTAATATTAACGTTTTTACTTCTCAACTTTCTATTTCCGTCAATCTCATTCAAAGTTATAGTATAAGATAGTGAGCCGGAATATACTTTTTGAAATGCACCATGGATGGTTTCAATTTCCACACAGCCTTTAGGAAAATGAATGTTCAACGGAGATTTTTTATTCATCACTCTCATATATGTAAGCAAAGACCAGACACCGCCGACATGATCATGATGTCCGTGGGTAATAAACAGATTTGATATTTTTAATATCTCTTCAGGTGATAATTCCTTGTTTAAATCACGAAGAATTCCATCACCGGGGTCAACAACAAAATTTGCTTTACCTGCTTTGATAAGAATACCAGTTGCAATATTTGGTATTGAACAAAATATTTTTATCAAAAATTCTTTTTTCTTCCAGCTAAGCGGATACTTAGTTGATTTCATAAAACAGACTTTTTTATTTGGAAATTATAATTATTGACTATTAATTCTGTTTGCACTGAGATTTATCTTTACAGCGTGCAAAGATGTTGAACGAATAACTATCCAGTTCAAAACCCAGCTCTTCACATATTGAAGCGGGAAGTTTTTTAATCTTTGGCTCCGAAAATTCAACAATTTTTCCGCAATCAATACATATAAGGTGGTCGTGGGTTTGTCTTTTATAATTACTCTCAAAGCGGGTGATATTATCGCCAAAATTTCTTCTGCTGATTAGTTCGCATTGAGCTAATAACTCAAGTGTATTATAAACGGTAGCTCTTGATACACGTGAATTATCATTTTTCATTTTAATGAAAAGATCATCTGCTCCAAAATGACCATCGTGATCCAGAGCAGCATCTAAAACCTCAAATCTTTCTGGTGTTATTCGGTTTTTACCTCTTTTTAGAAAATCTCGGAATATTTCTTCAGCTTTTTGATTTTTCAATTTTTTTTCCGGCAGGTTTATTTAGAATTTACTCCAAAAATAAATGTACTATTTACTAATAGCAAGAAAAATAAATCTAAGGTAAACCTAAAAATCTTAGTCCGTTTACTGTAATAAATGTAAAAAGATAAGCTAAAACTGTAAATAAAGTGACTTGCAGAAAAGGTATTCGCCAGCTTCCGGTTTCTTTTCGGCTTACAGCAAGCGTTGATATACATTGCAGTGCAAAAATAAAAAACACTATTAACCCAATTATTGTTGCAGGGGTAAAAAGTAATTCGCCCGTTTTATCATTTTTTGCTGATCTCATTGAAGTAAGTATTGATGACTGAAGGCTTTCCTCGTCAGCCGTTACCTTAAATATTAGTGCCATTGAGCTTACAAATACTTCACGTGCTGCAAATGTAGCAATTAATGATACACCCACGCGCCAGTCCATTCCAATGGGTGTCATAACCGGTTCAATAACTTTACCCAGAATTGATGCATATGACGATGATAATCTTTCAGCAGTAATTGATTCGGCTAATTCTGTTTTATCCATTAACTGAGCATCAGGAATTTCCGGTGAATGATTTGGAAAGTAGGTTAAGAACCAAAGTACAATTGAAAAAACTAATATAACCGGTCCTGCATGTGTTATATATTGTTTAGCACTTTCAAAAGAATTTCTTATAACTATCAGGGGTTTAGGAACCCTGTAAGCCGGCAGTTCTAAAATAAATGAGGAGTCGTCTTTAGCTTTTAAAAGACTTTTATTGTACTTATTTATAATTGCGGCAGCTATGAGCGAGCTTACAATACTGAATATATATATTGTCGCAAGAATTAATCCGCCAATCCAGGGTTTATCACCTGGTATTAAAAAGGCAATCAAAAGTGCATAAACTGGAAGTCTTGCGCTGCAGCTCATTAAAGGAATGATAAAAATCGTCAGTAATCTTTCTTTTCTGTTTGCAATTGTTCTTGCAGCCATCATAGCGGGAATTGCACAAGCAAATCCGGATAACATTGGTACAAATGACTTTCCATTTAGCCCAATTTTGGAAAGGGGTCTGTCAATTAACATTGCACCACGGGCAAGGTAGCCGGTATCTTCAAGTAACCCGAGTATGAGAAATAGCATTAAAATCTGCGGTAAAAATACAAGTACAGCCCCTGTTCCCGTAATGACTCCGTCTGCAACAAAATTACTGACCCATCCATCACCTAGAAATTCTGACGCTGATTCAGCAAGTAAAGCAAAAAAATCATCTACGTAACCCATAAATGGATCAGCTATCCAGAAAATGGAAGTGAAAGTTGCAGCCATTATCAAGAAGAAAAAGAACAGTCCCCAGATACGGTGTAATAAAAATTTATCTATTCTTAAAGTAATTTCATCGGGTTTATTAATTGCTTCCTTTATCGTCGGATTTAAGACAATAAGTTTTGCGTTAGCTTTTTCTAAATTTACATCACCGCTCTTCTTATTTAATGGCTCAAGTACTTTATTTTCAATTCCTTCTAACTCGTGGTAAATGCCAAGCAATTCATTTTTATCCGAATCTGAAAATGTTCTTGTTGGTAATATTCTCCCATCAGATGATAGAGATTCAATATTGTTTTTTATAAGATCAATAATGTCGTTAATTCCTTTGCCGGTTCTTCCATCAATTAAAACAACATCACAACCTAATTCTTCACTTAACTTTTTGCTGGAAACTGTTAAATTGCGTCTGTGAAGAAGATCAACCATAGTCACAGCAATTATCATTTTGAACCCTGACATAACAAGTTGTTTTGCCAGGAATAAATGGCGTGTTATCTGACTGGCATCGACTGTAACTATCACAAGATCAGGTGAGCCAAGTTTGGGATGATTGTAAAGTGAGCTTACCGATACTTCTTCATCCGGGGAGCCTGGATTTAAACTAATTATTCCCGGTGAATCGAGCAGATCTGCTTGAAGATTATACTTACTTAAGATTTTTGCAGTAGAATACTCAACTGTGGAGCCTGGATAGTTAACAGTCTTAAATTTCTTTCCACTTAAATAATTGAAAAGAGTGGTTTTACCCGAGTTGGGCGGACCTACTAATGTTATTAGTGGTAGTTCAGTTAGAACAGGAGAGTTCATCAAGCTACGAAACTATTATACATTCTGCTTCATTTTTCCGGATGGCAATTAAAGTACCTCTTACTGCAAATGCCATTGGATCACTGAACGCAGAAGTGTTAATGAGTTGGATTTCCTGTCCTGGGGTAAAGCCAACTTCTAATAGTCTTCTGAATGATGGGTTTGAAGAATCTATATCGCTTATTATTACTTTTTCGCCAAATCTTAAACTTGCAGCAGTTTTCATTTTTATTCCGTCAACATCAATTTTAAATATTATTTAGATTAAGTCTACTTAAAAATAGACCTTAGTCCCCAAATAATCAAGCAATAACAACAAAAATCTAAGAGAAAAATTCATTTATTCTTAAACCAGTTAGAATACAAAATATTTGAATTCCGGTAATAATTACAATAATTGCAAATTTTTTTACAATTTTTAGTAGGATTCAAAATAAAACTCTTTATTTCCTTCAATCGGAATTTTTGTTCTTGCTTAAGAAAAATTTACTTAGTTTCTTCAATCTCAAATGAATAAAAGAATTAAAAACCTCATTTTTAAGAAAAATTAACAGGATTATTAGGTTTTATATCTTTAGTCCTTGTGGGGAGCAGTAAATTTTTTTTCTATGATTTTGAGAAGAGTAAAAGTTTTACTCTGGCACTTCTTATGAAGTAATAAGGTTGATCAAATAAATTTTAATAATCAAAAAAATCGGAGAACAAAATGGAAATAGGTAAAATTGCTTTTTTAGAGACATACTCTCTTGAGGATAGCGGGGGAGTAATGGGAGCCATACTGGTTACTGATGCTGAAACGAAACCTCTGGAATTCAGGGTGACAGCACCAATTAAACCGACTGCCTTTCAAAAAACTCTTTATGGAGAAGTTTTGCTAGAGCACGTTCTGGTTGAATTAATATCAGTTCCGCTTCTGAATGCAATTAATGAACAGATCGATTTGATACTTGTCAAAGATTCTTTGTTTTTAGGTGCAAATGCTAAACAGGCTATCAGGGTCGTCCGCGCTACTAGTGATGAAAAGGGTAAATCCAGAGCCAGTTCAAAACTTGAAGAAGTCAAACAAGTTGACGGAACTCAAAAACTTTTTATTGAGACTTCTAAAAAATTTGAATCTGAACTTCAGGGAATTAAAGAAAGCCTGGAAAAAATTGCCGAACATAGAAACCTTGATGAGCCATTTGAAAGACTTAGAATTGCTTGTGAACAAGTTCAAAGTCAGCGAACAAACGACTAAATCATAGAAATGCTGAAAAAAGTCAGACAAAAGGTTGCTACTTCTGTATCCAAAATTGAATATACTGATTATTATGAATTCTCTAAATGGTTAAGACTGCCTTCACTTACCCATATAGAGTTTGGTCAGCTGGGAGCAGAATTACTTAGGTCTTCAAAAGATATCCATTTAGATGCTTTTGAAATACCGATTACTTATAAGTCTAAATTTCAATTCAGCCAGATAAAGGTTTTTCCAATAAAGGAAAAACTGTCATTGAAGCGTCCGAAAGCTGTTCTTGTTTTTTTTACTATTGCAAAACCTCAGAATTTATCATTCAATAACAAACTTTTACTATCTGATGAAGAAACTGTAAAGAAGAATTTTTTAATTGAGATTGTTACTCAGATTTCTCCTTACGACTTTACAATAACCGGAGCAACTTCAAAAGAACATAAATTTAAATTCAATTTTTCAGAAATTAAAAGCATTGATCTTCTTGTAAATCCTCCTGTGGTAATAGATAAACTATCAGAAATAAAAACAGAAGTTTTTGAAATTGAACTATTAAATGATAATAAGTTCACTAATGAAAAAATATTTGATCTGACGCACCATATCGTTGATGTGAGTAATTTACCTGTGCCCGAAGTTAAGCGATTTATGATTCCAGGTATTGATGATCTGGCAACACATGTAATAAATTATAAACCGGAAAGAATCCATCCTTCTACAATTTCTGAAGTAAAATTCTCAAAAGATTTTCGTATATCCATTTCTAAATCTCCGAAAATGGATTTTAAGAAAACTTCAACAAAAGTTCTAAGATTTGTGCAAACAAACACCGTTGCAACTAAAACGTTTAACCCTCTTGAGAATAAAAAATCTTCCATAATGGAGAAGAAGTTATTAAAGCATATAATTACCGGAAGTGTAAAAGCAACCTGGGAAAAAACTAAAAAAGTTATTCCTGATTTACTTCCGCATCAGGAAGAGGGAGCAAAGTTTCTTGCTGATAATAATTTTGCTGTTATGGCCGAGGAACCGGGCAGTGATAAACAATTGCAAATGGTGGGTGCGCTTAAATTTTTATTTAATACATCCCAGATAAAATCAGCACTAATTATAATAAAAAACACAAGACTTGGCAATGCAGAGCATTCTTCAAGAGTTAAATCGCAGGATGGCTTGTTAGGAAGAATCAGTGATTATGCACCGGAAATTAGCTACACAATATTCAGCTCAACTGAAAAATTAGTTGATGATAGTGCTTCAAGTTCGGTTCTTATAATTTCATATCAGCATTACGATGAATTAAATAATTTGCTTGATAATGCATCTATAAACAGATCGCATGATCTTGTTATTGTAGATGAGTTTTTGAATTCATTTAATTCCGATAATGATATTGAAAATCTTTTTCGTCGTTTTTATCCTGATCATTTTTGGCTGCTGACCGGAAACATAAAACCAGAAAATTATCAAAAGAATTTTCAGGATTCCTATTTGCCGGAAGGACAGAACTGGAAATATTTTATTCGACCAATTGAAGATCTTTCCGAAAAAATTTCTCCTTTAAAATGCAGCAACATCTGGTTTGAACCCGATCCTGAACAGGTGGAAGAATATCAACAGTTATTAGCTGCGAATCGTGATGAACTAAAACAAGTTATTGAAAGTTTAAATCCATTTAAGTTTCAATCAACTGTGTTTTCGCTGATTCATAAAATAAAACAGATAGAGAATTTTTCATCATCAAATCTCGAAAGCCCAAAGAGTAAGTTTTTAATTGACCAGTTAAAAATTACATCGGGCAACGGAAGAAAAACTTTATTGCTTACTCAATACGATACCTTGGGTTTGAAGCGATTGGAAAAGATACTTGATAAATATAATTTTCGTTATTTAAGCGTAGTTGGTGGTTCTTCTCCTGAGGACTTAAAAAGAGCGTTAAATCTATTCTATACCCGTGATGACTACCCGATCTTTATGACGAATCTTAAACCAGCAAGACTTAAAATAAACCTCAAAAAAATTAATTATATCATTAACTTTGATCAATGGTGGAATCCCTCATCAAATTGGCAGACCGAAGAAGATCTGGGATTAGAAAGTTACAGCGGACCGCAGCTCGTGTACAATAATTACTTAATGGCAAATTCATTTGACGAAATTATTTATAATATGCTTGAGGCTAAATCACTTACTAATAAAGAAATGTTTGGTGAGCTTAGCGGAGAATCATTAGCAGAATTAATTAGTGAGTATGACTGGCAAATAATTTTTGATCTTTCGATGGATATACCAAACAAGGCGGAAAATATAAATTTTATTAAATCGAACCTATCAAAGTACACGGTAGATGAATTTACAGAGTTAATAAAAAGAATGTTCATTAGACTTGGGTACAGGGATCTGGTAGTAAATGAATTACAGGATGAACCAGCATTTTATATTTCAGGAAGATCGGGCAGACTAAGAAGTAATGCAGAATTCCGTGCAAAGTGCTTCCTGGCTAAAAATGTAGCTGCACAGGACTGGGAGGACTTTGTAAATGCAAAGTCAGCAAAAGCCGGCTTCGAAAGAATGTTCGTTATATGTACCGGAAAGATCAGTAGATCTGATAAACCACTTTATAGAAAAGCTAATATTGTTGAGGGCGACCAGCTGATCGAAATGATCAATCTGCTTAATCTCATAACTAAAGATACTATTAAGCTCAGAAATTTTGATGAGGAGGATTAGCTTTCTGATTGAAGTAATTGAATTACACCATCCTCAATCAGGAAACATCAGCTAAAACAATTCATCATATTTAGTCCAAAGTTCTTCCGTTAACAGCCAGGCACGCTCAAAAACTTTTACCTGCCAGTCATAAGAATAATCAGTCAGAAATTCGATTGCTTTTTCTCTATCGGTTTGTAATAATTTAGCAGCTTCATTTTCAAAAGCTTTTTGATTTTTAAATAGTTCAGCTTGCCATGGATCCCATACTGCACGTACGTCGTGCCTCATATCGCCCCAGCGTTGGGCAGATAAAGTTCCTAAAACATTAAATGCCCACCAGGCAGAATTTCGTGTATATCCATTTTCTCTGCCCGGAGTTGAACAGCTTTCAGGAACCCGTGTAATGCTGTTATAAATAGGAGTATAAATAGAAGAGGCAACATTATCCCATGCTAACCACACAACACCCCCAACTTCATTAGGAAGCCAGCTTCTGCATTGAATTATGGTTGCATACATAGTATACCAGCGTGCAATAGTCCTTTCACCGCGCCAGCCCCAACCACCATTAATTTTCAGAAGTTTGTTCATATCGTATGGCATTTGTGGATTTGCTAATGGCGAGATAATAGTTCTGCCACTGTCATCAGTAACAGTAAGATTTTTTGTCATATCAAATTCGGTACCCTCATAGTAGTCTGAAAAAATCTCAACCATTTTTTCTAAAGTAATCAAACTATCCGGTTTAACAGAAAAAGGATAATTTTCTGAATTGGCGTCCAGTTTTAAGGATGGTGCCGCAAGATCGAAAACCCGCCATTCTCTTCTTCTGGCAGCTAAAGAATTTCTATCAGCATATGCATAACAGAATTCAAACTCACCCTCATCGGGATTCCACAATCCGTTTTCCCTGGCTACTTCAAAAACATTTTTTGAGAACATAAAGTGGTCAGGATCATTAGTATCAATTTTTCTTATCCTGCTGGCATTTGCATTAACAGAAATATTATCATCCGGTACACGTTGTGCAGCCCAAACTGCTCCGACTTTATCTTTTCCCGGACCAACAACTTCAAACATCCAGACTTCATTAGGATCTGCAATTGTTAAACATTCACCATCATCGTTCCATCCATATTTTTCTAAAAGGTTACCGGCCATTTCTATTGCTTCACGTGCAGTTTTAGTTCTTTCAACCATAAGTCTTACTAATTGAGTGCAATCGATTAAACCTTTATCCGATTTCAATTCCTCTTTTCCTCCAAATGTAGATTCACCAATAGCAAGCTGTTCGGTGTTGATGCAGGGATAAGCTGTATTTATATAACCATAGGTAGATTCAACCTGAGGGATTTCTCCGGTAGGTTCGAATTTATAAGCAGGCATTTTCTTTGAATTATCAGGGACCCGTTTGTACATCATTACTTTAGCATTTGGTTCAAAAGACATTGGAGGCATAATATCAAATTCACTTCTTGTTCGATGACTATCATCAGTATGTGATGTCATTACGCTTCCATCATAACTGGCTAACTTTCCAACTGTAATTGTTGTACAGCCATCGGGAAATTCATCTATCCAATCTGGTTTTGTTTCGTATTTGGTTTGAAGTTGCTGAGTAAAAATTGAAGAAGTGCTGATTAAAAATAAAATAGCAATAGATAATAAGCGCATATTTCACTCCTTTTAGTAAATAATTTCTTTTGCAATATATAAAATCAAATTTCCTGTTTGAAATTATTAGCAAAAATCAAACAAAAATTGTAAAAATAATAGTAATAAATTTGATTTAGCAGGATGATATTGATTGAAATGAATTAAGAAAACAGGTTAACTGATGAGGCTAAAAACATCAACACCAATTTAAGTAAACAAAAACTTTAAATATAAAATTTTAGTGCGTGGTTATTACAATCGGATAATCAGTATCAGCTTCTAGACTATTAATTAATAAAAAGTCCCTGAAAAATATTCAGGGACTAAAATGAGCGGAGCGGGAGGGATTCTCCCTAAGGGATTCCGATGGAAGAACTCGCGGTAGAGTTTAACCCCTAAGACGGTTTAGCAAACCGACAATTCTGGATCAGCAACTAATTGAGTTAAAAAAAAGTACCTAAAAAATCAGGGACTTTAATGCGGAGAGGGCGAGATTCGAACTCGCGGTAGAGTTTAACCCCTACGACGGTTTAGCAAACCGTTGGTTTCAGCCACTCACCCACCTCTCCGGGTAGATTTTTACTTAAAAATTAACGTGGCAAATATAATTCTTACACTATCTAAATCAAAGATTAGATGAACATTCTGTACGATAATCTAAAATTCCGACCTGCCTCGGGTAAAATTGATTTGACTCTGGAAAGATGGTTTCTATATTCTTTATTTAATACATTATCAATACTCAATGCTATTGAATGAATCATATGACCAATCTGAAAATTGTACTGATAAAAATTACTAAGAATCACATAACCGGAAGTAGGTTCTTCAAATTTATCCACTTTATCCTGATTACCAGCCCATTCTGTGCTTAATCCAATTATAAAATTATCGGTATTATAACGTATTTCAACCTTACCTTTTATTGGTGGAATTTGAGGCAAAGATGCACCTGATTTGAAAATTCCGCGTGTGAAGCTTAGCGAATTGATAAATGTAAAATATCGGCATATTTTCCAGTCAACCTGATTTTCCATGCCGTAGAATTCAGCTCCCACACCCTCGGAAGCATAAACCGGGAGGAAAGTTGCAAAATTTATTTCACCTGTGTTTCGTGGAATTATATAGTTATCAAGATTATTATAAAAGAAGTTAATGTTAAAAAATAGTTTTTCAAATTTGTGATAAATAAAAAATTCACTTCCGAAACCGGTCTCTGCTTTTAATTCTGGATTGCCAATTTCATAAGAATAGGCAGCTAGATGAGGTCCTTCAGAAAACAACTCCTCAATTGTTGGAACACGGGAAGATTTGCTTAAGTTAATTCCGGCAAAAACTATATCAGATAATTCATAAAGCGAAGAAATGGAAAAAGAATAGGTGTTGAAAACTCTTTTTCTTATGTATCCAATTTTTGCATCGGGTTTTTCTTTTAATGGTTTTATTAAGTCAAAGTTATACCTTGTTCCTAATTCAAAATGAAATCGGTCATAGTTAAAAGTTTCGAATAAATATGCTGAAAGATTAAGGGAATTGGATGGTGGATTAAATACGAATCCGCCAACTTCATACTCTCTCAACTCAAAAGATATCCCGACAGTACCATTGTTTAATAACCCATAGCTGTTATGATTGAGATTTAATTTTGCCAGATGAGTCTGAATTTTAAATTCAGATCCAATTCTTCCGCTGTTTTCGAATTCTTTATGACGGTATAAAACATAGCTGTAATTAGATTCAAGCTCTTTAATGTAATCATTATTAAACTCAATTTTAGATTTCAGATTTAATTGCCTTCTGTAAAGCTGAATATCAACTCCGTTTGGATGAGCTCCGACAAAACCGCCTGGCACTCCGTATTCAAGTTCAAAATTTCTGAATGATGCACCGATTAATCCCCAATTTTTTATAAAGCTTGACCCGATACTATAATTTAAATTTTCTGAGTATGAATTATTTAGCTTACCAACCGGTGTCATCAGGTCAGAAGTTTCCCGTCTGCTTAGTTCCATTTTGAAAGAGAATGGAGCAAAAGGTATTTCAGTCAAAACGGATCCTAAATATCCTTTGTTGGCAGACTCACCATATCCACCAATACTTGCATGAATCTGGTTGTGTATTTCATCGGGAATTTCTTTTCTTATAATATTTACGACACCACCAATTGTAGTTGGAGTTTGAAGAAGGACTTTTGGCCCTCTTATAACTTCAATTCGTTCGACTGTAAAAGGCTCGAGAGAAACAGCATGGTCCGGAGAAGTTGCTGAAAGATCTGAAGACGTAATTCCATCTTCGCTGATCAATACACGGTTTTGTCCTAAGCCTCTTACTACTGGTCGTGCCGGTGCCGGTCCCATTGAGCGGATTGCTAAACCGGTTTCATTTCTTAAAGTTGATGCAAGTGTTAAACTCAGGTCCCTCTGCAGTTCCTTACCCTTTAATACATTTGAAAGTTCATTTATTTCATCAAATAAAGTTGGTTTAGATTCACCGGTTATAATAACAGGGGATAGGTTTATGGCTCGAGGCAGTAAATAAACTATAAGATTTTGTGTCCTGTGCTGAGCAAGATCAACCTGAAATAGTTTTTCCTGGTACGATATATGTGTTACCTTAATTTGATATTGTTTTTCCTCCAGTTTTATAAACTGAAAAGAACCATTCTCTTTTGAAGTTGCATAAATATCTGAACCTAGAATTTGTATTACAGCATTTGCAACTGGTTTGGAAGTTTCTGAATCTATCACAAAACCAGAAAGACCACTCTTCATTCCGGAAGAATAAATTGATGTTGAATACATAATTAAATACAACAAGATCACTCCCATTTTGTGGGAGTGACCCTTTAAAGAAGAATATATTTTCAATTTTAATCTGCTTATTGAACAATTACAGGAATGTTAGAAAATGTTTCTTCAACCATAGAATTATGAAGAAGTTCAAAACTAAAAGTTGTACTGCCCGCAGTTACACCCTGTACTTTGAATGCATAAGGTTCAGCTGGATCTATACCTGTAATTAATGCAATACCGGTATTAGCTGAAATAACATTTATAGAGTGATCTGCAGCATCTGGCTGAAACTCCATATTATTTGCATCAAAGAACTTAACTTCAATATGATCTGTAGTTTGGCCGGCAGCAACAATTAAAGTTCCTACTACAGATCCATCTTCTTTTACAGTTACAAGCAAAGTTCCGGTATCTTCATCATATAGCTTTAATCCTACTGGTTCACCGTGAGCTGTTGTATCATGCTCAACAAGAACAGTCATTTTTCCGGAACGGAAGTCAGCATGTCCCTCGTGCATTATAAAAAACTCAATTTGAGTGGTACCATCAGCTAAACCCCGGAGATGAAATTCGTATCCTCCTTCTTCACCCGGATGCTGCCAAACTTCCACCAAAGCCGGATTATCAATTTGCCAGGCAAAGCTTTGTTCAGCAGGGTCTGGAGCATCGATCATTTCCTTATTGGAGTTATAAAATTTAACATCAATTCCTGCTGATAGCGCTCCTTCAGGGGCAAATAAAGTATCAGTGGTTACACCTCTGAATATTTCGGCTATCTTAATTCCTGACTGGAGAAATACAATACCTTCAGCTTCAAAATGATCTTCCTGCGGTGTTACGGGGTCCTCTGAACAACTAACTAAAATAAACAACAATAAAAAAAGAACAGTAAGCGTTGATATAATATTACGCATGGCTTTATTCTCCTAAATAAAGTTTTATAATAAATATTTAATTAAACTGAATATTAAGAAAATAAGGCAGGGGGTGCTCTTAGTGCGTTTGAGAGGAATAACTCTTTTTGAAAATGAAAATGTTGAGATTTTAAGTTAAAGAACTCAATAGTGTGCAGCGAAATAGATTCAGCGACGGAACTATTTATCAGAACATTGTGTAATGATGTATAGATATTATGAACCGGACACTGAAAGTCGATATTTACAAAATGGCCTGCATTGGTATTTTGTTCATTTGTGTTAACAATACTCTTTGAATAGTCCAGTATTACATTATACTTGTGATAATGAAGAATATTAAATCCAAATAAGAAAAAATATCCAGCAAGAATAACCAGAGCAGCCGGATTCTTATATTTTTTGTTAAAATGATTCATAATATGGCTGCAAAGATGTAGCTTTCTGAACTATCATGCAAGGCTAAACAGATTTCTTAGCTATTATCAGGTTCTGATTGCTTATCAGACCTTCTTTTAATAATTTTTGTAAATAAATTATAAATAATGGAGTATTGATGAATAAATTTTCAGGTGTTGATTACTACAATATAGATTCAGTTCTTTCAGATGATGAAAAGATGGTTCGCGAATCAGTTCGTGAATTCGTTTCAGATGAAATTATCCCTATAATTGAAAAGTATAACAGGGAAGCTCAATTTCCAATGCAGTTAGTTCCTAAGATGGCTGAGCTGGGCTTATTCGGACCAACATTCCCACAGAAATACGGATGTGCAGAATTAAACAATGTTGCATATGGTTTGATAATGCAGGAACTTGAAAGAGGAGATAGTGGCGTCAGGTCATTTGCCTCTGTGCAAAGTGCTTTAGTTATGTATCCAATTTTTGCCTTCGGCAGTGAAGAACAAAAAGATCATTGGCTTCCTATATTAGCCAAAGCTGAAAAAATCGGTTGCTTCGGACTCACCGAACCTGATTATGGTTCAAATCCCGGTGGTATGGTAACAAAGGCTGAAAAAATAAGCGGCGGTTACTTAATCAACGGTGCTAAGATGTGGATAACAAATGGCACCATTGCAGATGTTGCAGTTGTATGGGCAAAACTTGATGGTGTGGTAAAAGGATTTCTTGTAGAAAAAGGTACAAAAGGATTTACTGCTCCGGAGATGAAAGGAAAACACTCACTGCGCGCCTCTGTTACGTCGGAGTTAATTTTTGATAATGTGGAAATACCGGAAGCTAATTTATTGCCTGAAACCAAGGGCTTAAAAAATCCATTAATGTGTTTGAATCAGGCAAGGTATGGAATAGCCTGGGGCGTGGTAGGTTCTATGATGGCTTGCTACGATTCAGCCTTAAACTATGCAAAATCACGTGTTCAATTCAGTAAACCTATTGCTGCCTACCAGATGACGCAGGAGAAACTGGTTTATATGCTTACCGAGATAACGAAAGCTCAATTAATTAATCTCCAGCTTGGAAGAATGAAAGATAATAACACTCTTAAGTTTACACAGGTATCAATGGCCAAGAGGAATAACTGTGAGATAGCTTTGAATATAGCCAGAATGTCACGTGAAATACTTGGTGCAAATGGAATATTAGATGAATATCCGGTGATGCGTCACGCTGCTAACCTGGAATCAGTAAAAACCTACGAAGGAACTCACGAGATGCACACCCTTATTTTGGGTGAGGACATAACAGGTTTCCCTGCATTTGATTAAATTAACAGACCACTTTCGGGTGGTCTTTTTTATATTAAATATGTTGGTATAACATGATTGAAGAAAATAAATTATTTGATGGAATAACCTTTGACGATATTCTTTTAATACCTGGTAAATCTCACGTTCTTCCTAGGGAAGTTGATATTTCCACTTATCTTACTCCCGACATAAAATTGAATATTCCTCTTCTCTCCGCAGCAATGGATACCGTAACAGAATCAGCAATGGCTATAGCAATCGCGAGGGAGGGTGGTATAGGAATTCTTCATAAAAATCTTTCTATTGAAGAACAATGCGGTGAGGTTGATAAAGTAAAAAGATCTGAAAGTGGCATGATAAGAAATCCTATCACACTCACACCAAACAAAACAATTGGCGATGCACTAGGTCTGATGAAGAATTACAGGGTATCAGGAATTCCTATTATTGATGATAATGATAAACTTGTAGGAATATTAACCAACAGAGATTTAAGATTTGAACCCAATAAGCGTCTGAAAGTTTCTGATTTGATGACAAAAGAGAATCTTATTACAGCTCCGCTAGGCACCACATTAGAAAAAGCAGAAAAAATTCTGCAGCGCCATAAAATTGAAAAACTTCCGGTTGTAGATAAGAACGGAAAACTCAAAGGTCTTATTACCTTCAAAGATATTATGAAAAAGAAAAAGCATCCTAATGCTTGTAAAGATGAGCACGGCAGACTAAGAGTGGGAGCAGCAATCGGGATCACGACTGACTCAATTGATAGGGTTGAAGCGCTTAATCTTGCAGGTGCAGATGCAATTGTTATTGATACTGCACACGGTCATTCAATGGGGGTTATTAAAGCTATCAAAGAAATAAGAAATAAATTTAAGTATATTCAGTTAATTGCAGGCAATATAGGGACTTATGAGGGAACATCTGAGCTTATAAATTGTAAGATTGATGCCATAAAAGTAGGAATCGGACCGGGCTCTATATGCACAACAAGGGTTGTAGCAGGTGTAGGCGTTCCACAGATTACAGCAATTTCAGAGGCCTACAGAGCTGCTAAAAAAAGGGGAATACCCATTATTGCTGATGGCGGGGTTAAACAAACAGGTGATATTCCTAAAGCTATTGCTGCCGGAGCAGATTCAATTATGATTGGCGGTATGTTCGCCGGAGTTGATGAAAGTCCCGGAGAAAAAATTCTTTATGAAGGCAGAAGCTTTAAATTGTACCGTGGTATGGGTTCAATTAGCGCCATGAAAAAAGGAAGTAAAGACAGATATTTTCAGGATGCCGAAGATGACCTCAAGAAATTAGTTCCGGAAGGCGTAGAAGGTCGTGTACCATATAAAGGTCCGCTTGAAGATACTATCTATCAATTGGTGGGTGGCTTAAGATCGGCAATGGGTTATTGCGGTACAAAAGATATAAAATCACTAAAGAAGTACGGTAAGTTTGTTAAAATAACTTTGGCAGGTTTAAAGGAGAGTCATCCTCACGATGTTATAATTACGCAAGAATCTCCTAACTATCATTTACAGAAATAAAATTTTTTTATGTTTAAAGTTCTTGTTATTGCGTACTATTTCCCGCCAATGGGCTTAAGCGGAGTTCAAAGGACTCTTAAGTTTGTTAAATACTTAAAAAATTTTAACTGGCAGCCGACTGTTATTACAACTGGTGAAGTAGGATATTTTGCTCACGATGTTTCTTTAACAAAAGAACTCGATGATCTTAACATACAGGTTATTAGAATTGGCGGAAAAGAACCAAATGCTATGCTTGCTAAGTTTGGTACTATAAAACTGCCAACGGAGTTTATTAGGAAAATTTTAAACAGGATCAGTCAAACTATTTTCATACCTGATAATAAAATTTCCTGGTCTAAAAAAGCTTATAAAAAAGTTGAAGAAATAATTTTGAATGAACATTTTGATGCAATTTTTATCACTTGTCCTCCGTTCTCAGCTTTTAGTTATGTATCTCAAATCAGAAAGAAAAGTGATATTCCAATATTTGTAGATTACCGCGATCTTTGGTATGAAAGTTATTTTTCATTCTATCCTACTCCGGTTCATAAGCACCTGCACAAAAAGGAAGAATACAATGCACTTAAAGCTGTTGACAGAGTTCTTGTAACAAACAGAAGGATCAAAGAAAAACTTTTAAAAGATTTTCCATTTCTTTCATTTGATGATATTGTAATTCTATCTCACGGTTTTGATCCTGAGGACTTTGAAAGAATTCCTGCGAATCCAAAACCGAAAAATAAACTGGTAATTATGTATTCCGGAATATTTATGGCTTACAATACTCCAAAGTATTTCTTAAAAGCTTTTAAAGATTTATCAGTAGAAAGACCAGATATTGCAGTAGAAATTGAATTGCATTTTGTTGGTTACCTTGGAAAAGAAAACAGGAAACTTGTGCGAAAACTGAATCTTCAGGAGTTTGTGAAGGATTTTGGATATGTAAATCATGACGATTCAATTGCAAAAATAAAATCTGCCGATGTGCTGTGGTTTATGGTTGATAGATTAAAGAATATTGATGCTATTCTGCCGGGCAAGGTGTATGAATATGTCGGAGCTCAAAAACCAGTTATTGCATGCGTTCCGGATGGCGCAGCAAAGATGGCTGTTGAAGAGTATGGTGCAGGATTTATTTGTGAACCTGATAATATTTCTGATATAAAGCAGACTTTATTAACAGTATATGAGCTATATAAAAAGAATCAGCTTCCAAAACCCGAAGAAACAATACTTGAGAAATACAGACGAGATTATTTAACTGAAATGTTATCAAAACAATTTCAACAAAAATTGAGACCAATATAATGTATACTGTTTTAGTTATTGGAGCTGGCGGCAGAGAACATACGATTGCCTGGATAATAAGCAGGAGCAAATCACTAAAAAAACTCTACTGTATGCCGGGCAATCCGGGAACATCTTCAGTAAGCGAAAACGTAAGCATAAATATTTCAGATCATGATGAAGTTATTAAATTCTGCAAAGAAAAATCTATCGATCTTATTGTAATTGGTCCCGAACAACCCCTTGTAGATGGGCTTTCTGACTTGCTGCGGAAATCAGGGTTTAAAGTTTTTGGACCTGACTCAGACGCGGCGATGATTGAAGCAAGCAAATCTTTTGCAAAAGATATTATGTTTAAGGCAGGTGTTCCTACTGCAGGATACAAAGAATTTGATTCCGGTCAATTTGAAGCAGCTTCGGATTATTTGAAAACAGTTAACTATCCGGTCGTTATCAAAGCTGATGGATTAGCTGCAGGTAAGGGCGTTATTATTTGTGAAAAATTTGAACAAGCCGGCGAGGCACTTATTCAGATTTTTGTAGATAGAGTTTTTGGTGAATCAGGAAGTAAATTAATTATTGAAGATTTCCTGGTTGGCGAGGAAGCATCAATTTTTGCTGTAACTGACGGAAAGGATTTTTTACTTCTTCCATCATCTCAGGATCATAAAAGAATAGGTGATGGAGATACAGGAAAAAATACCGGAGGTATGGGCGCTTATTCTCCGGCACCGATTGTTAATGCAGAAATTCTTAATATAGTTGCAGAAAAGATTATAAAACCTACCCTAAATCAATTGAAAATTGAAGGAAAAAACTTTATTGGTTGTCTTTATGCCGGTCTCATGATAAAAGATAATAATGTTAATGTAGTAGAGTTTAATTGTAGATTCGGTGATCCGGAAACTCAGGCGGTTCTTCCACTAATTGATGGTGATTTTCTCAAATTATTATACTCTGCTGCATCCGGCAAATTGGATAAATCTTCGGTGAGCTTTTCAAGTGCAGCTTCCGTATGCGTTGTAGCTGCATCAGAAGGTTACCCGGATGTTTACCGAAAAGGTATTGAAATTACCGGCATTGAAAACATCACCGAAGACATCGTAATTTTTCACGCTGGTACAAAACAAATAGGTGCGCAAATCTTTACCGATGGCGGAAGAGTTCTTGGTGTTACTGCAATTTCAGAAGTCGGTGACCTGAAAGCTGCAAAGAAAAAAGCCTACAGTGCTATCAGTAAAATCCATTTTGATGGAATTTACTACCGGAAAGATATAGCTGATAAAGCATTAGAGCATTAAAACGGATTTCTTTTATTTAACTTTTCATTTTAATTGCATAAATTCCTGCCGTTGTTATGGTACCAATAAATGTACACTCCCATTATAGCCTATTATACGGCACAGTTAAACCGGATGATTTAATCCAGACGGCAAAGAAATTCAATCTCACTTCAATTGCACTCACCGATACAAATGGAATGTATGGATTGATTCCATTCTATAAAAAAGCCAAAGAAGAAAATGTAAAACCCATTTTAGGTGCCTTAATTACTGATCCTCAGAATGATAATACTTATGCTGTTCTGCTTGCAAAAAATATAGCGGGTTACAATGAACTGTGTAAAATAATTACGATGCGGAAAGTGAATGATGATTTTTCACTGATAAAAATTCTTAATGAATATAAAAAAAATATTTTCACCATTACTCACTCTCTTGAGCTACTTAAGAGCATAAGCATTCATAAAAACTTATTTGCTGAAATCATTTCAACAAAAAGTCAGAAAAAGAAGACAAGAGAAATTTATAATTATTGTATTGATTATGGAATTAATTACGTTGCCACCAATCCCGTATATTTCTTAACTGAAGAAGATTATGAATTGCATAAACTTTTAAGAGCAATTGATCTTAATAAAACTGTAGATGACTTAGAAGATCAGGATTTCGCAGATCAAGAGTATTACTTCAAAGATCCGGAATTATTAAACAGACTTTACAGATCAATTCCGGATGCTCTAAGCAACTCGGATTATATAGCTTCCAAATGTAATGTTGATCTTAAAATCGGTGAGTATAAGTATCCTGAATTTCCGCTTCCGGTAAATGAGTCAGCAAGAAATTATTTAGCCAAACTAAGTTATGATGGACTGCATAAAAAATATGACAAAATAACTGATAAAATTTTGAAGAGACTTGATTATGAGTTGAGTGTCATAGATGAACTCAGTTTTAATGATTATTTCCTAATTGTGTGGGAAATTGTTAAGGAAGCAAAGAGAAGGGGAATGATGACCATTGGAAGAGGTTCCGCCGCAAACAGTCTTGTAGCATATCTGCTGGATTTAACCCAGGTCGATCCTATCAAACATAATTTATACTTCGAAAGATTTCTGAATAAAGCCAGAAGCAGTCCTCCGGATGTTGATATCGATTTTTCCTGGAAGGAACGGGATGAAATTGTTCGTTTTGTTTTTGAAAGATACGGTTATGAACGTGTAGCTATGATTTCAACTCATGTTACTTTTAAAGCAAGATCAGCTTTCCGAGAAACTGCGAAGGCATTTGGGATATCTGACAGAGAAATTTCAAAATATTCTAAATTCATCCCGTGGACAGATGCTTCCAATCTTCCCGAAGTTGCAAATATTTTTCCGGAAGCTAAAAATATTAATTTCAATATTGAACCGTGGAAAAGTATTGTTCGGTATGCAACCAGATTGGCTAATTTTCCGCGTCACCTTAGTATTCATCCGGGCGGAATTGTAATAACTCCCTCCAAAGTTACAGACTATTGTGCGCTTGAGTATGCAAAGAATAAAGGGCTTGGATTGATTATTACTCAACCCGATATGTATTCGATTGAGGATTTAGGTTTGATAAAAATTGATTTGTTAAGTCAGCGATCACTTGGAGTTTTAAGAGATACAGTCAATATGATCTCTAAAAATCATTCTGAATGATTATTTTTTAGAGCTAATATTTTTGAATCAAACATGATAAGCAGAACTCCTGCAAAAAACATCAAAGAGTTTTCAATAAGTTTTTGAATGCCTATCTGATTTCCCTTACCGAAACATCCGCAGTCAATACTAAGACCTCTTGCTAAACTGATACTGATTGCAAAAATAAAAACAATCAGCATTGTATTTAAGATAAAAGCATTTTCTTTTACGGCTATTCCAAAAACAAGCAGAATACCTGCGACTATTTCAATCCAGGGCATTGAAATGGCAAAGAAATTTATCATATAAATCGGAAGTAATTTATAGTTTGAAATAGATAATGAAAATCCTGCCGGGTCAGAAATCTTTTCAGCTCCCGCATAAATGAATAGAAATCCGAGTGCAATTCTAAAGAAAAATAATAAATAGCTGTTCAATAATAATTTTTTCATCTATAAGGAATTATAATTTTGATTCTACAGGATATCCGGTTTCCAGCCAATCATCCCAGCCGCCATGGAATATATAAACTCTTTTATAACCTTTCTCAAACAATTCATCACCGTGCAGAATACTTGTGTCACAATCTTCGCCGCTACAATAAGTAACAATAATTTCGTTCTTATCTATCTTATTTAAAACATCCTCATACTTTTCGGATTCATAAAAAGGAATGTTAATGGCTCCTTTTATGTGTCCGTCAGCATATTCCTCTTTAGAGCGGGAGTCAATAAATATTACTCCCTGATTATATAATTGGTAAGCTCTTGATAATCGAATAGCAACGGGCTTCGTAAATTCCCTGACGGCATTAGGAATTTCTTCTTTAATGATATTTCCCTCACTTGGAGCGATAATTTGCTCTTCAATTTCATTCCTTTCTGTAACGGGAGTATCAGTTAAATCAGAATCCGTAATTTCTGACTGTTCTTCTTCAAATATCAGAATACGCTTTTCCTTTATTAGTGGTATGCCTTTAGGATTTAATGAATTATATATAAAACCGATTGTTGAGCTAACAATTATTATTGCGATTATATTTTTGTAATTAGCACTCATATTAAAAAAATTTAGCACAAACATAGCACTTTAAAATATTAACTGAAATACTTTTTGATCAGCATTAATATTCAGTTGTAACAAATTTAAACGGTGTTTTTCTTAAAATTATAATAAAAAAATAAAAAATATTGATTAATAGATTTGACTTAAGCCTGATGTTTTTTATCTTAATCTAAAACATTAATAAATGATAGCTAACTGGAGGTGTAATCCCTTCAATTATCCTGTCAAATAGATATTTATGGGTCGTTCAAACTAACTAATAACAAAAATATCGGAGGTATAGATGAAAATCTATCGAATGAACAAGCTTGAGAACTCAAGTAGTAAAACAGCAGCCTTCTTTGATGTAGAAACATCGGAAGGGATTATAATTAAGGGATTCAAATTGATAAATGGATCTAATGGATTATTCGTTTCTTCTCCTGATGAAAAGGGGAAGGATGGAAAATTTTATGACAGAGTTATTCTTACAAAAGAAATGAAAGAGTCATTGGAAAAAATGGCTGTTGAAGAGTACAATAAAGAAGCTTAGTTTTTTTCAGCTTGCTCTTCTCAAATCTTAATAGAAGTAAGTCTATTTAAAGAAAAACGAATGAGAGCATTGTCCTCATTCGTTTTTTAGTACCGAAGGCCGGACTCGAACCGGCACATGGGGTGAGCCATACTGGATTTTGAGTCCAGCGCGTCTACCAATTCCGCCACTTCGGCATTTTTTATAAGATTCTCAACACCATCTCTAAATCTACCTACCCAAACGACTTCACATAACTGCAACAATTAATTTCAATTTATTTATAGAAAACCCCAAAACGTGTGACAAACATAAAAAACTTCAGTTCTCTAAGCAAAAAAATGTTTCACTCTGAGCAATAATCTACATTTGAATATAATTCTAAATATTCAATCCTGACAGCGTTACTTTTTCACCTCTCCTCACACTTTTAATCTTTGGCACGCCTGTTGTAATTCATATTTAAACAAGGAAAGGTGTAAACATGAAGTCAGATAGAAAAAAGAAAAACCAAAAACGTACAAAGTTACATGACGTTTTTATTTTGCAGCCGAACTGGGAGGATGTTGATGATTATTCAGAAGAAGAAATTGAAGATATTTTAGAGGAACATCATATACCTGAAATTTCTTATCTGGATATAGAAATGATTAAGAAACCGGAAGAATTGAGATTCGATTAATTGTAATAAAGGATTACATTATGAGTAAAACTTACATCGGTTATGACGGTCACTATGAAATTGAAGATGATGGCAAAGTCATTCAAATGTTTGTTAATAGCCTTGGCGAGTTTACCGGAATAACTAAAATTTACAGTGATGTTAAAAAAATTCCGAATCTTTTAGACAGGGATAAAATAGAATACTTCTTACAACTGCTTAAAATTTATAAGATCGGTGCAAAAGTTTAATCTTAAAGATTAACTTTTATCTAACTTCTGAATTTTTGCCCAGGAATCTTTTAAAGTCACCGTTCTGTTAAAAACAAGATTACCTTCTTTCGAGTCTTTTATGTCTACACAGAAATATCCTAATCTTTCAAACTGAAATTTATCACCCGCAGAAGCATTTACTAATCCTGGTTCTAATTTGCAATTTGTCACCACTTCTAATGATGCAGGATTTAGATGGGATTTGAAGTCTACTTCTTTGTCGCCATCCGGATCAGAATGGTTAAACAATCTGTCATATAATCTTACTTCAGCATTAATTGCCTGTTTAGCTGAAACCCAGTGAATAGTACCTTTAACTTTTTTGCTGCTTGTTCCTGTTCCGCTTCTGGTTTCAGGATCATAAGTGCATCTTAACTCAATCATGTTTCCATCATCATCTTTTATTACTTCTTCACATTTAATAATGTATGCATATCTTAGTCTGACTTCATTACCGGGAGAAAGCCTGAAGAATTTCTTAGAAGGATTTTCCATAAAGTCGTCGCGTTCAATAAAAAGTTCTTTAGAAAAAGGTATCATTCTAGATCCCATTGAAGGGTCTTCCGGATTGTTTACGGCTTCCAGTTCTTCAATCTGTGCATCCGGGTAGTTAGTTAAAACTAATTTAATTGGATTAAGCACAGCCATTACACGCTTAGCTCTTTTATTGAGGTCTTCTCGAATACTGAATTCGAGAAGTGAAACGTCTATAACATTATCTCTTCTGGCAACACCAACCCTGTCAGCAAAATTTCTGATTGATTCAGGAGTATAACCTCTTCTCCGGAATCCAGAAATAGTCGGCATTCTTGGGTCGTCCCAACCACTTACTGTTTTTTCTTCAACTAATTGTAATAATTTTCTCTTACTCAAAACTGTATAGGAAAGATTTAGTCTTGCGAATTCAATCTGCTGAGGATGGTATATCTCAAGTTCATCTATAAACCAGTTGTATAACGGACGATGATTTTCGAATTCAAGTGTACAAATTGAATGCGTTATTCCTTCAATAGAATCCGATTGTCCGTGAGCCCAATCGTACATCGGGTAGATGCACCATTTATCACCGGTGCGGTGATGAGATGCATGACGAATCCTGAACATAATAGGATCGCGCATATTCATATTAGGTGAAGACATATCAATTTTTGCTCTAAGTACAAGTTCCCCATCTTTAAACTCACCTGCTTTCATTTTTTCAAACAGTTTAAGATTTTCTTCAACAGATCTGTTTCTGAAAGGACTTTCTTTTCCTCCTTCAGTTGGGGTTCCTCTTGTATCCTTTATTTCTTCAGCTGATTGTGAGTCAACATATGCCTTACCTTTTTTAATTAATCTGATCGCATATTCATACAGTTGTTGAAAATAATCTGATGCATAAAGTACCTCATTATCCCATTCAAAACCGAGCCACTTAATGTCTTCAATAATTGAGTCAACATATTCCTGTTCTTCCTTGGTAGGATTTGTATCATCAAACCTTAGATTGCAACTGCCGTTATATTTTTGAGCAAGACCAAAGTTCAAGCAAATAGATTTAGCGTGACCAATGTGAAGATAACCATTCGGTTCAGGAGGGAAGCGTGTGTGAACTCTTCCGTTGTATTTATTAGTTTTCAGATCCTCATCAATAATTTCGTCAATAAAATTTTTAGAGGCTTGTTTATTTTCGTTATTTACTTCGTTAATGTTTTCGCTCATAAAATTCATTTTAATTTTTCTATTGCTGTTTTAATACGATTAATTGTTTCTTCTTTTCCAATAATTTTAACAATATCATAAACTCCCGGACCGTTGCCCATTCCTGAAACTGCTAATCTCAATGGATGAATAATTTTTCCTACTCCGATTTGTTTTGACTCAGCTAGTTTTTTCAATTCGGATTCATAATCCTCTTTTGTAGGCTTATCTAAAAGTGAATATGCTGCAGATAAATCATTTAATATTTCAGGAGATTCTGATGTCCATCTTTTTTTAAATATTTCTTCTTCATAATTATCCGGTGCTTTAAAAAAGTAGGGAGCGTTTACTATAAATTCATAAATAAAAGAAACTCGCTCCTTCATTGCTTCAATTACCTGAAGCAGATACTCATCAGAATAGTTTTGACTTTTTTCCGCCGTAGGCAAACTTGACTTTTGAATCTCCTGTTTTAATAATTCGAGAATCTCATAATCCGGCATTGCACGTAGATGCTCAGCATTTAGCCAGTTTAATTTTTGTAAATCGAAAACGGCGCCGGCTTTATTAACTCTTTCCAGAGAAAATTTTTCAATAAGTTCTTCGATGTAATAAAATTCTTTATCATCACCAGCATTCCACCCAAGTAAAGCAACAAAGTTTATTAGAGCTTCTTTAAGATAACCTTTAGATTGATAATCTTCGACAGCTACATCGCCCTGACGCTTGCTAAGTTTTGAACGATCCGGATTAAGTAATAAGGGCAAATGAGCAAAAACAGGTTTTTCCCAATTAAAAAAATCATAAAGTAAAATATGTTTAGGGGTTGACGATAACCACTCCTCACCGCGAATAACATGAGTTATCCTCATAAGATGGTCATCAACCACATTTGCCAGATGATAAGTAGGGTATCCATCACTCTTAATTAAAACCTGGTCGTCAATGTTTGAAGTGTCAAACTCAACTCTTTCCCTTATAACATCGTCAAAAATAACTTTTTGATTATCAGGCACATTTAAGCGTATTACAAAAGGAATACCTGAATCGCACTTTTTAATAATTTCATCCTGTGAAAGACCCAGACAATGCTTATCATACTTTGACTGCGGAAGTTTCTGCTTTTGCTGTTCTTCCCGGAGTTGCTGCAATCTTTCCGGAGTGCAAAAACACTTGTACGCTTTACCTTTTTCTAATAGTTCATCAGCAAATTTTTTGTAAATATCTAATCTTTTGGATTGCTGGTAAGGTCCAAAATCTCCCTTTGCTTCAGGTCCCTCATCGTAGTTAAGGCCAATCCAGTTTAAAGTAGAAATGAGACTTTCAACTGCACCCTCAACAAATCTGTTTCGGTCAGTATCTTCAATACGTAAAACAAAACTACCCTTATTGTGTCTTGCAAAAAGATAATTATATAATGCCGTCCTTAATCCGCCAATATGAAGATACCCGGTTGGACTGGGAGCAAATCGTACTCGCACTGTTTCGCTTATCATTTTTTAATTTCTAATAATTGATTACAAAATTAGTCAGCTTTAAAGACTTAGAAAAGTAAATATTTAGGGCAGGGGATCTATTATTTGCTGCTTACTTTATATTCAGTATAGTGCTTAACTTTCTGGATAAATTCCTGGCTGTCTATTGGTTTAGGAATATAATCTGTAGCCCCGGCTTCAAGACATTTTTCCCGGTCGCCTTTCATTGCGAAAGCGGTAAGAGCTATTATAGGCGTGTCTTTATACTCAGGTATTTCCCTTATCTTTTGGGTTGCTTCAAATCCATTCATTACTGGCATCTGCATATCCATAAGAATAATATCATACTTCTGCTTTTGTACAGCTTCAACAGCCTCAGCACCATTTTCTACAACAACAATAGATTCGTAATTATTTTTCTTAAGTAGTCTTGTTACAATTATTTGAGAGTGTTTATAATCTTCAACCAAAAGAATTTTTACATCATCAACTTTGTCTTTTATCTCTTCAGGTGTAGACGGTTCATCGTATCTGTTAATCATTGCATTTATCGTATCAGCAAGATCTTCAATGTTAGTACTGCTTTTGTGAAGTAATTCTTCAAACAAACCATCAATTTTTTTCAGATCATCCTGGTAGTTTTCCTTACCTGTGTAGATCATTATGGGAAGCTTTGCAAAATTTTTATTGGACTTAATAAGCTTAATCAAATCGAATCCATTAACTTCAGGCATATCGAGATCAATAATTGCAAGATCAAGTGTCATATTCTCAATCATACTTATGACTTTAGATGAGTGTGATTCTGCAATTGCGTTAAATCCGCATTGCTCCACAGCTTCCTTCATCAAATTTAGCGTAGGTATATCATCATCGACAATAAGAATATTAGAATCCTTTTTGAGTTTATAACTAGTAAGGACTTCAACTAAATATTTATAGTTTATTGGTTTTACAAAATATTCAACAGCACCCATAAGAAATGCTTTCTGCTGCTCTGTTTCAACAGAACAAACAATTACGGGTGTATTTTTTGTGTTCGGATGCTCTCTTATTTGTTTTAATAATTCAAACCCGTTTGCATCAGGCAATACAATATCCATTAGAACAGCCAGGTATTGTTCTTTTTCTACTGATTTTAGGGCCTGTTGAGCGGAGTTAACGATTAATGGCTCGTAACCCCATTTAGTTAAGTAATTACTTAAAAGTTTGGATGTAGCATAATCATCTTCAACAACCAGTACTTTATTTTTCTTATCAGTTGGTTTTGGTATTGAACTAAGCTGCGCTTCAATTCCCCGTTCAATTTCAGCAGCTATTGAAAAAGTGTATGTTGTTCCCTTGCCAATTGTACTGGCAACTGAAATATCTCCCTCCTGAGATTCGATATACTTTTTTGCCAGAGTTAAACCCAAGCCCGTTGTGTTGCCAATTTTAGTACTATAAAGCTCGTTAAGAGCAAAGGGCTGAAAAATTTCAGAAACTTTTTTCATTGGCAGACCGCTGCTTGAATCAGCTATTCTGAATGCTAGTTTATTTTTCCCGGATGAATAAATCGAAAAAATAATTTTTCCTTTTTCCGTGATCTTTACTGAGTTGGATAGTATATTAACTAAAATATATCGCAGTTTCTGACTATCAAGATTAAGATGAGAAGGAAGAGATTTATCAATTTCAGTTATGAATTCAATTTTATTTGAATCTAGTTTATCAGTGAAAAGAGTTATTATTTCATTGATAAAATCTGCCAGCTTAACATTTGTTTTCGAAGTTTTGTTAGACCCGTTTTCAAATTTTGCTAGATCAATTAAATCGTTGATCATTGATAACAACTCAAATGCGTTTTCTTTCAAAGTTGTTACATACTCACTTTGCGAAGGAGAAAGATTTTCCTCGTTTAGCAAAGATGCAAACCCCATTATGCTGTTTGTAGGTGTCCGGAGTTCCTGAGCTATCGAGGAAACAATTCCGCTTAAAGGTATACCAGATGGCTGCCTGTTACCGTTCCAGACCCTGAGTAAATGTTTCGCAAAATCTTTCACTTCATCAAGGTTATCCAGGTCAACCTGAGAGAATTTACTCTTTTTGCCTGCTTTTATTAGTATTCTTTCTGATTGAGAAATATTAAATGTGCAGCAGGTTTCATTTTGAACTAGATCGGTCAGATTAATTTTACAATCGTTTTGAAGATTAAAAAGACTGACAAGACTATCAGACTTAAGAAGCTTGCAATTTTCACATTCAAGAACAGCGGATTTTTTAATTGATTTTTTAACCAGAGTTGATTTACCAATAACTTCAAGAGTGCTTGATGGAGTTACCTTAAATAAGGCTGCAGCATCTAATTCAAATTCCTCAGTTATAAAGTCACATAATATTGATGGAAACTCTTCAGAGTAAGATGAAGCTGACTGAATAAGTCTGTTATATTTATTTACAAAATCAATTTTTGAACTTTGCATATTGTATTTAAGTAATTGGCTACTGTGAAGTAAATCTTAATCAAAAAGTAATTATAAATTTTCTAATAGCAAAATATATAAAATTCCTTTGTCTTTCATATAAATTGGCTATTATCTTTCACATGAAAATTATAATTTGCAAACCATTATTTGCTATAAATTCTTTATAACAATAACATATACTTAAAGGTACCTATGACGGAAATTAACGGCGGTCAGAAATTCATATCCAGGTTCTTATCAATTATTGAAAGAGTGGGAAATGCATTACCGCATCCGGCTACACTCTTTGCGTTATTTGCAGTTGGGGTGGTAGTCCTTTCTGGAATCATAAGTTTATTCGACTTCTCTGTTGTTCATCCGGGTACTGGAGAAACTATTGAGGTGGTTTCTCTTTTTTCTATTCCCGGACTTCACAGAATCTTAACCGAAATGGTCAGAAACTTTACAAATTTCGCTCCTCTCGGAACCGTTCTAGTTGCAATGCTTGGTATCGGAATAGCAGAAAGCAGTGGATTGATTGGCTCATCTCTAAGACTCTTGGTTATAAAAGCCCCTAAAAAACTACTAACCTTTGTAATAGTTTTTTCAGGAATACTATCAAATACTGCAAGTGAAGTTGGTTATGTTTTACTTGTTCCGCTTGCAGCAGTAATATTTTTAGCGGTTGGCAGGCATCCTATTGCGGGAATGGCAGCAGCATTTGCAGGTGTATCAGGTGGTTATAGTGCAAATCTTTTGCTGGGTACTATCGACCCATTACTTGCCGGTTTATCCGAAGAAGCAGCAAGAATTATTGACTCTACCTATCAGGTTAACCCCGCAGCAAACTATTATTTTATGTTCGTCTCAACTTTTTTCATAGCAGCAGCCGGAACATGGGTTACAGAAAAAATAGTTATTCCACGATTAGGCCCATATAAAGGCGATGCTAAACCAGAAGAGATAAAGGCATTGACGTCTGATGAAAGAAGGGGATTAAAATTTACTTTAGTTGCGTCGATCGTAATTGGTATTATAATTCTTATTGGTACCGTTCCCGAAAGCGGATTTCTTCGTAATCCTGAAACCGGAAGTCTTTTGCGGTCACCGTTTATGTCTGGTATAGTTGCTTTTATTTTTCTGATTGGTTTAATTCTAGGTGTGGTTTATGGTATAGGTGCTAAAACTCTAAAGAATGATGCCGATGTGATGAAAGGTATGGGCAAAGCAATGGAATCACTTGGTGTGTATATGGTTCTTGTTTTCTTTGCTGCTCAGTTTGTTGCTTACTTTAACTGGACCAACATAGGGCTAATAGTGGCAGTTGAAGGTGCTAGTCTCCTCCAGGCTTCTGGATTGGGAGATATTCCTTTAATGGTTGGATTTATTATTGTTGCTGGTTTTATAAATTTATTTATGGGAAGTGCATCTGCAAAGTGGGCAATAATGGCTCCTGTTTTTATTCCTATGTTTATGCTTCTGGGATATTCACCGGAATTTACGCAGGTTGCTTACCGCGTCGGAGATAGCGTTACAAATATTATTTCACCGATGATGTCATACTTTGCACTTATTGTTGCCTTTTTAGCAAAGTATGATGAAAAAGCAGGTATTGGTACAGTGATTGCTACTATGCTTCCTTATACAATTATTTTTACTATTGTGTGGATTACATTACTAATTGTGTGGATACTTCTCGGATTACCTGTTGGGCCTGGTGCTGAAATGTTCCTCAAGTAAATGTGACTTAACCAACATTTTTATTTTCATGTGATAAAGAGACTGATGAAACTCAGTCTCTTTTTTTATGTTTATCAAGAGCATTTATTAAAATATTTTTATCCAGTCAACTATATTTCAATAACTATGGAAAATAAGAAAGTAATAATAGTAGGTGGAGGATTCGGTGGATTGCTTGCCGCTAAAGAATTTAAAGATACTGATTTTGATGCAACTATTATTGATAAAACAAATCATCACTTATTTCAGCCGTTGCTTTATCAGGTTGCTGCGGCTGCTTTGTCCCCAGCTGATATTGCCATTCCAATTCGTTCTGTTTTTAGAAATCAGAAAAATATAAAAGTACTGCTGGATGAAGTGATATCTGTTGATAAAGAAAATAATACGATTAAACTTTCTAACTCGGAATTAAAATTTGACCATCTTATACTTTCACCTGGTGCCAGGCATTCCTACTTTGGTAATGATACTTGGGAAAAATATGCTCCCGGATTAAAAACTTTATCAGATGCTCTTAAAATAAGAGAGCTTATTCTAAATTCACTTGAAGCCGCTGAAAAAGAGTTAGATTTAAATCAAAGGAAAAAATATCTCACTTTTGTTGTAATTGGCGGTGGTCCAACCGGTGTTGAACTTGCAGGTGCAATTGCAGAAATTGCCAAGAAAACAATGATTAGGGATTATAAAAATTTCTGTGCCGATGATACAATCATTGTACTTGTTGAAGCATTACCTAGAATTCTCACTTCTTATTCTCCTGATCTATCTGATAAAGCAAAAGAAGATCTTGTTAAAATGGGTGTTGATATTCAATTAAATAAAAAAGTAACTGATGTAAATGAAAATGGTGTACAGTTAGGCGATGTTTTTATTGAGTCAAAAAATGTAATATGGGCAGCTGGTAATGTTGCTTCACCTTTATTGAAAACGTTAAACATTGATTTGGATAAGGCAGGACGGGCGATTGTTGAGAGTGACTGTTCAGTACCCGGTTACTCAAATATTTTTGTTGTTGGCGATGCTGCTATTATGAAGGACGATAAAGGGGAAGTACTTCCCGGTGTTGCTCCTGTTGCTATGCAGCAGGGAAGGTTTGTTGGCAAGCTAATTAAGAGCGGACTTGACAAAAGCAATCGAAAAAAGTTTACATACGTTGATAAGGGAAGTATGGCAACTATCGGTAAGGCAAAAGCTGTTGCAATGATAAGTGGATTAAAGCTTAGCGGATTAATAGCCTGGCTTGCATGGTCATTCGTACATATTTTTTTTCTTATCGGATTCAGAAACCGCTTCCGTGTATTTGCTGAATGGATTTGGTATTACATTACAAACCGTCAAGGTACAAGATTAATTACTAATGCATTAAAGGAAAGAAAATAGAAGTAATTTGAGTAGACAGATAGGTTAAAACTTATTATTCATTTTAATGATTCCTTAATCATTTATTTTATAGGGACTTGATTAAACCTTCCACTTCAATTAGATTTCGCATTAATAAAACTGAATCCGCTTTTGAAATTCCGAATATTTTATCTTTTATTAAACATATTTTGCCTTTTTATACTTTCATCGGTATTTGCACAGCAAAATTATAACACTGTAACAGTTACGGATTCAATTCCAATTAACTTCGAAAATCAATATTACCTATCGGCTGTTAACATAATACCCAACACTGAAATTATAACTTTGCGCGGAAATATTCTCAGTAAAGAAGATTACAATATTTCTTATCAAACAGCATCATTTAATTTATCTGAATCGCTGCCGTTCTCAATTTTTGATACGATCTATGTTTCATATCAAAGTATGCGCCTAGGACTTCAAAAAGAATATAAACGCAGAAGTTTAGTAGTCAAATATGATAACCAGACCGGAGATTCAGTAAGAACTTTACAACCAGAAAGCGGCGGTTTCAGTCCGGAAGCAATTTTTGGACCGGGAATTCAGAAAAGCGGTACAATAGTTCGTGGATTTACTGTAGGTACTACAAAAGATTTTTCACTCAACAGCGGATTGCGTTTGCAGCTCTCTGGAAGACTATCTGATGATATTGAAATAGTTGCTGCTCTTACTGATGAAAATACACCTATTCAGCCGGAAGGAAATACAGAAAGACTTGAAGAACTTGATAAAGTTTTCATCCAGGTAAAGCATCCTAATGCAATTGGTACTTTTGGCGACTACCAGCTTAAAAAACGATTTGGTGAGTTCGGTGTGATCGACAGAAAACTCCAGGGACTAATGGGAGAATTCTTCATAGCAGACTATTCAGGATATATTGCTATCGCAAGTTCAAGAGGAAAGTTTAACTCGAATTTATTTAATGGAATTGACGGAGTCCAGGGTCCTTACCGACTAAGCGGAATCAATAATGAACGCGACATTATTATTATTGCCGGAACCGAAAAAGTTTTTATAGATGGAATTGAAATGCGAAGAGGGGAGAACAATGATTATATTATAGAGTATTCCAACGCCACGATTACTTTTACTCCGAATAAACTAATTACATCGGCTTCAAGAATTAATGTTGATTTTGAATATACCGACCGTAGATTCACCAGGAGTTTTTTCGGCGCCGGAACAGGCGGAAAGTTTTTTAAAGATAAACTGGATATTAAATTTCAATATCTTCGTGAAGGAGACGATCAGGATGCACCAATCGATATCGCTCTTTCAGATTCAGATAAAGAGATTTTATCTCTTGCAGGTGATGATAGAAATAAAGCTGTTAAATCGGGTGTAACTTTAGCCGAACCGGACTCTCTCGGTAATATTAATGGTACTTACACTAAAGTTGATACGCTAATTAATGGCGAACCATTCTCATATTATATATTCGATCCCGGAGAAAGTAATTCATTATACAATGTAAGCTTTAGTTTTGTTGGCGAAGGGCAGGGCGATTATATCCGTGAGAGTTTAGGCAATTATAGATTTACAGGTATAGGTTTGGGCGGATATCTTCCGGTCATCTATTTACCGGTACCACAGTTAAAACAAATTGGAAATGTTGTTGTTGATATTAATCCTATAAAGAATTTGTTCATTAGTCTGGAATATGCAGGAAGTCTCTGGGATAAAAACAGGTTCTCAAATCTTGATGAACAGGATAACTATGGATATGCCAGGAATATTTCTTTGAGACTTAATCCAACCGAAGTAAAAATTGGAACTTTAAATTTGGGTAAGGCAGGATTCAGTTTTAGAGACAGATTTATTCAGGATAAATTCACTTCTGCAGATAGATTTAATGAAGTTGAGTTTAACAGAAATTATAATACATTGCAGTCCCGCGAATCTGATGATGAATTACTAAGGGAAATTGGATTAACATTACTTCCCATTAATAATTTTAAGCTCTCTGCTTCTGCAGGATTTTTACGAAAGGGTGATAGTTTTTCTTCTGACAGATTTAACAACATTCTTTCATTTTCGGATAATAAAACATTCGGTTTAAATTACAATCTGGACTATGTGAAATCAAAAAACGAATTGCTTTCAAGCAGCTGGTTCAGGCATAGAGCTGATGCTTTTTACACTTATCTAATCTTTAAGCCAGCTTTTGAATTTATTGCTGAGGATAAAGTCGACAAGCGGACAAACTCTGATTCACTCATTGTTGGCAGCTTGAAATATTTTGAGTACATACCCTCACTTCAACTGGTAGATGTTGATGGGTTTAATTTTATTGCAAGATATTCACTGCGTGATGAGTACATTCCGGTTAATGGGGTCATGCGCAACGAATCAATTGCAAACACACACTCATATGAGGCATCCTATTCGGGTATCCGCGAAGTTAACACTTCATTGAATCTTACTTTTAGAGATAAAAAATATTCAGACAGCTTTAAAGAAAAAGGCTTTCTTGATAGTGAAACTATTCTGGTCAGGTCGCAGTCACGTTTCAAATTTTGGGATAGAATACTTAACGGTGACCTTTTCTACGAAGTTTCTACACAGCGTTCTGCGCGCCTGCAAAAAGTTTTCGTCAGGGTGGAGCAGGGAACAGGGAATTTTAAATACCTTGGTGATTTGAATAATAACGGCATTGCAGATGAAAATGAATTTGAGCCAACAATTTTTGATGGCGATTTTATTCAGGTCACAATACCAACAGATGAATTATTTCCTGTTATAGATCTTAAAGCAAGCACACGGTGGAAAATAAATTTTTCAGATCTTTTCAGTAAAACTTCTTTACCAGGAATTTTTCTCAATCCTCTTTCATCCGAAACTTTTTGGAGAATAGAAGAAAACAGCAGGGAAACTGATTATGCAAAAATTTATTTCCTGAATTTCAGTTCATTTCTTAATGAAGGACAAACAATCCGCGGTTCAAATTATTTTCAACAGGATATCTTTGTATTTGAAAACCAGCAGGACTTATCTTTCCGTTTCAGATTTACTGAACGCAACAGCTTGAACGAATTTTTTGATGGCTATGAACGTGGCTATAACCGGGAAAGAAGTTTAAGAATTAAATTCAAACTCATTAAAGAAGTTAGCAACCAAACTGATATTGTGAGTCAAACCGATAATGTGAGCGCCGGAGAAAAATCCAACCGAAGAAGAAGTGTAACCAATAATGATATTTCCTCCGATTTTTCATACAGACCGGTTAGAAATATTGAAGTGGGCTTTAAAATTAAAGTTGGAAGAAGTGAAGACATATTTCCTGAAAATCCCACTGTTATTGATTTAAATTCGCAATTACTCCGGTTTAACTTATCATTTCTCGGAACAGGAAGACTGCGGGTTGAATTGGAGCGAAATGAATTGATTGCAAATACTACACAAAATTTTATTCCATTTGAATTGACAGGCGGAAACCAGATTGGCAAAAATTATTACTGGCGTTTGAATTTCGATTACAGGTTATCCGCAAATCTTCAGACAACTATTAGTTACGATGGCAGAATTCTCGGCGCCTCAAGGGCTATTCATACTGCCAGAGCAGAAGCCAGAGCATATTTTTAACCTCAGTGAATCCGGTTGAATGCTTGAATTTTTGAAATAGCTTAATGCTCTTTTAAGAATAATACTATTTTAGTTAGAGTAGTAAACTAATAACGATTAAAGAATAGAAGGAATTTAAGGTGAAAATAAATTCAAATTTAATTGAAGCACATATATTCAGGGAATTGAATGGACGATTGGAATTTCTTTTGTTAAAGAGATCGCCCGTTCAGTATTATCCAAATATATGGCAAATGGTTTCCGGTAAGGTAAAACCGGAAGAAAAAGCTTATGATAGCGCTCTTCGCGAAATAAAAGAAGAAACCGGATTAACTCCCTTAAATTACTGGGTCGTTCCAAATATCAATTCATTTTACACTGCTGATAATGATTCAATAACTTTGGTTCCGGTATTTGCTGCAATTGTAAAGAACGATGAAAAAGTATTGATTAGTAATGAACATTCTGAATTCGGATGGTTTACCCCGGAAGAAGCAAAAAAGAAACTTGCCTGGGCTGGTCAGCACAGGTCAGTTGATATCATTGTTGATTATTTTCAGAACAATAATGTGTTTTGGAATTTCCTGGAAATAAAAATTTAGGAAACAGTCTCCTGAATTTTCCGAAAGAGCTGAGAAATCTTTCAATATGTCACGAAAAAGATTTCTCCCTTTGGTCAAAATAGCAAATATTTGAGTAATGCAATAGTATCTGAAATAAAAAGTAATAAAAACTGATTATATGTATTTTTTATCTCTTGCAGTTGGATTTATCCAACTGTTATTATAAAGACTAAGAGATTAAGGGCTTTAGCCGCATTTAATTCTAAAACAATTGAACGATAAGGGAGTAAAACTTTTTATGAGGGATTCAATTAAAAATGAATTTGACTTCTTTTATTTTGAATAAAACCTAAATTTATTTTGGATAACACTTCTACAAAATGTAATTATAAATCCAATTCAATAATATTGTGCATTCATCTGTTATTTTTCTATTTTTCCCGTGTCATTTATAATTAATCATAAATCAGGAGAATATTTTGGGTCTGTTAGTAGTTGGTTCGGTAGGTCTTGACACAGTATCAACACCGTTCGATAAAGTTAATGACGCTCTTGGCGGATCGGCAACCTATATTTCACTTTCAGCAAGTTACTTTACCGGACCGATCAATCTGGTTGGAATAGTCGGCAGTGATTTTCCTAAGGTATACATGAAAATGCTTGAAGAGCACAACATTGAACTTGATGGATTAAAAATTGTTGAAGACGGAAAAACTTTTCGCTGGTCTGGAAAATATCATTATGACCTAAATGTTCGTGATACATTATCAACAGAGCTGAATGTGTTTGAAAAATTTGATCCGGTTATTCCTGAAAACTGGCGTAAATCTAAGTATATCTGTCTAGGAAATATTGATCCGGTTCTTCAAGGCAGGGTGCTTGATCAAATGAATAATCCTCAGTTTGTAGTTTGCGATACCATGAATTACTGGATTGAAGGAAAGAAAAAAGAATTACTTGAACTTCTTCCCAGAGTAAGTGTACTGATTATTAATGATTCAGAAGCCAGGCTTCTGGCGCACGAACCAAATCTTATTAAAGCTGCAAAAAAAATAAGAGATTTAGGACCTGAAATTTTGATAATTAAGAAAGGTGAACACGGTGCACTTTTGTTTACCGAGGATGTCATTTTTTCTGCACCGGCTTATCCTATGGAAATGATTAACGATCCTACCGGAGCTGGCGATTCCTTTGCAGGAGGTTTTGTCGGTTATCTGCATCGCAATCGCGATCTTTCTCCAAAAAGTTTAAAGGCTGCTGTAATTTACGGCAGTACTATGGCCTCTTTTTGTGTTGAAAAATTCAGCACCAAAGGATTGGAGGAACTTTCCATTTTACGCATTAAGGACAGATTCAGAGAATTTATGAATTTATCCAGATTTGATGAAAGCTGATTATTACAATTTAAAGTTTGAATCAGGTAAGCTTAAATATCTGGACCAAACCGAACTTCCGCTGCAGGAAAATTATATCTCCACTGATAATTATGAACGAATTGCAGAAGCTATTGTGCGACTGGAAGTGCGTGGTGCGCCTCTTATAGGAATATCTGCTGCTTATGCAATTGCCTTATCATTAAAAAATTCAATTGATCCTAAAAAAGACTTTTATACTTCATTTAACAGACTTGCATCTACAAGACCAACAGCTGTTAATCTCTTTTATGCACTAAACAGAATGAAGGAAAAATTCGAATCAATTACTGACCATAAATCGGTTTATGATAAAATGCTTGATGAAGCCGTAAAAATTCATAAAGAGGAAGATGAATTCTCTGAAAAAATTGCCCGCAACGGATTGAGGATTTTTAAGAAAAAATCTAACGTGCTGACACATTGCAATACAGGCTCATTAGCAGCCGGGGGTTTGGGCACAGCTTTTTCAGTTATTAAGCACGCATTTGATACAAATCTTGTTTCTCACGTGTATGCAGATGAAACAAGACCACTGCTGCAAGGATTAAGATTAACTGCTTTTGAACTGGATAAAAATGGAATTCCCTATTCCGTTAATACAGATTCGACTGCGGCTGTTCTTATGCAGCAGGGAAAGATTGATATTGTTATTACCGGTGCGGATAGAATTGCTTTAAATGGCGATTCAGCAAATAAAATTGGCACTTACAATCTGGCTGTTCTTTGTAATTATCATAATATCCCTTTCTATATAGCTGCTCCTTCAACTACAATTGATAGAAAAATTGCAAATGGAACTGAAATTGATATTGAGTACAGAAAAGGAGCAGAACTTAAAGAAATTAAAGGTCTTAAAATTGTTCCTGATTCTTACCCAACATTTATGCCGGCATTTGATGTTACACCGGCACATCTGATAACCGGAATAATTACTGAAGAAGATTTATTCCTGTTTCCTTATAATTTTATAAAATGAGTGATATAATAAAAACAGAAGGCATAGTACTTAGTAAACTAAACTATGGCGATACAAGTTTAATCATTTCTGTATACACTGAATCATACGGAAAAATGTCAGTTATTATTAAAGGTGCAAGGAACCCAAAAGGAAAACTTGGGATGATTGCTGATCCGCTTAATTATGTTCAGATGGTAATTTATAAAAAGGATAGCCGTGATCTTCAGTTATTATCAAGTGTAGATATCATTGCACATTACCCGCGGATTAAAGAAGATCTTGATAGAACCCAGTACGCTTTAGCTATACTTGAACTGGTTAAGAGATTGACTGTGGAGAATGAAACAAATAAAAAATTATTTAAGGGTCTCGTAAAAATCCTATCATTGATTGATTTAGCGATGGAACATCCGGGTATCTTATTCGGAAGATTCTATCTCTTCTTTTTATCTGAACTGGGATATGCTATGCAAATAACAAAATGTGGAATTTGTGAGGCAGAAATTGGAAAAGGAACCGGTGGTTATACTTTTGAGACAGGATTTGTCTGTGTCAATTGTTTTGAGTCGCATCCGCAATTGAATTTTATATCAGCGGAACTTTTATCTTACTTTTTTTGTCTAATCAACAATAGACCTGTTAAAAATTTTTCTGTTGATTTAATTAAACAAGCAAATATATTTTTGAACAGGTACACAAAAAATCACATTCCGGATTTCACAGGAATTCAATCATTAAATTATTATAATAATTTTAAGTAGGTATTTATCGACACATTTTGATACTTTTTGTTACGTAAACGAAAAAACCTAAAGGAGAAAAAAAATGTTGAACGAAATCAAATCCCTGCAAAAAGGGAAAATGAAAGGATTATTTGGAGCAGCAGTTCTGCTTATAGTTGGAATGCTGTTCGGTGCAATTCTTGTTTCAGGATTTGGATTAGTAAGACCTGGTTTTGCTGATGTTGAGTTAGGTGCTAATACTCCACCAGTTAATTTAGATGCTGATGCAACAGCATTTAGTAAAGCTTTTATTGAAGTTGCAGAAAAGGTAACGCCAGCAATAGTACAAATCGCTGTTGTTTCTGAAAGAGAAACTTCTCAAAGAGACTTTTTTTCCTTTCCATTCCGCGATATGCCCCAGGAACAGAGAGGTTCCGGAAGCGGTATTATAATTTCTGAAGATGGATATATCATAACTAATAACCATGTAGTTGAAAATGCAAACAGGGTATCTGTCGGCTTATCCGATAAAAGAAATTTTACAGCAACCGTAATAGGTACTGATCCTTTAACTGATCTCGCAGTGATAAAAATTGACGCTGATAATCTGGTACCAGCATATCTTGGGGATTCTGATAATTTAAAAGTAGGTCAGTGGGTTATGGCAATTGGAAATCCCCTTGCCCTTGTTTCTACTGTTACTGCTGGTATTGTTAGTGCTATCGGAAGAGGACAGTTAGGTTTGATTCGTGATAGTTACGGCGTAGAAAACTTTATTCAGACTGATGCTGTTATAAATCCTGGCAATAGTGGTGGTGCACTTGTTGATTTATCCGGAGCAGTTGTTGGAGTAAACTCAGCTATTGCTACTAGAGGAACAGGGACATACATTGGTTACGGATTCGCAATTCCAATAAATCTGGCACGCTCCGTCGCTAAAGATCTTATTGCTACGGGTAGAGTTAATAGAGGATATATTGGTGTTAATATTGGAGAAGTTGATAATGCAATCGCCAAATCTCTAGGTCTGGACAGACCTCGCGGAGTTATAATTCAAGGAGTTCTTCCAGATGGTGCTGCTGCTTCTACCGATTTAAAGTCCGGTGATGTTATACTTAAAATTGACAGTAGAGAAATAAATCAGCCAAACGAACTTCAGAGTTACATCGCTTCAAAAACTGCCGGTACTACAGTTACTCTTGACATTTTCCGTGACGGGAAGGAAATTGAAAGAAAAGTTATATTAAAATCCAGAGATGATGACAGCAAATCTGAACCGGTAGTAAAGATGGAAAGCCGGGATAAAACAGCTGAGCCCAAACAAACTACTGCTTCATTTGAGGATATTGGATTAACTGTAAAAAACCTAACTGAAAAAGAAAAGACTGACTATAAAATCGATGCAGGTGTAATGATCACAGAAGTAAAATCTTTCAGTAAAGCTGACGATCAAAGACTTTTTAGAGGTTTGGCAATTGTTGAAGCAGATAGAAAGTCTATTAAAGATGTTGATGATCTTTCAAAGATAATTAATTCAAAAAAAGGTGAAGCATTGCTGCTTAAGGTTCAGGACTCATCTGGTAATACAAGATTTGTAGGTCTTGAAATACCTCAGTAGTTTATCCTTTGGGTAAGAGATAAAAGCGTCCCGGTTATAATCGGGACGTTTTTTTTATATATTTATGCTGATAAAAACGGAGAATTAATGATCAGGTTTCTTACAGCAGGTGAGTCCCACGGAAAAGCTTTAACAGCCATTTTCGAAGGAATTCCAGCTAATTTAAGTATTTCTTCAGATTACATAAATTTTCAACTTAAAAGAAGGCAGGCGGGCTACGGCAGAGGAATGAGAATGAAAATCGAATCTGATAAGGTAGAAATACTCTCTGGTGTAAGGTATGGTAAAACACTCGGCTCACCTATCTCAATGATCATAAAAAATAAAGACTGGGCAAACTGGTCGGAAACTATGTCTGTTGAAAAATCTTCTGCGCCTACCAATAAAATTACTATTCCAAGACCCGGACACGCAGATTTGGTTGGAATAACAAAATATAACTTTGATGATATAAGAGATTCAATTGAAAGATCATCCGCAAGGGAAACCGCTTCAAGGGTTGCTGCTTGCTCAATTGCGCGAAAATTATTGGAAGTATTTGGAATAACTATCGGCAGCTACGTTGAAAGTATTGGCGGGATTTATTCAAGGGTAAACTATCTTAATACTCTTCTTGAAAATAAAATTGCTTCTAATTTCAAAGCAGTTTCTCTATCTAACAAAGCTGATAAGAGTGCCGTAAGAGTGCTGGATAAAGTTCAGGAAGAAAAAATTATCTCAAAGATCAAAACAATAAAGAAAAAAGGTGATACACTTGGCGGAACATTTATAACGGTTGCTTCAGGTTTGCCTGCTGGATTGGGTTCATTCGTTCATTATGACACGAAATTAGATGCAGAAATTGCTCAGGCAATATTATCCGTAAATGCTGTTAAAGCCGTAGAAATTGGTTCCGGATTTGAAAGCGCTCATCTGTATGGTTCTAATTCTCACGATGAAATTAAAAAAGTTGGTGATACTCTTACGCGGAAAACAAACAGGGCAGGCGGAATTGAAGGCGGAATATCAACCGGACTTCCAATTATTGTTCGTGCAGCAATGAAACCAATTGCCACTCTTATGAGTCCGATCCAAAGCGTTGATTTAAAAACATTGAAGAAAGTTGATGCAAGAAGAGAAAGAAGTGATTTTGTTGCTGTACCAGCCTGTGCAGTTATAGCAGAATCCATGCTTGCATTTACTATTGCAAAACATTTTGTTGTTAAATTCGGCGGCGACTCAATTGAAGAAATGAAAGACAACTATAAAAATTATACATCAAAAATTTTCAAAAGAATAAAAAATAATTTCGTGTAAAAATATGTTGAAAATTCAGAAATTTACTTTTAATCCTTTCGCAGAAAATTCCTATATCGTTTGGGATGATGAAACGAAAGAATCTGCCATATTTGATCCCGGTTGTTACGATGAAAATGAAAAAAAGGATATTGACAGCTTTATATCATTAAATAACTTGATAATTAAATATCTTATTAATACACATTGCCATCTCGATCATATTTTTGGAAGTTGCTATATCAAATCGAAATATCAAGTTATTTATTACGCACCAGAGGAAGATATGCCTTTGCTGAAACAGGCTTCACAGCAGGCGTCAATGTTCGGGCTGGAAATTAAGGAGATCTGTATGCCCGATCAATTTATTAAAGACGGATTAAAATTGAAATTGGGTAACTCGGGGATTGAATTTCTTTTCACACCCGGTCATACAGCTGGCGGGTATTGTGCTTATTCTAGGGCTGATAAGCTCTGTATCAGCGGTGATGTTTTATTCGATGGAAGTATAGGAAGAACAGATCTGCCCGGAGGTCACTACGATCAACTGTTAAAATCAATTCGTGAAAAACTTTTTATCTTACCTGATGATACAATTGTTTATCCGGGTCATGGTGAAGCAACTTCAATCGGTAAGGAAAAAAAAACGAATCCGTTTTTTAACTGAAAGTGATTTATAAATTAATATTCAAGAAAAGTTTGAGGATATGATGCAGGAAAAAATAAAGGAACTTCTATCCAAAAAAGAACAGGCAAAAATGGGTGGTGGTGAAGACAAAATTAAAAGTCAGCACGATAAAGGAAAACTTACTGCTTATGAAAGAATCGAATTGCTTGTTGATGAGGGTACCTTTGATGAAGTAGATATTTTCGTAAAGCATCGTTCAAATGATTTCGGCTTGGATCAGGTATCATATCCTGGTGATGGTGTAGCTACCGGGTTCGCTAAAATTAATGGAAGGCCGGTTGCTTTATATAGTCAGGACTTTACAGTATTTGGAGGCTCACTTTCTGAAACTCACGCAGAAAAAATTGTTAAAGTTATGAAAATGGCTATGAAAGCCGGCATACCAGTGATTGGATTAAATGATTCCGGTGGTGCCCGAATTCAGGAAGGCGTAAATAGTTTAGGCGGATATGCAGATATTTTCTTATTAAATACATTGGCATCAGGAGTTGTACCACAAATATCAGTTGTACTCGGTCCTTGTGCAGGAGGTGCAGTTTATTCACCTGCCATCACAGATTTTATTTTTATGGTTAAGAATACTAGTTACATGTTCGTAACCGGACCCAATGTAGTGAAGACCGTAACGCATGAGGATGTGAGTTTTGAGGAACTAGGTGGGGCTGATACTCACGCATCAAAGAGCGGTGTTGCTCATTTTATATGTGATAACGAAGTACAAACTCTCTTGTCCGTAAGAAAATTACTTACTTTCCTTCCATTGAATTTCATGGATAAACCGCTTTCAAAAAATTTTGATATGTCCTTATTAATTAATGAACATAGACTCGAACAGATTATTCCTGACACACCTAACAAACCATACGATATGAAGGAGATTATAAATCTTCTTGTTGATGATAAAGATTTTTTGGAAGTTCATGCAGAATACGCTGAAAACATTATTGTAGGTTTTGGAAGAATTGGAGGAATGTCTGTCGGGATAGTTGCAAATCAACCGAATGTACTTGCTGGAGTACTAGATATCAATGCTTCAGTTAAAGGTGCCAGGTTCGTGCGTTTTTGTGATGCCTTCAATATACCTTTACTTGTGCTGGTTGATGTTCCAGGATTTTTACCGGGTACGGAGCAGGAATGGAATGGTATAATTCGGCATGGCGCTAAACTACTATATGCATTTGCAGAAGCTACTGTTCCAAAAGTAACAGTGATAACAAGAAAGGCATATGGCGGTGCATATGACGTAATGAACTCAAAACATATCCGCGGCGATTTTAACTTTGCCTGGCCTTCAGCTGAAATAGCTGTAATGGGGCCAAAGGGTGCGGTAGAAATTATCTTCAAGAAAGAAATATCTACCTCAGAAAATCCAGAAGTTGAACTTGAAAATAAGCTATCAGAGTACATAGTTAAATTTGCTAACCCTTATATTGCTGCTGAGCGCGGATTTTTAGATGATATAATTTTACCATCTGAAACAAAACGAAGGGTTATTCAGGCACTTGATTTGCTTAAAACTAAAGTGGATAAAAATCCACGTAAAAAACATGGGAACATACCTTTATAAAAACTAAGTTCTTAAAAAATAAGGGATTATCCTGTATCGCTTAACTTTTTACTTGATTTGATTTTTTTATTAATATATATTGCACTTTGAAAAATATACTTTGGAGAATAAATGAAAAAAGCCCTACAGATTCTTAGTGTTATTTCTTTATTAGCTTTACTAAATATTTCGTGTGGAGCCAATAAAGAAATAATTAATAAAACCTCACAAGAAGACAAATCATCCAAGTATCCTAGTTATGGTATAGTTTCAGAAATGCTTGAACAAGCCCGACAATACTATGTCGAGGGTCTGGAAAAACAAAATCTAAACAGTACGGTTGAAGCAATTCAAAACTTTGAAGCTGCTTTAAGAACAATAAATAATTTAAGTTATTACCCCGGAATTGATAACAATGAAGCCTACAAAGAACTTGAAAGTGCAATAATCGAGGACTACAGGGGATTGGTAGATAATCTTACTGAATTACCTGATGGTGTATCATTTGCTGCCTATGAAGAATGGATGTCGCAGGCGGCGCCTGAAATAGATATCAATTTCGATGATACAAAAGAGGAATACACAAGAGTAATTATTCCTGCTGACATTCCTTTAGAATACAACAACCACGTTGAACAATGGGTTAATTATTTTACTGGTAGAGGGCGCGGAGCGATGAATCGTTGGTTGACCCGTTCCGGTAAGTATTTTCCAATGATGGCTAAAATCTTTAAAGAGGAAGGTGTTCCTCAACAACTTCTTTATCTGAGTATGATAGAAAGTGGTTTAAACCCAACCGCACGTTCCTGGGCTTCTGCTGTTGGTTTATGGCAGTTTATTAAATCCACAGGACAAATGTACGGTTTACAAACAGGTTTTTATATTGATGAAAGAAGAGATCCTGTCAAATCCACTCGCGCTGCAGCCCGTCATCTTCGTGATCTTCACACCTCTTTAGGTGATTGGTATTTGGCATTGGCAGCCTATAACTGCGGTGAAGGTAGAGTAAGAAGAGCCTTAAAACGTTCAGGTGGTAATGATTTCTGGTCCATTAGAAAACATTTGCCCAAAGAAACCAGAAATTATGTCCCAACATATATTGCTGTTAGTCTTATAGCTCTTGAACCTGAGAAATATGGATTTACTGATTATACCCCGGAAAGGCCTTATGAAACTGAAGTATTCAATGTGCCGGGTTCAATTGATCTTGTATATTTATCAAGTGCTGTTGGAGTTGATTTACTTACTTTACAGGATATGAACCCTGAACTTACACAGTTATCTACACCGGATGATTATACGGGTGGATATCCACTTCAAATTCCAAAAGGTTCTTATAATTTACTTGCATCAAATCTTGAAAACATTCCTGAGTCTGCAAAACGAAATTATATTGTTCACAAAGTAAGAAAGGGTGAAACTATCACTCGGGTTGCTCAAAGATATGGTGTTTCAAAATACGATCTTGCTGATGCTAATAATATTTCAACAAATTCAAGATTATATGCAGGTGTAGAATTAAGAATTCCTGTTTCTGGTAAGCTGACTGGAAATAATATTGCTTATAATCCCGATGTACAAACTGCTCAGGAAAATACCGGATATGTTTCTCCATATGCGAGTCTTAATAAAGAAAATTTAAGTACTGAATTAATTACACAAACAGTAACTGAAGATCAGCTTCCTTTACTTGAAGAACAGAACCTTGTTGATAGTGAAGAGATAAGTGAAACTAATAAAGATGCACTGGTACCTTCAGATTTAGTACCTGTTTTTTACCACGTTAAAAGAAATGATAGTCTTTTAGGCATTGCTGATCTGTTCCATGCACGCGTTAGTGATTTAAGAAATTGGAATGATATCCCTTATACTTCTACAATCAGAATTGGACAGAAGTTAACAATATATGTAAGTGAAGATAGAAAAGATTTCTATGCAAGTCTTGATAACCAAACGGCACTGGAAAAAACAGTTGTTCAAAATACACTTAATAAAGGCACTGGCAATCTGGTAAATCACAGAATAAGACGAGGTGAGAATTTAGGATTAATTGCTTCAAGGTATGGAGTGTCTGTTCGTGAATTAAGAGAATGGAATAACATAGTTGGAAATAAAATTATTGCAGGCAGAAATCTTAAAGTTTATTCAGACGGCGGCCCCAAAAATACTGGTCCGGAATTAGTTAATGATAACAATTCTAATTTATATCGTTACAAGATTAAGAGAGGCGACACTATAGGTGAGATAGCTGAAAGATTTGGAGTTTCTTCAGCTATGATAAGAAAATGGAATAATATTTCCGGTAATAAAATTGTTGCTGGAAAAACACTTAAAATTTATTCAAGTACTAACACAAGCACTCTTGGTGATATTACAACAAAAACCACATCCAATACCAATTATCATAAAGTAAAGCCGGGTGAAACTATCAGTCAGATTGCTGAAACTTATAAAGTCAGAATAGCTGATATTAAAACGTGGAATAATTTATCAGGTGATAAGATAATTGCCGGATCTACTTTAAAACTTTTTTCTAATGCGGGTGTACACGATTTACCGGAAACCAGGGTTAAAACAACCTCTACCAAAAATGCAGGGGCAAAATATCATACTGTTCAAAAAGGTGAATCACTTTACTCTATCTCAAAAAAATATAATATTCCTGTTGCAAAATTAAAACAACTTAACGAAATGAGGGAAAATAAAATTCTTATTGGTCAGCGAATAAGAGTGGGGTAATAATTTTTTTAATTACATATTGTATAACCTGAAGCCGTTAGGGGTGTTATCCCGATTATTCGTGATATCTGAGATCATACCCTTAAACCTGATCTGGGTAATTCCAGCGTAGGAAAACGGGCTAGAAGAATAATTGATTTGCTTTTAGCCGTTCCCTGAACGGCTTTTTTATTTAAAGGAGTAGCCATGAAAGCTTCAATCATTCTTTTTTTGTTTTTTCTTCAACAAATTCTACCTCAGCAAATTTCAGTCAGAGGAATAGTAACTGACTCTGAATCAAAAAGTCCACTTTCCAACACTAACATTTATATTTCAGGAAAAAATTTAGGAACTATTACTGATAAAGACGGCTATTTCAGACTATCCGGAGAAATAAAAACTTCAGACACATTAATAGTTAGTTATCTCGGTTATGCAGATAAACTACTTGTACTTTCTGAGACTCAAAACTACGAAAAATTGATTGTTGAACTGGATAGAATTGTTCTGCCATCACAAAGTGTATTGGTGGAAGGTACCATCGGTAAGCAGGGAATAACTCCCATTGCATTTGATCAGATAAAGAGGAAAGATATTCAAAGAGATTATATCGTACAGGATATACCAGAATATCTAAGCAGACTGCCGTCAACTACTTTTTATTCTGAAGGCGGGCATGGAATAGGTTATAACTATCTTTCAATAAGAGGGTTTGATCAGAGAAGAATTTCTGTTTCAATAAATGGTATTCCTCAAAATGATCCTGAAGATCATAATGTCTACTGGCTTGATTTTCCTGATCTACTTGCAAGCACTGAAATGATACAGGTTCAGCGTGGCGCAGGATCAGGCGTAACCGGTTATCCTGCAATCGGTGGTTCAATAAATATAATTACATCAACCTTTTCTGACAGACCAAAATTTAATTTATCAGCATCTTATGGAAGCTATCATACAAGAAAATATTCCGCAGGTTATTCTAGCGGTTTGATTGATAATAAATATGCGATTTATGCCAAGCTCTCGCAGATACTTAGTTCCGGTTACAGAAATCAATCCTGGGTAAGATTTAATGCTTACCATTTATCTGCTGTAAGATATGATGACTGGATAACATCTCAATTAAATTTTTATGGCGGACCAATTGAGGATGGATTAGCTTATACAGGTTTAGCGAAGTTTGCAATTAAGGATAAGCAGCTAAGAAAGGAAAATTATTCTTACTGGGAAGCTGATGAAACCGGATATACATTTGTTACACCGAGAAGACCTGAGGAAATTGAAAACTTCTCACAGCCGCATTACGAGCTTTTGAATGAAATAAAGATTTTTAATAATATTAAGTTAAATTCAGCTTTATTTCTTGTATTTGGTCAGGGTTTTTTTGATTATGACGGCTCATGGGCTGATACAAGTTATCTTAGAATAACATCAGAATTCGGTTTTAATCCGGAAAAAAATCCTGGTAATGTACTTATCCGTGCCAAAGTTGAGAACAAACAATATGGATGGATACCTCGTGTAAGTTACAAGCATAAGAATGGAGAACTAATTGTCGGTGGTGAATTCCGTATTCATAGATCAAACCATTGGGGAGGAATAAATTATGGTGAGAGTCTTCCCGAAGGAATTACAAAAAGCTTTTACTATTATTTTTATAACGGTGGAAAAGATATTATTAATGCCTACATACATGAAAATTACAGACTTAATGATAAAATAAATCTACTTGGTGAAGTACAGCTTGCATATCATAAATACAGCATTTCAAATGAGCGTTATCTTAATAATAATTTTGAAATTGATGGCTTATATATTAATCCGAGATTTGGATTAAACTACAAGATAAATGAGCAACTAAGTACTTTCCTTTCCTTTGCCAGAGTGACGCGCGAACCAAGGTTAAAAAACTATTATGATGCTGCAGAATCAAGCGGAGGAGCTGTTCCTCAGTTTGAAGTAATTATTGATACATCTGGAAATCTTATCGGATATGACTATAATAAACCCCTCGTTAAACCCGAGATGATGAATGACGTTGAATTAGGTGTGGCATTCAATACTTCAAAGGTGATTCTGAACTTGAACTTGTTCTATATGCTTTTTGACGATGAGATTGTAAGACAAGGTCAGGTTGATAGATTCGGACAGCCGGTAACCGGTAATGTTGATAAAACAATTCATCGGGGCATTGAACTCTCAATAATTGCAAAGTTGATTAATTACCTCGAAGTGTTTGCTAATGCAACTTACAGTCAGAATATTATTGATAAGGGCTTAACTTTTGTTAGATACCGCGATCCGATCACAAATCAGAGAGTCGTAAGTGAAATTGATCTTTCCGGAAACCGCATCAGTGCATTTCCCGATTTACTTGCTAACTTTGGATTGTCGTTTAATTATAAAAATCTATTCCTAAGATTATCTGGTAAATATGTAGGTGAATTTTTCTCAGATAATTTTGATAGCAAACTCAAAGAATATCTTATTGATCGTCCCGGTTTTGTTGATTATACAGACAATAAAAACGAAGCTTATTTTGTTATGGATTTCTTTGGCAGTTATGAATTCCCATTATTTAGTGGCAGGTCATTATCTAAAATATTTATTCAGGTAAATAATTTATTTGATAATCTGTACAGTGCTCATGCAATCGGTAAGGAATTTTTTCCGGCAGCAGAAAGAAATTTTATTGCCGGTATTCAGTTAGGACTATGATAATTATTTAGTGGTATTTAGTGTTTTGTAATTTTCCGGCTACAACACTAAAACACAAAAATTTGATTAAGCAAAAGTATTATAATGAAGAAATGTATTATTCTTGCAAATGGTAAACCGCCGCGAAAGCAGATAATTGCTTATTTGCTAAGCAAAGGATACTCAACATTAATTTGTGCTGATGGCGGAGCTAATCATGCACGTAAAATGAATTTAGTACCGGATTATATTATTGGTGACCTTGATTCAATATCGGCTAATACTTTAAAGTATTATCAAGCAAAAAGTGATATAATAAAACTATCTCGTCAAAATGATACCGATGTTGAAAAGGCGATTAAACTTGCTATAAGCAAGAAGTTTGATGAAGCCATTTTACTTGGAGTAACAGGGGACAGATTAGATCACACACTCTGCAATATCGGCATTATCTTAAAGTACTATGAAAAAATTAAGTGTAAGATCATTGCTGAAAACTCGATTTTAATTCCTTTATCGAAACTGAATATTTTAAAATCCATACCTGGTGAAACAATTTCATTATATGGTTTCAATAAAAAAACCAAAATAACTGCTGCCGGACTGAAATATCCGTTAGATAAAACATCTCTACCGTTTGGTGAACGCGAAAGCACTAGTAATGTATCAAATTCTGATACCTTGAAAATCAGCATAAAGGGAGGAATAATATTTTTAATCAGAGATTTTAATTTTCTGCAAACAAATGATCTCTTTTAGTCCGATTGATATAATAGTTATACTACTGTTCTTTGCCGTTCTGTTATCAGTAGGATTCTATTCATCAAGAAAGACAAAATCATCATCTGAAGATTATCTTTTATCCGGAAGAAATTTAAGTCTATTTCTTTTTGTTCTTACAACTGTATCTACCTGGTATGGTGGCATAATAGGAGTGGGAGAGTTTACTTATCGATATGGACTTCTAAGTTGGTTTACTCAAGGATTGCCCTATTATTTCTTTGCATTTCTTTTTGCAATTTTCTTTGCTAAAAAGATCAGGAGCGCTTCTCTTTTCACCATACCTGATAAAATTGAGATCGAGCATGGAAAGACTGCCGGTATTATTTCTTCAATAATTGTTTTTATACTCGTTATTCCGGCACCATACTTATTAATGACAGCAAATTTATTAGTTCTCAGCTTCGACATTGATTTTATTCCTGCATTAATTATTTCGCTTTTTCTATCTATATCATATCTTATAAAAGGCGGATTCAGATCTAATGTTTATGCAGATGCTTTTCAGTTCTTTGTAATGTTCGGGGGATTCATAATAATCTTTGTTGTTAGTCTGATAAATTTCGGCGGATTAGAATTCATTACCTCAAATATTCCTGAAACACATCTGAGTGTTACAGGAGGAGCATCACCGGGATTTATTATTGTGTGGTTTTTAATTGCTATGTGGACGTTTGCTGACCCAGGATTTCACCAGCGTAGTTTCGCTGCTAAATCAGGATCTATTGCCGTTAAAGGAATTCTGATCTCAATTGGATTCTGGTTAGTGTTTGATTTTTTGACTACTGCAACAGGTTTGTATGCAAAAGCCTTGCTCCCTGATCTCGATCAGCCAATTTGGGCGTTTCCTTTATTAGCGGAGAAAGTGCTTGCTCCCGGTTTAAAGGGGGTTTTCTATGCTGCTCTTTTTGCAACAATTTTATCTACATTAAACAGTTTCTTCTTTTTAAGTGCTACAACAATCAGCAGGGATTTAGTATATAAGATAAAAAGAGAAAAGAACGAGCTTAACTTAAAGAAATATACAGTTTTAGGGTTGTTCATTTCAGGAATACTATCCTCTTTAATTGCATACTTTATTCCTTCAGTAATTGAAATCTGGTACACAATTGGTTCTCTTTTTATTCCAGGAATTATTATGCCTGTGATAAGTGCTTATTACCCACAAATTCAGGTATCAAAGAAAATTATTGTTTTTGAAATGATTATGGCTGTAATTGGGAGCACGATTTGGTTTTTCTTACGCACTGAAATTGTCGCAAACATTTATTTTATAAATGAAATCGAACCGATGATTGTTGGTTTAGTTCTGTCTATGATAATTCATGCTATTGGTTTAATCATTAAAAAGAATTGAAGATAAAAGCTGAATATCCACAATTTACCAAAAAGAATCCCGGAACAAATACAGGTTATGTCCCAGGATTTAACATTTAATTATTAGCTTAAAAACACCTTAAGGTAAAAATATTCCGCAGGCTATTACAGTTGTCCATAACCCGTTCTTGTCACCTTCCGCAGATTGTGTAACGTTGAAAGAACGAACAATTTTACCTGACATTTTATAAATATTTTCACGTTCGCTCCAGTCAACATCAGGATTAAATTCAACGCCGAGAGTTGTTGCCAGCATAGTTGCTGCAAGGTCTTCGGCATATTCACCGGAAATCTTTTCTGTCTGACCGTATGGATGATGTTCGGAAAGATATCCATAGGCGCTGTTATCAGCAGGCAAAGCAACACCAATTGAAGCAGCAATCAATCTGTTCGGTTCATTTGTAGAATTTCTTGCCATTACACAATGAGTAATCTGACCCGGGGTAATATATTTCAATCCTTCTTCAACCGTAATTCTTTTGCAGCCTATGGGAAATATACTGCTGACTGAAACTAAATTACATATCTCAATTTTTGCGCTTCTTAAAGCAAGCTCAAAGGAACTGAGATATTCTTTATGTTTGCCTACACCTTTGGTGAAAAACAGTTTGGTTGGTAAATACAACTGAGTTTCCTTTCTAAATTAATTTAACAAATTTCCTCTTGCCTACTTTTAAAATCATACCCTGAGTGATTTTAATATTCTGAAGAGGATCATTTATTTTTTCTCCGTCAATTGAAACGCCGCCCTGTGTTACTAATCTGCGTGCTTCTCCTTTTGACGGTGCGAAATTTACTAAAACTATTAATTCTAAAACATTTATTTCTTTGCTTTCTTCAACTTTAAATTCAGGAATTTTATCGGGAAGACCTTTGTTGATAAAAATCCTGTCAAATTCTTCCTCAGCAGTTTTTGCCGCTTCTTCACTGTGATACATCGTAACTAAAGTTTTTGCTAGTTCTCTTTTTAAATCTCTCGGATTTGTTTTTTCATCATCCATCAAATTCTGAATTTCAGCTAACTTTTCTTCTGTTACATCTGTTGTCAGTACAAAGTAGGTGTAAATAAGATTGTCCGGAATTGAAAGAGTTCTTCCAAATATCTGCTGCGGGGGATCGGAAATACCTATATAATTATCTAATGACTTGCTCATCTTTTCAACACCGTCTGTACCGACAAGCAGCGGCATAGTTAGAATGACCTGCGGTTCTATTCCATATTCACGCTGAATGTCGCGACCGACAAGCAGATTAAATTTCTGATCGGTTCCGCCAAGTTCAACATCACTGTTTATTGCAACTGAATCCATAGCCTGCGCAAGCGGATAAAGAAATTCGTGAACACTTATCGGTTCACCAGCTTTGAAACGTTTTGTAAAATCATCGCGCTCTATCATCCTGGCTACGGTGTATTTTGATGAAAGTTTTATCACTTCCTCAAAATTCATTTTGCTCAGCCAGTCAGAGTTGTAAACTATCCTGGTTTTATATTTATTCAGAATTTTAGATGCCTGCTCAAAATAACTTTCGCCGTTTATTCTTGTCTGCTCAAGAGTAAGAGCCGGACGTGTAGAATTCCTGCCTGAAGGATCGCCTATCATTCCCGTAAAATCACCAACAATTAATATTGCCTGATGACCGAGCATTTGGAACTGCGCTAATTTTTTTAATACTACCGAGTGTCCGATATGAAGATCAGGTCTACTCGGATCGCAGCCAAGCTTAATGTTAAGAGGTTTATTTTCTTTAATCGATCTTTCAATTTTTTTGACGAGTTCGTCTTCCGGAATTATCTCGACAGCACCGCGCCTGATGATGTCCATTTGCTCGTTTAAGGTAGGGAATATTTTTTTTGTCATCTGATTTTTTCTTATGGTTAAATACTAAAATCTTATCTTAAGGTTTAGTCCAATTTTGCAATCTTGTCCCGAAGGGATGCCTTCGGCATATTCTTGCAACTTTTAATACTTAAATTTTCTTTCCTGATCCCGCTGTAAATCTTTCTTTGCAATCGATTCACGTTTATCATAAACCTTCTTGCCTTTAGCAAGGGCAAGTTCAACTTTTACTTTGCCGTTTTTAAAATATAATCTTAGCGGAACTAATGTTAAACCTTTTTCCTTTGTTTTACCTATTAACTTTCTTATCTCACTTCTGTTAAGCAAGAGTTTACGGTCGCGGGTTGGAATATGATTATTTATATTACCTTGTGTGTACTCACTGATGTGTGCGCTTATCAGCCAGACTTCATTATTCCTCACCGTTCCATAGCTGTCAACCAGATTAGCTTTTCCTTGTCTGAGTGCTTTAACCTCTGTTCCGACAAGTGCAATACCAGCTTCATAGGTCTGGATGATAGCATATTCATGTCGTGCTTTACGGTTTACGGTTATATTTTTTTCTTCGTCCTGTTTTAGCATTTTGTTCAAATTCGAAAACAAAAATTGTCTTAAATGTTATTAAATGCAAGAATATGGGAATCCTTAATAACCATTTTGTAGGAATTTGACCCGCCTGCCGGACGGGCAGGTTTATCAAATTCCTTAATTATTTTTTGTAACAACATCATAAATGATGTTCCTACGACTGTAACATATTGCAGAAATATTTTTCCCCTGAATTGTATTTGGTTTTAATGAAATTTTTCTTTGTTTTTACATAGGTAAAATTCTGATTTATAGGGATTACAATGACTGCTGAGAAAATATCACAAAAAACTTACTCACTCTTTCTCTTACTCATTTTCTTACTCTTACTCTTACTCTGCACAGCAAGCTGCAATACAATTGACCCTCCGCCTGATAAAGCTGTGTTTACTTTAACACTTGAAGACGTAAGCTGCACCGAAGCGTGGATAACGCTTACGACAAATAATCTCCAACTGCCAACAACGATTAATCTTTTAAAAGACAACACTATAACAAAAACGATAAGCCTGCAAACAGCAGACACATTACTTTACATTGACTCATTGCTTCCAAACCAAACATACAAGTTCCATTCAGTCATTCAGTCAATCAATCATTCCAGCAATGAAATTAGCGTTATCACAATGGACACCACCAGCCACGCCTTCACATTCCAAACGTGGACGTTTGGCACTATAGGCAGCAGTTCACTTTATGATGCAGCAATAATTTCAGAAAACAATATTTGGTGTGTTGGTGAAATACTGGTGGCAGATAGTAGTCCAAATGGTTATACAATGTATAATGCTGTTCATTGGGATGGTAATGATTGGAACTTAAAAAGAATATTTTTCCCAACAGTATGCGGCTCTTCAAACCTTACTTCATATCCGGCGAAGGCAATTTTCGCCTTTGATGATGGACAGATTTGGATCAGCTCGGCGGGAGATAAAATTGCAATACTAGAAAATGGTGTTCAAGTAGATAAATTTTGTTTGCCTTCAAATGTTTCAATGTCAATCAACAAAATCTGGGGGACAAGTGGTAATGATTTATATGTGGTTGGAAATGGAGGAAACATAGCTCATTACAACGGCAGCCAGTGGACAAAGATTGAAAGCGGGACGAGTTTGCCGATACGTGATATTTGGGGAGATTTTAATACTAAAACAAATAAGTATGAAATTCTAGCAGTAGCAGCAGAAATCGATATTAATATGGGAAGCAAAGTGCTTCGTATAGAGGATAATTCTGTAACAGAAGAAAGTAATATTGGTCTTTCGTGGGATGTAGGGGGTATATGGTTTAAATCGGGAAGCAAATATTATGTGGCTGGAGCAGGAATTCATTACAAACATTCCTTAAACGATTCGATCTGGAATCGTTATCCACAAGGTATTGTTACAAATTATACGGGTGATGGAATAAGAGGAAATAATGTAAATGATGTTTTTGCAACTGGAAGTTTTTTAGAAATTGCACATTTTAATGGAGTATCCTGGCACAACTACTTTAATGTGCTTTCCTCCTGGAGTGGTGTTTTAGGAAGACCAGCAGTTAAAGGAAATTTGATGGTTGCTGGAGGCTCCGAAGGAAGCAGTGCATTAGTAGTAATTGGAAGAAGAAATTAATGGCTTAACTACATATAATTTTTAACCCAATATTTCTCTATCTTTACCGGAAAATTTTATACTATTTAGAGATATATGATTAAAAACTTTCGGATAATTCTTCTCGTATATTTTTTCACATCAAACTTACTTTCGCAGAGTTTATCAATTAATAAAATCGAGCCGCCTAACTGGTGGATTGGTATGAAGTGGAATAAGCTTCAACTGCTGATTTACGGTGCCGAGCTTTCTGAAATATCCGTTGAATCCAAAGACAAGCAAATTAAGATTGATAGAGTCCACAGAATTGATAACACTAATTATGCTTTTGTGGATATAATCATTCCGCCGGATTTAAGTGCAGGAGAATACGAGTTCATTGTAAAGAATAAATCAGGTAAAACTTCTTTCAATTACTTGTTGAAAGAACGTGAGAATAATCCGGATCATCATAAAGGTTTTTCAAACAAGGATGTTATCTATCTCATTATGGCTGACAGGTTCTGCGATGGTAATCCGGCAAACAATACTATAGGTGATTCGCTCGACAATTATTCATCCGATGATCTTAACGGAAGAAAAGGCGGTGATATTGAAGGTATCATTTCAAAATTAGATTATATAATTGAACTTGGTGTAACCGCACTATGGGTAACTCCGATGTTAGAGAATAATATGTATATGAGTTATCACGGTTATGCTGCTACCGATCTTTATAAAATTGATTCGCGTTTTGGAACGAATGAACTTTATAAAAAACTTGTGAAAGAAGCTCATTCAAAAAATCTCAAAGTTATTTTGGATCATGTTAGTAATCATATTGGAATAAATCATCCGTGGATAAATGATCTTCCTATGCCGGACTGGATTAACGGTAAGCCCGGTGATCATAAACCGGCAAATCATAATAAGCTTACTCTGCACGATATTCACAGCGACAGCATAACAATGAGTGCAACGTGGGAAGGGTGGTTCACTAACTATATGCCCGATCTGAATCAGCGTAATCCTTACTTAAAAAATTATTTAATACAGAATACTTTGTGGTGGATTGAATTCTCAGGAATTGACGGCATCCGTGAAGATACTTATCCTTATGCGGATCAATATTATTTATCCGAATGGGCGCAGGCAATTTTTAATGAGTATCCGGACTTTAATATTGTCGGTGAAATATGGACAGGCATTCCGGCTTTTCTTGCAGCATACCAGGGTAATAATAAGTTCAACTCAAAAATAAATTCTCATCTGCCAAGTGTAACTGATTTTGCATTATCAGATGCACTCAGATCTTATCTCAGCGGTGAAAAAGGTTTGGTCAATATTTATGAAACCATTGCGCAGGATTTTTTGTTTTCAGATCCATACAGCCTGCTAACATTTTTTGATAATCACGATATATCACGCGGATTGTTTGTAGCTAATGAAAATGTTGAACGATTTAAAATTGCACTTTCTATTCTGCTCACGACAAGAGGAATTCCAAAGCTGCTTTACGGAACTGAAATAGGAATAGTTGGAGATGATCATCATGGTAATATCCGTTCAACTTTCCCGGGCGGATTTGTCGATGATACCGTTAACGCTTTTACAAAATCCGGCAGGAAAGAATTCCAGAATGAAACTTATAATTATGTAACTGAGTTATTAAGTATAAGAAATAAATATCCTGCTTTGCAATCCGGTAAGCTGCTTCATTTTTATCCGTTTAATGATCAGTATATTTACTTCAGGATTTTAGATGATCAGAAAATTATGGTGGTTGTTAATGATAAAGAAGTTCAACAGAATATAGATTTAACTCATATAAAACATATTGTCAGTGATGATGTGTTAACAAATATTAAAACAGGGGAAAGGTTTTTGTTAGATGACGGTAATATTCCTGTGATAAAAGGGAAGAGTGTTGAATTATTCCTGGTGGGAGAAGAATAGAACACGGATTTAGCGGATTAAACGGATTAACACGGATTCTTTTAGTGATATTTAGTGTTTTGGTGATTTAGTGGCGGTTCCTATAAGAAGTCTTGCCACAAAAGCACGAAGTCACAAAAATTCACAAAAGGATAAATCAATTTAGTATGGATTTCGAGTTTTAGTGACTTAGTGGCATTTCCTTAAAAAGGTTTTTGCCACAAAAGCACGAAGTCACAAAAGTTCACAAATAATTTTCAATCACAATATTAATCAAAGGTATAAACGTATGTTGGAAATGCAGAAAAAATTAAGCAACCCATTCTATGCATTGCTGAGTCTTCCGGCAACTGCAATGGGCTTTGCATTATCAATTCAGATAGCTGCACTTAGCTGGCTGATGCGCACACAGTATAATTTAGATCTTCACGAAATTGGATTTGTCTGGGCGGCCGGTCCTCTGGCAGGAATAATCGGACAGCCAATAGTTGGATTGATAAGTGATAAAGTCTGGTTCTGGAATGGAAGACGCAGACCATTTATACTTATCGGCGGTGCCTTAGCTGCGTTAATGTTATTTGCTTTGCCTAATATCGGAGCGATAAATGATTTCTTCGGTATTGGTAACATTATTGTAGTTGCAGTATTTGTTGCACTCACACTTGATCTAGCAATTAATATTTCGTTCAATCCAACAAGATCAATAATAGCCGATGTTACCCCTGAAGGTGTTCCGAGAACAAAAGGTTATACCTGGATGCAGACAGTATCCGGTTCATTCGGTGTATTGGCTTATGCAATTGGCGCAATCTTCGGAAATTATTTTCTTATCTACTTTGGTGTTTTTCTTGTAATGGCTTTCTCCGTCATTCCGATGCTCTTTGTTGAAGAACCAAGAGAATTAAAATCCGTGCTTGAAGCAGATCAGATAGAAGACGCAGGCAAAACAGACTGGAACCAGTTTTTAAAATTATTATTTGCTCATTCATTTTCATGGATCGGTGTTCAGACTATGTTTGTCTATATGATCGGTTTTGTTGAACAAAGATTAGAACCAACATCCGATAATCAAACTGGAATGATACTTTCGATATCTTTTCTTGTACTTAATGCTGTTGGAGCTTTGCTGCCAGCATTTGTACTTGAACCAGTAACTGAAAAAATCGGAAGAGTGAAAACACATATAATTTGTCTGTTTGTAATGTCTGCCGGATACTTTGGAATTGTTTTCTTTGGAAATAACTCATACATAGTCTGGGCAATGATGGCAGTAGCGGGAGTCGGATGGGCTGCAATTGTTAGTCTGCCTTTTGCTATAATGTCAGAGAAAGTAAATAAGAACAGAATGGGATGGTTTATGGGAATATTTAATTTGTCTGTTGTTCTTCCGCAGCTTCTTGTTTCACTTGGACTTGGAATATTCATTCAAAATGCTGAAGATAAAAGTTTAATATTTGTTATCAGTGCAGTCACACTTGCAATTTCTGCAGTGCTTTGGTTTATGGTAAAAGAAAGTAAAGCAGTTGAGAAATCGATTCAGTCTCACGGTGCAGGTCACTAAGAGTAATGAGAACTGTTAGCATTTTAGGATGCGGTTGGCTGGGATTACCATTAGCAATAGATTTTACTAGTTCTGGATATGTTGTAAAAGGATCGACAACTTCTCATCAGAAGTTGTCTTTCCTTAAGTCTATTAAAATCATTCCGTTTCAGATTATTCTTGACCCTGATCTAAAGGGTGAGAATCTAAAATCATTTTTTGAAAGTGACTACCTGGTAATCAACATACCGCCGCAGGGAAAAAATAATGTTGAAGAATTTCACCTATTTCAAATCAAAGCCATCATCGAACAGTTAAATAATTCTTATTGCAGAAAGATTATTTTTATAAGTTCAACTTCCGTTTATGGAAATACTAATTCAGAAATGGACGAAGATAGTCCTGTAAAGCCTGAAACATCTTCAGGTAAAGCGTTGGTTAACGTTGAGGAATATTTAAGATCAGAAAGCGACTTAAATGTTACTATAATCAGGTTTGGCGGATTAATTGGTGAAGACAGGAATCCTGCTCATTTTTTTACCGGAAGAAAAAATATTCCCGGCGGTAATACTCCCGTCAACTTAATTCATCAGAAGGATTGCATCGGAATTATAAAAACCATAATTGAAAATGAAATCTGGAATGAAACTATAAACGGTGTTAGTCTATATCATCCAACCAAAAAAGAGCTTTATACAAAAGCTGCATCAAATCTTAATTTAGAATTACCGGAATTTGATGATGATATCGTTCCTTACAAAATTATTTTATCTAAAAATGTTCAGAAACTTCTTAATTACAATTTTGTTTATCCGAATCCCTTAATGATGATTTAGATATGCTCTTTCTTTTACTTACAATAATTTGTTCTTCATCTATTGCTCTGATACTGAAATTCAATGCATCAAGAAAAGGGCATCCTCTTGTAATGCTTATGGGTAACTATTTCACTGCAAGTTTGATTGCTTCTGTTATCATATTTATCAGAAAAGATTTTTCGTTTTCCATTGAAACGTTTTCATTCGGATTCATACTTGGCACAATGTTCATAGGCTCGTTTTTTATTTTCGCAAAGGCTGTTGAAACTGCAGGAACAGCATTAGCAACAGTAAGTTCAAGACTATCAGTTTTTATACCCGTTTTACTTGTCGTATTATTATTTGGTGAAGAACCATCAACACAAAACTATTTTGGATTTGCTCTCACAGTGTTAACTATTATACTGTTTTATTTTTCATTGAACCGGAAAAATCAGGTTGATGGCCATAAGCTTAAATACTTGTTTCTCGTTGGAGTGCTTCTTTTTATAGGTATTAATGATTCCGCAATGAAATTTTTTCAAATTCTGCGTACATCTAATGAAGAAAGTCTGTTTGTTTATATGATATTCACTACTGCATTCATAACAGGATTGTTTATTATAATCTTTAGGAAAATTAAAATCTATAGTAAAGATATTCTTACAGGATTTATCCTCGGAATTCCAAATGTATTCAGCACCATATTTTTACTGGCAGCATTAAGTACATTACCAGCAATAGTTGTTTATCCTGTTATGAATATTGGTGTTATTCTGATAACTACAATTTCGGCTTATATTATCTGGAGGGAAACTTTGAATGGTTACGGTATTTCTGCTGTGGTATTGGGTACTGCCGCCATTCTTCTCTTGGGTATGTAGATTGTAATGACGGCACTGTACCATTTGTGGAGTTAGAGATTATAAAATTTTTACTTCAAGTAACTTTACTTTATTTTTTGTCTGTATAATCTTTGTATCTTTTTTACCAGAGTATGGGCAAGTTCCGGATTCACTACCCTTTATTTCACCCTTTAAATATGGACATTCTGTTTTTTTGCCTCCCAGGAAAGGACATTCACTATTTTCAGAATCAATATCCTTTTTAGAATATTCTTCTGAGTTCATCATCTTTTATACGTAAGGGCAGGGATGATTTTTCGGATCATCAGCAATAGTATCAGAAATAAACCCGAAACTGACGAACGAAAAAACTGTAAAAATGGCTGCTAACATTAGATTCTTCATAAGTACTCCTTTCATTTTAAGGTATAACCGATCCTGAAACAAAATAGTTCAAAAAATCTATCTAAATAGAAAGTTGTACTATTATAAAAATAATTCTAATGAGTTGAAATGATGAAGCAATAAATGGGAGGAAGATATTCCCGAGAGAATATCCTCCTGAAAAAAATAGTTACAGCAGTTCTAAAATATTTGTATTTATGTTTTTGTCTTTTCTGGTGCCCTTTTGCAAGCCCATCGGCGACATAGCTTCCATAGTCATAGAAAACTGCACATTTGTGGTGGTTTTGGATTTTTGAATCAATCCTCTGTCAAGATTAAAATATACTTTTCCTTCAGCAACAGTTTTTGGTTTCGTAAAAATGTAGGTTACACCACCTTCAGAAGCTTTATCGTTTCCGGTTACGGATGATTTTACAGTTGCATCAAGCACAGCAATTTTATCTTTGCCGAGTTTTTCAAAACCTGCTACCCGAAAAATGTTTTCATAATCAACCTGGTAAACCATTAGTGAAATCGGCTGCTGTTTTATAGACCAGGAGGAATCTACCGAAACTTCTGAATTCGGAAGAACTCTGAAAATTTGTTGCACAAGAGGTTTAATTGCACTTTGAGTGAAGCTCTCTCTTAACATTCTTTTATCTTCAGCTGATGCTGAGTCAGCTACTTCTCTTATCTGCAGGAATTTATTTACAATTCTGTCAATCCGGCTGAACTCAATAAGATTACCTTTCATATCAACTCTTACAATAAACGGATTAGAGGTTAAAGCATAATGTTCAGCAAATTGCATAAGTTGTGTGGAATCAGGTTCATTATCAGTTTTAACGTCAAACTTTTCTCCATTAGCATCAGCAGTGATTTTAATTGAGGTAACATTAAAAGTAACATCTGCCACGCCGTCATCATCCACCTCGTTAATAGTCATTTCCAGAAGGTAGGTGATTGTTTGCTGAAGATTTACCATTATCGAAGTATCAGATTGAATATCCTGTTCATTTACTGAAATTGAACTGAAGCGGTATCTGATTTTATCGCCTTTTTTGAATTTATATTCAAGAGAATAAATTCCGGTTTCATCCTCAACTTTTTCAAGCTTAAGGTCAGTTGAATCAAATTGTAAAACATCAGCAGTTGTTTCAACTGCATCATCTTTTTTATCACCGCATCCGATTGCAAGTAAGATTATCAGAAAAGGTAATGCTAGTAAGGCTAATAATTTGTTGATCATTTTTTCCTCTTAATATAGTAAGTAGTTGTTTCTTATTTGTAAAAAGTATTTTAACTCATCCTGCCACCGGGAGATTATTAAATCCGGGTCAGTCTTTTTTAATAGTAATTTTCTGATGTAATCTGTTCCGGCAAGTTTGTCAAAAAAATCGTTACTAAATTTAATTTTATCCGGATATAAACTTATAATAACTGAAATCAATTTCACTCCAAATTCAACCGGATTGAATTGATCCCGGTCGGTTACTTTAATTCTGATTCCATTACAATCTGTATCTTTTAATTTAGGAGAAGCCGACATTCCCTTAATTGAAACCGGAATAAATCTAACGGATTCAAGTTTAACCCCTTTAATTGAATGCTTATTCAGTTCTTCAATAACTTTTACCGCATCAATGAACGGAGCGCCTATTTTCAGGAATGGCTCAATAGTACCGCGTCCCTCTGAAATATTTGTGCCTTCGATCAGGCAGGTTCCCGGGTAAACAATTGCAGTTTCCAGTTTATTTATATTCGGTGAAGGGGGCAGCCACTCAGAAAAATAATCATCATAATATTCATTTCTGTTCCAGTTCACCATTTTAACAATTTCAAGCTCAGCAGAAATATTTTTTCTGATTTTAATGTCATCGTTAAAAAGCAGGGCTAATTCTCCAATCGTCATTCCGTGCCTGATTGGAATTTTTGCAATACCAACAAATGACTTAAAGTTCAAATCTAACAACGGACCTTCGACTTTTTCTCCGCTTATAGGATTAGGACGATCGAGAACCAGAATCTTTTTATTATTTGCAGCGGCTGCTTCAATTGCATAGTACAAAGTGGATATATAAGTATAAAATCTCGCACCAACATCCTGAATATCATAAATAAGAATATCTATGTTATTAAGCATTTCTTTTGTTGGTTTTTTTGTCTTACCATAAAGAGAAATTATCTTAATTCCTGTTGCCGGATCAAACCCATCTGAAATAAGTTTGCCTGCATCAGCGTCACCTCTTATTCCGTGTTCAGGAGAGAACAGACTGGTTATCACAACTCCATCCTCACTAAGAAGGACATCAACCAAATGTTTTCCGTTTGAGAGCAGTGAAGTATGATTAACGATCAATCCCAGTTTCTTGCCTGTTAAATAGGATAAATATTCTTCAACTAGTCTGTCAGCGCCGAACTTCAATTGATCTTGCTGCTGTGCATAGGAATAAAAAGGAAGTGATACAAAGCAAATCAGCTGGAGGAAAAATATCTTGGTTATGAGTGTTAAATTCATTTCAAAAAAAATAACCTCCCGCTAATGGGAGGTTGACAAATCTTTCTATTTAATTTTATCTATGCCGGATAGTTGTTAATTAACTCTTCTTTTGAAAAAAAGAAAGAAATTTCGATTTCGGCATTTGCATCTGAATCAGAGCCGTGAACTGCATTAAATGCCTTACTTTTAGCATACAGTTTACGAACTGTACCTTCAGCGGCTTCTGCTGGATCTGTTGCCCCGATAAGTTTCCGGTAATCTTCTACCGCATTTTCTTTTTCCAGAGCTATCGGAACACAAGGTCCTGAGGTCATATATTCTACAAGATCATTATAAAACGGTCTTTCTTTATGAACAGCATAGAATGCTTTAGCCACATCAGTTGTAAGCTGCATCATTTTCATAGCTTTAACTTTGAAACCGGCTTTGGTTATTAAAGTTATTATCTCACCGATGTAATTATCTCTAACTGCATCGGGTTTAATTATTGCGAGTGTTTTATTATTCAAAATATCTCCTGTTACTCTTTTTACTTTTTATTTTTTGTAGCTTTTTTCTTTGCAATATTTCTGGCTTTTTTCGTTCTGCTTTTAACACGCTGGACAAGTTTTTTCTTACTTGCACTTCGTTGTTTTGGTTTGCTCTTTACAGCAGTTGTCTTTTTTGATTTTTTAGTAGTAGACTTTTTCTTCAAGCGCTCAATTGCTTTCAGCATTGTTACACCCATTTCAGCCGGACTCTCAACAACTTTAATTCCTGCTTTACGCATAGCCTCCATTTTTTCATTAGCAGTCCCTTTGCCACCTGAAATAATGGCACCAGCGTGCCCCATTCTTCTCCCTGGAGGTGCAGTTCTGCCAGCTATGAATCCAACTACAGGTTTCTTAACATTTTTCTTTATGAATTCAGCAGCTTCCTCTTCTGCATTGCCGCCAATTTCACCAATCATAACAATTCCATCTGTTCCCGGATCTTGATTGAACATTTTGATAATGTCAATAAATTGAGAGCCAATAACCGGATCACCGCCAATGCCCACACAGGTTGACTGACCGAGGCCAACATCAGTTAATTGTTTAACAGCTTCATAAGTTAGTGTTCCACTTCTTGATACAACACCAATATTACCCTTTTTATGGATGAATCCGGGCATAATACCTACTTTACCAATTCCGGGAGAAATAACGCCGGGGCAATTTGGTCCGACTAAAACCACATCTTTGTCTCTGATAGAATTATAAACTTTAATCATATCATTTGCGGGAATGCCTTCAGTAATACATATTATCACCTTAATTCCTGCAGTAGATGCTTCAACAATTGCATCAGCAGCAAAAGCTGGTGGAACAAAAATAACAGATGTATTAGCTTTTGTTTGTTTAACAGCTTCTTCAACAGTATTAAAGACCGGAACTCCCATGTGGTTGGTGCCTCCCTTGCCGGGAGTTACTCCAGCTACTACTTTTGTACCGTATTCAATCATTTGTTCTGCGTGGAAAGATCCTTCGCTGCCGGTAATGCCTTGCACAACCAGACGCGTTTTATTTTTGATCAATATTGCCATAAAAAAATCCTCTACTATTTAAATTTTGTGGACAAAAATAAAGAAATTCTACGGAAGTATGAACTTAACTATTGTAAACTTTTATAGCCGATTAGATGCATAATACTTGATGAACCCATCTGGAAGGGTTCTTCCTGAGTGAAAACAAAACCTAACTTTGTATACCATTCCAGAGCATTTATATTCTGTTTCATTACACCTAGCCATACCTTATCATAATTTTTCATTTTAGCAATATTGCAAGCCCTGAATAGAAGTTTTTTGCCGAGACCAATTCCCTGAAAATCAGGAATGACATATAACGATGAAATGAAAAATCTTTTTTCTTCAATGAATTCATACAGTTTCATCCATCCTGCAGGAATAGAATTCACTTCAGCTATAATTCCTGTAACAGATTTGCTGTTAAATAATTTTTTCAGTTCCTTGTCGCTGTAAAATTTTTTATAATGGAAAAGAATATCCTCTTCAGGAATAAATGTATATGTACTTTTCCAGGTAGTAAGCAATATATTTTTTACATTCTTAAAATCATCTTTGAGCCAATCGCGTAAATTTATTTTAACCGGAGATTTCATTCTGAATATACTTTGCTAACATAAATATTTTATTTTCTTCAAATTTTTGAGACAATACTTGCATTCCAATAGGAAGTTCTGTTGAACTTTTTCCTACAGGTATATTCATTCCGGGTATGCCGGCTAAGTTTGCAGGCACGGTATAAATGTCACTTAGATACATCTGGAGAGGATCATTAGATTTTTCACCAAGCTTAAATGCGGCTGTTGGAGTTGTAGGTGTGATTAAAAGATCAACCTGAGTAAAAATTTTATCAAAATCTTGTTTAATTAATCTTCTTACTTTTTGTGCTTGTTTGTAATAAGCATCATAATAGCCTGCTGAAAGAACATAAGTGCCTAGCATTATTCTTCTTTTCACTTCTTTTCCGAATCCTTCAGTTCTGGAGTTCATGTACATATCAGTTAAATCTTTGCCTTCAGTTGAACGAAATCCGTATCTGGCACCATCATACCTTGCAAAATTTGAAGAAGCTTCTGCAGTTGCCAGAATATAGTAAGCCGCTATAGAATATTCAGATAATGGCAGTGAAACCTCACTAACTTGAAAACCTTTTTCTTTCAAAGTTGAAATAATATTTTGAATTTTCTCATTTATTTCAGGGTCAAGCCCTTCACCAAAATATTCTTTTGGAATTCCTATTTTAACGGAAATTGCATTTTGTTCTGAGAAGGCAAAATCGAAAGTTTTAGATTTAAATGAGGTTGAATCTTTTTCATCCCATCCGGAAATTACTTCCATCACGCGGAATATATCATCAATGTTTTGTGCAAACGGACCAATTGAATCGAATGAAGAGGCATAGGCAGTTAATCCGTAACGTGAAACCAGACCGTAAGTTGGTTTTAATCCATACACTCCGCAAAAAGCAGCAGGCTGTCTTATTGAGCCGCCTGTATCACTGCCAATTGCAACATCGCATAGATTTGCAGCAACTGCAGCAGCAGAGCCGCCGCTTGAACCGCCGGAAACGTATTGGGTGTTATGCGGATTTAAAACTGGTCCGAAGGCTGAGTTCTCATTGGAAGAACCCATTGCGAACTCATCACAGTTTGTTTTTCCTATAATAATTGCATCTTCATCAATTAGTTTTTGAACTGCAGTTGCAGTATAAAGTGAATTAAAGTTATTTAATATTTTCGATGAGCAGGTGAGTGGATGATCTTTAATTGAAAGTACATCTTTTACAGCTATGACCATTCCTGCTAGTTTGCCGTATTTACCGGATTTTAATTTCTTTTCAACTAGTACCGCCCGGTTTTTGGCCTCTTGCTCAATTACAAAGTTAAAAGCATTCAGGAGTTTGTTCTTATTGATTTGAGAAAGAAATTTTTCTACGTTTTGAGTTAGCTTAAGCTGGCCGGACTTTAACTTATTTAGCTTGTCAGAATGATCTTTATAGTCTTTCAATTTATTACCTTCTGTCAACAATATATTTGCAATAAAAAACCGTTCCTTTCAAGAAACGGTTTAAAATTTTGCGATATTATTTCAGCTATTATTTCTTATCATCTGTTTTTTTAATGTCATCATCAGTTTTCTTTATTTCGTCTTCTACATCCTTTAATGATTTCTTAAACTCTTTCATCCCTTTGCCAAGGCCTTGAGCAAGTTCAGGTATTTTCTTTGCACCGAACAATAGCAGTATAACAAGCAATATCAGAATTATTTCACCGGCGCCTAAATTTCCTATGAATGCTAACATATCATCACCTTAGTTATTTAAATGATTAACTATTGATTTAAAAATTACCTGCCCGTCAGTGTTATTTAGAATCGGGTTGCAAACTCTTTCCGGATGAGGCATCATACCGAGTACGTTGCCTTCTTTATTTATTATTCCCGCAATATTTTTTGTAGATCCGTTAGGGTTATAGTCTTTTGCTACAATGCCTTCCGGTGAGGAATATTTAAATACAATCTGATTATTATCCTGAAGCATTTTCAGTGTGTCAGCATCACAAAAATAATTGCCTTCACCATGAGCAACAGGAATCTTTAAACTCTTTTGTCCGTTTATAAGATTAGTAAACACAGTCTGTTTATTTTCAGTAGAAAGATAAACATCTTTACAAACAAATTGCAGCGATTTATTTCTGAACATTACACCTGGTAATAGTTCAGCTTCAAGCAGAATTTGAAAACCATTGCAAATCCCGATTACAATTCCGCCTTTTTCAGCAAAGTTGATAACGGAATTCATGATAGGTGAAAATCTTGCAATAGCTCCGCTTCTTAAATAATCACCGTATGAAAATCCACCCGGTAAAATTATTACATCAGAATGTTTTAGATCAGTATCTTTATGCCATAAAAAAGCTGCATCATAACCCAGCACTTTTGTAACAGAATAATATGCATCGTGGTCGCAGTTAGAGCCGGGAAAAACAACTACACCGAACCTGGGCATTATTTAACCTCTTCGAGGGTAAAATCAAAATCTTCCATTATAGGATTGGATAATAGTTTAGAACAGTATTCTTTTACTTCTTTTTCAGCGGCAGCCTTATCTTTAACATCAAGGTCAAACTCAATGTATTTGCCGATTCTTGTGTTTTTTATGTTTTTCAATCCCAGGTGTTCAGCACCCTTTTCAATAGCTTTACCCTGAGGATCCAGAATAGATGGTCGTCTTTTTATTAATACTTTTGCTTTGTACAATTTTAAACTCGGTTAGTATTTTTTTTATTTTTTAGATGATGAAAAATATGACGAAAAATACCAAATACAATCATGAAAACAAAAGAAAAGAATATTCCTTCAGCCTTGTAAAGTATGATTACAATTAATGCTGCAATAATTAAAATGTATAAAAACGGTTTTTCTTTAATTGCTTTTAGTGAAAAGCGGGGAATAGAATCATACCTTATTCTGCTTACCATTAATAATGAAAGAACAACTGTCATTGGAATGATTATTTGAGAATGTAATTCAGAATATCCGTTATCATAAAAAGCTAGTACAAAACTTGCTATAGTAATTGCTGCTGAAGGTATAGGTAAACCGGTAAAATAAGACTTTGCAAATCCAACAAGCTGAACATTAAATCTAGCTAATCTGAAACCACCGGCTATCAGCGGTAATGATGTTAAAATTATACCGATTGTGTTAAGTTCCGCATAATAAGTTGCGAATAAAAGAAACGATGGAGCAGCACCGAAACTTATTATATCAGATAAAGAGTCTAATTCAACACCAAGTTCGCTGCTGGAATTTGTTAATCTTGCCATTGCGCCATCTAGTGCATCAAATAACGCGGCAATAAAAATCAGCCATCCGGCGTAAACGTAATGACCCTGACTTGCATTAATGATAGAGAAGAAACCGCAAAACATATTCAAAGATGTGAATAGATTTGGTATTACAGAAGGTGTTATGCGCAGGCGATTCATCAGTTTTTATTTAATTCAAAAAGGATGGTTTCACCGGCAGAAACCACATCACCTTGCTTAACTTTTGGAGTCCAGTTAACCGGTACAATGACATCAACGCGGCTGCCGAATTTAATCATACCGAACCGGTTTCCGATCTTAACAGAATCGCCGGGAGTTAATTCATAAACAATCCTTCTTGCAACAAATCCCGCAACCTGAGTGAAAAGAATTTTTCCATATTTACTAGAAATTATTATTTCTGATCTTTCATTTACATCTGAGGCTTTATCTTCAAATGCTGCAATATACTCTCCTTTATGATATTCAACTTTTTCAACTATTCCATCAATAGGAATTCTGTTTACATGCACATTTAATGGAGACATAAACACAGAAATCATTATGGCTTTATCGTTGAGAAATTTATTGTCAACAATATCTTTTACAAAAAGAATTTTACCATCGGCAGGGGAAACTATGACATCATCTCTTTCGGGCGGAATTCTTTCAGGGTCTCTGAAAAAATTCAGGGTAAAAATTATCAATACAACTGCCAGGATTATCAGCGGATATTTAATAAATCCGTTGTTTATAAGTATGCCTGCTGCAATTAATACAAATGATATAATGGCAACTACACCAATTGTTGAGTAACCGTATTTTGTTAACATTTTTTAAGTGCTTATAATTTTTACAAGTTGATCAGCATAGCCTTTAATATTTGCCGCGGTATCGAGTTTATATGGATCTTTCCATTTAGGAGAATCTTCAACAGGAAAAACCTTCAAACTTTCGGGCGAAAAATTTCCGGTCATTAAAACCTTACCGTCAAATTTACCAAAAAGGCAGGTTATTTCTGCTAAAATATAGTTCCTTCTTTCAAAAAAAGATTTTAATACTGCATTTATTTTGGAACAGATACGATTAATCATCTTCAAATCTTCAACACTGCACAGATTAAATGCAATAAGATGACTATCACTAATCAGACTTTGCTTTTGATTTCCAAAATGAAATTCAAAAATGGGTAATTCTAATGGGGTTCGCTCCTTTAGTGAAAATATTTTTGCTGTTCTTTTATCGGCAGAATTGAGAATTTTTAAATTGAATGAAAGAGGTTCATATTTTATCAATTTAATTGAGTTTTTCTCCTCTCTTTTAGTAAATGCAACCGGAATATGGTATTCTTTAAGATAATCGAAGAAAAAAGTGTGCAGCAATGCCGCTTTGTATCCTAAATCTTTAACTTTAGCCTTTTTTTGGGGATTAAGCTCAAAAATGTCTAAAAATTCAAGTACCTGATAGTTTGCACTATCAAAAGGAAGATCTTTTATTAGGTTTGTATCAATCATAAAATGTATTAGTTGTTAATTAAACTCAATTAAATTTTCACAAAATCAAATTAGGGATAAACAATATATAAAGTCAAACTAAAGTATTATATTTGAAGCTAAAATCGACATTTAAACAATAAATTGTTAACAAAGGAGATATGTGTAATGAAGGGTGGAATGCAAGGAATGTTAAAACAAGTGCAAAAAATGCAGGCCGAAATGCAAAAAGTACAAAGTGAGTTAGGAAATAAGACAGTTAGTGAAGAGGCTGGTGGTGGAATGATAAAAGCTACCGCAAATGGCAACAGGGAAATTATTTCTGTTGAAATTGATCCTCAAGTGATAAATTCTGAAGAAAAAGAGATTTTAGAGGATCTTGTTGTTGCTGCGGTCAATAAAGCACTTGAATCTGCCGCAAAACTTGCTGAGGAGGAAATGGCTAAAGTAACTAAAGGTATGATTCCTCCGGGTATGAATATTCCGGGTTTTTAAATTGCTGATTGCTGAACCTTTACATATTGCAATTGAAGAGCTGAGTAAATTACCTGGAATTGGAAAAAAAACTGCTCAAAGACTTGCTTTGTTTTTGCTTAAAAGTTCGTCGGAAAGTGTGGAAAATTTATTAATTGCCATACAGGATTTAAAGACTAAAATCCGGTTTTGCTCTAAGTGCTTTAATTTATCCGAAGATAATTTATGCAAAATTTGTCAGAGTCATAAAAGAGATACAACTATCATTTGTGTTGTTGAGGAAGCAAGCGATGTTATTGCAGTAGAAAAATCTCACGAGTATTCCGGTTTATATCATGTTTTAGGCGGAGTGTTGTCTCCCTTGTCCGGTGTTGGACCGGATGACCTTAAAATAAAGGATTTAATGAGAAGGTTTGAAAGTGAACATATTAAAGAAGTTATTCTTGCATTAAATCCTGATACAGAAGGTGAAACAACATCTTTATATCTCGCTAAGTTATTAAAACCGTTTGGCATAAAAATAACAAGAATTGCCAGAGGACTGCCTATTGGCGGTGATCTTGAATTTGCTGATGAAGCAACTATTGGTAGGGCAATGCTGAACAGGATTGATTTATGAACTCTGAATGGTTTAAAGAATGGTTTGAAACGGATGAATATTTAAATGTTTATCAGCATAGAAACGAATCAGAAGCAGAAGTTCTGGTTGATCTAATCCTAAATAGCATTTCACTTGAAAGATCATCAAAAGTTCTGGATATGGCCTGCGGAACTGGCAGACACTCGATTCTTTTTGCCAGAAAAGGATTTGATGTAACTGCAGTTGATTTAAGCTGGAACATGATATCTGCTGCACAAAAAAAAGCGGAATTAGAAAATCTCCAAATTAAATTTATTCAATCTGATTTAAGAAACTTTACTTATTCCTCTAAGTTCGATCTTATTGTAAATCTTTTTACTAGTTTTGGGTATTTTGAAAGTGATAGTGAAAACTTCCGGATATTAGAAACAGCTTACGATCATTTAAATTCGGAAGGCTATTTTGTATTAGATTTTTTTAATAAAGATTTTATTGAACAAAATCTAAATCCTGAATCGCGTGAAAAAATAAAAAATGGCGAAATTATTCAGCAAAGAAAGATCGACGGATTACGTATTATTAAAAAAATAATAGTAACAACCAGCGGTAATTCAAAAGAATATTTTGAGTCTGTAAGAATGTTCAGTAAAGAAGAACTTGTGAATGAGTTGATTAGGATTGGATTTGCAATTGAAAAAACATTTGGTGATTTTCATGGAAACAAGTTTGAACAATATTCTTCATCAAGAATTATTATAATAGCAAGAAAATGAGAATTATACTTCTTCTTCTACTTTGCGTTACTTTTTTTCCCGGATGCGAGTTATTTACTACCAGGGATCCTGAGTTACCCGATCAGGGCAGGTCTAATTTTCAAATTGCCACCGAACCCGAAATAGTTATAGAAAATCTGAAAAACTCTTTCTCTGACAAAAATGTTCAAAATTATGTGGCTTGTTTCATAGATTCCTCGTTTTCTTCTAGACGTTTTTTATTTCAGCCTTCCGGTGAGGTTATTTCACAATACCAATTTTTAGCTGAGGGATGGGATGTTAGTGATGAACAAAGATATTTCAGTAGTGTTATTGCAAGCATTAATCCGGATTTTCCCTTAACACTTACCTTTGGCAATGAATCTTATTCAAGAACGGGTGATACAGTAGTTTATTCGGCAACATACTTCATCAATCTTCCGATTAATCAGCCGGAATCAGATAATTATCAAGGTAATCTCCGCTTTAATCTTGTTAACGATTCACGTTCAATTTGGTCAATTTATTTCTGGCAGGATATTAAACTCCCTGATCTTCAGAGCTGGAGTGAATTAAAAGGTAAATACTATTAAAGGGATATCATACATAATTTTAATTTTATTTACTTTGGTAATTGGATGCACAAATCCATTTGCTCCTAAGTTTGATGAAAGCATTTCTGATATTAGACCGCCTTTATCGGATCTGAAAAATGTTCAAGGAGTTTTTCAGAATTTTCAATATGCATATACGTTTAAGGATACAACCATTTACGGGGAATTTATCAGTGATGATTTTGTTTTTACTTTTAGAGATTATGATCAGGGATTTGATGTAAGCTGGGGGAGAGATGAAGAAATGCGGGTTACAAACGGGTTGTTTCAAAATTCTCAGCGGTTAGATCTTATCTGGAATAATATTGTGCTGATAACAGAAGATTCGACCATAGCAAATATTGTAAGGAGCTTTAATCTTACAATCACTTTTAATCCAACAGATGTTGTTAGAATTGATGGTCGTGTGAATTTATCCTTAAGAAAGAATTTTAATACTGACAAGTGGCAAATAATAAGATGGATTGATGAATCAAATTTTTAGTAAATTTAAAAAATCAAAAATTATTATCTCAGGCAAATGATCCTGTTTTTTATTAAAGAATCTCTCAGATTATTCTCAAGAGCAAAACTATCTTCCTTTCTTACATTTGTTTCAACAACAATAGCTGTAGTGCTTATTGTAATTTCATATTTTCTTTATCAATCCTCAGAAAATCTTGAAAACTATCTTAAAGAAAACATAAGCATAAGTGTTTTTCTTAAAGATTATGTACAGAAGAATAAAGTTGAAAATATGCAGGAGGAAATTCTTAATACCGGTTTTATCTCTAATGCTGAATTTATCAGTAAAGAAAAAGCAGTAGAAATATTCATCAAAGAAACGGGTGAAGATTTTAGAAAAATTCTTGATTATAATCCCCTTCCTGCCTCATTCAATTTGAAATTAAAAAGCGATTTCGCTGAACGGGACTCGGTAAAAAAAATCATCAGCACGCTTGAAGCATTTTCCTGGGCAGATGAGGTTGTTTACCGGGATGATTTTATGCAGAAACTTTTATCTTATATTAAAGAATTCAGACTTTACATAGTCGGTGTAACAGTCATAATCCTATTAGTGTCAATTTATCTTGTATATAGCACTGTTAGGCTCATAATAAACTCCAGGACAGAAGAGTTTGAAACAATGAAATTAGTCGGAGCTAAACTTTCAACCATAAAAATTCCAATTATTCTTAATGGTTTAATGATAGGATTACTTTCAACTTTTGCAGCGGGTATTCTGGTTTACTTGATAATTTCTTATGCTGGTGGTTATATTTCAACAATAAAAGTAATTAAATTTGATTCTATACAATTCATAATTATAATGTTAATCAGCGGACCACTATTATCATTTTTAGTCACTTTAATTTCATTAAGAAAAGTTTCACTTAAAATTTCGACATAAATCTTCCCAAATAAATCAGGAATAAAATTGAAATTCAAATTAGCCGCTTTTTTCATTTATCTCTATTCAACTTTTTTATTAGCTCAGTTTAAACCTGATTATACAGAGCGATCTTTTCAGACTATTCAGGATTCCATTGCAATTGCAAATTTTTCCGGTGAAGCCACCAGCGGAGTAATTGATGAAGAAAAATATATTGTTGGTCCGGGTGATGTCCTCTTCATTTCAATTAGCGGTATTCAAGAAACTGCAAGTAAATTACAAATTGACTATGAAGGAAATCTTTATATACCCAGAGTGGGAGGTATAGATCTTAAGAATAAAACACTTGCTGAATCAAAACGAATAATAAAAGATAAGCTGAACTATTTCTATAAAAACGTAGATATATTCATCTCTCTTGCTGAATTCAGAAGAATTAAAGTTTCACTTATTGGTGACGTAGTCTCTCCATCTTCAATAACTTTAAAATCTAATGCAAGACTTTTGGATTTATTACGCTCTTCCTCCGGTTTAACTGAAACCTCTAACTACAGAAATATAACTGTTCAATCTGTAAACGGTGAAAAAAACACTTACGATCTATTAACATTTTTACGTAAAGGTGATTTCTCAAACAATCCCTTATTAAGAGAAGGTGATGTAGTAATAGTTGATAAAACAGATAAAGTAGTTTCCATAGTTGGACAAATAAAATTTCCCGCAAGTTATGAATATGTTGAAGGTGAAGATTTAACTGAGCTAATCGATCTTGCAGGCGGTTTTATTACAAAATCAAGAAAAGATTCAATAGAACTAATTCGATTCAGTGATGACGGCCAATCCCAGTATAGTTTGTATTTTAATTATGATGAGTTACTTAATGAAAGAGTTAAGTTAAAGAATAAAGATTTAATAATAGTGCGAGAAATTCCTCAATACTTACTGCCGCACTATGTAAAAATTGAAGGGAAAATAAAATATCCGGGTTTCTATAAAATTAAAAAAGATGTAACAAAGCTAAGTGATGTTGTTAAAGAAGCAGGCGGATTTTTGGAAGAAGCTTCATTAGTCAATGCTTACTTACTCAGAACCGAAGTTGACAAGCTGATTGATCCTGAATTTGAAAGATTAAAACTAATTCCGCGAGCGGATATGACAGATGATGAATATGACTATTTAAAAGCAAAATCACGTCAACGTGAAGGAAAAGTAATTATTGACTTTGATAAATTATTTAGACAAAATGCGTTTGATGAAGATATTATCCTGAAGAATAATGATTATATCTACATACCGGAAGAAAAAAATTACATAATTATGTTGGGGCAGGTCTTAAAACCTGGAAATATAATTTATGATCCAAATAATAATGTTCAGGATTACATAAATTTAGCCGGTGGTTTTGGCTGGAGGGCACTTAAGGGGGACGTAAGAGTAATTAAAGTTAATACAGGTGAATGGGTTGATGCAGATGATGTAGATAAACTCGACCCCGGTGATACGATTTGGGTTCCAGAAGATCCGCCAGGCCCAAAATTCTGGGATGTATTTACCACTTCACTTCAAATATTAGGTCAGGTTGCTGCAATTATTGCTGCAACAGTGGCTGTTATAGTAGCAACAAAATAAGGTATTTATGAGCTTTCACGATATTTTAAATATCATTCTTTTTAATAGAGTAAAGATTTTAAAGATTACCATACTAACAAGTATTTTTTTATTTATTATTCTTTTATTTCTTTATCCCCGGACTTACTCCTCACCGGCAACAATACTTCCGCCCGAAAATAAAAGTCAGATGGGTTCACTGAGCAGTTTAATCGGTGGTCAGGATTTGTCAGGTTTACTTAGCGGGAGTTTTACCAATGCAAACTCTCAATTATTTGCAGAGATTTTAAAAAGCAGATCAGTTGCAGAATACGTTGTAAAAAAACATAATCTTGTTGAATATTTTGATACTGAAAATGAATTTGAAGCAGCTAAAGAAATTAATAAAAAGTTAAAAGTTGACATAAATAAAGAGGGAATTCTAAAAGTAAGTATTGGTGTTTCAACTTCTTTTATGCCAATGCTTTTTGATGAAGTTGACACAGTAAAACAATTTGCTGCCGATTTATCCAATTCATTTGTTGAAGCCCTGGATAAAATAAACAGAGAAAAACTTTCTTCAAGGGCTAAACGAACAAGGGAATATATCGAAGCAGAACTAATTACTACAAAAATTAAAATGGATTCTGTTGAAAGTGCATTAGTTGAATTCCAGAAAATAAATAAAACGGTTGCTCTCCCGGAGCAGGTAAGCGCTGTAATTGATGCTGCAGCAAAAATTAAAAGCGAAATCATGAAAACCGAAATTGAGATAGGATTATTAAAAACTAATTTAACCGAAGACAGCAGAGAATTGCAATCGCTCAGACAAAAACTTACTCAATTACAGCAGCAATATAACCGATTTGAATTAGGCAACCAGGATTATTTACTGGCATTTAAAGAAGTACCTGAGTTAGGCAAGGAATTAACATCATTACTTAGGGAAATTAAAATTCAAAACGAAGTTTATACTTTATTACAACAGCAGTATTACAAGGAGAAGATTCAGGAAAACAGGGATTTACCAACAGTTGAAGTTTTAGATAATGCAATTTCTCCCCTGAAAGCAGATAGTCCAAGAATTCTTTTCTCTACCTTTTTTGGCGGGATATTTGTCTTCCTGCTCATATCTTTCTTCTTTTTGGTAATCGAAAGAAAAAATTATCTTTTAAAAAACTTTATCAAATCAGAAAAAAGACAAGATGGCTAAACTTATTGCAGTTGTAACTGGCGGAGCTGGATTTTTAGGTTCGCATCTATGCGACAAACTTCTCCAGGAAGAAATGAAAGTAATTTGTATAGATAATCTTTTAACCGGCAGCACCGAAAATATTGCTCATTTGTTTGGTAATGAAGATTTTAGTTTTATTAAACACGATGTAACAAATTATATTTATGTGCCTGGCAGAATAGATTATATATTACATTTTGCATCACCGGCAAGCCCAATTGATTATCTGCAATTACCAATACAGACCCTGAAAGTTGGCTCCTTGGGTACTCATAAAGTACTTGGTTTGGCTAAGGAAAAAAAAGCAAGATTTTTGTTAGCATCAACATCAGAGGTATATGGTGATCCAAACATTCATCCGCAATCCGAAGATTACTGGGGTAACGTTAATCCGATTGGTCCCCGCGGAGTATATGATGAGGCAAAAAGATTTGCCGAGGCATTGACTATGGCATATAATAGATATCATGGTGTTGATACACGTATAGTAAGAATTTTCAATACTTTTGGTCCGCGAATGAGATTAAATGACGGAAGAGCATTACCTGCTTTTGTTGGTCAGGCATTAAGAGGTGAGGATATAACTGTATTTGGCGATGGTAATCAGACCCGGAGTTTTTGTTATGTATCCGACCAAATTGAAGGAATTTACAAGCTGCTTATGTCTAATGAAATTGAACCAGTTAATATTGGTAACCCTGAGGAAATAACAATAAACAAATTTGCCAATGAAGTTATTGAACTAACCGGGAGCATAAGCAAAATTGTACATAAAGAATTACCTTTGGACGATCCCAAAGTCCGGCAGCCGGATATAACAAAAGCAAAAAAAGTTTTAGGTTGGGAACCAAAAGTTACAAGAAGCGATGGTCTGAAAATGACTATTGATTTTTTCAAGAAAATAATTAGTCCGGTTTAACCAGGAAATGGTTAAAAAATTCACTTCTACAGTTGCGGGGGGAGCAATATTTATCTCGATAACCGGTTTACTTTCTAAAGGATTAGGTTTTTTCAGAGAAATTTTATTTGCAAGTTTTTTCGGTCTTCAGAAAGAATTTGATATTTACTTGGTAGGTGCCGTTTTACCTTTGACTATTAACGTAATAATTTATTATTTAGCTCAGAATTATCTTATACCCGCCTACAACAATATACTTAAATCGAATCCTGAAAAGTCGGATAGTTTTATCCATTTAAATTTATATCTATTTACAGCTGCGGGAATATTGATATCTGTTCTACTGTATTTTTTATCCAATATAATTGTGGATTTTTATCTTTTTCAGGCAGAAATTTACACTAAGCATACTGCTTCAAATATTTTTAGAATATTTTTAATTACAATTCCACTTCAGTCAGCTATATCAGTTTTATCAGCATATATGCATATAAAGTTTGAATTTCGCTTTCCGGCTTATTCTCAGTTAATTTTAAACGCATCCTTTCTGGTATTCTTACTAATACTGATTGGCGATCTTGGAATTTATGTGATACCTGTGGGATATGCAATCAGTTCAGTCTTCCAATTAGGTTTTCTGGTTCTCAATACAAAGATTATTTATCAATCTAAAGAATTATTTAGTTTGCTAAGAAATTTAAGGTATTATCTTCCTAAAGCCTTAATACTGATTATTTTAATTGAGACTATTGGACAATTGTACTTATTAATTGATAGATATTTTTACAGCCTGGTACCTACAGGTGGTATTGCAGCCCTCAATTATGCTCAAATAACATTTCATCTGCCTCTGTCTATCTTATCAGTGGCTTTGGCAACGGTGCTCTTTCCAAGATTTTCAAATTTTATAAGCAAGAATTCATTTGACGAACTTCGCAAAAGTTTAGAGGAGAGTATCAGAATTAATATAGTATTGTTTATCCCTATTACTTTTATTTTAATTTTCTTTGGTGATCTGGTGCTTAAAATACTATTTGAGAGAGGTAAATTTTCGGCAACGGACACGATCATTACATCAAATGTACTTTTTTATTTTTCTATCAGTCTAATATTTTATTCAATCTATAGTGTTTTTAACAAAATGCTTTATAGTCTTGGACTCATAAAACACTTATTATTAATAACTATTGTTGGTATTTTACTAAAAGTATTACTGAATTATATTTTTGTTGGAGATTACCTTCAGGATGGATTAGCACTTAGTAGTTCAATTAGCTATATGTTTTTTTTCTTAGCCAGTTATCTTTTAGTAGAGAAAAAGCTATCAATGAATAAAAGTATGAATTTTTTGTACGAAATAATATTTTGTTCCTTTAGCGCCATTGTAGCAATTTACATAGCTGACTTTATCATTAGTTTTATGCCCGGTGATATAATATTTAGTGTACTCAAGCTGCTTCTTTTTATATTTATATTTTCAACAAATCTGTATTTAGTTGATCATTCATCAATTAAAACATTTCTAAAAGTGTTGAGCATAGCAGCAGAAGGGAAAAAATATGAATTTGATAAATAATACTGAAGAAGATTTTCGATTAATGTTATACCAGAATTACGTTTCTGATTATAAAAAAGTAACCTCCGCCAAATCTGACAAGGATAAAAAGTCAGATTATGAAATTTATAAGAGAAGATATTTGCCGATGCTCAGAGAGTATTCTAAAGATTCTAAAATTATTGAAGTTGGTTGCGGTAATGGATATGTAATGCAGTTCTTTAGAGAACAAGGATTTACTAACCTATACGGGATTGATATTTCTGTAGAACAAATAAAAGAAGCCAGGGGAAAGGGACTAAATGCAGATGTAAAAAATATTTTCGAATTTTTCAGAACTAATAAAGAAAAATACGATGTTGTCCTGGCATTGGATTTTGTTGAACATTTTTCAAAAGACGAATTACCTGCGTTATTTTCTGGATTAAATAATCTACTGAATAAAGATGGCGTATTAATAATACATACACCAAATGGTGAGGGATTTTTTCCTGGAAGAATAATTTATGGTGACCTTACCCATTTAACAATTTTTAATCCTACTTCACTATTGCAGATTTTACTTAATACTGGTTTTAAAGAAATTAAATTCTTTGAGGTATCACCGGTTGCAAAAAATATTAAAGGTATCGTTAGGTTAGTATTGTGGAAAATAATACGATCTATAATCCGAATCTCAAAAATAATCGAAACTGGTAGTGTTGGTAGGATATTAACTCAAAGTTTTATGTGTGTCGCAAAAAAAAATCTCATAAAGTGAAATAAAAAATGCCAGGATTAAGTTTTCGTCATAATTTTAAAAGTAATTCAGGGCTTATTGAAAAAGAAAGGGAGAGGATAATAACTTCTCTACTCCACGCAGACGATTATATTCAAACAAATCTTATCAGCACTAATTTTTGCTGGACACTTTTTACCGGTCATTCTAAATATCCATTAAAAGTAATAAAAAATTCTAATTTTGAAGTTTTTATAGAAGGATTAGTTTACAATAAAAATGATATAGAATTAGAAGTATGCTTAAATAAATTATACGAAAATCTTAATCGACCTGATCGCATAAATTATCTTAACAAATGGATAAAAGATATTGATGGGGATTTTATAATCCTTGTAAATGATAAATTGGGGAAAAAGTATTTCATTCTTAATGACATATTAGGAAGACTTCCTTGCTATTTTTATTCCGATGAAAAATTAGTTTTGTTTTCAAGGGAAATAAAGTTTTTGTTTAAACAATTACAAAATAAAGAAATTGACAAATACTCAATCGCTGAATATTTATTATTAGCACAACCTTTAGGTAGCGGTACATTCTTTAAAAATATCCAGTATCTGCCACCAGCGTCGATAATAGAAATTGATCTAAATGAAGAAAAAACCACTTTAGAAAAGGTTTATGATTTTGATTTAGAAGAAAAAGAACATAGTAATAAAGGTATAAGAATAATTACAGATAACCTGACAGATCTTTTTTTAGAGGCAACAAAAATTAGAAGCAGGAATGGTTATAAGAATTTGCTTTCATTGAGTGGCGGATTTGATTCAAGAGCTCTTTTAGGCTCACTCCATCTTACAAAAATGAAGTTCGAAGCAGTCACATTCGTTGGCTATAATAAGACATCTGAGAAAGATTATCTAATTGCTGAGCTTTTAGCAAAAAGTCTTTCTGTCCCCTGGCATTTAATAAAAATAAAAAATCCTACAGGAATTGACCTTTTAAATTTATTAAAGTTCAAAGATGGCTCAAATAATCTCTGGCAATCATTTCTATTAGTATACTGTCAAGCTGTAATTAATACATTTGGAAGGGATGTGTTTTTCTTTACCGGTCTTGGTGGAAACATTACTTTCCCGAATAACACACCGACGATTAATTTGAAGGACGTTTCTTCATTAGTTAAATACATAATATCCAATAAATATTTTTTTACATTAAAAAATATTTCCCGGATATTACACCTAAAGGAACAAGATATATTTGATCATTTATATCAACACTTCATCTCATATCCAGAAAAAAATGTTAATATTAAGTACCACAGATATATCACAGTGGAAAGAGGTGGCAGATGGACCTTTGAAACTGAAGATAAAAACAGATTTTATTTCTGGCCTGTTGCTCCATTGTATGCTTTTCCTTTTTATAATTATGCAATGAATATTCCTGATAATTTGAAATCACATTATCAACTATATACGGAATTTCTTTCTAGAATAAATCCTATAAGTTTAAAGTATAAGCATGCGTTATTGGGTGTACCGCTTAAAAAAGGGAATCTTGGTTATCAATCGTTAGTTTTATTTAAAGATAAAGTTTATCCTAAACTTCCTTCAGTGATTAAGAGAAGAATCAGGATGCGTTTGAATAAGTTAGTATCATTAAATATTAGAGAAGAATCAAACATCAATAAACTATTAAATGATACTTTTTTAAACCGAGATGTTGAAAAGATTTTTGATAAGTATGCTGTTTTTAATTTGGGTTCTCTCAATAAAGTTGAATATTATATTCTTTTGACTTTATTAACATCAATTGAGTATTTTTATGAGAATTCAAGTTCTTTAAATAATTATTTATTAGAGGAATTTGATTAGTTGGATGCACTTAAAGAAAGACATTTTTCTCAGTTTAGGGATCGGGCTTTTAGAATTACTGATTTATTACAATCCTTTAAACCATTAAACAAGGTAGTGATAAGTTTATCAAATTCATTTTGTTCAATGGTTAGAGGGATTTATAGGTCCAGTAATAATAAATCTGGAGTACTATTAATACTATCTACTCACAGATTGGGTGATACAGTTTTTACTATGCCTGCCATTTTATCAATTTTCGGTCAATATAAAGAGTTTAAAAAATACGTTGTTTGTTTTAGCGATACAAAGCCAATTCTTAAAATAGAATTAACGGATGAAGAACTAATTCCAGTTAATAAAAATGATTTTAAGTTTGGAAGACGGGTAGCTAGCTTTTCCGCCAGAAAAAAAATTAAAAATCTAAATCCGGAAATAATATTTGATCTAACCTGTCAGATTACATCAGCATCTTTAATTTACAACACTAAGGCAAACTTAGTAGTAGGTTCCAACAGGATTTATTTGAAGGGTTTATATGATCGTTTTATCGAAACAGATTCAATAAATAATTATGTCCAAAGATATTTAAGTATAGTTGGCTTGGTTATTCAATTGAATACAACTGACCAAATGAATTTTTTTTTTAGAGAGGTAAATAGTACATCAAAGATTCTTATACATCCATTCGCTATTCGAAAAGCAAAGGAGTGGAATCTTAAAAGATTTATTGAACTAGCTGAACAGCTAATGATAAATTATGATGTTGAAATTATTTATCCACCAGGATTTATTGAAAGTGATATAAAAGTTGAAATTGAGAAAGTGGGAATAAAGTCAATAGAAACTAATAGTGTAACTCATCTTATTAAAAAAATAAAGGAATGCTCATTGTTTATTTCGAACGATTCAGGTCCAACTTATATAGCGGCATTATTAGGAAAAGCCACTTTCGCAATTTATGGTCCGACAAATCCTGGTTTTTCGCTCCCCCCCGGTATTCACCATACATACATTATGAAAAAACTTAAGTGTTCTGCTGTAGATAGGTCATCCTGTTTTACGTATGCTGGAATTTATTGTCCTTCAAATGAATGTATGCAATCTTTATCTGTTGAAAATGTGCTCAAAGCACTACTTAATTTTATGGATAAAATTAATTTTCATAACACTTTTAAATTGAAATGATATCAAGAAGCATTCCGCTCAAAATATTGTTACCAACTTCATTAATTCTTGCATTACTATTAGGCGGGTTTTCTAATTTATTATTTCCCGTATTATTAATTTTAATAGCTTTTGTATTATTTATCTTCAAAGATCATTTACTAAGTATATCAATTGTTTCGTACATTGCTTTATCAAATCAGTTTTTGCAGGGTTATAGAAATTATTTAACCGTTTCCATTACTTTATTTATATCTTATCTGTTCTTTCAAAAATTCGGACTTGAATTCAGTAATTACAAAAAAATACCGAAAGTACTGATTTACTTTCTGCTGTTGCTTTCAATCACAATTATACTCTCGACTCTCTTCTCTGCTAATCTCATCGTAAGTTTTCAGGTTTCCATTAGGAATGCAATCTTTTTCATAATCACTTATATTTTTTATTCATTCTTAAATGATAGGAAACAACTATTTTCTTATATGTATTCTTTATTAACTGTTATGATAGTGCTGGGATTATTTCTTTTTATAGATTTATTCAAACTTGGAATAGAAAAGTTTTTTATCAGAGCCATATTGCAGGACAAAAGTGTTTTGCTTAGTTCTGTTGCAAATACGGGTATGACAATCTATTTTATTAGCATAGCCATAATTACTGGTTTATTTTTTATTAAGGGCGATTATAAAGTATCAAAAACTATACTGATAATATTATTTAGCTTTAATTTAGCTGTATTAGTAATTGCGAACTCCAGAGGAGGAATTCTAGCCGGACTAATTAGTATAACTTATATTCTTTTTACTTTAAAAAAATCAATATTTCTGAAATTTGTTTTTATAACTATTGGAATCTTCTTACTTACATTATTAACAATTCCTCATACCGTTGACATAGCCGAAAATTATCTCAGACTACACACTGTCAGCGATAGGGAAGCATATTGGCAAATAGGGTTGGAGATAATACAGGATTATCCATTTTTTGGTATTGGCCCCGGTCTTTTTTCTACATACTTTTACAACTACGCATCTTCTATGCATGTGAATTTTCTTAATAGTCCAGGTATTGATTCTGGTAGTCCTCATCCACATAATTTCTTTTTATATTTTTCTGCAGAGAATGGTATACTTGGATTTATCACCTCCGTTACGTTCTTTATAGCATTTTTCTACTTTGCCTTCAGAACCAAAAATCTGACTAAATCAAATCACGATTATTACGTTATTACTATTACAATTATTGGTATCGGTTTTGGATTGTTAGTTAAATCTTTTTTAGAAATATTAGGTTATCTTTCTTATGGTTTTATTACAACAGATTTACCTTTTTGGTTGATGTATGGAGTCCTGTTGTTTATATATAAAAAATTTTCTGTATCACCTTTCAATAAATTCCAGGAAATATAATGAGAGCCAATAATCTTTGGAATTATCTGAACAAGATTCTAGTATTTTATCTCCCGGGTAAAGCTGGGTATTGGAATTCTATTACGCATTGTGCAATTTCTGAAAAACCAATAAAGTTAGGAAAATATTATCTAGATTTTGCTTCAAAAGCCCAATATAACGGCAAAATTTCAGAAGATAATATTCCATTAACAAGTTATCGGGGGCAAGATTTTATTCAACATCCTACAATAATTGCTCAGTATGCTTTGGGTTTATTTGAACTTCTTAGTAAAAATGACTTCCAACATCAAGATACTAAAAAGCGATTTATAGAATTAGCTAAATGGTTTGATAAAAACTATAAAGAATTTCCAGGGGGTAAATGCTGGGTTGTTAATGTGTTATATCCAGAATTGGGTATCAATTCGCCATGGATATCTGCTATGACTCAGGGGGAAATAATTTCAGTGCTAGTTAGAGCTGCTTCTATTTCTAATGATTCTCGATTAGAACAATTAGCAATTGATGCCCTAGCCCCTTTTGAATTTGATGTAAAAGATGGAGGAGTCGTAAATTACTTTAAATCCATTCCGGTTTATGAAGAAGCTCCAATCATAAACCGTACAACAGCAGTTTTGAATGGATTTATTTTCTCATTGTTTGGTCTATTCGACTTATTACTATTTAATAATAATTCTAGATCTAAACGATTATTTAATCTGGGCGTAGATTCTTTGATCAAACTTTTGCCTTACTATGATATAAAATATTGGACCCGGTATAGATTAATGGAATATCCAGAAAGTTATCTTTCTTCGTTTACATATCATATGCTTGTCATCGAACAATTAAAGGTGATGTATTTTATAACCGGCGAACAGATCTTTCAAGAGTATTCAGATAAGTGGTATGATTATACAAGAAGTTATAGTAACAGAACTCGTGCTCTTTTTAATAAATTAATTAGTTCTAATCAGATTCTTATGGGTTAGACCATCTATTAATCTTGTTTTTGTAATACTAAATAATGAAATTATTATTACTGGCAGATGCCAATTCTATTCATACAATTCGATGGTTAAATGCCTTAAATGAATATGGTGCAAAAATAGTGTTATTTTCATTTTATGAACCTGATCATAGGCTTTACAATAATTCGAATAAGTTTGAATTTTTTACTCTTAAACTTTCACCAAATTTGAGAATGAGAAATGATAAACAATTTTCCAAACTTAATTATTTAAAAGCAGTAAATCGTGTAAAAAAAATTATTAGGGAATCGAGACCAGATATTTTACACGCACATTATGCATCAAGCTATGGTTTAATAGGTTCACTTACAAAATTCCATCCATTCATTTTATCGGTTTGGGGCGCAGATATATTCAATTTCCCGGAGCAATCTCCACTACACAAGGCTATTATTAAATATAATCTTAGTAAAGCAGATCGAATATTATCGACCAGCGTTGTAATGAAATCGCAAACTCAGAAATATACAACTAAGAACATAGAAGTTACTCCATTTGGAATTGATAAAAATTCATTCAAAGCTTTTAAAGTAAATGGGATTTTCAGTCCGAAAGACATTGTTATCGGCACTATCAAATCATTGGAACAAAAATATGGCATTGAATTTTTAGTTAAAGCTTTTCACAAAATAAAGAATAAATACCCTGATAAGTCTCTTAAACTTTTAATTGTCGGAATAGGTTCACAGGAAAAATATTTAAAACAGTTGGTCAATGAGCTTGGATTAGAAAAAGATACTACGTTTACAGGATTTATTAAACATAATGAAATTCCGAAATACCATAATATGATAGATATTTTTGTCTCGGCATCAATTGATGATAGTGAAAGTTTTGGTGTTGCAATACTCGAAGCAAGTGCTTGTGAAAAACCTGTTATAGTTTCAAACGTTGGCGGTTTACCTGAAGTTGTAGAGAACGGTAAAACAGGTATTGTAGTCGAACCGAAAAGTACATCAGAAATTTTTGAAGCAATTAGCAAACTAATTGATAATCCGGAATTGGCTCAAAAAATGGGTGCTAATGGTAGAATGCGAGTGCTTGAAAAGTATACTTGGGATTATTCAGTTGAAAAGATGATATCTGTTTATAAATCGCTTGTAATTTAAGTGTAATTTAAATTCAACTAGTAAAAAAATCATAATGAAAATAGTATCTATTGTTGGAGCCCGACCTCAATTTATTAAATCAGTTCCTGTAAGCAGAGAATTAGTTAAAAATCAGATTACTGAAGTATTAGTTCATACCGGCCAACATTTCGGCCAGAATATGAGTGATATCTTTTTTAATCAAATGAATATCTCTGCCCCTTCTTATAATCTTAATATTAATAGCCTTTCTCACGGTGCAATGACTGGCCAAATGCTGACTGAAATTGAAAAAGTACTCTCGCTTGAAAAACCAGACCTGGTTATTGTATTTGGTGATACTAATTCAACGATTGCCGGAGCTCTTGCCGCAGCTAAAATGAATATAAAAATAGTTCATATTGAAGCAGGATTAAGATCTTTTAATATGAGAATGCCTGAAGAAATTAATCGCATTTTAACAGATAGAATCAGTTCTTATTTATTTTGCCCTACAGATACTGCTGTAAAAAATTTGCACAATGAAGGTTTTCAGCAATTTAATTGTTCCATATTAAATACCGGGGATGTAATGTACGATTCAGTATTAATCTTTTCCGGGTATGAGAAGAAACCACCATTTAGTATTAATGAAGATTTTATTTTATGCACATTGCACAGACAAGAAAATACCGATGATCCAGAAAAACTAAAATCTTTATTTGATGCTTTGCATATTCTGGCTGAAAGGATTAAAATAATTTTACCCTTACATCCTCGAACAAGGAAAAAAATAAATCAATTGGGAATTTTTAATAAATCTTCCAGTAATATTCAATTAAGAGACCCGGTTGGTTATTTAGAGATGCTTTATTTATTAAAAAGATGTTCGATAGTGATGACAGATAGTGGCGGCCTCCAAAAAGAAGCGTATTTCTTCAAGAAACCTTGTTTAACTTTACGGGAGGAAACCGAATGGTTAGAATTAGTAGAGAACGGATTTAATTTCGTTTGTGGAAGTGATCCTGAGATAATTATGAGTAACTATGATAAAGCAAGAAAGACTTCATTTAATTTTAATATTGAACTATACGGAAGTGGACAAGCTTCACGGTTAATTGTTAGTGAATTATTAAAATGAGAATACTAATAATAAACCTATATGCTGGTGCCCCCTCGATGGGTATGGAATACAGGCCGTATTATCTGGCAAATTATTGGAAGAAGGCTGGGCATAAAGTATTAGTTGTTACAGCCTCCCACCATCATCTACGCTCGAAACAATTTGAATCAGTAAAAGACATCAAAAAACAGAATGTTGACGGTATTGATTATTTAGTCTTCAAAACTCCTGATTACAGCAGAAACACCATAAAGAGAGTCCTAAACATTTTTGCTTTTCTGCGTAAGCTGTCAACATCAAAAAAAAGAATTGCGGCTGAATTTAATCCCGATATAGTTATTGCTTCGTCTACGTTCGTTTTTGATATATATTCTGCAAAAAAAATTGCCTCAATATGTAATTCAAAATTGGTATTTGAAGTTTGTGATCTTTGGCCGCTTTCTATTATAGAATTAGGAGGATTTTCTAAATGGCATCCTTTTATAATGGCAATGCAGATGGCTGAAAATTATGCTTTTAAACACACTGATAAGGTTGTTACTGTGCTGCCTGAAGCGAAGGAATATATGGTTGAACATGGCTTAAAACCCGAAAAGTTCATTTATGTCCCGAATGGAATTGTTGTTGAAGATTGGAATATTGAAATTGAAATTCCTCATTGGTTAAACGAGCTAATATTAAAAATAAAGTTACAGAAAAAAAAAATAATTGGTTATGCCGGAAATCATGGTGTTGCGAATGCCCTTTTTCCTTTAATCGATGCCATGCAGATTTTACAAAATGATAATGTGGTTTTATTTTTAATCGGAAGGGGTCAGGAAAAAGAAAATTTAAAACAAAAAGTAAAGCAGTACAACTTAAATAATGTTCATTTTATAGATCCTCTGCCCAAAACATTTATTCCAGCTCTTCTCGATAAACTGGATATTCTTTACATAGGTTTGCAGAATCAACCTGTATTCCGTTTTGGAATAAGTCCAAATAAGCTTATGGATTATATGATGGCAGGTAAACCAATTATTCAGGCCATAAAAGCAGGTAATGATATTACTACCGAAGCCAAATGTGGAATCTCAATTGAGCCCGAAAATACTAGAGCAATAGCCGATGCAGTTCAATACCTTCTTTCACTGTCCGATGAAGAATTAATGGAACTAGGGGAAAATGGTAGAAGATTTTGTCTTAAGTATCACGATTATCAAATTCTCTCAAAAAAATTTTTAGATGCTGTCAGTAATTGATTTAGCCAGATAATTTAATGCGTATTCAAAAGTATAAGAATCGAATTGCAGCAATTGTTGAAACCACTCCGGAAAGAGTATTTCTTTATTGGAAAGGCAGAGTTGCGCTTTATGCTGTATTAAAGGCAATGGGAGTTGGTGAAGAGGACGAAGTTATCATTCCTGCTTTTACTTGTGTAGTTGTTCCGAATGCAATTATATACCTCGGAGCAAAACCGGTTTATGTTGATATATCGCCAGATACTTATAATATGGACATTTCAAAATTAGAAAGCGCTATTACCCCAAGAACGAAGGTGATTATATGCCAGAACACTTTCGGATTATCTTCTAATCTTGAACAAATAACTGAATTTGCTAGAAAGCACACTCTCTTTACGGTTGAGGATTGTACACACGGTTTTGGTGGATATTATAAAGGGAAACCAAACGGTTCCTTCTGTGATGCAGCATTTTATTCAACTCAGTGGAATAAACCTTACTCGACCGGCATCGGGGGATTTTTGGTTGTTAATAACAAGAGTTTATTAGAATCAGTGAAAGCACTGGAGCATGAAAAAATTAAACCAGGCCTGCTCGATAATATTACCCTAATAATGCTGTTATTTTTGAGAGAGTATTTAATAAATAAGCATACATACTACTTTTTTATTAATCTTTATAGGATTCTTAGTAAAAAGAACTTGATAATCGGATCAACTCAGGGTGATGAAATGTCTGATATTAAGATACCAATCAATTATTTCAAGGAAATGTCTTTTGTACAAATTGTAGCAGGAATAAAAAGATTAAAAAAACTTAAGCAGGTTAATTATTTAAGGAAAAAAAATGCAAAGGATTACACTGCTTTCCTCAAGGCTAATAATAAAAAATTTGTGAGGGAAAGTCTTTTTGACGATCATTTATTCCTAAAATATCCTATCTTAGTAAGGGACAGGGAATTATTTTTTTCAAACGCCAGAAAAAATAAAATAATTTTAGGGGATTGGTTTATATCACCACTTTATCCGATAAAAGAAAATTTGTGTTTGTGGTTCTATGACAAGGATTTGCATACTAACTCAGTCGAGGCTTCAAAAAAAATGCTTAATCTGCCAACAGATATAGAGGACAATAGAAAAATTAAAAGATTTCTAAAGGATAATCTTGATTTGATAGAATGATTAAATAAATCAATTCATTCTTAATTCTTAGTTGTATAAGATTTCTTAACCAGTTATAAATCAGTTAAAAATCTAATTTGAAGATTTCATTTATTCAAAAAAAAACATATTTTGTACATTATTTTTAAAAGTAAAATATTTCAGATACAATTTTTTTTTATTCTCCTCATTTAGTATAATTATTCTTGTATGAATAAAGATTTTCTATTATTCCATAAGCCCTTCATTTCTGAAGAGGAAGTTGCTGAAATTGCAGATACCGTACGATCCGGCTGGCTTAGCATGGGTCCCAAAACCATCCGATTTGAACAAGAATTCAATAAATATATTGGAGCTAAACGATCTGTTGCTGTCAGCTCCTGGACTGCAGCTGGTCATCTTACTCTGGAAGCTTTTGGAATTGAGAAGGATGATGAAGTTATTCTTCCGACTATGACATTTCCTGCAACTGCTGAAATTGTATGTTATTTTGGTGCAAAACCGGTTATTGTTGATGTGGATGAAGATACTCTTAACATCTCACTTGAAGAAATTGAAAAATCGATTACCCCAAAGACTAAAGCAATAATTCCCGTTCACTACGGTGGTCAACCTTGTGATATGGATGAAATTCTTGAATTAGCAAAGAATTATAATTTACGTGTTCTTGAAGACGCTGCCCACTCACTTCCTGCTTATTACAAGGGTAAAAAGATAGGTACACTTTCAGACGTTACCTGTTTCAGTTTTTATGCCACTAAAACACTTTCTACTGGCGAGGGAGGTATGATCTGTACAAATAACGAGGAGATTGCTGAAAGAACTGCAATTATGCGCTTACACGGCATAAACAGGGATGCTTGGAAAAGGTATAGTGAATCCGGTTCCTGGTATTATGAAGTAGTTGCTCCTGGCTATAAGTACAATTTCACTGATCTTCAGGCATCACTCGGTCTTCCTCAATTAAAAAAAGTTGATATTATGTGGGAGTGGCGGAAAAAAATAGCTGCTCGTTACACAGAAGCCTTTAAAGATTTTGATTTAATTAAACTACACACTATTAAAGGTGACAGAGAATCCTCGTGGCATTTATATCCTGTTAAACTAAACCTTGAAATGTTAACGAAAAACAGAGCTCAGTTAATTGATGAACTCAAGAAACAAAATATAGGCATCGGGGTGCATTTTATGCCTGTTCATCAGCATTTATACTATCAGAAAACTTTTAATCTTGATGATAAGGATTTTCCTGTTTCCTCGGCAGCATTTCCCAGATTAATGTCTCTTCCTATCTATCCAGGAATGACGGACGAGAGCATTGAAAAGGTAATTAGTGTTGTAACCGATGTATTAAATAAATTCAGGAAATAGTTTTTCCAGGCTATGGGAAAACAGGGCAGTTTTATAAAGAGACTTACCGATATTTTTTTTAGCATCCTCACCTTAATAATTTCTTCACCAATTCTGTTAGTTTCCGCAATAGCAATAAAGATAGAGTCAAAAGGACCTGCTTTTTTTATTCAGAATAGAACTGGTCTAAATGGTGAACCTTTCAGGTTTATTAAGTTTCGTGGGATGGTTCTCAATGCATTAGAAATTGGACCTGAACTCACTCAGGAAAATGACCCTAGAATTACTAAAGTGGGAAGATTTTTAAGAAGAACGAGTATTGACGAAATTCCTAATTTTTTTAATGTTCTGAAAGGCGAAATGAGTTTAGTAGGTCCGCGTCCTGAAATTACAAGTATAACCGAAAAGTATAATCCCGAACAGAGAGAGGTCTTCAAATATAAACCAGGAGTAACAGGAATATCTCAAATCAATGGTAGGCAAAGACTAACACCCGAACAGCGGGTTAAGATGGAAATAGATTATTATAAAAAGGCTACTTTTTTGAGTGATCTTAAAATTGTGTTAAAAACTATTAAAGTTGTTTTGAGTAACGAAGGGAATATTTGAACAAGTTCAATCGTAATTACTATAGATATAACCTTATCTACTAATGTACCAGGAATTTAACCAAATTTTTGACCTTGCGCAGTTTTCAGTAATAATATAAGTTACCCTCAAAATTTTAATCATATCAGGTTTTCAATGAAGAAATTTATCTGTTTACTATTCATCATTTCCATTCTTTCAGGTATTACTCAATCTCAAACACACAGAATATTAGAAAACACTGCCGAACACTTAAAGATTGAGTTTAACTTTGAAAACAGTTATTTGATCAAAGAGGCTGAAGTTAATGGAAGAAAATATAATTACATTGAAGGAAAAGACATAAATATAAGATTAGCGGGAGAACCCTGGTTGCCAAATTATAACTTAAAAATTGGTATTCCTTATAATTCAGAAATAAGCATTGAGATACTCTCAATCGAAACAGAGAAAATATCGGATAAATTTATTATACCTGCTCCTGATTCTTTAGACCAGCCGTTTGAAATTTTACCCTATGATATGGAAATTTATAATAATAATGCATATTTCCCTGCATTAGCTGCTGAGATTGATGGCGATTTTATAATGCGTTATGCACGAATTGCTTCTGTTAGTATTGCGCCTTATCAGTTTAATCCTGTTACCAGAGAATTAATTTACAATAAAAAACTAACCGTTAAAGTTTCATATAAAGCAAGTTTTGAAAATTACTCCGTCATCAGCAAAATTCAGGATAAGATGACTGATGAAATATTGAAATCATCGGTTATAAACTACAATTTAGCAAGGGATTTTATTGGCAAAGTAGAACCTACTTTGGAATCTAAATTGGAGTTAAGTTCTTACTGGTATAATCCTGAAAAGGATTATTATAAAATATACCTTAACCAAAAAGGTGTATATAGAATAACTTACGAAATGCTGGTTAATTCTGGTATTCCCTCAACTAGCTTAGAGGGAATGAACTTTGAATTATTTAACGATGGAAATTCTATTCCAATTGATATCATAGATAAAGATGTAAATGGTGTCTTCAATGCTGGCGATTATTTCCAATTTATTGGTGGTCCAGCTAGTCCTGTTGATGAATACACTCGAATGAACATTTACAATAAAACAAATGTTTACTGGTTTTCTTATCAGGCAGATTCAGTAAATAATTTTAAAGTCATTGATGGGTTTCCAAGCGGTTCAACACCATACATAACAACAACTGTAGAAAAATTAACATATGAGAAAGATTTAAACTTCGATCGATTTGGTTTAGCTTTGAATGATCAACGCGACTACTGGATGTGGTCCTTTGCCGAGGCAAGGAATAGGGCACCATTTAAAGATTTTCTATATTGGATAGAAGAGGACAGCATTCCCCAAAAGAGAAGTCAGATTATCCTTGATGCTAAACTTCGAATTGGTTTTCATGGACGAACATCTACTTCGTGTGCTACTCAAAATGGACATAGTGCAACCATTCGCTTTAATGGTCAGGATTTGGGTGTTAAACAATGGAATGGACAAGAACCTGCAGTATTTGAAAAGTCATTTTATATCGGTGCAAGCAATAGTGGTGATACAATCAGAATTTTACAGGATAATTTGGTATCGGTTTTCCTATTCGGAGATATATGTCCGGATGCTCAAAATGATTTTGTCTGGATAAATTATTTGGAGTTTGAGTATTGGCGGTTAAACAGAACATATCCGAATTTTTACCATTTCAAGAGTCCCCCGAATGACTTTGGACCAAATAGATACTACCTTTGGAGATGGCAAAGGGATAATATGAAAGTTTACATTCCTGAGCGAGGCGAATTAATAAGTAATCCTCAAATAACTAATAACAACGAGCAGGCGGTGATCTTTATTGATACTATTTTTACACAAACTGAATATTTTTGTGTTGCTGATGATTACTTTTTACTTCCTGATTCTTTAGTTAAAAATATTAATTCGGATTTACGTAATCCTGCTAACGGTTCTGATTATATAATAATTACTCATAAGGACTTTTTACCTGCTGCTCAACAGTTGGCAAATTACAGAGAAAATAATTTGGCAGGCTTTTCCAATCCAAGAGTAAAAGTTGTTGTTGTTGATGATATATATAATGAATTTTCATACGGGCTACTCAATCCATGGGCATTACAGAGTTTTGCAAAATATGCATTTGAAAATTGGGTTTCTCCTGCACCCAATTATATTGTCCTTATGGGTGATATGAGTTCAGACTATAGAGAAATATTTCCCAATAATCGAAAAAATTTCATACCGTCAATTCCATACCATGCGTTTCGGTTTGGTCAGCTTCCGAGTGATAATTTAATAGCTGCGGTTGCGGGCAATAATATTTCACCTGATATCGCTATTGGAAGATTATCCTGTGAAACACTTGAAGAAGCTAATGTTCTTGTAAACAAAATAATTAATTATCCTTCTGATAACACTAAACAATGGAAAGAAAATGTTATTCTGCTTGCTTCCGGATTGAGTTATGAAGATCAGATAATATTTGGATTTAACAATGCCTGCCATTTACTGGAATCACAGTATTTAACTCCAAATGGAATAACAGTCACAAAAGTGTTTAACTTTCCGGAACCTCCGGATATTCAGTACCTTGGGGGCGGACCTAAGATGAGGCAGGAAATTAATAACGGAGCAGCCATTGTTAATTATTATGGGCATGGCGGCGGTGCTCAATGGGATCTTGTTTTCACCAAAGATGATATAAATGAACTTGACAATCCCAACAAACTTCCTGTAGTGTTAAGTATTACCTGTTATACTGCACATTTTGACAACACCGAATCTTTTGGAGAATTATTCATTAAAGTTCCTAATAAAGGTGCAATTGGTTTCTGGGGAAGCGTTGGGTTAACATTTTGGCAGACAGGAAAAACCCTTAATGAAAGATTATTTAATCAGGTTTTCAATACGCAAAATTATGTTATTGGTGATGCAATTCTAAGCGCTAAGGCAGCAGTAGGCGGTGGTGTATTCGATCAAATGCTTGCTCAACTATCATATTTGGGTGATCCGGCAATTGAGATTACTTTACCTAAAGCTCCGGATTTTACTTTAAAGTCATCAGATATTTCCATATCACCTACAAATCCACTTAAAGAAGACTCTGTTTCGGTTAATGTGAATATCAGGAATTGGGGCATTGTCTTTCCGAATGACTCAGTTACAGTGGAATTGTTTGCTAATTCAACCGACAGCACTAATCTTATAGAAGAAATTAAGCTGCCCAGTTTCGGTTTTACTTCTACAGCAGAGTTTACCTGGGTTCCTCAGGAGTCAGGGTTATTCACATTAATAGCCAGAGTTAATGCAAAAGATGTCATCGAAGAACTGGATGATTCTGATAATATGGCTTCGAATAGTTTTACGGTCTTTGATTTTGGTCAGCCTAATATCATTAAACCTGTCAATGGATATTTTACTAGTAATAGTAATATCAATTTTGTTTTGTCAGATATTGGCTTTTATTTCGACAGGGAATTTCAATACAAAATTCAGATTAAGAATAATCTGGATTTTACAACAGGTGGTTATTTTGTGGAATCTCCGGAGTTAATTCCTACGGACGGAATACTAAAATGGACATCGCCATCTCTCCCTGATGGAGAATACTTCTGGAGAGCATTGATTTATGATGTAATTGATACAAATTACAGTCCAATAAATATATTCAGTATTACAAATCATGATGGAGCAGGATATATTTCACAGAAGCAGAATTTGCAGGTTTTTGAAGTTGAAAATGTGGATTATTCCGAGCAGTATAATGCATTCGTATTGAATACTGATGTAAAACCGCCTTATCCTTCACAAAAGTTTTTTGTTGATTCAATAATGATTTCGTTAACACCGGATTCTACAGAACCTTCGACATTTGTGACTGATGGTACATATTTTTATTTCGGCCATTTACCCACTTTTACAAATGGTGCCAACTCCAAAATATATAAAATTGGTACCGGCTTTAATGGAACAGTGAAAGGTCAGAACTATGGTTCTATACCCAATCTGGAAGTTTATATTTATAGCCATTTAATGTCACACGATGGGTTCGTTTATGTATGCACAGGTCCCTTAGATAATTTACTTCGAATTAATCCGGAAACCGGTGATACAAGTAGAGTACAAATTCCCGATAGTTTACTTTTAACAAATGCAAACCCAACTCAAATTGGAGGTGTTTATATCTATTCTGATGGTGAATTTGTTTATAATTTAGCAACAGGTACATCACTTTATCCAAATAAATTTGTTATGAGAACTTTTGATCCATTCAATAACTGGGAAAAAGTTGGTGATGATATAATATTTGGTGGATCCACTATGCGAAGAGTTTCAAGCTTTTTTGTAGTAAATGGATATGCTATAGTTTATGAAAACTATAATTTAACCTTTATGAGAAGATATAGATTACCCGATGGGCTTTTTGAGGAGGAATGGCGCTATGCTTTCCCATCAAAGAACTATTATGGAATTACTTATGATCACATTAACAATTTTGTCTACTTCACCGCATTTAGACCCGGTATCACACCATATTTACCCGGATTTTATAAATATGCTGGAACGTATATTGAGTCAAACGGAGCCATTTCTACCCAGCAAGTCGGTCCAGCTTCAAAATGGTATGATTTAGAATTCAATATTGATCAAACCAATTCAAATGGTATTTACAGAGCTTATCTGCTTGGTAAAAACAAGAACTCTGGTGCGTGGGAAACTATTGACACTTTAACACAACAAACTTATTCGCTTACCGGCATTAATGTTGAGGATTATAATTATTTAAAGATGAATTTTGTGCTAATTGATTCTTCATTCGGTGCAGGGCAGCCAATGAAATTTAATTCTCTAAAAGTGAATTATGACTACTTACCTGAAATTTCAATGATACCGAAGGATTTGACTTTTAATCCTGATTCAACTTTACAAGGAATTGATATAAATCTAAGTTTAAAGGTAAATAACTATGGTTACATTCCGGTTGATAGTTTAAGATTGGATTTTTATTTGAATGAAGGAGACTCAGTCTATTTTACCAGGTATATCTCTGTTCAGCCTGATTCTTTTACTGTATATACCGAAGCACTAAATACCAGTAAAATTATTTTTGAAAATAGTATCAGAACGCTGGCGACTGCTCCATTTGAAGAATACTTCTCTTATAATAATCTCATAGGGAATGGTTTCTATGTTGCACGGGATTCAATTAAACCTACGTTTACTATAACTTTTGATGGAAAAGAAATACTAAATGGCGATATTATTTCATCTAAACCGATGGTTGTTATGTCTCTGGAAGATGATGGACCTCTTCCGTTAACTCCGGAACTATTTACATTAGTTCATCAAAATGTGCCCTTAAAATTTGAAAATAATCCTGATCTGGTTTTTAATTATTCACCATATCCTAATTCCAAAGCAGAGGTTATATGGACACCCACGCTGGATGATGGAAGACATACTCTCGAAGTTCTTGCTAAAGATTCATCTGGTAATTTTTTCGATTCCACATCAAACAGATCTGTTTTCTTTGTTTATAGTGATGCTGATATAAGGAATGTTTACAATTATCCGAATCCTTTTAAGGATAATACACAATTCACTTTCGAACTCAGAGGAACTTTTGTACCCGAAGAATTAAGAATAAAGATTTATACTATTGCAGGTAGACTTATTCGTGAAATAAATATTCCTCCAGCCCAAATGCAGATAGGTTTTAACCAATATTCTTGGGATGGCAAGGATGAAGATGGTGATGAAATAGCTAACGGATTGTATTTCTATAAATTGATTACAAAACACGAAGGTGAAATAAGAACCGTAACCCAAAAGTTGGCTAAGGTTAAATAGTATTTTATTAGTAATTTTCAATCATCTAATCATCATCTAAAGGAATTATTATGTGTGGAATTGTCGGGTATATCGGGGATAAGAATTGTGTGCCCATTTTAATTAATGGATTAAAAAGACTTGAATATAGGGGATATGATTCTGCAGGTATAGGAATTTTACAGGATAAAAAATCTCTTGTTGTTAAGAATAAGGGGAAGGTTTCTTTTCTTGAGGATAGAATTGAAAATCTTAGCCTTAATTCTAATATTGGTATAGCGCATACCCGCTGGGCTACTCATGGCATTCCTAATGAACAAAATGCTCATCCTCATACCAATCACGATCATTCAATTTTTATAATTCATAACGGTATAATTGAAAACTATGCTGTAATTAAGAAAAGTCTTCTTAATCAGGGTTACAAATTTAACAGTGAAACTGATTCAGAAGTTTTGGTTCACATGATAGACGGCTTTATAAAAAATGGCAATGATCTTCAAAAATCAGTTCAACTTGCACTAAATGAAGTAGAAGGCACTTATGGATTAGCTGTTATTTATTCAAACGAACCTGATAAGATTGTTGCTGCAAGAAAAGGTTCTCCTTTGGTTGTTGGCTTAGGTGATAACGAAAATTTTATTGCCTCGGATGTATCTGCAATTCTGGCACATACAAAACAGGTGGTTTATCTTGAAGATGGCGAGGTTGCCTTAATAACAAAAAACAGTTTTTCTGCAAAAACTATTTATGATAAAGAGATTCAAAAGGAAGTTCACGAAATCACAATGACTTTGGAGGAGATTGATAAAGGCGGTTATCCTCATTTCATGCTCAAAGAAATCATGGAACAGCCGGAAACTGTCAGAAATTCAATCCGCGGCAGAATAGTTTTGGATCATGGGACAGTAAAACTTGGCGGCCTCATTGATGTAGTTGACAGTCTGGTTGAAAAGAAAAGAATAATAATAACAGCTTGTGGTACTTCATGGCACTCTGGACTCGTTGGTGAATATATGATTGAGCAATTCTGTAGAATCCCTACAGAGGTAGAGTATGCCTCAGAATTCCGATATAGAAATCCGATTGTCAGTAAGGATGATGCAATATTTTTTGTTTCGCAAAGCGGTGAAACAGCAGATACTTTAGCTGCATTACGCGAAGCAAAAATGAAGGGTGCTCTTGTCCTGGGTATCTGTAATGTTGTCGGCAGTTCAATTGCCCGAGAAACAAATGCCGGTGTCTATACTCATGCCGGACCGGAAATAGGGGTTGCTTCAACAAAAGCTTTTACATCTCAACTTGTCGTTCTTGCCTTAATAACTTTACTAATAGCAAGAAGAAAAAATTTAAGTCAGGTTGACGGAAAAAATTTAGCTGAAGAACTTTTAAAAATACCTGAAAAGATTGAAGCCATTTTAAAATTAAATGATAAAATTGAACAGATAGCAGAGAAATTTAAAGACTCAAGTAACTTTCTTTACCTGGGTCGGGGCTATAATTTTCCAGTAGCTTTGGAAGGAGCTTTGAAACTAAAAGAAATTTCCTATATACATGCTGAAGGATATCCTGCTGCAGAAATGAAACACGGACCAATTGCACTTATTGATGAAAATATGCCGGCAATATTTATTGCACCCAAAGATTCAACTTATGACAAGATCATAAGCAACATTCAGGAAGTTAAGGCACGAGGCGGTAAGATTATTGCAATTGCAAATGAAGATGATGATGATATTGATAATCTGGTGGATTTCAGCATAAAAATTCCTCAAACAATTAGAATGCTGATGCCGATACTAACGGTAATTCCTTTGCAGCTTTTGGCCTATCATATTGCTGTAAAGAAAGGACTTAATGTTGACCAACCGAGGAATCTGGCTAAAAGTGTAACTGTAGAATAAATATAAATGATTTTCTTTACTATCCTCTTTAAATTTAATTATCTATTTTTAATTATGTTTAAAAACATATAATTCTAATAAATATTAGAGTACTTTCTTAGATGTGATCTATAAGAGGTTTTTTTCGTGAATAAAAGTGACTTACTTTTTTGGGCTAGAAGCAACACAAATGTATACTGGATTGATGACTCTCCTTGGATTATAAGAAACAGTATGCTTCTACCAATGTCGATGCCACATACAGTTCAAAAAATTAATAGAAATAGTGTAAAAGAACAGTTGAAAAAAAGCACAGCTTTGTTAGCGCATTGGTCGACAGAATGGAATTCTATGGAATCAGAATGGTGGTGGACTTGTTGCGATTTACAAAATTATGATCTTGAAGTAATAGAAAATGTGAATGCTAGAAGAGCTATTAGAAAAGGTTTAACTTATTGTGAGGTAAAAAGGATTAATCCGCAAGATTTTGTTGAGCTAGCTTATCCAATATTCTTTAAGTCCTTAGTCTCCTATAGAATCCCATTATCCAGAATACCCTCAAAAGAAGAATATAAAAAGACAATTTTTCAAAACGCCCAATACAGCGGTTTTGAATTATGGGGTGTATTTATCGAAGAGAGGCTAGTGGGTTTTTCTACTTGTATTTATTTGGATAATGCAGTCAATCTTGGTAGCACAAAATCCGATCCGGATTATCATAAATTCAATTCGAATAATGCATTATTTTATCATATTACTAAGTATTATATCAATGAATGTAAAGTAAAGTATATTACTAATGGTTATAGAAATTTACTTCATCAAACTAACATTAATAATTTTCTGATAAAAATGGGATATAGAAAAATCTATTGTAGGTTAAATGTTGAATTATCCTTTAAACTTAGTGCTTTCGTCAAAAGTGGATTAGCCAAAAATTTAGTTCAGGTTAGGGGAATAGAAAAAGTAATCCCAGAGCAATTTGCACAAATCAATGCGCTAAATAAACTTATACAAATAAGTCAATCATTTTAGCAACATAATGAAATTATTAAATAATCTCTTTTTCTCAATCAAAAAGTACTTCTTTCATACTGCAGAATATGTAATCTATGAATTTATCCCAGAAAAAATCGTATCAGAAATTGACAACGAGATAAGAGTATACACAAATATTACAAATATTCCTTCGAAAATATTTAAGAAGATTATTCCTAATAAATATTTAAATATTATGTTTTATAGACTGAGTTTTGGACAAGCTGTCTTGCTTTGCTTATTATACAACACAAATCTTATTGCTTATGGGTGGATTCAAAGTTGGAAATCCTTTAAAAAAAAATTTAGGATGATCGATACTGTAAAATATGAAACTTATATGTTGGGACCATTTTGGACAGATTCGAATTTTAGGGGAAAAGGATATTATGGCAGGTTAATAGAAAATGCTATAATATTTTCCGGTGAAAATAAAAGATCGATTATTTATACATCACCTCATAATACAAGTTCGAAAAGAGGAATTGAAAAAGCAGGATTTTCTAAAATAGGGTCGTTCAGAATAACTTTCATTTTTAGATTTATATCTTTTTATTCCAAATTAGATTAATCTTTATTTGAGATTATAAAGAAATTCCATATTTTTGTGCGCTAAAGATAGGGGCAGATAGCTCAGTCGGTAGAGCAAAGGACTGAAAATCCTTGTGTCGGCGGTTCGATTCCGTCTCTGCCCACATTTTTCAACCCGCTTACCGAGGCGGGTTTTTTTATTTATATACATCTAATATCCTCTCATTATTGAATTCAGAAAACACTCTAAGTATATTTGATCACAAATAAATAGCAATTTAAATGAATGACATAGTTCTATTACAAACGGATTTCCCTTCACTGAAACTCTTTAAAAAAGGAAAAGTCCGTGATGTTTATGACCTGGGCGATTTTTTTCTTATAGTTTCAACTGACCGGCTCTCAGCTTTTGATGTTATCATGTCGCAGGGAATTCCCTATAAAGGAAAGGTACTCACAAAAATATCAGAATTCTGGTTCAATTATGTTGAAAGCATAGTTGATAATCACCTTGTTACAACAGATGTTAATCAGTACCCCCATATTTGTATGCCCTACCTTGATCAGCTGATGGATAGAAGTATGCTCTGTAAAAAGGCCGATGTAGTTCCGATTGAAAGTGTAGTAAGGGGATACATATCAGGCTCGGGCTGGGTTGATTATAAACATTCAGGAACTATTTGTGGTATTAAACTTACTGATGGACTGAGAGAATCAGAAAAACTGACGGAAACTCTTTTTACACCTGCCACAAAGGCCGAAATTGGTCTACACGATGAAAATATTTCTGAAGAGCAGGCAAAGAAGATTGTCGGTGCAGAAACCATAGATATAATAAAATCAAAAACTATTAAAATTTATGAAACGGCAGCTGAGTACGCTTTGCTGAAAGATATCATCATAGCTGATACTAAAATGGAATTTGGTTTTTATAATAATAAAATAATTCTGATTGATGAACTTTTAACTCCGGACTCTTCACGTTTTTGGCCTTCAAGTAAATATGAAGCTGGCAGAGGACAGGAGAGTTACGATAAACAATTTGTAAGGGATTACCTTTTATCAATTAATTTTAATAAACAGCCCCCTCCACCCGAACTACCGCAGGAAGTAATTGCAAAAACATCTGAAAAATATCTTGATGTGTTATATAAATTAACAGGATATAAGTTTTTCTAATGCAGCCAGTTCAAATAAAAATTGTTGAGGATAGAGATATTTATATTAAATGGAGTGATAACTATGAGTCATTAATCAATCTTATAAAGATGAGAAAGTTATGCCCCTGCGCAACCTGTGCATCAGAACGTGAAGTACAAAGTAAAACCTATATCCCGTTATTCGCCGGCGATCAGATTAAAGTTAAGTCTATAAATCAGGTTGGCAGTTATGCAATTTCTATATGCTGGAAAGATGGTCACAATACTGGCATATTTGAGTATCCGTTCTTAAAATACCTGGCAGAAAAATAATGGTACTGCCCAATCAGCTAACTGTTTTAAGGATAATCTTAACTCCTGTTTTCCTTTTTCTTTTTCTTTCCGGAGAACCTGCTTTAATACAAATTTCACTGGGAGTATTTATTATTGCGGCACTAACAGATTGGTACGACGGCTGGCTTGCAAGAAAATTTAATTATATAACTGAATGGGGAAAATTCTGGGATCCTATGGCTGATAAGATTTTAACCTCAGCTGCTTTTATTGGATTCGTTATAATTGGTTTGCTGGAATGGTGGATGGTTTCACTTATTGTAGCAAGAGATCTGATTATTACACTACTCAGGCTGTATGCTGAAAACAGAGGAAAAAATTTTGTAACCAGTTATTATGCAAAATGGAAAACTTTGCTTCAAATGATATTTCTTTACTATTTAATCATTGTTTATACGGCAATAAACACCCAATCAATTTATTCAGGTAATGAAATAATATTTTCCATTTTATGGGATGAAACTTTTATATACATCACCATGCTTATAATAACTGTGATTACAGTTCATTCCGGATATACTTATCTTTACAGTAATAAAAAACTTATAGCGGATCTTTTTAGTGAAACAAATAAGGTTGTTTGAAAAAATTATTGGTTCTGTTTTCTTTACCGGGTTTATCCCAATTGCCTCCGGAACTTTTGGCAGTTTTGCAGCTTTGTTAATTTATTTTATTCCCGGTTTTGAACTGATATATGTAATTATCCCGATTACGATCTTAACATTTACAATCGGAGTTTATATATCGAACAAGTTTGAAAAAGTTTATGGTAAAGATCCGGCTGAATGCACAATAGATGAAGTAGTCGGCACCTGGATAGCCCTGATATTATTGCCAAAAACAATTGGAATTGCATTAACATCTTTTTTTATCTGGCGCATTCTTGATATAATTAAACCTCCGCCAGCCAGGCAATCAGAAAAACTAAAGGGCGGCTGGGGAATTATGATGGATGATGTTATTTCAGGATTTTACACACTCATTATGATGCATATTCTTATAAATATTATTGGGATTTATTAAGAGAAAAAAATGAAAGCTTATTTAATTTCTATTGGTGAAGAGTTATTAATTGGTCAAACGATTAATACAAATGCTGCTTATATCGGCAGCAGGTTATCAGATATTAATATTGATGTCATTAAGATCAGCATGGTTAAAGATGATGAGACTGATATAATTGCTGAACTTGATCTGGCTGCAAAAACTGCAGATGTAATACTGATTACCGGTGGTTTAGGTCCTACTCACGATGATATAACAAAAAAGACTATTATTAAATATTTTAATACTGAACTAACGGAAAATACCGAAGTGCTTGAGAATATCAGATCTCTTTTTGAAAGGCGCGGACGACACGTAACACCTCTTAATGAGCAGCAGGCGCTTGTTCCTAAAATAGCTGAAGTTATTACTAATGATTATGGAACTGCACCGGGAATGTGGATTGAAAAAGATAATAAAGTCTTTGTAATAATGCCTGGTGTTCCATACGAAATGAAACCAATGATGACGAATTTTGTAGTTCCAAGGTTAATGGAATCAGCTGCTGAAGAAGGATTACTAATAAAGAGATTAATTCTGCAAACAACCGGTATTCCTGAATCTACTTTGTATGAAAGGCTTGGTGATTTAAATGAACTTCTCGAAGGTGCAGAACTGGCATTCCTGCCTTCAGTTTTTGGAGTAAAGCTGCGGGTTACCGTAAAAACAAACGATGAGGAATTAGCTAAAAACAAATTAGTGGAAATTGAACAGAAAATTCGCGGAAAGATCGGACGTTATATTTATTCACGTGGTGAAGAGAAATTAGAAGAAACCGTAGGCAGACTTCTTAAAGAAAGAGATCTTAAACTTGCAATCGCCGAATCATGCACCGGGGGTCATGTTTGTAACCTTATAACCAATATAAGCGGAAGCAGTATTTTTTTTGAAAGAGGAATAATCTCTTACAGCAATGCAGCTAAAGTTGAAGTTCTTAAAGTTGATGAAGATACCTTAACCGAATTTGGTGCAGTAAGCCAGGAAGTTGCTATGCAGATGGCGGAAGGTGTTAAATCCACAAGCGGGGCAGATCTTGGTATCTCAATAACTGGCATTTTAGGACCAACTGGTGCAACCACTGATAAGCCCGTGGGGTTAGTTTATATCGGTTATTGTGATGATAAAGTTTGTACTGCAAAGAAATTTATGTTCGGCAACGACAGGATAATAAATAAACAGCGCACCGCTCAGGCAGCCCTGGATATGATTAGAAGAAATCTTTTGGGTATAACTTCCGATGATTAGGCTTTTCGTTGCACTTGAAATTCCTGAATTCGTAAAAGATAAATTAATTGATGTGCGACGAAAAATTATTGATGATGAAATAAATTTCAGATGGGAGCCTAAAAATAAAATTCACGTTACTTTAAAATTTATCGGAGATGTTCATGAAGAAATTTTACCTGAAATCGAAAACGATTTGTTATTTCTGAAAACTTTTAATAAAATAAAGTGTGAGATTAATAACTTTGGTTTCTTTTTTCGTGATGGGTTTCCCCGGATTTTATGGTCATCATTGGCTTTGGATCATTCAGTTAATGAAATAGTTCTTAAGCTTAATGAAGAATTTTTTAAGTATGGAATTGAAAAAGAAAGAAGAAAGTTTAAACCGCATCTTACCTTGTTAAGATTAAAAAAAAATCCCGGTACTGACTTTATAAACTCTTTCAAAAATTATGATTGTGAACCATTAAAATTCGAATCGGATAAAATTGTTTTATATAGAAGTGAATTACATAAAAACGGATCTAAATATTTTGAAATAAAAACTTATCATTTAAACTGAGGTAAATAATGAGCACAGAAAAAGAACAAAAAATGAAAATTATTGAAGATGCCATCTCCAGTATAGAAAAGACCTATGGCAAAGGTTCAATTATGAAACTTGGTGATGGTGTAATCAACCATATTGAAGCTATCCCAACAGGGGCGCTGTCGTTAGATTTTGCTTTGGGAATTGGCGGCATTCCCAGAGGAAGAGTAACAGAGATTTACGGACCGGAATCCAGCGGTAAAACTACTTTGTGTCTTCACATAATTGCTGAAGCCCAAAAGATGGGCGGCTTAGCTGCTTTTATTGATGCGGAACATGCACTAGATGTTCATTACGCAAAACGGCTTGGTGTTGATACAGCAAATCTTCTGATCTCACAACCAGACTATGGTGAACAAGCCCTGGAAATTACGGATACTCTTGTTAGAAGTAATGCTCTAGATATAATTGTAATAGATTCTGTGGCAGCATTAGTACCGCGCTCAGAAATTGAAGGAGAAATGGGTGATGCTACTATGGCAGTGCAGGCGAGGTTAATGTCTCAGGCACTTAGAAAACTAACTGCTGCAATATCAAAATCAAAAACTGCAGTGATTTTCATCAATCAGTTAAGAAGTAAAATTGGTGTAATGTTTGGCAGTCCTGAAACAACCACAGGTGGTAATGCACTTAAGTTCTATGCTTCAGTTAGAATTGATATTAGAAGAATTGCTGCAATTAAAGAAGGTGAAAACGTTGTTGGTAACAGGACAAAAGTTAAAATAGTAAAAAGTAAAGTTGCTCCTCCGTTCAAGCAGGTTGAATTTGATATTCTGTACAACGAAGGTATAAGTAAAACCGGTGACCTTATTGATCTTGGGATTGAATTCGGAATTATTAAAAAAGGCGGCGCCTGGTTTTCTTATGGTGAAGACAGAATACAGGGCAGAGAACAATTCCGTCAAAAGCTGCTTGAAGATCCTGCTTTTTTTAAGAAGCTTGATGAAGAAGTTCGTGAAAAACTTGGTTTTATAAAATCTGGAGACACAGCAGAACCTGAACCTAAAGATGAAGAAAAATCAAAAGGGAAAAAAAGTAAATAATTATCTTTAAATAAATGATTGTAGAAAGAGTAGTTAAGAAAGATGACAATACTGTTGTAATTTACCTGGATAATAACGAAAAACTATTTCTTTCTTATGAAGTACTATTAAAAAACGGTCTTAGGAAAGGTTCTGAAATTTCTGAGGACCGTTTTAGTTTATTAGTCGTTCAGAATCGCAAATATCATATCAGGCAGAAAGCAATTTCATTTCTTGCAAAACGTATCCATTCAAAACGCGAATTAGAAAATAAGCTGAGAAAAAAGAACTATGAAATTGAATTAATAAAAGCTATACTATCTGAACTTGAGGAAAAAGGACTTATAGATGACAATGCATTTGCAAATCAGTTTTCAGATGAAAAACTTAATAGAAAGAAGTGGGGTTTACAGAAAGTTAAAAGTGAACTCTTCAAAAAAGGAATTGCTGCTGATATAATAAAAAATGCAGTAAAAAATTATACAGATGCTGAAAGCCAGCAAGCGTCTGCAACTGATCTAGCAAAGAAAAAGTTAAACTTTATAGCTAAAAGAGAAAACGATAAGAATAAAATAAAACAGAAGCTGATTGCTTTCCTTTTATCAAGGGGATTTGATTATGATATAGCGAGGGACTCAGTAAGTAAGGTGATTATAGATGATGATGATTACGAATGACTAACAATTTTATTTAACTTGTTTAAGTAAGTTTTTAATTGAGGCATTTCAAGTTTTTCATAAGCATTTTCGATGGAATACCATTTTCTCTTTCTCATATTCATTTCAGGATATGAATTTAGTTCTTCAGTCACTTCCATAGAATATACTTTTACTATAGTTAATCCAGCACCTTTTTCAATCCGGAATTCGCCAAGTTCAGTAGTTTCGTTAGCACCAAGCACGCCTGCTTCTTCGTAAGCTTCCTTTTTGGCGGACTCAAAAGCTGAAAGATTAAATTCAACAAAGCCTTTGGGAACTATCCATTTCCTTTTTCTTAAGGATGTTATTAGCAGAATTTCAATTTTACCGCTGTTAACCCGGTAAGGTATAACACAGGATTGATAAAATGTAAAATCCGGGATGCTCGATTCAATCATTTATTAATTCTGTTTTTGTTCACTTTGCTTACTATATGAGTTATAACAGATTCATGCATCAATTTAACTGCCAGAACTCCAAGTTTATTCATAAATCCGGGTATTATTTCTTTTTTGCCTTTTAGTGCGCCTTCAAAACCGATTTTTGCGGCTTTTTGTGCATCCATCATCAACATTTCATTTGCAATAATTGACTCTTTCATATTCGCTCTTTTCTGGAATTCTGTTCTGGTAGGACCCGGAGAAAATAATGTAACTTTTACATTAGTACCTCTTAGTTCATAATTTAATCCTAAAGTAAAATTCTTTACAAAAGTTTTGGTGGCATAGTAAACTGACATATATGGTCCGGGCTGATATGCAGCTGTCGACGCAACATTTAATACTATTCCATTATTTCTTTCTATCATTCCTGTAATAAATAACCTGGTTAGTGCAACTAGAGATAAAACATTTACTTTGATCTGATCCAATTCAGTATTAAAATTATTTAAGTGAAATTCTCCGTTAGTACCAAAACCGGCATTATTTATCAAAATATCTATTTCCAGATTAAGTTTTTCACTTACTTCTTCAAAAATCTCTTGTGCAGACGAAGTGATTGAGAGATCTTTTACTATTGTATGCACTTTAATAGTGTGTTGTAAACTCAAAGTTTCAGAAATTCGTGCTAGTTCTTTTTTTCTGCGTGCGATAAGAACAAGATTATACTTTTTAGAAGCAGCCAGTTGTGCAAATTCTAGTCCTAAACCGGAAGATGCACCAGTTATTAATACGTAATTTTTCTTCATAAAATTTCTTACAAAGTTAGAGTATGAATAGTCTTATTCAAAATCATTAAAAGGTTTTATATTTTTAAGGATCAATTGAGTGGATTATAAATGAACCATTTTATTGATAAAATTTTTTATTGGAATAATTTTTCGTTATTGTTAACTTTTAGGCATTAAAACACAAAGAAGCAAACATTATGAAAGAAAAAAAAGAAAATCAAAATTTGTCAGCTTATGAAAGAGCTGCAGAGCAGGAAATTGATCCGAGATGTATTCCTCAAAGATTAACAGAAACTGTACCTGAACACGATGAAATAGTCTATCCCGATTATCCCCAGTCAGATCACGAGTCATGGAAGTACTTATATGATAGGCAGATGAAATTTTTACCTGGTAGAGCTTGTGAGGAATATCTTGAAGGAGCTGATAAATTAAATCTTTCACCTGATAGAATACCTCATTTAAAAGAACTCTCTCATATTTTTAATTCTATTACGGACTGGAAGATTGCCCGTGTTCCGGGACTTATTCACGAACAAAATTTTTTTGAAATGCTAAGAAGGAAAGTATTTCCATCCACAGATTATATTCGCGGAAAAGAGGAACTAGATTATACCCCAGCACCGGATCTATTTCATGATATATTCGGGCATATGCCATTATTGACAAATATAAACTTCGCTTCATTCTATCAAATGTTTGGCGAGGCAGCATTAAATGCCGAAGGCGAGAATCGAACTAAACTTGAAACATTTCACTGGTTTACTGTTGAGTTTGGGTTGATCAAAAATCCAGAAGGTATGAGAATTTACGGTGCCGGAATTCTTTCTTCGCTTGGTGAAGTACAGAATGCTCTTTCGGATAATGTAAAAGTATTGGATTTTGATCCTGAAAAAATAGTCGTTCAGGAATATGATGTTTGGCATCTTCAGCCCATTCTGTTTGCCATAGAATCTTTTAAACAGCTTGAACAAGGTTTTAAGGACTGGACTAAAAAGAACGGAATATTATAATTGAACTTTTTATTCAGGTACTTGTTATAACTTTATAATTATTGAATTAAATATTATCAATGATTATAACAAAATTCATTTATAATAAAGTTTGGAAAAAATCACCAGGTAAATTTCGTTTTACTGATGTTTCTAAACTTTCCTCTTTTTTAGTTGATGGAAACGGAATTCTTAAATATGTGCAAGTTTTGAAAAACCCGGTGAAGAGCTAAATTTTATAAATATAAAAAAAGTCTTGAGTCATATTTTTATTTATTATTTTTAAAATCCGTTTATCTAATTTTATTTTTTTAGGAGATTATAGAAATGATTAAAGAAGGAAATATCGCACCTGCATTTACTTTGTCTGATCAGAATGGTAAAAAAGTTTCTTTGGCAGACTTAAGAGGAAAAAACATAGTATTGTATTTTTATCCGAAGGATGATACTTCGGGCTGCACAAAAGAAGCTTGTCAATTCCGCGATGCTTTTCCAAAATTTAAAGGTGTCAATGCTGTAATAGCTGGAATCAGTCCTGATTCAACTGAATCTCACAAAAAATTTGAACTGAAGTATAATCTTCCTTTTACTTTACTATCTGATGAGAAAAAATCTGTTTTAGAAAAGTATGGGGTTTGGAAAGAAAAAAGCATGTACGGCAGAAAATACATGGGGGTTGAACGGACTACTGTTATTATTGATAAAAATGGAAAGATCAGAAATATTTTTAATAAAGTTAAAGTTCCTGATCATGATAAACAGGTTTTACAATCCCTTAAAGAGTTAGAATAATTATGGTTTATATAACAAGAAGAGAAACCTTTGCAGCAGCCCATCGCCTGTTTAAACCCGGATTAAGCGATGAGGAAAATTTTAAAATGTTTGGTAAATGCAGCAATCCGCAGTGGCATGGGCATAACTATACTTTGGAAGTGGTTGTTTCCGGCAATATTGATCCGGAAACAGGATTTGTAATGGATTTAAAAGAGCTTAAAAAAATAATTCATAAATACGTTATTGATAAGGTTGACCATAAAAATCTTAATCTTGATACCGATTTTATGCAAGGTATTATTCCAACGTCCGAAAATATTTGCATAGCTATCTGGAATCAGCTACAAGATAAAATAACGGCAGGAAAACTTTACACTGTAAAGCTTTATGAAACCGAAAATAATTATTTTGAATATCGAGGAGAATAAAATTGAATCAGAATAAAGTAGAAGAAATTATTAATGATTTACTTATCCAGATTGGTGAAGATCCCCAAAGAGAGGGCTTGCTGAAAACTCCGGAAAGGGTTGCTGCAGCTTATGAATTTCTAACGCGCGGTTATAACCAGAATATTGATGATGTTATGAACGAGGCAATATTCACTGAAAAGTATGATGAAATGGTTATCGTTAAGAATATTGATTTTTATAGTATGTGCGAACATCATATGCTTCCTTTTTATGGCAAGGTACACGTAGCATATATACCCAGCGGTAAAATAATCGGATTGAGTAAAATTCCCAGAATTGTGGATGTATTTGCGCGAAGACTTCAGGTTCAGGAAAGAATGACTCAACAAATAGCTGATACAATTAATAAATATATTCAACCTGCCGGTGTTGCTGTTGTTTCAGAATCATTTCACATGTGTATGATGATGAGAGGTGTTGAAAAACAAAATTCATCTGCTACTGCAAGCGCTATGCATGGAATATTTAAAGATGATTCAAAAACAAGGAATGAGTTTATTAATTTAATCGGTCCGAGGAATTTATAATGGTGAAAAATAAAACAGGTATCTGGATTACAGGAGCAAGCTCAGGTATTGGTAAAGCAGCTGCTAAAGAATTTGCCCGCACCGGAAGTAATGTTTTTGTATCATCCAGAAGAGTAACTGAACTTGAGAGACTAAACAATGAATTAAATGATGAAAATCTCAATCTGAATATTTTCCCATGTAATGTTGCCTCACAATCAAATGTTGATCAGGTTGTAAAAAAAATTCTTGCTGAAAGTAAATTGGACTGCCTTGTTAACAATGCTGGTTTAACATCATTCAAACTTGCTGCGGAAAATTCTATTCAGGAAATAAATGATATCATAAACACCAATCTATTAGGTTCAATATATACAATTAAAGCACTGCTTCCTCACTTTATTCAGAACGGGGGAGGAACTATAATTAATATTTTGTCAGTAGTTGTAAGTAAAATTTTTACAAGGAGTACAGTTTATTCAGCATCTAAAGCAGGATTATTAGCTTATACAAACTCTCTCAGAGAAGAGGTAAGAGAGCACAATATAAAAGTAGTAAATATAATTCCGGGGGCAACTGAAACTCCAATGTGGTCTCAGGAAGTAAGAAAAGAAAAGTCCGATTTAATGATGTCTGCTGATGATCTAGCAAGAGTTATCGTTTCAGCATATTTACAAAAAAATAATATTGTTACTGAGGAAATTACGCTTCGGCCAATTACAGGTGATTTGAAATGAAAAAAAGAAAAGTATCATTAGTTACAGGCGCAAACAGAGGTATAGGTAAAGCCATAGCTCTATCTCTGGCTAAAGAAAATCACGATGTTATTTTGTTTGGAAGAGATGAAAGTGCATTAAAAAATGTGTATGATGAAATTATTTCCTTAGGTGTTAAATCTGATTTTTATTCTGGTGATGTTCGCGATGTTGATTTTGTTAATACATCAATTTATTCAATAATTGAAAAATATGGAACTATAGATATTCTTATAAATAATGCCGGATTTGGTATTTTTAAAAAATTCATTGATTCATCTTTACAGGAATTTAAGGACCAGGTTGATGTAAATCTTTTTGGAGTATATAATTTTACAAAAGCTGCTGCTCCTTATATGATTAAACAAAAAGGCGGCAGTATAATAAATATTTCTTCTCTCGCCGGTAAAAATTCATTCGTTGGCGGAACGATGTATTCCTCCTCCAAATTTGCATTGATGGGCTTTTCAAGGTCGTTAATGCTTGAGTTAAGGGAATTTGATATTAGAGTTGTACTTATCTGTCCAGGCTCCGTTGAAACTGAATTTTTTGTTGATTCAGGTCATCCGACTCCTTTAACTGATAAGGTTTTAAGACCTGAAGATATTGCAGATGCTGTATTGGCTGTGATAAATCTTCCGGTAAGAGCTATGGTAAGTGAAATAGATATACGACCAACAAATCCAAAATAAAAAAGCCGGCTTAATTACAACCGGCTTAAGATTATTTACTCAAAACGTCTTCCTCTTTCACCGGGACTTTTTCTATAGCTTCCTCTTTTGTCGCCATCCCGGAACTTAGGTCTATCCCACTTCATATCATTCCAGGTTTTCCTTTGCTCATCATTTAGTGTTTCATATACATCCATCAAATGATTTGCTCTTGCCTCAGCCATTTTATTTTTTATGCTGCTCATTTTTTTCGTTTGATTAATAAATTCGCTTCTGCTAAGATTGGTGGATCTCCTCAGCTTTTGATTTTCCAGGCGGGCTTTATCAAGTTCAGCTCTGAGGTCAATCATTTGTTCCTGATGTTTGATTCTTAGATCTTCCAGTTTAGATGTCTGCTGTTCAGTAAGATTAAGATTTTCGTGCATCCTGGTAAAGTTTTCACTCATATTTCTTCTTTTCTGGGCATCCGCATCATTAAAAAGTGCAAATACGATTAATAACGAAAGTAAACCTATCAATGTGTTTTTCATTTTGATTTCTCCTAACTTTTAATGTTTAATTTAATTTTGATTTTTAGACAATGAATTTGACTTCAGGGTTTAATCCGGTTGAAATTAAACCCCTGTGATTGGATAATTGTCTAATATCTTAAGTAAAAACAACTATGGCAGATAATAGTCAGGATTTTGAATTAATAAAGAATTTTCTCGATGGTGATGAGAGTTCATTCAACCGGTTAATAAGAATTTACCAGGATAAAATTTACTGGCATGCAAGAAGAATGGCCGGAAATCATCTTGATGCTGATGAAATTGTGCAGGAAGTACTGATTGTTATTTATAATAAGCTGCATACCTTCAAATTTGAATCATCATTTTATTCCTGGTTATACAGAATAACAGCAACAAGAAGTATTAATTATTTAAAGAAAAGAAATCTGAAAAAACTTATATCACTGGATGATTTAATAAAAAGAAAAGATGATGGTGTTTCAGTGGCCAGTAAGATTGAGGGAACAGAAAGAATCAGTATGATAGAACAAAAACTTCAAGGTCTGCCTGTAAAACAGCGTGAGGCATTTATTATGAGAAGTTTTAACGATCTTAGTTACGAGGAAATTTCGGAAATAACCGGGAAATCGGTTGGGACAATAAAAGCAAATTATTTTCACGCTGTTAATAAATTAAAGGAATTATTAAGAAATGAAAAAGTTTAATCACAGAATAATAGATTACTTAGATGGACAAATGAATGCCAAACAACGAGAAGAACTTGAAAGTGAACTCAGGGATTCTATCCAGATGCAAAAAGAGTTTGAAGAATATGAATCTCTTTTCAACTTTGTAAAAGCTGAAAAAAGCAAAGTAATTGATAAGGACTATGCTGTGTCAATAATACCTGCTTTCAGAAAAAGAATTGAAAAGAAAAGACCATTACGTATCTATAATAAGCTCGCATATGCTATATCAGTTTTTTCTTTTGCTGCTTTAGTTATAATATTTATAACATTATTTTCAAGTACAGATGAAAACCAGCAATCTGATTTTTTTGCAGATAACAGTGAACGAGAAGATATTGAAATATATATCCAGCAGATAAGTGCTGATGAACTAATTTCATCTTATAGAGAAAACCAGCCGGAAATTCTTGACTCGGTTTATAAAAACTATTATTCCCGGGAAATTATTAGCAATGATTATTCTGTCGAAAATCTGTTTGCAATAAATGACATTAATTATGAGGAGCTGGAAAGTCTTCTTTCGGATGATGAAATGGATTTTGTATATAACGAAATTATAAATAAAGAATTTTTTTAGAAGAGGATAAAATGAAAAAACTGATTTTTATTACAGCATTATTATTTCTTTTTACCAATCTAACATTTTCTCAAGTTACTAAGCAGCGCAACCACAGGAGTGAAAGTAGAATTGAAAGATTGGAAAAGCTTAAGCTTATAGAGTCTCTTGATCTTGATGAGGAAAAAACACTAATCTTTTTTGCCCGAAGAACAGCACATCGCAAATCTATGAAGAACCTTCAGGATCAGGCAGAAAATAAAATGTTTGAAATAGAAAAAATATTAATAAGCGAAAAAGTAAATGAAGCAGAAGTCAAAAAGCTGATAGATGAATATAGTATTCTTGAAAAAAATATATTTAATGAACGAATAAGATTTATTACATCATTAAATGACATCTTTTCAGCCGAGCAAATAGCGAAGCTGATGATTTTTGAACGAAAATTTAAACAGGAAATTAAGGATGTAATAATCCGTGACAGACAAAGAAGAAAAAACTAACACTTCCAAAATATTCTGTTCATTTAAACAAAAACCGGCATTTTTGTGTTGCATTTAACCAAGTGCAACTATATTTTTTCTACTCAAATTTGCGGAAGTGGTGAAATTGGTATACACGCTATCTTGAGGGGGTAGTGCCTTAATTGGCGTGCGGGTTCAAGTCCCGCCTTCCGCACCAGAATTTTTTCCAATCAAAATTAAAGGATGTATAATGATAACAGTCAAGCGAGTAGTTTTAGTACTTATCTTCTTTTTCACAGCAGCAATGTTTGCACAGGATAAAGAAATGAATACGGAAGCTGGAAAATTATTTAATGAAGGTAATGCATTACTAAAAGCCGGTAATTATAATGGAGCTATTGAAAAATATGATGCTGCGTTAAAAATTGAAAAAGATTATCGAATTTATTATCAAAAAGGAATCTCTCTTAGAAAATCTAACAAAAACGAAGAAGCAAAAAATTCTTTTGAAGAGTCATTAAAATTGAATCCAAATTTTGAAGCTTCATATAACGCACTCGGTGGTGTGTATTTTTCCATGGGCGATTTCACAAAATCGATCGAAAAGTTTGAAAAAATACTCGAGATGAAGAATGTTAAGGCAAACGTAAAGGATAAAGTTAAAAGCAATATGGCTCTAGCTTATTCAAGACTTGGTAATGAAAGTCTTTCAAAGGGTGAAGCATCTAGGGGCATTGACTATCTAAAAAAAGCAGTTGAACATAGTAACTATGATGCAGCATATTTATCACTAGCCAAAGTTTACAGTGAAACCGGGCAATATGATGAATCGATTAAAGCTGCTGAAAATGCATTAAAATACAGATCAAAAATCAGCAAAGGAGGACCATACTTTTATATGGGGATTGCTTATAAAGGTAAAGGCAATAATACAAAAGCAAGAGAAATGTTTGCTCAAGCGCAGTCAGATGCTACATATAGGAAAACAGCCGAATATGAGTTGGGACTCCTCAAATAACACATTTAATAGTTTTTTAAACCCTCGTTTAGACGAGGGTTTTTTGTTTTAAAAAGATCGAAATAAAATTAATATGATTCTTAAAATTGATAAAAAATATTTTTTGTCTCTTTTATCGGCGGTATCGGTTTTAAGAAAAGAAAGTTATTTCCGGGAACTCTTAAAATTGGCAAAAAACGAAAAAATTAGTTCAGAGAAAATATACGAGGAATTACTTTAAACATATTTGTTTGCCGGATTCTCATCTGCTCTGATATCATTGAAAACTTTTGGCGAATACTTTAAAGCGAATACTATCAATGATAAGTATGAAATTGATGATTTTAAGAAAAGAGGAATAAAAAACTGCAAAAAAGTATACCGAAATAAGTATAATAAACTCAAATATAATGTTCATTCTTTCTCAACGGAGTTAAGTGAATGGCTGATAATTGAAGGCTACGGCAAAACAATAGGAAGAAACGTTTTAAGTTTGAAAGAAAGAGAACTTTGCATAGTTTCAATTCTAACGGTACTTAAATTTAAGGATCGGCTTATCTCTCACATAAGTGGTGCACTAAGATGCGGAAACACTGTTGATGATATCAAAATCTCATTAAATAATCTTAAACTAATTGGTGAAAATAATAAAGCAAATTTAACCTAAAATAAGCATATAATTTGCTCTAGTTTATTCATACTACTAAACCGATTTTCCTAACAAAGTTCTTTAAGTGAATCACTATATTTTATTTAATAGCTTGACTTTATGGAAAATCAAAGGCTATATTTGAACGGCTTGAGATTTAATTTTTCTAAAAAAAAGCAATATTATTAAAAGCTATTTAGTTATCTGGAACAAAGTATACTGGTATAACGTCTTTTAAGCAGAAAAATCTTGTAAATTTTCCAGTTAATCTAATTAAATGGATTATTCTTTAATTATTTAATCAGACCAGCAAATATCCGGATTTAAGATGATCAAAAAACTAATAGTCCTGCAATTATTTTTATTTTTCATTCCATTTTTCATTTTTCCCCAAACCGTATCTCAAAAATATAATGAAGCTATGGTTGCATATACTGCAGAACAATTTGCCCAGGCAAACCGCTTATTCGAAGAATTCTTCAAAGACTATAAACTTACTGATGAGTTATATGCTTCTGCAAAATATTACTCAGCCGATGCTCTGTTAAAACTTGGAAGAAAAAATGAAGCTGCAATTGGATTTGAATATCTGGTTTCGAATTTTATTTGGACAAATTTCAGGTATAAAGCACTTTATAATCTTGGTTTGATTTATTATGATTCTCAAAATTACGAACTAGCAAGGGCACGACTCCGTCAATTATTAAATGAATATCCTGAAACTGAATTTACCGGCTCGGCTTTGTATTGGATAGGTGAATCTTATTCAGAACAGAATAAATTACCTGAAGCCATAAGCTTTCTTGAGGACGCAGTTGCTGATAAGCGAAATAATAAGTTTGCAGATTATTCCATCTATACCTTAGCCACTGTTTATGAAAAAACCGGCGATTATGAAAGCGCTGTTAGAAACTACGACAGGTTATTAACTGAATATCGAAACAGCCCTCTTGCAGTTTCAGCTCAAATTAGAATTGGTATTTGCTACTTTAAACTAAAGGATTACCAAGCATCAATACTCGAGCTTAAAAACCCGATTCTTTCAAACCTGCCCGAGGACCTTTACTCCGAAAGTTTATATCTGTTAGCCTTATCTAATTATCGTGTTCAGCAATATGCAGATGCTGAAAAAAGTTATAGCGAAATAATTGAACGATTTCCTAATTCTAAACTTTTCAGAGATGCTCAGTATGGATTAGCTTGGACATTTTTCCAGCAGAAAAAATACAATGATGCCTTCAGGGTTTTCGATTTTTTATCAAACGGAAAAGACTCAATTGCTGTAAAATCTTTTTACTGGAAGGGAGAAAGTAAAAGATATGCAGGTCAGAACCGTGAAGCGTTTGAAATATACAGGGAATTTCTGGAAAAGTTTCCAGGTCATTACCTGCAGGACGATGTTCAATATCAAATTGGAGCCCTCTATTTTAATAATAAGAATAATGATCTGGCCTCCAGGTATTTAATTACTTCGAGCGGAGCAGAGGATATAACTGTAAGAGCAAAGTCTTTAACCTTGCTTGGTGAAATAGAGTTGTCAAAAAATCAATACTCTGCTGCAAGAAATTACTTTGAGCCTGCAGTAAGAATTTCGGAAGGTATTGATGAAATCAAGCAAAGAGCCTTGTTCGGTTTGGGAATTTCATTATTTAACCTCAATGAATTCAAGCAGGCCAGGGAAACTCTGCTTCGCGTTGATTCCGGAAACATAGGATTTGAAGTACAAAAACTAAATTTCTTTTTAGGTGAAAGTTATTTTGCCGAAGGCAATTATTCAGAGGCAATTAAAAGATATAATATTTCTCTAGGGAATGATGAATCGATAATTCTTCAGTCACTCTACGGTAAAGCTTATAGTTACTTTAATTCTGGTGATTATCAGAATGCAGCACTTCAATTTGCTGACTTTGTAAAACGCTATCCGCGAAACAGCCGAACGCTTGATGCACGACTCCGCCTGGCCGACAGTTATTATGGAAGTAAAAACTTTGCAATGGCCAGTAATATTTATCGTGATCTATTCCAGGGTGGAAGCTCAGAGATCAGCACTCCATATGCAAATTATCAGTATGCACAGGCATTATATAAATCTGGCAGAGTGAATGAAGCTATTAATGAGTTTACACAATTGCAAAATAAATTTCCCAATTCTGAATATGCTGAAGGGTCACTCTTTACAATTTCCTGGATATATTTTCAGCAGGGAAATTTTAATGAATCTATAAATAGATACAAAGTTCTGCAATCCAAATATCCTAAAACCAGTTTAGATCCAATAATCAATTATTCTATTGGAGATGCTTATTTCAATTTAGCCAAATATGATTCTGCTATTTCATATTATCAGAACGTTATCACAAATTATCCCGGATCAAATTATATTTTTGATGCTGTTAACGGTATTCAGTTCAGCTATGTAGCAATGGATTCACCAGAAAGAGCAATTTCATTTATTGATGAGTTTACAACGCGTAATCCTAATTTTAAGAATGCTGATCAAATATTTTTCAAAAAAGGTGAGATACATTATGGCCTTCGCCAGTATGATAATTCTCAACGCAGTTACAGAGAATTCATAGCCCGGTATCCGCAAAGCAGTTTAGTTCCGGATGCTTATTATTGGATAGGGAAAAGCGCACAAAATTTAAACCAGTTTGAAGAAGCAATCTTTAATTTTGACAGAGTTTTCATGGAATATAAATCATCTGAAACAGCTGCAGCGGCAATTCTGGAAATAGGCAACATCCACAGGGCAACAGGAAACTATCAGGATGCTATAAGCGCTTACGATTTGGGAATCAAAGATCTTAATCGTTCTCCAAGAATGCCGGAAATACTTTTTAACAAAGGTAATACTTTAGTTCAGATGGATAAATTCAGAGAGGCATTCGAAGTTTTTGATGAAGTTGCAATGTATTATCCTAATACAATATTTGCCGATAAATCGAGATTTGAAATGGGATTGATTGAGCTTGCATTAGGCAGATATGAAAATTCGGATGTATTGTTCAGATCGTTAGCTGATAAAAGAGGTGATGATCTAGGGGCTAAAGCACAATATTATCTTGGCGTTTCGCTATTTGAACAGCGCAAAACAACCGAAGCAATAACATCATTAGTCAGAGTAAGAACCGTTTACTCCAATTATGATGAGTGGCTAACTAAATCATATTTGTTATTAGGTGCTTGTTATGAAAAGATGAATGATAATGAACAAGCTAAAGAAATGTATCGTGCCGTTATCCAAAAACATAGAGGAAATGCTTTTGGACAGGAAGCTCAGGAAAGATTAAGGAGATTGAAATGATTAAAAATATAATCCTGTTTCTGTTTTTGTTTGGTCTAATGGTAAATGCTCAGGATGAAACCAGACAAACTCCCAGTATTGAGTTACCTGATTTTGTAATTACCGGACGTGATGTCATTTCAGTTAAAAAAGTAAATAAGATTTCTCCGGATTTTGTCTCAACAATTTCAGATGAGTTTCTACGCCCTGCATTTTCACCTGATGAACTTGAATTACGTGATCTTTCTAATCCGATAAAGAGTGATTTAAACTTACTGGATTCAATTAGCTTTTATAGAGGAAACGTTGAAGCCGGTGCAGGTTTATATACAATTCCTACGGTAAAAGCATCCTATGCTTACCCATTTACTAATGGGATTATTCAAGGAGTGTTTTCCGGTATTTATAACCGGGCTTACGATATTGAATTTAGCGACAGATATTCAGTTAATTTAGGCGGTCATTTTGTTTATTGGTCTGATATACATAATAATTTTCTTCCCGGAACACAATCGAATATAAGCGCAGATATAGGAACAACATCATTTAAATTATTTGCTTCTCCCAATCCTCAGACTAAAAGAACGATTAATTATGGAAATCTTCTTATTGGATTAAGAAATAATTTTAATAAAAATTTTCAGTTCGGATTTACTCTGGCGGATCATGTGACAACATTGAGTGATGAAGGCTTTAACGATAATTATTTCAGATTAAAAGTTGAATCTAAGGTTTTAGTTTCAATATTGGATTTAGGAATCACTGCGGATTATCACAAACATTACATAAAGAATTCAGCCGGAAGCAAACAGGGAAGTGACATCTTTTTATTTAGGCCTGCAGCGGGTTTTAAGATCTCTGATATTTTCAGAGCTGCATTAGGATTTACTTTCTCCAATTCTGGTGGTAAAAATTTTAATGCTCCATATGCATTGATGGGAATAAAACTTCATAATAATTTTACAATATTCGGTGAATATTCGCCAATAGCCGAATTAATAAGTTCCGGCACATTCTTAAGACAAAATGAATATTTCAATTCTGTAAAATACTCCAGTACATACTTTAAAAAATCTGATTATTTTGACGTTGCAATTAAGTTTGAATATGGACCTTATTATCAGATAAACGGCGGTGTTAAGTACTTTAGTTCTAATGAGTATCCTTACTTTATCAGCTCGTCCGAACAGGGTAAATTTGAACTTGAAACCATAAAGATGAATAGTATTAATCCTTATCTAAATCTGCTTTATCATCTCGGACCATACGGAAAATTTTATGGTACTATAAATGTTGCATTTGTGAAAACGAGTATTGATACATTAAATACGTTTGTGCCGTATCATCCCGTAATTAATGCTATAGGCACTTATTCTTACAGGTTTGCAGTGGGGCTTGAAAGCAGTATAAAATTATCTTATTACTCAAAGACTTATGCTGATCTAAGCAACGAAATACAAATAGATCCTTTTATTGATCTTGGGTTAGAATTTATTTATATCTTAATACCGGATTTAGATCTTACATTGCGATTGAATAATTTGCTGAATAATAAAAATTATACTTGGTTTGGCTACAAAGAGATGCCGCTTAATGTTATTTTTGGTATAAACTATCGTTTTTAATTTTATAATTTGAAATAATAAACCTTGACCAGAGCAGAATTAATAAGAAAGATTTCTAAACAGGCAGGAGTACCTGATTCTGAATCCAGGATATTTTTTGAAATATTCTTAAGAAAGCTTACTGCAATTCTAAGGATTGGTCAGGCAATTAATATTAAAGGATTTGGCTATTTTTATCTTCTACAGGGCAAGATCATTAAATCTGCTGACAATGTTGATTCTGAAAATTATCGACCGGAATTTATTGATCTGATTTATTTTTCCGGTTCCAAAGTTGAAGATTTGAAAAAAAATGAAGGATTATTTTTCAACATTCCAAATACTGATGAAGACGAATTTAATTCGGTTGATGCTTCTTTCAGTTTAAGCTTTGGAAAACCGCTTATTCCCTTTAAAGGTTACACCGAATCAGATTTTTATATACCGCATACGGGTTCTGAATTACGAAGATTGATTGAATCCAAGGTTGACAAGAATATTGAGAACGCTGAGATTACAAATACAGTTGACTTATTACAGGCTGCTATAGAGATTGATTCAGATATTTTTACAAAACCTTTAACAGCTAAGGAAGATGAATTTATTGCAGAACCTGAGGATAACTTATCAATTACAAAAATCAGCGATGAAGATTTTACAAAATTAGAATGGGATTTAGATAAGGATCTGATCAGGCAGATTGAAGAAGAATCAATAATTGATATGGCTGATTCTTCAAATGAAGAAGAATCCGTTATAAGCTGGGACTTCAGTAGTTTTGAAGATCTTAATCCCGAAAGTATTCAACCAAAAGAATTTAGTAAAACTGATGAGGCTGAAAAACAAAATAAAGAACGAATACAGAAAGATGAAAAAATTGCCGATGAAAATGAGACCAGCAAAGACTCGGTTACAGAAAAACCTGCTGCCAGTGATAAATTTGAAAGGGTTAAGTCTTTAACAAAAATTTCTGATATTGATCTTGATAAGAAAAGTGTTTCTTTCACATCTTCAACTCAGGAAAAAGAAGAAAGTTTTAAGAAAAAAGTATTAGGAGAAAGCTTTCCAGCGAAAAAAGACAGGACGGAATTTGTTGATCTAAAGGATAAATTCAAATCAAAAGTTGAATTAGAAGAACAGGAACCAATGGATCAGCTTGTTAAAAAACCTTTCCGAAATGATGTAAAAGAGAAATCGTCTATATACACGGGAAAGGAAAAATTAAGACAGAAAAGAATAAAATCCAGAACATCATATACTCCTTATTTTATGCTAGCTTTTTCTTTGATGGTTATCGGTTACGGCATATATTATTATCTTAATAACATTAAGGGAGTTAGTGAAGTACCGGTTGAAAAATCTGTTAAGGAATTTAATACCGATAAAATGGTTGTGATTGATAGAGAGTTTGATTTCCCTGTGACATATCCATACTCTCCAAAACCGGAAGGAACGATTAATGAATCCAATATACTTGACTTGAAAGACCCCGAGCAAGTTAAAGTAGAAGAAATAACAGAGGTTATTCCCGATGATAAACCAATAATTAAGGACGAAGAAAAACCTGTTCAACCAGAATTAAAAGTGAACAATCAGCCCCCATCTGGTTCAGTAAAAACAATTAGTGTGAATTTGTTTCAGTACGGAAATGTATATATAATTCAGGTGGCTGCATTCCGTAGTAATTCTGTTGCGGAAAATGAGGCCGGAAGATTCAGGAACAAAGGTTATAATGCTTTCGTAGAACGTGCCGAAATTGATGGCAGTATTTGGCATAGAGTTCGGGTTGGGAATTTTACAGATTTGGAAGAAGCAAAAAAGTTTGCAGTTCAGTTTAAATAAATTACATTGTATATCATTTTAAAGGATAAATATGAATCTATTCGATATATTTCTAAAAGGCGGATGGTTAATGTGGCCAATTCTGATAAGTTCAATAATAGCGCTTGCTGTTGTGATTGACCGCTATACCGTTCTAAGAAAAACCAGAATTAATGTACCGGCTTTTATGGTTAGAATAAGGGGAATGATAAAGAAGAAAGATATTTCCGGTGCAATAAGTCACTGTATGCAGGAAAAATCTCCTGTTGCGAACATTGTTAGAAAAGGATTAAAGAAGTACAAGCTTGGTCATACCAGAGTTAAAGAAGCAATCGAAAATGCAGGAAGACAGGAAGTCAGCAAACTTGAAAAAGGTTTAACAATTCTTGCTACTGTTGCTGGTGTTGCACCACTCCTTGGATTTTTAGGAACTGTTACCGGAATGATCCAGGCGTTTATGACCATTGAGGACCTGGCTGGTGCAGCTAATCCCAGCGATTTAGCAGGCGGAATTTGGGAAGCCCTTACCACTACAGCATTCGGACTAATTGTTGGAATTCCTGCATTGGCTTTCTATAATTATTTTTTAAGTTCTGTTAAAAGAACTGTTGAGGATATGGAAACAGTTGCCAATGATGTTATTGATGTCATTCAGGATGAATCTACCGATTTAAGTGATATTGATGATGAAATAGAAATTGATTTATAAGGTGTAAAATGAAATTTCAAACCTCTAAACAACCGTTAAGCATCTTTGCTTATTCATCTCTTACCGACATAGTTATGCTGCTTGTGGTTTTCTTTCTATTAACATCTCAGTTTGTTATTCAAACAGGTGTTAAAGTAAAACTGCCCGGCTCAAAGTTGAATGAAAGATCTGAACCTACTATGATGATAGTTACTCTGACAGAAGCAGGAGGCGTTTACTTGGGTGCCGATGAAGTTGGTATAGATCAGCTTGCATTTAAATTAGGAGAAGCTAAAGTTGAAACTCAGTCGGATAATCTCATCATCCGTTCTGATAAGAGTGTATCAATTGAAATGATAATTAAAGTAATTGACGCAGCTAAAGCATCAGCAATTGATAAATTTACAATAGAGACGGAAAAAGAATTATGAACTACCGGGATATAAAAAAAATCTCATATTCCGCATCGTTGTTATTCCATTCTATCCTGATGGTATTATTCCTGCTGATAAATTTTACCTTTGAATTTCCTGCAAAGGATTATGTGGAATTATCTTTTGGAATATCATCAGAGTTTGGTTCCTCAGGTGCAATTGGTGAACAATTGGAAAAAATCCAGGAACTGGCAAAACCGCAGGAAGAAAATATCACTGAAAACAAAAATCCTGAAGTGAAAGAAGTAAAACTTCCCGTGGCAAAAAACACTCAGGATGAAAACGTAATTAAACCTGCTGAAAAAGAAAAGGAACAGAAAAAAGAAACTAAAACGGAAAGTGTAAAGGAAACCACTTCAGACGTTTCAACAACTGGAAAGGGTAATCTGGCTCAGGGTGAAGGAAGCTTTGGATTTGATATTGAGTGGGGTGGTATGGGAACGAGAAAGATTTACAGTTATTCACTGCCATCCTATCCTGATGGAGTGAATAAAGAAATTGATATTCGTTTACGTTTCACTATAAAACCAGATGGTACAGTCGGTTCAATTAATCTGCTTACTAAAGCAGATACGCGTTTAGAAAATGCTGCAATAAATTCTCTATGGCAATGGAGGTTTGAGCCTCTTTCACCAACCCAGCAGCAAGGTGAACAGACTGCGGTTATTGTTTTTCCTTATCGATTGCAGTAGAAGTTTCTTGATAGTAGAATTTATAGAAAAAAAACTCTGCAATGGTGAGCAGTGTTAATGAGAAGGTATCTCTATCATAATAAATTCCAAACCCTTCGGGTTCCATAACTAACTTTGCAATTAACCCGGTTATTGTCCAGCCGACAGCAAACAGTATTCCAATTAATGCAAGATTAATAAACCCTGAAGATAATCCTTCATCCTGCCATTTTTTAGTGAATATTATAAGCAGAAAAATAAAATGAAGAAAAAAGATAAAAGCTGTAATCATCTTTAATCAGTTCTTCTATTGAACATAGCCATCCCGATAGCCCCGCCAAGCATTCCAAAAATCGAATTTGTAATAAAATTACTTATAAAAATCATTATAACATAAAGAGTTGAGAATCCCGTTGTGCGGATTTCTTCTGCCATTTGTTTTATCATTTTTATTGATTCATCAGCTAAAGGACCAAGATTCCATTGCCTCATTAAAACTTCTGTTTGAGGAATTGAATATATTAAATCGTTTGTTTTAGTTATGAATGTAATTAGTACATCAAGAGAAGTAATAAAAAATGTTGCAAATAGCCCGGTTAGGAATCCAAAAAACAATGCTTTTTGAATTGTAATTTTTTCAAAATTATGGTTAATCTTTCTATCAAGGAAAAGGGCAAGTATTGCCGCGCCAGGCACTAAGAGACAGCAGGCAAAACTTTTTAATAATGGGATTGTTGTTAGCACTGATGCAGCAAATCCGCTGACTAATGATGGAAAAACTTTTTTCACTATTTACCTTTAACAGTTTCTACAAAAGAATTTTCAATTACAGACAAAATATATACAAACACAGTTGAACCGAAAAGCAAACCTGTTATGAAAGAAATTGTATGGGAATAATCATAAATGCTGATTTTTACGAACATAACATCCAAGAAAACGGGAATAATGGAAATGATTAGAGGAAGTAATTTTAGCTGAAAATATTTTTTCTTAAAGAATAATAGAGATGCGGAAAGAACTAATGCGCCGATATAAATACCCAAACATCTTGAACACACGAATAAAAAATCATTATTGCAAGAAATACTTTTTATTTGGCTTTGGTGGCAAATAGTAGAGTAAAACAGATCGCTAAGGAAATATAAAACAGGAGAATTTATTCTAAGGCAAGGAACAAAAATTCCAGTCGTCCAGATTAATAAACCTGAAAAAAAAATTATTCTTACATTCTTCTTAAAGAAAATTAAAACCTTACTCAAGGCAGCAGGGAGAATACAGAAATTTCTTTTTGAGTAAGAATATAAAGTTTATTATTATAAACGAAAGAGGATAGAATCGTCATTTTTTTAAAATTGCTAATATTTATTTCGCTAAGAAAATTATCTGCTGACCGTAAACTTTGAAAATATACCCTATCATTGGAGTTAAAAGTTAGATTATCGAAAATAATTCTGATAGATGTAATATTATCATCACTATCTATTTTCCCAATTCCGTTGCCAAATGAATCAAAAATAATTATACCTGATTCATCAAGTACATGAATTAAGTTATTCGGACTAACGGCAATAGCTTTAGGATTTTTAAGCTGGTAATTACCAGCGTCGAAGCCGCCAAAATTCTGAATGAAGTTTCCAAACAAATCAAATTTTATAACTCTTTGGTTTTCTGAATCAAGTATGTATAAATCACCTTGATTTGAAACCGCACAACCCAGCGGGTAACCGAATATTTCAGCAGAATTATCTTTATCACGAGCCGATAGTGATGAAATAAAATTAAGATTACGGTCAAACATTTGTACTCTGTGATTGTTTTTATCAGCAACGTACACATTTAATGTAGTTGCAAAAACATCCACGGGATCATCAAAAGCATTTTCCGCCCACCCATATCCTCCTGTAGATTTTAGGATATTGCCCAGAGTATCTAAACTTACTAACTCATCATTGCCTGAATCAGTAACAAATAAGAAACCTGAGGCAGAGAGATAAAAAGAGGAAGCAGTTTTAAATTTACCAATTGAGTATAGGTATTCAACCTGCTGGGCTGAAATAACATTTGTAACAAACAAAATTATTATAAATAATTTTAAAGATTTTAGCACCATATTTCAATTTTTACATTTAATAAAACTAAATAATATGCAATTTTAATTAATTGCATTTAGAAATCAAGTTAGATATATTTCGGGCGAAAACAACGGTTTTTTTTGTCCCGTGGTGTAATTGGCAACACGTCTGACTCTGGATCAGAAGAGTTCAGGTTCGACCCCTGACGGGACAACTTTTCAATTAACAATAAAGAATTAAGAATTAACAATTAACAATTATCTTAATATTGTAAATTATTTGTTGTTAATTTTTCATTTTAAACTGGCGTGTTCGTCTAGTGGCTTAGGATGCCGCACCCGACAAGTCGGGACGGAGATTACGGGTTCTCCCGAAGAGAGACTCCTGAGTTGGGCTATTGGAAGCAGGAGGAATCCCGTACGCGCTAAGTAAATGCTCAAAAGATATTGAATTGAAAGATTAAATTACACTGGCGCGTTCGTCTAGTGGCTTAGGACGCCGCCCTCTCAAGGCGGAGATCACGGGTTCGAATCCCGTACGCGCTACTCTTATCTTACCAGAATTAATATTCACAAATGTTTTACGCTTATATCCTAAAGAGTCTTAAAGATTCATCATATTACTATGGTTCAAGCTCAGATGTGGAAGAACGTCTAAAGGCACACAATGGCGGAATAACAAAATTTACAAAAGGACACAGACCATATAACCTTCATTATTATGAAACATTTTTGACAAGGAAAGAGGCGATTGCAAGAGAAAGGTTCTTTAAGAGCCGGGAAGGGTATAATTGGCTTAAAGAGAAAGGAATAATATAGGCAGAGATCACGGATTCTCCCAGAGGGACTCCTGCGTCGCGCTATAGGAGGCGAGAGGAATCCCGTACGCGCTAAATTAGTATCAAGCGGAATTTACTTCCGCTTTTTTTATTTTAGTAGTATGAAAAGATTCAATAAACACATTTTTATTTGTGAAAATAAAAGACCTGATGGTCATCCTCGCAGTTGCTGTATGGATAAGGGAAGTTCTGAAATACGTGAAGTATTCAAGAAACGTTTAAAAGAGTTGGGACAGAATTCTGAAATTCGTGCAAACGCTTCGGGTTGTTTGGATGCTTGTGAGTTTGGAGTTTCAGTTGTTGTTTATCCTGAGCAGATCTGGTATGGTAATGTTAAATTAGAAGATGTCGAGGAAATTATTCAATCACATCTTTTAAATAACAAACCTGTTGAAAGATTAATGATTGCTGATAAAGGGTTCAACAAAGATGCCGTCAAAAGCTGAAATTTCTTACTCAAAAAAAATATTTGATCTTCTTAAGAAAGAGTATCCAAATCCTAAACCTGCATTGGTTTACTCAAATCCTTTTCAACTTTTAATAGCAACAATACTTTCAGCACAATGCACTGATGAAAGAGTTAACATCGTAACTCAAACTCTTTTCAAAAAATACAAAAAGCCGGAAGACTATATTGAAGTCACATCAGAAGAACTTGAAAAAGATATATTTTCAACTGGATTTTATAAACAAAAAGCAAAAAGCATTAAAAACTGCTGCAGGGAATTAATTGAAAATCATAATGGTAAAGTCCCAGCTGATTTTGATGCGTTGACAAAGCTAAGTGGCGTCGGAAGAAAGACTGCATCTGTGGTTGCAGGTAATGGATTTGGAATCCCCGCAATTGCAGTAGACACACACGTTATAAGACTATCCAATATCTTTAAGTATGTTAACACAAAAGATCCATTTAAAATTGAAATGAAGCTTAAGGAATTATTGTCTGAAAAAGATTGGGTGAGTTCGTCTCACTGGTTAGCTTCGCACGGAAGAAAAATCTGCATTGCAAGAAGACCTAAATGTTTGGAATGTATTCTTGCAGATATTTGTCCGGGATTTAATCCAGAATCAGGAAGAAAAAAACATGAAAGAAAGTGATAGAGATTACTGTCATAACCTTTTAAAGCAGTACACAAAAAGTGAAAGTCTTCTGAAACATGCTTATGCAGTTGAATCTTGTGTGCGGGCATACGCAGAAAAATTTAATGAAGATGTTGAATATTGGGGCAATGTGGCTTTACTTCACGATTTTGATTATGAAATGTATCCAACCGCAGAAGAACATCCTTATAAAGGTTCAGAAATTCTGAGATCAGAAGGTTTTTCGGAGGATTTCATACTATCAATACTTTCCCACGCGGATTATACGGGTGTAAAGAGAGAAACTATTTTACAAAAAACTCTGTTTTCCTGTGATGAACTTGCAGGGTTTTTGACTGCAGTGGCTTATGTACGCCCGTCAAAAAGTATTGACGAAGTTGAAGTAAAATCGGTAAAGAAAAAAATGAAAGACAAAGCATTTGCCAAAGCGGTTAGTCGGGATGATATTATTAATGGCGCTGCTGCTTTAGGAGTTGACCTTGATGAACACATTATGTTTTGTATTAATGCAATGAGAAAAAACAAAGAATTACTAGGTTTATGAAGATCGGTGATATAGTTGAAAATTTTACATTAAAAGATCAGAACGGAAATAAATTTGATCTATATGGAAATCTTGATAAAAAGGTATTGCTAGTATTCTATCCTAAAGACAATTCGCATGTTTGCTCAATACAATTATCTGAATATCATTTTAATATTGATGAGTTTAATAAAAACGAAATAAAAGTGGTTGGAATAAATCCTGAATCAGTTGACTCCCACCTGACTTTTTGCAATAACCAGCAAATTAATTTCCCGTTATTAAGTGATGTTGATAAAAAGGTCAGTCGCAGTTTTGGCGCTCTGACTCTGCTAGGCTTAAATAAACGAAAAATAGTATTGATTGATATAGATAAAAAGATTAAATATACAAAGTCGGTTGCAGCTTTTAGGTATCCGGGTTCAGGATATATCTTTGAAGAACTTAAAAAATTGCAGATTATATAATGGGCTTGACTGATACTTCAAAAAGTCCCTAAATTGCTTCAAAATTAGGAGAATTTTTTTTAGAGATTATTGCTACGTTTTTTTATACTTTACTTTAGAAATTAAAGCTTATTTAACAAGTAATCGTAATATTTTATGTACGGCAAAATCTCATTATTTGTTCTTCTAATTTCCATTCTTGTTTTCCCCCAGAATGATATTAGAATTATTTCATCAGATGCTAATGCACTGGTATTTGAGTTCATGCCTCAATATACAGATTCATCAGCAATGGAATTTAATGGACAAAACTTTGTAAAAGTGTCCTTTTCCGGCGGATCATTAATTAACGAGTTTGATTTCGGTTTGCCATTGCTTGAACAAAGGGTCATAAATGTTGGCGTACCGGATGAATTCGGCTCCACATTTGAGATACTATCCTCAAGTTATAAGGATATTTACGGGCAGATACTCCCAATTCCAACTATTATCAAAGATGGAGAATTTCCTGGTTTTAATTTTGTTGTAGAACCCGATTACTATAATTCATCTTATAAAGAAGATTTAATTACGTTTGGAGACTTCGGGGTTGCCAGAAGTGTTAAAATACAGCCGTTTATAATTTCACCTGTTCAGTTTAATGCTGCTAACAATTCGATCAGATTATATACGAGGGTTTTGGTAAGAATTAATTTTAACGGTGGAACTGCTTTTTCTAAAACACCAGCAGATAATTTTTTACAAGATGTATTAATCAATTTTGATGTGGCTAAATTCTGGGTGGAAGAAAAACCCCAGAGATTTGAAAAAATTGTATCAAACAGCGTGCTTTCATCAGGCAGATGGTTCAAGTTCGAGGCTCCTGAAGAAGGTATTTACAAAATTACCAGAGCAATGCTTGCTTCTATGGGTATTGACGCAAATAATGTTGATCCCAGAACTATAAAAATTTATAATAACGGTGGTAAAGTACTACCGGAAAATATCAATTTACCTAGACCGGAAGACCTCATTGAAAATTCCATTGTTGTTTTTGGCGAAGAAGATGGAAAGTTCGACGAAAGCGATTACATCCTGTTCTACGGAAGAAGTTACAGCTTCTGGGACATAAGTCCGCAAGGTTCTGCAATTCAAAGATTCCGTCATCCTTATTCAGATATAAATTATTTTTGGATAACTTCCGGCGGAACGCAGGGAAAAAGAATTCAGCAAAAACCCGGATTAAATGATAATCCTGATTTTGTTCAGACAAAATCTGATGCTTTTGCAGAATGGGAAATTGACCGTATAAATCTTGGTAAATCCGGCAGACAGTTTTTTGGGGATGATTTTTCGTCAGCCATAAGTTCAAGAACTTATATAAATAATCTAACTCAGAGAGATAATTCAGCACCCGTAAAATATAATGCAAGATTTGCAGTTGGTACTTCAAACGGAATGGAATTGTTGGTAAGTGATAATGGAAATCAGCTTTATGCACAAAATCTGCCAGGGTTTGGTACTACCCAGTATACTGCAGGCAGAGATTATACTTTTTCTGCAACATTTAACGGAATTTTACCAAATAATCGAAGTGCCTTAACATTTAAAGTTAACCCTTCCTCAGTATCAGCTGTGGGATATCTAGATTATTTTGAAATTGAGTATAGAAAAAACCTTATAGCGGATACCGATTATTTAATGTTCTTTTCCGATCCGAACTTAGGTGTAGTCGAATATCAATTGCAGGGATTTACATCTTCCAACATTAGAGTCTATGATGTAACAGACTTTAAAGATGTTAAGCTTGTAACCAATTATGTTTTTCAATCCGGTGGAGAATGCCGATTCAGATTTAATGAATTATCAAACCAAAGAAGAAAATACATAGCAGTAGGCAGCGAAAACTTTAAAGCACCTGTCAATCCCGCCGAAGTCAGTAACTCTAATCTTCGTGGTGAGTTAACCGGTGCAGAATTCATTATTATAACCCATAAGAATTTTGTGGAAGCTGCTAACAGATTAAAAAACTATCGTGAATCACAATCTGTCACGCCTCTTTCAACTCTGGTTGTAGATATTGACCAGATTTATAATGAATTTTCTTCTGGTATACTGGATGTAACTGCAGTGAGGGACTACTTAAAATACACCTATGATAACTGGCAGATAAAACCGGAGTATGTTCTTCTTTTTGGGAAGGGCACATACGACTACAGAAATGTTGAAGGTTATGGCGATAATTTTATTCCTACCTGGCAGACAGCTCAGTCTTTAGCTTTATTAAACTCATATTTAACTGATGATTATTTTGTTCTACTAGATGGGAATGACTCTAAAGTAGACCTTGCTCTGGGAAGAATTCCTGTATCGAACACAACAGAAGCTAATAATATTGTTACAAAGATCATTGAGTATGAAACTTCAACGGATAAAGGTAACTGGCGAAATCTAATTACATTTGTGGCTGATGATGGTATAGGAACAGCTGGCAGATATGAAGGAGCAATGCATACCGAACCATCTGAAAAATTAGCCGAACAAAGATTGCCCGGTCATTTTGATAAAAATAAAATTTACCTTGCATCTTACCCCGATGTAATAACTGGTCAGGGAAGAAGAAAACCTGCCGTAAACCAGGCAATATTAGATGCAGTAAATAACGGCACATTGCTTATGAATTACATTGGGCATGGTAGTCCCGAACTTTGGGCACATGAATATGTTTTTGAAAAAAGTGTCGCCCTTCCATTGATGCGAAATGATAATTATTTTTTCCTCTGTGCTGCTACCTGTGATTTCGGATATTTTGATATTCCAAATTATCAAAGTGCAAACGAAGCAATGTTGTTTCTTCCTAACTCAGGTTCAATAGGTGGATTCACATCTTCAAGGCTTGTTTTTTCTTTTGAAAACAACCTTTTAAATGATTCACTTTTTAAGTACATCTTTCTTTCTTCTCGAGATACGCTTAATTTACCAATACGTATTGGTGATGCAATTTCTAAAACAAAAATTGCCCGTTTCGGAGTGAATGATCAAAAATACAGTTTAACCGGAGATCCGACCCTTAGATTAAATATACCGCAGTATTCCGCTGATATTGATTCGGTTAACGGAATGCCCTTTATTTCGGACATTCAAATAAAAGCTCTAAGTAAAACAAAGATTGATGGTGCAGTTTTGAAACCAGACAATACTGTTTGGGAGACTTTTTCTGGCGAAGGTTTATTAACTGTTTTTGATTCCGAAAGAAATTTTAATTTAATAATACCTGGTTCAGCTAATTCCACCAGCATTAACCTAAAACAGCAGGGAGGGATTATATTCAAAGGAAGAGTTTCTGTAGTTAATGGAAAGTTTTCAGCAGAATTTGTTGTTCCAAAAGATATATCATATGAAAATAATAACGGCAAAATAGTATTCTACTTTTTTGATAACACTTCCGATGGCATTGGCTACACAACAAATATTATTGTAGGTGGTACAGATACCACAGCTAATGACGGCAAAGGTCCTGATATAGAAATTTACTTTGACGACATTGCTTACGGAACATCTTACCTCGTTGGTCCAAATCCTAAGCTAATTGTCAAGCTTACGGACGAAACGGGCTTAAATACAACCGGCACAGGAATTGGTCATAAATTAGAAGGAGTCCTCAATGAGCAGGAAAACAATCCCTTAGATTTCACTAACTTTTTTGTTGGAGATCTTGATGCGGGAGGAAAATCCGGACAGATAAACTATAACTTCAGCAATCTCGAGTTTGGTGAATATTCATTGATGATTAAAGCTTGGGACGTTTTTAATAACCCTTCCTCAGGAGTTGCTTATTTTTCAGTAGTCAATGATAACGAAGTTATTGTACGTGATATATATAATTATCCGAATCCGTTTACATCAACAACAACGTTTACATTCAACCAAAATCTTACAAATTCTATTGATGTAAAAATAAAAATTTATACAATTGCCGGAAGAATGATAAAGGAAATAGAGAAATTCAATATTAACGAAAAGTTTGTAACAGTTGATTGGGACGGTAGAGACCACGATGGCGGCATGGTAGCAAACGGGACATATTTATACAAAGTGATAGTAAAAACTGTTGACGGTGAAAGAAGTACAAGTGTAACCGGTAAACTTGCTGTAATCAGATAAGAAAAAAGTTTTGATATAATATCAAATATTTATTTATATTTTTAATTCAATTTGTTCAAATTAATAAACCGACAAAAATTATCGGAGGATAAATAAAATGAAAAATGTTCTAACGCTTTTGATGCTATGTGTAATGCTTGGCGGATTTGGAAGCACTACGTTCGGACAAGGTGAAGCTGCTGTTCCTTTTCTTTTACTTGCACCGGATTCACGTGCCGGAGGTATTGGTGAATCAGGAACCGGGCTTGCAGATAATTCTGCGGCTATTTTCTGGAACCCTGCCGGTGTGGCGTTTTTAACAGGGACTGAAATTAATATAACACACAGTAACTGGCTGCCTCAATTTAATCTCGATCTTTTTTATGATTATCTGACTTTCAGACATTATATGGAAGAGATTGATGGAAGCATTCTTGCCAGTTTTACGTATATGAATTATGGCGAGTTTGTTAGAACCTCTGAGCTTGGACCTGATCCAATAGGAGTTTTTCGTTCTTTCGATGCCGCTTTGACGCTGGGCTATGCTACAAAACTCAGTAATGATTGGGGTATTGGTTTTAATTTCAGAGTTATTCATAGCCGTTTAGCAGATAAACCCGCCGGCGAAGAACAGGGTTCTGGAGTTGCAACTACTGTAAGTTTTGATATTGCTGCAATGTGGAGACCTGAACGGTTAATTATTCCATTTACGGATGAAGACATCGGTGGTAAGCTAAGCATTGGAGTTAACCTGAGCAATCTTGGTCCTAAAATAACTTATATTGATCAGGATCAGGCAGATCCAATTCCAACTAACTTCAGACTAGGATTTGCCTACAAAGTTATTGATAGTGAGTTTAATAATTTAATATACACACTCGATTTTGCTAAACTGCTTGTTAGCCGCGATGGCGCTACATCAAAACAATTCTACGAAGCCATATTTGCAGCCTGGGGTGATGAATCATTTAGTGAGGAATTAAGGGATATTAACACCTCTATGGGTCTGGAATATTGGTATGGCACTCCCGGTGATTTTCTCTTTGCGCTTAGAACAGGATTCTTCTATGAAGATCCGGATAAGGGCAACAGAAAGTTTGTTACTTTTGGTGCAGGAATCCGTTATGATATGTACGGGTTTGACTTTAGTTACCTAACTACTTCGATGTTCAAAGATGGTGAAAATCATCCTCTTAATGACACTTTAAGATTTACCGTTTCTATAGGATGGGGCGGAATTCCTGAAGCTATCAGAGGATTACCCCGCGGAATTTAATTAAACATGAAAAAAAATCTCTTATTCCTTTTTTTGTCTTTTTTTGTTTTGGGCAGATTATCTGCCCAAACTTTTTTAGGGAACCTTAATTCTTATCCGACTGATCGTAGTGTTGTCCAGCAAAATGATACAGTAAAAATTTTAGCCGTTATGGTTGAATTCCAGGCAGATCAGGATGCTTCAACTTTTGGCGATGGGAAATTCGGTTCCATTTATACCCAAGATTACGGTAATACAATTATTGATCCTCTGCCTCATGATAAAAACTATTTTGAGGATCACCTGCAGTTTGTAAGAAATTATTTCAATAAAGTCTCAGGCAGTAAAACAATAATTGAGTACACAGTTCTTGACAGCATTATAACTGTCTCTCAAACTATGAGAAATTATTCTCCACCCCCAAGGTCAGAGGATTTTTTACCTATGGGAAATTTTTCAAAAGAAGTATGGACTCTCGTTTCACAATCGAATCCAGCAATGGTTTATTCAGAGTATGATATTTTCCTGATATTTCACGCTGGTGTTGGCAGGGACATAACTTTACCTGGCAGTCTTGGCAATGAGCGCGATTTACCTTCGGTCTATTTAAGTGAAAGAGCATTAAGAGAAATTCTTAATAATGATCTTTCCGGTTTACCGGTTAACAGGTTTGGTAACACAAATACTATGATTATGCCCGAAACTGAGAGCAGGGAAATAAGCACTTTCTCAGGAACTTTTTTATTTCAAATCAGCATAAACGGATTGCTTGTTGCAAGTGTTGCAAGTCATCTTGGACTTCCTGATCTGTTTAATACCGACACAGGGTTAAGTGCCATCGGCAGATTCGGGTTGATGGATGGACAATCAATTTTTGCATACAACGGAACGTATCCTCCTGAGCCCTCTGCCTGGGAAAAAATTTACCTTGGTTGGGCTGAACCTACCACCCTTCCACCCGGTGATTATGATATAACGTTAGTTACAAAACTTGCTGCCTCAGTTCTTGATACTGTTATCTTGAAAGTTCCGCTTAACTCTTCCGAATATTATTTGATTGAAAACAGGAACCGAGATGCAAATCAGGATGGTTCCACAGTCTCTTATAAGTTAGGTGATGTTGTTTTCACAAAAACTTTTGCAAAAGATACAACGGGATACAGGAGTTTCGATACCGATTCACTTGCAGGCGTAATAATAGATGTAGATGAGTTTGATTGGGCACTGCCCGGCAGCGGTATTCTCATCTGGCATATTGATGAAAATGTGATAAATGAAAAACTTGCTTCAAATAAAATTAATACCGATAAGAACAGAAGGGGAGTAAGATTGGTTGAAGCCGACGGTATTCCCGATATTGGTGAAAGATTCTTTACAATATTCGGAGATGAAGTTATTGGTGAAGGTACACAAGTAGATCTCTGGTACAGTTCAAATCCATCAGAATTATATAAAAACATATTTTCAAAAGATACCAGACCAAGTACTACAACCAATACCGGCGCTAATAGTCTTATTACTTTCTCCAATTTTACAGATATCAGTAACAGGATTAGTTTTAAGCTCACCTACGGTGATTCACTGATTAAACCATTGTTTTCAGAGAAATTGTATTTTACTGACGATGTAAACGAAATAGGTTTATCATCCGATGCTGCGCAAAATTATTTTAACCTCCTTACTGATTCATCACTTAAAGTATATTTCAATCAAACTGAGTTAAGAACTATCAACGGCTTTTCTTCTGCTAAACCCGCTTCAATTTATATTAATAATACGTTATTTACTTTCGGTACTTTGAACAATGCTTTTAATGTTTATATGGTGAATGATACACAGACTTTTTTTGGACAAAGGATTATTCAATCTGAAATTACTACCGATCCCGTTATTGTAAGAACTTTTACCGAACAAACTAATGTATTGGCAGGCACAGAAAATGGAGAGATCATAACTTTTTCAACCGGTATTCTGCCTTCGACAAATCCCGATTCATTAACTGGTGCAGTTGTTAATCCTGATTTAATAATAAAAAAGATTGCTGCAGATAATCTGATTTATGCTTATATCGGAGATTCAAAAAATATAATGACAAACAATGCTTTTGGTATCAGCAGCGGATTCACTTATGATTTCACTATGGAGCAGCCTTTAGATCTTGCGTTAACGTTAAACTCAAATGGTGATTATGTTTTTGTGGTATTAACTGATCAGAATAGATTTTATATTTTCTCAGAATCCGGGTTAATAAGTTTATTTACAGTAGAATCTGGTGCAGGCATAACTTCATTTATACTTACTGATCTTAGAAAAGATGGTAACACTTATATAGTTTTTAACAACGGCAATAAACTTGAAGCAAGAAACTTTGAAGGAGTTCTGGCTGATAACTATCCGGTGACTGATCCAGAAGGACAAAACTTTGCTTCATCTCCGCTTGCAATGGATTTTGCTGGTGATGAAAGAAGCGAACTTATTACTTTCACAGATGACGGAAGAATTTTTGCCTTTGACGGACCCACCGGAAGATTAGTGGATGGTTTTCCTATTTCATCAGGTGCAATGCCAAGTGCTGTTCCTGTTTTATTTTCTGATAAAGGCAAACCTTCATTGGTGTTGGTGGATAAAAATAATTTCCTTTCCGCCTGGAATATCGGTTCGGTTGATGGTAAATACTATTGGTCGGAAAAAAACGCAAATAATTTTAATTCTTCGTTCGTTTCAGGAGCACAATCAGAATTTGTTATTAACGAATTTTTCCCGGAAAACCGTGCATATAATTATCCAAATCCTGTTTATGACGGGCAAACATTTATAAGGTATTATGTTTCTGAGGAATCTAGTATCAATATTAAAATATTTGATCTTGCAGGCGGCTTCGTTGCAGAGCTTAATGATTTTGCACCAGCAGGAATGGACAGTGAAACTTTATGGAATGTGGGAGACGTTCAAAGTGGAGTTTACCTTGCAAGAATTGAAGCTGTATCTACCAGTGGTAAATCAGAATTGCAGGTAATAAAAATTGCAGTTGTAAAATAATTCTCCAGGACAGTTATAGAAATTATCAGCATAGAACATTTTAACAGTTTAGAAATGGAACAATTTAATAACCGAGACTTAATAACATACCGATGAAAAATATTCTCATATTACTCCTAACCCTTTTTTCACCAACTTTTCTTTTTGCCCAGTTTACAGATTTCCATCCTGAATTAAACTGGTTTACTATCAAGGGAAAATATGTTCAGGTTCACTTTCACGATGGTGCTGAACGGACTGCAAAAGTTGTAGCTAAAATTGCCGATGAAGTATGGGAACCAATCTGCTCCTTATACGACTATGAGCCTGATCTTGTTCATTATGTGATTAAAGACATTGATGATTATTCAAATGGTGCGACTTATTTCTTTGATAACAAAATTGAAATATGGACAAGTGCACTTGATTTTGATCTGCGGGGTACTCATAACTGGCTTCGTAATGTTATATCCCACGAATTCGTTCATATGGTTCAATTGCAGGCAGCTATGAAGGCATCACGCAGTCTTCCGGCAGTTTTTCTGCAGGTTCTCAGCTACGAAGATGAAAGAAGACCGGATATACTTTATGGATTTCCTAATGTTGTGGCATCATATCCTCTTGCTACTATTAATATGCCTGCCTGGTTTGCTGAGGGTACTGCACAGTATATGCGGAAAGAATTTAATTATGACAACTGGGATTCGCACCGCGATATGATCCTGCGTTCTTACATTCTTGATGATAACCTGTTAACCTGGAACCAGATGGGTGTATTTGGTAAGACAAGTCTTGGTAATGAATCTGTCTATAATCTTGGCTTTGCATTAACGCGTTACATTTCACAGAAGTATGGCGAAGATAAACTTAGGGAATTAACTACTGCACTGGGCAAATTCAGTACATTCACTTTTGATTCTGCCTGCGAACAGGTGCTTGGAAAAACCGGAAAACAGCTTTATGATGAATGGAAAGATTTCTTATCGGAACACTACAATGACAGGATTAAATCAGTACGTGAAAATTCTGTAATTGGTGACACTATTGGCGCAGTTGGATTCGGTAATTTTTATCCTGTTTTTTCTAAAGATGGTAAAAAGATTTTATATATATCCAATAAATCATCTGATTACTTTTCTCCATCAGGACTTTTCTTATACGATAAAGAAACTAAATCAGATAAGTTGATTAAAATGGGTGTGCGGTCAACTTTTTCCTGGATTGATAATGAAACAAAAGTGATTTATGCTAAGATAACCGATAAGAATCCTGACTGGTATAATGTTCACGATTTATATGTTTATAACATCATAACAGAAAAGGAAACTCGTCTCACCAAAAACTTAAGAGCTAATCAGCCATCAGTTTCAAATGATGAGTCAAAAATTGTATTTCTTTTTCAGAAAGATGGAACCACAAATATTGCACTGGTGAATATTGATGGATCTGACTTCAAACAGCTTACTTTTTTCGAGAATGGTGAACAGGTTTACAATCCTAAATTTTCACCGGATGATTCGTACATTATCTTTGACTATTCATACCATAATACAAGAGATATTGCCAGGATCAGTACCGGCGGAGGAAAAGTTGAATTTGTAATCGCAACAGATAACGATGAACGTAATCCTTTAGTTGATAAGTATGGTAATATAATTTATGCGAGTGACGAGACGGGCATCTACAATATTTATAAGTTAAATCTTTTAAATGGAGAAAAGAAGCAATTAACAAATGTTACCGGCGGGGCTTTTATGCCTTCAATCAATTCTAGCGGCGATATAGTTTATGCAGGTTATACATCGGAAGGATATAAAATCTTTTATCTTGAAAACAGCAATCAGGATGTTAAAACAGGTGCATCCTACGTTAAAGTTGATAATCCGCCCCTTGGTAAAGATTTACCAAATGGTGATATAAATAATTTTGATATTGTTTCACTCAGGGATTTTAATGATTACGAAACACCGGAGTATGATAAAAAACCTTACGGCGGAGCTTTTTCCAGATTAACTTTTTTCCCCTTCATAAGATTTGATAATTATAATACATCCAATAAGTTTTTAGAAAAGTTAAAGCCGGGTTTATTTGTTTCTTCCAACGATATGCTGAATCGCTATGCAATATTTGCGGGTGGTGCAATTAACTCAAGACTAGAGCGGGATCTTTTTCTGATCTTTGAATATAAAAACAAACTTCCTTTACTTACATCTCTAGGGCTAAGGCCGGAACTGGCACTTGAAGTTTACAGCATAAGCAGAAAGACCGATGTTGATATTTTCTTTACTCCGGATTCTTCAAATTTTCCGATAGTAACTTATGAAGATACTGCTTCAACTTCTGTTACATACGATCTTTTTGAAGTTGATTTTGTGGCTAAGCACAGATTGTTCACACGTGATCAATATCTTCAGCTAAAATTTGTTTACAGCAGGTATAATGCTTTACTGGGAAGTTTTATTATTCCTAACAGCACAATACTTTATCCTTCAACTGACGATACATATTTTATAGGAAGAAATTTTGAAGCTAAATATACATGGGATTCCTTCCTTCCAAACAGGGATATGAACATAAATCCGATTGGTTTTGCAGTTGATCTAACCTATAATTATGAGTTTAATAAGTTTAATCAGGATGGTGAATATACTATTGAGGATGGGCTTTTAGTTCCGCAATATAAAAACTTTAACTTTCATAGATTGGAATTAAATTCAAGATTACATCTTCCAACATTCAAAAGTCATACGGTAACTGCTACTATCCGTGCGGGTTCCATATTGGGACCTGAGGTGCCTGACTTTTTTGACTTCTATCTTGGCGGGTTACTGGGAATGAAAGCATATCCTTTTTATGCAGTCAGTGGAAACGAAATTGCCTGGTTAAATCTTACCTACCGTTTTCCTCTGTTCAGAAATATTGATGCTAAGTTCGGGCATTTATATCTGGATAAAATATTCCTTTCGTTTCACGGAGATATTGGTAATGCCTGGACCGGTGATATTCCTTCATTCGATACATTTAAAAAAGGTGCTGGTGCTGAACTAAGATTTCAGCTTAACTCTTATTATTTATTTCCTACCAGTGTATTCTTTAATGCATCCTATGGATTTGATACTTTCGAAAGAAATGTAAGAGGCGAATCAGTTAAATACGGTAAAGAGTGGAGATTCTATGCCGGTGTCCTTTTTGACTTTGAAATTTTAAATGCCGGTAAACATTTTAGAGCAAGATAAAAGGTTTAATTATGAAAAAAATATTTTTGCTTATAATTCTGTTATCATCGTTTGCTTTTACCCAGGAAATAACCGAAAGTGAAAACAAACTGACAGGAATTTTATATACAGATTCCAGAATAACACTGGAGGAATTTACCGAACCTTCACTACCGGTTTTTATTCCGAGGCAGGCAAATAAAAAATCTCCGTTTCTTGCCGGTGTACTTTCATTAATTATACCCGGTGCAGGAGAAATTTATACTGGCGAATATTTGAAAGCGGCAGTATTTATTGCTTTGGAAGCAGGTTTAGTAACAGCCGGTTTGATATACGATAAAAAAGGTGATGATAAAACCAGCGAGTTCCAGAACTATGCTGATCAATACTGGGATGTTGTAAAATATGCTGACTGGATTGTTGACAACACTCAGCAGGAAATTGATATTGATAAAAATACTCAGGGTTTACTTCCGTGGGAAAGAGTAAACTGGCAGCAATTGAATAATGCGGAAAGAAATGCCAATTCAATTCTTGGCGAAGGATTTTCACATACATTACCACCGCATGGTGATCAGCAGTATTTTGAGATGATTGGCAAATACAGGCAGTACAGTCCGGGCTGGAATGATTTCAAAACTGAAAATAATGGCTCAACCTGGAATGTGACCACACCAAAAATGCTGTATTATGCCGGTGAACGAGGTAAAGCCAATGATTATTACAATACAGCTTCTGCATTTGTAATTGGAATTTATATCAATCATTTTTTGAGTGTATTAGATGGCGTGTGGTCTGCAATAAACTACAACGATAATCTGGCAGTTAATATGCGTGTACAAGGTCAGCAATTTGCAGATCATTACGAGTATATACCTACTGTGAATTTAAAATATTCGTTTTAATTTTAATAAATCGTAAATATAAAATCGTTAATCATTAATAGAATTCGCTTATTGTTATTGGTTAATGGTGAATCAGAATTCGAAATAAGGTTTTTATTCGATTTTATAAAGTTCCAAATTATTATTCTCACCCTCCCTTTGGCCCTCTGTCATTTTCAATCCCAATCTCAATCTTTATCAATTCTAACAGGTGATTTCTTAACCTAATTCGACATTCAACATTCATTGTTCAATATTCGTTAATAGTTGACATCTCCTCAAAAGTTTAAAAAAACTGTTAAAAGTGATGGATTTTAAAGATAAAATCTTTTAAGTTTCTTATGCATAGATGAACATACCCTCCATTTAATTGTCGACGATACCAGAGGTTGGTCCGTATTTGGGAGAGATTGAAGCGGATGGTGGACCTAATAATAAGTTTAGTAAGTAAATAACATTGTCAGTAAAACAAATTATTAACATTTAAAACGGTGCAAATGCTTGTTTATTTACACTACATTATATGGCTGAACAATTATAAAAAGGAAGGGCTATTTATGATTAGAATAGCAATAATATTTTCCCTCATTTATCTTCTATTATTCTTGAATACCGGTTGCAACAATTCAGCGGTAGAACCCCGTTTAACAATAGCTCAAGGTAAATATAGCTATTCTGGCTATAATAATAATGATGAATTAGTTGCTAGTGGATTTTTTATAATTTCTATCATTGATTCTATGATTACTGGTTTTAAAAATATTTATGATATTGGTTCAGAACATCAACTTGAATCCGGTGAAGGTGAAATTAATGGAAGGATAATTGGACTAAATCAGATTGAAATTTATTTAACAGAAACTGGTGGTCCTTTTTTAGTTATCGAAGGAAAATATATGGATGAGACAATTGTTGGAGAAAGGCTCACCGGTTCTGTTACTGGTGCTTGGATCGATACATTGGGAATATTTAGGTCTGAATTATTAGAATAGTGTTCCCTAACATGCTCTGATAATTGAAATTATTGATGAAGTAATTATTGAAAATGAGACTTATTATAAACTATCTGTTAACGATAATTCTAGTTATCAATATCTAAGGATTTCAAATGACTCACTTTTTACTTATGAATGTGGCAATACACAGCTTTTAGCCCCATTCAACATTAATATAGATCAAACTTTTAATTTATATCTCATTGATCAATGGTGTTTTTTTTATACAGGAACTCTTTTCGATATTAAGCAGGATTTATTGAAATACGATTATACGTCAGTTGATGCCACGGATATAAGTTTTACTCTTTATTATCAAAAAGGAATTGGAATTACTATGTACATATTTTTCCGCAATGTTTTAATTTTGACTAAGTATGAAATAAATTACTAATGCTGCCTGGCATGCAATTGTCAATGAATACACCCAATAAGTAAAGAGAAAAAATAATTCTAAACGTTTAGCTTGTTTTTATAAATATTTTAATTGTCTTAATAATTAGAGCATTTAAAGGACACCCCCTCAGCTCACAGCACTTTCAAACTGCCCTCTATCTGCTTAAATCCCATCTTCATTCCTACGTGCTTTCTTCATATCTTTGACCTATGAAATTACCATTAGTTGCAATTGTCGGACGACCCAATGTGGGCAAATCAACCCTGTTCAATCGTATTGTAGGGAAACGTGAAGCTATTGTTGATGATGTAAGCGGGGTTACACGCGACCGCAATTATGCTGAATCCGACTGGGCAGGAAAGAAATTCAGACTTATTGATACGGGCGGTTATGTACCCGATTCCAAAGACCTTTTTGAAACTGCTATACGTGAACAGGTTGAAGTTGCAATTCTTGAAGCAGATGCAATTCTCTTCCTTACTGATGTGCGCGATGGTGTCAATCCGATGGATCATAATATTGCTGATATGCTAAGGGCATCAGGAAAAAAGTTTTATCTTTTAGCAAATAAAGTTGATTCTCAAAAGTATGAGGCAGCAGCAAATGAATTTTATGCGCTTGGCGTTGATGCAGTTTATGATGTCTCTGCTCAAGTTGGCAGAAAAATTGGGGATCTGCTTGAAATAATTACAGAAAACTTTCCCGATTACAGTGAAGAAGAAAATGATACAAGATTAAAAATTGCAGTTGTCGGAAGACCAAATGTTGGAAAATCTTCTCTCACTAATGCACTCCTTGGATATGACAGAAGTATTGTTACAGAAATTCCCGGAACAACAAGAGACAGTCTCGATTCAATTTTAAAGTACTTTGGTGAAGAAATTATTCTTGTCGATACAGCAGGTTTAAGAAAAAAGAAGAAAGTTCAGGAAAGCATTGAGTACTTTTCCAATATCAGATCTCTTAAAGCAATAGGCGAATGTGATGTTGCCGTTGTTATGCTTGATTCTAATTCCGGACTGGAAAAACAGGACCAAAAAATTATTGATGAAGTTGTTCGATGGAGAAAAGGGCTTATCATCGCAGTGAATAAATGGGATTTGATAGAGAAAGAAACTAATACAGCAAGGGATCTTGAAATTACGATCCGCGAAAAAATGGGTTCGATTGATTATGCCCCCGTAATGTTTATATCTGCACTAACAAAACAAAGAATTTATAAGCTTATAGATCTCTGCAAAAAAATTGGTGATGAAAGAAAAACAAAAATTCCAACAAGCGAATTGAACGATATTATTCTGCCCGAAATTGAAAAGAACTCTCCGCCTGCAACTCATACCGGCAGGGAAGTGAAGATAAAATACATTACCCAGGTTGGTGATTATTACCCGATATTTATTTTCTTCTGCAACTATCCTAAAGAAATTGCAGATCATTATAAGCGCTGGCTTGAAAAACTCATCCGTAAAAAGTTTGGATTTGAAGGTGTTCCAATTACTCTTTCTTTTAAACAAAAATAATTATGAATAATAATTTCTTTCTTTCAGATCATCCGCTGGTAAAACGGGATATGACAATTCTGCGGGATAAAAACACAGGCACAGAATATTTTCGCTCTGCCGTAAAAAGGATATCTAATATTCTTGCCGTTGAAATTGCAAAGTCATTCAATCTTAAAAAGGCGGATATTGAAACACCATTAGAAAAAACCACAGGTTATAAAATTGATCAGGAAGTTGTGCTTATTCCTATACTTCGGGCAGGACTCGGAATGGTAAGCGGTTTTATTGAAGTTATTCCCGAAGCTAAAGTTGGGCATATCGGTCTGCAGCGCGATGAAAATACTTTAATACCTGTTGAGTATTATTACAAAACCCCCAAAGATATTTCCGATGCTTTTGTTATCCTTCTTGATCCTATGCTTGCAACCGGCGGAAGCGCTTCAGAAGCTGTTAATTATCTCAAGAAAAAAGGTGCAAAACAATTGGTATTCTCCTGTCTTGTTGCTGCACCGGAGGGACTCAAAAAGTTATCGGATACCCATCCCGATATTAAAATATTTGGTGCTGCTTTAGACAGGCAGTTAAATGATAAGGGTTATATTCTTCCCGGATTAGGTGATGCTGGTGACAGGACATTCGGTACTTTTTAAAATTATTCTGCTTCTGCTCTTCGTGTTACCTTGCTCGCTTAAAGCACAGGTTTATCCCGATGCAAAAGTTGACAGCCTATTAAGAGCCGGTATCGATCACATTGTAAATCATAGTTTTGAAAGTGCAGAAAAAACTTTCTCATACCTTGATCAAACATATCCTGAGCTGCCTTTTGGTAAAATTTATCTTGCTGCCGTGCGGATTGCTTACGCTTATGATTTTGAAACTCCGTTTGATGAAAAGTATATAGAAAATAACTTAAAAGAAGCCCGGGCGATGTCTGAAAAGCTGCTTAAAAAAAATGATACAGACAAATGGAACATATATTTTTATTCACTATCAGGCGGATACTATGCCTACTACCAGGCATTAAAAGGCAACTGGTTCGATGCACTTAAAACCGGCTTAAGTTCTGTTTCTGCTTTTGAAGAATGCATTGAACTGGATACTGATTTCCACGAAGCATGGATTGCAATAGGGACTTATCAGTATTGGAAAAGCAGTAAAACTGAATTTCTTTCCTGGCTTCCTTTCGTTAGTGATAACCGCGATTTTGGAATTGAAAAACTTAAGCACGCAATTGATTCATCAGTTTATAATACGCATATAGCAATCCATTCACTGATATGGATTTACATTGATCGGAAAGATTTTAAAGCTGCCTTTGAATTATCCCAATATGCAGTTGAAAAATTTCCGGCTTCAAGAGTTTTTAAATGGGGACTTGCCAGGGCTTATGAAGAAATTGATTTAAGAAAATCCATTGAGATATACTATAAAATTCTCAGCTCTTATATAAATACAGGTGTAAGAACAAGAGTGAATGAAATAACCCTCAAGCACATAATTGCACAGCAATATGTTAAACTTGGTGAAAAAGAAAAAGCACGGGATCTTTGCTTAGAAATTCTGAACTATAATGATCTTACCGGTTTTGAAAAAAGTAAGCAGGATGAGAGATTAAAAAGAGTTCGCACACTTCTTGAAGAGACCAGCTAGTTTATTGACACTCCTTACCCAATTTTCCCTACTTTAACAAGTCATATAAAACCATTATTTTACTTATGATTCATACATTTTTTTCAAATGAGTACAGAAAATTCCAAATACGATAAAATGCTAGATGAACTGCTGGCAGTCAGCAGTCAAAATTTACCTAAGGTGAACGAGACACTTTTACGCAAAGCATTTGCATTTGGAGTGGAAGCACACAAGCACGATCTTCGTGCTTCCGGTGAGCCATACTTTACTCATCCTTTTGAAGTGGCAATGATAGTTGCTGAAGAATTTCCTCTTGATGATACTACCATTGTTGCCACCTTGCTCCACGATGTTGCCGAGGATACGGATTTCAACATAAATATCATTTCCAAAGAATTCGGTAAAGAAGTTGCTGATATCGTTGATGGAGTGACAAAAATCAGTGGTATTTTCAGGGGACAGGAAATAACCCAGGCAGAAAACTACCGCAAGCTGCTGCTTTCAATGATTAAAGATGTTCGCGTAATTCTTGTAAAGTTTGCTGATCGGTTGCACAATATGCGCACGCTTGAATTTGTTAGTCCCGATAAGCAAAGAAGAATTGCTCAGGAAACTCTTGAAATTTATGCTCCTTTTGCACACAGGTTCGGACTTGGAAAAGTAAAATGGGAACTGGAAGACCTTGCATTCAAATACTTAAACAAAGAAGCATATGAGGAACTCGCAAGGAAAATTAAAGCTAAACGCAAGGAACGTGAATCATATATTAAAAAGTTTGCCGACCCGATAACTAAAAAACTTAATGAATACGAACTTAATTTTGATTTAAGCGGAAGACCTAAACACCTTTACAGCGTTTACAGAAAAATGGTAAGACGCAATAAACCTTTTGAAGAGATCTACGATCTTTTTGCTATCAGAATAATTCTTGATACTGATGACAGAAATGATTGCTATACAACATTGGGAATCGTAAATCAGCTTTACCTGCCGGTGCCGGACCGCTTTAAGGATTACATATCAATTCCAAAGACAAATAATTATCAGTCAATTCATACTACCGTAGTAGGACCGGACGGCAGATTAGTTGAAGTTCAAATAAGAACCAAACAAATGCACGAAGTTGCTGAGAAAGGTGTGGCTGCACACTGGCGTTATAAGGAAACAAAAACTGCAACTGATAAGGAACTTGAAACCTGGGTTAACTGGATCCGAGATATTTTTGAAAATGCATCACGTGACGATCAAAGAAAAGAATTGCTTGAAAGCTTTAAGCTTAATCTTTACCAGGATGAAATTTATGTCTTTACTCCTAAGGGAGAATTAAGGCGTTTGCCTGTGGGTTCCACTCCGGTTGATTTTGCATTTGAGATCCACAGTAAAGTAGGTTATCACTGTATAGGTGCAAAGGTGGATGGTAAGATCATTCCGCTTGATACACAATTAAACAGCGGTGACCAGGTAGAAATTATAACTTCAAAAAACCAGCATCCGAATAAGAACTGGATAAAGTTTGTTAAAACGCATAAAGCAAAAAATGCAATACGCAGATGGATAAATAAGGAAGAAGATGAGATCATAAAAAAAGGTAAAGAACTGTGGGAGAAGCGGGTTAAAAAACAAAAACTTACTTTCAACCAAACAGATCTGCTGAAGCTGGTTCATAATCTTAAGTTTGATAATACGCGTCAGTTCTTTAAAGCAATTGCACAAAACACAGTAAACCTGGAGGAGGTTCTTTCTGCATCAAAGGATAAGGAAGTAAAAGAACAATCCGCAGAGCTTAAGTTTGATAAATTTGCGGACATTGCAAGGGGCGATATAGGTGGTGTTTTAGTTGACGGAAAGAAATCCGGCATTAAGTATTCCTATGCAAAATGCTGTAACCCTATCCCCGGCGACCCGGTGATTGGCTATATTACTGTTGGCGAGGGAATTAAAATTCATCGGAAAACCTGTACCAATCTTGTTAATCTTTCAACAACCGACGCATCCAAGCTTTTTCCCGTTCAGTGGCCCGAAGGCGAAGAGAGTCTTTTTGTTGCGGGCTTAACGGTTAAAGGCGAAGACAGACCCGGAATACTTAATGACATTTCACATTCAATTGTTACTTACCAGAATACAAATATTAAATCAATAAATATCAATACATCCGATTCAATGTTCGACGGCAGCGTAACTGTTTATGTTAATAATCTTGATCACTTGAATCGCCTGATCGAAAGACTGAAAAAACTTAATGGTGTTTTTACTGTTGAAAGATTTGAAAGCGCTTAATGACTGATGAATATCTTACACGTTTTTTGGGAATTGATTTCGGATTAAAAAGAATTGGAATAGCTGTATCGGATCCACTTCATACTTTTGCGTATTCTTTAACAACTCTTCAGAATGATAGTACAATTCTTAAGAAATTATCGGATATAATTCAAAGTAAAAACATTAAGAAAATTGTTCTTGGCGTTCCGTCTGAGGAAAAAACTTCAGCCACTTCTATAGTTAATAAGGTTAAAAAATTTAAAGAACAGTTGATAAAAGAATTTCATCTTGATGTAATTGAATGGGATGAAACCTATACTTCCGTAATGGCGAAAGATCGAATAATAGAATCGGTCAATAAAAAGAAAAAAAGAAAAAACAAAGAACTTATTGATATGAATTCAGCTTCAATAATTCTGCAGGAATACCTTGATTCATTAAAGTAGATAAACAGGGAGCATATTGTTAATCTAATATTCAAATAGTATTTTTACTATGTAAAACTCATCATTCGGAGCACGGTAATGACACAAAATGCAACGGGATTTCTTGAATTAAATAATCTTGCTTCAGCTATAGAATCAGCGGATCAAATGTTAAAAGCTGCAAATCTTGATTTTATTAAGCAGATTAAAATCGGGTCACAATCGTTTGTTCTGCTGATCAAGGGAGATGCTCCCTCAGTTGAAGCAGCTTTAATTGCCGGTGAGGCATCGGCAAAAAGGTCAGGCAGTTTTTTGGTCAGTCAACTGGTGGAAGATCTTGATCCGGCAGTGGAGAGGTTCATATTTCAGGAGGTATTACAATGACCAATTCAATTTGCATCATAGAAACCCGCTCACTTGCTTTAACTTCACAGGTATTACAGCAGATTTTAAGGTCGGAAAAAATCGATCTGCTTAGCCTGCAAATTCCCGGCGATGGCTCCGTGATCTCTTTTATCCTCGGTGAATATTCTCAAATTAAAAGTGCTATGGAAACCGCTTCGGTAATTTCCAAATCATTTAACTCCTACTTCAGTCAAAAAATAATCACAAAGCCGGATGAAAAGCTTTTTGATCTGCTGCAATTAAAAAGAAGCACTACTTCTAAAACTGAATTCATTCAAGCTAAAGCCGATAAAAAAAGAATCAGAACTGAGAAGACAATTACTATTGATTCAGTTTCCAAAGAAAGCGTTTCCGATGTGGTTGAATTAGTAAAACCAGATTTGACAGAAATCCCTGCTTATGCCTTGAATCAAAAAAAAGCTGTGGTTAAAAAAGAAAAAACAGAAGAAGTAATTCAGCAGCCATTAAAAACAAAAATCGAAAATCCTACAATTGCCAGATTAAAGAAAGAAGCATTAGGAAGTAAGGAAAATGAAAAGGTTTCTAATAGTTCTTCAACTAATTTAAAGGAGAGTGAAACGAAAATTGAAGATATTTCTGCAGCAGATTTAGATCAGTTGAAAAATTTCAATGTACATAAACTCAGAAGATATGCAAGGAGCTTTAACGGATTTCCAATTAAGGGGAGAGAGATATCCCGTGCTAACAGGGAGGAACTTTTGAATTACTTCAAAGAATTAATTTGATTTTTATATCTTACAATAAGATAAATCAATTTTTTATCCACAACCACAGTTGCGTTTATTTTGAAAAAAAATCTTAACATAATAATTATCGCTTTTTTGTTTTCTGCAATTCTGTGGATATCAATTACTTTATCAGAAGAATTTTATTCGACAATTAATCTGCCTCTAAGAGTTATTGATGCACCCTCCGGTTATACTGTTTCAACTGATTTACCAGGAAATATATCTGTTAAAATAAAGGGAATCGGCTGGCGGCTTGCTGGTATTTCTCTTGGTTCCGAATCATATTTTAATGTTTCAGCAAAGAACGACAGTGGTGTGGTTTTGTCTAACCTATATGCGAATACAATTAATAATACCTGGCTGTCTTCAGATCTGTCGGTTATTGAAATTTCTCCCGATACAGTTTCTTTTGTTATAGAAAAAACTATAGTTAAGAAACTGCCTGTAATTCCTGATCTAAATATTGATTTCAAAACCGGGTTTGGGTTAAGTGCTCAGCTTACAGTAACACCTGACTCTGTAAATGTTTCCGGACCTAAAAGTTTAATTAACAGTCTTAAAGGTCTTAAAACCCAGAGTGTTAAACTATCGCAGCTTGATTCTCAGACCAGAGTAAAAGCTTCATTTGAAAATAGTAAACTGGTTACCGATGTTCCTTTTGCCGAAATATTCCTCGACGTTCAAAGAATTGTTGATAAAACGGTTGACAACATTAGAGTTGAAGTTATTGATGTACCTGCTGACAGGGATGTAGTACTTATACCAAACAGTGTTTCCTGCCTGGTGAAAGGGGGTATTAACATTCTTGGCAGATTAACTGAAAATGACTTTAAGGCTTATGTTCATTACAGGGATGTGCTGCTCGATTCGCTTGGTACTGTTCAACCAATAATTGAGTTTCCGGAAAATATAGAAATTGTTACACAAAGACCTGACCGGCTCAGGTATATAATTAAAAAGTTTGATTAGCAAAAGTAAAAGATTAATTTAATGTTTATAACATTTGAAGGCATAGATTTCTGCGGTAAGTCAACCCAGATAAAAAAACTTGAAGAATATCTTATTAGCAAGCATAAAATTGTTAAAATTATCCGGGAACCGGGCGGAACGCAGATTTCTGAAAAAGTCAGGGATATTCTACTTGATAAGAAAAATGTTATGATGTTCATGGAAACAGAGATACTGCTTTTCTCAGCAAGCAGAGCTCAGCTTGTAAGGGAAAAAGTAAGACCTTTTCTTAACGAAGGTTATTTTGTTTTATCGGACAGGTTTCACGATTCTTCAACTGCTTACCAGGGTTACGGCAGAGGTTTATCCGTAGATGCCATTAAAAGTATTCATAAAATTGCTATTGGTGAAACTATACCTGACATAACCTTTTTTATAGATATTCCTGTTGAAGTTGCGCATCAGAGAAAACAACTTAAGCTGGCTGAACTTGACAGAATTGAAATGGCTGACAAAGATTTTTTTACCCGGGTGCGTGAAGGTTATCTGCTAATTGCCGGCGAAGAAAAAAGATTCAGGGTTATAAACGGTAATCGTGATATAGAAACAATACATAAAGAAATAGTTAAAGAAATACATGATTATGATAAGACGGAGTTAATATGAAAAAGTTAAAAAGAAAACTGCTCATAATTTTTATTACATCCGGCAGTTTAGTTCTTACAGGTTTTTTTGCAAGCAAGTCCGATGTTTATTTTGAAATTGCTAAGAACATGGAATTACTTGGAAAAGTTTACAAAGAAATTTCGTTCAATTATGTTGATAACATAAATCCACAGGAATTTATGCGTGCCGGTATAAAAGGTATGCTAAGCACGTTGGATCCATACACAATATTTGTAGATGAATCGAAGCAGCAGGATATTGATCTGATGACTAACGGGAAGTATGGCGGCATTGGAGTATCAATTGGTGTTCGCGGCGATAATGTTACAATTGTTGAGGTTGTCGGCGGCTATTCTGCGCAAAAGCAGGGTATTAGAGTTGGCGATATAATTATTGAAGCCGGCGGAGTTAAAATAAGTCCTAAAAATGTTGATGAAGTATCATCTCTTGTAAAAGGCGAGCCAGGAACTTACGTTGATCTGAAAATATTAAGACAGGATTCACAGGACACACTATTTTTCAGAATAGTAAGAGAGGAAATAAAACTGAAGAATGTAACCTACGCGGGATTCTTTCCGGATAACAGCAATAACGTTTATATAAAGCTTTCAAACTTCAGCAGGTCTGCTGGTGATGAAATGCGTAATTCTCTGAAAAGGTTATCTCAGGAAAAAAACATTGAATCAATTATTCTGGATCTAAGAGGAAACCCCGGTGGTCTTCTGGATGCTGCTGTTGATGTGAGTGAAAAATTTCTTGCTAAAGATCAGCTGGTTGTTTCAACGAAGGGCAGAGAAGAAAAAAGTATTAAAAAGTATTATTCTAAACAGTTGCCTATTGCTCAAAAAGAAAAACTTGTAATTTTAATTAACGGCAGCAGCGCTTCTGCTTCTGAAATTGTTGCAGGCGCAATTCAGGATCACGATAGGGGAATAATTCTGGGTACACAATCTTTCGGAAAAGGACTGGTTCAAACTATTATTCCGCTAACTAATAATACATCATTAAAAATTACTACTGCAAAATATTTTACTCCGAGCGGCAGAAGTATTCAGAAGATAGATTATTCCAAAGATAATCCTTCAATTCAGGTTATGGATTCTATTCTTGTAGACCAGTTTGAAACTGACAACAAGCGGGCTGTTTACTCTGCAGGCGGTATATCACCTGATACAACTGTAGAACTAAACAACATTAGTGAACTTATACAACAGCTTTTAGCCCATGGTCATATATTTTCATTTGCAGATAAGTATTTTTATGAAAATCCTATTGCTGATTTTTATAAAATTGAAAGCAATAGAATAATGGAGTCCTTTAAATTTTATTTAAAGGAAAAAGATTTTTCTTATACTTCCTCTCTACAGAAAAAACTTAACGAAGTAATATCTGAAATTGATAAGGATGCCGATGATGGAAGGATAAAAGAATCAATTGCATCACTAAAAAAACAATTTGATGGTTCATTTGATAAGGACTTTAAAACCAGCAGCAGCGGGATTTTATCAGAGCTTAAAGCCGAACTTGCCAGCCGGTATCGTGGAGTAAATGAAAGTCTTGAGGAAAGATTACAAAACGATAACCAGGTCAAAGTTGCTATTGAAATAATTAATAATGATGGTATTTATAATAAACTTTTGAATAAACTTTAGTTCAATTATTAATAGATGAGCAAAACTCGGGTAATTTATAAAAGTAATCCTCTTTACAAGCCATGCCCTTCTTGTAAGGCTGCGGGCACACTAAGGAAGTCACATTCAAGGAATACAAAAGAAAAACTAATTAAGGCATTAACTTTTTTTAATATTTTCAGATGCAAAGAATGCGGCTGGAGAGGATATCTTTCCAACTTCAGCTTAACCTACAGGTCTATAAAAATTTTCATTTTGTACATTACAGTATTTTTGCTAACAGCAATAATTGTATCGCGTTTACTTAGATATTTTGTTTGATTTTTTAATTGATTGTTTTTTTTACTCAACTAAGTATTGCCGAAAAGTATGTTTGTTTTATTTGCTGAATTCCATAGATTTACCTTTGCAAAATCAAAATTGTTGTTAATTATCAAGTAGAATTAGTGCTTCATTTTTTGTATTTACCACGCTTCAATTTTTCTCAAGACAAAGTATCCATTAGCTATGTGGATTATTCATTTATTTGTATTGAGTTTCAAATAGTATTAAATAAACAAGCCCGGAACTAAAAGGGAAATGATGAAGAAATCATTTTTAGATTACATATTAAGAAACAGGCTTCCTGTAACTCTTTTTGTTGTTATTACTTCTTTTACACTTACCTACTTTGCTTCAAAAGCTGAGAGGGATGGTGTTGGATATACACCTGCACAGCCAATAAATTATTCTCATAAACTGCACGCAGGTGAAATGAAAATCGACTGTCAGTATTGTCACGTTGGGGTTGAAAAATCCCGTTATGCTATGGTGCCTGCAGTTGCAACTTGTATGAATTGTCATTCTGTTGCCAGAAAAGATCGGCCTGAAATTATAAAGTTAGCTGAACACTACAGGGAAGGAATTCCCCTTGAATGGAAACGTATTCACAAAGTTCCTGATTATGCCTACTTTAATCACAGTGTTCACGTTAATAAAGGAATTGACTGCACTGCATGTCACGGAGAAATGACTCAGATGGAAAAAGTCGGTCAGATGAATTCATTTACAATGGCCGCCTGTTTGGATTGCCATAGAAATGCACACGATAAATTACCTGAACTTAAAGAAATTGTAAATAAAGGACCGGACTATTGCTCCGCATGTCATAGATAAAACTAAATTTATATGGTCAAGAAATCATCAAATAAAAATTTTATGAAAAGAAAAAAGTTTTTTGCCACTGCAGGTACAGGTTTATTCGGATTTGTTTTAATGAAAACTTTTCCGTTCAGTTTATTTGGCAAATCCAAAAAAGAATTTGATACTCCTGTAAAAGTTAAAATCAATCCTTCAGCTGTCAGCAGGAAAAAATAGGTGAAATTAATGCCCGATATGAAAGATGAATCTCAAAACAGCAAATTAACAAATCCACCTGATCCCAATTACTGGCGAAGCTTTGAAGAGCTTTATCAGAATAAAGAAGTGCTGGATGCCCGCCATCATGAGTTTAAGGACGGTGTAACAGATGGTTTTGATCCATCAGGAATGTCTGTGGTATCAAGAAGAAAGTTTCTTGCTCTGCTCGGTGCTTCCGCAGCACTTGCAGGAACCGCTTGTACAGATTACAGGGATAAAGGTGAGATTGTTCCTTACAATGAAAAACCTGAAGAAATTATTTTAGGTCGCCCGAATTTCTATGCATCAACGTGCTCATCTTGCGCTAACTCCTGCGGAATTCTTATAAAAACCAGAGAGGGAAGACCAATAAAAGTAGATGGTAATCCCGATCATCCTGTGAGCAAAGGAAAAACCTGTGCAAAAGGTCAGGCAAGCATCTTAAACCTTTATGATCCTGAAAGACTTAATGAACCGCTAAGAAAAAGAAACAATATTCTTAATAATACTAACTGGAAAAGTGTTGATGATGATATTATCGCTGCTTTAAGTTTAGCAGGAAGTAAAGAAATTGCAATTGTTACAAATACAATAACTTCACCTACTGAGCTTAAGGTTTTTGATGATTTCAAGAAAAAATACCCATCAGCAAAAATTTATTCCTACGAACTTTTTAATGAACAAACAAGAAATTTTGCCTGGAAAAAAAGTTATGGAACAAGTTCATTTCCTTTGATAAAATGGAATGATGCTGAAATAATAGTTACACTGGAAGCAGATATTCTTGGTACAGAAGGCAACCATGTAGAAACAGCTAGATTGTTTTCTGAAGGAAGGGATGTAGTAAAGAAAAAATTTAACCGGCTATACGCTGTGGAAAGTAATCTTTCTTTAACAGGAGTAAATTCTGATTATAGGCTTAGACTTAAGCCGGAAGCCCAGTTTGAATTCGTTATGAGTCTGCTGAATGAGCTAAGTAATAAAGATGTAAGCGGTACAACAGTTAATACTTCCGGATATTCACTTAACTCCTTCATCGGGAAATTTAATCTTGATAAAACCAAGGTTGATAATCTTGTAAGTGATTTACTTTCCAAAAGAGGAAAAGCAATTGTTTATGCCGGCAACCGTCTTCCTGAAAATGTTCATCTTGCTGTAAATCTCATAAATGAAGTTTTGGGAAATAAAAATCTTTACAAGACGGATTCACAGAGCATAACTCTTTCACCACTTTCTGATAGTAAAGAATTTGAAAATCTGGTTGCAAATCTTAATAACAACAGAGTTGCAGCGGTTATTCATTATGATTGTAATCCGGTTTATCATTTACCGCCTGATCTGGGCTATGCAGAATCATTAAATAATGCCGGTGTTGTTGTTACTTTGTCGGAAAGACAATCAGAAACAGCTTTTACCAGCATTTATGTTCTTCCTATAAATCATAATTTTGAATCCTGGGGTGATGCCAAAACCAGAACAGGATCGATCTCACTTCAGCAGCCGGTTATTGCGCCGCTTCATAACACCAGACAAAAAGAGGCAATTCTGCTTACCTGGGTTGAAGGAAAATCCGATGCTTATGATGAGAATATTTATCATAATTATCTGAAGAAAAATTGGGAATCATCTGTTTATCCATTTACCACAGCTAAACTTGATTTTAAGAAATTCTGGAATGGTTCGCTTCACGACGGTATTGCTAATTTAAGGGAAACCGCACAGGCTATTCCATCATTAAATTTATCATCTATTGATGGTGAAGCAAAACAGGCTGATAGTTTTACTTTAATACTTAAAGAAAATTATTTCATTGGTGATGGAAGATTCTCTCATAACGGTTGGCTTCAGGAGTTACCGCATCCTGTTTCAAAAATAACCTGGGATAATTATGCGGCAATTTCTGAAAAAACCGCTAAGTCACTGAATGTAAAAGATAATGATGTGATTGAAATTGAAATTCAGGGAAGGAAACTTGAATTACCTGTGTTCATGCAGGCAGGTAATGCTGATGATACAATAACTATTGAATTAGGTTATGGCAGAAACTTTTCAGGAACTGTTGCAAACGGAGTAGGATTTAATGCAAATGTGTTAATGTCTAAAAAAGGTGGCATATCCAATTGGATTTATTCCGGTGTTTCAGCCAATAAAACGGGTAAGAAATATAAACTAGCCTCAACTCAGGAACACCATGCTTTTGATGATGAACTTACTAAGGATATTCATAAAAAGAGGCATATTATTCAGGGAGGCACCGTTCAACAATATTTATCCAATCCTTCCTTCATAAAAGATTCTCACCATCCCGAAATGGAAAGTGTTTATAAGCAACATGATTATACCGGTGTTAAATGGGGAATGTCTATTGACTTAAATAAATGTATCGGATGTTCGCAATGTGTTGCAGCTTGTAATGTTGAAAATAATGTTCCTGTTATTGGAAAAGATCAGGTGTTGGTCAGCAGGGAAATGCAGTGGATGAGAATAGACAGATACTATTCCGGAACTGCAGATGAACCTGAAGTTAGTCTGCAGCCGATGCTGTGTCAGCATTGTGATCAGGCACCTTGTGAAAATGTTTGTCCTGTCGTTGCAACTACACACAGCCCCGACGGTCTTAATCAAATGGTATATAACAGGTGTGTTGGTACAAGATACTGTTCAAACAACTGCCCCTACAAAGTAAGACGTTTTAACTTTTTCAACTTCAGAGATCATTTCAGAAATGGTTATCAGGAGAATTCAATTTTTGCATTGCTGCATAACCCCGAAGTTACTGTACGCTCAAGAGGTGTTATGGAAAAATGTACTTTCTGCATACAAAGAATTTCTGATGCAAGATCGGAAGCTATAAGAGAAAACAGGGAGTTACGCGGAACGGATGTTGTTACAGCTTGTCAGGAAGCATGTCCGACCAATGCAATTCAATTTGGTGATATAAATGACGCTGAAGCTGAATTTCATAAATACAGAAATCATGAACTTGGTTATTATGTAATGGAAGAATTAAATGTTAAACCAAATGTTACATACATTGCTAAACTCAGAAACATTCACTCGGAGGATGCATAGTGCATATTGATTACTCCAAAGAAGTTCCGGCAATTGCAGGCAGACTAAGTCTGTCAGAGATTGAAGAGCTTGTAGCTATCCCGATGGAAACAAAGCCGGACAAAAAATTCTATATTGCTCTTTCAATTTCGGGTACGGCGCTTTTGATAGGAGCTATAGCGTTGGCTCTGAGCTTTTACTATGGTACAGGTTTATGGGGAAACAACCAGCCTGTAGCCTGGGCATTCCCAATTGTTAATTTCGTTTTCTGGGTTGGTATTGGTCACGCCGGAACTCTTATTTCAGCAATATTATTTTTATTAAGACAGAAATGGCGTACCGGTATTGCAAGATTTGCCGAAGCTATGACGATTTTTGCGGTAATGTGTGCAGGTATTTTCCCTGTCATTCATACCGGCCGTCCCTGGTTAGCTGGTTATCTTTTACCTTATCCTAATCAGCACGCACTTTGGGTCAATTTTACTTCACCTTTAATCTGGGACGTATTTGCAGTTTCAACCTATCTTACTGTATCATTTGTTTTCTGGTACGTTGGTCTTATTCCTGACTTTGCAACGTTAAGAGACAGAACAACTTCTAGTTTAAAAAAATATATATATTCAATTTTCAGTTTGGGATGGAGACATTCAAATCGTCACTGGCAGCATTATGAAAAAGCTTATATGCTGCTTGCCGGATTTGCTACTCCTCTTGTGCTTTCAGTTCACACAATCGTAAGCTTTGACTTTGCTGTTTCAATTATGCCCGGATGGCATACGACTATTTTCCCTCCATACTTTGTGGCAGGCGCTATCTTTTCCGGATTTGCAATGGTTGTAACAGTACTTGTTGTAGTTCGCAAAATTTTTGATCTTCAAAACATCATAACAATGGATCATCTGGAAAAGATGAACAAGGTTATTCTGGCGACGGGAATGATGGTTGGTTATGCTTATGCTATGGAATTTTTTATAGCCTGGTACAGCGGTGTTCAGGCAGAACAATTTGTATTTATTAACAGGGCTATTGGTCCTTATGCCTGGGCTTACTGGATAATGGTGAGCTGTAACGTAATATTTCCACAGCTGTTCTGGTTCAGAAAATTAAGACGGTCAATTCCTGTAATGATGGTTGTAGTAATACTTGTGAATGTAGGTATGTGGTTTGAAAGATTTGTAATTACAGTAACATCGCTGTCGAGAGATTATCTGCCGTCAAGCTGGGCATATTATACACCTACGCTCTATGATGCAGGAATTCTACTTGGCAGTTTCGGATTGTTCTTTACGCTTGTAATTCTATTTACAAAGTCTTTACCGGTGGTTTCAATTTCTGAAGTTAAGGCAGTTGCAGATGGCGCACAGCCTGCTCATCGCGGAGGTCAGAGTCATGAATAATGAAAAAAATATTTACGGAATAACCGCTCTCTTTAAATCTCCTGATGAAATAATTTCAGCAGCAGGTAAAGTTGCAGATGCCGGTTATAAAAATTTTGATGTAAACACTCCATATCCTGTTCACGGAATGGATAAAGCGATGAAGCTGAAACCTTCACGACTTGGATTCGTTACACTTGTATTTGGTTTGTCCGGTGCTGCATTGGCTTTGATATTTATGTACTGGACAATGTCGGTGGATTATCCAATGGTAATTGGCGGGAAACCTTTCTTTGCATTACCTGCATTTATTCCCGTAACATTTGAAGTTACTGTACTTCTTGCTACAGTGATGACGGTTGTATTAATGTTGGCATTATTTTTCCGTCTTCCTGATAATAAACATCCCCTACACGATACAAACTATATGAAACTTGTATCAAAAGATCACTATGGTGTTGTGATTGAATCTTCAGATGTGCAGTTTGATGAAAGTAAAGTTAAAGAATTACTTAAGTCTTTAAACCCGGTCAATACAGAGGTAGTTTATTATCCTATTGCAGAAAAATACCCGATCTTCCAGCCTAAGTTTTTAATGTTCCTATTCATAACAGTACTTGTTGTTTCGGGTGGAACTTATTTTCTATTGAACAAACTTATGTATATGACTCCTTTTGACTGGATGATGGAACAGGATAAGCTTACTCCTCAAAAAACCAGTGAACTTTTTAGCGACCGATTCGGAATGAGAAAGCCGGTTGAAGGCTCAGTTGCAAGAGGCTTTATTCCTTATCCTTTTATGGGTGTGGATAATCCAAAAGAAGTTTTAATGAATCCTTTTATTCCTACAAAAGAAAATATCGAGCTTGGCAGTAAAAAGTATCTTACATTCTGCAGTCCGTGTCACGGTGATTATGGTGATGGAGACAGCAGACTGAAGGGGCAGTTCCCGAATCCTCCAACTTTACATTCAACTCGAGGAAGAGAGTTCAGCGACGGAATGATCTATCATATTATTACAAACGGACAAAATATTATGCCCGGCTATTCATCCCAGATATCAAGAGATGAAAGATGGGCTATTGTTAATTACATCAGAGTTTTACAAAGGGCTAAGAATGCTTCAGACTCTGATCTGGAATTAGCTAAAAAGGAGACTGGCGGCAATGGCACAAATTGATTTTAAATTTGAGAAAAAAGAGTTGCCAGCCGGTTTATCAAAATTAGGATATACTTTGCTTGCAATTGGAGTTGTACTTGGTGCAATAGCTTTTTTTGTAGATCATTCTAGAGCATTGTTTAATTACCTTGTCTCTTTTATGATGGTGTTAAGCATTGGACTTGGATGTCTGTTTCTCATTGCACTGGAATATGTTGCCGGTGCCGATTGGAGCACCCCATTCAGAAGAATTCCGGAATTCTTTGCTGGATTACTGCCTGTTCTATTAATTTTGGTTGTCCCTCTTCTTATTGGTAACCATACTTTATTCCACTGGACACATACTGAAGCAGTTGCTGATGATAAAATACTTGCCGGTAAAGCACCGTATTTAAACTTTACTTTCTTTCTGATCAGAACCTTTGTGTTCCTTGGTATCTGGATTCTATTCTATTTTGGATTTATTAAAAATTCACAAAAACAGGATGATTCTAAAGATCAGAAACTTACGACAAAAAACATCAGACTTGGAGCCATTTTTATTCCTGTTTTTGCATTAAGTATAACATTTGCAGCTGTTGACTGGCTGATGAGTCTTGAACCTCACTGGTTCTCAACAATTTTCGGAGTTTATTACTTTTCCGGAACTGTTATAGCTGCATTAGCTGCGGTTACTCTGGCAGTTGTACTTCTTAAGGAACGTGGATTCTTTGATCCCTGGATAACAAATGATCATCTTTATAGTCTTGGTGCATTAATGTTTGCTTTCGTTAACTTCTGGGCTTACATAGCTTTCTCACAATATCTTTTAATTTGGTATGCAGATCTTCCGGAAGAAACATTCTGGTTTTTAACAAGGTGGGAAGGTGCCTGGGCTGTGTTTTCAATCTTGCTTATCATAATTCATTTTATTGTTCCTTATGCTGTACTGCTTTCGCAGCCCGCTAAAATGGATCCGAAGAAACTAAAGTTCATTGCTATATGGTTACTATTTGCGCATTTATTTGATTTATTCTGGTTAGTTATGCCAAATATGGAATTACTGAAATCAGGCTATGTTTTCAGCTGGATTGATCTTGTATTTCCTATTGCTGCAACAGGTCTAGTAATTTTAGTATTCAACTTCACTGCAAAAAAAGCAAATCATATTCCGATTGGTGATCCAAAATTAAAACGAGGAATCGGGTTTCATCTTTAATATTTTGATTATGAGAAATTTATGACAGATATCCTTCAAATGATAAAAGAGAAAATTAAGGAAGTGCAGCAAAATCCCGGTGCTTTATTCGGCCTGCTTTATCCGTATCTTCTTGTGATATTAGTTGCACTCGGATTATACTATGCTAGTAACCTCGATTTCATTGCCAGGCAAACAGTTCCGGCATTCTTGCCTGAAGTCACTGTTGACAGTGATCTTTCAATTCAGCCGGCAAGAAGTGTTCCTCCAATAAATATTTTAGATTATGCATCTGCTAATGATGAAATTATTGCTGAAGGAGAAAAACTTTACAAAGCAAATTGTTCTTCCTGTCACGGTGAGAATGGTGCAGGCGGTGGTCCGGCAGCAATGGGATTAAATCCCGCTCCAAAAAACTTTACCGATAATCAGAATTGGAAAAATGGAGCAACTCTTTCCGGAATTTATACTACGCTGGAGGAAGGAATTGCCGGTGGTGCAATGCTTGCATATGATTATTTGCTTCCAGTAGAAAAGATATCACTTGCACATTATATAAGGGAATCGTTTTTAACAGACAAACCCGAGGATTCTCAATCCGATCTTGAAGCACTTGATCTTACATATAATCTTTCTGCTGGTCAGCAGCTTCCGGCTCAGATACCGGTTGCATCAGCAAAGTTAATACTGCTTAAAGAAAATGAGTTGAAAACTAACACTATTGAAAATATTGTTGGAAATATTAATCAGGACAATTCACGGGGTGCGTCGATATTTAAATCCGTAAGTAAAAATCCTGTCAAATCAATTTCTTTTCTGGTCAAAAATAATGGTTGGAAACAATTTGAACGTAATTTTATAGACTTTGTTTCCAATAATGTGAACACTAATGGTTTTGATTCAGGTATTTTCAGATTGACCAGTGATGAATGGTCTTTATTATATTCATACTTGAATAACAATATTAATTTATGACTAAGTATATGATGCAATGAAAAGTTTATTTGTTACAATATTTTTTATTCTGACTTCACTGTATACCTTTTCTTCAGTTAATGAAATCGAAGTCGGAATAGATGAACAGCTTGGTAAATTTTTACCACTGGATACTAAGTTTGTTGATGAGAATGGTGTAGAGTTTACATTAAAAGAATTGCTTGCTAAGCCGACTGTATTAACATTTGTTTATTATGACTGCCCGGGTATTTGCAGCCCACTGCTAATGGAGATTGCAGATGTTGTTAACAAATCTGATTTAGTAATAGGTGTTGATTACAATATAATAAACATCAGTATGGACGAGTTTGAAACACCGGAGTTAGCATTTTCAAAAAAGAATGATTTTCTTCAGCTGGTTGATAAACAGATACCGCCTGAAAGCTGGAGGTTTTTAACTGGTGACAGCATTGAGATAAAAAGAGTGGCTGATGCTGCCGGATTTTTCTTCAAAAGACAGGGAAAAGATTTTCTACATTCCGGAGCACTTATCTTTATTGATAAAGAGGGTAAAATCTGCCGCTATTTATTTCCTGCATATACCGACAGCAAAGGATTTGGAATAGCTCCATTCGACTTTAAAATGGCAGTAATAGAAACCTCTGCAGGAAGAGTTTCTCCAACTATAGCAAGAGTGCTTCAATTTTGTTTTAGTTATGATCCGCAGGGAAAAACTTATGTCTTGAACCTTACAAGAATTTTCGGTGCAGGAATACTTATTCTTGTTGCTGTATTTGCTGTTGTATTTTTAAGAAAACCAAAGAATGTGTCTAAAAAGTAAAGGTAGTTTTATATGTCTGATGATACTATGTCGGTTCGGAATAACGGAATAGAACCAAGTTATTTAGATTTTCAGGGTAAGTTTAAAGGTTTGTTAGGCTGGCTTCTTTCTACAGATCATAAACGAATCGGTTTACTTTATTTAATTTCTCTCTCATTATTTTTAATAGTTGGGGTTGCATTCGGCTTTTTAATGAGACTGGAACTTATTGCACCCGGCCGAACCATAATGGATCCGCAAACTTATAACTCTATTTTCACACTCCACGGTGTGATAATGATCTTCCTTTTTGTGATTCCCGGTTTACCTGCTGTTTTTGGTAATTTCTTTTTACCAATTTTAATAGGTGCAAAGGACGTCGCATTTCCGCGAATAAACCTACTTTCCTGGTATCTTTATGTTGCCGGCGGTTTACTTGCAATTATTGCAATACTTTTACCGGGCGGTCCGGCAGATACCGGATGGACATTCTACATTCCTTACAGTGTTAGAACCGGTACGAATGTTATGATTGCACTTTTTGCAGCATTCATTCTGGGATTTTCATCCATACTTACAGGATTGAATTTTGTTACAACCGTTCACAGGTTAAGAGCACCGGGAATGACCTGGTTTAAAATGCCTTTGTCTATCTGGTCGTTTTATGCAACTGCCTGGATTCAGGTTCTTGCAACTCCAATTATCGGTATAACTTTGCTGCTTGTTGGTCTTGAGAGAATTTTCAGTATAGGAATATTTGATCCTGCTCTTGGCGGTGATCCTGTTCTTTACCAGCATTTATTCTGGATTTATTCGCATCCTGCGGTTTATATTATGATACTTCCGGCAATGGGAGTTGTTTCTGAAATTATTCCTGTATTTGCTAGGAGAACTATCTTTGGTTATAAGTTTATTGCTATGTCTAGCATTGCAATTGCACTATTTGGTTCACTTGTATGGGCACATCATATGTTCACTGCCGGAATGAGTGATACAGGTCAATTTGTTTTCTCATTGCTGACAATGATTGTTGCAATACCCAGTGCTATTAAAGTATTTAACTGGGTTGCTACTTTATATAAAGGCTCAATTGAATTATCAACACCAATGCTTTATGTTCTTGCATTCATATTCCAGTTTACAATTGGAGGTTTAACCGGAGTAATGCAGGGTGTTCTTACCATAGATATAATGGTTCACGATACTTCTTTTATAGTTGCCCATTTTCATTATGTAATGTTTGGCGGAACCGGCTTTGGATTTTTTGCTGCACTACATTACTGGTATCCTAAGATGTTTGGCAAAATGTATAACAGAAAACTTGCTAAAACGTCATTCTGGTTTATGTTTGTGGGCTTTAACACCCTTTATTTTCCAATGTTCATAATGGGTTGGCTCGGAATGCCCAGAAGATATTATGATTATCTGCCTGAATTCACATCATATCATTTCATATCAACAATAGGGTCTTGGATTGTAGTAGTCGCATTTATTTTAATGTTTGGAAATCTGATTTATTCTTTACTGAAAGGTGCAAAAGTAACTGAAAAGAACTATTGGGGTGGAGAAACTCTTGAGTGGCAGACAGATACTCCTCCAATTCACGAGAACTTCAAGGAAATCCCAACAGTCTCGGATACTCCATACCAGTATACACAAAATCAGGATGAACAATTAACCTTACAAACAGAGGAGGCAAAGTGAGTTCTAACGATCACGCAGCCGTTCACGTCCACAGAGATGATGTCGGTGCCCGAATGGGAATGTGGCTCTTTCTGTTTACAGAACTATTGCTTTTTGGAGGCATGTTTATTCTGTATTCTGTTTACAGATATAATAATCCCGATGCATTTCATCTTGCTGCTAAAGAGTTGAATACAATTATTGGAACTTTTAACACCGCTATTCTACTTACAAGTTCTCTAACAATGGCTCTATCTATAACTGCTATACAAAGAAATAATAAGAGTCTTTCGATTTTCTTTCAGCTTTTAACAGTGGTTCTTGCACTCGGATTTATGGTTAATAAATATTTTGAATGGACCGCTAAGTTTAATCATGGTATTTATCCCGGAGGCGAGCAACTCTTATCAAGAGAATCGGGTGAAATTCTGTTCTTTGGTCTCTACTATGTTATGACCGGGCTGCATGGGCTTCACGTTATTATTGGAATAGTTTTAATTTTGGTTATGACTCGCTTTACTGCTAAAGGTATTATAAGACAGGATAGTTATGTAAAACTTGAATCAGCGGGACTTTATTGGCATCTTGTGGATATCATCTGGATATTCCTGTTCCCGTTATTCTATTTAATAACCTAAAGGATTTTAGTCATGGAAAAACATTCAGAACACGCACAGCATTCTCATGGTTACGGAGTATATATCTTGGTCTGGTTAGCGCTTATGGCATTAACAGGAATTACCGTAGCTGTTGCCGGAATTGATTTCGGCGGCATAACAGTTGCAACTGCGTTATTAATTGCATCAGTTAAAACTTACCTTGTACTGATAATTTTTATGCATTTGCGAAGTGAAGATATTACCTTTAAAATATTTGTGGGTGTTGCACTTTTTTTCCTTTTGATTTCGTTTATTCTATTATTTTCAGATTACTCTTTTATAATAAGGAATTGATTTATGTTTGACGGAGCATCAAATTTTGCACACTCTGTTGACTCAGTATTTCTGTTTACATTAATTGTTTCGGTTTTCTTTCTTGTATTGATAACTTTTTTAATGATCTTCTTTGTTATCAAATATAACAGGAAGAGAAATCCAAAAGCTACAAATATTGAAGGTCACGTCGGTTTAGAAATCCTTTGGACTGCTATTCCGACCGTTCTTGTTTTAATTATGTTCTGGTATGGATGGATTGGTTATAAAGAAATGGAAGATATTCCGGATGATGCACTGACAGTTGATGTTACTGCGATGATGTGGAACTGGAAGTTCAAATATGAAAACGGAAGGGAAACGGATTCTTTATATGTTCCGGTGAATACCCCTGTAGCTTTAAATCTCCGATCAAGCGATGTTAATCACGCGTTTTATATTCCTGCATTTAGAATTAAGAAAGATGTTTATCCGGGTCAGGATCGAAAGATATGGTTTGAAGCTACAAATGAAGGAGCTTTTGATATCGCCTGTGCAGAATACTGCGGATTGCAGCATTCCTACATGTATTCTAAAATATTTGTGTTATCTGAAAATGATTTTAACAAATGGATGAATCAGGAAGAACAAATTGAATCAGAATCTCAAGATGATGCTGAACAATTAAAAACCCCGGATGAAATTCCGGTTGCAGGAAGTTGATGTTTTTAGATAAGTTAAAAATATTTCTTGAACTCAGTAAAATTAAGATTACTCTATTTGTAACCATTACTGCATCTTTTGGATTTATTGCCTATAAAGGCAGTATTACAACAGGAATTATATTACCTACTTTAGGCACCTTGCTTTTAGCTTGCGGATCTGCTGCTTACAATCATTATCAGGAACGGTATACAGACGCTTTGATGGAAAGAACTAAAAATCGTCCAATTCCATCAGGCAGAATCTCTGCTTCAACAGCTTATTACTTTGCAGCTGTTTTAGTTTTAATTGGTTCACTAATTCTGCTTATCGGAGCTAATTTAACAGCAATGATTTTAGGATTACTAAATCTTTTTTGGTATAATTTTATTTATACTCCGTTAAAAAGAAAGTCTGCATTAGCTATTATTCCTGGCTCTTTAGTTGGCGCGATCCCGCCTGCAATAGGCTGGGTTGCAGCCGGAGGAAGTCTGCTTGCACCCCAAATCATAATACTTTCTTTTTTCTTTTTTATCTGGCAGATACCGCACTTCTGGCTTCTTCTATTAGTTCTTGATAAAGATTATCAGAAAGCCGGATTGCCTACTCTGACAAGGATTTTTTCTCATCAGCAATTAAAACGAATAACATTTGTGTGGATTGTTGCAACTATAGTCACTGGTTTGCTTATTCCTCTGTTTGGCGTAATTCATTTAAACTGGATTATTTATTCTATGTTCTTAGCTGGAGTTTATCTGATCTGGAAAGCAGCCCGACTTTTAAGATTTGACAGCGAACAGACTAATTACAGATTCGCATTTAACAGCATTAACATTTTTGCGTTATTTGTGGTTGCAGCAGTTTCTATTGATAAATTGATTTTTTAACTAATTTGTATAAGTGAGCCTTAAATGGAATTTTTAGATAATCTTGTATTGCCTCAATCTGCTGAGCATATTGAACTCCTTCATTATATGCTGTCTCTAGTGCTAATTCTATTCATACCATTTATTAGTATCGTATTCGGCGGATTGGTACTTTCTCTAAATCATAAAAGAAAAGGAATGAAAAATTCTGACAGTAACTCACTAAAATATGCAAAAGATGTAATTCAGTTCGTAACTGTTAATAATGGTGTTGGTGTTATACTTGGAATTGTGCCGCTCTTGACTGCAATTCTAATTTTTGCTCAATTGCTGCACACTGCACAGGTATCAACAGTAGGATATCTTACATTATCATTTCTCTTTGTTACTGTTGGACTGATTATGACTTACGTTTACAGGCATTCATTTGTAATAAGTCAAATTTTTTCCTCAGTGGCCGAAAATAACATAAGTGATCAAAATGCTATTACTGAAGTTGAAAAACTAAAATTCTCAACTCAAACTTTAGCTGTTCAAAATGGTAAATGGGCTGTATTATTTTTATTTATCGGTATCTGGCTCTTTATCGGTGCAATTACAACCGCAGCCAATTTTAGCAAATTTGATGTAAGCGGAGTTTTACAGCTTCTGTTTTCTTATAAAGTTCTTATAAATCTATTAATCTTTATATCCTTTGCCTTTGTACTAACAGGTTCAGCAGTATTATTCGGATATTTATACTGGAAAGAAAATTTGCTGATTACTGAGGAATACAAAAATTTTCTCAGAACTGCATCAGCTAAAACAGCACTTTACTTTGCTGTACCCTTGCCTTTTTTAATTGCATTAAATTTATTTTCAATTCCTGAATCCTTTCTTTCCGGAACAGTTTTCTTTTATGGAATAACGGCCCTGCTTCTGATATTCCTTGGCTGGCATTTCATTTATATGATCCTTCAGTATAAAAAATATAATTACAGCGCTCATCTATTCTTTACTATAATTTTTGCTGTACTGGCATTAATTATAAAAGACCAGGTTGCAATTACTAATGCAACTGCCACACATTCAATTGTATTAAGCACACAGTTTGATGAAATGTTAAGCGAATTAAGGGGTGCTGGTGGAATTGCCGAAATCAGCGGTAAAGAATTATACGAAGTCCGTTGTGCATCCTGTCATCAATTTGAACAAAAATTAGTTGGACCTCCGCATAAAGACGTTCTTCCAAAATACATTGGAAAAGAATCACAACTCGTTGCCTTTATTCGTAACCCTGTCAAAATTGATCCTGCATATCCGCCAATGCCGAATCCCGGTTTAAAACCGCAGGAAGCAGAAGCAGTTGCTAAGTATTTGATGGAAACATATAAGGAAAGATTGAATTAGTCATTTAAGTCTATAAAGCCATCCATTATTAAATAGATGACCATTTTTACTTTAAATTATCTCTCATATTAAAAATCGATTTTTCGTATTTGTTCAAAATCATAGAATGATCATTTCAGTTTGGAAAATAACCAGACTGTTATGATTGGATAATTAATATTTAGATAGTTAACTTTAGTAAGAAAATGTTTATAAGCATTATTTGAAAGGATAAAACGATGAAAAAACTAATTACAATTATCGTTTTTATTTTAACAACAAGCTACTTGCTTTATGCTCAGGAGGAAACCAGGGTTGAATGGTTGAGAAATTTTGCTGAAGAACAATCTAATATATGGCAAGTTCAACGTGCTGAGGCTGAATCAATCGCCACAGTTATGAGAATTCCGGTGTGGTATGAATACCCGGACGGATCAATAATTGAACTCCAGAAATTTGAATATGGTTTGCCAGTTTACGACGCCACAAATAATTTTAATGCTGCCAGAACTGTCAGTTCAAACCTGGTCTGGCAATCTGGTTTAATGGGATTTGATTTATCGGGAGCGGGACAAATACTTGGATTATGGGAAGCAGGTGGATATCCATTGAGCAATCACCAGGAACTTACTGGAAGAATGGTTCAAATGGATGCTGGTTCATCAGTTTCTCAGCATGCTACGCACGTTGCAGGAACACTGATTGCCAGTGGTGTAAATAATACTGCTATCGGAATGTCGAATGGCGGAACAATTAATTATTACAATTCGAGTAATGATTTATCTGAAGTTGCAACAGCCGCAGCTAACGGACTGAAAGTTACAAATCACTCTTATGGTTCAATACGCGGCTGGAGATTTGATTATTTTAATGATGGCAGATGGGCCTGGTTTGGTGATTTGGCTATAAGCGAAGTTGAGGATTGGCAGTTTGGTTTTTACAGCGGCAGTTCAGCTGCATGGGATAATATGTTATATAACGCGCCTAACATCCTGATAGTTAAGAGTGCCGGGAATGACAGAAATGATACTGGTCCAGCTCCAGGTGGAGAGCACTGGGCTCTTATAAGTGGATCATGGCAGCTATCAAATACAATTAGAAATAAAGACGGTGGAAATGATGGATTTGATTGTATAAATGACCCACGCGGAATTGCAAAAAACACTCTTGCAATTGGTGCTATTGACGATATAACGAGCGGCTACTCACAACCCTCGGATGTGATTATGAGTGCTTTTAGTAATTGGGGACCATTAGATGATGGAAGAATAAAACCTGATGTAGTTGCCAATGGAGTAGGGCTTTATTCTTCTAGTAATCAGTCGTCAACATCTTATGCTTCATTAAGCGGAACTTCGATGTCATCCCCAAATGCAAGCGGATCCGTTGGTTTAATACTTGATTATCAGCAGTCAATTAATCCAGGCGTCACATTAAAAGCCTCTACCATAAAATCTTTGATCATACATACTGCTGATGAAGCTGGCTCAGCTCTCGGTCCTGATTATTCTTTCGGCTGGGGTTTAATGAATACATTTAATGCTGTCCGTCTGATGAGATTAAATAATGATCTTGGCAATTCTGAATTAATTAAAGAACTTATTTTAAATAATGGAGCACAATATACTTACCAGGTTCAGTCAAATGGTACTGAACCATTAAGAGTAACTATTGTATGGACTGATCCAGCAGGAATGCCCCCATCCCCATCATTAAATCCTCCTAACATAATGCTTATAAACGATCTGGACATCCGCATTATTGGTCCAGGTGGAACATATTTGCCCTGGATTTTAGATAAAAATAATCCTTCAAATCCAGCAACAAATGGTGATAATATTCGTGATAATGTTGAACAGGTGTATATTGGAAATCCGGCAGCTGGTTCATATACAGTACAGGTATCAAATAAAGGAACTCTGTCAGGTGTGTCACAGGCTTTTTCACTTGTCTTATCAGGCATTGGCATGACTGCACCTGACCAAGTAAGTTTAATTTCACCAACAAATGGGTCTGCAAATGTTGTAATTGATCCTGTTTTTGAATGGGAACATTCATCCAGAAGTTACGACTATCAAATACAGGTGGCAGAAGATTTACAGTTCAACTCAATTGTTATTGATAGTACTGTAAGGGGAATAACTTTTCAGTCTCCTGTATTAACCGGTTTAACTACTTTTTATTGGCGCGTTAGAGGAATTAATAGCGGGGGAGAAGGCAACTGGTCGAGCACCTGGAGTTTTAATACAACATTAGCTCCACCAGCCTCTCCAATCCAGTTAATACCGGAAGATGATGCTGTTAACGTTTCTTTAGATGCGCAATTTATTTGGAACTCAACTGAGTTAACCGATTCGTATCACCTGCAGGTAGCAATTAATTCAACGTTTACAGCTTTAGTATTTAATGACTCAACACTAACAGATACAACTCAAATAGTAACTGATTTAGTAGATGGTCGAAGACATTATTGGAGAATCAGTGCAAAAAATACTTCCGGATATAGTCCTTTTTCTGACTCAAGAAGATTTGTAACATTATTAGCAGCGCCTACTGATCTATCAGCGGTTTCCGATACTTTGGGTAATGTTACCTTAAATTGGGTTGATAATTCTCAAACAGAAACTAAGTATTTTATCATGAGAAAAACCGGAACGCAGGCATTTGAAGTGATTGATTCACTTGGTGCTAATTCTGTTTCATATAATGATAATAATGTTATGATAGGTTCAGAATATACCTATAGAGTTTACTGTACAAATAACTTTGCAGTATCAGATTTCAGTAATGAATCGACAGTAACTGTGGTAAATATTGATGATGACCAGCATTTAATTCCAAATAATTTCGAATTATATTCAAATTTTCCCAATCCATTTAATCCGGGTACAAACATTAAGTTTGCAATTCCATCTGAAAGCTATGTTAAACTTACAATTTATAATGCTTTAGGTGAGGTTGTAACTGAAATAATTAATGGTTATCTAAACGCCGGTTTACATGAAGTTTATTTTAATTCAAAAAATTTATCATCAGGAGTTTATTTCTATTCTATTGATGCTAGTACAATATCAGAAAGTAAGTCGTTTCATTCTGTAAGAAAAATGTTATTAATTAAATAACTATAACAAGTAATCTAATAAAGTTTAATGTTTAACAACACAAATATTTAACTTGAACAATTGCTGTGAAGAAAATTATTTTCACAAAAGCTTAGTCAAAAAATAATTAAATTGATTATGTTAAAAAGTTAAGAATTTTTATATTAAAAAATAATTTCTCAAAAAAAATCCAAGAGGCTTCAATGTTTAGAATCAGCTATGGTTTGGTAATAACTTTACTAATAGTTTTTATTTCAAACTCCTTTGCGCAGGTTTCGTATTTATCACGTGTTGATACTGTTCAATCAGGCGGCACTTATCTATTATCACAATTAGGCGATGCGCCAATTGTTAATGATCCGCCAAGAATTATGGGTGAGCAAATTCCACAATTTATAATTCCTTCAGAACCGAGTTACCCAAATATAAGTGATCAGCCAATGGTTGAAACTGTATTCATTGAAGCACCAACCGAAAACGATAATCCTAACGCTGTTGGTGATAATGCAATATTATTAAACAAGCTAACTCTGTTCCATAGTAATAATATCATTCCTCCGGATCCAACAATTGCTGTTGGCCCTGACCACGTTGTAGCACTTACTAATCATTCCAATGGTATTTTCATTTATGATAAAGAAGGAAATTTATTGAGGAATGTAAGCTCAAGTCAGTTTTGGTCCGGTATTTGGCCCAGTCAGGAAGGTGATCCGCAGGTTATCTTCGATCATTATGCCGGCAGATGGGTAATTGTATTTATGCAGATTGATGATGGCGCACAGGTTGCTGGCGATTTATTAGCCTACTCCGATGATGAAAGTCCTTTTGGTACTTGGTATGTTTACCGATTACCTTCACAGTTATGGGGAGATTTTCCTCAAGTTGGTTTCGATCATCAGGCAATTTATATAGCTGCTAATGCGTTCAGCTTTAGTGGATTTGGTCAGTATGGTCAGGTAAAGATTATTTCTAAAGCAGAATTATATGCAAGTAATGGTGGACCTGTTTCTTACAGAACTTTGTATAATATTTCGCTGCCAGGATCATCTCAATTACCGTTTAATATTCGTCCTTCATTCCAATACTCATTATCTGATGATCATTACATGTTATGGGCGAATAGAAGTGGTGCAGGGTTTTATGGTTTTTACAAAATTAGTAATCCTTTAACTGCTCCGGTGCTGACAGGAGTTCAATTACCTACTACGTACTATTATAACACTCCAACTGCTAATCAGTTAGGAGGAGGAACTCCTCGTATTGAATCCGGTGGAAGCGCTATTAGAACTGCACCCATTTTTAGAGACGGATATTTATACGCAACTCATTCTGCAGGTAACAGCAGTCAAACTGCTGCAAATATTCGATATGTTAAGATAGATGTCAGCACCAATCAAATTGTTGAAAGTGTGGAATATGGTACAAATAATTTTTACCATATTTATCCCGCATTATGTGTAGATAAAGAACATAATATCGTTATAACATCTTCCAGATCATCAGATAACCATTATATGGGCTCATACTTCTATGCTAAGAAAGCTGGTGATCCGCCTGGTCTAAGTAATGCCTACGAATTACAGGCAGGTTTAGGAAACTATATAGTTACCTTTGGTGGAACTAGAAACCGTTGGGGTGATTATATGGGTATTTTTATTGATCCTTCTACAGAATTTAATTTCTGGATGATAAGTCAATATGCTTCCAGTACAAATCAATATTCTATGGCCGTTGCCGAAGTAAGATTACAACCCTACCCGGGAATTTATCCTTATATAAGTACTCTTGATTATGATTTTGGAAGTACTGAATTAGGTGATACCAGTGCAACGGTTAAGGTCTACCTGGCAAATTATGGTGAAGATGATCTTGTGATTTCAAATATACCACAGTCAATAGGCGATTTTCACAGAATATCAAATTTAACTTTACCGTTAACATTAGAAACATTTGATAGTCTTGAGATTGAATTAGTTTTTATTCCAACATCAATCGGAAATCAAAGTGAGATCCTAGCAATAAACAATAACTCAACTTCTTTTACTGGTATAAATTTAACTGCAATCGGTTATATAGCCCAACCGGCACTTTCAAGAGTTCTTTACGGCGTTACTGGTTCGCAAAATGGTGGAAACTTAAGTACCTTCGATCTAACTACCGGAGCAGGTGTTAATATTGGTCCATCAGGTTTTGATGATCTTTTTGATATTGAGATAAGTAATAACAGTAATAGAATTCTGGCAATAAGAACTATGCCGATAGCATCAGAAGTTTACAGAATTAACGCCGATGATGGTGTGGCTTTTCTAACTTCAATGATAAATATTTCCGAATTGTATTCACTTGCTTATGATACTTCTGGTGTGCTATACGCAACTTCAAGAGTAGGAGGACTTTTTACAATAGATACAACAGATTGGTCAGCAACACAAATTGCAACATTACCTTATGAAAGGGTGGCCATAGCTTTTAATCCATTGACAAATGAATTATGGGGTAGTGTTAGAAACTTTATTGGCACTCCTCGGGACAGAATTGTTAAATTTAACCCATCCACAGGAGACACTTTATTCGTAGGCAGGACAGGTTATAATGCTAATACTACTGATATTTCTTTCGATGAAGATGGCGTTTTATATGGTGTAAAAGGCAGTGGAAACGTAATTAGTGATTTATTCACGATTGATCAGACAACCGGCACCGGAACTTTAATCGGAGCAACAGGAATAAAAGATATCCGGGCAATTGGTTATTCTATAGCTGAACCAACGTCTGTTGATGAAAATATTGATTTCATCCCAGTTGATTTTGCTCTCGAACAGAATTTTCCTAATCCTTTTAATCCAAGCACAACCATTAGCTTTACTGTTCCTAATGCTTCTGCAATTAAGCTTACAGTTTACAACATTCTCGGTGAAACAGTTAATGTTTTAATTGACAAAGAAATGCAGACTGGCAGTTATAATGTTATCTGGAATGCAGATGATCTTGGCGGCAGGAAAGTGAGCAGCGGAGTTTATTTCTATGAACTTAAAGCATCTTCTGCTGAAGGCAATAATTTCAACCAGATTAGGAAAATGGTTCTTCTCAAATAATTATGGACTTACATCTTTAATATAAGCCCCGTATTTTCGGGGCTTTTTTATTTTGTGGGTTTATTATTCCCTAAATCTTAATTAAATTTGAGATGTATTTGTTCAACTAAATTATTACTACTATGAAAAAATATTTATTACTTTCTGTTATCGCTTCTTTTTTTCTGTCATCCGGTGTATTAGCACAATCAATGCCTCCCAAAATTGAAATGAGAGCTGCGTGGATTGCAACAGTTGTAAATTTAGATTGGCCGAACTCACCATCTAATTCTACAGAACAGCAAAAACAGCAATTAATTGATTTACTCGATCATCTTAAATCTGCTAACGTTAACACTGTTATTTTTCAAATAAGAACTGAATGTGATGCTCTTTATAGTTCTGCTCATGAACCATGGTCTTACTGGTTGACAGGTAGTCAGGGTACGCCTCCAATGCCTTATTATGACCCGCTTGAGTTTGCAGTGGAAGAGGCCCAAAAAAGGGGAATGGAAATTCATGCCTGGTTTAACCCTTACAGAGCCGACAGACAGGTTACAGGTTCATATACTAAAGCAGCCAGTCATATTACTAACACTCACCCTAACTGGTTATTTCAAACTGGGAATACTAAATATTTAAATCCAGGTTTAAGAGAAGTTCGTCAATTAATTAAAAAAGTTGTGGGAGATGTTGTTAGCCGTTACGATATAGATGGAGTTCATATGGATGATTACTTTTATCCTTATCCACCAGACAATATGACTGCTAATGCAACAAACAATGCACTTGATGATTCTGCATTTGCTGCAGATCCAAGAGGATTTACTAATAAAAATGATTGGAGACGAGATAATATTAATCTTATGGTTCAGGAAGTTTATGATACTATTCAGGCTGTAAAGCCATATGTTAAATTTGGTATCAGTCCCTTTGGTATATGGAAAAATGGAGTGCCTACCGGAATAGTTGGTATGGATGCATACAACGTTATTTATGCTGATGCAATGACCTGGCTTAAAGATCATTCAGTTGATTATTTAACTCCTCAATTATACTGGCCGTTCGGTGGTGGACAGGATTATGCTAAACTGCAGCCGTGGTGGGCAGATTCAGTTGATTTTTATGGTCGTCATTACTATCCGGGTCACGCATTTTACAGAGTTCCAAATTGGACTAACCCCAGTGAATTACCTAATCAAATTCGTTTAGATAGGTCTAATCCAAAAGTTGACGGTGGCGTTTTCTTCCGGGCTAAAAACTTTCCTGAAAATCCCAAAGGTGTTACTGATACTTTGAAGAATGATCTTTACCGATATATTTCAATTCTGCCTCCTATGGCATGGAAAGATATCGTTCCGCCAAATCCACCACAGAATTTAAGATTTGAAAGATTACCAAATGGTCAGGCAGGCGTTGCATGGAATTTACCTCAAATTGCAAGTGACGGCGATTCAGCATCCCGTTATGTGGTTTACAGATTTAACAATTCCAATATTCAGCCATCAGATCTAGGTGATCCTTCAAAAATTTTAAATGTTGAAGGAAACAGATTCAGCATACCGGGTGAACCGCCAAATCCACAAGGACCATATTATTTTGTTGTAACTTCACTCGACAGAAATTACAATGAAAGTGCTATGAGCACTATTTTAACAGTTAACCCGCCGCCGGTTCCTGTGCTTGCTTCACCTGCAAACGGTTCAGTAAACCTGGGTGAGGAAATTACTCTGAGCTGGTTCTATCCTGATCTTGCATCATCATATAGATTACAAATATCAACTGACCCGGCGTTTACTACAGGTATTGTCTTCGATCAAAGCGGGTTAATTGATACATCTAAATTTATAACAGGGCTTGACGGACAAATTTTATACTACTGGAGAGTAAATGCCATCAATGCCGGAGGTGCCAGTGACTTTTCTAGCGGATTCAGTTTTACAACTGGTTATCCTTCAACAATAAGTCTGGTATTCCCGGAAAATAATACCGGAAATTTACCAATCGATTCATTATTAATCTGGAATGGTGACCAATCAGCGGATACGTACGAACTTATGTTTGCCAGAAGCGCAGATTTTGCTCCGACTACTATTGTTATTGATACAACCGGACTTACAGACACGACATTGGCATATTCTAGTCTATTGTATAATACTTTCTATTTCTGGAAAGTGAGAGCAATAAATCAGTACGGAACAGGTAACTGGTCGCAAACATTCAGATTTAAGACTTTACTTGATCCATCATCTGTTGATGAAATTACTTCGATTGCCGATGATTATTTATTGGAACAGAATTATCCAAATCCGTTCAATCCTTCAACACTGATCAGATTTAATCTTTCAGAAGCAGGATTTGTAAATCTAACGGTGTATAATATATTAGGTGAAGAGGTAACAAAACTGATTGATAATAATTTCTTTAATAGCGGTTCTTATCAAGTTGATTTTGATGCTTCACAATTACCAAGCGGAATTTACTTGTATAGAATTAATGTTAATGACTTTTCTGCTTCCCGTAAGATGATGTTCATAAAATAATAAAGTTAAAGCCCGGTTCTGCCGGGCTTTTTATTGCCCACCATAACCAATTTGTAATATGAAGATTAAAATTTTATCTCTGTTATTCTTCTTTTCTTTTTTTATTAGTTGTACTGCTGTTAAAGAATTATCGTTAGAAGAAAGTTTCCTTCTAAAGAAGAATCAATTTTCAGAAAATCTTATTACATTTAAAGAAGCATATAACCTACCACGCAGTGCAAGACTTGAATCAATCGATATGGATTACTCAAATAAAAATATAGAAATAAGCTTTAGCAGAGAGTTTTCTTTCATTCCTTTGAGAGAAGAAAATGTGAGTTCTATTTATGCTTCAATTAAAGATCACTTCGGCAAGGATTTTTCGGATTATAAATTTCAGATTTATTCGATTAACAACAATGTCAGCTATAAAATTGAAGAGCTGATACCTAATTATTATAGAGATAAATTTTCTCTGGATAAATCAAGATTACCTGCATCAGATTATAAAAACCGAATACCTGTTGTAAAGAATCTTGAGAAAAACTATCCGGTTGAAAATGGTCTTGATAAAATGAATATATTACTCTGGCAAAGTCATGGCTGGTATTACAACAACAAAGAAAAAAGATGGATGTGGCAGAGAGCAAGATTATTTCAGTCCATTGAGGATTTGCTGCCTGCTTCTTTTACAATACCTTATTTAATTCCGATGCTGGAAAACGCGGGTGCAAACGTATTTGTTCCCCGTGAAAGAGACATCCAGATAAACGAAGTTATTGTTGATAATGATTTTGACACTGCGGATTCATATGTCGAAAATGTAGTAGATAATTATTATTGGAGGACTTCTGATAGTCCGGGATTCGGGATGAAACGAAACAGACTCGAAGAGAATGAAAATCCATTTAAGATTGGAACTAGTAGATTTACATATTCATCTCTTGAGGAAACTGCAACTGCACAATGGCTGCCCTATATACCTGAAACAGGAGAGTATGCAGTTTATATTTCTTATTCGGCTTCACCAGCTAATGTTGAAGACGCAATTTATGAGGTATATCATTCAGGCGGAATAACCAAATTTGGAGTGAATCAGACTATAGGCGGAAATACATGGATTTACCTTGGCACCTTCAAATTTCAAAAAGGAAAATTTAACGATCAGGGTGTTGTATTATCGAACCGGAGTTCTGTATCGAGCAAAATCGTCTCTGCTGATGCTGTAAAATTCGGAGGAGGAATGGGAATAGTTGAACGTGAGGGATTAACAAGCGGACGACCAAAATATATGGAAGGCGCACGATACTGGCTTCAGTTTGCCGGTATGCCTGATACACTTGTGTACAATCTTAATAATGATTCAGACGACTATAAAGATGATTATCAATCCCGTGCAGAATATGGCAACTTCCTTTATGGCGATCCTTTTGGTCCTAATACTAAGCGTGATGAAAAAGGACTTGGAATTCCAATAGATATTTCACTTTCGTGGCACACAGATGCAGGCATTACAAGGAATGATACCGTAATAGGTACATTGATGATATATAGCATACCGGGAATGGATTCACTTCATATTTTTCCTGATGGCGTTTCAAGACTTGCTAACCGGGACCTTTCTGATATTGTTCAAACACAGCTTGTAGAGGATTTTAGAGTTAAGTATGATTCTGTTTGGACCCGAAGACATCTGATGAATTCATTATACAGCGAAGCAGCCAGACCTAATTTTCCTTCAATGCTTCTTGAACTTTTATCACACCAAAACTTTTTTGATATGAAGTTTGCTCACGATCCGCGTTTCAAGTTTGACGCTTCGCGTGCTATATACAAAGGTATTCTAAGATTTTTATCCGCTCAATACGGCTATGAATATGCAGTTCAACCCTTGCCAGTTGTAAATTTTTCGGCTGAATTAAAAAAAGAGGGTACAGTTCATCTCAGATGGAAAGCAAAAGCGGATGAACTTGAACCAACAGCTTATCCAGATAAGTATGTTGTTTATACCAGAGTTGGTGATGGCGGGTTTGATAATGGAACACCGGTAAATTCAGAAGAATTTGCTTTAGAAAATATTGAGAAAGGACTTATTTACAGTTTTAAAGTTTCTGCTGTTAATACAGGCGGCGAAAGCTTACCATCAGAAATTCTATCAGTTTGCTGGTTGGGTGAAAATTCAAAAAATGCTTTAATCATTAATTCGTTTGAAAGAGTTGCTCCTCCGGCAAGTTTTGAATCTGATACTTTTTCCGGATTTACAGATTTTATTGATGAAGGAGTACCAGATAAATACAACATTGATTACACCGGTACCCAATTTAACTTTGATCCGTATTCTCAATGGGAGACTGATGATAAACCCGGTCATGGGGCAAGTCATTCAAATTATGAAACTGATATTATTGCAGGAAACACATTTGACTTCCCGTTTATACACGGAAAAGCATTAGTCGAAAATGGTTTATCATTCACCTCTGCCAGCGTTGCCTCTATTATATCCGGTCAAATTGATATGAAGAATTATGATTTTGTTGATATAATTTTCGGTGAACAGAAAAAAACTCCAATGCCTAAATATGAAGAACAATTTGAGTTCGAAACTATTCCAGCTGCTTTACAAGATAAAATAAAAAAATATCTTAGTGCAGGCGGCAAGTTGTTTTTGAGCGGTGCCTATATTGCTTCGGATACTTATAATGCAAATGATGATAGTGCGTCAATAAAATTTGTTAATGAGGTATTAAAGTATTATCTCCGTACAGGAAATGCAGTAAAAACAGGAAAATTATTTTCTGTTAATGATAATTTTATTTCAAATGAAAGTCATTTAGAATTTAATACATCTTTCAATGATACCATTTATAAAGTTGAAGCTCCTGATGCAATAGCCGGAATAAATGGCGGAGAAATTTTATTACGCTATTCTGAGAATAATTTCAGTGCTGCTGTTGGTTATAATGATAAATACGGTGTTGTATCATTCGGATTTCCTTTTGAAACAATATCGGGCGAAAACAACAGAGGGGAAGTAATGAGGGCGGTGCTTAATTATTTAAGAGTGAAGTAGTGAGTTCATTTCTTTGCGAACTTTGTGAGCAAAGGATTGTTCGCTCCGGGAATTAAGAAAAAAACAATCACGCAAAATCGCAAAGGAAAAAAGAACGCAAAGAAATTTCAGTAAAGTTTAACCTTTCAATCCTATTCCGGGATAATCGGTAAGAGTAACCTTGCCATCAATCACCTGAACACCCTCGTAAGGATCGTTAGAGATTAATAAGTTACCGTCAAGATCAGCCCAATCAACCATTGGAGAAAGCTGCGCAGCAGCGGAAATAGCGCAGGAAGTTTCAACCATACACCCGATCATTACTTTCATTTTAAGTGAACGGGCAAGATTTAACATTTTATTTGCCTCGCGCATACCTGTACATTTCATCAGTTTTATATTTATACCTGAGTACACTCCGTGAGCTTTTACAACATCATCAATTCTTTGGATGGATTCATCACCAATAATTGCTAATGGTGATCTTTCAGTCAGCCATGCGATATCATCAATCTGTTCTTTCGGCATAGGCTGCTCAACAAATTCAACATTTCTTTCATTCAGCCAATTGATCATATCCAAAGCAAATTCTTTATCGGTCCAACCCTGGTTAACATCTACAACAATAGGCTTATCAGATACTGACCGTATAGTTTCAATCATCTCTTTATCTGTTTCACGTCCAAGCTTTACTTTCAACACCTTATATATTTCTGCTTCTTTAGTTTTTTGGCGGACCACATCAGGTGTATCAATTCCAATTGTGAAGGAAGTGTTTGGAGTTTTATTCTGATTATATCCCCATATCTTATACCATGGCTGCTTCATAATTTTTCCGATAAGATCATGCAACGCAATATCAACAGATGCTTTTGCTGCTGTATTTCGATTATCAATGGAATCTACATAAGCCAATATGTTTTCCAGATCGAACGGATCCTTGAATTGTTCAAGATTTACCTTGGATAAAAAGTTAGAGACGGATTCCTGAGATTCACCAAGATAGGGAGGCATTGAGGCTTCGCCATAACCTTTTATGCCTTCGTATTCAATTTCTGTTAACATAACAGGTGTAGTTGTGCGTGAGTGAACAGCAACCGTAAATACATGTTTCATATTTAATGTAAAAGGTCTGAATGTAAGTTTCATTTTTGATCCGGTGTTTTTTATAAAAGTTTTTGAAATACCATTTGAATATAGGCCTACTGCCATTCCTCCGGCAATTAATCCTCCTGTTTTAAGAAAATCTCTTCTATTCTGTTTCATTATTCTAACTCGCTGGTTAATAAAAAAGCACAGACCGGAATCTGTGCTTAATGTTATATTAATAATTTTCTGTAAGTTTTCTTAATTCCATAGAATGTGAATAGAACTCTTCCATTGTCAGCTCTTTAAGATACATCATTCCATAAGCTGACCTTATTCTTGGATGATCATGCTTAATGAAGAAATCTTTGCCCAGACAGGTTTTCATAGTCTGATACTGGTCAACCTGTATACTCTGAGCCAATCTGCTGAATGGTCCATCATATTCCCAGCTTGGAAAACTTGCAGCTCTTTGTGATCCATAACTATTTAGAAAAGTATTTTCCATTATTGCCATTGAATTAAGACTGACGGGTACATAAATATTTGCTTCAGCAGGGTGAAATCTATACCAGACGTTTCTGTATCCCCAGACCTTAACATCAGAAATTCCGGTTTCCTTTTCATATAGCTTGAGTGCTTCTGCTGTTGCCTTTAATACTTTGTAATGAGTATCCGGTCCGCTTCCTTCCGGATCAAGCGCAACGGTAACAACGGTAGGTTTTATTTCTTTAAGTAATTCAAGAATTGGCAGCACATCTCTTTCCATCTCAGGATTTTCAGTAAAAATATCTCCCTGGTAAAATCCTAATCTCATATGAGAAACTGAATCGGTATTGAAACCAAAAAACGCCCAAACTAATTCTTCTTCAAATTCACGCATCATACCTTTGAGCTTTTGAACATAAGCTATATCTTTTTTACCCGGGTACTGAGTTTTAAAATAATTTATTAATTCATCTATTCTGTTTTCAAGATAGTTCACATTATCTTCTTCATAAATTTCAATCATATTTCTCAGAAGTCTTCGGGATACACCTTCTTTCCTTACTGTGCGGCTGTGCATTGCCAGCCCGTCTAAGTAAAGATGAATATCTCTGTCTTTTCCATCTTTGAATTCAGGCGAAAAATAATGTTTTTGAAATCTGGACCTGAATTCCGGCATAAGAATAAAATTTTGTAAATCCTGCAGAAGTTCAAGCATATATGAGTTGGTAACAGCAGTGAAGCCACTGGTCATTGTTACAAAGTGATGCTTATTCGACGGCTCTCTCACGAGATGATTGATATAAGGCAGATATCCTAAAGGTATATCATCGTGGTGCGGACCAGTATGAAGAATTGATTGATTTGTAAGATGTTCAAGTCCCCTATTAAATCTTGTAATTATTGAGTCTTTGATTTCTTTTCCTATTACATCCGGAGCTTTACCAGCCTTTTCTAAAATTAAAGTTGTTAATTTCTTACCCCGGTAATCTTCTTTGTTTAATTCATCTAAACTTTTATTCATTTCCAAGCATAAATTTATTACTGCTCTTTCGACAGATGCCTGTGAGATATTTTCTTCCAATTTTACATCGTGGAAACGTCTTTCAACTAATCTGAAAGCTGCACCGTTAGTAAGATAGAACCTTGCGTTTTTTAATCTCTGAAGCACACTGGCTGGATGTCGGTTTGATTGTTCAGACTGAATAGAGTCTCGAACAATATTTGCTTTTGCTTCACCGGCTGCAATAATTATTGCAGTTGCTTCAGGGTTATAGGTGATTGTATCAAGTCCGATTGTAATTACTAATCTTTTCTTTGCAACTTCTATTCCTCCTAGATCGCCAGCTGCAGCAGCCTGCGTTTCATAATTTGTTTGTATCAATCTGGTTGAAGAGTAGTGATCGCTTCCCATTACGTTAAAACCTATATGCCCATCCGGTCCAATCCCGCCAAGGAAGAATCCAATTCCGCCAAGATCTCTGATTTTATTTTCATAATCTGTACAGAACTGATCGACTATCTCAATAGTCTGTTTTTGAAGTCGTTCTAATGTAGTGCTTGCATAACGTGTTCTTAACGAAAGATCGACAACCTGGTCAGGAAAAATTTCGCTCAGAAGAAGGTTATTTGCAGTTCGCAGCTCATTTATATTCATAAACAAAGCTTTGTCACGATCAAGTCCCCAATTGCTGAAGTAATATTTTTGTAAGTAATAATAGAAACTGTTATGCTGGCTTGAATCGATCGGATAAAATTCATCTATTTGTACAAAATGAAGATTAGATATATCCGGCTTGTTACCGGGGTCAATATCAACTTTCTTTAATTCATTTACAATGTTTTCTTTTCCCCAGTTCTTTAAGATATGCGCAACCCATTTAATAAAATGTTCAGGCGTTTTTCCTGTTGGGAGCGAAACTACTCCGCCGGGGTTAGCCTGTATCCACTCTATAAATCTTAATGCTGTTAATTTTCCTAATTCCGGAAAGTTGGTTACCTGAATAACCGGAATTTTTTCTGTGGGTTCATATATTAGTTTATGTCCTGATTGGTCTAAGTAGAATTGCTCAACTTTTGATAGCATGGCTGGTCCGATAAATTAAATTAAAGTAGTTTGGTCAAAATTTTTTATTATTTATTGTCAAATATAAGAAGTGTCTCAGTGTAATTAAAGAATTTCAAACGCAAGTTTAGTCAATTACTGTTATATTTGATAAAATCAAATTTAAAAGTTAGTTGCATCACAAATTTTTATTCATAAATATGAAATCCGCTGATAACCCCCGCAAAATCTTTGAAGAAATAAGTAAACTTACAACTGAACAGAGAAACCCAAGGTCTATGGATATTGACGCCAAATCAACAATGGAAATTCTTCAGATAATAAATGAAGAAGATAAAATTGTCCCATTTGCTGTTGAAAAAGAATTACCATACATCGAAAAAGCAGTTGAGACAATAGTTCACGCTCTAAAAAATGGAGGAAGACTTTTATACTTTGGGGCAGGAACAAGTGGCAGATTAGGCGTGGTTGATGCTTCTGAATGCCCTCCGACTTTCGGAACTCCATTTGGTTTAATTGAAGGTTTTATTGCAGGAGGTAAGGAGGCAATGTTCCGTGCTCAGGAAGGTGCGGAAGATTATGAAGAAAATGGTGCCAAAGATGTGATTAAGGCAAATGTTTCCAGCATAGATGTAGTTTGTGGAATTGCAGCCAGCAGAAGAACTCCCTATGTTGTTGGTGCTGTTAAAAAAGCAAAAGAACTAGGCGCAAAAACTTTATACATAACCACTAACCCAAGAAAAGATTTTGATATAAAAGAAGTTGACATTGCTATCTGTCCTTATATTGGTCCCGAAGTAGTAATGGGCTCAACAAGAATGAAAAGCGGCACAGCTCAAAAGTTAGTCTTAAATATGCTTACAACTGCCTCAATGATAAGAATGGGTAAGGTTTATGAAAATATGATGATCGATCTTCAGATGACCAACAAGAAACTTGTTGAACGATCTAAAAAAATTGTAATGACAATTACAGGGTTATCTTATGAAGATGCTTCTTCATATCTTGAAAAAGCAAAAGGTCACGTAAAAACTGCTCTGGTTATGATAAAAGCAAATGTTGATTATGATGATGCGAAGAGTAGATTAGGAAAAGCAGATGGATTTGTCCGTAAAGCCATTGAATTAAAATGAACTTAAACGACTTGAGAATTCTGCTTATTGGAGATTCTATTACAGAAGGCTTTAACGTAAATATTTATCTTCCCAAATTAAACATAACAAATAAGGGTTTCTCTGGTGATAGCACTCAGGAAACATTAAATAGGATTTCTTCAGATTGGTTTATACCTGAACCTCATTTCATATTTATTTGTATCGGCACAAATGATTTTGCCAGAGGCAGGGACGATGTTTTTATGCTTGAAGGAATAATATCTATTTTCGATAAGATCCGAACTCACGTCTTGAAAAGTAGAATCGTAATAACTTCAATTTTCCCGACACGAAACAATTCGGAAAGACCAAATAATAGAATAGTGAATTTTAATTGTATGTTAAAGAACTTTGCCATCTCAAAAGACATATTGTTTTTTAATCTAAATGAGCATTTTTCTGATAGAGAAGGAGAGTTAATTAATGAATTTACCGATGACGGTTTACATTTGAATGATTATGCATATAAATATTGGGCACTTAAACTATTCGAATTTATTTCATTAACAAATATTAATTGATTCCAAATAACAAGCAGAAAATCGTAAAAAATCGTACAAAATATTTGAAAAAATATTCTTTATAGTGTAAATTATGCATTAAGTTAATTACTATTTAGTAATCTAATTAAATCACTCACAATAATATCGAAGGAGGTCGTATGAATCGACTTATTACTCTCGTTGCAACTCTTTCTCTTTTTCTAACCGTGCAGATTTTTTCACAGCAAGCTTTCCAAAGAGCATTCGAAATTCCTACATTGAGTTTTGAAGTAGGCGGATGGGGGGGCGTAATTGCCGGTGTAGACTTTGATGGTGATGGTTGGCCCGAAATTTATGCTTGTAATACAAATTTTATCGACAGACCCGAAGAACTGATTCCAAGACTTTATAAGTTTGAATGGAATGGAACCGATTGGGAAATGGTCTGGATGACTGAAAGTGATATTCCGCTTCAGAATACCTGGCCTGCTTTAGCCTGGGGTGATCTGGATGGCGATGGAAGACCAGAAATTTATTGGGGACCAATTAACTATACAGATGCTTCTATCAATCCAAATCCTGCAAGAATATTAGTTTATGAATACCCGGGTGATGGCAGTGATAATATGGGTGTTGATGATGGATTTGGCGGATTCTTACCTAATGCTTCTTTTACTCTTGTTAATCAGGATATGTTCAATCTCAGACCACTCAGATTCATTATAGCTGATGTTGACGGCGATGGAGATGATGAAATAATTTTTGTTGACAGAGCAGCAGCATCCGGAGATTGGCATTTCGGTGTAGTTTCTGTTGATAACGTTCCGGATGACGGCAGCGGATTAGAAACCTGGACTGTTGAAGCTAACGGTCTTGGTGATTTCATTCTTGCCGGTACCGGTAACAAATGGGATGTAGCTGTTCTTAATAACTACATCTATTTATGGGACGGCACAGGCAAAATATTTGGTGCTCGCTATCAAAATAATGCCTGGGAGATTTTAGAACCACAAAGCGGTTTAGGTGGTGAATTATCTTCATTTAAAGGTTCTGTAGTTGTTGATATTGATGGCGATGGAACAGATGAAATAGTTGTTGGCGGATGGTTTGCCGGTGGTAAAGTATCTATGCTTCAGCAGGTAGCCGATACTCTTGTTTCATATGAAATTGCAGACCTTTCTTCTATTGGCGGGGTTAGATTAAATGGTGCTGGTTTTGGTGATCTGGATGGTAGCGGTAATGTTGATTTCGTATTTGGATCCAGACACGATGCTTTGAATCCTGTTAACAATCCAATTTTCAGAGTAGCCTATCAGGGTGGCGATATAACCAATCCTGCTAATTACGTTTCATCAATGATAGATTCACTATTATTGATTCTTGGTGGCGATATGGATGTAGTTGTTGTTGCAAATGTTGACGGTGATCCTGAAGATGAAGTTCTATACACCCAGGGTTATTCAAGAGGTAATCCAACCGATACAGTTGCTAACCTTGTTATATTGGATCTGAACTGGACTCCTCCGACAAGTGTAGAAAAAGATAATTCTGTTATCCCTGCTAACTTCTATGTTGATCAGAACTATCCTAATCCTTTCAATCCTTCAACAATGATCAGATTCGGTATTACCGAAGCATCAACCGTTGATTTGAGAGTTTATGATGTTCTTGGCCGTGAAGTTTCCGTATTAGTTAATAATCAAAATCTGGATGCCGGATCCTACACAGCCTCATTCAATGCTGAAGGTTTAGCAAGCGGAATCTATGTCTACAGACTAACAGCAGGAAATAATTCCACGTCAATGAAAATGCAATTACTTAAATAAAATATTTAGTATGCATTTTTTAAGGGTTGTTCGGAAGATGAACGGATTATAACAATCCAATGATATTTATAATATCCGGGCAGCCCTTTTCTTTTTTTAATTTCAAAAAATCTTTTGACCTGTTAAGGCATAAAAAGATATGTTATATGTAAAACAAATTGCCATCTGAGGTCGCGATGAAAAAAAATCTACTATTTTTAGCACTCTATTCATTTCTATTTTCTATTCTTACAACAAGTTTTATTCTTGCTCAAACCGGTAAAATAGCCGGACAAGTTACAGACTCTGATACACGTGAAGCCTTAATAGGAATTAATATTCTTATTGAAGGAACAGCTATTGGAGCTGCAACCGATATAGAGGGCAGATATGTTATTAACAATGTTGATCCGGGTGTATATACACTAATCTTTTCAGGAGTTGGTTACCAGAGAAAACTGATAACAAATGTACGTGTTAACACTGGTTTTACAACAGAAATTGATGCCGATCTTCCCGTTGAAGCAATAGGCCTTGAAACAATTGTTGTTGAAGCTATTAAACCTTTAGTAAGGAAAGACCTTACATCATCACACACTGTTATAGATAATACTCAAATTGCTGCACTGCCGGTTGAGAGCATTGATCAGTTACTTTCATTGCAGGCTGGTATTACAAAAGGTGCCGGAGGTGAACTGCATATACGTGGTGGACGCTCAACTGAAATTGCCTACAATGTAAACGGTGTTTCAGCAGTTAATCCTTTTGATTTCGGAAGAACTGTGCAAATATCACCCCAGGCAATTAAAGAATTATCCGTTGTCAGCGGTACTTTTAATGCTGAGTATGGTAACGCACTTAGCGGCATCGTTAATACTGTTACAAAAGAGGGTGGAAACAAATACAGTGGTTCAATCTCTTATTATACTGGTGATTATATCAGCAGTAATAAAAATATTTTTTTCAATATAGATGATATTAGTCCAATTAATAACCAGGTTGTTGAAGCAACATTCGGCGGACCCGTTCCTTTTACAGGCAATGATGTAACTTTCTTTCTTTCAGGAAGATACAACGATGACGGCGGATATTTATACGGACAGAGACAACATACTATTTATGACTCTGTTGCTAAGGATATTCAGAATCCAAATATAGTTTATATTGCACAAACCGGTGATAATAAATTAGTTTCTATGAACCCCGGTGAAGATATTAACGCTACTGCAAAGCTTACTTTTAAACCATTCTCTACAATGAAAATAAATTATGATGCAATTTATTCGCAAGCAGAATTTCAATTGTATAATCATAATTATAAATATAATCCGGATGCTAATTACAACAGATATGAATGGGGCTTAATCAATTCCCTCGAAGTCAGACACGCAGTGAGTAACAGTACATTTTATTCATTAAAAGGTTCATATAGCATTTATGATTTTAAAAGATACCTATTTCCGCTTTTAGATGCTTCCGGAAAAGAAGTTTCCTTTACTCCCGGAATGAGTCTTGATAATTTAATACCTGATCCGAGATATCAGCCTTCACACAAAAATACACGTGTAACAGAATATACCTTTAACTCAGGCGGTACTCTGAATGAACATTATTATCAAAGATCGAACACCGGCGAAGTAAGACTTGACGTTACCAGTCAGGTTACAAAAGAGCACGATGTGAAAGCTGGGTTTTCATACAAATGGGATGAAATGAATTTCCGGAATTTTATAATTCAAAGAGATACTACAAGATATTTCGAACCGACGATTCTTGAACCAGGCACTCCTTCTCATGATCTGTATACAAGGTCACCCAGACAATTTTCAGGTTACCTACAGGATAAAATGGAATTTACCAGCATGATAATTAATGCAGGTCTTCGTGTAGATTATTTTAATCCTGAGTATAAATATGCTCCGGATATAAATGTTCCTAACGATAACTTTGAAAATGTTGAACCCAAATTAACATTTAGTCCCAGGTTGGGTATCTCATTCCCTATAACTGATCAGGGCATTATACATTTTTCATACGGTCATTTTTATCAGCTTCCGCCATATAATTATTTATATACTAATCCGTTTTTCAGAGGCTTGGTAACAGGTGCTGTTTTCGGTAATGCAAATCTCAATCCTGAAAAAACTGTGAGTTATGAATTGGGACTGCAGCAGCAATTAAGTGAATCAATAGCCTTCAATGTTACAGGTTTTTATAAAGACGTTCGAGACCTGCTTGCATTACAACAGATAAGAGTAACAACAAGTGTTACTTACCAGAAATACGTAAACAAAGATTATGGTAATATTAGAGGAATCACATTTTCACTTACCAAAAGAAAACTTCCAAGTGAACTATTCGGAGCCTCTGTTGACTACACATTCCAGGTAGCTGAAGGTAATGACACAGATGCAAACTCTTTCTTCCTGGATCTTTCATCCGGAAGACAAAGTGAAAAAATTCCCGTTCCTCTTGCATGGGATCAAACACATACACTTAATGGTGTGATCACCTTTGGCAGCGACAGAGATTGGATGGTAACTGTTGTTAGTACTTTAGGTACGGGTCTTCCTTATTCACCCCAATTATATGATCAGCAAATATTGCTTAAACCGAACAGCGGGAGAAAACCTCTGCAAACAAATGTAGACCTGTTAGCAGAGAAATCATTTGATTTCACAAGCATTATGCTCACCCTGTTTGTTAAAGTATTTAATTTATTTGATACACTGAATGAAAGACTGGTTTATGATGATACCGGGCGAGCAAATTATACTTTAGAAGAATCACAAAATGCTGCACAAGCCACAAACGAACTTTCAGAAAAAGTTCCCGGTGTTAAATCAGCAACTGAATATTTTATTCGCCCAAACTATTACACAGCACCACGTGAAGTAAGGTTAGGACTTACTCTGGAGTTTTAAAGAAATTTTTTTTATGGAGTATTAAAATGTTGAAATCGAAATTGTTGATAATATTTTCAGTTATCTTTCTGATAAACATCTTTATTCCGTCAGTTGTTCATGCACAGAATGAAACTGTTGAGCAGCGAAGAGCACGTGAGCATCAGGCGGTAATGGATTATATAAATAATAAATTAATTACGTCTCCTGGTAATGCTAATACTGTTGAGCCGAGTGATGATAAATACACTATGGTTGATCAACTTTCGAAAAGATTAGGAAAGTTAAATGCCTTTGAAGACAGGAAAAGATATTTAATGAACGGAAATAATGTTACAGTTGAGATATGGAATTATGGCGGAATCGGTCCAGGTTTTCCCGGTGCAACATTACGAGATTTATTGGGAATGGTATGGAGAGATGCACCCTATATTTTCCAGTTTTCTCCTATTATAGGAGCATCTGTGCCAAGTGCATTAGATACAAATACCAGGATTCATATCATATCAGATGGGTTATATGATTACTCGGGCTTCAGGGAAACAGATCCGACAAATGATGAATTCTTTTGGACCTGGGAACCTCTTCCCGGTTATGCAGATGAAAACCAGGAATTTATGGCTTCGAATCCTGCTCTTGATTCTGACAGAGATGGAAAACCAGATAGCTGGCCGCGTGAGTGGTACAGTGAAGCAACCGGCGAGTATGTTTGGCCCGGTTACTTAACAGTTGGTGAAAACAATGCCGACCTTGAAGTTTACTGGGCTATGGATGACAGGTATAACCTGGAATTTCCTTACTATCCCTATATTAATGATACAACCAAAAAAGGGCTCGGAGTCCAGATTGATGGTAGAGCATTCCAATGGAGTAACTCGCTTGCAGCAAATGCAGTATTCTTTGTCTGGACAATAACCAATGTCAGCGATAGAGATTTAGATACTGTGTTGTTTGGTATTTATGGAGATCCGGATCTTGGCGGAGGTGGAGCACAAAACAGCGATGATAATGGATTGTTCATTCCGCCATTTAATATTCCTAATTATCCTTCTGTTGATGATATACCTGTATATGCGAGAAGTATGGCGTATTTCTGGGATCCTGATATGATGGGTAATCTGGGCATACCGCTTGGATATCTTGGATGTAAATTCCTTGAGAGTCCAGGTAACCCAAATGATGGAATTGATAATGATGGTGACGGGATGATTGATGAAGCGCAGGATGACGGAATTGATAATGACGGCGACTGGGATCCGGAGGTTGATGACGTTGGAGTTGACGGTATTCCAAATACCGGTGATGAAGGTGAAGGAGATGGAATTCCTACCCGCGGTAGTAGGTTATTCGACGGAAGACCTGATCCGCTGGCACCAGGAGAACCAAATTTTGAGTACACAGATCTTGATGAGGCTGATCAGATTGGTTTGACGAGTTTTAATAGCTGGGATTGGGCATCGGGTCAAACCAATGCTATAAAAAATGATGAGTTAGTCTGGGCAAGAAATATTCCTGGTAATTTTGGAGATATTGAGAGTAATACAGATATAGTATTTACTTTTGGATCCGGCTATATTTCTCTTGCCAAAGGAGAAACAAAAAGAATATCTATGGCATTCCTGTTTGGTGAAAATCTGCCGGATCTTCTAACTACCGCAGAAACTGTGCAAGACATTTATAATAAGAATTACAGATTCTTCAAACCGCCGGATAAACCAACAGTGGTTGCCGTACCTGATGATAAAAAAGTTACGTTATACTGGGATACAAAATCGGAAGAAAGTATTGATCCGATAACTGGTGAAGATTTTGAAGGCTATGTGATTTACCGAAGTACACGTCCTGATTTTGCAGATATCCTAACTATTACTGACGGAAGAGGTGCCGCATATTTATATGAGCCGTTAAGAGGTATCGACGGGTTTGAAGCGAAATGGGATATTCAAAATAACTGGAGAGGTTACCATCCTGTAGAATACCAGGGAAGAGGATTACATTACTACCTTGGCGACAACACGGGACTAGTTCATTCTTTTGTTGATTCCAACAACGTAATCAATGGTCTGACTTATTATTATGCTGTTGTAGCATATGATCACGGTGATTCACTTGGTATTCCGCCATCCGAAACAGGTAAAAAAATAACAGTGGATCCTATAACCGGATCGGAAATTCTGGATATCAATACTGTAAAAGTTGTTGCAGGACCTCGTGCTGCCGGCTATATTCCACCTGCCATTGCAAATACAGATATACAAAAAGTCAGCGGGTTCGGTAATGGAACGGTTGACTTTAAAATTATGAATGATTTTGATGTTATTGATGATGTTTATACACTTCGTTTCAGTGATACACTTAATTTGAGTGATAGTGTAATAAATCAAAAAAATTATTCAGTACGTGGTGAGAAACCTTTTACAGAATCAATTTTTCTCTTTGATACAAAGTTTGCAAATCTATCAAAGGAATTTATCATTAATGATGAAAACCTTGTTGTCAAAGATCTTTCCGGAACTACTTATCAGAATGAAGTCGATTATATTATAAACTATGAAAGAGGCAGAATTTCCAGAACGGATAGTTCCTCAATGCCTAATAACAGCCAGTTTATAATTACTTACAAGTACTATTCTGTCTATCAAAGTACAGCTTTAAAATTGGAAGATTCCAATCCTGTTTTTGATGGAGTTAAACTGGAAGTTTTTTCATATGATTCGTTGTTTGTTAATGAGGAAAGAACGGGCTGGAATGGGAATGTGGATATACCATATCTTTTACGTTTACCCACAATTGGTGGTACGGTCACTCCTAAAATAAAATATCCCGCAGATTATTTAATAACCTTTTCAGAGCTGAACGATTATATAGCTAAAAAACCTGCCGGTGGTGGAAACTACCTAGATGTGCCTGTACCATTTAAAGTAGAAGATGTTACATCGGGTATCCCTATTCCAATAACTGTAATACTTAATGAAATAGGTGGAATAGTTGACACTGCATGGTCCAGAGGAGATCAAATCATATTTTTACCTACAGGTAAAAATACTACGCCATTTGACACTCTTTCATGGGCAATTACATTTTCATTTATGACAGAAACTGATTCTGTATTACCCGGCAATGGAGATTACTTCTTGATTTACACAAATAGACCATTTACATCCAAAGATGTTTACACTCTTCAAACTAAACCTGGTTTTGTTGATAATATATTGGCTTCATCAAGATTGGACAATATCTATGTCGTTCCAAACCCTTATGTAGGTGCAAGTATTCTTGAGCCGGCTAATAAACTTCCCGGTCAAAACCGTGGTGAAAGAAGGATTTATTTTGAAAATCTTCCAATGAAATGTACTATCAGGATTTATTCTTTAAGCGGTGAACCTGTTGCTGTATTAGAGCATGATTCCGGGGTGGACAATGGAAGAGAATACTGGAACCTTCTTAACAGGGATGGATTCAGTGTGGCATATGGAGTGTATCTTGCTCATATAGATGCACCAGGAATTGGTGAGAAGCTAATAAAATTTGCATTGATTAAATAAGTCTGCTGGAGAAATCTTATGAAAAAATTACAATATAATTTAATTCTTGCTGTAGCAGTTTTGATTTCAACAATAGCTATTGCTCAAACACAGAAAACAGGAACCACTGCTGCACAGGTGCTCAAGTTTAATGTAGGTCCGCGTGCAATTGGAATGGGTGGTGCTTTTACTGCCGTTTCTGATGATATTACATCAATGTACTGGAATCCCGGTGGCACGGCTAACATTCGGACGAATGAAGCTTTCTTTAATCATACAACGTTGTATGCCGATATTCGCCATGATTTTGCAGCAATTGCAAGCCATCTATCAGGATTTGGTACTCTAGGTGCATTTGTATCGGTACTTTCCATGGATGAAATGCTAGTCCGCACAGAAGAACGACCTGAAGGCACAGGTGAGTTTTTTAATGTCGGTGCAATCGTACTTGGAATTAATTACTCGCGCTATTTAACTGAAAATTTTACTATCGGTGCAAATTTAAAATATATAAATGAATCCATCTGGCATATGGATGCAACCGGTTTTGGAATTGATATAGGTACAATGTATAAAATCCAGGTTTTAAATGAACTCAGGATTGCAGCAAGCATTTCAAACTTCGGAACAAAGATGCAATTAACCGGAAGAGATATAACACAGATAGTTAACGCCGGTGCAGGCGGTCAGAACCTTGTTAATGCAAATCTTGAACTTGATAAGTTCGATCTTCCCTTATTATTCAGATTCGGTATTTCTGCTGATGTCATTACGGATGGTGCTTCTAAACTAACTACATCTGTTGATGCAGTACATCCGAATGATCATACAGAATATATTAATGCCGGTGCTGAGTATTCCTGGAATGAAATTATTTATCTTCGTGCAGGTTACAATTCTCTTTTTGAAAAAGATACTGAAAAGGGAATAACACTCGGATTCGGCATACACTACAGAATAATTGATATGGTAAAGGTTAAGCTTGATTATGCCTATCAGGACTTTGGACGCTTAAAAGATGTACATTATTTTTCTGTAGGCGTTAACTTCTAGCAACGGAGGATTTGGGTATAAAGGCATATAGTTATAGTTCAAAGAATATCAGTAATTCTTTTTGAACTCGTTTCTTTTTTACTATACCTTTATACCCATATACCTGACGACCTCTCATATAATTCTTAAAGAGGAAAAATATGAAATTAATATTTACTCTGCTGTTACTTATCATTATACCTGCGCAGGCACAGCAATTCAGAATTACAAGACCCGTTCCGGATACAGTCCAGACTAACGGATCTTACTTGTTCGGTGAGCCAAGTATCTCAAATCCAGGCAATGCTCATCGGGGTATTGATATTTCTATAAAATGGGATACAGTTTATTCTGCAACAAATGGATCAGTTTATTTTGTTGGATATAATCCTAATGATACAATAGGTGGTTATCAACCAAGCGGAGCAGGTAATTATGTGACGATCAGAAGTCAGTATGAAGGAAGATTGATTTATCTTTATTATATGCACCTGCAGTTACCACTGGTTGAAGTTAATGATGTAGTGTTATCAGGTCAGCCGATAGCAATTTCTGGTAATACAGGCTTTTCAACCGGAGCTCATCTTCATTTTGAAATAAGGATGGATTCACCCTCTTCTACTTCCAGAAAAACACGTAATCCTGAACTATGGTGTTCAATGAGTGGAATGGGTGCAATTTACGGCAAAGTGCCTAATGCAACGAACAGCACTCGAGTTGATATTTTCCCCGACCCAAAACCTCGTCCTCCTTACACAACTTTTGGCTGGGCTTTAACCTATAATTTTGCAGATCCAATTATTGGATCGGATGATATTTATGGTGAAAACTACGCAATTGGTGATGTTAAACCCGGTACTTATACAATAAGAGCATTGAATAACACTTATACAAGAACAGTTACCGTTGGTCCGGGTGAAGTTGTTAACGCAGATCCGCCCACTGGTTTACCGGATCAGGATATATTTGTTAGTGACTTTACACTTGAACAAAATTATCCGAACCCGTTCAATCCAACAACTGTTATTGGGTTTCAATTACCTGAAAGGTCTTTCATTCAATTGAAAGTATATGATATGTTAGGTAATAAAGTTACAACTTTGGTAAATGAAGAAAGGTCATCCGGTATTTATAATGAATTCTTCGATGCGTTTGGACTGGCATCCGGTGTGTATGTTTATGTGCTCGTTGTTCAATCTTCTGAAAGCGGCAGAAGTTTCAGGGATAGTAAAAAAATGATGCTTGTAAGGTAAATTGATTGTGTTCAAGAGGCTGTCTCATAACTCATTTTTTTATTGTAGCCACAAGCTTCAGGGTCTGTTGCAGAAGTCACATAATTGTCATTTCGACCAACGAGAGAAATCTTTTTCGTGACATATTAAAGGATTTCTCAGTCTCCCGAAGGGATGCCTATGGCAGAAGACTCCTTCAAAATGTTACTTTCAGAGTTATGCAGAAACCTCTTCAGCTTGCGAAAACATTACTTTCTTTAGTTAACTGCAAAACTTTTATTTTTTGATACTTTACTGTTGTTAACTACCTGATCAAAAACTCTTTTTGCATTTTCACCAAGTATCTTTTTTACATCAGTTATTGAATAGCCGTGCTCTAGCAGTGCTAAGGTAAGATTAGGAAATTTTGACACATTCTCTAACCCGACAGGAGTTCTTCCAATTCCATCAAAATCTGAACCGATTGCTACGTAATCAATACCTACCAAATTTACTATATGATCAATGTGTTGTATAACATTATTGACAGTTGCACTATTAGTCCCGGTTAAAAAGTTTGGATAGAACACGATACCAATAACGCCCCCGGAGTTGGCTATATCCTGAATCTGCCAGTCATATAAATTTCTTGAATTATTCGTTATTGCCCTAACACCGGAGTGAGAGGCGATTATAGGATTTGTGGTTTCTTCAAGAATATCCTGGATAGTTTTAATTCCAACGTGGGAAATATCTATCACAATTCCAAGCGAATCCATTTTTCTGATAACACTTCTGCCAAATTCACTTAACCCCTGTGTCAGTGTATTGGGATGATTGTGAGCTATAGCCCAGTCGAGACTATTATTCCAGGTAATTGTCATATAACGCATACCAAGGTTAAAAAGGTTTTCCAGCTTTTCCAGACTGTTCTCAATTGAATGCCCGCCTTCAACACCAATAATAGCCGCAATTTTTCCCTGCTGGTTAAAAGTTACAGCTTCATTCATCGTATAAGCCTGCTGTATATCATCAGGATTATCAGTCATTATACTGATAAATTCGTTTACCATTGTAATGGTATGATCATAATGATTTGTATAAGTATTAGGATTAACCCAGAGCGAAAAGAATTGAATATCAACTCCGCCTGCCTGAAGACGCGGTATATCAGTATGGTTATAGTTATTCCAGATACTAAAATTGTAAGATGGATCGCTTATCATTACATCAATAACATCATTGTGCAGGTCAATCATCAGTGAGTTTGAGTGCACTGAAACAATATAAGATTGTAAAAATTGATTGCCGCTGATTTCTGTAACTGTAGTATCCGGCAGGTACCCAAGTTTCGAAACAACTATTTCAATAGGAACACTCTGTAGTTTGGGTGATCTTTTTGTATAATTTATAATTCCCGATTTGAAATCAGATAAACCTGTTCCATTTCCTCCATCAAGCTGTATCATCTTTTTTGTAACCGATTGATTTCCCATCTTTATTGTGTAAAAATATACACCTGCACTTCCTTTACTGAACCAGTCAATACTGTAGTTGCCTGAAGTTAAAAACAGAGCTTTATGGTCGATCAATTCTCCAAGTATATTATAAACAGCTATTTCAACATATTCATCGTAAGGAATTGAAAACTGAATCCTGGTAGATGGATTGAATGGGTTAGGGTAGTTTTGATCAACAACTAAAGATTTTGGTATTGTTAAACCATCATTTTCAACTGAGGTGATAAGTGTATAGTACCAGTTACCGGTTGAATTAGTAAATACAGAATCTGTTATTCCGTTATCAAGATTTTTTATTTGTACTTTAGAAGCAGAAATGTTTGTATTAGTATTTGCATCTTTAACATTGCCCGATAATGATTGCGGATAAACTGCGGTGATTTCAAGAGCAGTAAACACAATAATAATTAATCCAACTAACAAAACGTAATTTTTAGTAAAAAGTCTCAAAAGAACCTCTGTATGTAATTGTGTCAAATATTTTCATTTTCTAAAATAGGGAATTCTTATGTATATGAGAACTTTTTTAGGGTCTAAAGAAGCGTATAAATTTTTCTTTATAATTAAATCTTCGTTCTTTACTGATTGTTTTCTTAATTAATAGATAAACGATAAATATATTTTGTAAATTTAGAGTGTATTCCAACTTTTTTAAGAGTATCGTAATGAAAAAACAGATAATATTGATTTTAGTGCTCATTGCAGTTAGTCAGATATTACTTTTTTCTCAGCAGAAGTCTGATAATACTGATCGCGCAAACTTTGAGGTTCTGCCTATCGTTAATTACGATTCAGATGTCGGCTTCGGATATGGAGCGAAAGCATTTCTGTTCGATCTGCTTGAGCAGAAAGAAAGTTTTGATCTTATCCTTTACAACAGTACCAAGGGTGAGCGCTGGTATAGATTTGTTTTTTCTTTAGAGGACTTTGAAAGCAGGCAGGGAACCGAATATCCTCTTGCATTAGATGTAATTCTGGATTTCGATAAGTTCAAAAATTATAAGTACTACGGTATTAAAAATTTTACTAATTACAGCAGTTCAAATGATTATGAAATTTATACAAGAGAGCAGTTTGAATTTACTGCTATGCTTAGCAGGGGTTTTACAAAAAACATTGTTGTTGAAGCCGGAATAAGCTACAAGGTTTTCAACAGTTTTAATTTTGAATCAGATGGACTTTTATTAAATAAACCTTCCGATTTTAACAGACGTAAAATTAAATATCATTCGCTCAGATTAAACGGAAGATATGATACAAGAAACAGTTTCATTAATCCATCTAGTGGCATTGTGGTGCTTTTTGAATCAGAATCAGCTTTAGAAAGCGGCATTTCAAATATCAGTTTTGCTAAAGTCGCATTAAATTTCCAAAACTATTTATCAATAATTAATCCGGAAATAATTTGGGCTTCAAGAATTTTAGCTCAGTTAGTTCTTCCTTCAGATATTCCGTTTCAGATACAGCTTCCTATTGGCGGCAATAGGACTGTGAGAGGTCTTCCTCAGGATAGGTATCTTTCATCATCAACTATAGTTCTGAATAATGAAATACGATTTCCTATCTGGTGGCGTTTTGGTGGTGTAATCGGACTTGATATTGGAGCAACCGGCAATAGATCAGATTACGAATTTTATAATGAAAGATTATCCGGCTGGTTAGTCAGCTCAGCTGCCGGCTTAAGATTTTATATGGATAATTTTATTGTACGGTTGGACATAGGAATGACGAAAGATTATACCGGCATATATTTTAATTTCGGACATATGTTTTGAATTCAAAAATTAGATATTCTAGCACTTTGGTTTTACAATGGACAATTTACATAGGATTTTTAATGTATTTTCGACTATTATCTTATTGAATGCTTTTTTGATGCCATCAACTCATTTAATTTTTTCTTTACACCATTTTGACATTTTCATGACAAGTTAATTCCATTGATTATCGAAATTATCACCGGATATATTTAATAAATTATTAAGAGGTGATATTATGAAAAAAATCACATTTTTTATCATTATTCTTTTTATTTCATTCTCTGCTGCAAGTCTAGCTCAGCAGACGATCACAATATTGCATGTAAATGATACACACTCATCACTTGCACCTATTGGTCCAAGAGATTTTGATCTTAACGGTTTACAGGGGGGGATCGCTAGAGCAGCATCTGTGATTGGATATGAGAGAACTCAGGATCCAAACCTGCTTTTACTGCACGCCGGTGATATTTCTATTGGTGATCTGTTCTTTAACTATGGTTTTCAGGTGCCTGAACTTTCTTGGATGAATGCTATTGGATTTGACGCCATGGCTCTTGGTAATCATGAATTCGATCTTACACCAGCTGCTTTACTGGGATCATTGCAAAATGTTTTTCCTATTCCTGCTAATGCATTTCCTCTTTTAGGTGCCAATGTAAATGCTTCAGCAGTTCCTGATCTTGATGCCTATATAAGTGATTATACAACCAAAATGGTGGGCGCGATTAAAGTCGGAATATTTGGCTTGCTTACACCCTCAACTAATATACTATCACAACCTGCACCTGTGATTATTGAGGAAGATATAACCCAAATTATGAATTTAGCTGACGCAAATGCCGCCCATCTTCGTAACATTGAAAATTGTGATGTAGTAGTATTGTTATCACACCTGGGTATTGAGTTTGATTTGGCGATCGCATCTATGGTTCCTGGTATTGACGTTATTATTAGTGGACACGATCATTATATATCTTTTGAAGCAATCCCGGTTCCAAATCTTAATTCAGGTACAACCTGGGTTGTTCAAGCCGGTTCAAATTATATGTACATTGGAAAAATGAAGTTAGATATTGATTTGAATGGGACTGTGTCTTTAAATGATTATACTCTGATCCATCTCGATGAAAATATACCGGAGGAATTGTCGATAAAAGCAATGATAAATTCTATGATAAATGATATTGAAATATATTATGATATGCCTTTATTTACACAACCCTTCGGATACGCCGATGCTTTCCACAAAGAGGAAGCAAAAGAATTATTGAAATTAGGTGCCCACGATACCCCGATCGGCAATCTTGTAACAGATGCATTTAGAAATTTAACCGGAACGGAAATAGCTATACACGCAGGCGGTTCTTCAGCACTGCCTATCTGGGAGGGTCCTTTTACAATGGCAGACATATTTAGAGTGAATGGATATGGTTTTAATACAGTAAATACATTAGGCTTTCAGCTGGCTACTTTTAAAATGACAGGCGAAGCACTCTGGATGGGCTTGGAATTCGGGTTGAGTGAGATAGAAAGTAACGATGAATTTTTCATCCAGGTTTCCGGACTTGAATATAAATTCGATGCTACTAAACCTGCCGGTGAAAGAGTAGTTTCGGTTTTAATAAATAATCAGCCCATTAATCCCAATTCTATCTACACCGTCACGGCAAGTGAAATTGTTCTGTCTCTCTTAGACTATCTTCTGATACCATATTCAAATCCAAATTTATTAAACGGGGTTACTGAGTTTGAAGCATTAAGTGCTGAAATTCTGGCCTTAAATAATTTACTCCATCCGAAGGAAATAGGTAGGATAGTAAATCTAGGAGATAGGGTAGTCACAAACAGGATTAAGGCACAGGGATGGTTTAATTCACCTGCGGGAGCTTTCCTTGAAAATCCCTTGATTGATGGTCACATCAATTTTCATATGAATCTTCATAATGTAAATGATCCCGGTGGTGCAAACGGAGTTGTGAAGATTCAGTTTCCTCCAGCTGGAATTAATCTGACCGGTAATCAGGTTGAGTTTCTATTAATTGAGGACAACACAATTATTGTCCGGGGAGAAGGAAAAAATACTGGTAAGGGTAGTTTTGGCTTCCTTATAACTGCTGTTGATGCAGGAAATAATGGAGACTTAATCAAGATTACGATCTGGAACAAACTTGGCGGTGATAAGGTTATCTATGATAATTTGAGTCTTAATGAATTAGGTGGCGGTTATATAAACATAATGCAATCCCAATTCGTAAAACATAATTCGGAATTGACAGCCTCTGCTGAATATGCTCTTGAACAGAATTATCCCAATCCCTTTAATCCGACTACAAATATAAGATTTAACATACCTGAAGACGGACTGGTCCAGATTAAGATTTATAATATGCTTGGCGAGGAAGTCTCAGCTCTGCTCAATGAGGAAAAAACAGCTGGTACTTATGATGTTGAATTTGACGCTTCAAGGCTTTCAAGCGGGATTTACATATATAAGTTAAGTTCGAATAATTTCACACAAACCAGGAAAATGTTATTAGTTAAGTAAATATCATTATAATGACAAAACTCTTCATGAACTCTGCCGGAGATTTGAACCTCACGGCAGAATTCTTATTTCAAACCTTACTATTAAGTAATTGTCTTCTGAAAACTTCTATTTCCCCAATCACCCTCAAAAAAATCATGTCAAAGGTCCCTAATCTTATTTCATATATCTTTTACAAATCAATGACAACTCTGTGACAACCTTCTTGCTCGATTGAACTATTATTGATTAGAACTTAGAGATAACACTGCAGAATCAATTAATGGTTATTCTTTGAATAATATGTAACGAAGAAAGGGAAGGAAATGAAACGAATAGCTGAATACATCGTTATTATTTTCACGATTTTGATACAAAGCTGTTTTTCTCAGAGCTACGTAATGAATCAAAATGTTTTTTCAGACGGCGAAACACTTATTTATAAAGTGAAATGGACATTCATTCGGTTAGGTACTATAACTATTAAAACAATTTCAGTGCCGGATGATCTGGACTTTGTCAGAATTAGTATGCAGGTTCAATCAAATCCGACGCTTTTCTTCATAAGTACAAATGAGTATAACGAAACATTAGTTGATATCAGAAATTGTATGTCAAAGTCCTACTTTGGCGATCATAGAAATGGCGGTGACAGACTTTTGCTTCATTCCTCGTTTGATGAAGCTTCCGGCAGCTGCGTTTTTCGTGAATTTGATGATGTAATTAAAAAAAATACAAAGGTTGACACTATTTACAATTCACCCAGATACGTTGACGGACCGTCTTTGTTCTTTTTTACAAGAGCATTTTCTAAATCAAAAATTATCCACAAAGTTCCCACTCTGATAAATGGCGAGATTAAGAATACTAAACTCATTTTTACTGATGAAAAGAAAGAGTTTGAGATTGATGCTTTTCAATTTCCCGTAATAGCAAAAAAGTATTATGGCATTGCTGACTGGGAGGGCGGTACTTCGCAGGGTTTATCAGGGGAATTTCTGGGATTTATTACTGATGATGAGGCTGCTATTCCAGTCTATGCAGAGGTAAAAGTATTACTTGGAAAACTCAAAATCGAATTGGAAAGCTACACAAGAAATAATTACCATTTCAAAAATCAAAAGCTTACTAACAAATAAGAAATTATTCTCTATATCAGGAGTAATATCATGAGAACTCATTTTGATTCAGAATTAAATAATAATTATACCGGTGCCAATATTACTATAATGTTATTGATAGCATTTTTTTCAACAATGTTTATCTTGTTTTATGATAAACTTAAACAGCCGGATTCCATTGCAAATGGATTAATCTTTCTTATGACTTTGTCCGTTCTGCTTATTCTTCTTTCCAGCAAAATAAATAATCAACGGGGAAAGGCAACTATCCAGACTATTTTTGTACTTGGATTTTTTGCCTACTTCTACGGCTTTATTTCAGATTTTCAACTCATAGTTCATACGCAATGGCAGGACAGTAAGCTCATCGCACTGGATAATTATCTTTTTGGATCTGAAATCTCCTTGATTATGCAAAGTATTGTTTCACCTTATCTGACTGAAGCAATGATGTTTGCATATGTTTTCTATTTGCCTCTTTTAATAATCGTTGGCATTGTTACTTTCAGAGCAGCGAATGCGAGAGGATTGGGAGAATACTTATTTGCTCTGTCACTTGGATATGCGGTTTGTTATCTCGGCTTTATTTTATTCCCGGTTGCCAGTCAGATGTATTTCAAACCCGGACAATACGAATCTGCCCTTGAGGGGGGACTATTTACTTTTTTAGGTGAGCTGATGAGAAGTGATGCTCATTTCCCCGGAGGAAATCTGCCAAGCCCGCATTGCATGGCCGCAACAATAATGCTGTTCATATTATTCAAGTATAGTAGAAAATTGTTCTATCTCTTTCTGCCTGTAATTCTGCTGCTTTATGTATCAACAGTCTATTGCAGGTATCATTATGCATGGGATGGAATTATTGCAATAGCCTTAGCAATTATCCTTATGAAACTATTACCCGTTTTTCAAAAATTAATTGATATGTTCGTACTTTTTTATAATAGCATTCTGCACCCGATGTGTATTTCAGAATCACTTTCTGATAAATAATAAATTTTTTAGTTCTTTTGCAGTGAGGTAAATAAAATGAAAATAATGATAACAGGTGCAACTGGTTTTATTGGTAATCAGTTGTTGAATCGTTTAATCGGTAATGGCGATCAGATTAACCTCCTTTGCCGATCAGAAAATAAAATATTCAGGAATATACCTGATGTTCGGATCTTCCCTGGAGACATTACTGATTCTCGTAGCATTGAACGATGTATGGATGGATGCGACCAGGTTTATCACCTGGCAGCATATGCAAGGAATTGGGCTAAAAATAAAAAATGTTTCTTCGAATTCAACACCAGGGCTGTTGAAAATATTCTGATGTCAGGTATAAACCAAAATGTCAAGAAAATTTTGTTTATGTCAACGAGTGTAACATTTGGTCCGTCAGGATCTGAACTCATAAATGAAAACAAAAAAAGAACTGTAGCGCCATATACACTGTATGAAGCATCCAAAGTTGAAGCAGAAATAATTGTATTAAGGTATCTTGATAAAGGACTCAATACTGTTACAGTCAATCCTACAAGATTATTTGGACCGGGATTATTGACGGAAGGTAATTCCGTCACTAAAATGATTGAGCTTTTCTTGAAAGGTAAATTCAGATTTATTCTTGGTGATGGTAATGCAATTGGTAATTATGCATTTATAGATGATGTCGTTCAGGGATGTATAAATGCGATGAAAAAAGGAAAAACTGGGGAAAAATATATCCTGGGTGGAGAAAATCTTTCATATAATGATTTCTTCCACTCTGTGGCAGAAAATTCCGGAAAAAATTTCCGGATGATCCATATTCCAAAGCTAGTTGGATTGAGCTATAGTTATTTAGAAAAATTATTAGGACAATTTTCAAATCACTATCCGTCAATAACTCCCGATTGGGTGAGAACTTTTGCAGTTAACTGGGCTTTCTCATGTGACAAGGCATCATCAGAAATTGGTTATAAAATTACTCCCTTCAATGATGCTCTTAGGAAAACAATTAACTGGATTATGAAAAATACTAATAAGCAAGGAGTTGAAGATGAAAGTATTAAGTTTGCTTGATTTCCGTTGGACCATACGTTCAGGGGAAATCAAACCCGGAATAATTCTGCTTGCTTCCGCATTGATAATTACGCTGCACAGATATTTCGGATCTGTAGAATTTGCAGTTCAGAATTATTCGGAAATAACAAGTTTTTATTCGGCAATTTTTATGTTCTCGACTGCTTTTCTTATGCTCGGCGTGATACCGTTTTTAATGATCAAAATCCTATTTAGAGATTCACTATCAGAATACGGCTTGAGCATTGGAGACTATAAATCAGGATTCACATTTATAGTTTGGTTATTTCCTTTAATAACGATTCTGCTTCTCTATCCTTCTTCTAATATGCAGGAAATGATCAATTATTATCCGTTTGATAAGCAAGCAGGTGATTCAATTTTCGCATTTCTCCGGTTTGAACTTTTCCGGTTGGTCTTTTTCTACTCTGCCTGGGAGTTTTTCTTTCGCGGTTTTATGCTTTTTGGTCTGAGAAAATATGTTGGTGATTGGCTGGCCATCTGTATACAGACAATACCATCATGCCTGTGGCATATTGGTATGCCGACGGGAGAAATATTTGCTTCAATAATCGGTGGAATTTTATTCGGTGTCATGGCTTTGAAAACTAATTCAATCTTATATCCTATGATTCTTCATTTTTTAATCGGTGCTACTCTGGATTTCTTGATTGTAGTCCAGTTATAGAAAGGAGAAAGCAATGAAAGCTTTAGTGACAGGAGGTAGTGGATTTATTGGCAGTCATGTCGTAGAAAAATTATACAATAAAGGTATTCAGGTAAAGTGTCTGTCAAAAGATCTGTTGTTCGCAGATGAACTTAAATCACTAAACATTGAGATCCTTTCCGGTGATTTGAATAGTAATCTTGAATGGGAAAGCATCCTTAGCGATGTTAATATAATATATCATATTGCCGGCGTGACCAGAGCAAAAAGTAATAAAGAATACTATGAGGGTAATTTTATTGCGACAAAAAGTCTTATTGAAAAATGTTCATTGCATTGTGCCGCTCTGAAAAGATTCGTTTATTTAAGTAGTCTTACAGCAGTTGGACCGTCTCTGGATGATAAACCGGTCGATGAATCATCCGTTTATCACCCGGTTTCGGAATATGGCAAAAGTAAAATGCTTGCTGAGCTTGAACTATTAAAATTCAGAGATAAAATCCCCATCACCATACTCAGACCTTCAGCCGTTTACGGGCCCAGAGAAAGAGATATGTATATGTATATGAAATCCATTAAGCGCGGTGTTCAAATGCTGATTGGATTTAATAAGAAATATCTGAATCTAATTTATGTCAGCGATTTAGCCAATGGAATTATTGACTCATCACTGAGTGATACTGCCGAGGACCAGATTTACTTTTTAGGTAGTGAGGTTTCATATCCGAATGAAATTATCGGTGAAACAATTGCTGCCATCCTGAAGAAAAAATCTATTAATCTCCACATACCGCATTGTATGGTTTATTTAATTTGTGGTGTCGAGGAAATTATCGGTAAAGTATTCAATAAAAATGTGTTTCTTAATATTCAGAAAGCCAGAGAAATAACTCAGTCTAAATGGACCTGCTCAATAGAAAAAGCAAAAAGTGATTTCAATTTTAGCCCTGGAATATCATTATATGATGGCTTCTTAAATACTTTTAACTGGTATAAAAGAATGGGATGGATGTAAAACAAAGTTAGATAAAGGTAGAATAATAAATCATTACAATAACTTTATTTCTTTAAATTCTTGAAAACTGAGTTTAAGAGATTAAGTAAATTAGATTAGAATTTAAGATAATGAGATGAAAACATTATTGGCAGTTTGGGTATACTTTTTATAGCAGTTCAATCATATTCTCAGGTAAGGGTAATTGCAAAAAGAGTTTAATATAAAAATAGTGATATTGAAAAGAGTTTTTATTCTATCCTTAGTAAAGCTATGCCAACAAATTGCTCATCATCTTCTTATTCAAACGACGGTATGATTAGCTATCAAAAATATGAGAATGTTTACGAAGAATATTATATAATACTCATTTTGTTTGCCTCAACAGGGTATTATTTCAGAAAAGTACTATCAAAAAAACCTCAAATAGTTCTTCATTTTGCTAATGATGAACACTCTGTATTTATTATAGAAAATATTTCTTATGCTATCACTGCAATTTGATTTCCAATTTTAATTTGTATTACGGTCTTTTAAATAATAAGAACACTATAAAAAAGACCTTTTTCCCACCGATTTATACTTTTTTTAACATTAATACATAATCCGGTTGATTTCCAATTTTATTTTTTAGAATTTTCAAGTGAGGATTAATATCATCACTTTCACACGCTATAAATAGTTTACAAAGCAACTTATATATAATACTATTTACAGATGTTGCTGAATTGAAATTAGTGTTGAGTTAATAGTTAATTTACTATTGTTATAATATTTTCCTCGAAAGGATTTATCAGATGAAAGATAAGAAAATGATTGGAAGATATCTGATTATTGATCTTGTCTTTTTCATCGCTTGTTGTTTTGGTCTCTATTTTATTTCTCAAAAAACCTCTCTGCCTTTCAATTATATTTATAATAATGATGAAATAAGAATATTCGACGGTAAAAACTCTGATATACCTGATGGATCATTACTGGTTTCAATCAATAACAATTTAATTTCATCTTATGAGTCAATTGAATTCATTCTTGATGGGTATCAGATTGATGATATTATTGAATTAAGATATTTATATAATGAGGAATTTTATACAACTGAAGCAGAACTGACTTCCTACTATGGCACAGTATATATTTTAATTGCTACCCTGACAGGACTGATTTTTTTCCTATTGGCAATTTTTGTCCTCCATAAAACAGCCTATAGCAGAACAGGAGTTTTATTTCATTGGCTTTCACTATCAGTTGCAGGCATTATTATGATGTCATGGGGAAGATACGATAGTACTTTCCTGGAAATTGGGTATTTGACCAGAGCGTTGTTTCACACTTGTTATTTAGCAGCACCGGCTATGTTTCTTCACTTTGCATTCGTCTTTCCTACAAATAGGCTTACTAAAAATGTCTCTCTGATAAAATCCATTTATATATTCGCGGTATTATTAGTATTAATAATAAATATATTTTTTATTGCAGCAGTTTTTAATCAGTCTCCATCTACTATCGACGCCTACTTAAAATCTTTTGGAATCTTAAGAGTATTCATAGTTATATGCGTATTGTTAAGCGTATTAGTTTTTATCACATCCTATTTATTAGCAAGAGTGAGGGCAGAGAAGAATAAACTCAAATGGATCTTGGTTGGATTCTTTTGCGGACCGGTTATATATATATTATTCTGGGTAATTCCGCAGTTATTGAATATGAAAGAACCTCTTCCGGAAGAATTAATAGTAATCTTAAGTAATTCTGTACCTGTAACTTTTGCAATTGCAATTGTTAAATATCATCTTTTTGATATTGATTATATAATTAACCGCAGTATTGTTTATATTTTATTAATAATGGTTTTGATTGGAATTTATATTTCTACGGTCGTCATCTTAGTCGAACTACTGAATATTGCATATAGTCCGGTAATTTCTGCCGCATCCGCCATATTCGTGGCCTTCTTATTTTTGCCTGTTAAAAATAATATCCAGGATTTTGTTGATAAGAAATTTTTCCGTATTAAATATAATTTTAGAATTGAAGTAAAAAGAATAATCTCATCTTTGAATAATTTTAATGATATTCCTTCACTATCCTCATTTTTGATAAATGAAATAAACACTCTTATTCCTGTTGAACAGATTGCACTTTATAAGATTATAAAAAAAGATAGTTCAGTTAGTTTAATTTATGGTAATAATATTGAGCCATCAGTAATTAATTGGATGGCTACAAATAAAAGTCTATTCGAAAAATCCGGGAATAATATAATTGTAGATAACAATAAAATTGATAAAGAAGTAAAAGCATTTACCGGGCATTCACATTTATTACATGAAGTAAATCTTGCCTTAATTCTCCCTATTGTAACAGATGATAAAAAGTTTTCATCTCTACTTTTAATAGGGAACAAGTTATCCAGATTAAAGTTCAGTTTAGAAGATATTGACTTTTTGAAAAGTATAATTGCAACGGCAGAATCCACCATTGCAAGGATTACACTCCAGGAACAATTAATCCAGGAAAGATTTGCCGCTGAAAGACTTGAAGAACTAGTTAAACAAAAATCTCTATATGTATCTTCAGTTTCACATGATCTGAAAATTCCTCTTACATCGATTAAAATATTTACTGAACTTATTCTCAAGGATAAAACTTTTCTCTCAGATAAAATAAAAGATCATCTCAACATTATTGAAAGTGAAACTGACAGATTGGCTAGTCTCGTATCAGATATTCTTGATTTGTCGCGTATTGAAAAAGGAATAAAAAGATATGACAAAAAATTACTTAGTCTAAACAAAATTGTTACAGATTTGATCTCAGTGCTGAAAGTTCAAATTGAAAATAATGGATTTTTATTTACATATGAATTGAGTGATTTTGAGGATTTAATATTTGCAGATGAATATGCTGTGAAACAAGCAATGGAAAATCTTATCAGTAATTCATTAAAATATTCGCGTCAGAATAGAAACTTATTTATCAGAACTTATTCCTCGAATAATTATGCGGTCATCGAAGTGGAGGATTCTGGAATAGGAATATCTGAGTCAGATCATAGAAAAATATTTGATCCTTATTTCCGGGTCGAAAATGATTCGTCTGGTGTTGGTCTTGGGCTTTACATTGTAAAATATATAATGGATTCTCATGACGGTGTGATTGAAGTGAATAGTATACCAGTTAATGGTACTACTGTTGCACTAAAGTTTCCAAAAATTATTAACCAAAAGAGGGAAGCATTATGAAAAAGGTACTGATTATCGAGGATGATAATTCAACCAGAGCGGGAATAATTGAAATATTAAATAGTGAAAAATATGATTGTGAAGAATCAGCTGATGGATTAAAAGGTTTTGAAAAAGCATTAAATAAAAAATATGACTTAATTCTACTGGATTTAATGCTACCGGGAATGAACGGTATGGATATTTGCAAAGAACTTCGTCGTCAAGAAATTATGACTCCGATAATTATGTTAACTGCAAAGAAGGAAGAGATTGATAAGATTATTGGATTTGAATTAGGTGCAGATGATTATGTGACCAAACCCTTTAGTATCAGGGAATTAATTGCAAGGATAAAGGCTGTATTAAGGCGTGCTAATTATGATGACAGTGATAGGAATAAAGTAGAATTTGATAATATAAATATTGATTTTAGTAAGCAGGAATTATTCAAATCAGGAGTTCAAATAAAACTATCTACAACAGAATTCAAAGTGCTTCATTATTTAGTTCTTCGCGAGGGACAGGTTATTTCAAGAAACCAGTTACTTGATGAAGTTTGGGGATATGATGCGTTTCCGACTACCAGGACAGTTGACAATTATATACTTTCGTTGAGAAAAAAAATAGAGAATAATCCCGCTGAGCCGATCCACTTGTTAACTGCACCTAAAGCCGGCTACAAGTTTACTCAATAAAATTCAAAAAAGAATTTTTAGAAATTATTTTTTAATTTCACTTGGTTTTTAATTCTTTAATAATTTACCGTCTTCTTCCCCCCATTCCTAAAACACCAAAAATTCCTCGCGCAATTTCCCTGATCAATGTTCTTCCGACTTGTTTGGATAACTGGCTGTCTAGAACCTTTTCAGTGGTGCTTTTTGTTCGTCTTCTGGTTTGAGTTCTGGGTGCCGGCTGTTTGTAAGTAGGAGGAAGTTTTTCTTTTGGAATTTTAAGATCAAGATTTTCCGAAGCTTCAATTTTTTTAGTAAGAATTTCGTAGGCGCTTTCTCTGTCAATTTCCTGATTGTATTTATTTATGAGTTTTGATCTGCTTATTAAATTATCAATTTCCTGTTGTGATAGAATATCCATCCTGGATTTTGGTGCACAAAGCAAAGTTGCCGAAAGGGGAGTTGGATTACCTTTTTCATTCAATGCTGAAATAGCTGCCTCACCGATTCCAAGCGAGGTGAGAAGTTCGTCAGTTTTGTAATAATCTGATAAAGGATAATTTTCAGAAGTAAGTTTTATCATTTTTCTGTCGGCTGCAGTGAATGCTCTGAGTGCGTGCTGAATCTTTAATCCTAACTGGCTCAGCACACTTGCAGGAACATCGGTTGGATTCTGAGTACAGAAATAAATTCCTACACCTTTAGATCTGATAAGTTTAATAATAGTCTCAATCTGATCTAATAACGCTTTGGATGCTTCTTTGAATATCAAATGAGCTTCATCTATAACAATAACTAGTTTTGGCTGATCCATATCACCTTCTTCAGGAAATGTCTGATATATTTCAGCAAGAAGACACAGCATAAAAGTTGAAAATAATTTAGGTTTATCCTGAATATCAGTAAGCCGTATAATTGAAATAATACCATTGCCATTATCATCAACTTTCAAGAGGTCTTCAACCTCGAATGATCTTTCCCCAAAAAACTTATCTGCACCCTGCTGTTCAAGCGCAATTACTTTGCGGAGAATGGTACCGGTTGAAACAGTTGATATTTTACCATACTCTTTTTCAATTTCAGCTTTTCCTTCGTTAGAAATAAACTGTAGTGTCTTTTTCAGATCCTTCAGATCCAGCAGCGGCAGACGGTGATCATCACAATATTTAAAGATCATTGAAATAATGCTCGACTGTGCATCGCTCAGTTCAAGAATTTTTGCAAGAAGCACAGGTCCAAACTCCGAAACGGTGGCTCTTAACCGGGATCCTTTTTCATCAGATAGTGAGAGTAGCTCCACTGGATAATTTTTCGGAACATAAGGTAATCCGATGTTAGTGTGACGCTCTTCAATTTTAGGATTATTTATTCCTTGTTCTGCAATTCCACTTAAGTCTCCTTTGATATCCATCAGCAAAACTGGTACACTTTTATCAGAAAGAGCTTCTGCAAAGAGCTGCACTGTTTTTGTTTTACCTGTACCGGTAGCACCCGCAATTAAACCATGCCTGTTTAAAGTTCTTAATGGTATTTTAATATGGGTATTCGGTATCGGTTCATTATTTAAAATTGCAGTTCCAATTGTTAAATAATTACCCTTAAAAGTATAACCCTCAGAAATGTGTTGAATGAAATTTTCTTTTGAAGACATTTTTTTCTCAGAATAATTAAGTATGACAGATATTTATATCAAAATTTAAACTTTATACTTTATAATAGAAAGCGGATGTCTCAAAAGTCTTAAAAACAAGGTAGCCGCAACTTTCAATTTGCGAATTTGTTAAATTTTCCCAAGCTGAAGAGGTTGTTGCATAACTCTGAAAGTGACATTTCGAAGGAGTCTTCTGCCATAGGCATTCCTTCGGGAGACTGAGAAATCCTTCAATATGTAACGAAAAAGATTTCTCCCGTTGGTCGAAATGACAATTATGTGACTTCTGCAGCAGATCCTGAAGCTTGCGGCTACCATAAAAAAATGAGTTCTGAAACAGCCTCTTTAAATAACGTAATTAAATGAGTACAATTAAAATAATGTATAAACTATCCCGATTTGCAGAGCTTCTTTAAACTGTGTTTTTCTCGTCTGGCTGATTTCGTGAACCAGTGAAACAGCGAGATTAACATTAATATATTTTGTTACTTTAGCAGTAATAATATTATCCCACCTAACATCCCAAACATCAAGGGAAGTAAACCTTGAGAATAATCTGAGAAATGTGCCGTATTGCATATTTTCGGCAAGTGGAACCACAGCAGCTGTGACTGATTCAAGACCGGTATCTATTTTAAGTTTTTCAACTTCATCAGGTGTATCAGGATCATCGCTGTATTGAAGTGCAAACTTGTTTGCAATAGTTTGCTGTACTGCGATACCCAATCGTGATGAAAAATTATCGTTTGGCTCGTATAAAAATCCAAGTGCTTCTGTAATATAGCCGGGATCAAAAAAATCAACAATTTGTGTCCTTGTTTCACCGCCATAGTCAAAACCTTTTGTAATTGCAGTTCTAACTGTAACTGCAAAATAAGGATCTACAGCCCAGCCGAATTTTCTTGAAAGAATACTTTCAAAATAAATTTCATTATCCGTAGTTCTGTATCCTGCATCTTCAATGTTTGTCCTTCCGAACGATGCTTTTAACAAATTTTTCCATTTCCAGGGATTGCTAAGGTAAGCTGTCCCAACATTTGTGTATGCAACGAATGCAAGAGAGTTCGATCCGCCCTGTGTCCAGTTCTTAAATGCAACCTGACTAAGATTTAATCCCACAACACCAAACGGATTCCAGCCCTGCTTTAATGTGCTGTCTTCCGGATTATGAAAATCCTGAGGCTTAATCACATCCTCAATTTGTGCAAAAGCTATTGAGGTTGAAACTATGATAAAAAAGATTAATATTTTTTTCATACCGATCCTATTTTATTTTATGGTTAATTATTAATTAAAAGTTTTATTTTCTATGATGAAAAGATAAAAAAGAAGAATTATCAAACTGCTACGTCAAAAACCTGATCTAATTTAAAGGGAAACTTAAAAAAGTAATGGTCATTATCTTCACTGGTTACTTTATCCTTGGTTAAATAATAATTTTCAACTGAACCGCCGGTTGAATTACTTTTATATTGTAAATAAAGTCCATCCTCAAAATAATTCTTAAATAATCGTATTTTTTTATGAGCACTCAGATATGCCATATCAAGAGCTACTTTTCTCAAAATACCATTGCTTTCTACATAAAGATAAATTGTTCTCATAACTTCCTTATTTAATAAACAAATTTATGGTTAAACTTTATAACTAAAAACTTTAATTTACACCCTATGTGATGCCAAATTCTGATTTTGGTATATTTATGATATAAATAATCTCTAATAAGATGAAAAAAACAAGCTTTCTATTATTTATACTTGTATTATTTAATACAGTTCTGCACTCACAGGTTGAAAATGTTCAAATAGATCATCCTGTTTACACTTACCTTAAAGAAATGAAAGTAAAGGGAATTATTAAATATTTCAGAGAAGATGAATCGGCTATTTCCCGCTTTGAAATTCTAAATCTGCTTAATAAAATTTCTGATCAACAGTCTGAATTAAGTGCTACTGAGAAAAAAATACTTGCAAAATATTATATTGAATTTTCGGATAAGCTTGATGAAGAAAACACTGCAGTTCTTTTTAATCCTAAAAATAGTTTTTTCGGAAACCTATCCGATAGCTTTTCTGACAAAATAAAATATCTTTATGCTTACCAGGATGAAGGTGCAAATCTCTATCTGGAAATGCTGGGCAGCTTTTATCATGGACATAGATTTAAACCGGGAGTAAATAATTCAAATCTTTTTGACATAGGTTTCAGACTTCGCGGAACTGCATTCGATAAACTTGGTTATAATGTTACTGTTATTAAGGGTGGCGTGAGCGGTGATTTTGGTTTTGCAGAAATTATTGAACCACGACTTCTTACTAACTTCAAATGGATTGAAGCCGCTGAAAATATAGGCAATTATGACTTTACATACGGATATCTCAAATTCCATACTTCACCAGTTGAAGACATGAATCTTTCGGTTCAGCTTGGAAGAGATGATATCACTCTTGGCTACGGATACGGAAGTAAACTAGTTCTGTCGGGTGATAATCCTGCAATGGACTTTATAAAATTTAATTTTGATTACGGAGTATTTCATTTCACTTCTCTGCACGCTTCTACTTTGGGTCCTTTCAGCTTTACAAGAGATGAAAGATATACTAAATATTTTGCTTTTAATAAGATAAAACTCGTTCTACCTGATTTGTTTGATATTGGAGTAGGTGAATCTATAATTTATTCCGGAAGAGCCCTTGAACTCGGGTATTTAAGTCCGGTTAACTTTTATAAATTTGTTGAAATGGCCTTACAGGATAGAGATAACGGAAATATTTATTTTGATATTCAGACAAAGTTTATTAAAAACCTTGAGCTGCAGGGAACATTTTTTCTCGATGAGAATATTCTTTCAAACCTTCAGGATTTAGAAAAATACACGAATAAAACTGCATATCAAATAGGAGCTTTCTGGTACGAGGCTCTTGGAATTCCTGACCTTTCTTTAGTTGCTGAATATACCAGGATTCGGCCATTTACATATACTCATTTCAATGAAAAGAATAATTATTCTGCACACGGAACAAATCTGGGTCATCGAATTGGGCCTAATGCTGATGAAATCTTAACAAGGCTGACTTATAACCTTAATGAAAATGTTCGATTATCATTTGAACACACATTCGTCAGAAGAGGTGAAAATGAATACGATGAACAGGGTAATCTCATAAATAATTATGGAAGCGATATCTTTCTTACCCACGGTGAAGTTCCTGTCAGAGAAAAAACTATTTTTTTAGACGGCGTACGAGTAAATAATACTTCACTGAAATTTGGAATCAGATGGGAGCCGGTGCGTGATTTTATTTTTGATATTTCCTACAATTACCTGCTTGCTCAAAATATAAGGAGCGGCGATAAACACGATATAAGTTTTGCTTTACTAAAATTTATACTTGAATATTGACGGCTTGTGAACGTTGTTATCTTACAAATGCATTAATTATTGCTTTTTAGCAATAAAAATTCTCTCACTTCCGAAAAATAATAATGAATAATTCTTCATTGTTAGAATTATATTTATAAATACCTACAATTTTTAACTAAAATCAAAACATCCTGTTAATACTCAATTCAGATAATTGGGAACGACTTTTGTTAATCTTTGCCAGTAATAAATCATTGTTATTTGAAGATTTATTTAAATTCTGTCTAAATAGCTTTACCAATGAGGTCAGAGGGGTTGAAATATTAAGAATTTATAGCAAATATCGAATTTAACATTATTTCTATCACAATAAACTTAAGTTATACAGGAGTAAATCAAATGAAAAAAACAAACTACCTCTTTAAGCTGATTTTAGCTGGAATGCTTATAGCTGGTATCTTTGCTGCTTGTGAAGGTCCTATGGGTCCTGAAGGGCCGCAGGGTCCAAAAGGTGATACCGGTGATCCTGGTGAACCCGGCGGATCATTTGTTAACTGGGAAGGCTTCAAAGAAGGCATAATATGTGCAGATTGCCATAATCCTGATTATGATACGACCTATTTCGTATGGGCAAGAAAATATCAGTGGGATTTATCTAAACACGCTTTCGGCGGAGATTTTGACAGAAACCAATCCTCGTGTGCCCAATGTCATACTACAGAAGGCTACATTCAGTTCATTCAGGGAAGACCAGTTACAAATAATGTGAATGCATCACCTCCGGGGTGCTTTTCCTGTCACTCACCACACTCAACAGCAGATTTTTCAATCCGTGATGTAGGCCCTGTTACAATAACTTCGGCGGTTGAAGGTGTTCCCGATTTTGTTTTCGACTATGGCAAAGGAAATCTTTGTGCAAGTTGTCATAAAACACGTACTTTGAATCCTAAACCGGACCCAACAAAAACAGCACCTACAGATACTATTACTATAACAACCAGCAGATGGTATCCTCATTATGGTGTTCAGGCACAAATGTTAGCCGGTACAGGTGGTTTTGAGTTTACTGATTACAATTATACCGGAAACTCAATTCATACGGTTGCTGCAGCAATAAAATCTGACGGTTGTGCAATTTGCCATATGGCTGATCCAAATGCGGGCGGCGGTATTGGCGGTGGTCATACAATGAATATTGAGTACTTAAACACTTCCGGCAACCCGGTTTATTTGTACACCGGCTGTACTGTTGCTGGCTGCCATCCAGCAGGATTTAACAATATTGACTACATTGGTGCTTCTTCTGGTCTTACAGGCGGTCTCGGAAGCCAGACTGCAACTAAGGCTTATTTAGATACTTTGCAAACTTTACTTCTTGATAGAGGATGGATTACTGCAAGCGGATCTGTCAATGCAAGTTCAAATAATCCATTGAAAATTGCTCCGGTTTCAAGGTCAGGTGCTTTATTCAATTATTTCTTTGTTGAGCATGATTTAAGTCATGGTTCTCATAATACACGTTATGCCATCGAGTTACTTAAATCTTCAATTGATGAATTAAGAAAACCATAACTCTGTATTAACATAAGTTATTATGTAAAAACCGTCAGTTAAAAACTGGCGGTTTTTTTATTCCATCAATACTCATTTTAGCTATCAAACAACTGTAAAAGCAGCAATCTATAGCTTATCTTTAAACCGGTTAATTATAATATCTTTAAAGATTTTTTTTATCCTTTATGAATTCACATAAACCTGACATAGAAAATTTTATAAATACTCTTTATAATAAAAAAACAATATATATTCCTTTAGCTGAATTAGGCGTTCATCCGAAAATTAAAAGTCAGTTTATTGGAAGAGAAATTTCAGGATTGAAAGATGAAGTTGATTTCTGGTATAAAGCAGGATATGATTATTTGAAAATGCAACCCAAAGCCGATTTTAATCCGGCTAAAATTGGAGTGGAAGAAAAATTAACATATAATGATGATGGAACAGTTTTTAGAAAGTGGGCTTCTCAGGGTTCCGGAGTTATCTCCAATGAAAGCGATTTTAGCAATTATATATTCCCGTCTATAAGCGATTTTGACTACTCCGGTTTTGAAAAAGTAAAACAGTTTCTGCCGGATGGACTCGGTGTTGTAGGTCAATATGGAGATATATTTACTATGACCTGGGAAATGATGGGCTTTGAAAACTTTTCTCTGGCAGCATTTGAAAATCCCGAACTGATTGAACAGCTAAACAGCAGGATTGGTGAACTTGTGCTTAGTATGTTTCATAATATTGCGCAATCAGAAAATGTTAATGCTTTATGGTATAGTGATGACATTGCATACACTAACGGCTTGCTGGTCTCACCGGATTTACTGGATAAATATTTTTTCCCCTGGTTAAAAAAAATAGGTGATTTAGCAAAGCAATACAACAAACCTCTCATTTACCATAGTGATGGAATTCTGTTTGATGTAATGGATAAAATAATTGATTGTGGAGTTAATGCATTGCATCCTATCGAGCCAAAGGCAATGGATATAAAAGAAGTAAAGGACAGGTATGGTGATAAACTTTGCCTGGTTGGTAACATTGATGTCGATCTGCTGGCAAGGGGAACTGTTGAAGAAATAAAAAAGAATGTGTTTGATAACATAGAAAAGATAGGAGACAGGGGAGGATACTGTGTTGGCTCAGGCAATTCAATTCCAGAGTATGTTAAGTTCGAAAATTATATAGCTATGATTGAAACAGTTCAGGAATACAATTCAAAATAGGATTACTTATTCAAAAATCTACCCGATCATTTTTTTTATATTTGCAACTGAGGAAAAAATAAAATTGAGTATAAACTACTTAAATGAGATAAAAAACCGGCTCACATCCGCGCCTGATATAATAGGAAAGAATAAATATTTAAATACTGCAGTACTCATTCCCTTAATAGAGAAAGGTAATGAAATTCACATATTATTTGAAAAACGTTCTGCAGCAATAAGACAGGGAGGGGAAGTAAGTTTTCCGGGTGGCCAATTTGATCCAGTTTTAGATAATTACTTTGAGCAGACTGCAATCAGAGAAACCTGCGAAGAATTGGGTTTAGAGGCAGACAAAGTAAATATCATTAATAAATTTGGTACGCTGGTAGCACCGATGGGATTGACCATAGATGTTTACGTTGGTTTTTTATTGATCAAATCCCTTTCCGAAATAAATTGTGACAGCACTGAAGTTGAGAAAGTTTTCACAGTGCCATTAAACTATTTTCTTGAAAATGAACCTGATGTATTTTACTCACGGTTGGAAATTCATACTCTTGACAAAGATGAATATGGTAATGAAATAAAACTTCTGCCTGTGCAGGAATTAGGATTACCTGAATTTTACTCAAAACCCTGGCGTAATGGTAAATACAGAGTATTGGTTTACAAAACAACACCTGATATTATCTGGGGTTTGACAGCGGAGATTATTTACGAATTCTGTAATTTGTTAAAGGGCAGCAAATGATTAACGGCACTATAAAGCATATTATCTGGGACTGGAACGGCACCTTACTCAATGATGTTATTTTATGCAGAGATGTTATGAATAATTTACTGAAACGATTTAACCTGCCGGTTTTAACAACAGAAAGGTATCGTGAAATCTTCACATTTCCTGTTAGTGATTATTATATAAAAGCCGGTATTGATTTTAAGACTGAATCCTTTGAAGTTCTGGGTAGGATCTTTATGGAGTTATATGAACAGCGTAAATATGAATGTGATCTTTACGATGGTGTAATGAAAGGCCTGGATTTTTTCAGTAATAATAATGTAACACATTCAATACTTTCTGCTTATCATCATAAAACCCTAACTGAAATAATTGATCACTTTAATATTAAAAATTACTTTGAAAAAGTTGCAGGATTAGATAATATTTATGCAGGCGGCAAGCTGGGAATTGGCGAGAAACTTATTCAGGATTTGCCTTATAAGAAGGAAGAAACAGTTTTAATAGGGGATACCATTCACGATAAAGAAGTAGCTGATGCACTCGGCATTAATGTAATAATTATTGCTGATGGTCATCAGGATGAGGCAAGACTTAAGCAGTTAAATGTGCCTGTTTATAGTAATTTTAAAACTTTTCTTTTATCAAACAAAAAATAAGTAGTTCCCATAGCCGTCAGTAGAGATGACAAAAAAAGTCATTGTCATTTCGAACGAAGAGAGAAATCTTGTGAGTTGTTCAGATCTCTCCTCATTCCAATCGTCGAGATGACACAAAAGAATCGTTGTCATTTCGACCAGCAGAGAAATCTCAGAGATCTCTCCTCATTTCATTCGTCGAGATGACACAAAAGAATCGTTGTCATTTCGACCAGCAGAGAAATCTCAGAGATCTCTCCTCATTTCATTCGTCGAGATGACACAAAACAATTGTCATTTCGACCAGCAGAGAAATCTCTGAGATCTCTCCT